>NZ_BMFD01000003.1:0-23622 GCF_014637795.1 Belliella aquatica | reverse complement strand
TACCGACAGAAGCATCCTGACGGTTTTCAGGCCAGCCAGTTCCGCAAACATATTCGGCAATACGTGGGTAAGCAGGGACTAACGATGCATTTTGAGCACCTAGCCGGAGATAAAGTATTCATCGACTATGCGGGCAAAAAGCTCTATGTCACTGATCCCGATACAGGGGAGCATTTTCCTGTAGAGGTCTTTGTGGCTACGTTGGGCTGTACTCAATACACTTATGTGGAAGCCACATACACCCAGCAGAAACCCGACTTCATCGGAAGCTGCACAAGGATGCTGGAGTTCTTCGGCGGGGTTCCAAGGGTGATCGTGCCTGACAACCTCCGGTCTGCAGTTACCAAAGGTAGCAAATACTCTCCTATCCTGAACGAGACCTTTGAAACCTTTGCTGAGCATTACAACACCACTATCATTCCGGCAAGACCGCGTCAGCCAAGAGAAAAGTCTCTAGTAGAAGGAGCTGTTAGATTGGTATATCAGAGGATTTATATGGAGCTACAAGGTAAAGTTTTCTTATCTCTTGAAAGCCTCAATGAGGCACTCTTTACTTTGTTAGCTAACTACAATGACTATGCGCTAAGAGGTGAGGAAAGTCGCAGGGAACAGTTTGAGACACTTGAGCGGAACAGTCTGCTGGCACTTCCCGAACTTCCATATCAGCTGATGAGTGTCAAAGTGTGCACTGTAATGAAAAACACCCACATCTGTCTTGGAGAGGATAAACACTACTACAGTGTCCCCCACCAGTATATGGGAAAGAAAGTCAAAGTCCTTTTCAATGATGACCGGGTAGAGATCTTTTACAAGTATCATCCTATAGCCAAACACAAACGCGATAAAAGGAAGCATAAGTACACGACACTAAGGGATCATCTGGCCGGAAACCAGAAGTATGTATCCGATTGGAGTTATGAATTCTTTGTAAGTGAAGGCAATAAGATCAGCAAGGAGGTAGGGAAATTCCTATCCAGCCTGATGGAATCTATTCCCCACCCGGAGCAAGGTTATAGATCCTGCTCCGGGATCCTTCATCTTGCCCGCAAAGTGGGTTCACAGCGGATCACCGGAGCCTGCAAAAGAGCGTCAGAGTATGGTGTTTACACCTATCCTATGATTGAACAGATACTTTCCAAAAATTTAGACGCAATCAGTTTTTCCGATGAACAGCTGGATGAGTCTTCCCAGATGCCCAAACATCACAACATCCGTGGCAACAGATACTTCAGTTAACAAACACCAATTCCAATGATACAAGAAACAATTGAAAAAATGAGAAAAATGAAGCTTTACGGCATGTCACGAAGCTTCAGTCATGCCACAGAATCCGGCTCTCTGTCATCCCTTACACCGGATGAACTGATTAGTCTGCTCGTGGAAAACGAATGGGATGACCGTCAAAACCGCAGGATGGATCGAAGCCTTCGTGGTGCACGTTTCCGATACAAAGCCACTATCGAGGAACTGGATTTTCGTCCCGGGCGTGAACTGGACAAAAATCAACTATTGAGACTCGCAGACGGAGCATACATCCACAAAGGAGAAAACATTCTGATGACAGGAAGTACAGGCACAGGTAAGAGTTATCTTGCCTGTGCCTTGGGCAATCAGGCTTGTAGCAAGGGACACAAAGTCCTTTATGCGAATACAACCAAGTTGCTTACCCAACTGAAAATGGCTAAGGCTGATGGATCTTCTATCAAAGAGATGCTCAAACTCGAAAAACTTGATGTGTTGATACTCGATGACTTTGGGATACAACCCCTGGATGTTCAGAGCAGAATGTTGCTGATGGAGATTATAGAGGACCGACATGGTAAAAAGTCCACCATCATCACTTCGCAGTTACCGGTCAGTGCATGGTATGAAATAATCGGAGATCAAACTCTTGCAGATGCTATTTTGGACAGAATTGTGCACGATGCTCACCGGATAGAACTAAAGGGAGAATCCCTGAGAAGAAAACGTAATATTAATCCCGAAAAACAATAACTTTAACGCGATGTAAGTCCACTACTCCTGACCAAAAAATTACTTAACTCCGGGGGGTCACTTTGCAGCGCTGATAGGGGGTCACTTTGACCGCTGTATGCATTAAACAAGATAAACTTTTCATTATTCACCCTAAAAAATATTGAAGGTATAGATGCAGTCTACATAAAGACGCACAAACAAGATCAGTGATAACCCGCAATATCTGTGTCATCTACATGCCAATAGAACGCTGATTGAACAGATTGAACTGATGGTCACTGATTAAACAAGATAAACCTTTCATTATTCATCCTAAAAAATATTGAAGGTGTATATGCAATCCACACCTAGCCGCACAAACAAGATCAGTGATAACCAGCAATATCTGTGTCATCTACATGCCAATAGAACGCCGATTGAACAGATTGAACTGATGGTCACTGACTAAAAAAAGACAAATACTTTTCATAATTCATCTTAAAAAATATTGAAGGTGTAGATTAAATCTACACCTAGCCGCACAAACAAGATCAACATAATTGAAGATTTTAATAAACAGACAGAGATCAATTCCTATCCGTTTATTTTTTTTTATTTATATTTAATTAATACTTTTAGAATATTCTAAACGGTTAGAATTACATTGTTTACTTGTTGAAAATAAGGAAATTGCAATTTTTATTATTATTCGAATTTTAAGTAGTTGATGCTATCCAATCATAGGATCCCCCTGAAAAAGAATTTAATTAAAGTTAAAATAAAAAGAGAGGCTTATCGCCTCCCCTAATATTTTACATCTTTCCCTTTATCTCCTCTGGCTCGAAGCCCAATACCAATTCACCATTCGGAAACTCGACAATTGGTCTTTTGATCATGGAGCTCTTTTCTGCTAATACCGCCAAAGCTGAGTTTTCAGATCCCAACTTTTCCTTGTCTGCATCTTCCAATTTTCTATAAGTTGTTCCGCGTTTATTAATCAAGGCCTCAAAACCCACTTTATCTGCGAACTTCACCAATAAAGCTGCACTTGGAGCTTGCTTTTTGTAGTCTACGAACTCGTATTCAATGCCCTCTGATTCCAAAAAATCGAAGGTCTTTTTCATCGTGTTACAATTTTTGATTCCGTATATTCTGAGTTGCATGATCTTGTAGTTAAAGGTTAGTTGGTTAATTAAGTTAATAGTTGAATAGGTTAATTAGGTTAGAGGTTAAGCGTTATAATCGTTAAACTTTAATTAGGCAAATGGGTAACTAGGTTAAATTGGTTAAACCAGTATAATTAAGGATAACTGAATCTTAAATCTTGTATCTCACTTCTTATGTCTCGTCTTTATCAAAAACTCAATATCTCCTTTAAAGAGACTTCATTGGCTTCTACGATCTGGGAGATGTAATCGTCAGTCAGCGCTGTGGAGAGGAATAAACTTTCGAATTGTGATGGTGCTAAATACACTCCTCTATGGAGCATGGCTTGGAAGTATTTTCCAAACAGCGCTGTATCTGCCTGTTTTGCTGAGGCAAAATCAAAGATCTCTTCGTCAGTGAAGAATAAACTGTACATACTTCCTAAGTGATTGATGGTATAATTCAATCCTAACTTATCTAAGGATTTTCTAAAACCAGAGACAATCTTATCCCCAACAGCATTTAGCGTGGTATACACTTCGGGATGTGAATTGAGGTGATTGAGCATCGTAAGACCCGCTGCCATGGCTATTGGATTCCCTGAGAGCGTTCCTGCTTGGTAAACCGGTCCTGCAGGTGATACAAACTCCATGATTTCTTTTTTTCCTCCATAAGCACCTACAGGCATTCCTCCACCGATAATTTTACCTAGGGTAGTCATGTCTGGCGTTACACCAAAGAGTTCTTGAGCCCCACCTTTTGCCAAGCGGAAGCCTGTCATCACTTCATCAAAAATCAATATGATTCCTTCTCTGTCACAGATTTTTCTCAAACCTTCTAAGTAACCCGGTTTCGGTGTTACCAATCCCATGTTGCCCGGAACAGGCTCTAAAATCAAGGCAGCAATTTCATTTTTATTCACTTTCACCAATTCCTCAATTGCTTCCAAATCATTGTATGGAGCAATTAATGTATCTTTAGCTGTTCCTTTCGTTACCCCTGGTGAATCGGGATTGCCCATGGTCATGGCACCTGAACCTGCAGCAATCAAGAAGGAGTCTCCATGTCCATGGTAGTGTCCTTCCATTTTGATGAACTTATCCTTACCGGTGAATCCTCTTGCCACTCTGATGGCAGACATGGTTGCTTCCGTTCCGGAGTTGACCATTCTGACCTTCTCAACAGACGGGACCATCTTGGTGATCAATTCAGCAATTTCCACTTCCCTCGCTGTTGGCGCTCCGAAAGACGTCCCATTTTCCATCGCTTTGATGACAGCTTCTTTGATCATGGGGTGATTGTGACCAAGGATCATTGGTCCCCAGCTGTTGATCAGCTCTAGGTAGCTATTGCCATCCGCGTCAAAGATATGGGCGCCATCTGCTCTTTCGATAAAAATAGGATTCCCTCCTACTGCTCTGAATGCCCTAACCGGTGAATTCACACCTCCTGGAATATAATTTTGAGCCTTTTCAAATAAGGCTTTACTTTTATTAATCTGCATTGAAATTATTTTATTTCTCTTCTAAAATCCCATTTTCCAATTTCAGAATGGGTACAAATTTATTGTTTCGGCTATTTCTAAAATCCAAGCCGTAGGAAATTCTTCCTTCGCTTCTTCCGATTTCATTCAAATTTTTTCTGAAATCAAATCCTTTTGAGCTGTTGATTGTGGTTGTTACCCAATTCATCAATTCATATCCCAAATGTGCGTTGAGGGATGGATAGATCTGATTTTCTTCAAAAAAAGCTTCTCTGAACTCTTCTACTTGAGAACTTGCAAAGCGTATGGTATTGTTTGAAATAAAGTGGAAATTTTGGTTTTGGAGCATTTCAAAATTCGCAAAATTGAAAAACAGCCAAGTGTCCATCACCATTACAGGCGTGTTTCCAGATATAGATTCCAAGAGTCCAAAGGTTGGTGAGGCTACATTTGGATCATCACTTAGGATAATGATGATATCTGCTTTTGCGGTAGCATTTCCACTTCTTAGATTCAGGTCAGTAAAAAAGGTTCTGATATTTCTATCTGTAATTTCTTGATTAGCGACAATCTGAAAGCCATATTTTGTGGCATCTGAAACCATTTTCTTTGCAAGTTGCTCGTCCCTAGTCGAATTAGAATAGCCTATAGCAATTCTTTTCCCTTGGATAAATTTTCTGGAATATTCAAATACACCTTCAGAAATCGAAGAAATCGAAGGACGGAATAAATACGCGAATTCGTAGGCATCCAGTTTATCATCCACATTAGAAAGAGGATTGATAAATGGAATTTGATTTTTTTGAGCAAATTTTGCTACAACGTCGGTTTCTTCAGGGTAAAGCGGCCCGATAATTAGGTCTACTTGATCAAAAAACGGATCTGCAAAAATGCTGTTAATTTTAGAAGGATTTCTTTCTGTATCAAATGTCTTTACATTCAATTGGACGCCTTCTTTAACTGCTCCTTTTATTGCAAAATCAATCCCTTGGTATAAGTCAAAAATAAAATTCCCCGCACCAATATTACTCACTCCCTTTCCTCCTGTATAATTGAAAGGCAAGACGATTGCCACATCCAAAACACCGTTATTCTTAACTCTTAGCGTACGTTCATGCGTATTATCTAGAGGATCTAGTTTGACATCTTTGATCTGATTGTAAACCGACCTGTCATTTGATGACATGACTGTTTGACTTTCCAATTGTGTTTTCAGTGCAAATAAAAAACCTCGATTACTTTCGTACTTTTTGATATTACCAACCATATAACTTAAAGAAGCTTCTTTAAGATATTTAAAAGAGGCATTATCGGCTTCGGTTATGATCGCAGGATCAGTGATTTGTAAGATAGTATTCAAAGCTTCTGAATTGTTCCCTTCTTCAAAGTGGATCAAGGCCATCAGGTAATTTGCATCATCTATTCTCTTCCATGCCTTTTTTTCTAAAAGGGGCATCAAGGTAGCTTTTGACAAGGCATATTGACTATTCAGAAAAGCCGCATGTGCAAAGTGATAAGTTGCGTAGTTTGATAATTCACCAAATTGCGTTTCATCCAAATAGGGGCGCAACAAGTCCATGGCTTCTTTGTAATTGCCATAACCTATTAGGGTTTTTGCTCTATTGTAGCTAGCAAGTTGATCTTGGGCGTAAGATTCTACAAAAAATAAAGAGACAAATAGAAACAAAAGAAAGGTACTTTTCATGTGTTTATAATTTAATTTTATGGTTATCCGCCATGATATCAGTGTGCATATTATTCACGAAAATTGTCAACTACGCCAAGGCGCACAGGTGTCCACGGTCAACAGTCCACAGCAGTCCAAATATAGTATTTACATTATTCGCAGTGGCTACCAGCGATAATTGTCCATAGTCCACGGTCAACAGTCCACAGCAGCCCAAATATCGTTCCTGTAATATTGGCTACGAATTTAATCCATTTTACGGTCATAGAAAAGAAAAAAGCCAAAGCAGATGCTTTGGCTTAAATGTTTACAATTCATTTAGGAAAAAATATATTCTATTCCCACTCAATAGTTGCAGGTGGTTTGGATGAAATATCGTAAACTACTCTATTCACTCCTTTGACTCTATTGATGATTTCGTTAGACATTTTACCAAGAAATTCATAAGGCAGGTGAATCCAGTCTGCTGTCATGCCATCTACAGAACCTACCGCTCTCAGGGCAACCACTTTTTCATAGGTTCTCTCGTCACCCATAACGCCGACAGATTGGATTGGTAAAAGGATCGCTCCAGCTTGCCAAACTTGATCATAGAGTCCGTGGTCTTTGAGGCCTTGGATAAAGATATAATCTACTTCTTGGAGCGTTTTTACTTTTTCAGCTGTTATGTCTCCTAAAATTCTGATAGCAAGTCCTGGTCCCGGGAATGGATGTCTTCCAACGATCGTTTCAGGAATTTCCAAAGCTCTTCCCACTTCTCTCACTTCATCTTTGAAGAGGGTATTCAATGGCTCAACAACAGACAATTTCATGAAATCAGGAAGACCGCCTACATTGTGGTGGGATTTGATGGTTGCAGAAGGACCTTTGACAGAAATAGATTCGATCACATCAGGATAAATTGTCCCTTGACCCAACCATTTGACTCCATCAATCTTGTTTGCTTCCAAGTCAAAAACTTCGATAAAAGCATTTCCAATTGCTTTTCTTTTTAATTCAGGATCAGACACACCTGCTAAAGCATCATAAAAACGCTGCTTTGCATCTACGCCGATCACGTTTAGCCCCATGTCTTTGTAAGAATGAAGTACTTCCTCGAATTCGTTTTTTCTCAAAAGTCCATTATCAACAAACACACAATAGAGATTGGCTCCAATAGCTCTGTGAATCAACGTTGCCGCTACAGAAGAATCTACTCCTCCAGATAGTCCCATGACTACCTTATCATCTCCTAACTTATTTCTAAGCTCTTCTACTGTTGCATCGATAAACACATCAGAGGTCCAATCTTGGGAGCATCCACAAATCTGAACTACAAAATTTCTAAGGAGATTTTTTCCTTCTAAGGAATGTGTCACTTCTGGGTGAAATTGAATCCCATAAGTTTCTTCATTTTGAATCTTAAAGGCTGCCACACGAACAGAAGAAGTACTTGCTATTACATCGAATCCATCAGGCAATTCCTTGATGGTATCCCCATGTGACATCCATACAGTCGATCCATGACTCATTTCTTTGAGCAAATCATAGTGGGTGTCAATATGATTTAAATTGGCTCTACCGTACTCTCTGATTTCAGAAGGAAGTACTTCACCTCCATATTTTTGAGCAAGGAGTTGGGAACCATAGCAAACACCCAAAAGAGGGAGTTTACCTCTAAAAACATCTAAATCTAAATCTGGTGAACCTTCGTCTCTAACTGAGCAAGGACTTCCAGAAAGAATCACCCCTTTGATGTCTGAGGTGATTTCAGGGATATTATTGTAAGGATGAATTTCACAATATACATTGAGTTCTCTTACTCTTCGGGCGATGAGTTGTGTGTACTGAGAACCAAAATCAAGGATCAAAATCTGTTCTGCCATGCGCAAAGGTAATCAGCACTTGACAATTGGTGAAATTAAATGCTAAAATTTTCGGAAGAATGTTTGGCTACTCAAATCAATCTTCGTTGAAACTTGCATTATCTCCTTCAAAAAGCGTCTCCAAAGCCACGGCCTCCACACCCAATTCCTCTTCCAAATATCTTTCAAAAACAGCCGTGATTCCATGTGTGAGGTAAACTTTCTCTGCTTCTGTTGCTTGAATCGCTTGAATTAACCCTGGCCAATCTGCATGATCGGACAAGACAAATCCAGTATCCACTGCTCTTCTCCTTCTTGCCCCACGAATGGTCATCCAACCTGAACAAACACCTGTGCGGTATGGAGAAAACTTTTTCATCCACGGTGTTCCCATGGCAGAAGGCGGTGCCATAATCAAGGATCCTTTGAATCTACTTTTTGGAATCTCTTGTGTGACTTTGGGAATATCTCTCACTTTCACCCCATTTGCGATTAAGGCTTGATTGACATTCCATATGGCTCCATGGGCGAAAACTTCACCAATGGACAGGTCTAAATTATTGATAACCCGTTGTGCTTTGCCCAAGGAATAGGCAAAAAGCACTGAATTTCTGCCCTGTTCGGCATTTGCTTTCCACCAAGCATTGATTTTTTCTATGATCACCGCTTGTGGCTCCCAAGTGTAAACAGGCATGCCAAAGGTACATTCAGATACAAATTCATGACATTTGACTGGTTCAAATGCCGCTGCAAGCCCATCATCTTCGACCTTGTAATCTCCTGAGACTACGACGATTTTGCCATTGTATTCTAGCCTCACTTGCGCTGAGCCGGGGATGTGTCCTGCGGGATGGAGCGAAATCTGGACTCCATTGATGTGAATTGGTTCTCCATATTCCAGCGTCTCTAAATTGATATCCTGTCCCAACCTCAGCCGCATTACTTGTTCCGAATGATAGTGTGCCAGGTAATGCTTCATCCCCCATCGGGAGTGGTCAGCATGGGCATGGGTAATCACTGCCTTATCGACAGGCTTCCATGGATCAATAAATACATCAGCTTGGGGACAATAAAGTCCTGAAGCAGTCAATTCCAGTAAAGACATATCCAAATAACGTCACTGGTTAGTCAATGTTTACACCGTAGAAATAAAATTAGTAGACTTAAATCAAACTAATAAAAATTTATAATCAAAAAATACGTGATTAAAATAAGCTTAAAAGTGATGAAATGGGGGATTATAGGGATCAAAAATGTAGCTTCTGTCAGAAAAAGAAAACGCCTAATACAATCTTTAAATCAAAACCTCCAAATCCTTTCCCGGCTTAGGATAGCTCAATTTAGCCAATCTCTTTCCTACATAATATTCATCCAAACCCGATACCGTCACAGTTCCCAAGGCATCCAAATCCAATGATCCATCAGCTCTAAGACCTTCAGCATCTACATGAACTTCTTCGATGGAAGCGATGATAAATACCGTTCCATTTACCTGTAAGGTTTGTTTTTCGACAAGCTTACAAGCCAATTGAACTCTACTCCCCTCTACAAACGGAGAGAAAAAATCATTTTTATAAGCTACTTTTAACCCGGTTGCTGCAAACTCAGACTCTTTATAGCTCGCTGCTGTCTGATGTGCTTGTTGATAAAAAGATTCATGCACATGATTGAGTGTGAAACACTCGGTTTCTAGGATATTTTCTAGGGTATGTCTTTCTACAGTATGTGGGCGAAACAAAATTCCAACCAATGGAGGACTTGCTCCGATGTGAAATACTTGAGAAAAAGGTGCTAAGTTGGTTTGTCCTGCATGACTTTTCGACCCGATAAGGTTCAAGCTTTTGTAGCCTGCAAGTGCATTGACAAAATCCCTTCTAAAGGCTGAATCAGCTTCTAGAAGGGATTGTTTATTGAAAGATTTCATCATACTATAATTGCCTCTTCGATGGAGTCACAGTAGCTAATATCGAGTAATTCTATAATATTGTCAGGGTTGTTTCTCATGATTTGTTCCTTGGCTATCATAACCATTTTTTCAAACCATTTTTCAGCTGGTAATATTTTTCTATGTTTTTGTAAACCATACTCAAGCATTTCATTTTTCCAATGTAAGAAATACCATTCCATACTTGGTTGGTGGAAAGCTCTCAAAGCCCTTTTATCAAAAATAAACTTTGTAAAACCACCTTGCTTGACGATTTCAGAGATTCTCAAAAAGATACTCTTAAAGTTATCTATCGGCACGTAATCTGAAAGGAGTTCACAGATAACTATTCCTTTTTCCTGACTGGCAAAAACTCTAGCATCTCTTTCCTCAAAAATTAATTTAAAATTATTGGTTTCAATGATGTTGACAGTTGCGTTCATTGTATATGAAGGTTAGGTTGGATGATTAGTGAAAAGACTTTTTTTTCATCGTCGGGGTGTTAGCTACTTCGACCTTAAAAGTGTCTAAGTTCTCCTCTAAACGAATTGCGTATTCCAAAGTTGTTTTCATCAACTCTTGTTGCGCAGATATTTGCTCTTTTAATCTATCTAACTCGATGTTCATCTCAGATAGCTTCGCCTCGTATTCCTTTTGAAGCCTCTCTTTCTCAAGTCTAGCCTTCTTCAATTCTTCCTTGAAAATCAAAAATGATTCCGGTGGAGTTTTCATAATCATTGTACTTGTTACTCAGGGAACATACCCTAAATTATTACATATTAAAAGCTTGTTTTGTTTAAACAAAACGGATTTAAATTCCTTTAACGGAAGACATTCCCCCATCAAGGTGTAAAACCTGACCAGTCATCCATGATGCATCTTCGGAAAGCAAATATACAGTGGCTGCAGCAATATCTTGTGGTTGACCGTATCTTCCTAGAGGATGTCTTTTATTTGACGCTTCTTTTTTATCGTCATTTCCTAAAAGTTGATTTGCTAGTGGAGTATCTGTCAAAGATGGCGCCACGCAATTTACTCTTATTTTGTTTGGAGCCCACTCGGCCGCCAATGATCTGGTAAGTCCCTCTACAGCCCCTTTTGCGCTAGCGATAGAAGAATGGAAACCTAAACCAACTCCGACCGCAACTGTGCTATACAATACAACAGATGCTGAATCGGATTTTTTCATACCTTTGAGACAAGCTTGCAACACCTTCACTGCCCCAAGCAAATTTATTTCAAAATCATCTTTAAAATCTTCAACTGAAAATCTATGAAAAGGCTTTAAATTGATTGAGCCTGGGCAGTAAACTACTCCATCGATAACATCAGGCAATCCTTGGATTTCTTTGAATTCGGTCGTAACGTCCAACTGGAAATCACCTTCCGCAGATCTAGAATAAGAAAAGATATTCGCTCCTTGCTTTTCCAACTTCGAAACTACATCAGCTCCTATCCCTGAGTTCCCACCAATCACCACTATATTTTTATCTTTCATTTTCTTTTCTTTACTTAATTAATCAATTCTAGATGAAATTGTTTATTGAAGCAATACATAAAAAATGACCAAAACTATCGTTTTGGCCAGATTTGTTGGTTCAATTTTCTATATATTATAGAGAAATATATTTCATGAATTCATTTCTTGAATTTTCTTCTCTTTCGAATTTTCCGCTGTAAAAAGAAGTGACTGTAGAACTATTTACATCCTTAATCCCTCTTGATGAAACACACATATGGTGTGCATCGATCACAACAGCAATGTCATCAGTACCTAAAATCTCTCTTAGTTCGTTTCCAATTTGCATCGTCAGTCTCTCTTGTACCTGTGGTCTTTTAGCAAAATATTGTACTATTCTGTTAATTTTGGAAAGACCTATTACTGTCCCATTTGAAATGTAAGCTACATGCGCTTTTCCATATATAGGCACGAAATGGTGCTCACAGTTTGAGAAAAAGGTAATGTCCTTTTCCACCAACATTTCATTGTACTTGTATTTATTTTCGAATAATTTAGCGTCGGGCTTATTTTTCGGGTCAAGACCACTAAAAATTTCTTGAATATACATTTTAGCAACTCTTCTAGGAGTGCCTTTCAAACTGTCATCAGTTAGGTCCAAGCCTAGAACATGCATAATCTCTTTAAAATGCTTTTCGATTAACTCAATCTTGAGTTCATCATCCATTTCAAAAGCATCTTCCCTAAGTGGTGTTTCAAATGATGTTCCTACGTGTTCATCACCGATTTCGTCAATATCCCTGCTAATATTAATTCCCATCGTATTCAACAAAGTTTCTTTCTGTTTCATATAGTCGAATAGTTAATTCGTATTTATTATCAATTTCTTTTCTTAAAATATTCCAAATAACCACAGCAATGTTCTCCGCAGTTGGGTTAAGGTTTTTAAATTCATCTGTATCTAAATTTAAATTTTTATGATCGAATTTATTTAATACATTTTTCTTAATTAGGTCGCTCAAGACCTTCATGTCATAAACGTAACCTGTTTCTGGATCTACAGGTCCTAACAATTTAACTGTCAGGTCATAATTATGTCCATGATAGTTTTTATTATTACACTTTCCAAAAACTGCCTCGTTTTTTTCTTCTGACCACGATGGGTTATGTAATCTGTGTGCACAATTGAAGTGCTCTTTTCTGTATACTGCTATTTTCATTATTGGATAAACATGAGATTTTTAATTTTTGTTTAATATTTACTACAATACTTTAAACAAAATTTTTAAAACATTGACATACAGCTGAATAAAATCGTTTTACAATGTTAGCGTTGTATTTGTAAATATAATTTGGTGTTTCACAAACACGACATCAAACATTCATTTGGTAATAAACAGTTCCATACTGGTTTTTCATGCCATTATCAAGTATGATAGGTTGAAAAAAATTTAATTAACAGTGTAGAACAAATGATAAACTTGACCCTCTAATTTTTCCAACAAGTATATCCGCTAATCTACCAGTAGCCAAACAGAATGTTGTGTTTTAAAGCAATTGATGAAATGATAAATATCAATTGATACCCTTTCTGCTTCCTAAATAATCATCATCCTCAAAATTATTTGCAACATAATTACATACAAGTATCATTACAGATCATCCTACTCTCAATATGCTGACTATGAATTTGATGGAACTTTATTAAATTGAATTGCATTACCTTGACATATGAAAAAAATCGTCCTTTCTATCATATTTATTTTATCAGCTGTTTTTACGAACTTAATTTCTGCTGATGGTAAAATAAAAAATAAACATCTCAGTGCAAATATTTCAATAGATGCTAAATACATCAACGAAAATCCTTCAAATGGAGAATATGACTTGCCTTCTTTAGCTATTTTGAATTACGCACTATCAGGATATCAAAAACTGATCAATCAAAAAGATCTTTCAGAGAGTAAACCATTAACTGTAATAGACTTTTCACTTCCTTCTACACAAAAGAGGCTTTGGATCATTGAAATGAACTCGGGTAAAATAATTCATCACGGCTTTGTCTCCCACGGAAGAAATTCAGGGGATTTAAACGCGGAAAGATTCTCAAACACAAACTCCTCTTACATGAGTAGTCTTGGTTTTTACCTTACAGGAGAAACATACCAAGGAAAGCATGGATATTCCCTACGACTTGATGGATTAGAAGCGGGATTTAATGATAAAGCGAGGGAAAGAGCAATTGTGATTCATGGAGCCGCGTACGCAGAAGAGGAATTCATTCATCAAACTGGCCGTCTTGGTAGAAGCCTAGGATGCCCTGCACTACCACAAGAAGAAACAGCATTGGTAATTGATTTGATCAAAGAGCAAGCTGTACTTTTTATCTACGGAAATGACCCAAATTACCTTACAAGGTCAAACATTCTAAACTCTTGATTTTTCTCTCGGTCCTTCGGTAAGTACTTTAAGGATTTCATTATCTCTATTATAAATATCCTGCCTAAAGAATTCTTGGCCGGTGGTATCTGTCCAATACGTCAAATAGAAAATGACCACGGGAATTTTTCTATCCAAATTCACTACACGCTCTCTTTTGAGCCCCATCGATTCTCTTATCTTTTCGTCGGTCCACTGCTTATCATGAGCTAAGAGTAATTTCGCAAGTTCTGTAGGTTTCTGAATTCTAATACAACCATGGCTTAAAGCCCTGTCTTCCCTAGCAAACAAGCTCCTGCTAGGTGTGTCATGAATATACACACTATATTTATTTGGGAACATAAACTTCACCAATCCCAAGGAATTTTGCTCTCCGGGTTCTTGCCTGATCATGTAAGGGAAATTTCTTGCATTCACTTTCTGCCAATCAATAGTAGAAGGATCTACTACTGCTCCTGAGTTGGTGATGACATTCATGTTCTTGCTTGCAAGGTAATTTGGATTTCTCCTGATTGAAGGGATAATTTCATTTCTCGTGATAGAATTGGGGACTGTCCAAGTTGGGCTAAAAACCAAGTATGACATCTCTGCACTGAACTGAGGGGTAGAATGATAACTTTTGCCCACAATAACTTTTGAACTTAAAATTGTATCTCTTTTTAAGATGAAATCCAATTGATAATTCGCAGTATTCACCAAGATTAATTCTTGATCTTTAATATTTGCTGGAAGCCATCTTAATCTCTCCATATTTACTTTTGCAGTAGCGATGAGATCTTCAGGTGATTGATTGAGTGCATGAATCGTCCCCTGACCAATTACACCATCCATTTCTAAGCCATGTCTCTTTTGCAATAGTTTGATGCCCTGTTCCAACAAACTATCGTAAACTTTCTCCTCTGCAGGAAAATATTGGGCTACAAAATTCCAAAACTGAAGTCGCGATCTTATTTCATCCATTTGATTGTGCGAATCTCCTAATTTGAGGGATTTATCGATTTTGAGCTTTTTCCACTTCCCTATATATTTTTTATCAAACCTGTCATGATGCTCATACATAAATCGCAATCCGTCCCTCATCCTTTTATAAATGGTAAATGAAGGATAAAGCTCCTCGAAACTTTTTCTAATATTTTGATTTGCAATTGCCTCTACAAGCCTCCTATCAATCATCAGTTCAGGCGCTGATCTTTGAATATTCCATTCAGATTTAAGGTTATCAGGATTGACTTTTCCCAAATATAAATGAGAGGAAATTATGATATAAGCATCCGTCAAGAGAATATCCAATGCAGCAAAATCAGCTAATTGAAAATCATTATTTGAATCTTTCGACCTTTCATATTTTTCAAAAAGTGAATTGATCGCATTCAAATGATAATCTGTTGGATTCAGACCATCAAATTTGATTTGCTGAATTTCATAGCGCATTTCATAAGCTATTTCTGGAAGCACGACACCATTAGACCAAGTAGGACTAAAAAAGCGATCACTGTAGAATCTCTTGATAACTACAGAACTGAATAACTCTTGATCATTTACCTTACCACTATTTTCTGGGCTATCCATTTCTATTAGGCTTCTGATAAATCCAGCTATCAGGTCTTGAGGATTTTGAGAAAAAGATTGATGGGGTAAAAAAACAACTACAAATAGCACTAAGGATGAAATATACAGCTTCTTCATATCTTTAAAAGTCCAAAAAAAAAGGGAGTTCAACAAGTTGAATCCCCTTTTTTAATTCAGTTATAATTATTTAACCTCAAAATCTTGGTATTTCCTTCCAAGCTCCCAAGACTCTTTTAGCATCTCAAGAAAGCCTTCCATTTTATGAAGAGGGATCAAATTAGGCCCATCACTCAATGCCTTCTCAGGTTCGGGATGCGTTTCAATAAAAAACCCATCAATTCCCGTGGCTGCTGCAGCCCTTGCCAAAAAAGGAGCAAATTCACGTTGCCCACCACTAGTCCCACCTTGTCCTCCCGGCTGCTGAACACTATGTGTAATATCAAATACTACTGGAGCAAATTGGCGCATAATGGGCAGTCCACGCATATCTACCACAAGATTGTGATATCCCAAAGAAAATCCTCTTTCTGTCAAACAAACATTTTCGTTACCAGTCGATCTGACTTTAGTCACTGCATACTGCATATCTTCAGGCGCCATAAATTGGCCTCTTTTGATTTTTACTGCCTTGCCTGTATTCCCTGCAGCCAATAACAAATCTGTTTGACGACAAAGAAATGCAGGGATCTGAAGCACATCCACAACTTCTGCAACCTCAGCTGCTTGGTAACTTTCATGTATATCAGTCACCAAAGGAACATTCAACTGCTTTCCTACTCTTTGTAAAACTTCCAAGGATTTATCCATTCCGATACTTCTAAATGATCCTGAGGAAGTTCTATTTGCTTTGTCAAAAGAAGCTTTGAATACATAAGAAAAACCAAATTTATCAGCCAGTTCTTTCACTTTTGAGCCTATTTCTATGCAGATGTCAAAGCTTTCCACTGCACAAGGACCTGCAAAAAGCACGGGCTTATCTGCTCCCAAAATCACATTTTCAGTGATTTTCATTACCTGAGTATTTCTATTCATGATTGTGATTTACTAGTTTTTCAATAATCCCATCTAATAATCCTTTTGCTATCAACACAATATCTCCAACTTCTCTAAAAACACCTTGTCCGCCATTCAGAGATGACACCAAGTCAACTTTGTCTTGAATATAAGGCAATGCATCCGCAGGACAAACTGACAACCCCACTTGCGTCAAAATAGGTAAATCAATTAAGTCATCACCCAGATACGCAACCTCGGACAATTCTATTTCCAAGGTTTCCAAAATCTCTTTCAGCTTCTTTCCCTTGTCTTTGATTCCATGATAATGGAAATCAAAATTCAGCTCTTCACATCGATCTTCCACCACTTTTGACTTTCTCCCAGTGATGGCACCAACCAGGATTCCATTTCTTCTTAAATGACTTACGATCAAGCCATCCTTGACGTTAAAACGCTTATACTCCAACTGATTGTCATCATATATAATCCCTCCATCTGTAAGTACACCATCTACATCAGTGATGATCAATCGGATTTCTTTTGCTTTATTTTTAATTTCCTCAGTCATTCCTGAGAGGTAGTTTTGCATAATCTTATTTCTTTTTCTTCCAATGAATAGAATATAAATCCAGCCTTCTTTGATCAAGGTTTCTTACACTACCTGCTTTTCTTTGTTTGGTAAGAAGATCCAAATCTACATCGGCTACGATGGTTGTTTCTGCATTTTCAGATGCTTGGGCTACCGTCGCATCATGCGGGAATGAAAAATCAGAGGGTGAATAAATCGCAGCTTGTGAATACTGAATATCCATATTCTCCACACGTGGAAGATTACCTACAGATCCCGTGATGGCAACATAACATTCATTTTCCACAGCACGTGCTTTTGCACAAGTATTGACACGCAAGAAGGCATTTTTAGTATCCGTCCAGTAAGGAACAAACAAAATATCCATTTCCTGCTCTGCAAGGATTCTACCCAATTCCGGGAATTCTACGTCATAACAAATCAGGATCCCGATTTTCCCTGCGTCTGTATCAAATACTTTGATTCCATTCCCACCTTGCAAGCCCCAATAAGATTGTTCGTCCGGCGTGATATGAAGCTTATATTGTTTGTCTACAGTACCATCTCTTCTACAAAGGTAACTGACGTTTCGGAGCTTTTTGCCATCATATTCAGGCATACTACCTGCTATGATATTCACGTTGTAAGAAAGAGCCAGATCTCTCATTCTTGTAACAATTTCATCTGTATAATCAGCAAGATTTCTTATTGCCTCCGAAGCATCCATGTCATTGAAAGCTGCCAGAAGAGGTGCATTGAAGAATTCAGGAAATAAACAGAAATCTGATTTATAACCAGAAATGGTATCCACAAAAAACTCTACTTGCTGCATTAAATCATCTACGTCATTGAAGCGACGCATTTTCCATTGTACTAAGCCAAGTCTTACAATAGATTTTTTATTCCCAATAAGCTTTTCATCCTTTTCATAGTAGATATTGATCCATTCCAAAAGTGTCGCATAAGCTCTAGAATCAGTGTCTTCAGGAAGATATTTGGTAATTACCTTTCTAACGTGAAATTCATTTGCTAACTGAAAAGATAATACGGGATCAAAAATCTCCTTGCTTTTTACCAAGTCAATGTATTTCCTTGGTGTCATTTGATCGTAATATTTGATGTAGCCCGGTATTCTACCTCCTGCAATGATCGATCTGAGATTTAGGTTTTCACAAAGCTCTTTTCTAGCATCATAAAGCCTTCTCCCCAGACGCATCCCTCTATACTCTTTATCTACAAAGACATCAGTTCCGTAAAGTGTATCACCATCCTGATCATGTGTGTCAAATTTCCCGAATCCTGTGATTTGATCATAGGTATGGTTATCGCCAAATTTAGTGTAATCCACAATCAGACTGAGTGCTGCTGCTACAACTTTACCATTATCTTCTATACAAATCTGCCCTTCAGGAAATACTTTAAGTTGGTTTTTCAACTCTTGCCTTGTCCACGCGCCTCCCGGTTCTTTATAAATGCTGACCATGATTTCTCTAACATCATCATAATCAGATAATTTTATGTTTCTTAATTTTAAGCGGTGTTCTAACTCTTCTTTTTGCTTAGTCATGTTACAAAATTAATTAATTTTTAGTCAAATGTTTGAAAAGAAAGTGATTCTAAATACAAATCAGCAATTAATCGACAATAGGTTGGAAATTGTTAATCATTGAATTGAGGAATATTGAACTTTGTCAGCAAAGAAATAAAAAACTTATTTGGCTTGACTCCCAGATTCTTTAATATTAGATCTGCCACGGCGGACAAGTAACTATTTATTATTGTTTAGAAATATTCATTAATTCTTAGAATTAGTGCTATTAGCAAAGAAGCGTACAATCATATGTAATAAAATCAATTCCTTTGAAGACTAGTTCCCTATTCCCTATCAAGAATTCACTTGCTTATTATACTTTTTTAACTAATTTTATTTTCTCACAATCAATTTATACCCTGTTATGAATAAATATAGTTTTAAAAATATTTTAGCAGCTGGAATTCTTATTGGAGGAGTAATTTTTCAAAGTGGATGTAGTAAAGAAAAAGATCAAGAACAAGTAAATATTGATGCCACGTCATTTGAGTTCGATATTATTGATTCTGTGATGATTGATTATTTGGGTTCCGTGAGCTGGTCTGATATCAGTAAAGATGGAAAGCATATCCTAGCTTACAACAACCAAAATATGGATGTCTTATTATTTTCAACTGATGGTGAAGTAGTTGGTACATTCAACAAATCAGGTGACCAACCCGATGCCATTGGGGGTTCTCCTCTTTCAAGACCACAATTTGTGAAAAAAAATGAGTGGGCAATAACAGGCAAAAATGGCGTCTTTGCTTTTGATTTTAATGGAGATTTAACCAGAACGGCAAAACCAGGTTTTCCAGTTACCCTTTCCCTTACGATCTCTAATGCAAATATTCTGCATTTTCTGGATGAAGACCGCGCTTTAGTACACTTCTTAGGTAGAGATGGAAAAGGTACATTTTATGTAAATCCTGAGGCTAAACAATTAGAAAAAATCAGTTTGAAAGATGGGAATTTTGTAGAAGTGATGCCGCTTCCAGAAAATTCTAAATATAAAAATTCCGAGAAAATCCACAATGTATTGACCGTTACACCAGCCATTGATATTCATGATGGAAAATTATATGTTGCTTTCAAGAATGAACCGAAGCTTTGGATTTATGATCTCAATAAACTTGATCAACCTGAGAAACAAATTAATATCCAATTTGACAAATTCATCGAAAAAGAAGGTATTGCGCCCGATGCCGTGGATAATGACAATGTTGGGATAAATGTCAAAGACTTTACCTTTGGGAGTATTGATAAATTATTTGTTTATGAAGACATGATAATCATCCAATATTCAAAAGGAATTACAGACGCGGAATACAAGGAAGTAAGTGAGAATGTAGATAATCCAATGGATATCTTTTCAAAAATTTTCGAGAAAAACAAATGGCATTTTGCAATTCTGAATTCAGAAGGGCAGATAAAACCTATTACACTTCCTGAGCGTGTTGGTAATATCGAGTTTATAGATCAGGAAGGTAATTTATGGCTAAGCTATGATAGAGAAGAAGAATTGGATTATGAGTTGATTTTTAAAGCAAAATTAAAAGCAATTCAATAAAAAAAGCCAGCCCAAATGAGCTGGCTTTTTTATGTTTTCAATTTTGATTACTTCTTATAAACTAAATCAAATCTATCAAGATTCATTACCTTATCCCAAGCAGCCACAAAGTCTTTTACAAATTTTTCTTTGTAATCATCTTGAGCATAAACTTCAGCTAAAGCTCTCAGTTCTGAATTAGATCCAAAGATCAAATCCGCTCTAGTTGCTGTGTATTTCAGTTCTCCTGTTTTTCGATCTCTTCCTTCAAAAATCTCTTTAGTTTCATCAGCAGCTTTCCATTCTGTGCTCATGTCTAAAAGATTTACGAAGAAATCATTGGTTAAAACGTCTTTCTTTTCAGTGAAAATACCATGTTTCGATCCATCATAGTTTGCATGAAGAGAACGCATACCACCTACCAATACAGTCATTTCAGGAGCCGTCAAAGTCAATAGTTGTGCTTTGTCCACCAATAATTCTTCTGTTGCAATCGTGTATTGTGTCTTCAAATAGTTTCTGAATCCATCAGCCATTGGCTCCAACAAAGCAAAAGACTCTTCATCAGTTTGTTCTTCGAGCGCATCCATTCTACCTGGTGTAAATGGAACATCAATTTTATATCCTGCATTCGAAGCTGCCTTTTCTACTCCAGCAGTACCAGCTAGGACGATCAGATCAGCTAATGATATTTTTTTAGCCCCTGCTTTTGCATTGAATTCAGATTGGATTTTCTCCAAAGTACCCAACACTTTATTCAGCTGTGCAGGATTGTTGACTTCCCAATTTTTCATTGGCTCAAATCTGATTCTTGCACCATTGGCACCACCTCTTCTGTCAGAACCTCTGTAAGTAGAAGCTGAAGCCCAAGCGGTATTTACTAATTCAGAAATTGATAGTCCGCTATCCAAAATTTGTTTTTTTAGATTAGCTATATCACCAGCGTTAACCAAAGGATGGTTTACTGCAGGAATTGGATCTTGCCAAATCAAATCCTCTTTTGGTGCTTCAGGACCTAAATAGGTTGTGTTTGGCCCCATATCTCTATGTGTCAATTTAAACCAAGCTCTTGCGAATGCTTCATTGAAAGCATCTTGATCTTCTAAAAATCTTCTAGAGATTTTTTCATATTCAGGATCATATCTCAAAGAAAGGTCCGTCGTAAGCATGTAGGGAGGCTGTTTTTTATCAGCATCAAATGCATCAGGAATAATATTTCCAGCATCAGTAGCAACCCACTGATGTGCTCCAGCTGGACTTTTTGTCAATTCCCATTCATATTTGAATAAAAAAGTCAAATAATCGTGACTCCATTGTGCAGGAGTTGATGTCCAAGTCACTTCCAATCCTGAAGTGATAGCATCAGCACCCTTTCCAGATTTGTAGGAACTCTTCCATCCAAATCCTTGATCTTCGATAGGAGCTCCTTCTGGTTCCACACCTACATTTTCAGCTGGGCCAGCTCCGTGAGTTTTACCCAAAGTGTGTCCACCAGCGATAAGCGCTACAGTTTCTTCATCATTCATCCCCATTCTACCAAAAGTCTCTCTAATGTCATGGGCAGCCAAGATCGGGTCAGGATTACCATTCGGTCCTTCAGGGTTAACATAAATTAAACCCATTTGCACTGCTGCAAGAGGATTTTCCAATTTACGCCCTTCGCTATAACGCTCATCATCTAACCACTTAGTCTCCTTTCCCCAATAAACATCTAGTTCTGGTTCATAGACATCTTCTCTACCTCCAGCAAAACCAAATGTTTCAAAACCCATTGATTCCAATGCGACATTTCCAGTTAGAACCATCAGATCAGCCCAAGAAATTTTATTGCCATACTTCTGCTTGATTGGCCAAAGTAATCTTCTTGCTTTATCTAAATTACCGTTATCTGGCCAACTATTGAGTGGCGCAAATCTTTGTTGCCCTGAACGTGAGCCACCTCTGCCATCACCAGATCGATAGGTACCTGCACTATGCCAAGCCATTCGAATAAATAATCCACCATAGTGACCAAAATCCGCTGGCCACCAATCCTGAGAATCGGTCATCAATGCACGAAGATCCGTTTTCAAAGCTTCATAGTCCAAGCTATTGAATTCTTTTATGTAGCTGAAATCATTTCCTTGAGGAGTTGATAGTTCTGAATTCTGTCTTAAAATACCTAGATTTAACTGATTAGGCCACCAATCCACATTACCAGTAACCTTTGCTGCACTAGGACTTTTCTTTGTTGCCCCAGACCAACCATCAACAGGTGTTTTTTCTTGTGCCACTGCAGTCAAGACAGAGCTTGCCAACAGTACAAATACTAGAATTACTTTTTTCATATACTTATATGTTTTTATTATGTTGTCAATTATTAAAAGACAAAAATACATCCTTAAGTTTTCTATTAGAAATCGTTATTTTCTATTGAGAATTGAAAAAACAAATGATATATAGATTATGAGGGAGTTACCTTCAAATGATTTGATTTAAAGAAAAGTTATCAGGTATAAAAAGCAATTTCCTAAGAAAATTAAGTAATAATTTCAAATCATTTAATTGAATTATTGGTGAATTGGGGAAGGAATTAAAACAGTTAAAAGGTTAGTGTGGCTTTTGGGATTATAAAGGCAGGTGCATTGAATTCAACTCCAAACTATCAAAATAAATCAACCTAATCTATATTCTAAAAAAAAAGTTAATTAATGAACTTTTGCTTGATCTGTTTCAAGACTTAGTCTCGGTCCGAAACAAATACCACTTTTGACTGCTTTTGACAATTTGTTTTTTATAATCACAAGGATAATGCTGATCGATTAGGTTTTTATGTGTCTTTTAAATCCGCACCCTCCCATCAAATCCATGTCTTCTGTTTTAACATAGGAAAGGAAAAAAGGTTAAGCGTTCATTGGGTGATTGGGTGATTAGTTTAAAAGGTTTTAAGCGTTAAAGCATCATTCGCAGAGAAGCCAAGTCTTGTATCTTGTATTTTTTATCTCACATCTCTTGTCTCCTATCTCTTGTCTCAAGTCTTTTATGTATTATTTTCAAAGGTATTAAACGCAAAAAGACCCTTTGGAATGAACCAAAGGGTCTGAATAATGTGGCGGCGACCTACTCTCCCGGGTGTAACCCCAGTACCATCGGCGCTGCAGGGCTTAACTTCTCTGTTCGGGATGGGAAGAGGTGGGACCCCTGCGCTAGGCCGCCTAAATCTTTCTGTTTTCTTCATATGGATATTCCAATAAATTCAACAGGCTCTCTCTCGAGATTAATGTTTTTAAGTTCTTATCAAGTATCGAGTTTCAAACATCAAGTCTTGTATCTTGTGTCTTACCTCTTGTATCTTAATTCATAACAAGTGTGCAGAAAATTGAGTGTGTAGACCATTGGTAAGTTTTCGGGCAATTAGTACAGCTCAGCTATGTCATTTCTGACTTTACACCT
>NZ_BMFD01000002.1:318995-480268 GCF_014637795.1 Belliella aquatica | reverse complement strand
AAAAAAAATGTAAAATTGTCAGTCTAACAGATTATAGAACCAAACCCATTTTTAGAGGGGTCAATATGTCCAGAACAGGGGTCAGTATTGTCCGGAATATCCAGCATTAAAGCGTAAGAAATACCACCGCCTTTTTTTGGAGTCATTTTGATTCTATAAGTATTCATTTCCTTTTTATGGTTTTTGTGAATACAAATTTACTTTTAAAGTAAGTTGCTCAGGAGATTATGCAACCTTGCAGATTAGGATGCATCTCGTAAAAAAGTAATTAAGGAATTGGTATTGCAAATCTTATCTCTACAAAGAGGGATGATATTGCTGATTCCATTATGATGAATCATCAATTCTTCTTTAATCTTTGGGTAATTTGAAAGTGTAAGAGTTAAAGAAACTCTTTGACTGAATTGATATCTACTTGTTCAAAAAAAATTAATACTACCTCCCAAAGGGTAACTAATTTTGAGAATAGGATGTTTCTGAAAAATCATCTAAGGGTTGACCAAAGAAAAACCTGAAGGAAAAAGAGAATCATCCTGTTGTCCTTCAAACTTCCTGCACCAATAATAAAACGACACTATTGAAATACCCGCATCAGATGCAAATACAGCTTTTCTCAGTCCTGATTTCAGCCACTAGGTGAACAGCTTGTAATATTTGTCACTGTTATCTTTTTCATGAAGGAAAATTACAATTTAAACAGTAATCAGTAAATATGGGGTTTATCGGACGGATACGTTTATTTTAATCAGCTACAGTTGGCTGGCTATGAACAATAAGCGATTTATTCGCATAATTACTAGTAAAATAAACAGATACCATAGTTATATTGCTTAATTATATAATATTTTCTTCTTCTTTAGTTTTCCACCATTGTCTTAGCTTAATAATTTTTGGGTCCCCAATATTAATCAGTCCTTTTCCTGATTCTAATTTTTTGATTTCAGATTCAAGTTTGTATTTGCTGTTTGGTGTTCCTACAAAATTGCTTATTGACTTGTAATCTTTATTTTGGATATTTAAACAAATTGGTAGTTTGACTTGTGAAGCAAAATCAAATTCTTTAGTCTTGTAATCTTCAACGCCTTGTGATAACATTACTATAATTACTCCTTTTGATCTTAAAAGCCTCAATAGTTCTTCAAGTGCTTTCCTTGCATTTTTGTTTTTCAAATAGATATGAGCTTCATCAATTACAATTACATATCGAAGTGGAAAAATATTATTGACTGGTTCACAATCATTAGTTGAACTAAAATAAGTGTTAAAATACCTTAATAACAAGAAGACAACAAGTTGCCTTAATGTATCTGAAAGGGCAGGAGGTAAATTTAAATATAAGCTCTTGTCTAAAATATTTGGATTGTTTAAGTTACAATCAAAAATATTTGTTGTCAAATCTTGAATACCTGCAAAAAGCGTATCTGGTCTTCGATTATTTTCTTCGTAAAATTCTTCGACCGCTTTAAACAATTCAATAATGGTTGGATAAGAACCATTATTATTATCAAATAGGTCTGTAATTATATTTGTTAAAATATTTTTTTGAGTAACACCAACGCTTGGTACAAAAGTAGCAATAGTATCAACAAAGGCCTTGATACTAAAAGGACGTTGTCTGTTGTCTAAGTTAATTGATAGAAAAGGGTTGAATTTTATACCACCGTCATTTACGATATCAACAAATTCACATTTTGTTGCATCGAGAAATGGCTTCAATTGCGCTGGATTACCTTCTCCTTTGTAATCAAAAAAGATAAATTTCAACGCATTGTCTGTATTCTTAGAAATTTGATAAAGTATATCTTTCATCAATTGAGTTTTGCCCGAACCTGCCATACCTGCGATAGCCATATTTCTGTTATCAAACTCTCTTAGATCATTTATTCTAATTTCAATTGTTTCTCCACTTTCAGTTTTACCTAATTCAAACGAGAGTAAAGAAGTGATTTCTTTTATTGAATTTATTTCAACATTTCCACTATTTAATTTAACAGTATTTGATCTTAACGTAAGACCTTTTTTTATGGATTTTAAAAGAATATCAATATGGTCTCCACTGGAAATGTTAGAATTTTCAATTTTTTCATTCCAAATACTTAAGCCGTGATTTAAATGAAGTTTGAAGAGTTTTGCAAATTCATCCTCAAAAGTATTCTTGTTATAATGTTGGTCAACAATAGTTTTGAAAATCACGAGATTTGAACCATCTCCAATAACTGTCCCAAATAATGCTTTATCATCACGAAATTCTTTACCATCTGAACTTGGAATTATTTCATTTTCTATGTCAAATAATTTACCAGAAATTAAACTAAAAGACAAGGCAATTCTTGGAACAACACCATCATTTTTAAAGTTATACAGAGTTTTAATTCTATAAAGTAACTCATCGTTTTCTTTGCTTATTTTAATTCTCATAACTATTGAAATAACCGTTTTTTAAATTTGTATTGATTCCGTCATTGGAAAGCAAATATGATTTTGAAATGTTTCCGGAAATCTCTCTGAATCTTTTTGGTGTTATTTCACTATTAGTTGAGAACAAAACAACCTGTTCAGAAAGTGATGGATAATATTTTTTAGTAATGCTGTCTCTGTGTTCTTCGTCAAGTCTTCCTAATGGTGTATCTATAAATATTGGTAGATTTTTATAAGATTCTTTAAGAATTGCTTTAATAAGACATGATATATAAATCTGTTTTTCACCAGAAGCAAGACTTTCTTTTCTAATTTCATTATCATCTTGGTCAAAAAGTGTGATTTTCATTCCTTGCCCTGAAGCCAATATGGTTACTTTTACATCTTCAATGAACTTGTTTAGATTTTGATCACCATTCATTTTATGCATAAGAATTTTAAGTTCAGAAAGAATTGTTTCTTGTAAGCTATCTTTATGCTTATTCTTTTGTTCATCAAGAAACTGATTTAAAACGTCAATATATTGATTACTCCTTTGGATTTTCAATTTATTCTGTTCATTAATGTCAGCTTTCTTTACAAGTGTAACTAATTGTTGATTAAGTCTTAATATATCACTTCTCAGCTTTGTGATTTGTTGATTGTTCTCACCAATTTGCCTGTTTTTTTCTGTAATATTATAATCTGCTTTTTCTTTTTTAGAAGAATACTCAAGAATTAAATCGTCTTCAAGATCTGCATCAACTTTACTTAGGGTTTTATTTAAATCTAATAGTTTTACTTTTATCTTGTTAAATTCTTCAATTGTAGTTTCAAATAAATCTTTGGATTGTGTATTAACTAAGTTGATAGCATCTGCTATTAGCTTCTTTTCGGAATTATTTAGATCGTGTTCAAATTCAAGCTCTGAATATTCACCATTTTCTTTAAATAGTTGCGAACCTAAAGTTTGTGCTTTTTCGTAATAAAACATTTTGTCCTTTAAAGACATTGTTGAATTTTCTGGCTCAGGAGGTTTATTGAAAAGTAGTTCAATAAAGTTTTCAATTTTATCCGAGTTTTCCTTTGATGAGTTTTGTGAAAGTTCGTTTTTTTCTTGAATTTCCAAATGCTCTTTTACTTCTTCCAGTTTTCCTGTGAGAATAGCTAGAGGGATAATTTCACTTAATTCATTAAATCGTTCATTGAGTTCTACTTCTTTGGCCTTTAACTTGTCAATCTCTATTATGATAGCATTTCTATCAAAAGTTGAATTACCTTGTTTGCTATGCTGTGATATTAGGTTGTCATATTTTCTGATTTCCTTTTTTAAATCATCTATTTCTTTAAGTAAAACTCCATTTTTTTCTTCAAGTCCGTTTTCACCGATAATTTCATTTTCAGATAGTTCAATAGCCTTTTCATTGTTGATTATTTGTTCTTGAAGATTCTGTGAAGCACCTTCTTTTTTTAAATTGCTAATATAAAACTCAATATCCTCAATTAAAGTCTCGTATGTATCTAAACCGAGAATCTTTCCAAGTGCATCATTTATAAAACTACCTTCATCCTTAATTGATAAATTGGCGATTTCAGCAATTTTTTCAGCATCAAAAAACACAAATTTTGCTGCGTCAATTGGAATGATGTAATCGTTAATAAAATTGATTTTGTCACTTTCATCATCAAATATTTCAACGTTTGAAGCAACATCAATGATTGAAAGATCTTCATTCATTGAAGCAACATCAAAAGTTCTTTTTATAAGTATTGAATCTGTATTTGAATTTAGTGTTCTTAATTCTGGTAATTCAATATCTGATATTTTAATGCTTACTGAGAATTTGGTTTTATTTTCTTTTTTGGCTGTCCAATTAATAGATTGTTGCATAAAGGAAGAATAGTTTTTTTCCTTTTGAATCTCTTTTTTGAAATTCTCATCTATCTGTGAAATCTTATCGCCAAATAGACACCACACGATTGAAAGCAGAAAGTTTGTTTTACCATAACCGTTTCGACCTCCAATAATTATAATGTTCTTTTCATCATTGGTTTCAAGGTCCACATTTACAGAGTTGTAATACTGCCTAAAATTATTTATTTCTATGTTTGAAAATTTCATTTTGTTGCTTTTTCAATAACGTCATTAATTTTTTGCTGATGATAATTATTTCTTTTCAGCAACTTCTTTGTTCTAACAGATTCAAGTAGAGACTTTAAAGAATCATAATCAATACCCATTTTTTTTGATATTTCATTTAGTCTTTGCTCTTGTTGTTCCTTAATTTCCTTCATTTTCATATACTTAAGTTGTTTTGGTTATCAAGTGAGACAAATTGTTGTTCAATTAAATAATCAACAATATATCTCATATTTATCTTACTTATTTTAAGTTGTACAGAAAAATATTCTTCTATAATTATCCGATTAGTGTATCCTTGTTGATTTATATAATTCGTAATAGTTTTGCCTAAAAACTTTGGTAAAGAAGTTAGATTTGATTTGTATATTTTATCTGATAATCCAATAAAACTTTGGTTGAAAATCATGAATTGTTTTTGAGGGTCAAGTTTGAGGTTTGTGATGATATTTTTAGCATTTGTTTTTTTTCTGTATTTGTGAACTTCAGAGAGTAGTTCAAGAATATGGATAGGGTAAGTTTTGTCCTGTAAATATTCAAAAATAATGTCTTTTATTGTTCCACCTTTAATTCCTTCCTTTTCTATTTCCCACTTTTTCAAACCGAAAGTACTGCTTCTCCCAAAGTATATTATTTCAGGTGAACGTCCTAAACTACCCCTCAATGCCTCTTGATTTTTTGTGATTTCTGGATAATCTACTTCAATAAGTCTATATATATCTTCAATATTTGAAGGCGCACCAAGTTTTTCAAGAGCTTCGATTGCATATTCAAAAACTTGTTTGAAAGTATTTCTCTTAAATACTATATTATCATTTATATCAATAAAAAGATCAAATTCATGATTTATTATTCTTTCAGCTACAGGTATTATAAAGGATAAAAAATCATTATTTTTATTTCTGATAAAATTATTCAAATAACCTTTAAAATTTAATTGATACGATTCCTTAATTTTATCATTTATTCTATAATATATGTCATTTGTATAATTATTAAAGTCAAACTGATCATTTATATTTTTACTGATTAAATAAATATTACTCCAGTTATGAAGTTTGCTTGATTTATTAAATTTAGACTGAAGAACATCATTGATGTGACCAACAAGATCAAATTGATCTGATACGCAAGAATAAACTATTAATGCATTAAATTCCGCAGAGAAATTGGTTGCATTCTTCTGATTAATCAAATTACTAAAATCGTCATCTATTATTATTAGATGTTGATTTATATCTAAACTGTATTTTTCATATAAGTCGGAATCAATATTTTTTAATAAAAGTAATTTATCAAATAATTTTTTTAAAATATTTTTTTGTATTTGTCTTACCCTTTCTACTGAAATATTTAATTCTTTTGATATTTCATGTCGTGTATTTGTCAATTGGTTTTTATATATCTTAACTGTTTTTTCAAAAATAAATTTTTCGTTTTTTTCGAAAATAGCATCTTTTCTTATCAAAAAATGAATCAATGTAAATATTGATTTGGAGTTTAGTATTTCATCAGGAATTGAAGTAATTGAAAATAATCTTTCAATGTAAAATCTATTTCTTAAAATTAAGATTTCATTTTCATCATCAATTTTTGCTACTTTTTCAATATAATCTCTTATTTCGTCAAACATGATTTTTAACTCTGAGGCTGAATTATTACCAATATTTTTAATATTAGCATAATTGAAATCATTGTTATTAAAAATTATTTGACCAATATTTTTTATTTTAAAATTTTTATTTAAATATTGGGATATGGCATTTCTACTTCTATTTGTTAAATTATTTATCTTTAATTCTATATAAGTGTTAACTATTTCTCTTTGATTTCTCGAAAAGTTTAAAATTTGAACATCAAGTTTTTTTACTTGATGCAAAGGTTTATCGATTTGATTTTTGTATATATATTTTTTACATAATGAAATCAATTCTTTATTAGATTTTGTCCCGCAATTTCTTAGGTTTTGAAAAGTTTTATTAACTAGGAAGTAATCTAAAATCGCAGACAAGTCTTTTAGTCCATTATCAAGACAAATGTTAACAGAACGAATACTTATGTTTTCTGATTTATAAATTTCTACAATTGTCATACATTTATAGATTAATATTTCTTGTTTAAAATTTTTAATGAATAATCATATCAAGCCTATGAATAAATTAATTTTCTTTCATTTTTCAAAACTATAAATTCTGTAAATCCAAAGATTTTTTTATGTTCTTTATACATGACATCGAAATGTAAGCATATATCGAGTATGCATGATGAATCTGCAAGCTTGCATTTAGCAGGCCTCCTGTCTGATAATCAAATCTTCATGGTAGCTTTCAAGCTTTTTTTCACATAAAGGGATGATATTGGTATTTCCATTATTGTCTATCAGGAGTTGCTTCTGAATTTCTGGATAATTGCTAATCGAAGCATTTAGTTTTCTATTGATCTTACTTTTTAGAGCGTGTAAGTTTTTTCTGAAAGTCTTTCTTTCAATTTCATTTTTTGCTTGTAAGTATAAGTCTTTCATACTCGATTGAGAAACAAAGTTTCTTAAATATATCCCCAAGTACTCTTTCAAGTACCTTTCTTTTTCAAAGTCGGCATAGCTAAGGCCATTTTTGTATTTGAGTAGCATGATAAAGAGTGCTTTTTCTCTGCCATTGGAGATATCGACAGGGACAAGTTTATTGTCAACTTGTATGATCATATTCATATCCTCGGTCACAATAAATTTGAAATCAACTTCTCCGAAAATTTGATGCCAGTTTATTCTAAATATTTCATCTTTGATTGCCTCGAGAGCTTGTTTGAGGGAAGTGAGATAGGCTAGCGTTTCTGTTTTATTGAAGGGTTGATCCGCTATCTTTTGTATGCAATCCTGACATATATGTGCCGATTTCAACTTATAGATTACTTCCGATTTGACACCTGTAAAATCAAACATGCAGCCGATACTTCTATTGTGGTATATCTTGCTAGGAATTTTCTCATGTTTGAAATATTTCATCGCTGTGATGATGGTAATCAAGTGGTACGCAATTGCATATTTTGGTTTTGAAATATCAAAATCTTCCCAATAGGAGCATTGAACAAAGGCTACTTGTCTATCAGTATAGTCTAGTGAAGCAAACCAATTATGCTCATTTTCTCCTTCAAATAAGAAGACATAGTAATGATTTTCTTGATTGTTCATGATTTTTCTTCTTTTGCCAACATCGAAAAGCTGATCCCAAGTCCAATAGGGTCTCGTAGGAACGAGCTGATCGTCTTGAAGAAAAGTTACAATATGATTGAAATAGGGCGTTAAAAATTGAATGATACTCGTTGCGAGCATTGCAGTTTTTTGATCAGCGATAAGATGAACAGTCATACGTGAAGGTAAGATGCTAGAATGATAAATCTTGAATAAAAAACCCTGATCGGACCTTGGTTATACACCTGCCTAGATGACCTTTTGCCATCTATAAAATTAATATTCCAAAGATAGTACAAATTTTATTTCTAAAATTGGTATTTTGGTAACCTAGGCAATTCTGTGACAGTAGTTGTCCTACTTAAGGCCTAAATGAAATAATCAGTAAATTTTAGTAAAAGATGTGTTAGTCTTTTACAATCAAAAAGTTTTTGGATTTACAATGCTCTATTCTTGTAGATTAATACATGCAATCTACTGAGTTAAAAAATAGTTGAGTAAATGATTTATTCTTGCGCTTCAAAATGACTAAAAGGTTATTTTTGCTATTCTCTAACCTTATTTGATGCGATTGAGCGCTTCTTTTGCGAGCAGATAATAAAGTTCTAATACAATCCTTCTTTTGACAGCTTGATCTTTATTCAAAGTGCTGAGAATAGCTTCTGAGACTTTTGTTAAATTCTGTTATAGATCACAAAGCAATTGAGATAGCGTAGCATTTTGACCTATGAAAAATAATTCTAATAAGTATTCCCAGAAGGACTCAAAAGAAATTTCAATTTCAAATTTTTAGAATCTCTACCCTTTTGTTAAAGTATTCGTAAAGTAAGTTTTTCATTTATTAAGGAGTTTTTCTTTAATGTGGACGTTGATTCAAGCTTAAAGCCAATACTCTTTGCATGAGCTATGCGTTACGCTTGCATGATTAGATTATATACATCTGATTGATTTCTTGTGATTCCCATATAGGTCAATCGGTAAGGGGAGGGGACGTCCTCCACCAAGTCAAATGAACCACAGTCTTTGGGAAGTCCTTCAAAAATCAAGGTAAAGGTGTGATGATTGCCCATTATTCTAGTCCACCTAGGTGCTTTGCTGATTCCATCTACATGTAATAAGGCTGCTTTTTCACTCCCAGAATGAGGGATTAGGTAAGTGGATTTCCAAATGCGTATTCCAAGCGGAGGATTCTGAATGCTAACTTGAAAATGGATGATGACTTGATTTTCTTCTTGAGTTCTATCTTGTGCAGCAACAAGAAGCGCTTCTTCGATTTCTATTTTTGGTTGAACTATGATCTCCATTTATTAATAATGATTAAGGACAGTGTCAAATTTAAGTAGTTTGGATGATCCTTTTAAAATCTGCAAGGTTGCAAAAGTTAATGTCAAACTAAAGCTCAACTATTGCTGAAGATATAAAGCCTGAGCTACCTCCACGAAGCGGCAATAGGGGTTCGCAAGTTTGATTTGCATCGGGCTCTTGCAGTCTGGCTCTAGGATAGAAGGAGAAGCAACAAGAACAAATAAAGCTTGTGCTCGAGATACTGCCACATTGAAGCGATGTGGGCTATATAGGAAATCCATTCCTCTTGAAGCATCCTGAGGTGAGGATGTCGCAACAGAATAGATCACAATAGGAGCTTCTTGGCCCTGAAATTTATCTACAGTTCCAATTTCAATATGTGGTATTGCCTCTTTGAGTTTACTAACCTGAGCATTGTAAGGAGAGATAATTTTAATGTCTGAATGGGCTATGATTTTACTCTTACCTTCGGCATTGGTGTAGGTAACATCTCCTTTGCAAAGCATTTCAATCATATTTTTGATCACTTCGATTTCTTCTTCAGAACTATTGGTGTTTCCTTCATGTGCTATGGCTAAGTATCGAAGACCTGAGCCCAACATTGGAGTATTTCCACTGATAGTTTGATTTTCCAGGTGTTTGACAGCATGAAGCTTGCCTTCATAAAACTGTTCTGCATCAAATGAGCAGATTTCAGGGTGCATGCGCCAAGTTTTATCTAAGAAAACTCCTTGTTCTGGTCGAATGGTTTGTCGCTTCTGAAGAATATGAGCAAGAGCTGAAACTTCAGTTCCTTCAGGGTGAACACCCTGCTGTGGTTGCTGGAGTTGTTGCGGATCACCAAGTAAGATTAGATTTTTGGTAGATTGAGCTACTGCTAGCGTATCAATCAGAGATAATTGTCCTGCTTCGTCTACAAAGAGGTAGTCTAGAGCATCAGTATAAATGGTTTTTGGCCATAAAAATGAAGTTCCTGCGATAATTTGGCTTGAGCTAATCTTCGATTCAATTACTTCATTGACGTTGCTGGTAAACCATGGCAACTGATTGTCTTCTACATCTATTTTTTGACTGATACTTACAGGAAACTGACAAGCTTCCGCATATTCCCATATTTTTTCCAGTAGGTTGGTGATGACCTTATGGCTCAAAGCAGTGACCCCTATTTTCTTACCTTGTTTGATCAGTTCTATGATCATTCTACTAGCGGTGTAGCTTTTTCCTGAACCAGGAGGTCCCTGTATAGGAAGATAGCTGTGATTAAGATTACTTGCCCATTGGGTGGCTTTTTGCAATAAGTCTTCACTTTGTACTTGTGGTTGCGCATCAGGCTTACTTCTTAATAGCAATTCTCTTGCAGCTTTAAAAGGAGCTTCAACGGAGTCAAGACCGTTTTCTATGACCCAAGAAGCAAGATTAATAATCGACTCTTCTTTGACCTGAGCATTGAAATCTTCAAGCAACAAAATTGAAGTAGGATGAATATTCATAGTTGTAGGGCCTTTTTTGATGCGTATCGTTTGAGTTTTACGATCAAGGTGAACGACCTCACCAAGATTTTTACCATCAATATTTTTCACTCTCTTCCCAACTCGTATATCTGTTTCTTGATCTTCAAATTTGTAGCTATCAATGACTGATCTTTTGACGGGCTCACGATGTCCTGTGTAAGTCAATCTGCTAAGTGCATTTTTTTCTTCTAGCAAATCTTCTTCCGAGAGTTCCATAAGTTTGAAAAACTCCCACCAGAATGACTTTTTTTCCCTTCTGTACCAATCGAGCATATTGGCCAATAAGAATTTACCTTGTTGTAAAGTGCTGCGATCTTCTTGAATTATGGGTACGTCAGCCATCAAAGCATCAAAAAGAGGTTTGATTCTTTCTTGGTGTGCATTCGTTTTTTCTCCAGCTTCCATACCTTTTAAATCTAGCCTGGGGATGATTGCTCCTTGATCTATCCACTCTTTCCTGAGTTTTTCAAGCCATGCATGCAGTCTATGCGTACTCACACAGTCATCTTGATTGTAAAGTCGGATAGCCTCTAGCATTTCTGGGGTTGCTTCTTCCGTTTTTTTTGTTCCAAGCAAGAATTCATACATACTTTTATGCCTACTGACTTCCCTCAAATCAATCTCACGCTCGTAACCAAAAAACTTTTCAAGGTCTTTGATAGAATATCTTTCTACACTTGCTCTGACCCCCTGTCTTACTACGCCATACAGGTCTACAAATGTATTGGAGCGAAGTAATTGATCCATTTCGTCTTCGAAGGTGCTGTATTTTCCCATCAGTCTTTTGAAGGCTGTGACTTCATAAGGGGCATAATGATAAATATGCATATCTGGATGAGCTGCTTTTACAGCCATTGTCATTGTCATAAACTGTTCAAAGATCTGTTTTTCTTCTACTTCGTCTTTTGCCCAAAGATCATGGTACTCTCCTTGATAATACCATCCAATCATATACTCCAATCCTCCAGGCTCGATCATTGGATCACCTTCCAAATCGAGGTAAATATCATGTGCAGAAGGTTCAGGGAGTTTGTAAAAACCTTTATTTTCTTCAAGATCTAATAATTCATAAATAGGACGATAATTTTCATTCCTACTTCTCCATTGGATATTGGCTTGGTCTCGAAGTTTTTGATAGGTATGAATTGCGCCTTTATTGGGTTTGAAAGGGATGGGGCTTGGGAGTTGAGCAAAATCTTCTAGTGTATTAATTTCCCTTTGCTTGACCTCTTTAATTTGTGAATTGCCCATTCCTGCCACAAAACTCAAGTGATCATCCTCTCTTCTTTGCTTATTACACACTTCCCACCAGGTACAAATGTCGCAATGTGACACAGGGTCTGGATAGGTGCTATTTACTTCTGTAAGAATAGCTTCATTGAATCGCTTTTTTGCTAACCTCACATAGGCCATATAATCATCTGTTCGATAGCAGATATCTTCCTCAGGTGTTTTGACCCACATAAATTCAGGCACTACTCCCTGTATTTCACCTACAGCCTCTGTGTATAAGCTGATTTGAATGATTGTGGCAGCTTTGGTTTCGGTCGCTAATTTTGTATCCATTACTTCATAAGAAAAATTTCCCAATTCAGATGGATTAGCAACTTTAATTAAAAAATCAGCCCATCCCTGCCACTCGTTTTCTTTGCCCAATCTCGCTTGGTAAATAACGTCAAAACCCTTTTTCATGGCTTCTATCGTTTTTTCAAAAGCCAAAGGATCTCCAGGTTGAAGGTTGTAGATAGACTTTCTCTCTTCGTGAAATTTAGCGAGTATTCCAGCTTCAAAAGCATTTCCTTTTTCACGCAGCGCCAGCATCACCTTATTTGTATATTGGGGTTTTTGTCGCTTGCCTTGAATCGCTTCTTTTTCTAAACTTGTCAGGTGTTTACAGTTGATGTAGTTAGAAAGATCAGAAGGGGAGTAGATGATTGTATTTTCAGCCTTTTTCATGAGAAGGAATTTAAATTTTTAGATTTACAACATTCTGAAATCTGAAGACAAGTCAGACTCTCCACAAAGTTTTTTTTCTTCGAGGTAATGTTTTAGATAGTATAATCTTTTTTGTACAAAGTCATTTTCTTCATTTTTCATCTTTATGATTTCCTCAAAAGAAAAGTCAGAAGCAAGAGCATAGTAGGCATTTTCTAATTCATCTCCACTGATCAAGCCCTTTACCCATAATACAGGAATTGTGATGCTATATTGTTGAAAAAACTGATAGAGGAAGCTTACTGTAATCCTTTCTAATGGAGTCATTTCATCGATTAATCTTTGAAGTCTTAAGATCAATTTTTCCCTCACAAAAGGGACATTAATTTTTTTCATTTCCTCCACACTTTGAGCATAATTGGCTATCAAATCTTTCCAATCATCTCCTAACCAAGTAATAGATTCTTTGCAGGCTTGAATTTGATCCATTTTTGCATGTGGATCGGAACTCATTCGGTAGAGCAAGTCCCAATGGATATCAGGGGCTACCTCCAAATTAAAATCTATAATGTTCTTTTGGGCTTTTTCTATTATGATTTTTTCAATTGCAATACAAAAACTCATCATCTGCTGTTCTTGCCTAATTTTGGCAAATTTAGGATGTCGACTAACCTCTATTGGCTTTAATGCTTTATTTCTCTCTCCCTCTTCTAAGAATACGTCTTGTAGAAGAATGTCATTGATATCCTCTCTTATTACAAGTGCAACTTCTATAGGATAGTGCGGAAAGCAGCCGTCTGTGGCAGTGATCATCAACAAGCTATTATCGTTGATGATGTAAAATCGTCCTAAGCCTTCCCAATCCTTCTGTAAGCCATATTGAGGTGCCTTGGTTGTTGTAAGATTTTCCATTTTCATTGAGTTATTTTGCAAAAATGGAAAATAAATCGATATCATTCTGGGATTTGCAAGGTTGCAAATGTGCTATTGAGAGGTTTAAATGCCTTATTCTTTAATCAATTCAATAGCCTATATTTATAGCTGTAGGCTATACATGTGTTAAAATGAAAAAACAGATCTAAATTACTCTTATAAGCTTCAAGTGAGTCTTTTTAACGTGTATTTAAAGAATTTTAGTTTTTTTATTTTAGGTACTTTTGAAAGAAATTATGAATTTGAAGCACCTACAAAAATTGAAGATCAGATAATTTTAAAGTGACTTTATGCTAGGAGTCTGACGCTACACAGCACCACTTTGATCTACCTGCCATTGATAGTTGACAATCGACCTCTTGAATAGTATGGTTAAAATAGGTGTTCATGTTATTGCTATTCATCAGAATTCATCATTTGCATTTTATTTGAAAATTGCTGAAATTGAAGGGAATCAAAATTTTAAAATTATGGGTTTATTAATCATTTTTGGAGCGATTATATATATTCTGGTTGGTTTGTCACTTTTGAAAAATCAGACTAGAAGGAGGAGGTAAGGAATTAGCATCTTTATTTTTCAGATCACAACACAATGAATTGGCCAATATTCCGTTTGCTTATTTTAATTGTAGTTTACAATATTTTATCAATCGAGTTTGAAATTGGAAAAAAATAAAAACACGCTTCGTTTTATTTTGCCTTATGTGATTTTGGCGGTAGCCTATGTTGCTTGGTGTTATGGAATTGCACCGATTTTTAAAAACTTAAACTACCTTACAATAAAGCTCATCATATTAGCGCTAGGCCTGTATGGCTGGTACAATTTGTATATCAAGATTGATAAATGGAATCGCTCGATGTGATTTTTTAATATTGAGATATCCTGTATACTCTTATATCTGAAGAATGGTTTTTAATAAAACAGAGTGTATCTTTTTTAAATCATCAAATTCCCTGACAACTACTGACATTTTTTTGATTTAGATTGATATTAGAACTTAATTTGGGGAAACAAAAAATACTACTTATATGAAAAAGATACTCTTTTCTTCGATCATTTTATTTGGGTTGCTCTTATCAAATCTGAATGCACAAACAGTAAACGACATTCCAATAAATGAAATAGATGTTGAATATATTCAGATTGTTGGCACTTCTAAACTACTCAGCAATAAAGTAACAATTCAAATTGATTTCGGACAAGAAAATAAATATTGGTCAAATAAGGATACTCAGGTAAAAGATGAAAGTGGCAAACTTCTAGTTTTTAATAGTATGATTGATAGTTTAAATTTTCTTAGTGAAAATGGATATGAATTTGTCAATGCGTATGCTATTACGCTTGGTAATCAAAATGTTTATCATTACATCTTAAAAAGAAAGGATAATTGACTTACATCAGTTAGGAGGATTTAATTTTTTTAGCTGTAAGTTTTTATTAAAATAGAATCACTTGTATTAAAAATTAGGGGCTATGAGTGTAGGAGGTCAATTTCGGAGAATCGGAGAAATAGGTGTTGCTTTAGCACTATGGAGGAGCTTATTTTGGATATTCCTGAGGCCAAAAAGAATATTAATTTTCGTCTTGGGCTTTATTTTATTTGTTGTTTTTATAGTCGTCTTAACAGACACAACAAATAAAAAGCACTTCGTAAATGTTGAGGAGCTTATTTTATTGGATAAGCCATTTGGGCAGGCTTTTAAGACATTAGAAATGAATGATTCTTTAATATTTCTGAAAGAGATGGGAGACAATTGGGCCATGGTTTTAGTTGGGGATGATACTTTATATTTTGATAATAAATATGATTATACAATGTCATCAAGAAAAATAGAAACTACTCCTTTTACATTGGAGAAGGCATTGAAAAATCAGATCGTTAAATTAAACCATCCCGATGGATATTTTGATGCGTATCCTAGGATGCTAAAAAATGGTGATGAAATTACTATAATAGATTATTCTGTGGATAAGAGAGAAATTAAATTCAAAGTGGAGACAAGTTCGTTTTTATATTTATCTATTGACTTTGTCACTATTGACTGGGTAAATTTGAAGGAAAGATATCCACGTGTTGATTTTGGTCCTTTTTGATAGTTAAATTTTAAGATTATCCTTACTTATATGATTGCGGATAATCATAAAGTACCTGAGAAAAGAAAAAAATAACTGGGTATAACAAACCGTAGATTTACAATAGGTGACAATATGCTATATTCTTCTTTAAATTCGTTAAGAATTAGGCAGCACCTGAGGGGGTGATTGAAATTCCCCATGAATTTCAAGTCTAAATTTCATTAATCAATTGTTGTAGCTTTTTTGAAAAGAAGGAAGAGATCATTCATTATTTGGGAATGAGCAAGGAAGAAATTGCTAAGGTTTTTGCCTATTTAAATAGTGTTTCCTTTAATTATGCTTTAGGTAATCCTCCCAAAATGGACAAAGTTGCATTTTCAATGCGCAAAAATTAGTTATGGGAAATATTTTTAAATTATAAGTATATCCATTTTACTTTTTAACCAACATTTACCCAATTAAATCCATGAAGCTAATACTGGAGAGGTGACTTGATAGAATCTTATTGAGCCAAGTTATTAATTGGTTAACTTTTTCATTACCTTTTTTATAACCAAAAATATGATACTCCACTTGCAACTATCGTTGATAGGTGGAGCAAAAGCATTAAAATAACAACATTTACTTTACCCTTTAAAAATTAGACTTCCCGTATCATATTTGATATTTTCATTCTAATATGGAAAATTTCCTGATTTAAATACTGGTAACAAATGAGAGTCATCAAACTTTTTACTTTCTTTTATCGCCTACTTGGTAAAATATGCATTCTATACTTAGTGATCTCTTCATATTAAAATAATGCAAATTATTATAAAATAATCATATTTATTTCCAAAAACACCCCATTTTCTCCCGTCTTCCTCCCGTCCGTGTTCCGACCGTGTCCCGTATCCCTCCCGACCATTCGCCGATTTTTGGCTAAAAAAGAGGGCTTTTTCCTTATTGAAATTTTCAAGGAATTTTATTATAATACCACGGCATGTCAAAGACCTAAAAATAATAGCTACTACCTTCGGAAAACTTAAGTACCATTTAAGAAATGGTACTTAAGTTTTAAAGATTCTATCAATGAAAATATTTATAGAATGTTCTTTCAACTTTTCCATTTACCCATGTAATCGTTAATTTCCCTGAGTTAGTATGTAGGTAAGTGAAGTCTAAAGATTTGACAGAATCTATTTCACTATATCGAATAACATCATTAGAAAGTGTTGTAAAATTTCTCATTTTATAGGAACCTGGAAATTTCTTTTTATAACTCAATGGAGTAAGTGAAAATAAATCAAGGTCTTCATATTTTAGATTAGAGCTTTTGGTAAAACTAAGCGAATTTATTTTAGAGTTTTGAATAATTATTGTAATGCTACTATCTCTTAACCAAACTTCTTGTCTAATTTCGTCATAATCATTTGCTTCCAAAAAAGTCTTGATTTCTGAAATATCATTCAATTTTTGACCATTAATTAAAAGTTTGTCTTCATTGATTTTTTCAATCAATTCTTCGGGAACAATATTTTTATTGAATTGCCAAATAGGACTTTCATTGTCAAAAGATTGAAATCTTTCTGAAAAATCAGGTGTATTTGTAAAGGTATCAATGGCAATTACTTCGTCCAAAGGAAAGTTTTCAAGAGTTAGTTTATCCCTTTTTGAGCAGGAAAAGATTACTAATACTAGAAAGATAAAATATTTATTCATTTTAAAAGAATTTTGATTCAAACCAGTTTCTTAAAGGTATAGGTAAACGAATTTCTAGAGCAGATCTGCCAGGGTAGTTAACTTCTTCAAAGTAATAATTCACTTGATCTTTATATGAAGCATCATGAAAGTCAGGAGAAACCTGCATATTGATATAGTCATAACCTTGTTCAAATCCATAAGTAAACCCTATTACAGAACTTTGACCATTTATTTTTAAAAATGCATCGCCAGATTCATATGACCCTCCTGGAGCAGAATAAGGGCCACCTGATGCATATGAAGGGAGATTAGTAAAGATATCTCTTATTCTTACATTTCTGTTTTGCTGCTTTGCAATCTCTATGTGATTTAAAATATGTAATAATCTCTGAGACTTGTTCAAAGAGTTGTGATCTTTTATACCTGGATTTGCTTGATAAGTATAGTCCGTGAGAGTTGCGTATACACTATTCCAATAGGTATTACTATTGTAATATGTATTGGAATTTCCGTAACCAAAACCAGGCCAGAACCCATGCCAGTTATTTGGAGACCATATAGGACCAGAATTTATTCCACCGTCAAAGTCTTCATTGGGTTCTTCTTTTTCAGGGCATTGAACAACAGGAATGTCATAACAATCAAAAATATTATCAATCACCAAACACTCGTTTTCTATATATGTGTAGCAACCGTCTTGATTTAAGGTTTCTGTTTGAATATTAGATTTGGAACCCACTTCATAATAAGGTTTAGTAAATCCTATAATCTGTCCTTTTTTAATTTTCCAGCCTTTTTTAAATTTTTCATCCCAACTGAATTGACGTACGTCTCCTGAAAATTCTTTGCTTAAGTTAAAAAAGTTGTTTTCCGTTAATTCTCTATGAAAAGGAGAAGAATTTTCAGGGAAAAATTTTAGAATTAATTTATGAAAGCCATTTTCCCCGTTTGGCACTAATATTAGTCGGTAAAAAGAGGATTCCTGCTTTTGCTGAATTTTTTCTTTAGTCTTTTCTATTCCGCTTGGTACTGGGTGGAAATTATATAGAATTGGGACTTCTACTATATTTTTATCTTCATAATAGACTGCCTTCTCCCACATGATTTCTCTAAGTTGGGTTTTGCCTTTTGCAAAATATTTTTCTTGACTAGAAATATCAAGAACCTCATGAGTAAAACCAATTTTTGGCATCCTAAATTGCTTTAGTGTCCTGAGAGTGAGGAATAGTTGCGTGCTCCTCTTCTGGAATACAGGAATTACCAAATAAAATAACTACAAATAATATCAAAAAGGACATCTTTTTGAAAAAGCTTAGCCGAAGCTTAGCATATACTTGGGGGACGGTAGAAAAAATTTTCATTTTATGTATTAAAAGTTTAATAATTAACCAATGATAACTCTGTTATTTAAAGGGAACAAGTCCTTAACTAAAATTTAACATTCAATTTTTACTTGTAAGATTTTGATATACATTCTTAATCTTGTTCGTATGTTCCTTCTCAGTGCAGAAATAACTTAATTTGTTTTGAGTATTGAATGAAACAAAGCCAAGCTATAAATTTATTTCCCAACAAACCTACCCAATCCCCTCCAAACAAAAAATACCAACTACAGGGTATTTTTCCTCCAAAAACATCAATAAACCAAAAAACCTCTTTATTAAAATAATGCAATTTAGTATAAAATAATCATATTTATTTTCAAAAACACCACGTTTTCTTCCGTCTTCCTCCCGTCCGTGTTCCGACCGTGTCCCGTATCCCTCCCGACCATTCGCCGACTTTTGGCGAAAAACCAAGAAAATATATAATTATTCCAAGATTGTACTTTTCTAAGCCAAAAAAATTGGAATCAGTGCAATTTGAGGAAAAGGGGAGAGGTTAAAGGCTATTCTATTACACAATACAACCTACAACTCAGTGAACTGGGACTGAGCGTTTAAAAATCTTCCAGTGAAAAATTTTAGCGAGGGACCAGGATTCAGGGCTAGGAGGGAGACGATTACTTCCAGTCCCATTATCGGGATACGGCGGTGTGAGCTTGCTTCATTAATGGGTAGCCCGTGCCGTGGTATAGGCGCACCGCGAGCTTATGGCTCTCGGCCATCTCGATTAATACATTGTGCATTCTTTTCTTTATGTCAAATAAGTTTGCGTTTCTCTATAACTTCCTTTGCTTCTAAATATGCTTGGTGTAATTTTTTCTCTAATTCATGTTTAGGGGGTAATTCTGTCAAATACTCAGCAACCATAATTCCATCTTTATGCATTTCTAGAAGTTCCACCTGTTCTTTACTGCTCTCAGCACAAAGAATAAGTTCCACAGGTGCATTTTCCCCTTCTTTCATGTTTATTGAGCCATTTCAGATACAATTCCATTTGACCCTTATATTTTGCTTGAAATTTTCCGATCTTCAATTCAATAGCGACTAATCTTTTTAATTTTCGGTGATAAAATAAAAGATCCAAATAATAATCATCCCCATCAATTATCATCCTTTTTTGCCGTTCTACAAAAGCAAACCCTCTTCCTATTTCCAGAATAAAATTCTCAAGCTCTTTCAAGATTGCGGTTTCTAGGTCTTTTTCTAGATATCCATAAGGAAGGTTTAAAAAATCGAGTAAGTAAGGATCTTTGAACTTACCAGATAGATCATGCTTTTTATCTGGCAGTTGGATGTTTGCTATTTCTGTTCTTTCATACGCTTTCTGTTCTATTTGCGTCCTAAGCCCTCTTACACCCAAGCGTTCTTCTATTACACGTTGTGCATAATAATTGATTTTTTCAGTTGATCTTAATGGTATAAGAATTAAGAAATGAGACCAACTTAAATGTCGTGACAGTGTAACGACTATTTCTGTGTCTGGAAAAACATTAGCAAATTGAAGCATTCTTCTTAAATTCTTCTCTTCAAAGTTCCGTCCAAAACGCTCCTCTAATTGTCGTGATAGTGTAACGACTATTTCTTTTCCATATTCGGCTCGTCTATGTTCTAAAATGAAATCATTTATCCGCTTCCCTACTTGCCAAAAAAGCAATGTCATTGTACTATTTACATAGGAAAGTACCTTTGAATGTCCTTGTTCGATGAGGTTACTGATTTCATCAAACAAAGCTGCTTCTGACCCTAAATCACTTTTTTCAATCATTCTTCAATTTGCCTTTTACCAAATGTAATCTACTCTTACAAAGTGTTCTAATTTTTTTGCATTTTGACTAAAGTAAATAAAATCCTTCAATTTAATCTGATTGCCATTCCTAATTAGTCAGACCGAATCTATTGATTTAATTCTTAATTTTTTAATGTATCCACATACCAGAATAAAATTGGCACGAATAAATGCTTTCCTACTACCTCAAATCACAACCTACAACCCAGTGAACTAGGACTGAGCGTTAAAAAATCTTCTAGTAAAAAATTTTAGCGAGGGGCCAAGATGCAGGGATGGCTACATCCTGCCCCGAACTTGCCTTTGCCAGCAGGCAGGCTTGATTCGGGGAGACCAGCACGTAAGGTGGTGTGAGACTGTTTTCCGCTGTAGCATAATAGCACCGTGAGCTTATAGCTCACGGCCATCTATTTGTTACTAGTAGAAAGTGTAGGATATATTGTATTTCACTTAGTCTAAAGGATACTTATCAGTTGTCCTTCTTAAACTGAAATTTTTCTTTTTATAGTTATTTCCAGAGTTGATTCCAAATAAATAAAAGAGTAAAGAACCTACTAAGGGGAATGCACAAATCACAAACAGCCAATTTGCTTTAAACTTATTTGAAGATGATTTCATTCGATATAAATCAACAATAGATTTGATAATTAATACAACTATTGTGAAGAGTATCAATAAAGGGATAATATCGATTTTCATAGGATTAATTGATTGCTAATAAAACTAGATAGTAATGACTTTCAACCTGTCCCATCCGAAACAGGAACTTCGCATATCCAAGTTGGCAATTTCTTTTGTTGATTTCCTTTCAGGACAAGAAAAGTTTTGAGTCAATAAGAGTATCAGGTTAATCAATTTTGTCATTTTATTCATTTCGGGTTTCTTTAATTTGACACCCAGCACTGATATCTGTTTGAAAAACAAAAACCTAGCTTCCTAATTCTATGAAATAAGTCTCGTTTTTCCTAAACGTATCCATTATCCAACAAACAAAAAATGCCCTCTACATGGTATTTTTGTGGAAAAATATTTTTCCTAAGTTCGGTAATAATTCACCATTTTATTTCCAAGCTTCCCATTTTTAAGAATTATTCTTCTTTTATTAGCTTTAAGTACACCTCTTTTTAAAAGGTTCACTAATTTACCAGAGAGGTATTCACTTGAATATAAATAGCCAAATTCTATAAATTTCTTGAGTATTTCCTCGCCTGACTTTTCGCTATCAAAAAAGCCATTTCTGATTAATTTATTTATAACCAATAAAACATCATCCTCTTTTTGGAAGTAAGTAGAACTGTTGATGTTATCATTTCTAAAACCTTCAATTTGACTTTGAATTTCACTTTTATCAAATTCAATTGAAGTATCATTAAAAATCTCAGCTGATATTTTAAGAGACTGCTGAATCTTTTTAATCATTAGATTAGACACTTCTTTGTTATTGTTCTTAATCTGATGGATGTATTTTCCTTCGCTCTTATATCCTAATAAAACTTCGAAGCCCAAAAATGTCAATCCAGTTAAATCGATCAACTTCAAAAGCCGATCTCTTTTTTGATGAGGTTTTATTGAGTTAATTTTTCCCATCCCCTAAGGGATAAAAAAGTTTACTGTAAAAAGTAAACTTTTTATTGTTTTTTAAATTTCTTCTTTAGATATTTAAAGCATCAAATTAAGGAATTGTCAATTTTAGAGTTTTGTCAATTTGATTTTGATACATGTACATTAAGAGTCTCGATCGCAAAATCCGACCATTGTAATCATGAACGAGACGGTAGGTACATGCTCATAGCTAGCTTTTGTTATATTTGCAAAGCTATAGCTGTGGGCAACCTATCGATATCCGTTTCATGGGGCGTCGGAACCTTGCGATGCGGTTGATAGAAGCCCACACTATAGTGTTCTTTTTTCGACCTAATCCAGACTCGTTTTTATAAACTTAACCATGAAAGCGAGATATTCAATAAATTACTTATTTACAAAAACTCCAATAAGAGGACTTGGAGGTGTTGATTTGTTTGCATTGAGTTCATTTTCTCCGGTTAAAGATAATTACCAGTCTGATAAAGCGGTTAATTCTAAACTGCTTATCAATTATGGCCTTTCAGCCTTCGAAATCCTCTTTGAGCGCAAGCCAAAGAACCCTATTTAAACCTATTATTCCCAAGAGCCATCTACTCAGATACGCTTTTCCAACAGACATACGTCATGGATGCGCTCGCCAATCTTCCTATCATATCGCTCCTGCAGAAGCCCCGATAGGCAAGACCCAAAATCAATCTTCTTAGCAATCAGGAACTCTTCCGCGTTCACTGTCCAGTTGAAAAAACTCAAGTTTTTTTCTCCCTGACACAACTATGTCCTTTTCTGAAAATAATCAGGACCCCTAGCCCCAGAACGAAGCGAAAAGTATCAGCCCCAAATCATCCACATGATGATTGAAGGATACCCCTATGTGTTCTTTTCACCAGTCATTTCGACAAAAGCAGGAGAGGTTTATTTAAGAATTCAGTAAGAGTTCTTCATGACGATGCCTGTCCCGCAGGATTGCGGGAACATCTCCCTATGGTCGATGTGACGACTATAAAATGACATTTAAACCACTAACCAAACCTTTATCCTTTTGCCTTTATCCTTTAACCTCAATTCACCAATAACCTAATCAACTGATAACCATGAAACAACTACAAACTCAACCTTATAATCTTCTAACTTTCCAACCTTCTAACCCCTAATAACTCAATTCAACCAATAACTAATCCCATGAATCTGACCAGACCACCAACCATCATCACATACCCAATCAACAGTGTTCACCTGTGTTCATCTGTGGTAAAATAAAATCTGTGAAATCCGCGCAATCTGCGTGAGACATGCGAAGCATAAAAAGAAAAGTTGCCTCACCTCAACCCCCCAGCCAGTGGAATCTATGTCTAACCTAAAAACAAGTGATGCTAAACTGGTTTGCAGCGACCACATACCTGCCCATTGTGCTGGGGTTTCTTCAGAAACAAGAGGAAAGAAACAAAGCCTGTCCCGCAGAATTGCGGGGAATCAAGAGGGTAAAATGTACGAAGTACAAAGTACTAAGTACCAAGACCTAAGAGATCAACTCAATTAACCTATTCAACTGATAACCAATTAACTACCCCGATATGACGACCAAAAAACGAAATCCCAACCACTAACCCAACCTTTAACCTATTCCCTTTCACCTTTAAACTCAACTTACCACCAAACTCAACTCAATTAACCAATTAACCCATTCAACCAATCACTTAATCCACTAAAACCATGAAACCAATCAGACCCCCAATCTAAATTCTAAAATCTCAAATCACCAATCCCTCGGGCCTCCCTCGTCCACCTTTTCTCATAATTAGGTTAATCGATAAATAGTAACCCAAATAGTTCGGAGACACATAAGGTGACGACACTATTGGACGGCGGAGTGGGGGAGTTCTCTCCATAGCTCCCCAGGCCGGCAAACACGATTCCACTCAACCCGCCGGCCTCCCTTTTCTTTAAGAAGCAGCTTTTCCGCCGCGGCGGAAGATATAAGAAACAAAGCCTGTCCCGCAGAATTGCGGGAAAATCTCATCTCGACAAAAATAGAAGAGGGGTTCTAAATAATCCACACCTAGTAACCAAGTCGAGATATCTCACTCTGTTCGATATGACGACTAAAAAACGAAATCTAAACCACTAACCCAACCTTTCACCTTTTCCCTTTCACCTTTTCCCTAAATCAACTCAATTAACCAATTAACTCATTTAGACCCAATCTTTCAATTTTCAAATCTTCCAACTTTCCAACCCCTTTCCCGATGCAACCCGACAAACCACCAGAACCAGAAACCAATCCACCACCACTGATCAACATCCTGATTATAGTGGACAGATACCATTAAGAAATAAGTCTATTAACCATTAAAACATAATCCTATGAAAAATAAACCCATTTTGCTTTTGTTATTTAATCTCTTGACCTATTCGGCGATATGTCAAGAGGAGTTTAAACCGCTTACTCAAGGAGACACATTACCTGATTTTATCTATGATAAGGTATTGTATCACCCCGATGATGAGCTGATGCTCTCTGATTATAAAGGAGGCTTGCTGATCCTGGATTTCTGGGCAACTTGGTGTGCACCCTGTGTGGCCAGTTTTCCCAAACTCGATAGCTTAGATAGGGCCTTTGGAGATAAACTGACTATCCTTCCTGTGACCTATCAAGGGAAAGAAGAGGTAGAAAAACTGTTCACACGACTACCTAAGCTTAAGACAATCCGGAAACCCATGATCTATGAGGATCAGTTTTTACGCTTTATTCTGCCCCACCAGTTACTTCCTCATTATGTGTGGATCAGCCCAGAAGGAACCCTTTTAGCAGAAGTAGGAAGCGATCAGATGAATTTTGAAAGCATCCAAAATTACCTTGAATCGGGAATATTGCCCACTCAAAGAACCAAAAAAGTGGTCACTATTTCCGATGATACGCCACTGGACGAAAAGGATGCTGTCTACAAAGTAATCATGACTGATTACCAAGAGTCTAGAAAAACAATCTACCGATACTTTCCTAAAGCAGAGAATGGAGGTTCGAGAATAATTGCCTCAAACATTTCTCCATACATGTATTTCAGAATTGCTTTTAAAGATCCGAACACCAAGAAAATGTTCCCGAATAGTCAAATTAAGGTGGAACTATCGAATCCTGAGATGTTCACAACAGAGGCAACAGGTGAAGGAGGCTTGCAATGGGAAATGCAACACGCCAAATGTTTACAAATAGATTTTCCTCCATCCTTAAAAGACCAAGAACAAGAGATCCTTCAACAAGAAGTAAAAAGGATGTTCCCATATGCCAAGCCGGTCCTTGAAAAAACAGAAGGCAAAGCTTACTCCCTCTATTTCATGGGCGATTCTCCTAATTTTATTGGAGATGGTGGAGAATCGTATTCAGAATTTGACTTTTCAGGATTCACAGTCAGAAATGCCGCAATGGGCTACATCGTCAATAACCTTTCCAGCAAATATCTACAACACCTTGATGGGCCAATATTAAATAAAACAGGAATCACAGAGCTTGTAAATATATCTATAGAAGCCAATCTAAGTGATTTGGAAGCTATCAATAAAGCATTGGAACCTTACTCGCTTGAGTTGAGAGAAGAGCTGGTAGAAATCAATATGCTCAAAATTGTAGACTCAAATTTAACCAAACTTTCAAAATACTAACCCACAGCAATCAATCTAGTCGAAAGACTGACTACTTGACCATATAAACCAAATATCATCAATTATGAAACAAACATTTACCATGATCATTTTGCTACTTCTATTGATTGGAAGGAATGCACAAGCACAGCAACTTCATACCCTCAAAGGTGAAGTAAGAGATTCGGTGACCGGTGAACCTTTACCCGGTGCTTTGATAAAAATTACAGATTCTCAACAGGCAGTTGTGACCAATGAATCTGGCCAATTTATCATCAGGTTGACTGAAGGAAAATATGAAATCATTACTTCTTTCATTGGATTTAATTCTGACAAAAGTCAAGTTCAAATCCCAAGGGAAGAAGTATTATTGATCTCCTTGAAGCCTGATGAACTTTCACTTTCAGCTGTAGAAATTGTCTCTACTGGGTATGAACAATTACCAAAAGAAAGGGCGACTGGCTCATTTGTGCAGGTGGACAACGAACTGGTTTCAAGACGGGTTACGACAAATCTTATCGATAGGCTTGAGGATGTTACGCCTGGTTTGAGATTTAATAGAAGTGGAACCGATCAAATCAACATCAGAGGCCGAGGAACCTTGTTTGCAAACACCAGTCCTTTGGTGATCATTGATAACTTTCCCTATGATGGACCACTTGAAAACATAAACCCCAATGATGTAGAAAGTATTACTGTATTAAGAGATGCGGCAGCAGCCTCTATTTGGGGAGCGAGAGCTGGTAATGGAGTAATCGTAATCAAAACAAAGCAAGGTGGATTTAATTCGCCGGTAAAAGTGTCTATCACCTCAAATTTCAGTATATCTGATAGGCAGGACGCTTTCCATAGGCCACTGATGGGGACAAGTGATTACATCAGTATCGAAAGGGATCTTTTTGGTAGAGGATTCTATGCAGGTACAGAAAATTCCATTGTGAGAGCCCCTTTGAGTCCAGTGATTGAAACTTTGATAGATGCACGTGAAGGCAGGATTTCACAAGGAGAAGCAGATGAAATTATAGGAAGATTTTCTCAGATGGATGTTAGAAATGACATCAATAATTACCTCTATCAGCCTTCCACTTTGATACAGCAGGCTGTAAATATTCAAGGGGGAGGGCAAAACTCTCGATATGGTATCTCAGCAGGGTTTGACAGAAGCAATGATGAATTGGTAGGGAACGGACAAAAGAGATATACCATTTCTTTCAAGAATGACAATAAGTTTTTTGATGGAAAACTGAATCTCTCAACTGGCCTTTACCTAGTAAAATCAAATTTTACAAACAATGCTTTAAATCCGCTCACTTTATCCATGCAGGCAGCTGGGAATGAAAGGCTCTATCCTTATGCAGCTTTGGCTGATTCAGAGGGTAATCCAATACCAATCAATCATGAGTACAGAAGGTCTTTTATACTTGACGCACAAGGTCAAGGGTTACTAGATTGGCAATACAGACCCTTGCAGGAAATCTCCGAAAGAGACTATAGAACCAACTCCACTGATGTAAGACTTAATCTTGGTTTGGATTATGCGCTGCACAAAAATTTGAATCTGAATATATCTTATCAATACTGGCAAAATGATAGTGAAAGGAATCAACTTAATTCTGCTGATTCATATTTCTCTAGAAACCTGATTAACCGCCTTACGCAAGTTCAACCTAACGGATCGCTGAGTTTCCCAATTCCAAGAGGGGCGATAATGGATATTAATAACTCCTCGACAAATAGCCATCAATTGAGAGGTCTATTGTCTTATAAAAACACCTGGAAAGAAAAACATGATTTATCTATCATTGCAGGTGCTGAACTGAAAGACCTTCAAGGCAATGGGAATAGTAACAGATTCTATGGTTTTGATTCCAACATTGGGAGAACTTCTGCTGTAGATTACAATTCCTTTTTTAATCCCTTCCACTTTCCTATATCAGTGACAAGGATTCCATTTGTCCAAGGGTTCTCAGGAAATGTCGAACGATTTACATCAGCATTTACAAATGCAGGTTATACTTTCAATAAGAAATACTTGTTATCATTCAGTGCTAGAAAAGATGCTTCAAATATTCTTGGAGTAGAAACCAATCAGAGAGGAGTACCGCTATGGTCAGCAGGATTGGGCTGGATTATTTCCCAAGAGAATTTTTACAATTTTGAATATTTGCCGCTTTTGAAGTTAAGATTGACTCAAGGTTATAATGGAAATGTTGATAGAAGCTTATCTGCTTTTACTACTGCTGAAATTTTTGGGAATAGCTTTCTAACTGGGAGACCTTTTGCGAGGGTTCAGAATCCCCCAAACCCAAATTTAAGTTGGGAGAGAGTTTCCATTTCTAACTTTGCCCTAGATTTTGAAGGTAAAAATGGAAGGGTTTATGGTTCTGTTGAATATTTCTTTAAAAATGGTACTGACTTAATAGGTCAGGAGCCTTATCCACCATCAACAGGGATTACTCTATTTAGGGGCAACATCGCCGAAACTAGAGCGAGCGGTATGGACATCGTATTAACTACAGAAAATATCAGAGGTAAATTCAACTGGAACACAAACTTTTTTCTAAGTGCAATAAATGAAAAAGTTACTTCCTACGAGGTGAAAGCTTCAGCATTACAGTATTTGAATTTTTCTTCAGTGGGTACTTTGACTTTACCGCTAGAAGGAAACCCACTATTTGCTGTTTATGCGCTGCCTTGGGGAGGATTAAATCCTGATAACGGTAACCCAAGAGGAATATTAGACGGAGAGCCGAGTGAAAATTACAACGCTATTATATCTTCCCTAAATCCAGAGGATCTTTTGTTCATGGGGTCTTCAAGACCAACAGTTTTTGGTGCAATCAGAAATGATTTCAGCTATGGTGGGCTAAATCTTTCCTTCAATATATCCTATAGAGGAGGCTATTACTATAGAAGAGAGTCCATTGTTTACGGAACCAATAGGGGCTTAGGAGGACACGAGGATTATGCCAATAGATGGCAACAAAGCGGAGATGAATTAACTACCCAAATACCTTCAGTGCCTAATGTTGGAAGTGCAAACAGGGATAATGTTTACAGGTTTTCCGATATCCTTGTAGAAAAAGGTGATCACATTAGATTAAGAGATATCAGGTTGAGCTATAGACTTAATTCAATCCAAGGCAGGAAATTACCATTCGAAAATGCAGAGGTCTTTTTCTATGGAGACAATTTGGGAATTCTATGGAAAGCATCTGATGATCCTTTAGATCCTGATTTTAGGACGACAAAGCAATTGAGAAACTTCTCAATGGGCATCAACATCACACTTTAGGAGAATTTAAATAAAGACAGAAATGAAAAAATACACTTACATATTCATAATAATAGGGATGCTCTTGACTTCCTGCGAAGATTTCCTCTCAGAAAAACCAAGCCTTGGACTTGTGGTTCCAACAAACTTGGATGATTTCGAAGCCCTCCTTAGCAATGATCAGCAAATATTCAATCAAACTCCCGCTATTGGGGAAGTGGCATCAGCTGATTTCAATATTCCATTTCAACATTGGCAAAGTTTAAGGCTAGAGTGGGAGAGACAAGCCTATATCTGGGCTGAGGATGTCAATCAAAATGGAGAGCTTCCTGATTGGTCAGTTCCATTTCAGCAAATATTCTATGCTAATGTTGTGTTAGATGGCTTAGGGACCATAGAAATTACTCAAGATCAAAACGATCGGGCCAAACAACTGGAAGGAATAGCGCTATTTTTCAGAGCATTTGCCTATCATCAATTATTGGAATTATTTACGCCATACACCAGATTTGATGGTGAAGATTCAGAATTTGGGTTGCCCATAAGAATGAACTCCCTTGTAACTCCAAATCCGAATAGAGCCTCAGTAGCAGAGGTAAAGTCCTTAATTAAAGCTGACTTAGAAAAGGCGATCGAATTATTACCATTGAATGAACCTTTAAAAACCCGACCTTCTATTAGTGCTGCTAAAGCACTATTGATGAGGGTTTATTTCATGGAGGGGGATTATTCTTCTGCTTTAGAATTAGGTCAACAATTACACAATGAAGGGCTGACCTTGATTGACTATACACAGCTCCCAGTGACTACCTCTAATCCTTTTGGAATATTCAATCAAGAAGTGATATTTCACAGTCAGTTAATGCTCTATCAATTTTATAATTCACCGCTCACATTTATTGATCAGAATTTATTGGCTCTTTATAATGATAATGACGCAAGAAAGGCTTTGTTTTTCATCAATAGAGGAGGTAATGGATTGAATTTTAAAGCTTTTCATACAGGAAGAGCTACTTGGTTTGGCGGTATAGGCACAAATGAAGTATTATTGACTTATATCGAATGTCTTGTAAGAGCTGAAGATCTCACCTTGGCATCGGAATTATTAAATTCATTTCTTGAATTCAGAATCAAAGATTTTGAGGAGATAACTTTTTCAAGCCAAGAAGAAGCATTAGAAGTGATCCTGTTAGAACGAAGAAAGGAGCTTTCTTTTCGAGGATTAAGGTGGATGGATCTAAAAAGGTTAAACTTTGAAGGATACCAGATAAATCTTCAGAGGGATTTTGGTGAAAGTATTTATTCATTAACTCCTAACAGCCTTGCTTATGTGTTTCCCATTCCACCTCAGGAAATAGATAGAAGTTCAATGATTCAAAACCCTAGATAAAAAAATACCCCGGCTATTTGCCGGGGTAAACTTTTACATTGGAGGCTGATATAGCCCTTGCTCAATACTCTCTTCAATCAGGTTTTCCTCCTTAGGATCATCATTTAAAAAGAGAGCAGTACATACTTCTGTCGGCGCACTGTCACAAGTATAACCAGCTTGTACCGGAGTGCCGCCCACGATCAAGCCAGACCCATCTACTATTGGAACGAATCTAACTTGATTTGCATCTGTTTTTGGCTGAGTAAATGCAAAAGCAAATACCGCAGCGAGCATCATTACACCTCCACGTAGGAGGTTTTTGATATTATTTTTCATAATTTTATGTATTAATTGTTAATAATAATTCCGGTCGTTTTGGGTCCACACACCCTTCCGAGAGGGACGGCCGGTTTTTTTATCCCCCTACTTTCGCTTGGCAACCACCTAGTAGCTTCACAAGCCGTACATTTCTTCTTCTTTCCCATCTAGGAGTAGATTGTATCTACACCTTCATATCATTTCATCTTTCAACATTTTTAATTCTCTCAAAAGCTTTCCGGATCGACAACCCCTTTAACCTTTCTCTTTTTCCCTTTCTCTTTTTTTTCATCCTTCATCCCTCATAATTCCTCCTTTCTTTCATTCCTCTAATTTCCTAATCTTTACCTACCTAGAAAAGTCCAAAAGAGCTAATCAAATAATTTACAGCACATTGGGTCAATTGATCCTTTGATTTTTTATGTATCTTTGGCTACGACCTATTTAATTAACAAAGTCCGATAGCTCAACATGCAAGGTGTAGCTGTCGGATTTTTTCCTTCTAACCTTTTTACTTTTTCATAAAACCCCTAGTATCTCAAAGGAATGTCTACCTCCCTTACTTTCTCTCACTAATCAAATTCAACCCTGCTTCCTTCATCGGTCCCTGAGATTTCCTCCCTCTGGCTTGCCCCGCAGAATTGCGGGGGGTGTCCTGCCGAAGGGTTTACCTTTCCCTTTTCCACTTTTTTCAACTTCTAGTCTTAAAGAACCAGGTTAGTTTTTTCTGATTTTAAGAATGAAATCTTCAAACCACACTCGAACCGTCTAATGCGGGCGGGCTGTTGGGGAACCGGGCGGGCGGTGGCCCTTTGCGGGTTGAAGGATTTTCCCAACTTGATTTTTTTGTTACGTTTTTGATCAAGCAAAAAAGTAAGAGGAAACAACATAGAGTGCTTCAATACTTTCTCTCACTACAAAAAATCTCCACCCATTTTTAGGTTGGAGCAATTGGCTTAAAATTAAATTGGGTATAGATCCGATATACTTTACATATCTGCCTTCCCAATTTAAAAGCATCAATTGGATTTTTTGTTTCTATTCTTTAAAAGTCCGCCGTGGCGGATCATCAATAGCCTGTCCCGAAGGCTTTCGGGAGAAAAAGTAAGGTAAAAAATTATTTTCTCACCATAATCAATCTCCACCTATTTGTAGGTTAAAGCCTTAGCTCCCATACTTTCTCTCACTACCCAAGCTCAACCTTCATCCTTTCCAAATCTATTAATTCCCTATTGTCCAAAGGGATACCTCTGCTTCATAATAAACCCATTGCTAGGACTCACTGTTAGGTGGAGGCATACGTTAACCCAAACAAATATTAGCTCTTATTAAATTTCTCCAGTCGCTATACGCCAAAAAATCAATTTAATGTTCCCGTATTTTACTGGTCATTCCTATAAACACTCCAATATCCAAATACAGCTATCCCTAAAAAAACCAAATTAAATATCAAATGCTCCATCCAGCTTAACTCTGAAATCACTCCACCACAAGAACAGGGGATACGACCAAAAATTCCTGTAAGAACCAGCCCTACATATATTGTAAAACTGGCCATTACAAAAATGCTGAAAAGAAATCCATATCTTCTGATTGAGGGAGAGAACAGAAAGATGACTAGAAATAACTCTACAGCTGGAATCAGGAAAAGTAAAATATCAGCCATCCAAACGGGGAATACTTGATTGTACAAAGCAGACCTAGTCCCTTCCCAATCAATCAACTTACTCACTGCGGTATACATAAATAGGAATATCAATAGCCAAGAGGAGATTTCACTTATAAAGTTTCGGTATTTTAAAGATTTGCTTTTCATCTTCTCAAAGCTAGAATCTTCTATTCTCTTAAAACAGTCCAAATGAACCCTTATTCAATGTCTTTAATTTTGGTTCATTTGGACTAAAATGATTTTGTAGATAGGATTTTTAAAATAAGGACTCTAATTTTTCATCCAAATGAGAAAAGGATGCTTTAATGGAAAAGGAGTTTTTGGAAGAAATTAAAAAATGCTGTACCATCATATCCAATCATTTTCCTTACAATGGAGTCAAATTTAATAAACTACCCTGGAATGACTTGAAGAACTACCTGTTTGATAAAAGTTATCCCGCTGGTGAGGAACTCAAGCCTTCATTAGTCAGGGAAATAAAAAGCAGAATGATCCTAGAAGGTTTAGTGGTTGCTTATGAAATGAGTAGCGAACTGGATTGGAAAATGTACAGAGTTTATGAAGAAGGAGATATTGTGGTGGACCTGGACTCCCTTAGGTCAGGGAATCCTTCTGTCATCAGGTTTCAAGCTTATACAAAAGTGAGATTAGCAGAATTGACTAATCACAATGAAAATCTTTTGCTTAAACAATACCCTAAAATGAATCAACTATCTATATTGATTAATCAATATATGTATAGCAGGGAAGCAGCTTTTGCAAAACTACTAAGCATGTCTAACTTTGAGAAATACAATGCTTTTTTGAGTAACTATAGAAAAACTGCAAACTCACTCAAAGTTCAAGAAATGGCTGAACTACTCAATTTCAGTATTTCAACTTTTAAAAGGCTGAGAAAGCGGAAGGATTAAATTTTGTTCTAAAACTTAATCACTGGTCTTTTAATCCTGATTTAGGTTATAAATAATTTATTTTTGCTTTAAATTTATATTTTATTGAATTTTTCTTATCTAAATATAGGGTTAATGTCTCTTATTTGATTTATATACTGAAAAAAAGTGAAGATAATTTGACTTTTTCACAATCCTGAATCTAAATTTATAATAGGCCTTCTGTTTTTCTAGTCTTTAAAGGGTGAGAAGGGAGTTGCTCTTCTTTTATGAGACTAAGGTTCTTTTATTCAATTATTTAATTTAAAAATTATGGAGAAGGAAAAATTAATGCTTGATTTAAAAGCCAAATTGGATGGATTGGCTGTAGTAAACCTTGAAGCTTATCAAAAGCTGATGGAATTCGTAGAATTTAAAACTTTCAAAAAAGGAGACTTGATTCGGAAAGCAGGAGAACAGGAACATTATTCCTACTATCTCTTTGAAGGAGTCTTGGCTTTTGAGAAAAACGAAAGGATGGTAAGGCTATTTTTTGAAGATCAGGTTGTCTTTGATTTAAATGCCTACCAATCGGGCATGCCAAGTCAGTACAGTATAGTTGCACTCAAGGATAGTATTTTATCTAGACTTTCGCATAACGCTGAGTTGGAGGTCTTAAATAAACTTCCTGAATTCAGTGCATTATCTCAAGCTTTGCAGCAAAAAGCAAAAAATGCAGATGACCTCTGGGTTCTGATTTCTCAGAAACATTACCGAGATGCCTATACATTGCTCAATAAGTATTTTAAAGGATTTTTTAGAGAACTTACTCCCAGTCAGTTAGCACAACTCTTTAACCTAGACAAGAGAACGATTAGCAGACACAATAAATACTTACATCAAATCAAAGAATATCCAATTGCGAAGGTCAAAATGGGGGAGATACTAAACTATGACTTCTTCTCTGCTTTGCATCTAGATGCAAGATTGATTACTGATAAAGTTATTGCCTGGCTCAAAAAAGTGGGTTTACTGGCAAATTCCAATCAAATCAGGAAGTTTAGAGAAAATAAGATGACCTATCTCGCCGCTAGGTTATATCCAGAGGCATCTCCTCAGAAAAGTATTTGGATAGGAAAATTATATGCATGGCTTTTCTTAATGGATGATTATACTGACAAGTTGCCTAAAGGGAAAAAGTTAAACTTCTGGGCGATAATGGGAGACGAGGTAGGGAATATCATGGATCCTTATTATCAAGCACCGTTAGTAAACGAGAATGTATTTATAAGCGCTTTTGAAGATTTGTGGAAAGCCTTTACAAATTTGAATGCGGAGTGGTATAGGGCACATTTTAGAAATGAAATGCTCGCCTATCTAGTGAACAATCTTTGGGAGGCTAATAACAAAGATTTTGATCGTATTCCTCCATTGGAAGAATATTTAGCTAAGAGACCCTATTTTTCTGGTGGAAGAATAGCTCTTGAATTGATTCCCTTATGTTTAGGAGGAGAACCCGAGGAGGTAAAATGGTCTTGGGAAAAATTGGAAATGCTTAGAAAGCTTGCAGCTGAATTGATTTTTATCAGCAACGATATTCTTTCTTATCATAAAGAAGCTGAAATCAATGATTGTCACAATTGGATTGCACTCTTGATGGAACATCAGCGATTAAGTAAAAATGAAGCAATGGATAAATTGCTTCAAAGGCATGATCAACTGCTACATACATTTGAATCTAAAGTCAAACTTTTTACAGAAAATTACAAACTGGAAGATGCACTGATGCTTTCGATGATCAAAAACATAAAATTTCAAATTAGTGGAACAGTGACTTGGTCAGTAGAAGATACCAAGCGCTATCTCCCTGATAAAGAAATTGTACAAGAGCCAGCTAGATTAAAGAAGCTAGCTTAGCCGGTATATGCATTTTGTTTTTAGTACAGGTTCAATCTCTCACTAATGGGATTGATTTTAAGATCAAAAAAATAAATAAACAGGTTTAATTTAAAGCAGAAAGTTATGTTGAGGGAATATGCTAAAGATTTGATTTCAAATCTTGAACAGGAAATTAGTATGCTGACATTAGAGGACAGCAATAGATTACAACAACTGGAAAAGGCCTTTCATTTAGCTGAAAAGGCAGTATTGTCCATAAGATCATATTTGGATACCTATAAATTTCAATCTGAGGAAGAAGAAATCTCCTTTTTCAAACTGATCAATCCGCTCTTGCTCAAAGAAGCATTTTATTATGCTGAGCTATTTGCAATAGAATCCAAAAAACCTCTTGGGAGTAGTAAAAGAGTGAAGTCTTACTATTGTAAAGTCATCAGGAGAACCAATAAGCTATTGCAAGACCATAAAGATTTATTCTATTATGTCAAGCTTGAAAAGACTAATCTCGATCGATTTTATTTTTTAAGAAGTTCGGAAAACAATTTGAAGCAACCAGCAGGAGAGCTCCTGTATATGGATACAAAATATGTCACTTTACAAAGCTATAACTTAGGTAAAATCTACGCTTGGATCCAAGTAATTGAGCAGATACAGGAGGAGATTTTGATTCTTGATGGACAACAGGGAATCAGTACCTCAGTAAAACAAGGATTGACATGGACTGCCCCAAAAGTACAGCTGATCGAATTGATTTATGCACTCAAAGCATCCGGAGTTTTCAACAATGGAAATGCGGATATCAAACAGATTGCAAATGCTTTGGGATGTCTTTTTGATAAAAAACTGACCGATTATTACAGGACTTTCCAAGAGATTAGAGGAAGGAAAAAAAGCAGAACTGTATTCTTGGATATCATGCAAGAAAGACTCGTGAAATGGATGGAAGAAGGGGAGGGGCTCAATTGAAGAAGTGTACCTAATCATTAAAAACAAAAGATCATGAAATCAAAAATAATAATTATTGTAATCGCCTTTTTAGCGTTTAGTGCTTGTAAAAGTGGTCCTGAAAAAGCTGCGAAGAATTTTACAGAAAATTTATTTACTGGGAAAATTGAAGAGGCTAAAAAGTATGCGACTGAATCCACGGTATTTATGTTGGATTTAGGTTTGAGTACAGGAGCAATACCCATTGATCCTAATTTCAAATTCAAAATGGTGAAGGATTCTATAGTTCAAAAACAGGCTTGGGTCACTTTTATTGATCATAAAGGCAACAAGGACAAACTGATGCTAGTCAAAATTGACTCTAAATGGCTGGTCCATTTAGATTTCAGTATGTAGCGTAAGAGACTGTTTGCTAAACCTTTCAAAGAAAAAGCTGAGTGTATTGAAAATATACTCAGCTTTTTTAATTCAAAAACACTTTTTTTCACCCCTCTTAGGAATAACTACTGAATAAATTTTTAGCCTGCTGATCATCTTTGATCCTCTGTTAATCAAAGAAATCAGCACTTATGCTTTACACTTACCTGAATCTTTCTTTTTCCTTGACTTTATATGTACTGATACTCTTATCAATACTCTACTATGCACTCCTAATCCCTCTCTTTTTTAAAAAGGATGTGGTTAGATTTTTTACTTCTGTGACGGCTTTACTTTCTCCTCAAGTGGATATGAACGCTGCCCTAAAAGAATATAGAGAGTGGCTGGATATGGTTCGAGGGCTTCGACCTGATCAAAAGGTCAAAGCTATCCAAGCACTTGAAAACGCTGAATTTCTTAATAAGACTCCCTTTAAGTCTCAGCTAGATCTGGATGAAATCTGGAAGGAACATCTTGAACGTCTTCGTTTACAACAAATCAAAAACCAAAATCAATGATCATGAAGCATCTTAACAAGAAATGGACACTCACCTTATCACTTTGCTGTCTGATTTGCCTTGCCTATGCACAGGACGGGAACTCAGGAATCAATGCAGCGACACAGCAGGTAAGAAGTTATTTTCAATCAGGGGTAAATCTGATGTATGCCATTGGTGCTATAGTCGGGTTGATAGGAGCCGTGAAAGTATTTAACAAATGGAATTCGGGAGAACCGGATACTGGAAAAGTTGCAGCAGCATGGTTTGGAAGCTGTGTCTTTTTGGTAATTGTGGCTACAGTGTTGACCAGCTTCTTTGGATAAAATGATTAAAACTTATCCGATCAATAAAGGGGTGAACAAACCCATGGAGTTCAAAGGATTCCAAGCACAATACATTGCCTATATGGGAATTGGCCTATTAGGCGTGTTAGTGCTGTTCACCACCTTTTATCTGACTGGCATGCCAATGCTGATAAATGCCATCATCTGCGGGTTGGCATTTGCAACTTTGTATTCTAAGGTTTATGCGCTTAATAGAACCTTTGGCGCTTATGGAATGATGAAGCAAATGGCTTTAAGACAAGTCCCTAGGGCTATCAAGTTGAGAGATAGAAGGTTTTTATTGAATCTAAAAAAATCTACCTATTTATGATTGCACAAAAGTCCGCCAAGGAAATGGAAGCACTGTTTCCTTTGCTTTCTATAGAACAGGATCTGATTATTTCAAAGCAGGCTGACATTACGGCTTGCTTTGAATTGCAGCTTCCTGAAGTTTTCACGCTTTCTCAAGGGAGGTTTGAAGCGCTTCATGAAGCTTTTGTAAAAGCAATTAAGCTCCTGCCTTCTGGGTTTATCTTTCATAAACAGGATTGGTTTTTAGAACAAAGCCATCAAGCAGATTTTGAGGCTGATCAAGGTTTTTTGGATAGATGCAGTGAAAGTTTCTTTCATGAAAGACGGGTATTGACTCACCAAAGCATTTTGATGCTGACCAAGAAAAATCCTGAAACGAAGCCTTTGGATTCTTCTTTATCTAATTTACTGCGAAACCATTTGGTAAGCAAAGAACTCCTTGATTCTTCTTTTATTCCTGATATGGAAACCACCTTGGGACAGGTTGTACAAGTCCTGGTTGATGGGGGAATTGGGGTTAATAGACTGAAAGATTCTGATTTGTTGGGATTGAATAGCCCGATTTTATTGCAAACTGGTTTGGGCAAGTCTAAGGAGTTGGCAGATATTCAGTTTTTTCCTGATTGGAATATTGGAGGAAACTATCCCTTGTTGTATGCTTTGGCAGATACGGCTGATATGCCTAATCTATGCGCTCCTGTTCAGGTTTATGAACCTTATACGACAGATAAGAGCCCATTTCATAGTGCTTACACAGCTCCGGTTGGGGTGCTTTTGCCCTGTAATCATTGCTTCAATCAATATATTTTTATTGATGATAGGTTGAAGATGACCAAAGAATTGGAAGCGAAGCGATTGCGCATGTTTTCTCTTTCTGCTTACAGCAGAGAAAATGCCATAGCTGCCGATGCCATCCAAGATTATTTAAATGAAGCCATCAAAGAGGGGAGAACACCAGTACATGCCCATTTCAATTTACTCTGTTGGATGGAGGACAGACAAAAACTTCCTGAGCTGAAAAATAGTGCAGCTGCTGCATTAGCTAAGATGAATTTGCTTCCAAAATTGGAAACAATTGGTGCGCCTCAAATCTATTGGGCAGGAATACCTGGGAATCAAGGTGCATTTCCTATGAATGAAGCATTTACGACTTTTTCAGAAACTGCTGCTTGCTTTCTGATACCTGAAACACAATACCGCTCTTCCCCAGGAAGGTTTGGAATCAGATTGGGGGAACGGATTTATGGTTCTCCAATTCAAGTGGATTTATCCGATGAGCCCATGAAAAAAGGCTGGATTACCAACAGGAATAAGTTTGTCTTGGGTCCGTCTGGCTCTGGGAAAAGCTTTTTTACTAACCACATGGTCAGAAGTTATTACGAACAGGGAACACATGTGGTCTTGGTGGATGTGGGTCATTCATATAAAGGTCTCTGCGATTTGGTTGGTGGATATTATTTTACTTACGAAGAAAAACACCCCATTCATTTTAATCCTTTCTTCCTTGGAGATCAAGTGCTGGATACTGAGAAAAAAGAGAGTCTCAAAACTTTGCTTTTGGCACTTTGGAAGAAGGATGATGAGAAATTTACAAGAAGTGAATATGTGGCAATCTCCAATGCCTTGAAAGCTTATTATGTCCACTTGGATGCAAATCAAAAATGCTTTCCATGCTTTGACACTTTCTATGAATTTTTACAAGCGGATTTTGCTTTGGCTTTGAGCAAGGAAAAGGTGAGTACCAAAGATTTTGATTTAGCCAATTTCCTATATGTCCTCAAACCTTATTATAAGGGAGGTGAATTTGATTATTTACTGAATGCCAAAGAGAACTTAGATCTGCTCAACCAAAGGTTTATTGTCTTTGAATTAGATAACATCAAAGATCACCCAATTCTCTTCCCAGTGGTAACACTGATCATTATGGAGATTTTCATTTCCAAAATGAGAAAGTTGAAGGGGATTAGGAAAATGATTTTGATAGAGGAAGCATGGAAGGCCATTGCCAAAGAGGGAATGGCAGAATACATCAAATACCTGTTCAAGACTGTCAGGAAGTTTTTCGGAGAAGCCATCGTGGTCACTCAGGAGGTGGATGATATTATCAGTTCACCTGTAGTCAAAGATGCAATCATCAACAATTCAGATTGTAAAATCCTTTTGGATCAGTCCAAATACCAAAACAAATTCCATCAGATTCAAGAATTACTTGGACTTACCGAAAAGGAAAAGATGCAAATCCTTTCGATCAATAAGGCCAATGATCCAAAGCGGAAATATAAAGAGGTTTTTATCGGTCTTGGGCCAGTCGGTAGAGTCTATCGGACAGAAGTCAGCTTGGAGGAATACCTCACTTACAGCACCGAAGAAGCAGAAAAGCATAGACTAGAGGAATTGACCAAGCAATACAAGGGGGATAGAAAACAAGCCATCAAAGCCATGGCTGCTGAAATCAGATCTCAAAATAAACCTTAAATCAATGATGAAAATACTCAAGTGTTCATGGTCTTCCATTATAGCCAAAAGCATGATTTGTCTCTTGATGGGATTGATGGTTTGCACTCAACCCAAACCAGTGGAGGCAGCTCCTATAGCTATTGCTGAGATTATCAGGCAAGGAGTGAAAAAGGTAATTATTGCAGTAGATCTTCAAATACAGCGCTTACAAAATGAAAGTATTTGGCTTCAGAATGCTCAGAAAACTATTGAGAATGCACTGTCAAAACTCAGACTGGAAGAGATAGCAGATTGGACAGGAAGGCAAAAAACACTTTACGAAGACTATTATCAAGGGCTTTGGAGAGTAAAAAATCTGATTAGCCAATATCAAAGAGTGAAGGACATTGCCAAGATTCAAGCAGCGCTACTCAATGAATACCAGCAAACTTGGAGGCTTCTTACGCAAAGTGGAGATTTTACTTTCGAGGAATTACAGAAAAAGCAGGTGATCTATTCAGGTATTCTTCAAGAAAGTCTTCTTCACTTGGATCAACTTACTTTTTTGATGAAAAATCAACTGACCAACATAGGTGATGCCGGCAGGCTAGATGGGATTCATGAATTGGGGATGAAAATCCAAGTGAATTATGATGCGCTCCGAAGGTACAACACGCATAATCTGCTGATTTCTCAATATAGGAAGCAAAGTAAAAAGGAATTGAATACGCTAAAATCAATACAACAATGAAAGCAAAAGCCTTATTGATCATGGGTGTACTCTTGTTCTTTTGCCAAATGTCTGTTGCACAAACTTTCAATGAATGGTTCAGGCAGAAGAGAACACAAAAGGAATATCTGATTACCCAAATTGCTGCTTTAGAAGTGTACGGAAATCTTTTGCAAAAAGGGTATCAGACTTTCCAGGCTGGGAGCGGGATGGTCAGGGAAATCAAATCAGGAGAATTCAGCCTACACTCAAACCACCTTCATACAATGCTGGGATTAAGTCCTCAATTGGAACCTTTAGCGAATGCAGTTCAACTGACACAAGAGTACCTAGGTTTGGCGGTAGCAATCAGAAGTTCAAGACAACGCATGCAAAAGATGAATCTCGATACGGAAGAACGGCTGTTTTTAGGTGAGGTCTATGCGGGAATGCTCGCAAAGACTTTGGAAGCAACGATTAAAATGGATGCGTTCATTCGACCGGGAAACTATCAAATGGAACCTGAACAGAGATTAACCTTAATCAAATCCATGCAAGAGGAACTAGAAGCCATCAACAATGATCTTTTTGCGCTGAATAGAATGCTGGATTTCCATCAAGCTTATGGCTCTAAGATCAAAAGAGAAAATCAAGTTTTACAAAACATCCTACTCAGATGAAATCATATACCTATGCTATACTTCTGCTATTCTTTTTGACTTTGAACTCCTCAAAGTCTAAAGCACAAGAACAAGAAGTGGTTCAACTCCTGCTCAATGTCGAAAAGCTAGAGCAATTCAGAGGAATCTATTCAAATATGCTCAATGGTTATCAAATTCTGACTCGAGGATATAATGGAATAAGAGATTTAAGTCAAGGAAATTTCAGTTTGCACAAAGTGTTTATGGATGGTCTCAGTGAGGTTAATCCGAATATTAGCAATTACAGAAGGGTAGGGGAAATCATCAGATTCCAAGCTTTCATCCTTCAAACTTATAGAGCGGCTTATAACAGTTTTAGAAATGCAGGGGTGTATCGCATGGAGGAGCTGGATTACCTGATGGCTGTTTACCAAAACCTTTTTAAGCTATCACTCAGAAATCTGGATGAAGTGATCATGATCATCACTTCTGGAAGTTTGACCATGTCTGATGAACAAAGACTCAAGGCCATTGATCGCATTCACTCGGAGTCGGACAGCATGTTTAAGTTCCTAATTTCTTTTAATAACAATGTTAAAGCCCTTGGGCTGATGCGCCAAAAGGACAAGAATTCAATGGCTACACTTGAAGAAATAAATCGATGAGTAATAAAAATATGCAAATGAAGATACCTCAATTTAAGCTTTTCAAAATAGAATTAGTAAGGTGGAAACCTTTGGTAAACAGGCAAAATGGGCTTGCATTCTTCTTTTTGTTCTTACTGAGTCCTTTTGATCTTTTCGCTCAGGTAGGAAATAATCAAATAGGTGGATTTCATCAAGTATTGGACAACCTCTATATGGACATGATTCCGCTAAGCAGCCAATTGATAGGAGTTTCTAGAGCGATTGCTGGCTTTGCTGCTATATTTTATATTGGTTCTAGGGTTTGGAAACACATTGCACAAGCTGAAACTGTTGATTTTTATCCCTTGCTGAGACCCTTTGCTCTGGGTTTAGCCATTCTCCTCTTTCCTTCTGTTTTAGCCTTGATGAATGGGATTTTACAACCTGTTGCTAACGTCACCAATGCCATGGTGGTGGGAACCAACAGCTCTATAGCTGAATTGCTGGCAGAAAAGAAGCGTATACAAGACACTGGATTTTATGGAGAACTTTATCCTTTTGACGATGGTGTTGATGAAAGCGACCTATATTATAAATATGCCAACCCTGAAGAAGAATCTAATAATTCATCAATAATTGATAGGTTTAGCTCATCCATTAGGATGACCATGGAAAGAGTTGCCCATGAATTCAAAACCAGTATCAAGAGATGGATGAGTGAAATCCTTCAGGTTTTATTTATGGCAGCAAGTCTGGCAATCAATACCATCCGCACTTTTTATTTGATTGTTTTGGCCATTCTTGGCCCGCTGGTTTTTGGACTTGCTGTATTTGATGGATTTCAGCAAACGCTCAATAACTGGATTGCCAGATATATCAATGTTTTTATGTGGCTACCTGTAGCCAATATATTCGGTGCTATCATCGCCAAAATACAGGAAAACATGCTGCGGATTGACTTGGCTCAATTGGGGAATGAAGGAAAGACCTTCTTCTCACAGGCGGATACTGCCTATCTCATTTTTATGGTCATCGCCATCATTGGCTATTTCACAGTGCCTTCTGTGGCCAATTACATCATCAGTCCAGGAGGAAGAGATAGTCTCCTACATAAAGCTACAGGAATGGCGATGGCTGCTCCCATAGTTGCTACCAAATTGATCAAGTGATTTCTAATTAGAAAAGAATAAAAAGATGATGCAACCAATCAAACAACTCAAGAACATTCAGACTGCTTTTCAAATGGTCAGAGGTTTTGCATTGCTGATAGCTGGAGGTGCTTTTCTGATGACAGCAGCGGTGTTTATATACCACAGCCATGAATTGAAGTCACTCAATCAAAGGGTCTATGTCTTAGCAAATGGGCAGGTCTTGGAAGCTTTTGCAAGCAGTAGAGATGCTCAAGTAGAAGTGGAGGCAAATAGTCATATCAATAGATTTCATCAGCACTTTTTTGAACTGTCTCCTGACGAACAACTGATAGCCAACCAAATCAATGCTGCGCTCTATTTGGCTGACCAATCAGCAAAAAGGGCTTATGACAACCTCAAAGAAAAAGGTTTTTACAATCAATTGCTGGCAGGGAATGTCTCTCAAGAAATTGAAATGGATTCAATTCAAATTAGCCTAGAGGCCCATCCTTATGAATTCACTTATTACGGCAAACAAAAGATTGTACGGACTACCTCAGAAGTGATAAGAGTCCTTATCACCAGAGGAAGGCTAAGAGAAGTCGCCCGATCAACACATAATCCCCACGGATTTTTGATTGAACGATGGGAAACCTTACTGAATGAAGACATCAAAGTAACCAAACGCTAAGACCATGGAAAACATAATTCATAAAGGTATAACTCCTGAAAAAGTAAGTTTAGCTGAATTGCTCTTTTACAAGGAAAAGCAAATCAAAATGGCTGTTGCGCATTATCTCCATCAATTGGAAGTAAGACTCTCCATTCAACAGCGAATCTGCACCTACCTCCTTTTGGCATTTGTGTCCTCAGGCTTATTGGTACAAGGCTTATTTAAAAGCACAATCTCTAGCAATCCCAAGTCTCCTAAGTCAATTTCAATCAGTGCAGGGGATATGAAACCGGTGGGTTTATTCCCTGTTTGGCAAGACTCTTTAGAAAATAAATTTCAACCAAAAACAAATACATCATGGAAAATCAACGATTAAAATTCGATCAAAAAAAAGTACTGCTTTTAGTATTTCCACTATTCGCAGTACCATTGCTTCTGTTTGGGATTACGCTACTTGAACCTGCTCAGCATATTGAGGAAAGTACAGGCTTGAAGGCTGATATTCCTGAGGTGATGCTAGAAGAAAGTCAAGCCAACAAATGGAATACTTATGAAATAGCTTTGGATAAAGAAAGAAAACTTAAGGAAGAAATCAGAATGGATCCTTATGCCCAAACTGTTGAGGAGCCAGACTTGAGTTTGAAGGACTCCAATCAGGATATCCTTTTTAATTCTGAGTTGCATGCCTCGGATCAAAAGCTGAAAGCTCAAGAAATAGCACTTGAGGAAAAGCTGCAAAGCTTGATTAAGCTGACTTCCCAACAGGAAACAATGACCCTGAATCAAAAGCAGAATCCAAACATCAGTTTACCAAATCATTTTGATCCTGCTTATGAATTAAATCATAACATTCCTTTGGAACGAGCTTCAACCGCAGGAGATATTGATCGACTTGAAGCATTGATGGAAAAACTTCATAACAAACATTTAGAACCAGATCCGGAATTGTTACAATTGGAAGGGTTGATGGATAAAGTTCTTGCATTGCAATATCCAGATAGATTTGCGCCTCCAGTTTCAGAAGGAGTAGGAGAAAAGCCGTTTTTCTCAGTCCATACAAAAACTGAAGCATTAAAGAATGAAAATGAAGTGGTAGGTGAGGAGGAAAATGGATTTTTTGGATTGGGAAGTCTTGAACAAATGGTAGTGCCAGTCCCTGCTTCTTTTCCAGCGATAATTGGTGAAGATAAACAATTGGTATCTGGAAGCAGCATCAAAATGACATTAACAGAACCTGTCGAAATCAACGGTTTGACCTTTGAGTCTGGTGCTGCAGTGCATGGAGTTTGTCAATTAGATGGTGAGAGACTCAAAATAAAAGTTGATCACATCCGCTATGAAAATCACCTGATACCTGTTAAACTGGAAGTTTTTGGAATGGATGCCTTGCCAGGCGTAGCCATACCAGGAGCCATTGGTAGGGATGCTGCAAAAGAAGGCTTGGGACAAGGTGTTCAAGGCTATGCACCTGTGCAACCTGGATTTACTTTAGAAGCACAATTAGCTTCAACAAGTGTAGAAACAGCAAGAGGATTTCTAAGTAAAAAGACTAGACTCAAGAAAGTGAATGTCAAACAAGGCCATCCTTTACTTCTAGTTGATCAAGCTTAATTCCTGAATATGAAAAACAGTATAAATATTATGTTCTTGTTGCTTTTGATGGTACTTGCCCCATTAGCGGTATTTGGACAACAACAATCTAAAATAATCAGCCATCCAACTCCTCTTGAAGTGGCTTGGGATAAGACAACTGTTTTGGTTTTAGATGGGAATATCCTTTCAGTTGATAGAGGAAGCAAAGCATTGCTAGCTCAAAAGGATGCCGCAGCAAGCAATATCCTTAAACTCAAAGGAGGGAAGCGCTACTTTGAAAATACTAACCTTCATGTTGTTACAGATCAGGGTTTGGTTTACAAGTTTGAGGTTCAGTATTCAGATTATCCGATGAAAACAACTTACGATCTGATGCAGAGCGAAAAACTGACTTTGGATTTTCCACATGATCAGGCAGATTTCCTCAATTGTGTCAATCAAATTATTGGCAATCCTATGCGATCGATCAAAAAGCAGCGCAAGCACCGTATGGCCTATCATCTATTTGGGATTTATCAAAAAGATGGCGTGCTCTATTTTCAATTGGGTTTGGAGAATCAGTCTAATATTCCTTTTGAAATCGAAGAAATCAATGCGGTCATCAGAGATAAAAAACAAGTAAAAAGGACAAGTGTCAGAGAAGATTTTATTCCCCAGCGCTATGAATACCTTCAGCAAGGTTCAAATCTTTCATCCAAAGACACCAAGGTTATGGTACTGGCTTACCCCCAGTTTACAATAGCAGACAAAAAACAACTACATCTGCTGCTTCACGAAGAAAAGGGTGATAGAAATATGAGCCTTAAAATCAAAGGGAAACGTCTTTTGAAAGCCAAAAGACTATATGATATTAACCATTAAATCTTATCAATTATGGATCAGGAAAATTTAGATTACCTCAAAGACAAATTAAAGTATTCAGGATTTGAAGACAAGTTGAATGTGGAACTTGAAAAACAGATCAAAGCAGGAAAGGAAGCTTTTGAACTGCCAATAAGTATGAAATTCGAAGAGAAGAATATTGATTTCAACTTACATTTCAAACAGTCCAGTCAAAGTGAACGGTATTTCTTTAACAAAATGGATGTAATGCTGCATAATGCCAATCCTGCCATTGCCATGAAAGAACATACATTTTATCAAAATCAAGGACTCTCTGCCAAAGAAGCTTTCAACTTGATGGAAGGAAGAGCGGTTGAAAAAAGTTTGTTGAATGCTGACAATGAACCTTACAAGGCTTGGCTTCAATTGGATTTGGGGGTAAAAGAGGAGAATGGCAACTTCAAATTGAATCAATACCATGAAAATTATGGGTTTGATATGAAGAAGGTGTTAGAGGATTTGCCTATCAAGGAAATGCAGGATCCTACCAAATCTGAGTGGTTACTCAAAGCAGTGAGTAAGGGGAATATTTACCCAGTTACTATGGAAAGAGGAGGGAAGGAAGAAATTATGTTTATTGAAGCAAATCCAAAATTCAAATCCATCAATGTTTATGACAGTGAAATGCGGACAGTCAAAACAAATGATTTGAAATTGGATAAAGGGGAAGGTCAGGAAGAGTCTAAAAAAAAAGACGTGAATTATAAAGAGAAGCTGAAAAGCAAAGTTGAAATCAACATGCCGAAAACTCCTAAGCTTCCAAAAGCTGCAAGAGCAAAGGGAATATAAAGTTTTATTTTATTTGGTGTTGAGTGTTATTAAACCACTGACTCGCTTGAGTCAGTGGTTTTTTAATTTTTAAATTTCGCTCTCTATTGATTCTTCTATGAGCTAATTAAATGCTCAGGCTAGTAATTGATTAAGCTTTAAATATTGAAGCAACATAATTGTTTTTGCATCACAGATTTCACCGGATGATATCATTGCAATAGCTTTTGCGAATGGAAGCTCCAAAACTTCAATATTCTCCTGTTCTTCAACAAGTCCACCACCATTCGCTACCTTCATATTTTCGGTATATTCTCCAATGAAAAAATGTAAAATCTCAGTGACTGAGCCAGGAGACATGTATGATTCAAATATTTTCTCTACTTTTTCTACACGGTAACCAGTTTCTTCTATTACTTCTTTTCTAATACATTCATCAGGATTGTCTTTGTCCAAAAGACCAGCACACGCCTCAATTAAAAAACCATCTTCATTCCCATTTAGATAAGTAGGCATTCTAAATTGCTTTACTAAGATCACTGAATTTTTAGAAGTGTTGTAAAGCATAATAACGGCTCCATTTCCTCGGTCATAAGACTCTCTGGATTGCGTCTGCCAATTCCCGTTTTTTTGTTGGTATTCAAAAGTAATTTTTTCAAGTTTGTACCAGTTTTTGGAAAGGACTTCTCTGGTAATATTTCTGACTTTCTTATTCTTCATTGGGGATTTCTTCGAGGTGATAATATATTTTAAGACCCATTTCCTGGGCAATTTTCACATCTTGATCTGCCCCTTTAGACTCACCAGATATCCTGAATACGGCGTCACATTTTTTCAATAACTTATGGGCAACTGGATATTGAATTTCATTCCAAACCCTATCTCCTATTTCTGTTGATCCAGCTAGTCTCATCAGAGGTAAGGCTATCCATTCTCCAATGATTGGGATGTGTCCTTTTTTGAAGAGTGGAAGGGCCATCGCTTCTAGATTATCCATATTTTGTTTGATAAGTAGTGGATCATCTTGGGTTCCACTTCGGTAAGGTCCTGCAATTAATATTAACATAGCTTAATATTTTTGATCAAATTAAGAGCATAAAGAACTTAGAAAGAATAATATACATTAAGATTTTTTACTTTTAGCCTGTTTTTTAGGATCTCTGACTGTACTCAAAAATTCAGGAGTTACTCCTATATATGAAGCAATTTGCTTGAGGGTGACTTTTTCGGATATAACTGGATATTTAGCTAAGAAATTCTCATAACGCTCTTTCGCAGGTAGTGTCAGATTTTGAATCATTCTGAGCTGTTCTCTACAATAAGCATTCTGCATCAAAATTCGGAAGAATTTATTGAACTCTGGAATTTCTTCAAAAATTTGATCAAGTCCACCTTTTGATAAACACAGAACTTCACTATCCTGCATAGCTTTTAATTGAATCATTGCGGGCTTACTGTTTAAAAAGCAAAACATATCTGTAACCCACCAATCTTGGATGGCAAACATTACCGTTGATTCCTTACCATTTTGGCTCAAACAATAAGCTCTCAATAGACCAGAATTAACAAAATATATGTATTTGCATACACTACCTTGCTCTATCAGATAATTATTTTTTTTGACACTTCTTTCTTCAATCAAGGATTCAATAAGAATCATTTGTTTTGAATTTAAGCTGATGTGTTTAGAAATATTGGAAATCAATAATGAAGTATTCATCAAGAATATGAATTTAAAAATCAATTTATAGTGAACTCAATTAATCAAAGAGAGCTTATTTTTAAACCATTAGAATTAATCAACAAACTTTCTAAATATATTTAAAAAAATAAGCAATTTAAAATCACTCAATAATAGATGTAAATACTTTAGGGAGTTTTCGTGTTATAAAAGAGAGGTTTTACATCTGAACTACTAAAGGTAATGGTATAAAGATTATTTTGAGTGGGCTGTGTTGATCATTTTAAAAAGTTGATTTCCCATTCAAGCTTTGAAAGCTTTACTTTCAATAACTCAATAGATAAGATCAATTCTGTAAATGTTGGAGGGTTTTCTTCATAAATCATCTCTTCACGCATCTTTTTGTAATCGGCTTCCCAAGCATCAATCACATTTGGCAATGGTGTTGGATTCAGTGCTTTTGGAAAAAGCCCATTATAATCCACACCGCCCACTTTTGAAAAAGAATATCTATGGTTGACTATTGTTTCATAAAGTTCTTGGTCATAAAAGGCTTTTTCTGCCACTTCAGAACTTGCTAATTGATGGATGTCATACAAATGTCTGCTTAAACGATCAATTCTAATTTTTTCTGGAGGCCTGTGAAACTCCTCATGAAGTAAAAATAGCTTTTCTAAAAATGTTCTTTCAGGATTTACCGTTGGAATATTAATTAATGGTGAGGCAAATGTTTTACCTTGATAGAGTTCATCTACAAGTGATCCAAATTGTCTTATGGTGAATGGTTCACGTAATGATCTACAACCCACTTCGATTTGTACTCTTGGTAGAACGTAATTTGGTGTTTCAAATAGATTTGGATAGTGAATTAGAATAACTCTAGGATCTTGATCACTATCCTTTGCCTCAACCACTTCAAAGCTTAGATTTTCAAATCCTTTTTCATTGAAGCGTGTTTCTAGCTCCATACAAAATGGTCCAGTTGTATACTCACCAGCTTTTTTTCTAAGATTGGTTCTTTGCTTTTTTGAAAGTTCTCCCTCGAAACCTAGGAAAGCACGATCAATTGCTAAATCAACATCTTCTGAAAACCGCTTAATAAGTTTCCATGCTTTACTTAAAGATGTTCCCCCTTTGAAAACGAGATGTTTACCCACTTCCATTTCAAATATTATAGTTAAGGCCTGAGTTACCCACCAGTCTTTCTCGATAGCAAATGAAGGCATACCTGTTGTATTACTGATATCCTGAAATATGAGTTTTCTTTCAGATTCATTAAGAGTATAAAATTTAGTTTTCTCCATTCTTTAACGCTTTTTTCATAATTCCTTGAATCCAAACTGGTGCAAGTTCAATATCATGGATTAAATTCTTTTTGTCTTCTTCCTTAAGCAGGTTAAGTATCTTGGTTTCTTCAACTTTTGAAAGATTCCCATTTCCTATTTCTTTTAGAGCTTGTATGACAAGACGGCTTATTTTTCCTTTAGCCAACAAATTTTTTGGGGTTGTTTTTTTAAACTTAATCGTACGCTTTCCTATTTTTATTTCTCTTGGTGTGCCATCAGTTAATAAAACAATCCGCATGGGTACCTGAGTGCTTAATCCTAATGCATTGAGAGCATAAGCGCCAGTTGGCATAGTTCTTATCTTATCTCGCTTGATGATAGCTTCAGCAACTTCCTCAGCAGAAGGCATTACTTGACCAATTAGTTTACTTTTTTTGGGTCTAGTATAAATACCTCGAGAAATGCGGGAGATGATCATCTTATCTTCTAATCTATCTAATGCTTTTCTTATAGCATCTGACGATCCTAGATCTGTGAAGTCACCGGAAAAAAACAAAGATCCTAAGGGTCTCCGTTTAATTGATTTTTCTACCTGTTTTTCAACACTTTCCACAATTATATTTTCATTTATTTGTCACAAATATAGGTTTTTTTTGTGACACTTTATCTAATAAATTTGTCACAAATTATGTCAATAATTGTGACAGAATAAAAGATAAGTTTTAATTATATTGCCCTAATTAATTGATTAAATTTCAAGTAATTGGATTCAAGACTTTTCAACATACTCCTTATTATTCCATCTAATGAAGACAATTAAAAAGGGTCAATTTTAATTGGAATTCCATTATAGTACAAATTTAGTTTTTTGCCTGCTGTAGCGCCCAAGAGCTTCCGGCATAAACACGTGTCTCCCCGCAAGGCCTTCATTTATTCCTTTTCCTCTTGGTCTTGATTGGCAAAAAACTGATACGGCACCATAATCAAATTCAAAACTTAAATGAAAATGTTATGGAAACGTTAAACACAAACTTTCAGGAAAATGTAGTGGCAGAAATCAAACTTTCATATAGCCACAAGATAAAACCTTCTCTTAGACCTAAAATTAAATGCTCTCAGCATGCGAGTGAAATATTAAGAGAAAATTGGGATAAAGATAGCCTTGGGTTTGTAGAAGAATTTAAGGTGATGTTGGTAAGCAGATGCAATCAAGTCATTGGAATTTGTAAAATTGGAATCGGAGGAACAACTTGTGTAACGGTAGATTTGAAACTGGTTTTTGCAACCGCGATCAAAGGAAATGCATCTTCAATTATCTTAGCCCACAATCATCCTTCTGGAAACTTGAGTAGCTCTGAACAGGACAGAAGATTAACTCAAAAGATCAAAGAAGGCTGTAAGATATTTGACATAACACTTTTAGATCACATAATTCTTACCGAAGAAGCCTATTATTCATTTGCAGACGAGGGGTTGTTATAACCTCTCTTTTTGGTCATTCGTAAGATTGAGCATTTTTAATTCTACTTTTTTAATTTGCTACTAAACTATTTTATGTGTTGTACATTGCCTAACATTATCATTTTTTAGTATTCTTTCCTTACTTGATTCATATTTCCTAGTTATAGATTTCATCTCTAAAGATCAATAAATTTCAATAGCGCATTTTCAATAAATATGCAAATGAAATATTGTAATATCTGATATGTACTCTTTTTTACAAAGGCATACTGATAATAATACAAAGGGTTTATTTCTATCGTTGGTTTATATTTTTAGACTTTGGACGATAACGATTTATTCGAGAGATTATAGGTGATGGATTTAAATACTTCTTTCATTATAGTTTAGTATATGTCACGATCATGGATTACAGTTATCGCAGTACATGGGGTCTTCTGTAGTTTTGTTATTCGGATGAAAGTCTTCTTTTTTGAATTGACATCTTTGACATGTATAAATATAACTTAGTGGAGAATTGGTAGGCAATCCGCATAAGCTACAGATTAGACCTCTTTTCGCTTCTGTTATTGAAAAACCAGGCATTTCACAGTGAGGGCATGTAGATTTGATCTTTTGCACTAATTTTTCTGCTGCTTTTTGGATCACTTGCATTCGTGTCGGATTGTACATAGCCCTCATATCTGTTTCAGCATAAACAGAATTGTACTTAGAATATAATTCCTCAAATAATCTTTTTAAATCTTCTAGACGCGTTATCCCTTTATGAATCTCGGTGTTTTCATACTTGGATTTACGAAGTATAATAGCATGTTGATTGAAACCTATATTCTCAGCAAACTTCATTAATTCCAATTGTGAATGTATTTCTCTGCCGTTAAAATTGGTTTCAGTACTTAACTCCCGAGCAATAATTTCTATGTTGTTTTTTGTATCAATAAATATTAAAAACTCATCGTCAGCATTTAAAAAATAATAAGAAGGATGCGAACCGAATGAACCCTCACTTGCAATTCCCAAATCACAATTGTTTACCTTCATGGCTCTCAGACACTTTTCTCGTACAGTCGAAATGGGATCAAGTTCTCTTTCTATTTCACCAGTAAATGTCCCTAATTGATCTGTATCAAAGTTCTCATCAATGAAATAATTTATACCTAATTCTTTTTTCAGAATTGGCCCAATTACTTTTTCTTTTTGATGTTTAGTGGCAATTACGAGTCTTCTATTTTGAAACATGACAATAAATTTTTATTTATTTCTTACCGTTCTGAGTAACTTACTTTTTTGAAGAATAAGCAATTATTTATGGATGATTGATTGTTTTTTGCTTATTTGTAGGAAGGGTGTTATTGCAGATGGGCATACTTTAATATATGTTCTTTAATTGTTGACCTCTTTCGGATTCGTCAAATTTTCCCTGATTAAAAACTAAATGTCCATTCACAAATGTATGGGTAACCTTGGTTTGAAAAGTAGTGCCTTCCAATGGAGACCATCCACATTTAGATAAAATATTACCTTTATCAACAGTCCATCTTGAGTTTAAGTCGACGATAGTTAAGTCTGCAAAGTATCCTTCCCGGATGTAACCTCTTTTTTTAATGCGGTAAAGTATCGCGGGGTTATGGCACATCTTTTCAGCAATTTTTTCTAATGAAATTAAACCTTGCTTGTAAAATTCTAACATAATGTTTAGAGAATGTTGCACAATAGGTGCTCCGGACATCGACTGAAAATATGGTTTTTCTTTTTCTTCTAAGGTGTGTGGCGCATGATCAGTGGTTACAATATCAATTTTATTATCTATCAAAGCTTTCAAAAGCCCAACGCGATCTTTTTCTGTTTTGATTGCTGGATTCCATTTAATCAAAGGTCCTAACCGTTTATAATCTTGATCAGAAAACCATAAATGATGAACCGATACCTCAGTCGTGATACGCTTTTCATTTAAAGGGATATCATTTCTGAACAAGTGAGTTTCAGCTTCAGTCGTTAAGTGTAAGATATGAAGCCGCGCATGATATTTTTTAGCAATTTCAATTGCTCTTTTGGTTGCTTCATAACAAGCCTTTTCACTTCTGATTACTGGGTGATATTCAATGGGGATGTCTTCGCCAAATTTTTCTTTGTAAAACAACTCATTTTCTTCTACTATTTGCTCTTTCTCAGAATGAATAGCGATGATGGATTTGCAGTTGGCAAAAAGTCTTTCCATAATATCAGGGTTATCCGCAAGTAGATTTCCTTTTTTTGTAAAATATAACCCATCATCCGATAAACCCAGTAATTGGGAAGTATCTGTATGTATAACTTGCTCAAGGTTATCTCCATTGACTCCTAAGAAAAAGCCGAAATTAGCCAATGATTTTTCAGATGCAAGCTTATATTTTTCATTCAAGAGATCAATGCTCAAAACATTCGGATAAGTATTAGGCATGTCTATGAAGGATGTGACTCCACCAGCAATAGCAGCTTTACTTTCTGTGTATAAATCACCTTTATGAGTTAGTCCTGGGTCACGGAAATGAACCTGTCCATCAATTATCCCCGGAAATAAATACTTTCCTGTTCCATCAATCAAGGAGAAACTTTTGTCATCAGTGACTTTACCAATTTTTTGAATTAATCCATCTACAATAAGTAAGTCTGCAATAAGTATTTGACCTTCATTAACTATACTGATATTTTTGATTATCGTTTTTTCCGCCATTTTCTTTCTGATGCTAATTTTATTCCTTTAAACTTTTAAACGCTAATTTAACTCCTTTAACCAATAGAAAAAAGCTGCTTTGTTCCTTGACTTTTTAAGCTTGTTGAGGAAGTTTAATTCTCCAGGTACTTCTAGTTTAATGTGGTCCTGACCATTAAATTTTTCCAAAGGAGAAAAGTCTTTATTCTTTAATTTTTTGGCTAGGTAGGCTGCCTTACCTGCTGCAAGTATGGCATCTTCAATTTTGAAGTTTTCAGCAATCAGAAACCCCTCGAACCTGCGTATTCCGGTGGTGAGTTCAGCAAACTTTGTTTTATCATGTTCTTCGGTATTCTTGGTTCGTTTGGCTATGAACAAGGAAGTTATGAAAATATCGTCCAGTACATCACTTAAACCAATTTCAAGTTCACGGTAGTTGATTTCCTTGGCTCCAATTCTCTCAAAGCTCAAAGAAATTTCTTCAACTTTTTCTGCTTCCTCAAACAGACAACCTATATCAAAAGTCTGCTTGATGATTTCTTGCTCTTTGTCTTTACCATATAAAATCCCAATTGTATTTGGTGCAAAGGCTGTAAGTTTATCTCCTAAAATGGATTCGATAGATGGTACATTAACTTCAAAGACTTCTTCTGATTCTATCCATTCCGATTGAATGGGCGTAGATAAAATTCTTGGGTAGTCGGTTTGCTCAAACAGAATATCTAACAGCACAAAATGAGCACTTTGGTTAAGGCTGGATTCATAATCAAATTCGTAATGAGCTTTTGGAACGCCTTCTTTGTAGCTCCTTCTATCTTGTAAGACCCAACTATTGAAATGTGAGTTTGCCACCACTTTGTCCAGGATAGTTTCTACTTCCACTCGATTTTGATGAGTAATAATATCAATATCCACAGAAAAACGCCTTGACTTAGAAAGCAATAAAATAAGGCTTGTTCCACCTTTAAAGATGAACTCTAAGCCAGGGGCCTTGAGTTGTTGCAATAAGGAAAGAGCTTGTATCATCTTCTCCAATATAGGAGGATTAATACGATTTAAACGCTTTTGCTGTTTGAAACCGTTGATCCATGCCTTAGTAAAACTAATGTGATTTTATCAGGTTAAAATGTCTTTGACATAGTCGTCAAAGTTGTTGTTCAAGTAATTTTTAATTTGTTCATCTTTATTTCTTCTTCTAGCGTAGCTAATGAGTTTGGTGAAATTGATTTGATAGCGTTTTAATGCATTTTCAAAAAGTGTATTCATTTCGCTTCCTTGAATGGCGTAGAAGGTTACTTCATCGCTATACACGTCGATCAATATTTTCTCCAAGGTGGGTACATAGATTTTATCCTTGGACTTCTCTTTTCCAGCAACTTTTTGTTTTGGAGAACGGCTGATTAGAGGTTTAATTACAATTGAAATTCCACTTTCCATGTAGCGTTCTATTATATCTTCTTTGGGATCCAAATAAACTCTGTATTGCCTATTTTCTGAATACGCATTGAATACCTCCTCTACAAAATCCTTTTCAACCTCCAGGATATAAAAGAAGGTTCCCAATTGGTGTTGGGTAAAATCATTGAGCCACTCGGTACTCCAAAGGCAATATTCCAATTTATCAAATTCTTTGACTACAATTTTAGATAATCTAGCTAGTTTATCTGAGATAAAAGGTTGGTAAGTTTCTTTATTAGAAATGATATAAACCCCCAATTTCACTTGGTCAATCACTTTACGCTTAACCAAGTCATGAATTCTCCAGGTTAAAGCACTTTCGGTAATTTCAGGATCTAAACCAGTCAAAAAGGAACTAAGAGTGTCTCGATCAAAATGATCTTTACCTCTAAAATGCTTCGATAGTTGATGATCAATGATTTTGGACATAGCTAGACTTTACAAGTGTTTAACTTTTTTGATAAACTACAAAACTGCTTATTGTTGCCAATAATACAAATAAAATGGCATTTATTAATAATACTCATAAATGCCAGTAAGTAAATTTACTGGCATTTATGAGTAATTTTTTAAGCATGAATCTCCCTCAACGGATTAATGTTTTCTGCTAATTCAATTTATAACAGAATATTCAGGTTTTGATGTATTCTTTCCTGTAAATCAGCCCTTACGCCAGCTTTTTTTGCATATTCTCTCCATGATTTGATCACTGGATTGATTTCATCAACTATTTTTTCTCCTTTTTTAATGTTATTTTCTTTCGCAATCGTCATTAAATCCGATTTGGTGATGTCCAGTCTTTTACCATTTACGCTTAAGGTTTGTTTGCTAACCCAATGGTTGGTTGCATCAAATGAAAAACACAAATCATAAGCAGGAGCTAATCGCCAAGCTCCCCCTTTTTTTAAGATAAATGAAAAGTTTTTGGTATGATCGTCATAGTTTGTTGCCAATACATTAAATACCATCCTACGAAACATTTTTTGTCTGGTAGTGCATCAGAATTTAAGTCAGTTAAACTTTTAAAAGCATCTTCTGTTTGTCCTTACCCTTGTCTTAATTCAGGAAAACTGTAAACAAGAGATTCATTTTCAATAGGCTTTTTAATAAGAGATAGGTCTCAACCTTTTTAAAGAAGCTTGGAGTCATATTCAAAATAGCCTAATTGTTGTTCATTATCCCAGCGTATAGCTCCAGCAAGCTCACCCCATATTTTAATCTCTGCTATATCTACCATCCTAAATCTTCTGTATCATTTTTGTCTTTGGTCTTATTTCTTATCCGCTTTTTAGCCTGTTGTTTTTTCAGTTTAGCGCATTCTAGAGGACTAATTTCTTACTTCTAATCGCTTCTAGTATGAAAAGACAACCTAACGCTCTTAGTATTTATATGAGACTTTAGAGTGTTACCGATTCGCCACTTTCTATCTGTCCTCAAGTCCAGCGATTTAAACTTGATAGCTCCGCTAGTTGTTCTTATGTTTAATTTTATTCACTTCTTGTATGTTTAATAAAGTGACCGATGTATCTATCAATGGTAGTGTCGGACATTTGCATTATCTTGTTGTTGGTTTTTCCCATCGCTATATGTTTTTAATTAGCTTAACGTATGTTTTTACCAACACATATGGCCGATTTATCAAATAATAGTCATCCCAACTCTTTCCAGTTTTTATACTTAGTATTCGACCTACCATCAAATTCAACTTGTTCACTAATTTTTATACTACTTCCCTTTCTAAAGTAAAATTTTCTAATCTAAAAGGTTATTGATTTAGCAAAAGCATACTTCGTGAATTGAAATATAAAAGACTATTCTAGACAGCTGATTTCAATAATTCCTTCTGAATATATATTCATTTATTGATTACTAAATACAGGGAAAAGATCAGTGCTTTTATAATTCAAAAAATATTAATTGATTATCCATGTTTCGTTGTTGCTTTTTTTGTAAAAAAATGATGCAACGGATGACACAACCTAAATAACAGGGGAGGAGGAGGCCTCCTTTATTTGGGAAGTATAATTTTTTAAATGTGAAGTAGATAAATTGTTAGTTAGTCAAGTTGAAAAATATTAGATTATAAATGAAAATCCAATTCTCCAAGATTCTTTTTGTTTTATATTTTAAATCTATACCCTTTCAGGTATAATTTTATATCTAATTCATTTTTTATACCCTAAGTGATATAATTATTTATTGTAAAATTTATTTTATACCCTTTATGGTATACTTTATTTGTTTTTCTTATATTTATCCCTGAAAGGGTATATACATGGATTTAGCGAAATTTGTAAAAGCAAAAAGAAACGCAGTTAAGCTGACACAGCCAGAGCTGGCTCAAAAAGCCGGAGTTGGCTTGAGATTCCTTAGGGATCTGGAACAGGGAAAGAAAACATTGAGGATGGATAAGGTTAATCAGGTCTTATCCATGTTTGGGCATCAACTTGGACCAATAGAGAATATAAATATAGAAGATGAGCAATAAAACAGCAAAAGTATATATGCATGGTATCCTTGCGGGAAAATTTATACAAGATGAAACTGGCTATCATTTCAATTATTCAGAGGAATATCTCAATAGAGAAGGCGTGGAACCAATCAGCCTGACGATACCATTGCAAAAAGCACCTCATCATTCTCTAACAATGTTACCATTTTTTGATGGATTGATACCCGAGGGATGGATGTTGGATATTGCAGTTAAAAACTGGAAGCTGGATCCCAGAGATAGAATGGGACTACTCCTATTGTGTTGTAAAGACACAATAGGAGCTGTCAGTATAGAACCTGATATCGACTGACAGATATGGAAAAAAGATGTCTTTATTGTTACGGGCTGTTAGATGATTTTGAAACAGACTTCCATCCTAAATGTAGCAGGAAAATATTTGCCTCTTCAAATGTGCCCCATCTGCCTTATTCAGAGCAAGAACTTGAGTCCTTGGCTAAATCCGTAATTGAAAAGCAAACAGGATTGACAGGAGTGCAGCCTAAACTTTCACTTCATATTACTTCACAAAAAAATGGTCCCAAAAGATTTACAATAGTGGGATTATGGGGTGGGTATATCCTAAAACCTTCTTCAGCTAGCTACCCACAACTTCCAGAAGTGGAGGATCTAACCATGCATCTTGCTGCAATTGCTAAAATCAAAGTTGTCCCTCATTCTTTGATCAGGATGAATTCAGGAAACCTCGCTTATATCACCAAAAGGATAGACCGTACCAAAACGGGCAAAATCCATATGGAAGACATGTGTCAATTGACTGAAAGATTGACGGAGGACAAATATAGAGGCTCGTATGAACAGATTGCCAAAGCAATCAAAAAGTACTCTAAAACCCCTGGATTGGATCTTGTTAACTTTTACGAGCAAGTTCTTTTTTGCTTTCTTACTAGCAATGCAGATATGCATCTCAAAAATTTCTCTTTGATTTATCAACCCAATATAGGTCCTGTTTTAAGTCAAGGATATGACATGCTCAATACCACGCTTGTCAATCCTGATGACCAGGAGCAAATGGCTCTTAGTTTAAATGGTAAAAAGAATAGAATCAGGAAAAATGATTTTATTCAAGCTTTCACATCTGCCGGCCTTGATAAAAAACAACAGGATTTTATATTTAACAAAATGATTGATGCTAAACCTCAATGGATGGAAATGATCCAAAAAAGTTTTCTGAGCAAAGATTTTAAGGAACAGTATACAGAAATTTTATCCGATAGGCTTGAAACGATAGGCTAAAGTTTTAGTATTTGAATCCTAGTCAGAATTAAAGTTTTGTCAGTATTTTAGGAATTATAAAATTTTAACCTTTGATTTTTTGATAATTTCTTTGCTCTATTTTGTTCAAAATTAGGAATAAGTCAGCCATATATGCCTGATATTTTTTGCTGATGGGTTTCTAGGTAGACGGCATATGCAGGAAAGGATGGCCGAGGAGAATTTATTCTGCTCCACCTGTCATTCAGTGTCAGATTTCTTCTGTGCGAGGGCCAAAGCTTTAGCGCAAGGAGTGAGATTTTGCCAATTACCTCTGAAAGAATATGCGATTAAACTCGAATGGAAAGTTGACGGTAAAGAAATCACCTGCACTTAAACTTTAAACGATGCGGCTAATCAGACCTTTCAGGGATTTATCGGAGAGACATGTCAATTTAAAGGTTATCAGTTCCTTTTGAAAGAAATCTATCTAAGTGATTTTAAGGTTGCTTTATCTGATTTTATCAAGAATAGTATCCTCTCAAAGGGGATCATGAGGGTCAAGGTGATGAAAAAGCTTAATATTAATTTCAACACTTTTCCCTATCCTTATTATTGAGAATCTTCCAAAACCTTCTTTAAGGCCTGCATATCTTGGCTGATTTTCAAATCTATAATTTTCGCATAATGTTGGGTTTGTTTAAGAGATTTGTGCCCTAGCATTTTTGAAACAGTCTCTAAAGGTACACCATTGCTTAGGGTTACAGTTGTAGCAAAAGTATGCCTTGCTATATGAAAAGTCAAAGGCTTTTCTATTCCGCAGATATCAGCAATTTCTTTTAAGTATGCATTCATTTTTTGATTGCTCAATACAGGAAGAACATTTCCATTAGCGGAACATTCGGGATGATCTTTGTATTTATCTACGATCTCCAATGCTTTTGGTAACAATGGCAAGCGAGTTGGAGATTGGGTTTTTTGTCTTTGGGTAAATATCCATTTTTCACCATCAATACCATTTATGACCTGATTTCTTTTCAGGTTTTTCACATCTATATAGGCTAGTCCTGTAAAACAGGAGAAGAGAAATATATCTCTAACGTTATCTAACCTGAATATTGAAAACTCTTTCGATTTTATTCTATCGAGTTCCTCTTTGGTGAGGATATCTCTTACCACTTCTTTACTGGCTAAATTAAATCCTATAAAAGGATCACGAAGTATCCAACCTTTTTTGACACAGAGTAAAACTATTTTTTTGAAATAAATTAAATATTTAACGGTGGTATTATGACTGCAGTTTTTAACACTTCTAAACCAATAGGAGTAATCGGCCAAAAACTCGTAATTTAATTTTCGAATTTCAATATCTTCTCTTCCAAACTTCCATTGGATAAAGGCACGGGTATGCCTAAAAGCTGTCATATATCTTTTGAATGTTCCTTGAGCGAATTCTTTTCCAACCAGACTTTTCATTCTTTCATTGTGTTCTTGAAATATTTCTAAGATCATCTTTCGATCGTCTGTTATGCCAAGCAATACATTCTTTATATTCATGGCAGAAATATCTTTTTCTGTATCCATGAGATGTTTCTTTGCCTGCAATATTTTTATTTGAAATGAATCTAAGAAAGCATTGAGGGTTTTGACATCCTCAGTTTTACCATCAGCTCGACCTAACCTACTATTCCATTTGGTAGGAGTCCATTTCCGCTTTGTCGATAATTCTACTGAGAATTTATCTACTGTAATTCTGACATAGATAAATGAGTTTTGAGATTTTTTTGATTTGGAGGATTTCAAAAAGAAAAACATTCCGAAGCTTGAATCTAACATGACGTTTTTTTTATTATTTAAACATACTAAAATGGTGTTTTTAACACAAGATGTTCGCTCTTGGAACATGCTTATTATCAGTTTATTATCCATGTTTCGTTGCGTCTTTTTTTCTAAAAAAAATGACGCCACGGATGACGCAACTTAAATAGATGGATTTTTGAAAAATTTGGTTGTTTTTAGACCAAAAATCAAAAAGCCCACCTCGTCATCCGAGGGGGCTTTTGAAAGAATTTTAAACAAATATTTGATAAATAAAGTGCTCTAATTACTCAATTTGGCACTTTTTAGATTATTTTTACTTTTTTAGATCTTTCAAAATCGAATCGAAAAAATCAATTTTGAAAGATCTAATGGCAACTTTAGTGCGCTCGGAAGGATTCGAACCCTCAACCCTCAGAGCCGAAATCTGATATTCTATCCAGTTGAACTACGAGCGCGTGAAAAGGGACTGAAATCAATTCAATCCCTTTTTATATAATTTCAAATTAGGCAATTGCTTCTTTTACTTTTTCTGCTGCTTCTTTCAAAGTAATAGCAGAAGAAACTTTCAATCCTGATTCATCGATGATTTTTGCACCTTCTTCAGCATTCGTTCCTTGAAGTCTTACGATAATTGGAACACGAATATCACCAATTGATTTGTAAGCTTCTACCACACCATTTGCGATTCTGTCACATCTTACGATACCACCGAACACATTGATCAAGATTGCTTTTACGTTTGGATCTTTCAAGATGATTCTAAATCCAGCTTCTACTGTAGTTGCATTGGCCCCGCCACCTACATCAAGGAAGTTAGCAGGTTCACCACCAGAAAGCTTAATCATATCCATAGTCGCCATCGCAAGTCCAGCACCATTTACCATGCAACCTACGTTTCCGTCAAGTTTCACATAGTTTAGACCAGATTCAGCTGCTTCTACTTCCAAAGGATCTTCTTCAGCAATATCTCTCATTGCGGCAAGATTCTTTTGTCTATAAAGTGCATTGTCATCTATATTAACTTTAGCATCTACTGCCAAAATTTTATCATCAGATGTTTTCAATACAGGATTGATTTCAAATTGAGAAGAATCAGTTCCTTCATAAGCAGCATAAAGTGCAGTGATGAATTTCACCATTTCTTTGAACGCGTTTCCTTCAAGGCCTAGTTTGAAAGCTACTTTTCTAGCTTGGAAACCTTGAAGACCTACTTTAGGATCTACCCATTCTTTGATGATTTTCTCTGGAGTTTTTTCTGCTACTTCTTCAATATCCATCCCACCTTCTGTAGAAGCCATGATCACATTGCAACCTTTAGCTCTGTCCAAAAGGATAGAGAGATAATATTCCTTTGGTTCTGAAGCACCAGGATAATACACATCCTCAGCTACAAGAATCTTATTAACTTTTTTACCTTCAGAACCTGTTTGGATCGTCACCAAAGTACCTCCAAGAATGTTTTTGGCTTTTTCAGCTACATCTTCCAATTTCTTGGCAAGAACCACTCCGTTGGAATCTGTTTCTTGAACTTTACCCTTTCCACGTCCACCGGCATGGATTTGTGCTTTCAACACATACCATGAAGTGCCAGTCTCTGCATTGAGTTTTTTGGCCGCTTCAAGTGCTGCTTCAGGTGTATCTGCTACGATGCCTTCCTGAATTTTAACACCATAACTCTTTAAAACTTCTTTTGCTTGATATTCGTGTATATTCATTCTTGTGAAATTTTTGCACGAAGTTAAGGCCTTCAAGTCGATTTTTCAAGTTAAAAAAAGTCTCATTTGGTAAATAATTAGCATTTTTGAGGCAAATCCGAATGCTCGTTATAAATTTGACTAGATTAAGAAATGGATATGCTGATAGCTAAAGGAATAGAGAAATTTTATGGAGACCTCCATGTGCTTAAGGGTGTGGATGTTACGATCAGTCGCGGAGAGGTGGTGTCTATAGTCGGTGCATCTGGAGCAGGGAAAAGTACACTTTTACATATTTTGGGCACACTTGATGAAGCAGACAAAGGCGAGGTCAAAGTAGGGGAAACCAATATCACCAAGTTGAAAGGTGACAAACTTGCAGAATTCAGAAATCTTGAAATCGGTTTTATTTTCCAATTCCACAATCTTTTGCCTGAATTCAACGCAGAAGAAAATATTATTATTCCCGGCTTGATAGCAGGTAGGGATGAAAAAGAATTGAAGAAAAGAGCCTTCGAATTGGCTACAATTTTGGGCGTGGAAAGCAGATTAGAGCACAAACCATCAGAACTTTCTGGTGGAGAGCAACAAAGAGTTGCAGTGGCTAGAGCGCTAATCAATGATCCCAAGATAATTTTTGCAGATGAACCAAGTGGGAATTTGGATTCCAAAAGTGCTCAAGACTTACACGAGCTATTTTTTAGACTGAGAGATGAATTTGGTCAATCATTCGTGATCGTTACGCACAATCAAGAACTTGCTCAAATGGCAGACAGGATGCTAACCATGCAGGATGGGAAAATTGTTTCTGGGATTTAGAAAAGCTTGAAATCTACATTTATGCTAAACAATTCAAAGGCTCAAGATCAATAAAACATTTTTATGTTATTTCTTTTGAAGAATCGCCAGCATTTCGTCTACGTGTTTTTTTGATTCAAACATATCTGAAAATACACCTTGTACGAGATGATAACTATCGAGTAGATAAGTTACTCGTTTTGGCATTCTGACCAGTGGAATCAATGCGTCATAAGCTTTGCAAACATCACCTTTTTGGTCACTCAATAGGTCAAAAGGTAAATTAAATTCTTTTTGAAACTTTAAATGTGTCTCGATAGAATCACGACTGATGCCATATACTGGGATATCTAATTCCCGAAAAGCAGCAAATTGATCTCGAAAAACACATGCTTCGGCTGTACAGACTTTGGTATAGTCTTTCGGATAAAAATAAATGATACACGCTTTTCCCGATGCATTTTTGTTCAGTGTGAATTTTTCACCTGAGGTAGAAGGTAAGGTAAAATTGGGAGCTTTTTGTCCTTTCTTAAGTGCCATAAGGGTTATGATTTTTAATTTGTGCTTGTATAGACAACAGCTTCTTGATAACAATGTTTTCAAGAGTTTTATTGAGGAACTATTCTCAAGAGTTTCACCTTTAATCAAAAACTCTACCATTTAATTCCCACTGATTTTGAGTAAGAAAAGTGTTCAGCACATGCTATTGGCAGGTCTTTTGTTTTCACTGATGAATGTCGCAGTGAAAATGATTCCTCATATTCCCGCTATAGAAATTATTCTGTTTAGGTCCGTGATGAGTTTTTTCATGACCTATTTTGCACTCAAAAGAATCAATGTCCCTCTTTTTGGTAATAACAAGAAATTGCTGATCACACGTGGGATTGCTGGGTCTATTGGTTTGATGGCTTTCTTTTATAACCTTCAAACCATACCTCTTGCTAGTGCAGTTACCATAAATTACTTAGCTCCAATCTTCACCACCATCTTAGGGATTTTTATAGTAAAGGAAAAAGTTGCAAAGCGGAAATACCTTTATTTTGGGGTTTCTTTTATAGGTGTAGTGATTATTGAGGGTTTTGATCCTAGAATTACTTCCTTCGATTTGGGTATTGGATTGATTGCATCGCTAGCCATGGGTATTGCTTATAATGTGATTAGAAAACTGAAAAACTCAGAACACCCACTTGTAATCATGTTTTATTTTCCTTTGATAACGACTCCGATCGCAGCTGTCTTGTCTTACTTTTATTGGATTACACCTGTAGGAAAAGATTGGCTAATATTAATCATCGTAGGAGTTTTGACGCAAGCTGCGCAGTATTTCATGACTTTAGCCTACCAAAACGCCAATTTATCAAAAGTAGCCAGCTTAAGTTATGTGACCATCATTTATGCTTTGAGTTTTGGCTTCTTACTATTCGATGAAACGTATAGCCTGATGACTTACATGGGAATGATACTTGTGCTAGCAGGAGTACTCTTGAATGTAACATCCAAAAAGTAACACTTGAAAATGAAAACAGAGTCTAATTTTCTAGAGTTTATCTCTTATTAGAATTATTATCATGACAAGCTTGTTAAAAAATAAATTTAAAAAGTTTGAATTTTCTGATTACAAAAATCTTATTTGATTCGACTTATAAGGAACATTAATCCATTTTATAATGAATAAGACGCTCACAATATTATTAAGCTTAAGTATTCTTGCTTTTATCTCTTGCAAAAGAGTAGATCCCAATGAAAGAAATCTAAATGCAATATGTGAAGCGTTTTCTTACCCTGACACGGTTTTCTATATCAATGATGCATCCAGTAATAAAATCCTTCCACAACAGAATTTGAACGGAATTTTTTCTTCTATTCCCGAAGGTCTTGCGTTAGATTCGTTAACTGGAGAGATTGACATCAATGCCAGTGAGACTGGATTGAAATACAGAGTCTCTTTTACTCCTGCTAATAGTGATCAGAGTTGTGAATTGGATATCGTAATTTCAGGGGTTAATTATTTAGATAAAATTTATGTCTTAGATCAACAAGAACTGATTGCTTTTCCAGTCTTCAACGGAGATTCATCTGGGATATCACCCTGCCCCGAAGACGATGATGATGGCGATGATGATTGTAAATTTGATGAAGATGGTCCAGATGGAACAGATTTGTCAGATATTGGAATTGAGGTTAGTGCCTCGACAGGAGAAATTGATTTAGAGCAAACTGTTTCAAATAATGCTTTTGGTATCAACCCAGCCAATGGTTCTACTTTGGATGTGACTATGTATTACAGATTAAATGACAATAGCTTGAGCGCTTTGAATTCTCTGGATTTAAGGTTGTTTTATTTTGAAACATTGACAGAAGTTCCACAAAGTCTTATAGATGAAGTTGAAGAGAAAAATAACCAACTTTTGGGTCTTAATAATTCAAATTCTTATTTGAATGCCAGGCTTGCACAAGATAATTTGAGGGTAAAACCACGACCTCCCTATTTGATTATTGTTGCCAGATTACAATAAAATAAGTAACATTGTACAAGTTGAATCAACCTCTGTACAATGTTTCTAAGGATCTTTTTTCTTTTTTTATTTCTAGCTATTCAAGCGAATAATCCGACTCAAGAGCAGGCCTTATTAACCAAATATAATCAGGCAATTGCCTACTATGAATCTCCACAACCAACAGCTGAGTCGGATAGCATCGCATTGGATTTTTTAACTCAGATCATGAATGATCCCTTGAATACTTCTCTCTCAAGTGAAGTTATTCTGGATATCTACGAAAAGGTTGGAAATCTTTATTTGATAAATAATGATTTTGAAAAAGCGATATCTGCTTATAGAGAGGGGGTATTTTTTAATTACAAAGAGGAAGTTTTGGATACTTTATTTTTTGCGAGCAATTTGTTTTTAGGGGAATCATATTATCGAGTTTCAAAGGCCGATAGCAGTATTTTCTTCCTAAAAAATGCAGAAAAATTATTAAGTAAAAAGAACTCTAAACTCGAAGCTTCAAGGCTTTATAATTCGCTTGGAGTAATTTATTATGAATCTGGTAATTATATTCAATCAATTAATTATTTTAATCAAGCTAGGGATCTTTCAGTAGGAGATAAATCGTTCTCGGAATTAGATGAATATCTTCAATATGCTGAATACTCTTTTTTGAATAACATCGGTTCTTCCTTGATGGGCTTGAGTCAACTGGATAGTGCTTTGAAAATATATCAAGATATGCTCTCTTTTGGGCTAAACGATGACCGTGCACTTTCTCAAATTTCTGAAGTCTATCTCGAAAAATCAGAACCTGACTCTGCATTCTATTATTTGAATTTAATATCCTCCGAAGAAATTAAAAACTCAATTTCCTTTCAAAATCAATTGGCCGAAGTTTCTTTTTTGAAAAATGACTTTGAGAGCTCTAAAGAAATTTTAAAAGAATTGATAAAAACGAATTCAGGTATTAGAGAGAATAATTTTCAACTAGGAAATACATTTCTACTTCTAGGGAAAATAGCTTTTGAAGAACGCAAATTTGAAGATGCAATTAAATTCTTCCATCAATCGATTATTGAAATTGATGGTGTTTTTGAAAATGGAAATGTGCTTTCAAATCCATTGGAATTCAGTCTTGGGTTTGCTACCTTCCAGTTATTTGAAAGTGTGAGTAGAAAAGCCAATTCGCTCATGGAGCTCTATCTTCAAACCAAAGATGAAAAATATAGAAAGGCCTCAATCGAGACTTTTCAAACTGCTTTTAACATTGCTTTTCAAATCGCAAATTATTATGATAACGATGAAGCCAGAATCTTTCTTGCTGATTATGCACTGAAAGCGTATGAAGATGCAATCAAATACCTTTATAATCTATATCAAATCTCTGGCAATTATGAAGATCTTGTATTGTTGTTTGAATGGGTAGAAAAAAATAAAGCAACATCACTGGACTTAAGTCTTAAAGAAAAAAAAGTAAAGAGAAACCTTGAATTGCCAACTGATTTATTGCAGAAGGAGAGAGATTTACAATTTTCCATTTCAAGACTTCAACAGCAAATCTCTGCCACGAATGACAATAATCTAATTGAACAATATCAAGCTGAACTTCGATCTAGTAGACTTGCACTTTCCAGATTGATCGATCAACTCAATGAAATTCCTGAATACATGCAAGCGAAGCTTGCCGACGAGAGTTTTGATATAAAATCAATTCAAAATAATATTTTAGATAGGAATTCAGCTTTGGTTTCTTTTTTTGAAACTGATGAAGAAATCTATATTTTTCTCCTAGACAACAAAAAATTAACTGTCGATAGAATAGAAAAGAAGGAGGAACTATCAAACAATTTAAAGGAATTCAAGAGAGCTTTAAAAGAGTATCAGCCGGGAGTGCGCTATCAAAAAGGAAACTTGGGAGCAAAATTACATGAACAGCTTTTTTCGCTACCGGATGTTGAATGGAGCAAATACAGCAATTTGATAATTATTCCGCACGGGGTTTTGATGGATTTACCTTTTGCAGCATTAGAAACAGAAAGTGGAAAATTCTTGGTCGAACAGTTCACAATCTCTTACCAATATTCAGTAGAGTTTTTGACTGAAATAAAAAACTTAAAATTTTCAAATGAGAACAAGATCGCATTTGCACCCTTCTCAGCTAATTTTTGGTCTGACGATGATATTTCTCTAAATCAATTACCCCAGTCCCAGATAGAAATTGATGCCATATCCGAAAACAAATTCAGTGATGAATTAGCCACAAAGCAGCAGTTTCTGGAAATTGCCCCAAACTCTGAAATCATTCATTTGGCAACACATGCGCTCTCTGATCCCAATGACCCCAGTCAAGCATTTATAGCTTTTTACCCGGGAGATAATTCAAGTCGGCTTTTTACTCATGAAATCTACAATCTTGACTTAGAAAGTACTTCGCTAGTATTTTTGAGTGCTTGTGAGACTAATGCAGGATTAATCAGTCAAAGTGAGGGTGTTTTGAGTATTTCTCGCGCTTTTTCTTTCGCAGGTTGCCCAAATATTGTCACCACATTATGGAAGGCAGAAGATCTGGCAACAGCATATATTTCAACCAGATTCTATCATCACCTTGACAAGGGAAGTGGATATGCTGATGCATTGCGCTTGGCACAATTGGATCTTTTGAATGACCCTCAAATGAGCCAATTTCATCATCCCTCTTTTTGGAGTCATTTGGTATTTATTGGTAATCATCAACCAAGGAATAATATGAAATCAATTATATGGTATGTGATTGCCATTCTGCTTAGTGCTCTTTTGCTTTTATTTTATCTTAAACAAAAAAAATCCACCCCAAAAGGGATGGATTTAATGTGGGATTAAACAAACTTTTCCAATTAGTTTTTCAATTCTATTTCAATATCTGCAAACTCGTCGATGTTGTTTTTGACTCTGTTGTAGATGCTTGTGTTATTATCTTTATTGATTAAGATAACGCCATCTACAACCTCAGCATTCTCAAAGTCTGCATCTGTAACTCCTCTGAACCAGTTTACTGCACTTATTTCAAAAAGTGCCAAAGGATTGTTTTGTGCATCGACAGTGAAAAACTCTTCGTCATCACTTTCTATTTCCACCTCGAAGTCAATTTCATCGCCGTAGTATTCAAAGACAACTGGCGTTGTAGAACCATCTTCAAAAGCATAAGATCCTTCGATATAGATAGAGGGCTCATTTCTGTAATCTATCAAATCAAGTTCTAACTCAATTTCTTTATACTCACCAGCTTCAATATTGATAAAGAAGTCAGAAGATTCATCAAATTCATCAAATGTTACTTTTCTGATTTCATTAAATTCAATTTCGAATTCTCTAGAGAAGATGCCCATTTCGTTTCTTCCTTCTACTTCAAACTCCAATTCTTTGATTTGAATGAAACCATTTTCGATTGTCAAGTTGCTGTTAGCCACTCTTCCATTTGCTGAACTTGTTCCGCCATTATTTAAAACAAATGCGAAACCTAATCTACCTTCCCCAGTACCTGGAAGCTCATCGTCATTGTTACAAGATGTGAAAGCGAATGCTGCCGCTAAGACAAATGTTGTTAAAATGTGTTTTGTGATTTTCATAATAGTTTTAATTTTAGTTTCATGAATTTGTCGAAACAGATCTTCATGATGTAATCAATTATGTGGTTTTTTTTTTGAAATTTTATTTTACAATAACTGTACTAATTTTTCACCCAGGTCAAAACCTTAAGTTTTAATAAATCAGAATTGGTAAATATCCCATGATAAATGTGATTTTCATCCAAATTTATTTTTTCAAACAATACTAATGCATTATCATATTTTTCTAACTTCAATAGTGAGAGACTTAAATAATACTCTGCTTCGTCGTGAAAATACCTATCACTTAAGTCTTGATTGAGCTGAATCACACGTTCCAAATATTCAATAGCACTTTCAAAATCTCCTAGTTCATATGCAGCTATACCAGCCAAAAATACTTCTGATTGATTTTCGGAGTTTTGAGGAACAGCAGACAGAATACTCGTCCACGCTTTGTTTTTGAAATCATTTTCTAATACGCTCAAAGGGATTTCAGATGAACGCATGGTTGATATTTCGTAAGAAATGTAATTGTCTTCAATAAGTTGAGATGGTAATTTTTGAATCCAAAAGTTTCCAATAAGTATGAAAAGGGAAATAGACGCAGCCACCCCAATCCACCAAGTGGACGGTTTGATTTTGACAACTTGAGTAGCTCTGATTTTGAGATATTCTTTTTGGACTGATTGAATTTGATTTTTCAATCCTCCTAATTCGATGCTTTCTCTAGATATCTTTAATAATTCCAAAAGTTCATTCAACGCTGCATTTTCCTTCAGTTCTTGTAGAAGTAAGTTTTTTTCTTCTTCAGAAAGCTTATTGTCTAAATAGGCATCAAGGCGGGTAATATTTTTATCATCAATCATTTTGGAGCGCATTTTTTACAGATTTAGCCAATATTACATTCCCATTTACTTTTTCAATTAAGGATTTCAAACACTTATATTTCTTGTTTCTCAAAACTTGCTCGCTTGAAAAATCCTCCTTTTCCATAATATCTTTCATTGACAGGTTTTCATAGTAGAATGAAATTAAAATGCTTTTACACTTCTTACCAATTGATTCAAAAAGTGATAATATCAATTTTTGGTTTTCAATTTTCTCTATTTCTACACTAACTCCTTCCACCTCGACATCATTACCCTGCTCAAATATTTCATGTCTATTCTGAGTACTTTTTCTTTTCCTTATTTCTGTGATCCAAAGATTTCGCACGATACTGTAAAGCATGGATTTTACGCCAGCCTCTTTACGGAATCTCCCATCTTGTACCATTTTCACAAAAGCCAAAAACGTGTCTTGAATTACGTCTGCTGCGTCATCCTCGTTTCCACTGTTCTTGAGAATGATGCTTTCCAAGAGTCCATAATACGACGAATACATAAAGCCTAATGCTTTGTTAAGTTGACTTCCGCCGGCCTTAATGTCATCAAGAATCGAATTTTCAGAATAAGTTTTAGATAGCTTCATTCAGTTCTATTTATAAGTCGAAGTAAGTTTCAAAAATGTAATAAGAATTTTCAGAATTTGTTTAAAGCACAATCTTTTTGCCATAATTCCTTTAAAATATACCAAACATAGCATAAAATCATTTTTTCAGGGTTTTTGATCTCAATTTACCTTAAATTTGAACACAAACACAAACCTTATGAAGATTACAAAGGACCTGTATCAGGGCTCACTTGCACTTTTGACAGATTTTTATCAGCTCACCATGGCTTATGCTTACTGGAAATCAGGAAAGTCAGAACAAGAAGCAGTATTTAATCTTTTCTTTCGAAAACACCCTTTTCAAAGCGGTTTTACCATTGCAGCAGGATTAGAATATGTAGTTGATTTTTGCAATAATTTCACCTTCAATGAAGATGATCTCAGCTATCTGGGGAATATGAAAAACTCAGATGGAAGCCCTGTTTTTGTCCCTGATTTTTTGGATTATCTCAAAGAAATGAAATTCAGCTGTGACATAGACGCTGTAGAAGAAGGAACCGTAGTCTTTCCGCATACGCCACTGATTAGGGTTAAAGGGCCTTTGATTCAGTGTCAACTATTGGAGACTGCCTTGCTGAATATCATCAATTTCCAGACTTTGATTGCTACAAAAGCAGCAAGGGTAGTTTTGGCAGCAAAAGGTGATTCTGTTTTAGAGTTTGGCTTGAGAAGAGCTCAAGGAATTGATGGCGCTTTGGCAGCAAGCCGCGCATCCTATATTGGCGGTTGCTCAGCAACTAGCAATGTGATGGCAGGCAAGCTTTTTGGAATTCCTGTTTCAGGAACACATGCCCACAGTTGGATCATGTCATTTGATACAGAATTGGAAGCCTTTAAAGCTTATGCAGATGCTTTTCCTGAGAAATGTATTTTCTTAGTAGATACTTACGATACGGTCAATGGAATTCGAAACGCCATCGAAGTTGGTAAGATCCTGAGAGAAAATGGCAAGGAAATGTTAGGAGTCAGGATCGACTCTGGCGATTTGGCTTATTTTTCTAATATAGCAAGAGAGATGCTCGATGAAGCTGGTTTTCCTGATGCAAAAGTGGTGGCAAGCAACGATTTGGACGAACATATTATTACCTCTTTGAAAATCCAAGAAGCTTCAATAAGTGTCTGGGGAGTAGGGACTAAGTTAGTCACTGCTTACGACCAACCTGCATTGGGTGCGGTATATAAATTAGCAGCAATCAAAAATAAGGAAGGGGTTTGGGAACCAAAGGTCAAAGTTTCTCAACAATCTATTAAAATTAATATCCCTGGAGAACATCAGATCAGCAGATTTTTGCGAAATGGAAGGGCAGTGGCTGATATGATTTTTCTACAAGAGGATGTTGATAATAAATCATCTGTAATGATCATTGACCCTATAGATTCAACAAAGAGGAAAAGATTGAATTTAGGAGATTTAGAAGAGTATAAGCTTTTGAAACCAATTTTTAAAGCAGGGCAGCAAGTTTATGTTTGTCCACCTATAGAAGCTATTAAACAAAATACCAAAGATAATTTACAGTGCTTTGACAAAACACATAAGCGACTGACCAATCCTCATGTCTATCCTGTTGGTTTGGAGGAAAACCTCTATCAATTGCGGACAGACCTTGTTTTCAAAATGAAAAACTATGATCAAGAATAAAAAAATCATCTTTTCAACGCAAGCATACAGCTATCTCAGAGAGCGTGTTTTAAAAGTCGGAGACTTTGACAAGGGTGAAATTGAAGTGAAGCAGTTTCCAGATGGTGAACGTTATCAGCGGATTTTGACGGATGTTTACGAGAGAAATGTCGTATTGATTGGTGGGACTATTTCTGATTCAGATACACTAGAAATCTATGACTTGGCCCATGCATTAATTAAATATGGAGCAAAATCCATCTTTATCATTTTTCCATATTTCGGCTATTCCACCATGGAAAGGGCAGTCAAAAAAGGGGAGGTGGTCACCGCTAAATCCCGTGCTGTGATGTTTTCCTCTCTACCTAGAACAAGTCAGGGAAATCATTTCATGTTTTTTGATTTGCACTCTGAAGGGATTCCACACTATTTCGAAGGTCAGGTTTTGATCAATCACGTGTACTGTAAATCTATTGTAACCAAAGTGGCATTGGAGTTGGCGGCACCTGGATTTGTGATGGCTTGTACGGATGCAGGCCGCGCCAAGTGGGTTGAGTCTTTGGCAAATGATATGGGAGTAAATGCTGCTTTTGTTTTCAAAAGAAGAGTATCTGGAGACAAAACAGAAGTTACCAGCATCTCAGCCGATGTTGAGGGGAAAGATGTAGTCATCTATGATGATATGATCCGAACAGGTGGATCTTTGATCAATGCTGCCAAAGCCTACAAGGAAGCTGGCGCAAATAAAATCTTCACAATCACCACTCACGGTTTGTTTAATAATGATGCTCTAGATAAAATCAAAGCCTCAGGTGTCATCGAAAAGGTAATCACGACAGATACCCATATCAACAGCTATGCCCTAGAATCAGACATGCTGAGAGTAGAGACCATAGCAGATTTGATTGTAGAGGAGTTGAAGTGAGATAGCGTATGACATGATTTGTAGTGATTTTTTATATCAATACATGCTTTTATCTTTTGAATTATAGCGGACAGTAATACCAAAGATTAGTTAGACTTTGAGAGAATCATGATTATCCGCTATGACATCAGATTACAGTTTAACTAGTGGCTAAGTATTCTCAGTATTCCAGAAATGTTTTTGAGATTATTTTAGTTAGATACTAGAAGAAATGGGTTAGGATAGACCAAGAACTTTTTTGAAAAAGCATATCTGAATTGTTGCCGATAATTTGATATTTCATCTATGCAAACCTTTGCACATTACTATTTGATTAGAACCTTTCATATTTGGTGTTTTTCATGTTGTATTGTATAATAAATACAACCCAAAATAATGAAAGTCAAAACCCAGACACTCCTCAATGACTGCTATGGAAAATATGCTTTGGCTGCCATCAATGTTTTTACGATGGAGCAGGTTTTGGCGGTTTTTGAAGCAGCTGAAAAAGCGGAATCTCCTGTGATCATTCAGACGACTCCCGTCGCTAGAGAATATGCTGGTGCGGAAATGATCCTTTCTATGATTGCTACGGCTTCAAGGATGTTTCCAAAGGTAGTTTATTCACTTCATTTAGATCATGGCAACGAGCCACATATAGAAGCAGCTTTAGATTCAGGACAGTACTCTTCCGTGATGATCGATGCTTCACATGATATTTTTTCAACGGATGTAAAAAGGACTTCTGAGGTCGTCAGAAAAGCTCATGCATTAGGTATTCCTGTGGAAGCGGAGTTGGGTGTCCTCAGTGGGATAGAAGATGATATGGAGATAGAAGATTCTCTTGCCAAATATACCAAGCCAGAAGAAGTGTTGGATTTTGTGACCAAGACGAAATGTGACAGCTTGGCTATAGCAGTAGGTACCAGTCACGGAGCTTATAAATTTTCAGGAAACCAAGGGATTCGATTCGATATTTTAGAAAAAATACAATCACTACTACCAAGATTTCCTTTGGTTCTGCATGGAGGTTCATCTGTCAATCAAAATGAAGTACAGAGGATCAACAAATTCGGTGGCAATATCAAAACTGGAAGCAGAGGAGTTTCCGACGAAGAAATAAAACAAGCAATCCAACTAGGGGTGTGCAAAGTGAACATTGCTACAGACCTCAGGGTACTTTGGACTGGTGTTCATAGGGAATTTTTCCACCAAAAGCCTGATTTATTCGATCCCATTATTCCCGGTAAAATTTACAGAAATGAATTGATTGAGACGATTTTAAGAAAATTTGATCTGCTGGGTTCCACAGGAAAAGCAAAGAATTTCAATTGAAACTTAGAATCCAGAAATATTAACAATATACCCAATGAAAAGAGACAAAAAATACCCACTGTTGGCAAAACCCATAGCGACCCAAGGAATCTATCAAAAGATTACCAAGGAAGATGGAAATTGGGAGCTTTTGAACTTTGAAGCCCGATTGATGAAAAAGGCTGAAGTTTGGAAAGGTTTTACAGGGGAAAATGAATACGCGATTGTTCTACTTTCAGGGGATTTCAGTGTAGATTCTGACAAAGGTTCATGGCAGACGAAAAACGGTAGAAAAGATGTTTTTTCTGGAATAGCCCATACACTTTATCTTCCGCGAAATACCAATTTCGAATTGAAAGCTGATTCTGATTTTCTCGACATCGCTTGTGGATGGTGTGAGACTGACAGAGATTTTTCACCTTATTTCAAAACCCCCGAAATGGTTCAAATCGAAATCAGGGGTGGTGATAATGCCACCAGACAGATTAATGATCTCCTAGGTCCAGGAGCGCCATGTCATCGACTCGTAGCGGTAGAAGTGTATACACCCTCGGGCAATTGGAGTTCTTTTCCAGCGCACAAACACGACGAAAGGATCCTTGATAAAGATGGGAACTTATTGGAAGCGAGGTTGGAAGAGACTTATTTCTACAAGATTGACAAGCCCCAAGGCTATGCAATTCAGCAGATTTATACCCAAGATAGAAGTTTGGACGAGATCGCTGTAGCTAGAAATAATGATGTTGTGTTGGTCCCAAAAGGTTACCATCCTGTTGTAGCTGGTCACGGATACAATGTTTATTATCTGAATTTCCTTACAGGCAGTGATCAGTCGCTTGCCAATACACCAGATCCAGACCATACTTGGATCTTTGATTCATGGAAAGGTAAGGATGCTAGAATCCCAATGGTCACTGCTGAAATGAATGGTAAAAATGGATAAGCAAAAAGATGTACTAACGATCGGTCGCTCTTCTATTGACCTTTACAGCCAACAGGTAGGTGCTGATTTTGTAGATATCAAAGGCTTTGATGCTTTTGTTGGTGGTTCTCCCTTGAATATTGCTACCGGATGTTCCAGGTTGGGCTTGAACTGTTCTTTGTTCACTGGGGTGGGAGAGGATAAGGTAGGAGATTTTATTTTGAATTTTCTTGAAAAGGAAAAAATTGACACCAATCACGTGGTGCGGATTCCCGGAGCCAGAAGCAGTGCTGTAGTATTGGGTATTCAGCCACCTGATAGGTTTCCATTGGTCTACTACAGAGATAATTGTGCGGATATTCAAATCACTATCGATCATGCCTTGCAAATAGCTTTTGAAGACTACAGATTGGTTGAAATCTCAGCTACCGCTTTGAGTAAAGAACCGAGTAAGTCAACAGTTTTTTTCTCTGTAGAAAAGGCTTATTCTGAAAATGTTCCTGTGGTTTTGGATATTGACTTCAGGGCAGATCAGTGGCATGATGTGAGAGCATTTGGGCTCAATGTCAGGGCGATTTTGCCAAAAGTGAAAATTGCGATAGGAACCGAAGAGGAGATTTTGGCGGCCATGCTCAAAGACCAAAGCCAGATCACGATCGAGCATCAACAGATTTCTGCACCAAAAATCACCGGGGATGTCAATGAAGCTATTCAATCGATTCTGGAGACAGGGGTAGAGATCCTTTTGGTCAAAAGAGGTGCTCAGGGAGTGACGGTCTATACTTCAAAAGGTGAAATAATAGAAGTTCCTGGATTTCCAGTTGAGCCGCTCAATGTACTTGGAGCAGGGGATGCCTTTGCCTCAGGATTTATCTATGGTTATTTGCAAGGCTGGTCTTTGTACAAAGCATGCAGGATGGGAAATGCCAGTGGAGCTCAAGTAGTGCTGCAATCAGGTTGCGCCAACTTTATGCCTGCTTTGGATGAATCCATGGCCTTTATAAAGTCCCATGGAGGTTTTTGAAAAATAATTCTATCTAACCAACTGAAGAAAATATCAATGAACACAATAAAACTAACAGTAGCCCAAGCTTTGATCAGGTTTCTTACGATGCAAAAAGTAGAAAGGGATGGTGTCGTACAACCATTTTTTGCTGGTTGTTTTGGGATATTTGGTCATGGAAATGTTGGAGGAATTGGACAGGCTTTGCACCAAATGCCAGATTTCAAATTCTACCAAAGTAGAAATGAACAAGCAATGGTACACACTGCTGCTGCTTTTGCCAAAATGAAAAATAGACTTTCCACATTTGCTTGCACTTCTTCCATTGGCCCTGGCGCTACCAATATGATTACCGCTGCTGCAGGGGCTACCATCAATAGAATTCCTGTACTGCTATTACCTGGGGATATATTTTCAACAAGAAAAGTCGACCCAGTTTTGCAACAGTTGGAAGCTTCCTATACACAAGATATATCGGTTAATGATTGCTTCAAGCCAATTTCAAAATACTGGGATAGAATCAATAGACCCGAACAATTGATCAATTCTCTGCCGGCAGCAATGCGGGTTCTTACTTCACAGGATGAAACAGGGGCAGTTACAATCTGCCTTCCCCAAGATGTTCAGGCAGAATCCTTTGAATTCCCAGAGTCCTTTTTCGAAGAAAAAATATGGTATATCCCAAGGCCAGTTCCTGAATTTGAGCTATTAAAACGTGCTGCTGAACTGATCCGGAATTCGAAAAAACCGATGATCATCGCAGGAGGTGGAGTAATCTACAGTGAGGCAACAGATGAATTGAAAAGTTTCATTGAGCAAACAGGTATTCCTGTTGGGGAGACTTTTGCTGGAAAAGGCGCTTTACCTTTTGATCATCCTTTGAATTTGGGAGCTACTGGTGCTACGGGAACAAAAGGTGCCAACGTACACAGCACAGAAGCTGACTTGATTATTGGGATAGGAACTAGATACAGTGATTTTACGACAGCTTCCAAAACAGCTTTCCAAAACAAGGAAGTCAAATTTATCAATATCAATATCGCTGCATTTGATGCATTCAAACACGGTGCATTGTCGCTGACAGGGGATGCACGAGCCACTCTTGAAGCACTCTCCAAGCTTTTGGAAGGCTTTGAAACAGATATTTTTTATAGAAACAAAGCTGCGGAATTTAATATTAGTTGGGATGAAAAAGTAAGCGAGGCTTATCTTCCAAATTCCGAGGGCTTGATGTATCAATCCGAAGTCATAGGAGCAGTAAATGATTTCTCTGATCCAAAAGACGTAGTTCTATGTGCTGCGGGAAGCTTGCCTGGCGATCTTCATAAACTTTGGAGAACGCGAGATCCCAAAGGTTTTCACCTTGAATATGGTTTTTCTTGTATGGGTTATGAAATAGCGGGAGGTCTTGGAGCAAAGATGGCTTGCCCAGATCGGGAGATATACGTGATGGTTGGAGATGGAAGCTACTTAATGATGGGAACAGAAATCGTCACTTCCATTCAGGAAGGCTATAAGCTGACGATTATTTTGATCAATAACAATGGCTATGCAAGTATTGGAGGCTTATCAAAATCACTCGGAACAGAAGGTTTTGGCACTTCCTATCAATACAGAAATCCTGAAACAGGACAGCTTGATGGAGGTTTTTTGCCAGTTGACTTGGCAGAAAATGTGAGAAGCTTGGGAGCAGAATTAATAAAAGCAGAGAACAATCATAGCCTCAAGGACGCTTTGAAGCAAGCCAAAGAATACAGCAAGACAACTGTGATCTATGTAGAAACGAAGCCAGAAAGAAAACTTGCTGGGTATGGACATGCCTGGTGGGAAGTGCCAGTATCGGAAGTTTCTGAAAAAGATTCTGTGAAAGATGCCTTTGGCAAAATGAAGGAAAACCAAAAGAAGCAGAGATATTTTAATTGATCTGATCAAATTACCCTTAGCAACCAAACCCAAAAAATCATCCAATGGTACTTACCATCGTCAGTTTTGTAGGCTTTACACTCTTCGTGGCTTTTTATTCTTGGTACAAAACCAGAAATGAAAATCTTTCCACACAAGAAGGATATTTTTTAGGTGGTAAAAGTCTAACAGGTGTAGTCATAGCAGGATCTATGATCATGACGAATATTTCTACCGAGCATTTGGTAGGAATGAATGGGTCTTCTTACAAAAATGGGTTTATCATCGTTGCTTGGGAAGTGACTTCTGCTTTGGCTTTGATTTTGGCTGCTTTGTATTTTGTACCGAAGTATCTCAAGATGGGACTTATCACGATTCCCCAATATTTAGAAGAGCGATTTGATGCTTCTACGAGGTCTTTGGTTGCATTTTTTCTTCTGGTTTCATTTGCTGTCACATTATTGCCGATAGTACTTTATACAGGGGCGATTAATCTTGAGAGTCTCTTCGAAATTTCCGAATTACTGGGCGTAAGTCATCAGGAAGGAATTTGGATCACTGTATTGTTTGTAGGGGTTTTAGGATCTATCTATGCGATTTTTGGAGGGCTCAAAGCAGTTGCTGTTTCTGACACTATCAACGGTTATGGTCTTTTACTGGGTGGGGTTTTGATTCCGCTGATTGCCTTGGTCTTTATCGGGGATGGGAATCCTGTTGATGGTATTGTCAAAGTTTTTGAACATTCACCGGAGAAGTTCAGCGTAATAGGGGACTCTGACTCTGTATTGCCTTTTGAAACATTATTCACAGGGTTGATCATCAATCAGATTTATTTCTGGTGTATGAATCAAACGATTTTACAGCGTGCTTTGGGTGCAAAAAGCTTAGTGGAAGCCCAAAAAGGACTTTTGCTAACAGGAGCTCTGAAGTTGTTTGTTCCTTTCATTATCGTTTTGCCAGGAGTTATTGGGTTTTATTATTTCGGTGATGCATTGATGGACAATCAAGATCTGGTATATCCTGCATTGGTCAAAAAAGTCCTTCCAGTTGGTTTCACAGGTGTCTTTGCAGCAGTGTTGATGGGGGCTGTTTTGAGCACTTTCAATAGTGTTTTAAATAGTGCTTCCACTATTTTTAGCATAGACATATACAAGAGGATTATTTTCCCAAAAGTCTCTGACAAAAATTTGGTTAGAGCAGGGAAGGTGTCAGCGACAGTGCTCGCTGTCATTGCGATTGTAGCAGCTCCAATGGTCTCCAATGCTCCAGAAGGATTGTTTCAGTTGCTGCAACAGCTTAATGGAATTTTCTTTATACCAATAGCATCGATCATGTTGGCCGGATTTTTAACCAAAAAAGTGACTGCTCTAGCTGCAAAAGTAGCCTTAGTCATTGGTTTGGCTTTCTACATCATGGTCACTTTTGTTTTGAAAGTGGATATTCATTTTGTACATGTTTGGGGAATAGAGTTTTTGCTCAATTGTGCTATCATGTTTGTGATATCCTACCTGATTCCTTCACCAAAAAATATTGTAAAAAAATACCCTCTTGGAAATTACAAAATGCAAGGGTGGAAATATGCGGGATTGGTGTCCACCATTTTGGTCATCATTACCATAGCCGTCTATATCATATTTGGTTCAATTTAAATTTTAAAGAATAGAATGGAAAAACTTAAAAACTATATCAATGGCCGATGGGTAGAGAGTGCAGCTGATCAGGCATCTTCTGTCGTGAATCCCGCCACTCAGGAAGTATTAGGGCATGTTCCCATGGGAATAGGTACAGCAAAGGATCTGGACGAAGCTGTAAAATCCGCCCATGATGCTTATCTGGAATGGAGAAATGTACCCGTCATGCAGCGGGTTCAGCCACTGTACAAGCTCAAGGTGCTCTTGGAACAAAATCAAGAAGAAATTTCAAGAATAATTACCCTCGAATGTGGTAAAACGATTGTTGAATCTAGAGCAGAATTGCAGCGTGCTATAGAAAATGTGGAGACAGCTTGTGCTACTCCTACTTTGATTCAAAGTGAGTTTTCGGAAAATATAGCTAGGGGTGTGGATGAGTTTATGATTCGACAGCCTTTGGGAGTATGTGTTTGTATAGCACCTTTCAATTTCCCTGGAATGATTCCATTTTGGTTTTTACCTTATGCCATTGCTTGTGGCAATTCTTTTATTCTCAAGCCCTCAGAGAAGGTTCCTTTGACTATGATGAAGGTATTTGAATTGATGGAAAATATCGGGCTTCCAGACGGACTGGTGAACCTTGTCCACGGTGGCAAGGAGACCGTAGATGCAATGTTGGAGCATCCCAAAGTAAAGGCGGTGAGTTTTGTCGGTTCTACGAATATTGCCAGATACATATACAGCAAAGGAGCCGCCAATGGTAAGCGCGTCCAAGCACAGGGAGGTGCAAAGAATCCTGTAGTCATCATGCCTGATGCAGACTTGGATGTAACCGCAAATATTATTGCCGATAGTGTATATGGATGTGCTGGGCAAAGATGCCTTGCTGCTTCGAACATCATTACTGTTGGAGATACTAATGGTAGAATTAAAGAAAGTGTTTTTGAGGCTGCAAAGAAAAAAGTCACAGGATTTGGTTTGGATGAATCGGTTGAAATGGGGCCTGTAATTTCTTCTCAGAGCAAATCAAGGGTTGAAATGTTGATAGATCAAGGGATTGCGGAAGGAGGTAATTTACTTTTGGATGGTAGGGGATATCAGGTTTCAGGATATCAAAAAGGGAATTTCATAGCGCCCACCATCTTAGAAGGACTGCCTCTAGGAGGGGAGTTGGTGAAGACAGAGATTTTTGGCCCTGTGATGAGCCTTTTGCCAATGCAAGATATAGAACAGGCTATTTCTTTTATCAATGCAAATAATTATGGTAACATGGCATGTGTCTTTACCAGTAGTGGTGCGAGTGCGAGAAAGTTTAGAAATGAAGCAGATGCGGGCAATATTGGGATCAATATTGGTGTAGCAGCACCCATGGCACAATTCCCTTTCAGTGGATGGAATGAAAGCTTTTTTGGAGATCTACATGGTCAGGGAAGACATGGGATAGAGTTTTTTACCCAAACAAAAGTAGTTATAGAAAGGTGGCCTCGTGAGTGGACTAGGAAATTTTAAACTTTATATAAAATGATAAAAATAGCAAATGCCCCTTGTTCTTGGGGAGCTTTGGAATTTGACCTTGAAGGGCAATCCAAAGGGTATGCGGAAGTCCTGACAGAGATGCAGACTTCAGGATATGTCGGTACTGAGCTTGGAGATTGGGGTTTTATGCCCACAGACCCACAGGAACTTCAGAGAGTTATTTCTGAAAAAGGATTTTGGATACCTGGAGCTTTTGTTCCGGTAGCTTTAGCCAAAGAAGAAGCGCATTCAGATGGAGTCGAGAAAGCATTGCAAGTTGCAAAGCTTTTGGTGGAGGCAGGGTTTGAAAATGCATTTATTGTGCTCGCTGATGAAAATGGCTCTATTCCAGAACGCACCCAAAATGCAGGGAGAATTGTACAAGGAATGGGACTAAGTCATGAAGAATGGGCCGTATTTGCAAATGGAGCGAATAGAATTGCAAAAGAGGTGAAGGAAAAATATGGTTTGAGAACCGTATTTCATCACCACTGTGCAGGCTATGTAGAGACTGAAGATGAAATCGATACGCTGATGAAAATGACGAATCCAAATTTGTTAGGGCTCTGTCTTGATATGGGACATTGCATGTTTGGTGGTGGAGATCCAGTTCGGGTACTCAAAAATCACCATAGTAGAATCTGGCATGTGCATTTCAAAGACTATGATCCCAAAGTTGGAGCAAAAAGCAAACTCGAAAAATGGGATTATTTTGAGTCGGTTAAGCAAGGCGTTTTTTGCAAACTGGGTGAGGGTGCAGTTGATTTTACCACAATCTCTGGCATGCTGAAGAATAGCGGATACATTGGTTGGATAGTAGTAGAGCAAGATGTGCTTCCAGGAATGGGAAGCCCTTTGCTTTGTGCTGAACACAATAGAAAATATCTTGAAAAACTGGGTTTATAATTGGTTTTCCGACTAGGTCTATCTCTCCGTAAACCTAAAGAACATTGATTTTTCAATCCCATGATTCAGGTTTTCCGAAGCTCAAGTTTTGAAAAATAGCAAAGTCAAGTTTTGTTTCAATTAGACAATAAAATCAAATATCATGAAAAATATAAAAGTAGGAGTAATCGGAATGGGAAGGATTGGGAAAATTCATTTCGACAACCTTAAAAACCAAATAGAGCACGTGGAAGTGCTGGCAGTTTCAGACCCTTTTTTTGAAAAAAATATAGGTGTTCCCAATATCACTGCGGAAGATTTGATTCATCATAAAGATATAGAGGCGGTGATTATCTGTTCTCCGACAGATACCCATGCTGATTACATCTCTTTATGTGCCAAAGCTGGTAAGCATATCTTTTGCGAAAAACCTCATGATTTGAGTATCGACCGGGTTTTGGAAACACTCAAAGAAGTGAAAGATGCCGAGGTAAATCTTATGCTCGGATTCAATAGAAGATTTGATCCAAATTTTCAAAAAATAAGATCTTTGGTTCAGGAAGGTGAAATTGGAGATGTCCATCTTTTAAAAATCACAAGCAGAGACCCTGCACCACCTTCCTTAGAATACTTAAAAAGCTCCGGAGGAATGTTTTTGGACATGACGATTCATGATTTTGATATGGCAAGATTCATCATGGGTAAAGAAGTTGAAGAAGTTTATGCCGTAGCGGGTGCTTTTACTTCGGAAAGTGTGCAAGAGGCTAATGATATTGATACTGCTATTATCACATTGAAATATGAAGATGGCACAATGGCAGTAATAGACAATAGCCGAAAAGCAATCTATGGGTATGATCAAAGGTTGGAGATTTTTGGATCAAAGGGGATGGCAAAAGTGGATAATAACAAACCTGATACGCATGTTCTCTATAACGAGCATGGAGCCCATGGAGCATTACCTTTGAATTTCTTTATGGAAAGATATACCATGTCTTACAAGGTAGAAATGCAGAAATTCATACAAGCACTTATAGAAGATCAACCTTTACCTATTTCTGGTGTTGACGGACTCAAAGCCATGATGATTGCACTCGCTGCGCAAAAGTCTGTAGCGCTCAATAGGCCTGTCACTATAAAGGAGATTTCAGAAGAAAAAGTTAAAAATATTTCTTAGAAACAAATAATTGCTAAACCTTAAGGATTGAGAGTGCAAAAATATTGGGAATAAGTGTCATGCAAACCTTTGCATAAATCAGGCTTGGTACACAGAGAAATTGTCACTAATATAGCATAGGAATTGAATCTAGATTTTCAAAATATATTAAAAAAATACGCTATATATTTGATTACCATGGTGTAAAAGAATCATTACTTTAAGTGTCAAAAAAACAACCATAAAAATTATAACAATTTTTTAGTTGTATAAAAAGACAGACATATTTCATAATCAAAATAATCTAATATTAAATGCTAAGTTGATTTATTTAAAAGTCAATTAAGAGAATTTTAGTGCCTAAACCCAGAAGAGTATTTATTGTGAACGACCCGATGAGTGGAGGCCTACTTTTATTTGGCTTTACAACCCGAATTGAGAAAAAACATTAACAATAAACCAAAACAAAATGAAAAAAATCCTTACTAACTTAAAATGGTCAGAGTGTTTCGAGACGAAATATCGGCTACCACAAAGCTTAAAATTACTTTATCTGACTTGTGGTTTTTTAATGATAAGTGCAATAACTGTATTTGCACAAAGTTCTAATATCACTGGAGTGGTAATCTCCGGAGAAGATTCTCAGCCGTTCCCAGGGGTCACAGTGGTGGTCAAAGGAACTTCTATTGGAGCTGTAACAGATTTGGATGGTGCGTTTTCGATAAATGTACCAGACGCTTCAAATGCAACCTTAGTGTTTTCTTTCATCGGGTTCATGACGCAGGAAGTTGTATTAAATAACAGGAGTTTTGTGGAAGTAACGATTGAACCTGATGTTTCTCAACTTGATGAGGTGGTTGTGATTGGATATGGTGAAACAAAAAGAAGAGATCTTACTGGAGCAGTTGGATCTATGAATTCTGCTAACATCAGAGAAACTAACAAAGTTAATGCTTTTCAAGCCTTGCAGGGACAAGTAGCTGGTGTAAATATCCAAGCAGCAGATAACAAGCCCGGAGGTGGATTCAATGTTCGTATTCGTGGAGCAAATACAATTAATGCTAACGAAACGGTTGAGCAAGGTGGATTTAGTGCAGGCCAAAATCCATTATTCATAGTTGATGGAATATTTGTTAATGATATCTCATTTTTGAATCCTTCCGATATAGAGAGGATGGATGTTTTGAAAGATGCTTCTGCAACAGCAATCTATGGCTCGAGAGGAAGTAATGGTGTTGTGATTGTAGAAACTAAGAAAGGAGCAAAAGGAAGGGTTTCTGTACAATACGACAATTATATAGGCGTACGTCAGGCTTATAACGTGCCTGATATGTTGCAGGGAGATGAATTTGTTCAATATTTTAAGGATGCTGTGGTTGGTAATCAATGGGCTTCTGGGAATAGAAATTTCACTGTAAATGATGTTGTATTGAGTGATTTCATGAGACCCAATGAAATTGCTAATGTGAATGCTGGCCAATTTACCAACTGGATAGATTTGGTTAACACAACTGGTGCACAACAAAACCATACAGTAAATGTGAGTGGCGGAAATGACGCTACTATTTATGGCTTTGGATTGGCTTATACACAGGATGAGGGAACATTTCAAGGTGAAGATTTTGAGAGATTCAATTTAAGAGCAAATGTAAATACCACACTTTCAAAGTATGTTTCCTTAGGCTTTAGCAACTATGCTTCATTTACCACAAGAAATGAAGGGAGTAGAGAGGGGTTGAGAAGCGCTTACAGATTACGTCCAACAGGCTCACCATTTGAAGCAAACGGAGATTTGAAATTTTTCCCACTTGAAGGAGAAACTTTCATCACCAACCCTTTATTTGAGCCTGAATCCATGACTATGGAGACAAAGACTTTAAATTATTTGAGTAATCTTTCTTTGGCTGTAAGTCCGACCAAAAATTTGAAATTCACTTCTAATTTCTCTCCAAATATTGAGTTTAGAAGATTTGGCGAATACAGAGGAAGATTCAACAAATCAACAAATGGAGTAATCGGCAATACAAGAGCTGATGTGACCAACGGAAACAGATTGTCTTACACTTGGGATAACATCATTAATTACAATACTCAATTTGGAGATGATCATGTCATCAACGCGACCTTTGTTTATTCTATGTTTTTAGATCGAAATGAAAACTACAGAATGCAACGAAGAGGATTTACGACAGACCAATTCTTATTTTACAACATGGGTGCAGGACCTGATGTTCGTGATGTAACGAGTGGTTTTTCAAAACAAACTTTAGAATCGTATACAGCTAGAGTTAACTACAATCTAAAAGATAAATATCTATTTACTTTTACAGGAAGATATGATGGTTCCTCAATTTTATCTGAAGGCAACAAGTGGGCATTTTTCCCATCAGCAGCCGTAGCATGGCGTGTATCAGATGAAATATTCATGCAAGGTCAGAATGCTGTTGAAGATTTAAAAATCAGATTTAGTTACGGGCAAACGGGTAACAATGGTGGAGGAGGTGGACTTGCTCCGTTAGGTTCTCAATCACTTATTGGGAATGCTTTTACTAATCTAGGAGGTCAGCCATTTCAAACTGCTTTCATTACAAGCTTAGCAAATAGAAATTTGACATGGGAGAGAACAAAGGAATTTAACCTTGGGATTGATTTTGGGTTTGTTAACAACAGAATTTATGGTTCTCTAGATTTATATGATAGACAAAATACAGGTATCATTTTCTTTAGACCTACACCTTCATTGTCAGGTTATTCTGGAGTCTTTGAAAATGTCGGAGATGCTACCAATAGGGGTATTGAGTTAACACTTAATTCTGTAAATGTCTATAAAGGTGATTTCAAGTGGACTACTTCTGTTAATTTTGCAAGTAACCAAAATAGAATCACTAGGCTGTATGGAGATTTAGATCAAATATTGTTTGGTGTTCAAGCAGGTTCCTATATCCATAGAGTGGGAGAATCAATTGGTTCAATCTATACTTGGGTATTTGATGGAATATGGCAATTGGATCAGTTAGATCAAGCACAATCCTTTGGACAATTACCAGGTCAGGTAAGGGTGAAGGATATCAATAATGATGGTGTAATTGATGCTAATGACAGGGATATCATTGGTAATAACCTTCCAAAATGGACAGGAGGTATCACAAATTCATTCAATTATAAGAATTTTGACTTTTCATTCTTTGTTCACACGCTTCAGGGTGCTATTTCTCCTAGTTACTTCCATATCTCACACTCAGGTGGATTTGATTCAACACCAGCTAGATTCAATAGCTTGAAAACAAATTATTGGACTCCTGATAATCCTTCAAATGAATGGTATCAGCCAAGTAACAATGGACCATTTGCTCAGCCTTTAGTTTATCATGATGTTTCTTTTGTGAAAGTTGGATATATCACCTTAGGTTACAACTTCGGGGATGCGATCATTGCTCCTTTGAAGGTCAATAGCCTGAGAGTTTACTTAACAGCCCAGAATCCATTTACTTTCACTTCATATGAAGGATGGGATCCAGAGACTGCAGCTAGAAACAGTTGGGGTTCTGCAAATCTTTCCAGGATTATTATGGGTGGTATAAATGTCAAATTTTAATTGAATTCAACATGAAAACTTTCAAAAAACATATAAATATCTTAGTGCTTTCAGTCATGATGTTTTCATCATTGAGCTGTAGCGATTTTCTCGAAGAAGAAAACAGATCATTTCAATCTGATTTGATTACAAGTGCAGACCCAGCATTCTTCGATCAATTAGTGAATGAAGTGTACAATAGAATGCGAGGGGCTACTTCTGCATATGATTTAGAACATACTGGAACAGATATTTTTACAAGAGGTGAAATAATAGCTGGCATCAATGAGATTAACGATTATGTGAACCTTAGACCCATAAACTTCTCGCTATTCAATCATTGGAATGTGAACTACAGAGTTATATCAGCTGCAAATGCAGCCATTGATAGAGCAGAAGTGATTTCAGGAATCACTGCTGAGAATAAAACTAGGGGGATCGCGGAGGTGAAGTTCTTTAGAGCATTTGCCTACTTTAGCCTAGTTGAACATTTTGGAGGCGTTCCTTTGGTATTAAATGAAATAAGAACTTCTGATACTAACTTTTCTCGGGCAACAGAGCAAGAAGTTTACGATCAGATCATTGCAGATCTGAATGAAGCCTTATCAGGAGTTCCAGATAGCCCTGCAGTCTATGGTAGAGTAACAAAGAATGCAGTGAGGCATCTTATGTCAAAAGTATTGTTGACGAAAGGATATAAAACCTTTGGGACATCAGCAGATTTTACGCAGGCAGCTTCACTTGCAGAAACTGTGATTACTGCACATCCTTTGGTAGATAGTTTTTCATCTTTGGTTTCTAGAGAAAATCAAAGAAACAGCGAAGTGATATTTTCCATTCTCTATGGACGGAATCAAGTTTCTCGTGGTGTGGGAAATAGCAGACACCTACTGTTTAAATTTGTCTATGACGTATATCCTGGACAAACAAGGTCAACATTGTACCACAGAGGTTTAGGTTCGGCTCCGACTCCGTTCTTCTTTAATTTGTTTGAAGAGGGTGATCAAAGAGAATCTGCTACAATCAGGAGGTTATTATTAGCTGAGGTAAATAGTCCTTCCGCAAATATAATGGCTGGTGATACTTCTATTTATTTTCCTAAAACACCTTGGAGCATGTCGGTGATTGAAAGTAAACCTTATGTAGTTGTCAACCCTGGAGATTATTTTACACCCAATGGAATCTCCCAAGTTCAATATCCTATGTTTAGAAAGTTTGATGATCCAGGAGTACCGTATACCAATCCAGGGATTAACCCTGATGGTGAGCGTGATGCTGTGATCATGAGGTCTGGTGAGACGAGACTTTTGGCCGCGGAAGCATATTTGCAGCTAAACAATACGGCAAAAGCCGCTGAGCACCTGAATGCCATCAGATCACGCGCTGGACTCAACCAACCTATCACTCCGGCTCAAGTTACGATTGATTTGATTTTGGACGAAAGTGCAAAAGAACTGGCAGGTGAAGTAAGCCGCTGGATGGATCTCAAAAGAACTGGTAGATTGATTGATAGGGTACTCGCACACAATCCACACGCAGCACTTAATAATGCCATCAGACCTTTCCATCTCGTTAGACCAATCCCACAAAGTGAAATAGATATCACTGGAGGATCTTTGACACAAAATCCTGAGTACAATTAATTTTAGTCTTACTTAAAATAAAATAGTGAATTTACTCTGTATTTAGATATCGACTAAATATGGAGTAAATTCATTTTTTAAAACCGTTTATAACCATGAACAGCAAAGACATTAGCTTTAAAATCACTAAAGAGACAATTTCAATTCACCTGAAAATCATATTCTTGGGCTTTTCTATTCTCTCAGTATTTTTTAATAAATCATTTGCTCAAGATGTAAGCCTCAGTAATAAACTTTCCCCTGATGCATTGAATTTTATTGTTTTGGGGGACTGGGGAAGATATGGTGATGATTATCAAATACAAGTGGCAGATCAGCTTGCTAAAACATCCAAAGAAATTCATGCCCAATTTTTTATCAGTGTTGGAGATAATTTTTATCCAAAAGGTGTGGCGAGCATTCATGACCCACACTGGCACTATTCATTTGAAGATATTTATAAAAACTATGCACATCAAAAAGAGTGGTATAGTATCCTAGGAAATCATGATTATATGGGAAATCCAGATGCACAAGTTGAATACACCAACATCAGCAGGCGTTGGGTAATGCCAGGCAGATACTATACGAAAGATTTCAAACTGAAAGGTGACAAAAACAATCTCCTTCAAATTACTTTTATCGATACAAACCCATTGATCCCAGAGTTCTACAACAATTCTGAATATGGACCAAACGTAGCAACCCAAGATACGGTTGCCCAGATTGGCTGGCTTAAGGAAACACTTTCTAGAGAAGATAAAAGATGGAAATTGGTGATTGGCCATCATCCTATGTTTACAGCAAGCGAAAAACGTAGAGAAGGATATGACACGAGATCTATCCGCAGTAGTCTAAGAGGGATATTGGAATCTAATAAAGTGGATGCATATATTTCGGGACATGATCACAGTTTGCAACATTTGCTTCCCGAAGGTGGTGTGCATCATTTTATTTCAGGATCAGCCTCAGAAGCTACAGATGTAGGAACACTTCCCTTCAGTAAATTTACAAAAAAAGAGTATGGCTTCTTGGTATTCTCTGCTACAGTTGATCATATTCAAGTTTTTGCCATTTCCCATTCTGGTGAGATATTGTATGAAACCAAAATAGTTAGATAAAATTTAATCAGAAATGAAAAAGATCTCGAGAAAAACATTTATCAAACAATCGGCTAGTTTGGGTTTATTGACCACCATGATTCCTTTCTCCTCGAATGTATGGGCAGCAGATTCAAAGCTAAGCCGCAAAGACTCAAAAATAGTAGAGCGCTTAATCAAAGCAAATGATGATTTGACTACCCAACTGATTCTGCCTGAAAATAGTAATCCTAAATCATACATCAGACAGCAAGGATATGATTTTGCTGTGTTGTCTGCTAGTTATTGTCATCCTCAATCATCTTTTTTCAAAAGTAAAAAGGTGCTTCAAAGAATGGAAAGTCTGATACTTTTCCTTTTATCTCAACAGCGATCTGATGGGACCATGAATACTGGTAATCTTGAGTCACCTCCTGATACAGCATTTGTAATGGAACCACTCTGTGCAGCTGCCAAGATCTTAATTGACCATGATCATCAGGATATATCAAAGGTAAATTCAGATCTTAAAAAATTCATTTTAAGTGCTGGAGAGGCATTGGTCTACGGTGGGATTCATACACCAAATCACCGTTGGGTATTGAGTGCGGCTTTGGCTAAAATCAACCATGTCTATCCTGACAACAGGTATGTCAATCGTGTCAATGATTGGCTGGGTGAAGGAGTGTTTATTGATGAAGATGGGCATTATCCCGAGCGTAGCATGAACTACTCAGCTGTAGAAAATGAGGCGTTTATTACGATGGCCAAGCTATTGGACAAGGAGGAATTGCTGACACCAGTAAGGAAAAACATGGAAATGACTTATTACTACATGGAGACAAATGGTGATTTAATAACTTTTGACTCCAGAAGGCAAGATCAGTATAGTCATCATAATATAGTTTCACAATATTTGAATTACCGGTATTTGGCCATTAAGGATAAAAGTCCATTTTTTGCTGGTATAGCTAGGGAAATTCAAGGTTTTGAGGGCTTTGAGCAACAAATCATTCGTGGAGGTCTATATTACTTTATGGAACACGAGATCTTGCAAGAAGAAATGCCTACCTCAGCACCACTGCCAAGAGATTATACAAAAATTTTCCCAACCAGCAGTTTGGCGAGAATTCGAAGAGAAGATACTACCATGACTATTTTTGGTGGTGTAGATTGGCCACTTATCATTGCCTCAGGTAGATCTATTAGTCCAAATTTCTTTTCATTCCGCAAAGGTCAAGCAGTCCTAAAGCATATCAGGATGTCCTCGGCATTTTTCAGTATGGGACATTTCAGAAGCGAAGGCCTTGATGTTGAAAATGGAAAATACATCTTATATAAAAAATTACAAGCACCCTATTATCAGCCTCTTCCCCAAGAATTACGCAATTCAGAAGGGGATTATGAATTGAGCGCTAGTGTAGATGGTAGATTTTGGAGTAAAATGTCATTCGCTGACAGACCAGTGAGTAACGTAAAAACACTAGAAAGTAAAATCACCATAGAGGAAAATAATGGAAAGGCAGATTTATCAATTGAAGTGACAGGATTGGAAGGTGTACCTGTGACAGTTGAGCTTTGTTTCGGAGAAGGCGGTGAATTTACAGGGCTTAGTGCACCTGTGGACTCCCAAGGGAATCGATTCTTAGAAGAAGGATTGGGAAGTTATAAAATGGGTAGAGATGAAATTTCTTTTGGACCAGGGATCAAGAAACATGAAAGTATCTACCGACTCGATGGGGAAATGTACACTGTCCATTTTGGTACGCTGAGAACCAAAGGGGATCATGTTTATTTAACTGGAATTACTCCTTTTAACCATACCATCACGATAAAGTAAAAAATCTAGACCTTTATGAATCTTTATAAAAAAATTGGAATTGCCACTCTAATTGGTCTCATTGGACTTACCTCTTGTCAAAAAGAGCCTCAAGGGCAACATTATAACATTCAATTGGCTTATTCCGGAAATATAGATCTTATTGAAAAAGCCGTAGTTATATCACGAAGTGAGTTTCAGGATCTACCAATTGGAGATTTTTTTCCAATTATATTAACTGAAATGAACGATACTGTACCGGCACAATTTGATGATTCTAATGGCGATGGTTCTTGGGATGAATTGTTTTTTCTCATAAACCTAAAATCTGGAGAAGGTAGAAATCTTAAATTGCTGCTTGCAGAGAATAAGCAGGATTTTGAAAAGCGAGTCAACATAAGATTTGGCGTTCGTGAATCTGAAAATGATATTGTAAAGCCTGCCACGAGCCATACATTTTATCCACACCAACTTCCTGGAGTCATGGGTTATCAGCCTTATCAAACTGATGGGCCCTCTTGGGAAAATGATTGTGTAGGTTTTAGGCATTATTTGGATGGAAGGAATTCAAAAGATGTTTTTGGAAAAAAGGTGAAATACATGTCTCCTGATGATGTAGGAATCAATGAAGAAGGTGTGACAGAGGACAATTACCATGTGATGGAAGATTGGGGTCGGGATATTCTCGCAGTTGGAAACTCTGTTGGAATTGGTGGCTTCGGATTGAAAATTGGTGATCGCTTGGCCAGGCTAGGTGTGACAGAACAAGATTCTCTTAACAATGTATCCGAAACAGATTATACTATACTTGCCAATGGCTCTATTCGTGGATTAATGCGATTCGATTATCACGATTGGAAGCCACAAGAATTTGATAGAATCTATCAAGTGAAAGAGTATACTTCAATCTGGGCAGGAGTACAAGGTTACCAAAATACAGTGAGCATTTCTGGGCTTCAGGGAGATGAGGAGTTAGTAATTGGGTTGGTGAATTCTAGAACTGATAAACCACTTACAAGTATGGAAGTAGGGAATTTCCAGATCCTTTATACGCATGACTTACAAACCTATGAAAAGGATTGGTACTTGGGCTTGGCGCTAATTGTACCAAAAGAAAATTTCCTGGGTTTTTCGGAAGCTCCTAAAGAAGGGTCTCTTTCTAATAGTTATTTGGCGAGGATGAAGATTGATGAAGGAAAACAGATTTCATACTATGCCGTGGCTGCTTGGGAGCTGTCGGATGAGAGGTTTAGAGAAGAAGCATACTTTAGGGATTACCTTAAAACGTTAGCTGAAAATATTGATTATAGTATTGATATTCATATAAGTAAACAATGAGAGAAGCCGTTGCTTGTAACTTGATACTTATCTAAAGTAGCCCTAAAGCACTAGCCATTCCAATTTATCTAAACACTTTATTTAGGCTGGTATGGACTGCCAGCCATTTTCTTTTAAATGCCAGTTTACTCTTATCCGCCAGATTATTGGTGAGAAAGATACCAACTGATATAGTTGCGGATAAGCATATTTTTAAATCATTCAAATTGATTTTTTTCTGTTTGATAGGAATTTTTATTTCCATATAAAATGCTTAAATAGTCCTTAATTACAGAAAATTGGTAAAATAGTTCGAGTTTGTGATTTAACTAATGAGAAAAAATCAAGTAACTATTACGGATTTGGCAAGAGAGCTAAACGTTTCTCCCTCTACAATTTCAAGAGCACTAAATAATAGTCCTTTCATTAGTGAAGAGAGAAAAAGAGTCATTTTAGATCTCGCTGCGAAAATGAAATACAGTCCTAATCAATTGGCTTTAAGCTTATTAAATAAAAGAACAAAAATATTAGGTGTTGTTGTTCCAGAAATAACAAGCTACTATTTCTCTACAGCCATAAATGGTATTCAGGATAAAGTTGGTAGCAGTGGCTATAAATTGATGATAAGTCAATCAAATGAATCTTTTGAAGAAGAAATTAGGATTTTAGAAGCGATGGCCCTTGTTCGGGTTGATGGTTTTTTAATTTCGCCATCTTCAAACACAGTTAATTTTGATCATCTAGAAAAATTGAGGGACTCCGGTTTTCCTCTAGTTATTTTTGATAGAGATTGTCTAGGGTTTGATATCGACAAAGTAGTTGTTGATGATTATTCTGGGGCATTACAAGCAGTTGAATATTTGATTCAAACTGGCTGTAAACGTATCGCTCATATTAGTGGATCAACAAACCTTTCTACAGCGAAACATAGAAAAAATGGATATATAGACGCCTTACTAAAAAATAATTTTGAGGTTTTGGAAGAGTTGATTGTTTGTGGTGAGGATTCCTCTTCTGAAAGCGGCGTAGCAAGTATGAAAAAACTTCTTGAACTTGAGGAATTGCCAGATGCTGTTTTTTGTTATAATGATGCAATCGCTATCGGTGCGATGTCTGTCATTAGAGAAAATGGAATCAAAATACCAGATCAAATCTCCTTGGTTGGCTTTGATGATGAACCCTACAGTTCTTATTTTAAACCATCACTAACATCTGTATGGCAACCAATCTATGACTTAGGATTGTTATCTGCCAAAATTCTTTTAGATAAGCTAAATACAGATGTTGAAGATATGAAATATAGATTCGAAGTATTGAAGCCAGAATTGGTGATTAGAGACTCATCTAGAAAACTTAAAGAATAAATTTTTATCGGCTTTTTTTCAGTATTAACTTAAGAAAAATGTAAATACTATATTTGATCTGCTGGATATTTGTGCTCTCGATAAGCCGTTAAATTACCTATCCCCGCTGACAATTATCCGTTTATTGAAAGTAAAATATTCACATCCTAGCGTTATAGCGAATAATCATATAATTAAATAACCATGAAAGCATTAATCATAGTAGATGTACAAAACGATTTTATTCCAGGAGGGGCTTTGGAAGTAGCTGAAGGGGATCAGATCGTCCCGATCATCAACCACCTTCAAGAAAAGTTTGATTTTATCGTCGCTACACAAGATTGGCATCCTGCGGATCATGGGAGTTTTGCGCTCAATCACCCTGATAAGAATGTTGGAGATTTTATCGATCTTAATGGTGTTAATCAATTCCTGTGGCCCGTGCATTGTGTTCAGGGGAGCTTTGGAGCCGAATTTCATGCCGATCTGAAACAAGATAAATGGAAAGTTATTTTTCAAAAAGGAACAAATCCGAAAGTGGATTCTTACTCCGGATTTTTTGACAACAACAGACAAGGTGATACCGGCTTAAGTAAGTTTCTCAAAGATCACGGAGTTCAGGAGATTTTTGTCTGTGGTTTGGCGGAAGATTATTGTGTGAAATTCACGGTTTTGGATGGATTGGCCGAAGGCTTTGATGTGCATTTGATTTTGGATGCTACACGCGCAGTAAATATCCATACCGACGACTTTGCCAAAGCAATGATAGAAATGGAAAATGCCGGTGCAACAATCACTCACTCTGAATCCATTTGAAAAGTATTGTGACCGTTGGCACAGATTGAAGATGGGTCTTGAAGTAACTTTGAGCACTTTGAAATACATAGAAGTAAAGCTTAAGTCCAAAGATGAAATACTTATACATATTTACAAATTCCCTCTTATTCAGCTTCATTGCTCCTGATATATCCGCACAAGGTAATCGCACCAGCGAAAACAATTCTATTGGATGGTATGCTGCATTTTTAACGTATAACTTAGATGATAAATGGAGTATTCACGGCGAATTTCAATGGAGAAGAACAGGAATAATTAGAGAAGCGCAGCAAAATCTCTACAGAACAGGGATCAATTATAAAATCCACCCAAATGTGATTTTAAGAGGTGGTTTTGCTTACATAGATACCTATCCTTATGGGGAAATCCCAATTCAAAGTGCAGGCAATATCTTTCCTGAATACAGGACTTATCAAATGGCTCAAGTTAGCAATCCACTTGGAAAAGTTACTTTGACACACAGATTTATGCTAGAACAACGATGGGTAGGGATTTATACTGATCCAAATCTCTCCAAATCAGATGATCAAGTCTATCTCAATCGAGCAAGGTACATGGCCCGATTAGACATTCCCCTTGGTTCTTCATCAAAAGAAAAAACATCTCCTTATCTAGCTATTTACGATGAATTGTTAATTGGATTTGGGAAAAACGTAAATCAAAATATCTTCGATCAAAATAGAATTGGTGTATTATTAGGCCTAAAAATTAACGAGGCTATTCGTTCAGAAATTGGTTTCATCAGTCAAACTGTCCAATTTGGAAGACTAATAAACGCTCGAGAATATATGCAATACAACAATGGCATGATTTGGAATACCTATATCACGCTTTAAAATCTAAAAAGAACTCTGCTCATAAGTAAACTTCCCAGAATTTCAAGCAATGATTATTTAGTATTCAATTGGTCAAAGTTTTGTATCTTGGAGTCTTTGTGGCATTTTTAAAGATTTTGGCCACAAAGACTCTAAGTCACGAAGGTTAATTTTATACAGAATTTTGTTTGGATTATATTTTGAAAAACTATTGAAAAGATTGCCTCTTGATTGATCACAAGATTTTCTCAATTTTTATCTTATTCCCTCTAAACTCACCAGATTCTCCTTCTTTCAACCCCCAAAGAGCAGTTATAAGAGGAGAGTCTTTGGAGACCAGCTGATAGTCAATTCCATCAAAAGAAACCTTACCCATTGGAGTGGATACCCAAATCCAGCCCATCGGTACTTTGATCAGTGCACCTTCATCAACAGTACTCATCGCTTTGACCGGAACTGCATTGATTTGATTGAGCATCATCTTGGAAGATGAAAGCTGCTTTTGCAGTAAAGTACGGTTTTGATTGAGCATTTCTTGGTGTGTTTCGTACTTATCACCCGCAGAACTTTTTTCCTCAGCTTCAGAAGATTCCTGAAGATCAGTAAGCTGCTTTTGAATGTCAATAATTTGATCTCTCAGCACCTGCTGTGACTTGGCCAAAATTGCCACTTTTGTTTCTTGACTAGAAGTATTCATGCGGCAAAAGTAAAATAAAAAACAGAAAACCCACACGGATTTTCTGTTTCGAATGAAATAACCCAAATAAATAATAGCTAGGGCTTGCTGAAAAAGCCTCAGGTATGACAACTTCAAAGCGGACGAATGAAGATGCATGCTGATACTTCGAATGAGTCCAATGCAGAAGATGGTGTGCCTGAGACTAACCTGAAAATTTTAAATTTTTCAGATGCAAGGAAAATCCCCTAATTCAACTCAAAAGCTTGTAATTACTTTTAAGAACACCCAATGCTTAATAAACAGACAATTCATTCATAGTGAAGAGATTATATCTGTAAATGGCACTTTTCAGCATGTTCCTAGTCTTTCTCGACTGTGAACATCATAGCATCTTTGATGGCAGCTGCCAAACCTTCATGAAGACTAAGATCCTCACCCCAGAATTCTGATTTGCTGAGCGCAGTTTTTAATATGTTATCTATATCGTCACTTTTCCACAAGGCTGCGAAGAAGGACATGATTTCTGAATCATCGTTGACAGGTGTAGGCTCTCCTTCATGTTCACCCTTATAAAAGAGCAGGAGGGAAGCAAAGGATGCTATCAAATGCTTTGGCCAAACACCTTTTCTCTTTTTGTATTCTAAGATACTCGGAAGTACCCGCACTTTGAATTTTGAAATTGAATTCAAAGCAATCGAACTCAATTCGTGTTTGATAAATGGATTCTTGAATCTGTCCAAGACATCGGAAGCAAATTGCTCCAACTCTTCTTGGGACAAATCAAGCGTCGGGATAATTTCGTCATAAATCGTCTCCCGGATAAATGCTCCAATTTTCGGATCTTCAACGGAATCTCTGACAGTTCTCAAGCCCGCCAAATAGGCCACTGGAACTAGTGCCGTATGTGCGCCATTGAGAATTCGTACTTTACGGGTTCTGTATGGACTTTGATCTTTGACAAATTTGATCTGTAAACCAGCTTTTGGACCAGGAAATATTCTTTCTAATTCCTCAGGTCCTTCTATCACCCAAAGGTGAAATGGCTCTGCCATGACCACCAGATTATCCTCAAATTCTAATTCTGATTGAATTTCCTTAATAGTATCTTTTGGGAAACCAGGCACAATTCTATCCACAAGGGTATTGCAGAAAGTATTGTGATTTTCTATCCAGTTTTTGAATTCTTCCGAAAGATTCCACAGGGCAATGTATTGCATAACCGCATCTTTCAGCTGTTCTCCATTCTTGTCTATCAATTCACAAGGAATAATTACCAATCCACTTGCTTCATTTCCTCCCAAAGCTTTGAATCTTTCAAGTAGAAGCGCAGTAAGTTTCCCTGGAAAAGTAACCGGCGTTTTGCTGTAATCTGTGTCATTTTCATCAAAAGCAATCCCTGCTTCTGTCGTATTTGAAATGATAAATTTGAGATCAGGATTGCTTCCTAAATTCAAATATTCTTGATAGGCAGCATAAGGATTATTCACACCTTCTACACAAGTGATCAACTTGGTTTCATCCACTGACTTACCTGCCTGAATGCCCTGAAGCTTGACATGGTACAAGCCATCTTGTGCATTGAGCAGATCACCAAGTCCTTGTGTCAAAGGCTGAACGATCTGAACATTGCCATGGAAACCTGCTTTCTCATTCATCTCCTCAACCATCCAATCTACAAATCCACGGAGGAAATTTCCTTCGCCAAATTGCAGGACTTTTACATGTCTTTTGGGAGTACTTATATTTTTTCTATTGAGAGCTTTCATTACAAGGGCAACTTAGAAGTTGAAATAGTTTTTCGCATTGAAGTAGCTGATGTCAGAGACAATTTTACCCAACCAGGCTTCATCTTCAGGAAGTTCACCGTTAGCGACATCTTGACCGATTAGGTTGCAGAGAATTCTTCGGAAATATTCATGTCTTGGAAAAGAAAGAAAACTCCTAGAATCTGTCAGCATTCCAATAAAGCAACTCAACAAACCCATATTAGAAAGTGCATTGATTTGCTTTTCCATTCCGTCTTTTTGATCCAAAAACCACCAAGCGGAACCGAATTGTATTTTTCCTTTGACCGAACCATCATTAAAATTACCAATCATGGTGGCCATTACTTCATTGTCTGATGGATTGAGGTTGTACAGGATGGTTTTTGCCAATTGATCAGTGCCGTCCAGCAAATTCAAGAAACTCGCTAAAGCTCTCGCCTGCGAAAAGTCACCGATAGAGTCAAAACCTGTATCAGGACCTAATTTGCCCAACATTCTTTCATTTGTATTTCTCAGAGCACCAAGGTGAAATTGCTGCGTCCAGCCTTTAGCATGGTACATTTTGCAAAGTTCATACAAGGTGTTAAACTTGAAATAGTTGACCTCTTCTTGGTTTAGGTTTTTACCTTCCATGACTTTCGAGAAGAGTGATTTGATATCATAAGTACCCAACTCAAAGTAATACAGTTGTTCCAAACCATGATCGGAAAGACTACCACCATTTTCAGCAAAGAATTCAATCCTATTTTCCAAGGCTGACAAAAGATCATCATAATTATCGATGCTGACACCTGAAGCATCTGCCAATTGATGAATATAAGCCGTATATGAAGTTGGATTTTCTACCGCATAGACCTTGTCAGGTCGAAATGCAGGAAGCAATTTGGTATCAGGACTGCTAGTCTCAGCGATTTTATGAAATTCTAAATTATCAATAGGATCATCTGTCGAGCAGACTAATTCCACATTCATTTTCTTCATCAAACCTTGGGTATGAAACTCAGGGGTTTGAAGTAAAGCAGTCGTTTCTTTATAAATGCCTGCACCAGAATCTGCACCAAGCAACTCAGTTATACCAAAGTATCGCTGTAATTCTAAATGCGTCCAGTGATAAAGCGGATTTCTCAACGTGTAAGGCACAGCCTCAGCCCATTTTTGAAATTTTTCTTCGTCTGAAGCATTTCCTGTAATGTATTTTTCATTGATACCGAGCGTACGCATAGCTCTCCATTTGTAATGATCGCCGGCAAGCCACACTTCCGAAATAGAATTAAACTTTCTATTGGTCGCAATATCCTTTGGAGAAAGGTGACAATGGTAATCTATAATGGGCAGCTTTGCAGCGTAGTCATGATATAAGATCTTAGCAAAATCGTTTTTAAGAAGAAAATCTTCATTGAGAAACTTGCTTTGTTTTTCAGTGGCTGAAATCATCTGTATAAATGGGTTAAAATAGGTTTAATTTCTCTTTTGGGTGGATTCTCGAATAATCAGTTCAGGCTTCAATACAGTTTTTTGATTGTTGCCTTTTTTACCGTCAGATTTCAATAATTCGAAGAAGGTTTCTGCAGTAACTCTTCCCATCGGAATACTTTTCTGATCTACAGTAGTGATCGGAGGGAAGGTAAAGGAAGTGAAAGGTTCATTCCCAAATCCCGCTAGTTTTACCTGATTGGGGACAATAATTTTATGTTCTCTCAATACCTGAAGCGCACCCATGACAGCGTAGTCAGAAGAGGAAAAGACAGCATCAAATGGAATTTCTTTTTTGATGATGTTCTCCATACTTGTTCTTCCATCCTCAAGTTGCATATTGCTTTCTTCAATCAATTCAGGATCTATCTCGATTTTAAAATCTTTCAAAGCATCTTCGTAGCCTCGCAATCTTTCTCGATAGATATTGATTTTTTTCGGAGAGGTAAAGTGTACAATTCTCTTGCAACCTTGCTCTATCAGGTGCTTGGTGGTGTCGTAAGCACCTTGATAATCATCAATGATGACTTGGCTCACATCTATTTCATTGGTGATTCGGTCAAAAAGCACCAAGGGAATGCCTTTATCCAATACTTTTTGAAAATGATCAAAATTCTCTGTGTTTTTTCCAATAGAAGCGATAATCCCATCCACACGTGCATTGAGTAAGGCTTCAACATTTTGAACTTCTTTATCATAATCTTCATAAGACTGCGAAATGATCACTTTGTAATCCAACTCATTGGCAATATCCTCTATTCCTCTGACCACGGAAGAGAAGAAATTTCTGTTTGCGGTAGGCACAAGAACACCGATCAATTTACTTTTTCCACTTCGCAGTGCAGAAGCAATATGATTTGGCTGATAATTCAGCTGCTTCGCCATTTTTAGGACTAGCTTTTTGGTGTTTTCAGAAATTCTAGGGTTGTCATTCAATGCCCTAGAAACTGTAGAAGCCGTAATATTTAATTTTTCGGCTATATCATGAATTGTTGCCTTACCTTTTTTCATACTCATTCTTTCGGCTTTCCTATGGTTGCTAGGATTCCGCCATCTACATATAGAATCTGACCATTGACAAAATCACTGGCTTTGCTGGAAAGGAATACAACCGCTCCTGCCAAATCCTCAGGGTCTCCCCATTTACCGGCAGGTGTTCTGCTAATGATCCAATCATTGAAAGGGTGACCATCTACGCGAATAGGTGCAGTTTGCTCTGTTGCAAAATAACCTGGACCGATTCCATTGACTTGAATATTATATTTTGCCCATTCTGTGGCGAGATTTTTTGTAAGCATTTTCAACCCACCTTTGGCAGCGGCATAAGCACTCACAGTATCTCTCCCCAATTCACTCATCATGGAACAGATGTTGATGATTTTTCCACCACCTCTTTTGACCATGGATCTTCCTACAGCCTGAGAAAGGATAAAGGGCGAAACCAAATCTACATCGATGACTTTTCTGAAATCCTCAGGATCCATTTCCAATGCGGGAACACGCATAATCATTCCTGCATTGTTGACCAAAATATCAATCGGACCAACTTCCTTTTCAATTTTTTCAATGTTTTCTGCTACTTGAGCAGCATGGGTTACATCAAAAAGATAACTGTGGGCGTCAATTCCATCGGCTTTATAGTCCGCAAGAGCAGCGTCCATTTTGGAAGGGGTATGACCATTGATAACCAAGGTGGCGCCATGATGTGCTAAGGCCTTGGCCATCGCCATTCCCAATCCATGTGTTGCACCGGTGACTAAAGCAACTTTTCCGTTTAGGTTGAATAGATCTTTCATTATTTCAGTGCTGTTGGAGCTACTATGTCCATATCTCCATAATCTAAATTCTCACCTGCCATTCCCCAAATGAAGGTGTAGTTGGAAGTTCCCGCTCCACTGTGGATAGACCAAGGTGGAGAAATGACTGCCTGATGATTTTTCATCCAAATATGTCTCGTTTCTTCTGGCTGTCCCATATAATGACACACCGCTTGACCTTCTTCAAGATCAAAATAGAAATACGCTTCCATTCTTCTATCATGGGTATGTGCTGGCATGGTGTTCCAAACAGAACCCGGCTTCAATTCGGTCATTCCCATTTGTAATTGACAAGTTGGAACTACAGAGTTGACCAATAATTTATAAATCGTTCTATGATTGGAGTTTTCCAACGATCCTAATGTCACCACTTCAGCGTCGCTTTTACCCACCTTCTTGGTTGGATAGGCGTGGTGCGCAGGAGCTGAATTGAAATAAAGAAATGTTTCCCCCGATTTGGAAGGATGAAAAATCACCTCTTTCACTCCCTGTCCAATGTACAAAGCTTCTTTATTGGCCAATTCGTATGACGTACCATCTGCTTCAATCACGGTAGAAGCGCCCACATTGATAATTCCAATCTCTCTTCTCTCTAAGAAAAAGTCCGATTTCAATTGATCTATGGTTTCTAATGCAATGGGCTTAGATACAGGTTGAATACCACCAACAATCAAGCGGTCGTTTAGTGTGTACACTCCTTTGATCTGATCTGCACTGAAAAGCGAGTCAATGTGAAAATGAGCTCTCAGGGTAGAGGTGTCATAACTTTTTACATCTGAAGGATGATTGGAGTATCTGGTTTCTATAAAAGTGTGCATAGTTTTTTGTTTATGTAATCGTTTGCGCAATATACTATATATAATTTCAAATGTTCAAATGTTTTAACCAATAATTTTGACACGACAAGAATTGATCTTTCCTAAATAAAATTTTATTAAAACATTAATTTTGACCACTAATGCATGATTCAGGAAAATAATTAAGAGAATCTTTTTTATTTTGATTAAACATTTTTAAATATGCAATCGATTGCTCAAATATACTTGGAATTGTGTGTATTTGTGCAATTTTTGTGCAAAAAATAAACCATATTGCACAGCATCAAAATTCAAATAAAAAACTTATGAAACGAATTTCCATCCTGTGCTCTCTGCTTTTTGGCTTACAATTAATGCTGATTTCATGTGCTGAAAAATCACAAGAAAGCGAGTTGTCTACTTTCAGTTTGTCTGTTACAAATACCTTAGCGGAAACACGAACCGACGCTTTTGTCTTGATAGGAGAAAAGGAATTACTTGAAAAATATCCCGATTTCAACTCAAATGGATTCATTGTCTACAACAATGCGGTGGAAATTCCTTCGCAATATAATGCTGAAGGTGCTGACAAAGGCTTATCCTTCGTTATCCCGTTTTTAGCAGCGAGCGAAACTTTGAATTTGACTGTGTCTTATGATCCTGAAAATGAAATCACAAGAGAGTACCCAAAAAGAACACAAGCGGAACTCTCTCACAAATTTGATGGGAAGTTTGAAGGCCGAGAATACATCGGAGGTGAATTTAGAAATGTAGATGAACTCCACGTACCCGCAGAACATACAGATCATTCTTGGTTTATCAGATATGAAGGACCAGGATGGGAATCGGACAAAGTGGGATATCGATTTTATCTAGATTGGAGAAATGGAGTGGATGTATTTGGAAAGCAAGTAAGCGAAAATGTGCTTCAGTTCGTAGGGGGTGATGGCTTTGATTCTTATCATGAAATCAATGATTGGGGAATGGATGTGCTGAAAGTTGGAAAATCTCTTGGTGTTGGTTCGATCGCTACTTTTGAAAACGAGCTTGCTAGAAGAGTAGATGTGACTGATAGCCTGTATGCAGCCATTACAAATAATGGAGTGATTTATTCTTCTATTCTTACCAAATACTACGGTTGGGATATTGAAAGCGGCAAAACTGATTTGACGTCTAACTTGAGTATTCACGCGGGAAGCAGATTGAGCAAGCAGGTTTTGACTAGCGCTGCGCCAATTGAAAATTATGCTACAGGATTGATCAAGGACGAAAAAGCAGAACTACTTATCGGAGGTGAAGACCAGACTTTTGGCTACATGGCTACTTACGGAAAGCAAAGTCTAAATCATGATAACCTAGGCATTGTAGTTTTCTTCAGAAATGACCAAAAAGTGCAAATTACAGAAGATCCCTTTTCGCATGTAGTGGTACTGAAGCCAAATAACAATGCGATTACCTATTATTTCGCGGCTGCTTGGCAACTAGAACCGGATGGAATCACTGAAATCGAAGGATTTAAAGCGTATTTAGACAAAACTGTCAGAGAGCTTTCCAATCCTGTGATGGTTTCCCTGAATTAAGAATATTGATTAGATCAATCTTAAAGAAACTCATAGGTAGATAAAACTTGGAAGAGGGGAGACTTTCTTCTGAGTTTTTGATCAAAATACAAGACAACCCAAAATAAAAATCCTAGGAAAAATATTTTTGCTTTTTAACAGTTTTGATTCAAATTTCCTGCAAGGGAAAAGAAGTAGAAACAAACGAAGTCCCAAAAAAAGAGGAAGTCAAATACTCCACTTGGATGTCCGATTCTGAAATCAAAAGAAATCCGGAAGGTTGGACCTTGGATTTCAATGCTAAACCCAAATGGGAATGTACGCATGGTCTAATCATGATGTCCATGGATCGCGTATGGAAAGATACAGGAGACGATAAATACTATGATTATATCCGAACTTTTGTTGATTTTATGATTGATGAAAATGGAGTGATCAAAACCTACAAGCAAAGTGATTACAACATTGATAGAGTCAATGGGGGGAAATTTTTGATCGACTTGTATCAAGCCACCGGCGAAGAAAAATTCAAATTGGCACTTGAACAACTGAGAGATCAGATGCGTGAACATCCGCGAAATTCAGAAAATGGATTTTGGCACAAAAAAGTTTATCCGCACCAAATTAATTCCAGTGTCCATCCGCGTCCATCCGTGGCAAAAAAACCTCCGCGCCTCCGCAAGCCTGCCTTCCGCAAAGCCCGCCACTTTCCCGATTTCTATCTACGTACGGGGAAACGAAATCTAAAACCCACCATCTTCAATCTAAAATCTACAATCTTCAATCTTCAATCCAAAATATACCCCGTGTCCATCCGCGTCCATCCGTGGCAAAAAAACCTTCGCGCCTCCGCGTCTCCGCGTGCCTTCCTCCAGGGAGGGACAGAAATCTAAAATCTACAATCTAAAATCTACAATCTTCAATCCAAAATAAACCCCGCGTTCATCCGCGTTCATCTGTGGTAAAATTAAATCCGCGATAAATCTAAAATCTACAATCTTCAATCTTCAATCCAAAATATACCCCGTGTCCATCCGCGTCCATCCGTGGCAAAAAAACCTTCGCGCCTCCGCGTCTCCGCGTGCCTTCCTCCAGGGAGGGACTAAAATCTAAAATCTACAATCTGCAATCTAAAATATATCCCGTGTCCATCCGCGTCCATCCGTGGCAAAAAAACCTCCACGCCTCCGCGTCTCCGCGTGCCTTCCTCCCACGAGGGACAGAAATCTAAAATCTACAATCTACAATCTACAATTAATTCCAAGAAAAAATAATCACCAACTTATACCCTTATAATTTATTTTTTATCCCAATTTTGAACATGCATTCAATTCGTTTCAATTCTCTCATTTTCACCCTCCTCATTGCACTCGCTTCAGCCTGTACAACGACCAAAAAAACAGTCTCCCAAGCCCCTCCAAAACCAACTGTTAAAGTCACCTCGCTGCAACCTGAAAAAGCCAGCTTACCCGAGTCCAGAAAAACAGAAAGTTTCTACACTTTATCCGAAATGCCTCTCAACCAAGAGAAAAGAGAGTTTCGTGGCGTTTGGGTCGCAACTGTTGCCAATATCGACTGGCCAAAATCAGGCAACGATACCTGGGAAAAACAAAAAACGGACTTCATCGCTTTGCTCGACTATTACGAGCAACTCAATTTCAACGCGGTCATCGTTCAGGTGCGAGCGGCAGGGGATGCTTTCTACCCATCCAACTTTGCACCTTGGTCCAGATACCTCACAGGGCAGGAGGGAAGCAAACCCAAAACCCAAGAAGATCCGCTCTCTTGGATGATCCTGCAAACTCACCTGCGAGGAATGGAATTTCACGCTTGGTTCAACCCCTACAGAGCAACTTTTGACTTGAAAACGGACAAACTCAGTCCAAACCACGACTTTTTCAATCATCCGGATTGGATGATAAAATATGGGACCAAATATTACTACAACCCAGGAATTCCTGAGGTGAAAGAAAAACTCGTCAACGTCATCAAAGAGGTGGTCCTCAACTATGACATCGACGCCGTTCACTTCGATGATTATTTCTACCCCTACAAGGTAGAGAAACAAGTTTTTCAAGATGAACACACTTTTAGGAAATACAGACAAAATGGTCAGCAACTAGAGGACTGGCGCAGGCAAAATGTCAATAACTTGGTCCAAGCAGTTCATCAAACAATAAAATCCAATAAACCTTGGGTGCAGTTTGGAATAAGCCCCTTCGGTGTATGGAGAAATAGCGACAAAGATGCAACAGGATCAAAAACCAGAGCCGGAGTAACCAATTATGACGACCTCTATGCAGATCCATTGACTTGGATGAAAAACAAATGGATCGACTACCTCATCCCTCAAATCTACTGGAGTATGGAATTTAACCTCGCTTCACACAGAGAATTGGTGGCTTGGTGGGCAAAAAACAACTACAACACTAAAATATATGTAGGCAATAGCCCTTACAAAATCCGTGACAACGCTGACCTCGCTTGGAATGATCCCAAGGAAATCGACAAACAAGTAGCCTATGCCAAAACAATCAAAGGCATCCATGGAAATGCATTCTTCTCTGCACAATCATTTTACAACAAAAATATGGATGTTGCCAACCTACTGAAAAGCCAACACTACCAAACAAAAACCCTCAGCCCTGCATTTGAACCCAAAACATATACTGCTTCCCTGAAAACTACCCAAGTGGAATTGGTCAAAAACGGCAATACAATGCAAATCTTCTTTCCCAATTCAATTGATCCCATGTACAAGTTTGCGGTCATCTACGCAGGAGACAACCTCGATCAGATCAGAAGCAAAGCGCAAAACACAAATCTCCAAAAAACCTACCTCAACGACCGAACAAGAAATAGCATTCCTCTAGAAGCGAATAGCTATAATGCCAAATTTATAGCCATTACCTTCCTTGACCGATATGGTCGAGAGACAAGAGCCAAAGTATTTGAAATCAAGTAAAATTATGAAAATCATTTCCAAGGGTTTGCATTTTTAATCTATCAATGTAATTTTGATATGTACGAGTAAATTTCTTACTCATACAACGCTAAGTCATGCTGTGACTGAAAGAGCGAAGCTGTGAAAATAAGATGTGAGACAATAGACACAAGACAACTTGTCCGCCGTGGAGGAAGAGACTTAGGTTTCTCCTCGTTATTTAGCCCTCTCTGTCATTTCGACTTTCTACTTGTCATTTCGACCCCTACGTCATTTCGAGGGTACCGAGAAATCTCATACCAACATTCCGACTACCACCCGAAATACAAAAACCCTATTTATAATAGATTGAGATATCTCACTTCGTCATTTCGAGTTTACCTCCCAAAGGGAGGGGTACGGAGGCCTGTCCCGAAGTATTTCGGGAAAATCTCGTACTAACATTCCGACTACCACCCGAAATACAAAAACCCTATTTATAATAAACCGAGAAACGACAACTCCTAACCAAAATCCCAACCACTAACTGTCCTTCATCCTTCATCCTTTAAAAACCTTTCTCCTTTCTTGCCCGCCGTGGCGGGAACCTCATTTACCCAATTAACCAGTTAACAATTAACCTTTTTCATCCTTCTTAATTCATCCTTTCCCTACTTTTCACTCAATTACAATAATTTGTATAGTCTGGCAAACAAAATTTACCTACTTTTGTATAGTGCAGTAATCAAAAATCATGGAATCACTCTTTGAACTTTATTTTAAACTCTTGAAAACTACTAATAGGAGTTTTCAGAGAAGTATGATGGATAAAATTCATTGGCAACATAGGCTGATTGGAATCACAGGTGCTCGAGGTGTTGGGAAAACTACCCTCTTACTCCAATACCTCAGCAAAAGATTAGACAAGGATAGAAACTCTTCTTTATATGTTTCATTAGACCATATTTGGTTCTCTAAAAATACACTTCTTGATCTAGCAGATCAATTCTCAAAATCAGGAGGTAAAGTCTTGGTTTTAGATGAAGTTCATAAATACGCCAACTGGTCCAGAGAAATTAAAAATATCTATGACTTTTACCCTGAATTACAAATAATCTTTACAGGCTCTTCTCTGCTCGAGATTTTAAATTCAGCAGCTGATTTGAGCCGAAGAGCTGTTCTATATTCATTGAGAGGACTATCTTTCCGTGAATTTCTAAACTATGATCAAGGCTGTGACCTCCCTATTTATGGCCTAGATACTATTCTCAATCAACATCAAGAGATCGCCGATGAAATCGTTTCTCAGGTAAAACCCCTGCAGTTTTGGAATGATTATCTCAATCACGGATATTATCCATTCTACAAAGAATTTGGTGAATTATACCATCAACAAATCTTAGCTGTCGTCAACCTTATCTTAGAAGTAGAACTTCCCATGTTAAGAAAAGTTGATGTGGCTTATATTCCTAAGATAAAACAACTCCTAGCCATCATCGCAGACTCAGTACCCTTTACACCAAATATTTCAAAACTGAGTGAAAAAATCGGTATCAATCGGGCAACACTATTGACCTATCTTCATTTTCTGGAGGAGAGTGGTTTGATCTATGGCTTACATCAAAATAACGAAGGGATATCATTACTTCAAAAGCCAGAAAAAATCTATCTTAACAATCCCAATCTTGCTTTTGCCTTAGGCACAAATGTAGATATAGGAAATATTAGAGAAACCTTTTTCCTCAATCAAGTCAGTATAAACCACAAACTCAATCTCCCTCCAAATTCTGATTTCCAAATCGATAAAAATTGGATCATTGAGGTAGGTGGTAAAAATAAAAAATCAAATCCAACTTGTGATTACTATGCCATAGATCAAATTGAAACTGGCATACACAACAAAATCCCGCTTTGGCTCTTCGGTTTCCTGTATTAAAACAGCAGCTCGCTGATCTCTCTGCACCTGCCTCACTTCAGTCTGCCCATATGTCATTTCGAGTTTACCTCCCGAAGGGAGGGGTACGGAGGCCTTTCCCGCAGAATTGCGAGAAAATCTCGTACTAACATTCCAACTTTCTACTTGTCATTTCGAACGAATGTGAGAAATCTCATCACAAGATCACAACCCTTTTGTCATTTCGATCAACGAGAGGCCTGTTCCGCTCCCGATTCCTATTGGGGTGCGGGAAAATCTCGTACTAACATTCCGACTACCACCCAAAATACAAAAAACCTATTTATAATAAACCGAGATATGACAACTCCTAACCAAAATCTCAACCACTAACTGTCATTCCTCCTTCATCCTTTTGCCTTCATCCTTTAAAAACCTTTCACCTCAATCAACCACTTGTCCGCCGTGGCGGAAATAACCTCTTAACCAATTAACCTCTTAACCCCTTTAACCTTTAACCTTTCTCCTCAATTAACCCTTCGTGACAATCCCAAGCGCTTCAGCGCTTCTAATTCAAAATCAACCAAATGGAACTCACATAATTTTAAATCTTATCGATCCATCAAATCCCAAAAATCCAAATTCGGTAAATTCGTGAAATCCGTGGTCCCATTCATCCTTCATCCTTCATCCTTTAACCTTTCTCCTTTAACCTCAATTAACCTCTTAACCCATTCATCCTTCTGCCTTCATCCTTTAAAAACTTTTCCCTCATTAACCAATTTATTAATTATTGTCAAATTATTACAATAAATTAAAAATTGTAATAAAATTACAAAAGCATTAATATTGTAGAAAAAAAGCAATGAATAAGGTCCCGATATTAATGGCAGATGTAATAGCTAGTACTAAACTGAATTCAGATATACTCATGAAACAGTTTAGATTGCTTGTAGATTCAATCAATAATAACCGGCATAATCAGCTTAAATCTCCACTAACGATTACACTTGGGGATGAATTCCAAGGTGTAATTGATACCATTGAAAATGGTATTGATATAATATTTGATATGGAAGAACTAAGAATTGTGCATGACTTTGATTTTAAATTGAGATATGTTCTACACGAAGGTCAAATAGATACTGAAATCAATAAAAATATTGCTTACCAAATGCTTGGGGAAGGCCTAACTAAGGCTAGAGAGTCATTGTCTATTCTAAAAAAAAGTAACAATAGATTTCTTATTCAACTAGAAGATCAAGCCAAATCTAATGCACTCAATAAAGCATTTTCGATTTATCAAAACGTAGTTGATTCTTGGAAAAAAAAGGATGTCGCTCTAGTAAAAGAGTTTTTAAAGAATGATGATTATAAGGTAGTTGCTAAAATCGCTGATATTGATCCTTCAAATGCTTGGAGAAGAAAAAATAGCTTAAACATAAAAATATATAAATACTGCAAGGAGATTATCTTAATCCTTTTAAAAAATTAAGATCATGGCTATCACATTATACTTTTTAATCTTTGTGTTTGGGGAAATCCTTGTCAATATTACATTTTTTAGATATTTGAAAAAATACTTCAAAGTCAACGACAAAACCACCGAAAACGATGACCCTTTTCTTGGAATGAATATTTCCACCTTCAAGGGAACCTTAGAAAGATTTCTCCTTTTCTTTGGGCTAATACTTGATTTTCCTCAAGTGATAATCCTCTTTGGAGCTCTAAAAATCGGTACTAGGTTTGAGAAAAATGATAAAGTCCAAAATGACTACTTCTTGATAGGGAATTTTAGTTCAGTCTTATGCGCTATAACCTACTATTTTTGCCATAAATTATTATTATCAATTGCTATCGACTTATTGGAATTTAATTAACGCTTACCAAAAAAGTCTCAAATATACCAGCCCTTACCATCGGAAGGCAAGTTCATAGCGGATGATTGAAGATGTATGCTTTTACCTCGAATGAACCCAGTAAATAAGATTCATCCTTCATCCTTTAAAAACCTTTAACCTCACTTACCCACTTGTCCGCCGTGATTTCCTCCTGCAAGGGAGGGCGGAAATAACCAATTAACCTCTTTAACCCCTTTTCCCTTTAACCTTTTCCCTTTAACCTTTAACCTTTCTCCTTTAACCTCTTAACCCCTTTAACCTTTCTTGCCCGCCGTGGCGGGAACCTTTCTCCTTTAACCTCAATTAACCCTTCGTGACAATCCCAAGCGCTTCAGCGCTTCTAATTCAAAATCAACCAAATGGAATTCACATAATTTTAAATCCTATCGAGCCACCAAATCCCAAAAATCCAAATTCGGTAAATTCGTGAAATCCGTGGTCCCATTCATCCTTCATCCTTTAACCTTTAACCTTTAACCTTTCTCCTTTAACCTCAATTAACCTCTTAATGTCATTCCCTGAAATAGGTTGACCGTTTTTAACCCTTAAATTAGATGTTAAAGACTGGAAAAAGGATTAATTCCCAAAGGAGATTTTCTGAAGAGTTTAAACGTAAATTGGTTGATGATTATGAGAAAGGGATAATGTCTGTTGCTCAGATGGAGCGTTTTTATAATATTAGAAATGGTCTTATCTACAATTGGATTTATAAGTATTCGACGTATAATGAAAAAAATGTTAGGATAGTTGAGATGAAAGATAGTCAGACAAACAAGCTAAAGGAACTGGAAGTAAAGGTCAAGGAATTGGAACGCGCAGTAGGTCAGAAGCAGATTATGATTGATTACCTAGAGAAGATGATTGATCTGGCCAAGGAGAACTATTCGATTGATATTAAAAAAAACTCCAACACCCCACACTCTGGTGGTTCCAAGACAACCGACAAGCTATGAGTTATTCACTCAATTCACTTTACGATGTCGTAGGCGTGAGCAAGCAAGCTGTTCATCAGGCTAAGAAAAGACAGGAAGCCTTTGATCTTGAGGTTTCCGAATTGGTAATCTTAGCAGATCAGCTCAAGGAAGAACACCCTGGTTGTGGTGTTGAAAAGATGTATTATACATTGCGCCCATCCTTTATGGGTAGGGATCAGTTCTGTGAGATTTTCATGGAATTAGGTTATGGAGTCAAACGTGTAAGTAATTATCATAGAACTACTTATAGCGGGGCTTATATTTATCCCAACCTGATAGAGGGGATGGGAATAAAAAGACCATTTCAGGTAATCCAAAGCGACATAACCTATTTTCACTTAAACGGTGAGCATTATTATTTGGTGTTTATCATTGACGTTTATACCAGATTGGTAGTAGGATATGCAGTCAACGAAAATCTGAGGACAGAAGAAAATATAGCGGCTATGAAAATGGCTCTCAAGATAATGAATTACCGGTCTTGGGGCTTGATCCATCATTCAGACAGAGGATCCCAGTATAGTAGTAAGGAATATACCTGTTTACTAAAAGAAAACCATATTCACATCAGTATGGGAACAGTTGTATGGGAAAACCCTTATGCTGAGCGAATCAACGGAATTATTAAAAATGAATACCTCAAAAGATGGCAGATTAAGGACTTAAAAGACCTGAAGAAAAAAGTGGGAAAAGCAGTTGAACACTACAATACAAAAAGACTACACAGAGCTTTCAAAATGAAATTTACTCCTATGGGATTTTATCAAAAATTAGTACATTTATCTGCCCAAGAAAGACCGACGGTGATTGTTTATACCGAAGGAAAGAAAAACTTCGAAGGGGCGTCGAGCCCCTACGAAGTTTGCCCAAGAGAAGAACCTCTGGCTCATGATTGCCCGATGGAAATACTTAATGAATGTTGAACCAAACGGTCAACGCTATTTAGGGAAGTACATAACCCCTTTTCCCTTTTTCCTTTCTCCTTTCCCCTTAGTCATTCCCCATTCCTTGCTCGACTCCCTCGTAACTTCCAAAACCCGCATCAAACTCCTCCTCAAATTCTTCTCCCATAAGAATTCAGGATACCTCCGTGCTCTTGCAAAAGAATTTAATGAATCGACCAACTCCGTAAGAGTCGAATTGAATAGACTCACCGAAGCCGGACTGCTGACAACAGAAGAGGAGGGAAGACTCAAAGTCTATAAAGCCAACGAGAAACACCCTTTCTTCTCTGAAATATCAAATATGGTGGCGAAGTTTCTGGGACTCGACGAACTCATGGAAAAGATCGTCCGACGAATGGGTCCCGTCCAAAAAGCATACATCATCGGAGACTATGCCATGGGAATAGACTCAGGAGAAATAGAAATTCTACTTATCGGACAAAACCTTGACTTAGAGTACCTCGATTTTCTCAGAGACAAAACCTACGAGAAACTCCAACGCAAAGTCAAAGTCACCATCCAAGAATCCGACCCCGGTGAAGCAACAGGAATCATGATCTTCGGAGGGTAATCGCCTGAACTGTACGAAGTACGATGTACTAAGTACAAAGATAACCCCCTTCTTATATTCCGACCCCTTTGTCATTTCGAATTAACCTCCCAAAGAGGCTTGACTCCAAGGGAGGCGGCAGAGAAGCCTGTCCCGATCCCGATTCCTATCGGGGTGCGGGAAAATCTCGTACCAACATTCCGACTACCACCCAAAATACAAGAACCCTATTTATAATAAACCGAGATATGACAACTCCTTACCAAAACCTCAACCACTAACCCAACCTTTAACCTTTCTCCTCACTTACCCAATTAACTAATTAACCAAATAACCCCTTTTCCCTTTCCCCTTTCTTGCCCGCCGTGATTTCCTCCTGCAAGGGAGGGCGGGAACCTCAATTACCCAATTACCCACTTGTCCGCCGTGGCGGAAATAACCAATTAACCAAATAACCCCTTTTCCTTTTAACCTTTCTCCTTTAACCTTAATTAACCCTTCGTGACAATCCCAAGCGCTTCAGCGCTTCTAATTCAAAATCAACCAAATGGAACTCACATAATTTCAAATCCTATCGATCCATCAAATCCCAAAAATCCAAATTCGGTAAATTCGTGAAATCCGTGGTCACATTCATCCTTCATCCTTTAAGCCCCTTTCTCCTTTCTTGCCCGCCGTGGCGGGAACCTCAATTAAACAATTAACCAATTAACCTCTTAACCCCTTTTCCCTTTAACCTTTCTCCTTTAACCTCAATTAACCTCCTAACCCCTTCATCCTTCATCCTTTAAAAACCCCCGCATCTCCACACAAAATCTAAAATCTAAAATCTACAATCTACAATCCAAAACCCCTTCATCCGCTAAATGAACAAATCAATACTCCTTACGATCCTTTTTGCCATTGTAATCTTTCAAATTGCCAATGAAAAAATCCCCATCAACGACGGGGCAATAGGAGATGCTGCTTTTTACCGTGAAGTAGCAGCAAGTTTTCTCGATACCCTAGACTCAGAACAAGGTTATAATTTCCTCCAAATTCAAAGAATACTTCCTTTTGCAATCATCAATGGCGTTTATGTGATATTGGGCTTTGAAATGGACAACAATGCCCTGATGAGTGGCATGCTGATTCTGAACCTCCTCATGCTCACACTTGCCACTTTTTGGTATTTCAGCCTTACCAAAAAATTGCGCCTGACCAAAAATATGGAAGCCCTCGGCTTTATCCTTATCTTTTTTAATTTTCCCGTATTGAAAGATTTCTGGTACAATCCCTTTACAACTGACATGACTGCACTTGCTTTTGGTATCGGGCAAATCAATTACTTCGTCAGATACGAAAAAAGCAAACTCCTTCTCTTATCTCTTTTAGGTGCTTTTGTTTGGCCTACCACTTTTCTCATTGGAATCATCCTTTTAATTCTCCCAAACAAAGCGCTTGAAATTTACCAAGGAGAAAGAGTAAAATCTTTCTTCCCAATTATCTCCACTGCATTTATAATCGCCATCGCTACTGCATTGTCCTTTTATTTGGGGAGGACAGATGCTAGTTTCTCACAGACTGAAATAATTTTTCATAAAATTTCCTTGATTTGCCTTACACCATTTTTAATGTACTTGATGATCAACAATCCAATCAATTGGGAAAAATCAATTCCAATCATGTTCAAAAGTATCAACGGCAGCAGAATCCTAGGCTTTTCGGCTACCTTCTTTGGAATGTTGTTTATCCTATTCTTAATTTCTACAAACAATGCCAACCTAAGCAGCTATACTTGGGCCAAAGGATTTTGGGACCAAAACCTAAGGTTTCCACTGGATTTCTTAGGCGCACATACAGTGTACTTCGGCGTATTATTCCCAGCAATCATCGCCTTTCTTCCAAGAGTCATCAAAGCCATGGCAAAACTAGGGACAGGCTTCACATTCGCCTTACTCATCATCGCAGGCCTTACAATTCATCCCGAGTCAAGACTTATCACTCCTTTTATTCCATTTTTTGTCCTCCTCTTACTCAAAGCACTGAGAAGATATTCGCTGTCCACAATGGACCTATACTTTGCCTTTGGTCTCAATCTTATCCTAAGTACCTTTTACCTACAAATAAACTCAGCTGACTTTATCTCTAAGCTTGGAAACGCTGAAGCACTCCCGATGATGTATTACGGTCATTTTGGCAATCATTTCAATATAATTGCCTACTTGATCGCTATCGCCTTATTCGCAGGGCTAACTTTCTTGTCTTTCCAAGCAAAAAATAAATATACCCGTGAAAAAGATGTTTAAATGATGAAGAAACTACTTTTTATCTCTTGGGATGCTGATACGAGCAATTACTTGGAATCTCTGTTCTTCCCAATCTTCGACGGAATTCAGCAACAAGCACACTTTCAAATTCATATCTTACAGTTTTCCTGGGCGGACAAAGAGGAAGTGATGCGCATCCAAAACATTGCCTCTTCCAAAAATCTAATCTTCAATCACCACAAAATCACAAAAGGAAAATTTCAAAAGCTAGCGGTACTCTACGCAGTTTACAAAGGGGTATTCGCCATAAAAAATTACATAGAAAATCACGATATCCAAATCATCATGCCCAGGTCCACCATGCCAGCAATGATGTGCAATCGACTATCGGATTGGATTAAAAGAAAGAAGATTAAAATCATCTTCGACGCAGATGGACTCCCACTCGAAGAAAGAATCGACTTCGCAGGACTCAAAAGCACTGACCTGCAATACAGACTCCTTAAAAAAGAAGAAACCAAACTCCTTCATCATGCAGACCATGTCTTGGTGAGAACGCTCAAAGCAAAAGAAATACACCTTCAAAACCTAAACGCTCAGAAAGAAACAAAATTCTCCGTAGTGACAAATGGCAGAGATCCTTCATTTTTTAATTTTAAAACAGAAAATAAAAACCAAATCAGAGCAAAATTAGGCCTCAATGAAGACACAAAACTCTTTTTTTATTCGGGTACCATAGGCCCACAGTATGCCCTGGATGAAATGATTGCAATTTTTGAAGCCTACTGGAAAACGAATAAAAACACTTCCTTTATCCTCCTGACAAGAAGGCCAGAACTTGTTGAAAATCATATTCCTGAAGATTTAAAAGCTGTTATATATCCCATAGCAACAGATTTTGATCAGATTCCCAAATACCTAGCAGCAGCCGATCTGGCATTTAGCTTACGACTTCCCGCGCCAAGTCTCGCAGGCATTGCACCTATCAAACTCGGTGAATACCTCCTCATGGGGATACCTACGATGGCTTCCGCTGCAGTCGGAGACACAGAAAGCATGCTAAAATCCAGTGACTTCTGCCATATCTACCAACACAATGACCCTGAAAGAATACCCAAAGCCATGAACTGGATCAACCAACTCAAATCCAATCGAGAAGAAATTATCCATTTCGGACAAGAAAATTTCAGCCTTAACCTATCCATCACCCAATACCTAAAAGTACTAAATGCTCAATCATTAACGTCTTAAACGGTACCAAGTACAATGTATAATGTACCAAGAAGAATTCATCCTAATATCCCAACTCCCACGTCATTTCGACTCCCACGTCATTTCGAACGTAGAGAAGCCTGTCCCGAAGTATTTCGGGAAAATCTCGTCCTAATTGGTTCAAGTCTTCAGACTTGGACCTGAGTGTCCCTAATTGGTTCAGGTCTTCAGACTTCTCAAAGGACGGCCCTTGCTGCCCTATATTATAATATATTAACCGTTAATTTCCCTCAAACCGTCTAAGGCGGGCGGGAATGTTGGGGAACCGGGCGGGCGTTGGCCTTTTGCGGGTTGAAGAGCCTGTCCCGCAGAATTGCGGGAGAAAAAGTAAGAGAAACAAATGCAATCATCTAAAATAAAATTCTCTCACAACGAAAAATCAACCATTCTAACCTTATTGGTTCAAGTCTTCAGACTTGGACCTGAGCGGTCATAAACTAATAAACGCTTCCTTTCTTTTTCCCTTTCTAAATTAACTAATCCCTTATCATCCCGAAAGACACTAATATTTCTAAAAACATCCACCGCCGGGACTCCCGGTCACGTGTACACATTCCCTTACCATGCACGGCGGCGCATGTCGAATGTTGTGACTACAAATGTTTGTGAAGCGCCTTCCCGCAATGCTGCGGGACAAATCGTACATGTTTACCTCCCGTAAGGGACGGCCTGCCTCCCTTTGGGAGGGCTAATAAGCATATAGCCCCCCTTAGCCTGCCCCGAAGTATTTCGGGGGCTACTTGCCTTGACTAGATTCTCGAGAGTAGTTTTTATTGAATTTAAAATGTCCTTATTACTGATATAATTACTGACTCTAGGCTTCCAAAGGACGGCCCTTACCGCGCTAGATTAAAATATGCAAACTATTCAATTTCACTCAAACCGTCTGAAGCGGGTGGGACGACGGAGATCCGGGCCGGCGGTGGCTCTGAGCGTGGATAGGATATCTCCGTCTTGACCTTTTTGTTACTTTTTGTGTCAAGACAAAAAGTAAGAGGAAGAAATATAAAATGCTTCAATACTTTCTCTCACGAATAAAAATCCCTCCTTCTTCCTTTCTAAATTAACAAATTCCCTATCGTCCCTAGAGCTACTTACATTTCTAAAAAAGTTACCGCAGGGACTCCCGGTCACGTGTACACATCCCTTTACCATGCACGGCGGCGCATATCGAATGTTGTGACTACAAATGTTTGTGAAGCGCCTTCCCGCAATGCTGCGGGACAAGTCGTACATGTTTACCTCCCGTAAGGGAGGGCTAATAAGCATATAGCTCCGCTGAGCCTGCCCCGAAGTATTTCGGGGGGCTACTTTCCTTGACTAGATTTTCGAGAGTAGTTTTTATTGAATTTAAAATGTCCTTATTACTGATATAATTACTTACTCCAAGCTTCTAAAGGGACGGCCCTTACCGCGCTAGATTAAAATATGCAAACTATTCAATTTCACTCAAACCGTCTGAAGCGGGTGGGACGACGGAGATCCGGGCCGGCGCTGGCCTTGAGCGTTGATAGGATATCTCCGTCTTGATTTTTTTGTTACTTTTTTGATCAAGCAAAAAAGTAAGAGGATAAAATATTCCAATACTTTCTCTAACTAATCAAAATCTCTCTTCACCCTTCTAACCTGATTAGTTCAAGTCTTCAGACTTGGACCTGAGCGTCATAAACTAATAAACACTTCCTTTCTTTTTCCCTTTCTAAATTAACTAATCCCCTTATCATCCCGAAAGACACTAACATTTCTAATCTACCCTCCCCCTTGCTAAACCTCCTCCTCCCATTCTTACTATTCTCCCTGATCTTCTACACCAACATCAGGTACGTCCAAAAACAAAATTGGAACAAATGGATAGGATATGGCCTGCACTTTATCTTTTGCTACCACATGGCTTTTGCATTTATTTTTACACAATACCTCAACGACAATGGGGGAGATGCACTCCGATATTGGACACTCACCGCAGATACCTCTCAGAATGCACAAACATGGACAGAACACTGGGGACATCGAACTTTCTTTATCCAATGGCTCAATTATATCCCCTCCAAAATACTGAACCTCAACTTCCTAACAGGCAATCTCCTCTATGCTGCTGCCGCTTTCATTGGTATAAGAATACTCTATAAATCTACCTTCAATTATATTTCAAATGGCACCTCAACCAAGACTTTAATCTTCCTGATTTGGATCTTCTGCTTTCCAAACCTCCATTTTTGGACCGCAGGGGTAGGGAAGGAGGCACTCCTTTTTACAGCCATAATGCTGGCCCTAGAAGCATTCAATAGGGATAAAATAAATCTCTTTCTTGCACTCATAGCCATTTTATTGGCTTGGTGGATCAGACCAATCACAGGGGCAATCCTTGCCTTGACCTGCTTTATTTCCTTTATCCTCAACAAAAACAACTCGCTCCTTCACCGCAATATAGCCCTCGGACTTTTTTTGATTCTAGGTGGACTCGCTGCCTACAAACTAACGATCATGATGCACCTTGAAGAATATTCCTGGCAAGCTTTCCTGGATTTTAGCGGGCAACAAATGGCATTCCTCCAAAACCTAAATGCCAATTCTGAAATCCCTATGCAAGACTACAACGCCCTGCAAAAAACCTACGCACTGTTCCTCAGACCCGATTGGACTGACGTAACCAACTTTTGGACCTTCGCCGCAGCAGTAGAAAATACCACTTTTATCCTACTGATAGCAGTGGCCACTTTCTCCTACTTCAAACACAAAACTTTCACCTTACCCAAAACAATCACTTGGGGACTCTTCTTCGGGCTATCAATGATGCTGATCTATGCCTTTACACTCAATAACCTCGGGATTATTACCAGAATGAAAAGTACCTACATGATATTTTTTTATATTGCCACAGCTTTTGTAATTTTCGCAATTGATAAACACAGCAAAGTTTGCCAGTCGACTGATTTACCTTAAAAACAAGAAACAAAAACGAATACACACCATTTTTACCTCTTAGAAGACCCCGGAATGCATCAGCCAATTTTTACCATCTCGCTTGACTTCGAACTCCATTGGGGAAGGTTTGATAAATATGACATCAAACAATACCACAACTACTATAAAAATACAGTGGAACTTGTCATTCCACACCTCCTCGAACTCTTTCACAAATACCAAATTCAAGCAACTTGGGCCACTGTCGGAATACTAATGGCTGAAAATGAAGAAGAGTGGGGGACATTCATTCCGGAATGCAAACCGCTGTACGCAAATCAAAAATTATCTCCTTATGCATGGCTAGGGCAACAAGAACATCCAGCGCCTGTAGCACTCTTTGCTCCACAACTTGTAAAACAAATACTCAGCCTGCCAACTCAAGAGCTTGCCTCTCACACATTTTCTCATTTCTATACCTGCGAATCTGAGCAAAATAATATCGCCTTTGAACAAGATTTGATCGCGGCAAAGAATATCGCCAAACAAAAATTCAACACAAACCTCGAATCTCTAGTCTTTCCACGGAATCAGTACAACACACAAGCATTAAACACAGCCGAATCACTCGGATTTACTTCCTATCGAAGCAACCCAGAGGATTGGTTTTGGAAAAACACAGAACACGAAACCTTAATCAAAAAACTCTTTAGAACAGGAGATACACTTGTTTCTCTCGGTAATAAAACATCTTACAAAATACCCAAAAAAGCAGAAAATCAGATCCTAGCCCTGCCAGCATCACGTCTTTTGAGACCTTTTAGAAAAATAGAATCCCTCCAACAAATCAGAGTGGCCAAAATTACCAACGAGATGACCCACGCAGCCGAGCAACAAGAAGTATATCACCTATGGTGGCATCCCCACAACTTTGGTCATTTCCCAAAGGAAAACCTGCTCTTCCTCGAAAAAATCCTCAAACACTACACACAACTCTCCCAATCCCACAACATGCGCTCCCTCAGCATGAAAAACACTACACAACTAGTATAATAACCACCCACCCACCAATTCCCAACACCCACACACCCCCACCTTTCAATTCCCCTCAAACCGTCTAATGCGGGTGGGACCCATCTTTTCCCCAAATTCAAAATTCACCATTTTTCATCCTTTCATTTTCCCTTTCTCCTTTCTTGCCCGCCGTGGCGGGAACCTTTTCCCTATTTTCCCTGATTGGTTCAAGTCTTAAGACTTGGACCTTAGCGTCATAAACTAATAAACGCTTCCTTTCTTTTTCCCTTTCTCCTTTCTCCTTTAACCTTTAACCTTTTTTCCATAATTGGTTCAAGTCTCCTAACTTGGATACCTTTGTCCGCAGACTATTGACAATTATCCGCTCTAATTCAAGTTTTCAACTTAGCTACTAGTGTCATTGCGAACAATCATATTTCCTTAAAATAAAAACTAATCAAAAAACTGACCCCAATCATAAAATACGTATAAATACCTATTGCATATTAAAATTAATTTCACCTACTTTGACCTAAAATAAAAGTTCTTTTAACTTTGATCCTAAAGGGTTTTGGATCAATTTTTTAACTAATTACCGTAAAAATTATATTGCCACATTATGAACAATATCAATGAGTTTGAAGCCATATTGCTAGTAGATGATGATCCGGTTATCAATATGCTCAACTCTAAATTCCTCAGGAGAACAGGCTTTTTACATAAAGTATGGAAATTTGAAAGCGGAGTAGAAGCATTCAACTATCTAGCACAAATCGTCGAGCAACAAAAAGAACTAACAAACAAAAACCCAGTCTTGGTGCTCCTTGACCTCAATATGCCTGTTTACAGCGGTTGGGATTTTTTACAAAATTTCGAGAAACTCGAGGCCAACATTAAAAAGCACTTTAGAATCGTCGTGCTATCCAGTTCATGCGATCCAAGAGATATTGATAGAGCCAACCTTGACAAAAATGTCCACGGCTATATCATCAAACCCTTCTCCATCCAATCCATCGACGCCATAGAAAAATTCTTCACCTACTCCTAAACCCCTCCCTCTCTCCCCAAATTCCCCTTTTTTTTTCATCCGTGTCCATTCGTGTCCATCTGTGGTAAAAAATCCTTTCCCATATTCGTGTCAATCCCAGCGCTTAAGCGCCCTTAATCCAAAAAACCAGTAAATAAAGTTTTCGATATTCAAACCAAGATCACCCCACCAAAACACCAATTCGTATAATTCGATAAATTTGTGGTCCCTCTTTTTTTTATCTGTGTTAACCCGTGTTCATCCGTGGTAAAAACTCATTTTTAGATATTCGCCTGGTTTAAGTCTTACGACTTGGACCTTAAACACTGCAGTTTTTAAACTGCTCCTCAAAGTCTCCAGACTTTAAACCTAATCCACCTACCAAATATTACTATTCCCAAATCGTTCAATCCGTAGTCCTAAAATCAATATAAAAGAAATTCGACCCCGTCAGGTCTGCCTGTTGCAGACAGGGTCGCAAATATTGGAATATAATTTACCCTTCAACCCCCGGTTCCACCGGGGGCTATTCAAAAGTTGAAGCCCTTCAGGCTTTTCCTTTCCCCTTCATCCTTCCACCTTCCTCCTTTCTTTTCCCCTTTCTCCTTTCTCCTTTAACCTTTTTCCTTTTCTCTCTCTCTTCAAATACCCTCCGTGATCCTCTGTGCCTCCTCTGTGCCACTCCGTGTAACAAAAGATTTTTGATTCCCTTCACCCTTCCTCCCTCTGTCTTTCTCCTTTAACCTTTTCCCTTTTTTCCTTCCTCCTCCATCCACCCGTAAAATTCCCCCCATTTATTTGCATAAATCAATAGACTCCCTAAATTTGTTACAACCGAGTCAAAAAATTACTCATCACCGCTAAGCTCCTCTCTGGGACTGAAAGGGCGAAGCTGTGGAAAGAAGAAATTAGACGTAAGACAAGAGACACAAGACTTAGGTTTCTCCTCGTCATTTCGACTTTCTACTTGTCATTTCGAATTCACCTCCCAAAGAGGCTTGCCTCCAAAGGAGGCGAAGAGAAGCCTGTCCCGAAAGCTTTCGGGAGAGAAATCTCATACTAACATTCCGACTAACACCCGAAATACAAGGACCCTATTCATAATAACCCGAGTTATGACAACTCCTAACCGAAATCTCAACTACTAACTGTCATTCCTCCTTCATCCTTTTGCCTTCATCCTTTAAAAACCCTATTTATAATAATCCGAGTTATGACAACTCCTTACCGAAATCTCAACCACTAACCCAACCTTTTCCCTTTCTCCTTTTCCCTTTTCCCTCATTTACCCAATTAACCACTTGTCCGCCGTGATTTCCTCACTTAGGGAGGGCGGAGTTAATCAATTAACCAAATAACCTATTAACCCTCTTAACCCATTTAAACCTCTTAACCCCTTTAACGCTTAACAGCTTGTCCGCCGTGGCGGGCGAAGCAATTAACCCTTAACGCTTAACGTTTAACCCCTTTAACCTTTCTCCTTTCTCCTTTTCCCTCAATTATCCGCGTCCATCCGTGGTAAATTAAAATCCGAAAAACAGGAATTGACCACTAAATTGACTCTTATATACAATTCACTTATATTTGATAGTAATCTTGAAATACAATGAAAATCACTAAAAAAAATATAGAAAAAATTAAAAAGGTACTAGAAGAAGCGCCTGTTAATAAAGCCTATATCTTTGGATCATATGCAAGAGGTGATGCCGATAAGAATAGTGATATAGATATTTTATTGGAATTAAATTACAATCAACATATTGGTTTAAGATTTATCAAACTTAAAAACGACCTAGAAGAAATCCTTAGAAAACCTGTTGATCTTCTTACAAGCAACTCCATATCCAAACACCTTCTTCCATTTATCGATTCAGATAAGCAAATGATCTATGAAAGGTAAAATTGGCGATCCTCAGCGCTTACTTCATATCTTAGATGCAATTTCTGAAATAGAAAGCTATATTGATGGCATAGAGTTTTCAACTTTTTCCAAAAAGTCAATCATTAGGTTTGCTACCATTAAACAATTAGAAATAATTGGAGAAGCTGCTAATCATCTTTCTAAAGAACTTCAAATTAACACTCCTGATATTAGTTGGAGAGAAATTATTAGCCTTAGAAATGTATTAGTTCATGAATATTTCGGTGTAGATGAAATTTTAATTTGGCAAATAATTACAGTGGACATTCCGCAACTTAAAGAAAAGTTAATTGCCATAATTTGATGAAAATTCTATCCCTCTTGATAGAATCTTTCAACCAGTATCTTTCTTCATCTTTTCTAAAACCGTTGTAAAAAAATTACAAAATGACCAAGCTTTACAGCTTTATCAAATCTAAAATAATTTTCTTCGACCCGATGGGGCAAATTTCCCTGACTAGAAAAAAGCAGCTAGCTGCCCTCTGCGCTCTTAAAAATATCATTAAACTTATTAAATCAACTTACAACCACGTGTCCGCCGTGCTAGTGCGCCGTGGCGTAGCGGAATCAATACGCTCCAAATATCCTCTCAAAAAACTTTGCGCCTCAGCGTCTTTGCGTGCCTGCCTCCCGAAAGGGATGGACCATTTAAATCCGCGAATTTACCTCCCGCAAGGGAGGATCCGCGCAATCTGCGTGCTTGCCTCCCGCAAAGCCTGCCCCGTTCCCGATTTCTATCGGGTTACGGGGGGATGGAGATAAATCTGAAATCTAAAATCTACATTCTGAAATCCCCTTTCCCCCACCTCCTCATCTTCACCATCCTCTTCATCCTCATCAACGGAGCACTCCTGATGAAACTGGGAATCATGACCGATGACGACACCTGGGGATACCTGCAATACGCAGCCGAAATCAGGGAACAAGGACTCTTCTTCAAACCACATCTATTCTGGTACATAGGCTATGCTCTTTTTATCCTAGGAGCAAATAGCCTCATACCTGGCTTCGAAGGAATCGTGATCTTTCAATACATTTTCGCATACATCGCGCTGATAGCAATATATTTCACTTCCATCAATATCTTCCAAAACCCAAAAACAGCCCTATTCACAGGAATATGCTTCCTTGGGTTTTTCATGATCTCGTTTTGGAATCTCTTCCTTTATGCAGAGTCTCTCTTAATCAGCTTATACTGCATCAGCTTCTATTTCCTTTCTAAAGCCTACCGTGGCAACCTAAAAACATATCAAAAAGTAATCGCCATACTCATCGCCGCTTGGGCCATATTGGTCAAACCAACAGCAGTAGCCTTCCTCGCCGCCCTCCTCGCCGTAGGACTATACAAACTATTCACTAAATACACTTTGTCATTTCGAATTTACCTCCCGAAGGGAAGGTTTACCTCACGTAGGGAGGCGGAAGAGGCCAGTCCCGCAGAATTGCAGGAATCTGTACCGCAGGATTGCGGGAAAATCTCATCTACTCATACTCAGTTAACCCAATCAACTAATTCAACCCAATCAACTCAATTAACTAATTCCTTTTCCCTTCATCCTTCATCCTTCAATACCCCTTCCTCATTGCGCCCTTTGCCCCTTAGCAGTCCTTTGCGAGCTCCATTTTCAATCTAAAATATCAACCCCAATTCGGTAAAGTCGCGAAATTCGTGGTCCCTTTAACCTTTAACCTTTTCCCTTTAACCTTTTCCCTTTCATCCTTCATCCTTTTCCTCCTTCTCCTAAACAAAATGCTCTCCACCTTCGGCTTCGTGGAAAACTACCAAATAGGAGAGATAGTCTACAACATACACACCGTAGCCGACCAACCTTATGCCAAGTGGCTCATGCTTACAGTGCCGGAAAACCTCTACCTTCCTAATCCAGATCACCCTGCATTATGGAAGCTCCTGACGATCATAATCATGAACCCATGGTATAGCCTGAAACTCTTCGCTACCAAAGCATTCTACTTCGTCTTCTATATCAGACCATATTTCTCCTGGACACACAACATCATCGCCCTAGCAGTGCTGCTGCCCATGTACTACTTCACAGTGAGGCAACTCATTTCCAAGAACCTAGATACCACGATCAAATATTTCGTCATTACATTCCTCACAGTAGCAGTCCTAAGCGTCTGCCTATTATCGATCAACTGGAACTCCCGCTTCCTAGTCCCTCTATTACCCCTCATCTTTCTGATTGGTGCTGGAGGAATGACAGACATAGTCAGAAGTAAATTCAAAATGCTTCCATTTCATTTAGAATAATAAACTTAGAGCTCTTTGTGCCTCTTGGAGTTCTTAGTGATTTCCTCCCGCAAGGGATGGTCCCAATTCTATTGAACATAAAATAACCAGTTAACCACTTAACCAATTAACCTTCCAACTTTTTAAAACCAAATCTAAAATCTACCCTCTAAAATCTAAAATTAATTTGATCCCCGTTACCAAACCCTTCCTTCCACCCCGTAAAGACTATGACCATTACCTAGATGGAATATGGGAAAGAAATTGGTTGACTAACAATGGTCCGCTCGTCAACGAACTGGAACTCCGACTCAAAGAACATCTTGGTCTCGATCATTTACTTTTTGTATCAAATGGAACAATTGCACTTCAACTCGCAATCAAAGCACTGAATTTAAAAGGAGAAATTATCACGACACCTTTTTCTTATGTAGCGACGACAACAAGCATCATTTGGGAAGGTTGTCAACCTGTATTTGTGGATATTTTGGCTGATAGGCTCACGATCAACCCAGACTTAATCGAAGCTGCTATCACGGAAAATACTTCAGTGATTTTGGCTACGCATGTCTATGGTATTCCCTGCGAAGTAGAGAAGATTCAAAAGATTGCAGACAAACATGGACTCAAAGTCATTTATGATGGAGCACATGCTTTTGGGGTCAAAGTAAGTGGTAAAAGTATTTTCGAATTTGGAGATATCAGTACTTGTAGTTTTCATGCTACTAAAATTTTCCATACCATTGAGGGAGGAGGCGTTTTTACCAAAGATCCTGAACTTTTAAAGCGGATGGCGTACCTAAGAAACTTTGGTCATGATGGATTCGAGAAGTTCAATGGTATCGGTATCAATGCCAAAAACTCAGAATTCCATGCGGCGATGGGTTTGGCTGTGCTACCTGAGATAGATAATATCCAAAAGACAAAACAAGAACAATATCTCTTTTACAAAGAGCTCCTTAAAGGCCTTAAAGTAACCTATCCATCTATAGGCAAAATAGAAAACTATAACTACGCTTATTTCCCTATCTTATTTTCTAATGTAGAACTACTTCAAAAAAGTATGAAGGCATTGGAAGATAATCAAATAGGTAGCAGAAGATACTTCTATCCTGGACTAAACAACTTGGATTATACCCAAGGTCACTGCCCTGTTTCAGATAACACATCTGAAAAAGTACTTTGTTTACCCTTGTATCATTCATTGACTAAAGAGGAACAGAGGATGATAGCAAGAATTTTATTAAGGGCTCAAAATAATTAGGTATGGTAATAGCAGGAGCAGGTGGACATGCATTGGAAGTTTTAGATATTTTGATTGCTCAAAATAGAACTGATAATTTGGTTTTCTTTGATGAAGTAGGATCTGAAGTATTATTCGAAGAGCAATTTCCTATCCTAAAATCCGAAGAAGCACTTAAAACACATTTTTCTAAAGATCCTAGGTTTATTCTTGGTGTAGGAAATTCATCAGTTAGAGAAGAGTTTTATAAGAGGTTTACAATACTCGGGGGTGAACATATAACTATTAAAGGTCAAGATAACTGTTTAAGCCCTTCATCAGAATGCGGACAAGCTGATATCATGAACCTTTGTTTTATTGGACCGAAAACTATAATTGGAAAGGGAACCTTGATCAACACTTCAGCAAAAATCCATCATGAAGTAAAGATTGGTGATTTCTGTGAAATAGCCCCAGGAGCAGCACTCTTAGGAAAAGTTACCCTTGGCAATCAAGTTTTGGTAGGTGCAAATGCTACGATCCTTCCAAACATCAAAATCGGTAATAATGTCAAAATAGGAGCAGGGGCTGTGGTTACGAAAGATGTTTCAGAAGGAAGCTTAATAGTTGGGGTTCCAGGAAGAATGGTGTATAGAAATGAATAAAACAGTAATTGAACCTTCCAAAGGGTGGAAAGTCATTGATTTTGAAGAACTATGGAGATATAAGGATCTCTTATATTTCTTAACTGTCAGAGGAATCAAGGCTCGATATGCACAATCAATTCTTGGGATAGGTTGGGCAATTATTCAGCCTTTATTTACTACTCTTGTTTTTACCGTTGTATTTGGGGGCTTAGCTAAAGTAGATTCTGATGGGATGCCTTATATCTTGTTTTCATACTTAGCACTGTGGCCATGGAATTACTTTTCTGGTACATTAAATGAATCAGCAAACAGTCTTATTGCGAATGCAGGAATGATCACCAAAGTGTATTTTCCTAGATTAATATTACCCCTGGCTGCTATCTTTTCCAAGTTGCTAGACTTTATTATTTCTTTTGTAGTCTTACTTATTCTATTGATTTACTTCAAGGTCATGCCGGGAATTGGAATTATCTGGTTGCCCATTCTTTTGATTCAACTTTTAATGACTTCGCTTGGCATAGGAATGATACTCTCTGCCATGGCAGTACAATATCGTGATGTCAAATATGCCCTAGGATTTATTGTCCAGCTTCTTCTTTACGGAGCCCCAGTAGTCTACAGCACCACAGCAGTACCAGAACAATATCAATTCCTCTATTCCCTCAACCCAATGGTAGGAGTAATAGAAGGAATCCGAGCCATGTTCCTCAGCCGCCCAATGCCCTGGGAATGGATCTGGCCTGGATCAATAGTAGCCATAATCTTCTTTGTATTTGGTTTGTTCTACTTTAGACGAATGGAGAAAGTATTTGCTGATGTCGCTTAACTGCCTCCCCCAACCCCTCCTTCAGGAGGGGAGATCCCCTAATAAAATTAGTGTCTCTTAATTTTGTCAATCATTAATGTCAAGCAAATTCAATCATAACGCTTCACCTGAAATATTCCGAAGAGCGAAGGAGTTAAGAGAGAATATGACGATCGCAGAGCAGGTAATATGGGAAAGATTGAGAGCTGGAAAATTGAATGGCTTGAAGTTTAGAAGACAGCATCCAATATCAAAGTTTATAATAGACTTCTATTGCCATCAATACAAATTGGTCATTGAACTTGATGGAGATGTTCACGAAGAAAAAGATCAGAAAGAAAGAGATTTAGGCAGAGAAGAAGAACTCAAAAATCTAGGTCTCCACATCATCCGATTTTCTAATGAATCAGTTCTAAATGAAACAAATGAAGTCCTTTTCAAAATTCTTGATAAGATTTCAGAAATTAAAAGATAATAACCATTAAATGAATTATAAACTATTATACAGCGGGGGTAGGTCCCCCTTTAGGGGGATTTAGGGGGCATGTCAGACACCATCATAAAAGTCGAAAACCTCTCCAAACGCTACCGTATAGGTCTGCAAGAAAAGAAAGCAGACACCTTTGCACAGCAGATTTGGAATAACTTTAAAGCTCCAATAGAGAACTTCAAGCGAATCAAAAGCCTAGGGAAATTCGAAGAAGAAAGTGAATCTGTCCATTGGGCTTTGAAAGATGTGAGTTTTGAAGTGAAGAAGGGTGAAGTGCTTGGGATTATTGGAAAGAATGGAGCTGGTAAATCTACTTTACTCAAAATTCTCTCAAAGATTACCGAACCCACCTCTGGAAGGATTGAAATGAATGGTAGGGTAGCTGCTTTGCTGGAAGTAGGTACTGGATTTCATCCAGAGCTAACTGGACGGGAAAACATTTATATGAACGGGACCATCCTTGGGATGACCAAAAAGGAAATAGACCGAAAGCTGGAGGAAATTATAGACTTCTCAGGAGTAGAGAAATATGTGGATACGCCTGTTAAGTTTTATTCTTCTGGGATGCGAGTAAGGTTAGGATTTTCAGTAGCGGCCCATTTGGAACCTGAGATTTTGATAATCGATGAAGTTTTGTCGGTTGGTGATTTTGAATTTCAAAAGAAATGTCTGGGTAAAATGGAGGATGTAAGTCAGAAGGAAGGTAGAACCGTATTATTCGTGAGCCATAATATGGGTGCCGTTAGAAACCTGACAAGAAAGTCAATTTTACTTAATGAAGGTTCTCTAAGATTAACCTCCAATACCAATGAAGTTGTAAATGAATACTTACGTATTCAAAAATCAAAGAGTGAAAATCAAAGTTTTGAATCTGAAATCTTTGAAGGGATCGTAGTTGAATATAAAAACGGGAACAATGCTTTTGAAATTTTTGATGATTTGAAATTTGAATTTTCTATTAAGTCTAAAAATTTATTGCCAAATGAGTTTAGATTAGGAGTAACCGTTTCATCTATGGATGAAATCAATATTTTTTCTGGCGTAACTAATGTAATTTCACAAAGTGAATTCCAAAATGGCAGACTTGAATTGGTGATCAAATCTCCCAATCTGGTAGAAGGTGAATATAAATTATCGTTTTCTTTAGGCTTAGGAGATTTGTTTGAATCAAGGAGAGAATTTTTAGTACATAGGCATGCCTTAGTTTTTTCGGTTGCTAATTTAAACCCTGAAAAACCTTCTTTGATGAATTGGCAAAGCTCTTATGGAAACATTGTGGTTAAATCTCAGAATCTTATTTTAAGTTAAACAATGAAAAATTATATTAAAACCAAGATTAACCTTTTTAAAAATCGAAATAAAGAATCTAGAAACTTAGAAATTGGTCCTGGAGAAGTGAGAATTCCTGGATTTGAAACATTGAACATTGCAAATTCTCCTGTTACAGATTATATAATAAATGCATCTAAGCCGCTGCCCTTTCCTAATGGGACATTTAAAGTATTATATGCCAGTCATATTCTAGAACATATACCATGGTACAAAACATTAGATGTATTAAAGGAATGGCAAAGAGTCATTAAAATTGGTGGTGAGATAGAAATTTGGGTACCTGATGGTTACAAAATAGCAAAAGCTTTTATAAACGCTGAGGATGGTGATAATTACTTGGACCTTGATGGTTGGTATAAATTCAACCCCCAAAAAGATCCTTGTATTTGGGCATCAGGAAGGATATTTACATACGGGGATGGTAAAGGAACGTTGGGACATCCTAATTGGCATCTAGCTATTTTTTCTTATAGATACTTAGAAAACTTATTGCAGGAAGCAGGCTTTTCAGAAATTAGAAAAATGGAAAATTCCGAAGTACGAGGCTATGATCATAAATGGATTAATCTTGGGATTAAAGGTAGAAAAGTATAAAAGGTTAAATTTTAGATCATTTAAGGACATGAATGATCTTATAAAATTGAAATTTGATATTATACCTAAGGAAATCGATCTGATTGTGGGCGTACCTAGAAGCGGAATATTACCTGCAACATTATTGTCCTTGTATTGTCATAAACCTTTTGCCAGTTTAAATGAATTTCTTGGGGGACTTTCACCATTGGGAGGTGAAAGAATAGGGTCTTATAGTTCTCAAGTTAAAAAGAGCAAAAATGTTTTGGTCGTAGATGATTCTATAAATACGGGTAATGCTCTAAGAATTTGTAAGCAACAGTTAAAAAATATTGAAGCTGATTTTAATTTCTTTTATTGCACCATATATTCAACAGGGGAATCAAAACATAAAGTTGATTTTTTCTTTGAAATCCTAGAAAACCCTAGAATTTTTGAATGGAATCTTACTAGGTCATGGATTTATGCGAATTCGTGTGTTGACATAGATGGTGTTCTATGTGAAGATCCCACAGAGGAACAAAATGACGATGGAGAAAAATATAAAGATTTTATTTTAAATGCCGTTCCAAAGTATCTACCAAAAGTAAAAATCAAATATCTAGTCACTAGCAGATTAGAGAAATATAGGGAAGAAACCCAAACTTGGTTAAAAAAACATCAAATTGAATTTGAAGAACTCTTTATGTTGAATTTGCCTTCAAAAGAAAAAAGACAAGAATTAAACTGCCATGGTAAATTTAAAGCAGAGGTTTATTTAAAGAAAAGGTACAGTTCTATTTTATTTATTGAAAGTTCTAAACGTCAATCAAAGGAAATTAATCAAATAACCAAATTACCTGTTTTCTGCACTGATTCGATGGAATTTTATGATTCCTTTAAGGAAGAAGATATTATAAGATTTAAAATAAGGGGCATACTCTCCAAAATAAAAAGAAAGATGTTTGGATGAATCCGCTCGTTTCCATCCTTATCCCCAATTATAATAAAGCTCCCTTTCTAAGGGAAACTTTAGATTCGGTACTTAAGCAATCCTATATCTATTGGGAATGTATCATTGTAGATGACCATAGTACAGATGGTTCTTGGAAGATTCTTGAGGAATACGCTGAGAAAGATTCTAGGTTCCATCTATTTAAAAGACCTGAAGACCGCATGGCAGGTGGTAATGCTGCAAGGAATTATGCATTTGAGATGTCTAAAGGTGAATTTATCAATTGGCTTGATTCTGACGACATTTTAATTGAAGATAAAATTGAAAAGCAACTTGAGATTCTCATCGATTCGGATTACGATTTTGTACTCACTAGTCTCCAGAATTTTGATGATGCCCTAATAAAATCTGAATTCGTATTTGAAGTAGATAAAAAAAAAAGACCTATAAAATACTTAAAGGGAAGTTTTTGGTTTCAAACATCATTACCATTATTTAAAAGGACTTTTTTACTGTCTTTAGAAAAACTGTTTGATGAAGGTTTGAGAAGAAACCAAGAAGGTGAATTATTTACCAGAATTCTATTAACAAAACCCGAAATTTTTTTTATAAATGAAATAAAAGTAATTAGGAGGATTGATGATCAATCCATTTCTTCTAACTACTTAAATCTTACATTGCAGGAAAAAATTAAAATTGATTATCCCGCCAAAATCTCATTGTTCAATTCCTTTAAAAAGAATTTCTTCCTTGGGTCTGAAGAGCGAGATTTTTTTGTGACTTGGTTTATTTTTTTTATTCAATATTCCGATTTTAATAGGAAGGAATTATTTGAGGCATTTATTGTGTCAATATTTTATGGAAATCAAAGACAGAGGCTATTAGCGATAAAATCATACTTCTATAGGATTTTCCATGGGAAATAATTTATTGGTTTCCATTCTCATACCCAACTATAACAAGGCAAATTATCTTACAGAAACACTTGATTCTGTTTTGGCGCAGACTTATACCCATTGGGAATGCATAATTGTTGACGACCATAGCACTGATAATTCATGGGAAATTCTGGAAGAATATGCTCGTTTAGACCAAAGAATTAAAGTTTTTAAACGACCTGTTGACAGAAAACCTGGAGGAAATGCGGCACGCAATTTCGCTTTTGAGAATTCAAAAGGTACCTATATCCAATGGTTGGATTCTGATGATTTAATTCATAAAAACAAGATATCAGAGCAAGTATCATGTCTTCAAGCCTCAGAAGGAAATTCAGTATCGGTTGCCAATTGGAAATGGATAAATGAATCTTCTGATATTGTAAAAAAAAATGAATTTGCTGGAAATATTTCAAACATAAAGTCACGATGGGATCATTATCCAGATAATGGCCTTAATCTTATTTTGTGGCTTTTTAAAAATAAGTCTTTTATTCCAATACATGCTTACCTCATTAGCAAAAAAATATTGGAAGAATCAGGCTTGTGGAATGAGGACCTTATACAAAATCAAGATGGTGAATTCATGGTAAGGGTATTAATAAAGTGCGAAAAAGTATCTTTTATCAATTCAGTTTATACCTATTACAGAAGACCGGATTCAAACCATTTAAGTAAACAAACTACTTTTCAAAGTTGGGAATCATGGTACGATTCCTATGTTTTATGTGATAATCTTATATTGGAAAAAAAGGATGATTTGGATACAAGAAAAGTCCTGATTAAGAATTTTGAAATGCTTATTCTTTCCACTTTATTTGATTATCCGGAAATTGCAAAAAAGTCATGGAAACGAATTAAAACACTTTGTCCAAAGTGTTTTTTAGATTTTAAAAAGCCAAAAATCTTTATTTTATTTTCCCTTTTCGGATTTGAAAATACTTTAAAGGCTCGAAAAATTTTGAAAAGATTTAAAATAATTCGGAATTGATTCCAAAGAATATTCATTATTGCTGGTTTGGAAAGGAACCCATGACATATTTGGAACGCAGTTGTATCCAATCCTGGCGGGAAGTGTTGCCTGATTATAAAATCAAATGCTGGAACGAGGATAATTTTGATTATGCTGCCTATGATTTTTCAGCCAAAGCATATCAGTTTGGGAAGTTTGCCTTTGTTTCTGATGTGTGCAGATTGCATGCCCTGTTTACCGAAGGCGGAATCTACCTAGATACGGACATGTTGGTATTGAAAGATTTTGATGACCTATTGGATCAGGATTTTTTTTTGGGCGAAGAAAAAGCTGGACTCGTCAATGCTGCTGTTATTGGATCGACCAGAAACAATCCCCTACTATCTGAATTGCTTGAGCGTTATCGTCAGCTGGAATTTGATTATGAATCACCTTTGGATATCCCCACTTTCCTGACCTTATATTTGGATCGGGATAGGGTTACTATTTATCCAAAGGAATATTTCTATCCGTTATCTTTTGCCCAAAGAGGGATGGATTATAAGCCATTTGTCCAACCAGAAACCTACGCTGTACATCTTTGGAACCACAGTTGGAAGAATGAGTGGCATTATCTTCATGACAAGAATTTTGCGAGGGCATGGAGTGAATTTAAAGGGCATATTTTTTTAGGGCCATTGACTCGAAAGAAGGTTTTTTTTCCCATTCAGTTCTGCAAGTTTTATTTAGCCCACCTATTCCCTGCACTTTATGGAAAGGTCAAATCCTTGGAGAAGGATAGATAAAGTATGAATAGAATTATAGGTTCGGTAGACTCCATCCTTAAAGGAATAGACAAAACAGGAGAAGAATTGCTGGTTTTATCCAATTATTTTACTTCTAAAAATGATCCGGTCAGAGGAATAAGGCAGAAAAATGACAACTTTAGCTACATGGAGGCATGGTATAAGAGCATCCATGAATTGGGTTTGCGGGCGATCGTATTCTACGATCAACTTTCCTCAGAATTCTTGGAAATTTACAGTTCTGATAGGGTTTCATTTGTCCCTTGTAAACTTGGGAAATATTCACTGAATGATGAGCGGTTTTTTATTTTCCATGAGTTTATCACCCAACTAAGTCCCGAAATCTATATAGTAACTACTGATATCAATGATGTGGTATTCAATAAAAACCCCTTACCGCTTTTGCGAGAGAATACCGAACTGGTTTTCGTAGGCCGGGGAGATAGGAGGGTTTGGAAAAACGGTACATGGACACTGACAGCGCTTAATGCTTTTAATAAAAAGTATCCTAGAAAAATCCCTCCAAGTATATTTTATTTTCCGGTATTGAATCCAGGAACTGTTGGGGGGAACTCCGGTAATGTTTCGGAAGTATTCAAGAAAATGTGTACCATATTTGAAAGTATAGGAGATGATGGAAACTATGACATGCAGGCTTTCAATTATATCATGATGCGCGATTATGTACCTTTCAGTTTATGGTTTGATAAGTGGATATCTTTTTCATGGGCTTATTGGTACCATTACATTTCCTACCGGATTCACAGAAAGTTAGAGGGAAAATATAGAAAAGAGAAATATGACCTAAGAAATGTAGAAGAATCCATTGTGAAAAATAATCTCGTTCATGCTGGATTTCCTTTTGTCAGTATGTTCAATTGGTTTGAGTCCAAAGGAGAATCCAAAGCTTATTTGATCCATAAGTAAATTCAAATTGATAAATCTGATGATATATTGGTAAGTATCTGCATGATAACCTATAACCATGGCGATTATTTGGAAGAGGCCATCAAGGGGGTATTGAATCAGGAGATTGACCAAAATTTTGAGTTGATTGTTTCTGATGATTGTTCTACTGATAAGACTTCTGAATTGGTTGGTTACTTTATTTTAACTCACTCTCTTGGTCATAAAATCCGGTACATCCGACATGACGAAAATCTTGGTATGTCGGCGAATTTTTATTGGACTTTAAATCAGTGTAAAGGTGAATATGTCGGTTACTGCGAAGGAGATGATTATTGGACAGATCCCCAAAAGCTTCAAAAACAAATTAATTACCTGAAAATAAAAAGGAATTGTTCTTTTGTTTTTCACAGGACAACTTTATTTGATCAGAATAGTCAGACTTCAAAACCTGATGGGAATGAAAGGTTCTTTAAAGAAGGAAACCAAGAAGTAGAGGTAGGTGGATTTACATTGGCAAATGGATGGCAGATTGGTATGCAGACTTTGGTTTTTAGAAAAAATCTGATTTCTGATTTGGATATCAAGCCATTTAAATATTTTAGGGATGTACATTTATTGACCCATTTGTTAAATGCCTCCAACGGGGTATGCCTTGATTTTTTTGGATCTGTTTACCGAATACATGGCAATGGCGTTCATTCCAAAACCCAAAAAAGCGAAAGCCTGAAAATTGGTTATGGATGTTTTGATGAACTGTACAGGCATTACAAAAAGGATTATCTTAAACTATCCATGAGTAATTATCTACATGAGTTGATACGATTTCATATTGATGAGAAAGCACATATGCAGGCAATATCTTACCTGAGTAAATTGATGAAAGTTGATTTCAAGCCAAAAGTATTGTTATATTATTTTAAAGAATTGCTGGTAACATGTAAATCAAAATGAGGATAGGAATCTTGGTTGAATCATTTCCCCGGATTTCAGAAGCTTGGCTCGCCAATCAGATTATTGATTTGGTAAAAAGGGGAAATGAGGTGTCTATTTATTCTGTTTATCCAAATAGCGATTCGATTATCCACCAACAGGTGAAGACTTATAACCTGATAGAAAAGACGCATTATTTTTTTAACCCAAAAGTAAATACGGGAAAGCGGTTTTGGTTGGGACTTGGTTTTATCCTTGGAAATTTTTGCAAAGTCAAACCTTCCAAGGTAATGTTGGCGATTAAAGCAATTCTAACCAAAAAAATAGAACCACTCTTCGGATTTAATTATATTTTTTTGAAAGGGATGGCAGAGTTGGATATTCTTCATGCCCATTTTGGCGAGATGGGAGTTTTTGCTGCCAAAATGAAAAAAGCAGGATTGTTAGGTAAAGCCAAAGTGGTAGTTTCCTTTCATGGCCACGATATATTTCCTTATAGAAGAGAAATTTATAAAAAGGATTATAACATTTTCAAAGGTTATGCTGATGCCTTGTTGGTTAATTCAATTTATAGCGAATCACTTCTTCAAGAGATTTTTCCATTTTCTCAGGTAAGGATTATTCCTGTTGGGTTAAGCTTAGATTATTTTAAACCTGAATATCAACTAGCCACTAAAGTGAGATTGGTTTTTTTGGGAAGATTGGTCTATCTTAAAGGAGGACTCTTAATGGTTGAGATTTTCCACCGGCTATCAAAAAAATATCCGCAATTAGAATTGGTCATGATAGGTGAGGGTGAAAAAAGGAATGAGATAGAGAATAAGATAAATGAATATGGTTTAACTGATTCTGTTTTTTTGAAAGGGGCTCTTTCACAGGATCAAGTTATCAATGAATTAAAGTTATCCTCAATTTATGTTTATCCAGGATTGATTGATCCGTTTTTCAAAGCAGGGGAGACCCAAGGCTTGGTTTTGCAGGAAGCCCAGGCAATGGAATTGCCTGTAGTTTGTTCTGATATTGGTGGGATTAAGTATGGGATGGTAGATGGAGAAACCGGGTTTTTGGTGAACGAAGGGGATGTAGACGGATTTGCGGAAAAAATTCAGTTGTTGATTGATCAACCTGAGTTAAGGCGGAAGATGGGGAAATCCGGTAGAGATTTTGTCAAAAAGCACTTTGATTCAAAAGTTATTGGGGATCAGCTGATTACAGTTTATACAGAAATCCTCTCTAAAAACTGAACCTGTGAGTCCGTATTTTTCCATCATAATTCCTGTTTACCGTGATTTAACAAGGTTAATATCATGTTTGGATAAGTTTAGAAAAATGCCTCATCATGGTTTTGATTTTGAAGTCATTGTGGTAAATAATGATCCTGATAATCAGATTCTCGGTTTGGATCCAAACCAATACCCTTATTCTCTGAAGGAATCTCATGAACCTATTCCAGGATCTTATGCTGCTAGAAATAAAGGTATTCAAGAATCTGAAGGGAAAATCTTAGCATTTACTGATTCGGATTGTCTTCCAAACAATGATTGGCTTGCAGAGGCTTTTAATCATTTTTCAAAAGAGGAAAATCAGTGTACAGGAATTCTTACTGGGCCTGTCCCTTTGATTTATAAAAACCCAAATTCTCTTTCAGATGCTGAGGTCTATGAAAAATACACTGGCTTTACTGCCGAAGCTTATGCCATAGAGGGTCATGCCATCACTGCAAATTGGTTTAGCCCCGCTTCGGTGATTAAGGAATTTGGGGGATTCAATGACAAACTCAAATCCAATGGGGATTCAGAGTTATCCGGAAGGATTTCCCAGAAATACAAGATTGTTTATAGTCCAAATCTAATTGTGCATCATCCGGCTAGATATCATACACTTGAATTGGTTAATAAATACAAACGTCTTTTGGGAGGGGCTTATACCCGGAGGTTTCAAGAAAATCATGCTGCATTTCGAATACATCTGCTCAAGTTTTTGTGGGCGAGGTATCGCTTTGCATTTAAACGTTTGTTTACACTTTCTCCTAAAGAGTCAATTACGATCTTAAGGGTTTGTCATGCCATTAATCTAGGTTCAATTCAAGAATATTTTAATCTGATAAATGGAGGGGAAACTAAAAGATAGATGCTAGATACAAGATCCAAGAGTCAAGATCCGCTGGTCTCCATTATAATTCCAGTTTACAATAAAGCTGCTTTCGTCCGAGAGACTTTGGATTCGGCTTTAGTTCAGACATATTTAAATACTGAAATCATTTTGGTGGATGATGGTTCTACAGATGGCTCTTTTGAAATTCTTCAAGAATACTATCAAAAGCATCCTGATAAAATAGTTTTAATTGATCAGGAGAATCAAGGTGTTTCAGCGGCAACAAACAAAGGAATTCAAGCAGCAAGAGGGGAGTATATTCAATTCTTAGATGCAGATGATTTACTGTCTTCAGATAAAATAGCCAATCAAATTAAATTACTTGCTGGTCAATCAGAATCGGCGATAGCATCATGTGAATGGAAAATATTTAATGATACTCCAAAACAAGCTCAGTCCATGTTTTATGGTGTTTTTCAGAATTTCAATTCTGGATTAGACCTATTGTTAAGATTTTGGAATTATCAGGAAATGATGCAACCAGCTGGTTATTTAACCCATCGATCATTAATTGAAAAAGCAGGTCCTTGGGATGAATCTTTGACCATCAATCAAGATGGAGAGTTTTTTAATAGAGTGCTTCTACATACTGATAAAGTAGTATATGATTCAGAAGGAAAAGTCTTCTACCGAACCCCAGGCGAATTCAATGTCAGTCAGCAGAAGACAGAAAAAGCAATGACATCACTTTTAGAATCTTACAGATGCTATGAAAAAGATGTATTAAAGTTTGAAGATTCGCCAAGAGTAAGAATTGCCCTAAAGAAAGTTTATCAAAAATTCATCTACGACGTCTTTCCCCAATACCCCCATCTAATCAAAGCAACTGAATCCCACATAAAGAATCTAGGCATATCCCAAAAAACCTACATCGGCGGCCCCAAATTCCAAACCCTCTCCAAATTCCTAGGCTTCAAAAATGCATTAAGACTGAAGAGATTTTTTAACAATTAGTTCTTTTTTTACATTTTGCTATCTAAATGGACTACATCAAATATTTCTATTTTATTTCTACATATTTCTATCTTATTTCTATCTATTTCAACTTATTTCATTAAGATTGTTCTCCATCATCATCCCCCTCTATAACAAAGCTCCCTACATCCAAAGAGCCATAGATTCAATCATGAATCAAAGCTTTACGGAGTATGAGATCATTGTAGTCAATGACGGTTCTACTGATGGAGGAGATAATCTAGTAGAAAAACACTATAGCAATAAAGTCACCCTTATAAATCAAAAAAATCAAGGCGTTTCAGTTGCCAGAAATAGAGGAGTAGAGGAATCCAAACATCAATTTATATCCTTTTTGGATGCAGATGATTGTTGGCACGAAGATTACCTATTTTGGATGGCAAAGGTAGTGGAAAAGTATCCTGATGCAGGAATCTTTGGGAGTACCTATTCCAATCAATTACCTATTGAAATCCAAGAAGATCCTGAAATTATTGAAATCCAAGATTATTTTAAACGAGCAGATTACAACACACTTTATACTTCATCCTCAACTGTAATTAGAAAAGACTTCTTTGAAAATACTGAAGGTTTTAAAAAGCACCTGATTAAAGGGGAGGATTTAGATGTATGGTTTAGAGCTGTTGCTTGGTTTGAAAAATGCTATTACGTAAAAGCACCATTACTTTACTACGATCTATCAGCCGCATCAGGTACAAGGCAACTACCAAGTTTAGAGAGAACTATTTTTTCTGAAGTATTATCACCTTCATTTCTGCCAAAAGAACCACTTGCATGGAAGTATTTTAAAGAAAGGTTTCTCCTTTTAAATCTTTGGATGTATTTCGAAAACAAGAACAATTGGTTGGTTAGAAACGAATTTTTGAATCAAATAAAAAGTCCATATTTATTGGCAAAAATCCTTTACCGACTTCCTTTCGTTTTTTGGAAATTCATTCATAAATATCCTTCAACAAAATCATTGTTGAGAAAATATTTAAAGTTTTGTTTTCGCTACCTCTACTCCTGAGATGAAGATAGTCCGAATAGTTTCAGAATTAGATTTTGGCGGAGTAGAGCAGGTGCTAGCCAATTCAATTCCGCAAATAGCTAATCAAGTAGGAGTAGAGGTCTCAGTTATCGTTTTGGGTAAAGGCGGTAGAGTTTCTCAAAACCTAATCAATCAAGGAGTTTCTGTTCATATACTCAACCAAAACTCTAAAATCCCGAACATTGGACTCTTACGCAAACTCTATAAATTAATAAAAAACCTTAAGCCTGATGTTATCCACTGCCAAGGTGGAGAAGCAAATTTCCATGGTATTTTAGCAGCATCATGGGCAAATGTCCCCAATATCATAGGAGAAGAAATAGGTATCCCCAACCATCACTCTTATTGGAAATTGATTTTTAAATTGGTCTATACAAAAGCTACTACAATCATTGCAATCTCCAAGGCAGTAAAAGCAAAAATCATTGACCTTGGAGAGGTAAAAGAAGAAAAGGTAAAAGTAATATACAACCCTATCATAGAGCATCAGTCGACCATTGACCGTCGTCCATCGACTAAAAACTTCACTTTTGTAAGCACTTGTCGTCTAGTGCCCATTAAGAATTTAGATTGCTTAATTCAGGTTTTTGCAGAATTAGTAGAAGAGAATGAACAAAGAGAGATAAGACTAGAAATCGTAGGAGACGGTTCAGAAAGAGTACATTTACAAAGTTTGATTAATCAATTAAATTTAAATCAACACGTTACCCTTCATGGTTTTCAAAAGGATGTATATTCATTCTTAGCAGCGGCAGATGTATTTGTTATCCCATCCCTTTCAGAAGGTTCTTCAGTTTCATTAGCGGAAGCCATGTCCATCGGACTTCCCTCTATCATCACCAAAGTAGGCGGAGCCCCTGAGATTCTAGGAGATTCCAATTCAGGATTCCTAATAGATCCCCTAAATCCATTAGATTTAAAAACCGCCATGCAAACCATGCTCAATATCTCTTCCAAAGAAAGAAAATCCATGTCCAAAAGAGCCAAACTAGAAGCCAAACGCTTTTCAGTCGATCATTACATAAAATCACTTTTAAATGTATATGAATTTAGATTCTGAAATAGACCCTTTTTTTATTAGTAAACTTTTAAATTTTAGGACATTGTTCTTGGTACATTGTTCTTGGTACATTGTACATCACACTTGGTACTTCGTACAATGACTATGATCCGCATCCTTCACTGCATAGAAACCATCGCAACAGGTGGTGTCGAACAAGTCAGACTAACACTAGTCAAAGGACTTGATAAGGAGAAATACGAACACAAAATAATCTGTACTTGGGAAGGTGGAGCAATAGCAGAGGAACTCAAAGGAGAAGGAGTAGAGCTTATTCCAATCGGAGGATTTGCACAACCTTTAGAATGGAGCAAACACAAAGAAGTCCTTAAAATCATTAAAACCTTCAAGCCTCATATCATCCATGGAGCAATCTATGAAGGGATGGCGATGGCAGCTGTAGGCGGTGTTTTAGGTAAGGTGCCTGTGGTCATTATGGAAGAAACTTCTCACCCCATCAGCCGATCCAAAAAAGCGATTTACCTACAAAGGCTTTTCGCTAAAGCAGCTGATAAAGTAATCGGCATAGCACCTTCTGTGGTTAAATATCTAAAGGATACAGTTAAGCTCCCAAAGTCTAAAGTCGTTCTAATAAATAACGGAGTAAACCTTCCAAGAAAAGTAAGTCTAGAAGAACAAAATCAACTTAAAACAACCCTTGGAATAAGTAGTGATGATATCATCATAGGATCAGCAGGCAGATTTTACAATGAAGTCAAGCGCTTTACAGATATCCTTGAAACTATAAAACTTGTTAATAACCCTAACCTTAAATTACTCTTACTAGGACAAGGACAAGATCAAGAATTAATCCTCAATAAAGCCAAGGAACTAAATCTTGAACAACAATTAATCATGCCAGGCTTTCAATCCGACACAGCTCCTTATTACCAAATCATGGATATTTTTTGCATTGCTTCTGCCCACGAAGGCTTTGGCTTAGTAGCCGCTGAAGCCATGTTACACAGTTTGCCCGTCATAGCCACCAGAGTAGGTGGTCTCCAAGATGTAGTCATTGACCAAGAAACAGGTTTCCAAGTTCCCGCTTTCAACCCAAGTGCCATCGCAGAAAAACTCCAAGTCCTCATCAATAACCCTCAACTCAGAATAGAAATGGGTAAAGCCGGTCACAAAAGAGCCACCCAACACTACACCGCTGACCGCTATTGCCAACAAGTAGAAAACCTCTACCTTTCCCTCCTAAAACAAAAAGGCATCCTTTCCATTTAATATTTTTTTATTCAAGATTCAGAATCAAACTCTTCTAATAAGCATCAAGAAATTCGACCCCTTCAGGGTCGCAAATACTAGAACAATTTTTTATTCATAAATCCCCGGGTTGCAACCCGGGGCTATTCAAGGTTGAAGCCCTTCAGGCTTCGTTTCCATCTGAGTTTTCTAGAATTTATTTCAATCATACTTTTCTTAAATTAACCGCATTAAACTTTTAATCATCCTCAATTAATCTTATGTCTGCCACACATGTGCTCCTAAAGGAATTACCAATTTTTCCTTCTATCCTAATCCACTTTTTTGCGCTCTTTGCACCATTGCGCCCCTAGCGAGTATACATCAAAGTAGTAGAGATGCCTGCCTCCCCAAAGGGATGGATTTCCTCCAACAAGGGATAATTTACATAATTTTTGGAATGCGTTCCTTCCTTTGACTAGAATCTTTAATTACCACCTCCATTCGTGCCAATCCCAGCGCTTCAGCGCCTTAATTAAAAATCCTAATAAGTCGAGTTTTTAAATATTAAATCCAAACGATCTTTCAGATCCCCTAAGTCTAAATTCGTATAATTCGCGAAATTGGTGGTCAACCTTTTTTAAACTTTCTCCTTTCTTGCCCGCCGTGGCGGGAACCTTTTTTCTCTATTAACCCCTTAACCTTTTAACCCTTTTCATTTCAGCGCTCTTTGCACCATTGCGCCCTTTGCGAGAACCCTTTTTTCTTCCTAACTTCCCCACCATAATTATCTTCAATAAATAAACCTTTAAAATTACTTAGGACACGTTTAACCCTAATTAAACCAACCCTACAATCTGGCCCGTCACTAAAATGATTCTATGGAATCATTTCTTAACGTTCCGTCCTCCTTTTCCCTTTCCCCTAAAAAATGCTCGACATCATCGTCATCATAGCAGTCATCATTGCCTTAGCCAATACAAACTCAAGTATGGCTAAGAGATTTGGTTTGTCTGTTAAGCTGACCATGCATTTAAATTACCTCCTCTTTTACCACCTATTCTTCAGTGTTTTTTTCACTTGGTATATCATGAATTTTGGTGGAGATTCCCAAGGTTACTGGAAGTTTGGTATGGAGCAGGTTATTATTAAAGGAGATAAAACTTGGTTCTCCTATTTTGGTGAGGGAACCACATTTATACTTTGGCTCTGCTACATTCCAAGCCAGATTATGGGTTTGAGCTACGTCACTGGAAATATTCTTTTTGGAGCACTGGGATTTATAGGGATTCGATACCTATATATTATGGTAGCAACACTTTTCCCTATGAATCATAAGGTCTTAAATATCCCTTTGTTCCCTACAGTTTTCTATTTCTTAAATCTACACTTTTGGTCAGCAGGAGTAGGGAAAGATACCATTGCATTTTGGGGTATAGCATGGTTTTTCTTCGCATTACAGAAGTATCAATCAAGATGGTGGCAAGCAGCTGTTGCCCTGTTTTTTGTCTATTTAACCAGGCCACATATGGGACAAGCACTTATTTCAGGTGCTGGGATAGCCATTCTTTTAGGTTCTGAAGTTAAAATGGGATATAAGATAGTTCTAACTTCATTCGCCTTTGGAATGGCTGTCTATTTATTGCCAAGTACCCTTGAAGCTTTAAAAATTGACGAATTATCAATTGAATCTTTGGAAACCATGTCAGGCTTGAGAAGTAGTGGTCTCAATAGTAGCAACGTAGGGTCAGGATTTAATTTGCAAAGTTACCCTTGGCCTTTCAAGCTCTTTACCTATATGTTTAGACCTTTATTTTTTGATGCTCACAATATTGTTGCCTTCTTTTCATCCTTTGAAAATGCACTCTATCTCTGGTTGAGTTTCTTTATTTACAGAAACTGGACAGCAGAAGCGATTCGGGATATGCCTTTATTCATCAAAGCAGGAATGATTACGTTCATTCCCGTTACCATAGCATTTATGGGTGCATTAAGTAATTTGGGAATTATCATGCGAATGAAAAACATGACTATGATATATTTCTTGCTGTTCTGTTTCTTCCTTATCGCCTACAACAAAAAACTCCGCTACCAACGCGCCCAAGAAAAAATCCGCTACTACCAACAAAGAGAAGAAATCATAGCCAAAAAAGCCGCTGCTTCGGAAAGGGTAGAGTGATTTAGAAATATATTATAAGTATTAAGCAAGGTGTGGATTTATCTACACCTTTTTTGTTTCTATTTTATCTTTTCGATTCGTAATTGAAAGTTCGACATTCATAATTTTTTCCCTTTGCTTTTCCCCTTTTTCCTTTCACCTATTTCTCCTTTCAATTTCCTCTTTCATCCTTTCAAATCCAATCTCCTAATTTTAGATTGAATCTATACTTTTATTATCCTTCTAAATTTTAGTCATGATTCTACATTTAGTCCCCTAATAAAAATCTTCTTTTTTAAATGGCTTATTTCCATCATCAATAGAATCGGCTTTGGTTTTATAATCCAAGATGGCTTGATCGAGCGTATGAAGGAATTCTATACGATTCTTCTTTTCAATCGCAAAAGGTGGTATTTTAATTACACCACTACCAGTAGTATAGATTGTTAATTTGTAGTTATTAATAAAGAAGAAAACTATAATTAATACTACTCCAGTAATGAATAAAATGGGTTTAAAAAACTCATCTTCTAAAGGGATAATTAGACCAAGTATCATCAAAATAACTCCACCTATTATAAATTGAAAGAACCTTTGATACTTTGATTGTACTAGACTTATTTGATCGAGAAACACACTTTGAATTTGATAACCCCCAGAGGAAATGTCTTTGTAAAGTAATCTGTAATTAGTTAACTTAACTTTCTTACTACAATAGAATCCTATCAATTTTTCTCCTTTTAATAAACTTTCATCTGACATTGTTTTGAATTTTGAAATTGTAATTGATCCATCTTATAAGAATTTGAATTATTTCTTTTTTGCTAATCCTATATCATTGAATAGCCTAAATATAAGTACTTATGAATAATCAAAAAATCCCCTATACTTGGTATTTTTCATTACAATATTCAAAAATGATTATTTTATACTACCGGAAATGACAGAGATCTTGAAATCCGGTTTAATTTTCATACCTCCCATAATCGTCAGACGGTTCAACCTCGTCCCAACCTCTCCATAATGCCACTAAAAACACCTTTTTAACGATTTTACACTTAACCATAAACCTTTTAACCATTATAAACCTTAACCTTTTTTTTCCTTTTGCCTTCATCCTTTCAAACCCTTTCACTCCTTCCTCCAATTCGTACAATTTGATGCGCTATGGCGCATAAATGAAGGATATTTAAAAGCTATTTGAGCCCGACGAAATTTTAATCCCATCGAATTCGATGGGATTAAAATTGGGTTTATTTGACCAAAATTTCATTTCTGTCATGTTTACAGCATTGGAGGAACTCAATCAAATTCTTAAATCCTTGCATTAAGATTCCGAGCAAGTATGTCAGTCCTACCTACTTTCTGTAGGTAAACCTATGACATTGGATTTAAAGTCTGGAGACTTTGAGAGGCAGTTTGAAAACTGCGATAGGTTTGAGTCCAAGTTAGGAGACTTGAACCAGTGGGGTTGTCTTGCTTTATAAATTATCAATTTCGTTGCAAACTGTATTAATGTGGTCTAAACCATAAAGTAAAGCTGCTTCATCAATTTGCATCCATTGAAAAAGTTGTAAAATTAAATTATAGTGTTGTCTTGCATACTTAGTGTCTTTTATTGGGGTTCCAGGTAAAAAGCAGATAGGTTCGTGGTGTGCCATTCTGTTTCTAATGCCGTTCAATTGAGCCAACTGATTGAAAATATAGATGTTGTTATATTGTATGGCTGGTGTTGATGTTGGCTTAGAGGGAAATACTCGTAACAATATTCGTCCAGTGGCATTAAACTGATTTTGGGCAAACATAAAACGCCAAAAACCAAATCCCAATTCTGCTACTAACTTAAAATGATTATAAGTATGTAATTTACTTATCGCATCATTAATATTATCTCTTGTTAAACGGCACTTTGAAGTATCAAATACGCCGCCTACTGAAGCTGCATCTCTCAGCCAGTTATTACCAAAGGCAGGAGTTATAGTTCTATCTATAGAGTTTCTTAAGGCCACTTCGAAACAACTAATTACTGTAAAAAGCTCTTGAGTGAGTTGTAAATTCTTTCTATAAAGTGTCATTGCCTTACGAGTATTACCACTACACGCTAATAAATAGCGATTCATTCGGGCGTTAGTCATTACTTTAGCAAAGTCGCTATATTTCATTATTTTATTGATTTTTTTGCATTTTCAAAATTTCGATTTACCTTTGTATCATCTTATTCCCATTAGTCCCTGAAGCTCTTCAAACTAGTGGGTTTCGTTTTTTAAAACAAAAGAAGCAAATTTTTGAGTATTTTTTGATTCTAACAGTCATCCACCACTCTAACTAATCCAAACAGATCACCTCAATTTAACTAATTCCTAGTCATGCTTGACTAACCAAACTTACCCATTCCCCTCCAATCAAAAAATACCAACTACAGGGTATTTTAATCATAAAAGCCTCAAATAAATGAGGCTTTTAAATTAATTGTGATCAAACACAACTTTTTAAGTTATGATTTAATAAGGTTAATCATTTTTATAAGTCCCAATAAAACCACTATTACTGTTACTTTTCTCTCCAATATTATTGTGGTTTACGAGTGAACTTTCCGTAAAAAAAATCTCAGCAGGGATTTCAAAAAAATCACCAAGCTTGACTGCATTTTGAATAGTCATTTTCATTTTACCATCAATTATACCTTTTACTTCTTCTAAGAAAATATCAGAACCTTTAGAAATTTCTTCGGCTGTTAATTTTCTGTCTGCCATTAAGGTCTTTACAACAATATTACTCATATTTCTATTTTGAAGTTTTAAATGAATTTAAATCTGATTTTAAGGTTTCAATTAACTCTTTGAGGAGATTAATTTGGTGATCCTTTTCTTTAATAATTTGATCTTTTTCTGAAATTAATCTTTCATAAAGAGATTCTTTGCTATTCTCAGTTATGTAGTTGTGAATGTAACCACTATTGCTATTACTTTTTGTACCAGTATTGTAATTAATAATTGGTAACTCATCAGCCAAAAAATAATCAGGCTTTACATGATAGAATTCTGCTAATTGTTGAATTCTTTCTAGTGTGAGCTTAGTTTTTCCAGACTCTAAATTGGAATATGTTTTTTGATTAATGTCTAGCACATTAGCTACATACTCCTGAGAATAATCTCTGGATTCTCTGAGAATCCGCATGATTTTTTGTGCTTTGACCATCTTAGTATTATTTTGACTTAACTAGAATTCTATCCACTCAAATAGAAATTTTTCTACCCTACTCATTCATTCTTTTTTACAAAATTTGTGATATAAGGTTCTTAGTTCAAGATACTAAGTATTTCCTTTAATCTAAAGCATATTCAGAAAAATAATGCACTTGTAATATGAATGGACTATTAATAAATATTCAAATTCAATCGACAAACACTGTTTGTGAAGCAGAGAATTTGGATAGGAAGCTCCTTTCTAGAATGGTTTCTCTACAAGAAATCCAGCGCAATATCATCAAGTCTCCAGTTTGAAATGCTTACCGATGAATAGCTGCAGCATATAGGGTCTTTATTGAGGTCCTTGAAGTTTCGCCGCCTCTTCATCATCTTTTTCCCAAGAGCCATCTACTCAGATACGCTTTTCCATAACACATACGTCATGGATGCGCTCGCCAATCTTCCTATCACCTCGCTCCTGCAGAAGCCCCGATAGGCAAGACCCCAAAATCAATCTTCTTAACCCAAGTCTAACAGAGGATATTCCCCCTGAATGGAATTGTCTTGTCTATGATTTAAGAAGCCAAAGTGGTTTGTACTATGTACCAAGTACAAAGTACCAAGATGCGGCTTCTCTTTAAATCTAGATGCTGGATCTCCAAATCTATTCAGTTTCCCTCTAGACTTCAAATATTATTTGTATGAAAGCACAAAAAACATACTCCCTGGCATCGCCATGCCTTCCCGTCAATCCGACTACTCTGTCATTTCGACTTCCACGTCATTTCGAATTTACCTCCCAAAGAGGCTTGCCTACAAGGGAGGGGTACCTCCTAAAAGGGGAGGCGATAGGGAGGCCCGTCCCGCTCCCGATTCCTATCGGGGTGCGGGAAAATCTCATCTCGACATAAGCAGGAGAGGAGTTCTAAAGAAGCTAGGCTCTAGTAACCAAAACGAGATATCTCTCCCGAAAGCTTTCGGGATCGATATGACGAGCCACAAGACACCATCTCAACCACTAACCCTAACTCAATTAACCATTAAACCAAATAACCTATTCAGACCCAACCTTAAAACATTTCAACTTTCAAACCTTCTAACTATCAACCCAATCTTTCATCCCGATAGCCCCGATAACTATCGGGGGGACCAACCTTCCAATCTATAAGCAACCTTATAACCTTCCAACTTTCCAACCTTCTAACCCCTAATAACTCAATTCAACTAATAACCAATTAACCAAAAAAAAGAAAAGTTGCCTCACCCCAATACCCCCAGCCAGTGGAAACTATGTCTAACCTAAAAACAAGTGATGCTAAACTGGTTTGCAGCGAACACATTGCTGCCCACCGCGCTGGGGTTTTCTTCAGAAACAAAGCCTGTCCCGCTTCCGATTCCTATCGGGGTGCGGGAATGCAAGAGAGTAAAATGTACAAAGTACGAAGTACGATCCGCCACAGCGGACAAGTTGTACCAAGACCTTTACTCAATTAACCAATTAACCAGTTAACCATTTATCGAGACATCTCCCTTCGCTCGATGTGACGACTCAAATACGACATCTTAACCACAAACCAAACCTTTAACCTTTTCCCTTTCACCTTTAACCTCAACTTACCACTAATCCAACCTTAAAACATTTCAACTTTAAAACCTTCCAACCTCAATCAACCACCAACCCAATCTTTCAATCTTTCAATTTTCAAATCTTCCAATCCCTAATAACTCAATTAACCAATTAACCAAATAACTAAAACCATGAAACCAACCCGCCCCCCAAATCTTAAATCTACCCTCTAAAATCTACCCTCATAAAGGGCCTCCCCGTCCATCTTTCCTCATAAGTAAACAAATAGCAGCTCGGAAACACACAAGGTGACGACACTATTGGACGGCGGAGTGGGGGAGCCTAACCGTAACTCCCCAGGCCGGCAAACACGATTCCACTCACAACCCGCCGGCCTCCCTTTCTTCTTGAGAGGAAAGAGATAAGAAGCGAGAAGCAAGACAGTTTGATGTAACGACCTCAAGACGACATTTCAACTTCTTCGTCATTTCGATCCTGCCTCACTTTAGGGAGGCGGTAAGGAGGCCTGTCCCGCTCCCGATTCCTTTCGGGGTGCGGGAATATCTCCCTTCGCTCGATGTGACGACTAAAAGACGAAATCTCAACCACTGACCAAACCTTTCACCTTTCACCTTTACCCTTTTACCTCATCTTTCAACCACTAACCCAACTCAATTAACCAGTTAACCACTTGTCCGCCGTGGCGGAAATAACCCTCTAAACCCAACCTTTCACCTTTCACCTTTTACCTCAATTAACCCATTCTACTGATAACCTAATCAACTAAAAAATGCAACCCGACAAACCCCCAGAACCAGAAACCAATCCACCTCCTCTAATCAATATCCTGATCATTGTAGATGAAAAACCCAAACCAATCACTAAATCAACCAGTAACTAATACACAGTCCCTATGATGAAGAAACTAATTTTAAATAGAACAACAATAACAAAGGAGCTCCTTGAAAAGAATCCATCTCATTCCTCCAACGGTATCTGGGCTCTAAGTAGCATCAAACTTAATACATGGAATCCCAAATTTTTGATGCTGATATTTGTATTCAGCACCTTGACAATTACAGTTGAAGCACAGCTAGCCGAATCTAACCAGACTAAGAGCGTACTGATCCACGGAGAAATTCTTACCAGATCGCCCTTTGATACATTAAGCCTAAGTATTTATGAGGACTTTTTGGGTAAAATGGTGAAACTCCCAAACCCAACCATTCTGGAGATCCATGCGCAGGGAGGGGATGGTTTTTACGGACTTCCAGGACAAGTAGCTTTTACGACAACAACCCAGCCTCTAAAAGGTCCTGCTTTTGCCACTTTAACATCCAAGGAACATGGAGTGATTTTTTCCGATTTCTTGATTAGTCCAGGAGATACGGTAGGGGTATTCCTGGATAGGTTCAAAAATAGACTGGTGTTCACAGGACCATCAGCATCAAAATATAAAATCCAGAAAGAGCTCGATGATGCCTTGATGGAAGAGTCTGCCACACTACCGGCATACTTCCCGGTGGATGATGTGTCACAGTTTCTTGAAAGCGGCAAAGATGCCAAAACCCCAAGCTATGGCATAAGAAGCTTTGTTCCTTATGCCAAGACAGACCGCCTGGACTATTTTATAAATCGCTTGGAAAACAGGGTAGATGATCATCATGGATTTGATGTGATCGCCAAATACCAAGGAATCTTAGACACAGATTTCTTAAAACTACTGGAACTTAATTTTCTTGGAAAACTCCTCTTCTCAAAAGTATTTAGCTTCAATGTTACCCCAAAAGATGACAGAGAGGCTTGGTCAGAGGCATATCTAAAGCATACCAAGGAATTTCCTGAGGTTATTTTTGACCCTAAACTATTAATGTATGCGCCATTCTACTCCGATTACCTACTAGAAAAGTATGTCGCTGATGGATATGCTTCGAAAACTAGAGCCCTTGACGAAGTACTTGCCATAGAAAATGAACCCTTTAGAGATAGGATGCTATCCAAATTTATCATCAGATTCTATCCCGTCATTTCCAAAAAAGACCTATACCTCGATACTGCATTTGCTGTGATGAAAGACAGTACCTCCATAAATATGCTCAGCAAGTTTGTAGCAGGAAAGAAAAAGGGTACTGAAGTTCCTGATTTCAAATTGATAAATGATAAAAATGAAGAAGTAGGACTCCATGAATTTAAAGGAAAGGCGGTATTTATGGATTTTTGGTTCACCGGATGCCAGGCATGTGTGCTTTTTAATCAAAATGTAATGCATCGGGTCGAAGAACACTTTTCAGACAATGATAATATCCAATTCCTTACAGTCTCCATAGATACGGATTATTCCAAATGGCAAAAAAGCCTCCAATCTGGGAGATACACTACTTCACATTCATACAACTTATACACGGGAGGACAGGGGAAAGAGCACCCTCTACTGAAATACTTTTCAATTCATGGATTTCCCAGTCAAGTTCTACTGGATAAGGAAGGGAAGATTCTAGAAACCTCAGGCCTCAACAAAAGTGCCGATGAACTAATAAAAATTATCGAAGAATCAATCAACCAAAAACCATAAACATATAAATATGAAAAGACTACTCTACTTAATTGTATTACTGTTCACAGTGGGACTGTCCCACGCAAGACAATCGGATCATTTGGTCAGTGGAAAGGTGACGCTCCGCCCTACCAAAGAAGCAGCCATAGGAGCATCAATAGTTGCAAAAGGTACATCAATTGGATCAATAACAGATCTGGATGGGGAGTTCTCCCTGAGACTTTCGGAAGGGAAACATATCCTAATCGTTTCTTACATAGGATACCAAACACAAGAGTTTGAAATGAATATTCCAACCGATGCAGCATCAAATTTACATTTCGAACTATTTGAAGATGCATTGGGACTTTCTGAAGTAGAAGTATTTTCCACAGGATATCAGGAAATTCCCAAAGAACGAGCAACAGGCTCCTTTGTTCAGGTTGATAATAAGCTAGTCAACAGAAGGATAAGTACAAATATCCTAGATAGACTGGAAGATATCACACCGGGTTTGATATTTAATAGGGATATGTCAGGAACACAAAATGACTTTACCATAAGAGGAACATCTACTTTATTCTCTGATGCCCGTCCACTTATCATCATAGACAATTTCCCTCATGATGGTCCATTGGAAAACATTAACCCCAATGATGTAGAATCCATCACAGTACTGAGGGATGCAGCAGCAGCCTCTATTTGGGGTGCCAAAGCTGGGAATGGGGTTGTTGTGATTACAACCAAAAAAGGGAAAAAGGGAATGCCAATCAAAGTCTCAATAAATGCAAATACTACAGTAGTCCAACCAAGGGATCTATTTTATGAGGACTTTATGTCTGTAGATGCATTTATTGATGCAGAAAAAATGCTTTTTAATCGGGGTCAATTTGCTGATAGGGAAGGGAATATGGGTAATTTGACATTATCACCTGTGGTGGAAACACTGATCAAACAGCGAGATGGGCTTATAAGTGCTCAACAAGCAGAAAACATCATTGATGGATACAGAAATACTGACTTAAGACGTGATCTTCAAAGGTTTTTCTATAGACCTGAAGTGCGTCAGCAATATTCTCTTGGTGTAAGTGGAGGTTCAGAATTTCACAATTACAGCATTTCTGCGGGTTTTGATGGTATCAAGCAGGAAATCATCTCAAATGCAAACAACAGAGTAACGCTCAATGCACAGAATAATTTTACGCTGGCAAATAACAGATTAAAGATCAATTCAGGAATATATCTTACACAGGGGAGAAGAATCTCTGAAACAGCTGTTCCATCTTCCAACTACCTCTATGAACCTCTTAGAGACCCAAACGGTAATAACTTGCCTATCATTCGCGGGGTAAGCAGAAGGTTTGCTGAAAATGCCCAAGAAAATGGATTCCTAAATTGGGATTATGTACCACTAGATGAAATTGGTGCAACACAGGATAGTTTCAGACAAAATGATTTTAGAATCAATACCGGAATCTCATATACTATTTTGCCTGGCTTGGAAGCTGAGGTAATGCATCAATATTGGTCAAACAGCTCAGGAACTGAGCAATTAAGAAAATCAGAAAGCTTTTTCGCTCGTGATATCATCAATGATTACACAACTTTTGCTTCCAATGGTAATCCTATACGGAATATTCCTAACGGAGGAGTAAGGGATTATACAGATGTATTTTCACAAAGCCACCAATTTAGAGCCCAATTGAAATATAATGGCAAAATTGGAGATAAGGGTTATATAAGTGGGCTTGCCGGTGCAGAAGCAAAGAATTTGACCACAAGAGGTAATTCTAACCGTTGGTATGGCTATGATTCGGAGACAGGTGCGAGCCTTCCTGTTGATTACACTACCTTCTTTCGAAATTCATCAAATAATGCTTTCAACAACATCCCAAGAGTTCAAAATGTAAGTGGAACAGTTACCAGATTTGTTTCAGGCTACGCAAACTTGAGCTATACACATGACAACAAATATGTCTTGAGCTTGAGCGCCAGACAGGATGGATCCAATATATTTGGAGTCAATGCAAATCAACGCCTGGTGCCTCTATGGTCAACAGGCCTAAACTGGAACCTCAGTGAAGAAAGTTTCTACAAATGGGATGCAGTTCCATTTGTTAGATTACGAAGTACTTATGGATTTAATGGAAATGTCAATTCTTCTCTAAGTGCTTTTCCAACAGCATTTATAAGACAAGCTTCGACCATAGGAAATCTTCCTTATTTGGCTTTAAATAATCCTGGTAATCCGGATTTAAGATGGGAAAGGATCGGTATTTTAAATTTGGCATTGGATTTTGAGACCAAAGGCGGGAGACTTTCTGGAAACATAGAATATTACAGTAAAAATGGCATAGACCTTATTGGAACGATACCTTTTCCAAGTAATTCAGGTATCACCACCTTTACTGGAAATTTTTCAAGCATGGTAACCAGAGGATGGGATCTAAACCTTAACTCAAAAAACCTAAGACAGGACAGAAATTTTAAATGGAATACCAACTTTTTCCTATCGGTAAACAAAGAGGAAGTGACAGACTTTGAAGGCCTTTTAAATGCAACTTCCTATTTTGACTACGGAACAGGAGGTTCAGGTGTAGGCCCAAGACCTAGAGTTGGATATCCGCTCCATGCAGTTTATACCATTCCATACGCTGGACTAGACCCTGACACAGGTAATCCAAGAGGCTTTTTGGATGGAGAACCAAGCACTAACGCGGGTGCAGTAATCAGCAGTATGGAAATAGATGATTTGATATTTGAAGGCTATGGAAGACCAACCGTTTTTGGCGCACTCCGAAATGACTTTGCATGGAAAAACTTTTCTGTATCAGCAAATATCAGCTATAGAATGGGCTATGTCTTTAGAAGACCCACTTTGAGCTATTTTAGCTTGTTAAATGGCTGGATCACTCATTCAGATTACGAAAGAAGATGGCAGAATCCCGGTGATGAAGTCATCACCGATGTACCAAGCTTGCCTTCAAGCTATGACAACAATAGCGCAACTCTCTACAATAATTCAGAAGTTTTGATTGAAAGGGGAGATCATATTAGACTTCAGGATATCCGCATGTCTTACACACTCCAATCACCTTCCAAATTGAAGATCGATAGATTGGAAGTGTTTCTCTACCTCAACAATCTGGGAGTCTTATGGAAGGCAACAGATTTGCCTTTAGATCCTGATTTTAGAACAGTAAGACCCATGAGATCAATGACCTTCGGTGTCAATTTAAATTTATAGCCCACTATTTAACTTAAAAACAATGAAACTAACGATAAATAAATATGTGATAGCATTTTCCCTATTATTTAGCCTGGGAGCATGTGCGGAATTTTTGGACGAGAAACCGGATATCTCTCTTGTGGTACCCACTTCCCTTGATGATTTACAAGGGCTTCTGGATGATTCAGTTTTAAGAAGAATGAATACGGGTTCTGGTGCAATTGTAATAAGTGCAGACGATATCATACTTTCAGATGTAGGTTTTGCCGCCAGAACACTTATGGAAAGACAAGTTTATACTTGGGATAAGGACTTACTGCAAGGGACACCTAATTTTCCAGACTGGAGCATCTCTTACCAACAAATATTCAATGCTAATCTAGTTTTAAACGGTCTGGAGAATTTCGAAATAAATTCAGCAGAAGAAGGATTGAAAAAGCAAAGAATAAAAGGACGTGCACTATTTTACAGAGCCATGGCATACCACAACTTAATGGAGCTTTTCTGCCTGCCATACAATCCTTCCACAGCTCCACAAAACCTTGGACTACCGCTGAGAAAAAGTAATAATATCAATCTTCAAGTTACCAGATCTAATTTGGAAGAAACCTTTCAATTTATTTTAAAAGATCTTAACGAATCAGTAGAGCTTCTTCCTGATGCTATTGATGTAGTGACCAGACCTTCAAAAGTATCTGCATTCGCCTTATTGACTCGACTGAGTATGATTGAGGGGGATTTCGAAATGGCTTCTGAGTATGCCAGAACTGCCATTTCTCTAGGGAATGAACTCAAAGATTACAATACAGTAAATGCGGCACCAATCATTCCTTTTCCTTTTACTTCAAATCAAGAACTGATATTCCACCAGTCTGCAAGCTTTTATGGAACTATTGGGTTTTCACCTGAAACAATGGTAAATCCAGTTATTTTGGAAATGTATGAAGAAGGGGATTTAAGAAGAAATATTTTCTTTAGGCAAACACCCTCAGGAATTAGTTTTAAGGGCAACTATTCTGGGCAGATAACTTGGTTTACCGGTTTAGCGATGGATGAAGTTTATTTGAATTTAGCGGAAAGTCTTGCAAGGACTGGAAGAGGACAAGAAGCATTGGACTATATGAACATACTGCTTGAAAAACGCTTCAATCCTAATTTCTTTAATCAGATCGAAAATACAGACGAAGAAGAAATACTTCAATTTGTTCTCAATGAAAGAAGAAAAACGCTCTTATTCAGACCAGTAAGGTGGATGGATTTGAGAAGGTTTAATCAAAGTGCTGCCTCAGCAATTGTTTTATCAAGACAAGTGGGAGGGGAAGTTTTCACCCTTTCTCCAAACAGTCTTAATTTCGCTTTACCTATTCCGGAAAATGATATTGAGCTTGGTGGATTGATTCAGAATAAGAGAGAATAAAAAATAGAGGGGGTTAAAAGACCCCCTCATATTTAATTAATCCTCCATAGGACTTAAGGTCACTGGTATAAACTGACCATTTTCTACTATGGAAGCACCTTGGTTTGGAGCTGATCTTGTACATACTTCTTCAATAAGAAGATCACATTGATAATCTACTCCTTCCGTTGCATTGGTAGCATCGTACCATTCATTTCCGAAGAAACCATATTTGGCCTGCAATGGATCTGTTGGCTGAGTAAATGCAAAAGCAAACACTGCAACTATTACAAAAACCAATACAGGCACATACTTCATTAATTTATTCATTTTGCACTCCTTTTTTTAACATTCAAAAAAGGCAGCAAAAACCGTTTAATTTAATTGCCTACACTATTATGGGTTATCGGCATCCCCTCTTTCACCTGCCTGAGTTTGGTGCTGATTCCACCTAGATCACCAACTCATGGAATCGGGCAGTATTTTTATAAATTATACTATCAATTCAATATTTATCTTAGTTTATAATATAACCCTAACCCTTTTACCTCCTTGATCCTTGTACCTGTCAAATGGGAATCCCCATAAATTCACCTTTTATATTCCTCCTTAATTATTATACTTTTCCCCTCAAGTATCAAGTTAAACTTTCTCATTTCCTCGTCACTACAGACAGAATCGACATCCCAAGCAATATCAAATTAACAATGAGGTGGGCTCCCCACCCCATACTTTCAAATATTCCAGCACAACCACAAGGTACCCTATCAAATGCTTCGCTCCATACTAGACCAACATAAGTACTGAAGACACAAAGCATACAAATCGATGCGATCAACCCTAAGAATCTTGTTTTTCCAAAAACTAACATTCCTGCAATAATCAATTCACTAATTGGTACTATAAAGGCAACATATTCTCCGATTTCATTAGAAAAGGATTGATTTAGAATTGCTCCTTTAAATCCGTGAAAGTCTACTAATTTACTTATCCCTGTATATACCCAAAGTGTAATAAGCACTATCAATACAAGCATCTCTAAATTTTTATACTTTTTATATTTATTACTAATTATCATCATTACTTAAATAGCTCTAAATTGAAATGTAAATATCATTCGTACCTCCGCTCCTTTGCGTGTAGTTAAATACAAAAGCACTAATTTCAAATTTGAATATTTTTGGTTTTACTGGTCATTTATCAGATATTCAATTACTTACTGAATAAATCTAAAATCAAAACTTACTACAAGCAATAAATTTTGGCAGTAAAAATGGAATTCAAGAATCTTCCTGCCATCTGGCATACTTTTAAGGTGAATACCACCATGGTTCAAGTCTTCAGACCTTGGTTCAAGTCTTCACATTTACCTCCCTTTTCGGGAGGCTTGGACCTCACCCATTCAAGTCTTCAGACTTGCCTCCCATGTGGAGGCTTGGACTACGATGGTTCACGTTTTCAGACTTGCCTCCTATCCAACTACGATGGTTCAAGTCTTCACATTTACCTCCCTTTTCGGGAGGCTTGGACCCTATCCATTCAAGTCTTCAGACTTTAAATCCAATGCCGTAGGTTTACCTGCCGAAGGTAGGCTTGTCTACCGAAGGAAGGCATGATCGACATACTTACCCAGTATTACAATACAAGGATCAAAAAAAAATCCCCCACCTAATTAGGGCAGGGGATCAGCCAGTTGTTGGTTTGAACGATTAAACCACTTGCTACTAAGACATAATGGTAGACTGTTCAGAATAAATAATTCTATTGCTTTAAGTAGTTAGTAGTTTGTTTGAATGGAAAGGTGTAGAGTTTCCTCTGTCCAAAGCTAAAGGTTACTTGAAATCATTCCCCATTAGCTGAATTATTAATTTCAGTAAAGTTTATTGATGGTAATATAACAGGATTTACACCAGCTTGTAACGTGAAATTAGATATAAAAGCTCTTAAAAAAGGAAAAGCAATCGCAGGAGCATTAACTTTTGGGAAGTGCGAAAGTTTGAACTCATCTGTTATTTTTTTATCTACCTCAAAACGAAAAGTACATTCAACATTTAAATCAAAATTTAAATCATTGACTTTGATCTTGAACCCCACCAAAAATATACTTTCGCTTTCTTCAGGAAAAGAGTGCCATGTACTTAAGTCAAAAACATTATCTTTCCTTCCTTCTTCAGTAATTATATCATAATTAAGATGTTCAATTTTCCAATCTAATAGTTGAATTTTCATGTTTACGCTGCCTGAGGCATTGGATCGGTGGGTGAATTGGTGTCGATAGAATATTCAGTATTTTTTTGATACAAATTTACATTGACATGAGTGAATGATTTATCTTTCACCTCTAAAGATAAATCTTCTTGGAAACCATATTTGATAGATGAAACTTTATAAAGGTGCTCGACAGTAACTTGTTCAAAGTAGCTATCTATTTTTCGCTTTAATTCTTCAGTTAATTTCATGGCTAAATGTCTCCTTCTTTTACTATTGTAGAACTTGTAATGTTCTTGTTTGGTTCATAAACCGAACAAATCGTACAATTTGCTGTTCTAAGATTTATTCCTCTTTTTCGTTGTTCCGCGAATTTAATATAATAATTTCCTTTCACAACATCAATATCTAATAATCCTTCTCCTCTAGCAAAATCAATTATATATCCATCTTTATAATCAAAAAAGCGACCCATATTTTGAATTTTATTTTTATGTGCCTCAATTATATAATTCAAAATGTTAACACCATCTTCAATTGTTAAATCTAATAAATGTTCTTCCTCTACCTTAATTTCTGATTTAATTACGGCAAACCTATTATATATATTTATTCTGTTTGAATTGTCCCAAGCTTCGGCGATTGCCCATTCGAGAGCTTGATCGCTAGGTATTGAACTAATTCCTTTAATAAAAAAGTAAGTGCCTTTGCCAATCCATTCATTTTCACCTTCAGAGTTTTTAAACCCTTCTTTAATTATACCTACAGCTGACTCAGCACTAGTTCCATGATAGCCTACAATATTTAACATTTTGACAATCTATAAAAAATAGATTCGCATCAAATAATTTTTTACCTACCTACAAGGCACTTGTATAAGTTGATAGAACTATCGAAGATATCTACATTTATTTTGATCAGTGCTAAGTCCTAATCACTCGGTTAAAGACTTATTATCTCCACCTTAACAAAGCGCAGTTTTCTAACTGCCCCTCAGAGTCTCCAGACTTTAAATCCAAATACCATAGGTATGACCGATATACTAACCCAGCAATTCATTGCTGGGACAAAAGCAAAATCTCATCTCCTTTAGTGCCGTAGGTACGACCGATATTGGGTCTCGATTGAAACTCGGTGGTGAATGCCTATTATTTATTAATAAACCTTTCAATTTCACTCATACTGTCTGATGCGGGTGGGACGACGGAGATCCGGGCCGGCGCTGGCCTTGAGCGCGGATAGAGCCTGTCCCGATCTTAATATCGGGAATATCTCCGTCTTGACCCGTAGCCCCGATAGCTATCGGGGGGATTGTTACTTTTTGCGTCAAGGCAAAAAGTAAAAGAAAACAATATATTCATCTCAAAACACTTTCTCTTACTACTCAAAATCTCCCTTCTCCCTTCTAAATTCATCAAAACCCTATCTTCCCAAGATAAAACTCTTTTTTCTAATAATTCTCAACGCTGGGTCTCCCGGTCAAGTGTGCGCACTTTTTAATCAAGTCTTCAGACTTGCCTCCCTTGTGGAGGCTTTGACCCTATCCAACTACGATGGTTCAAGTCTTCAGAACCTGCCTCCCTTGTGGAGGCTTGGACCCTATCCATTCAAGTCTCCAGACTTTAAATCCAAATACCATAGGTATGACCGACATACTAACCCAGCAATTCATTGCTGGGACAAAAGCAAAATCTCATCTCCTCTAGTGCCGTAGGTACGACCGATATTGGGTCTCGATTGAAACTCAGTGGTGAATGCCTGTTATTTATTAATAAACCTTTCAATTTCACTCATACTGC
>NZ_BMFD01000002.1:89279-318818 GCF_014637795.1 Belliella aquatica | reverse complement strand
AAGGCAAAAAGTAAAAGAAAACAATATATTCATCTCAAAACACTTTCTCTTACTACTCAAAATCTCCCTTCTCCCTTCTAAATTCATCAAAACCCTATCTTCCCGAGAGAAAACTCTTTTTTCTAATAATTCTCAACGCTGGGTCTCCCGGTCAAGTGTGCGTACTTTTTAATCAAGTTTTCAGACTTGCCTCCCTTGTGGAGGCTTTGACCCTATCCAACTACGATGGTTCAAGTCTTCAGACTTGCCTCCCTTGTGGAGGCTTTGACCCTATCCAACTACGATGGTTCAAGTCTTCAGAACCTGCCTCCCTTGTGGAGGCTTGGACCCTATCCATTCAAGTCTCCAGACTTTAAATCCAAATACCATAGGTATGACCGACATACTAACCCAGCAATTCATTGCTGGGACAAAAGCAAAATCTCATCACCTCTAGTGCCGTAGGTACGACCGATATTGGGCCTTGTTTGAAACTCGGTAGCGATTACTTACTATTTGGAAATAAACCTACAATTCCACTCAACAATTCTGATGCGGGCCTGACGAATTTCGATTAGGCCTGCCTCACTAAAAGGGATGGCCTGCCTCCCCAAAGGGTATAGCTTGTTCACTGAAAGGGAGGAGCTCACTATGGTTCAAGTCTTCATATTGACTCCCTTTTTTTTTCATCCGTGTCCATCCGTGTTCATCTGTGGTAAAAACCCTTTCCTCCAATTCGCATAATTTGAAGCGCTCTGGCGCATAATTCAAAATGGTTTTAAAGATATAAATACCAGATTTAAACCCAAACCAGCATCTAAGCCCCTTTAGTCCTAATTCGTTCAATTCGGATAATTTGTGGTCTCCCATTTTTTATCCGTGTCCATCCGTGTTCATCTGTGGTAAAAAATCCTTTGGAGGTTCAACTCCTCATTCGCCTCAATCCCAACGTTTCAGCGCCCTAAATCAAAAAAAATCCGTGAAATCTGCGTATTTACCTCCCTTCAGGGAGGATCCGTGAAATCTGTGTGAGACTAATTCTAAAACCTGCCTACCGGAAGGTAGATCTACCATCTAAAATCTTAAATCAACAGTATTCACCCCTGGCAAAAAATCATGCATAAAACCCCTCATTCCCCCTGCCATTTGGCAGAAAAACCATACTTAATATTTAAATAATTACTAATTATTTTGCTTTTTCAAATATTTTAAATCAAAATTGGTTATAGTTTACTGTTGGAGAGTGGAATCTCTTTTTTGCTTGTGGTCTGAAATACAATTCGTTGCGCTGTACAAGTTCCTTGTGTTTCGGTAAGTATCGCATAGTCGATATGAATTATCGTTTCTAAAATTTTTAACTAAATACAGGTTATGGAGCATCTAATAAACCAAATGAAAGAAGATTTGGACAGCCTTTTGGTGATTGATCGCAAGGAGTATATCAAACTATTTCAATTTTTAAAAATCAAAAGCTACAGAAAAGGAGAGGTTTTAAAATCTCATGAAGAACTCGAAATGGTCAGCAGATACATCTTTAGCGGGGATATCGCTGAGTACGAGTACAGAGATAAGAAGCTTTATTGCAGAAAAATATTCAGCGCTCAGGAAACTGCCTGTGATTTTGAATCCTACTGGTCCGAAGAAAAATCAAATATCACGCTCAAAGCATTTACAGATGTTCAAGTAGGAGAGCTCCACAAAGCAGACGAGTTTAACGTCATAGAATATATCCCTGTTTTCGCCAAACTCGCACTCAAAATCAACCATAGAATGACCAAAATTGATCAACAATGGAAAAGACTGCACTACATGGAAAAGAAAGATGCCTACAACTCCCTTCAAAAAATCTGTCGGGTTTTTGGCCTCCTTCAGGTATTGGAGATTTCTGCAATCTTAAATATCCCAGAAAGATCAGTTTTTAGAATCAGAAAAGAACTGTCACAAGAATAATTCACATGGATCTAGCCGAGGTTTTAACTACTCTAAATTAATTTCATTATGGAACTTTTATACCCCTTCGAAAGCATGATCAATCCCCTTTCTGACGAAATGGATCAATTGACTACAACCTGGGCAGTGCATTTGGGTCTGCTTAATTCTAGAAAACAAGTAAATACGATTAAGCAGATGAAAATCGACACTTTTGCATCCTGTCTATATCCTCATGCAAGTAAAAAGTTCCTCCTGCCTGTCACGAAAATCTATCTAATCCTTTTCCTACTAGATGACCTCACCGACAATAGACGCCAAGCAGAACAAAACGAAATAAAAGATATACACCAAAGTTTTATAAATATTTTGTATGACAAGGCCTCAAAAGTTGAAAGCCCTTTTTCAATTGCTTTTTTGGATTTTACAAATCAATGGAAAAAACTCGTCAATAATGAAGAGCACACGGAATTTATGAATCGCTTTAAGGAATACATTGAATTTCAACAATGGGAATTAGAGATAAACAACTCAATGGAAATTCCACCAATTCAAGAATATTGTTTCAAAAGACCCTATGCATCAGGAGCCCATCTAGCAATCTATTTCATGAAAATTCTAATCAATTTCCTCTTACAGACTAAGGAAATGGATATTTGTCAATTACACTACTTGGAAAGTAAAGCAACCACATTAATCTGTCTAGCCAATGACATTGGATCTTTTTACAAAGAACTCAATGAAGATTCAATTCATAACTTCTTAATAATTTTAATGAAAGAACACCAGTTTTCAATAGACGAATTAATGGAGATAGCAAAACAAAAACACACCAAGCTACTCCATCAATTCATGCAACTATGTTCGATAAACAAAGACAAACCTAACCTTTCAAAATATATAAAAGCACTAAAGCACATGATAGCAGGAAGCCACTATTGGTCTACTTCCGAAACCATAAGATACCACAACAACCTAAACGGAAACATCATCGAAAAACAATAAAAACCTCTTTCGAAACACCAGCCATGCAACATCAATCCTAAACCTGTCTACCTTCTAAAACCTGCCTAATGATAGGTAGGTCTAAAATCTAAAATCTACAATCTAAAATATTCAACCAATCCACTCAATTATCAAAACGTCAAACAAAGTTTTTTCCTCACAAATAGGTTCAAAAGCATGTTTAAGAAGAGATGCGTCATATATCCCAAAGATATCCAAAGGATAACAGATAGATCAGAGAGGTATTCCCAGGACCTGCTTACCAAAATGCGTATTTATTACAAAAAAGAATCCCATCAATTCGTCACCATCAAAGAATTCTCCCAATTCTCCGGCATCCCCCTAGAAGACATCGACCCCTACATCTAGAAATCAAAAGAGCCCCAATTCTAGATTGCATCTACACTTTTTTATCTTTTTCCTTCACCATTTCCTCTTTTTCATCCCTCATCCTTCCTCCTTCATCCTTTAAAACCCTTTTCCCTTTTCCCTTTTCCCTTTAACCTTTTTCCTCCTTCCTCCTTTAAAACCCTTTTTCTTCATCTCAGCTTCAGGCTTCCCAAAGGACGGCCCTAATTGAAGTTATTTTCCCAACCCTACATATTGGAATAAACCGTCACCTATACTCAAACCGTCTGATGCGGGTGGGCTGAATTTCGACCGGGCAGGCGGTGGCCTTTTGCGGGTTGAAGAGCCTGTCCCGCAGTATTGCGGGAATTCGAAATTCTTGACTTTTTGGTTACTTTTCTCAAAAAGTCCGCTGAGGCGGATGTGTCAATGCCTGTCCCGAAGAACCCACTGGTTCAAGTCTCATGACTTGGACCAACCACATCGCAGTTTTCAAACTGCCCTTACAAAGTCTCCAGACTTTCTTGCAATGCCGTAGGCCTGCCTACCGAAGGAAGGCATGTCCAACATATTAACCCAGCAGTCCCCACTGGTTCAAGTCTCATGACTTGGACCTGTCACATTGCAGTTTTCAAACTGCCCTCTCAAAGTCTCCAGACTTAAAATATCAATGCCATCGGCATGACCGACATACTAACCCAGCAGTTCACTGCTGGGATAAAAGTAGAATTTCCTGACTCCAGTGCCGTAGGTACGACCGATATTACCATTCGAAAGACTTTCCAAAGTCCGGCAATTAAAAGAAACCGTGCGCCAGACTATCAAATACCTCAATCAAGGAAAATTTGAAAAAGTTGAATCATACCTAAAAGAACTTAGTTCAAAAGGACTCATCATCAATACCCAATTCTTTTAATTACCTATATTTACAAAAACCTCAATTTAATCCGTAAAAATACCCTGTTCATGGTATTTTTTTGTTTAAGATCTTTTAGGTAGGTTTAGTAATTAGGAGATATCCTCTATTATGATGGAAATCTTCTCAAATGGAATGCTTTCTACTATATTGGAAAGCAAAATGTTGGCGGTAATTTGAAATAATGAAAGGAAGTGACAATATAACAACCAAACTCAAAAAGACTCTTTCCAAAAAATCTTTTGAACTATTTGAATGCTTAACGTTCGAATTGAATGATTTGGATGAACAGGAAATAGAAATTGGGTTTCTGGAAAATACTGATTACGTCAAATTCGCCTCAAATTCAACGGATAAAGACAGAATTCCGTTCTATTTGGAAATATTTGAGGGATTTTGTGATTTCTTTATAGATAATGATAAGGAAGTTTTTATCCAGTATAATTTCAAATCAACCCAAGAATTTAAAGCATACATAAAAGAATTTCTTACTTCACCTATAAATCATATAAAAAGCGAAACAGAATTAGGTGAAATATGGGAGGAAACTTATATTTTGATTTCTCAAAAACCCAAAACGCTAACCGGACGAAAAAGGATGCTTGCATTGTTTAAGCCAAAACTTATAATTTCAGAAAAAACATTCAACCCTTGGATAAGAAGTTGAAACTACTGCCAACATCACCTTGGATACAGCGGGCAGTACCGAGTAAATATTAAAATCAGTATCTTCAAGAAGCTAGGAGTAAGTTTGAAGATTACGGCTCCGAATGCCCGCTTGGCGTCAGACAGGCCCGCCGTCTCCAAGCTGAATCCCGTTACAAAATGAATAATTAAGTATCAATCTAGATAAATAAAACAACAAATAGACAATGTTTCAAGAACCTAAAAAATATACAGACAACGACCATTTCTTTTTTGAAGCAGTTAAGGACTTAAGAAAAGTTTGCAACGCCCCTAAAGATAAAGACGGTGTTTTTAAAGTTTTGGAACTACGAAACGGAGAAATAAATTTAGTCTATATCGGTTTCTCAAATTCAGGTGGACTTTACAATGAAATAGTAAATGGAATTCACTTCGACAAAAATCCAAGAAAAATTGCTTGGACTGATCAATTAATAAAAGACAAAACAGACGCTCTTGACATTTATTGGTATGTAACAGATGGCAATATCGACCAAATGAAAGAACAAGTTGAAATGCTAAAAAACTTTTTTGACCATACCGGAGAATTACCGAAATGGAACAAGTAGAAGAAAAACGAACTCTTAACTTATAAGATCAAGTCTTCAGACCTGCCTCCCTTTTGGGAGGCTTGGACCTACCACATCGCAGTTTTTAAACTGCCCCTCAAAGTCTCTAGACTTTAAATCTAATGGCATCGGCATGACCGACCTCTTAACCCGGTATTTCAATGCTGGGCCCACTCTGGTGCAAGTCTTCAGACCTATCTCCCTTTTGGGAGACTTGGACCCCACTGGTTCAAGTCTCATGACTTGGACCTACCACATCGCAGTTTCAAACTGCCCCTCAAGGTCTTCAGACTTTCCTCCAATGCCGTAGGCCTGCCTACCGAAGGAAGGCATGTCCAACATATTAACCCAGCAGTTCACTGCTGGAATAAAAGTAAAATCTCCTGACTCCAATGCCATCGGCATGACCGACATATTAACCCAGCAATTCATTGCTGGGACAAAAGCAAAATCTCATCTCCTCTAGTGCCGTAAGTACGACCGATATTGTGCCATGATGCAACTCTGCTGCTTTGGTTATAATCCAAGTTTTTACCTCAATTTTTGATTGATTTCTTCAATTTCTGCATATTAAAATAATACAATTATATATATAATAATCATATTTAATTCCAAAAATACCCCATTTTCCCCCGTCTTCCTCCCGTCCGTGTTCCGACCGTGTCCCGTATGCCTCCCGACCATTCGCCGACTTTTGGCGAAAAACCAAGAAAATATATAATTTTTACAAGATTGTACTTTTCTAAGTCAAAAAAATTGGAATCAGTGCAATTTGTTCTTCATGACATGAAATATTTTTTTTTAAAAGCAAAAGTAGCTTAAACTAAGTGTTTCATGTGATATCAATAAAGAACACCGAAAGGTGTTCAAATCCGCAAGGGTATTTACCCCGTGTGGAACTCGGGGGGTAACTAAACTTAAATTTTCCTAAAATTACCGACCCTGAAAGGCGTCGAATTTCTTACTTTCAAACAGAGAGAAAAAGTAAGAGAAAAAAATATATATCGCTTCAACACTTTCTCTCAATACTCAAAATCAACCCTTTTTCCTTTCTAAATTTACCTTTTCCCTATCGTCCCGAGAAATACCTCTTCTCCCTAATATATCCACCGCCGGGACTCCCGGTCAGGTGTGCGCATTTCTTTTCCCCGCATTGCGGCGCATAGCGAGAGAAAGTGACCATATCGGTTTTTCAGCGCCTGATACGAGGCTATTAATGGTTCAGCCCTTTCAGGGCTGATTTCCTTGACTTGATTATCCTCTAAATGCATCTACACTTCCACATCTTTCCCTCCCTTCGACATTTTTAATTCTCCCGAAAGCTTTCGGGATCGATATTCATCATTTTTAACCTTTTAACCTCTTTAACCTTTCACTTTTTTCCTTTCTCCCTTTTTTTCATTTCCTCCTTCATCCTTTCTTTATCCTCTGAGGAACTCTGTGCCTCCTCCGTGCTCCTCTGCGTAATTAAAGATTTTTGATCTTCTTTTTACCTCAACCCCTAATGTTTCCTCCATCTAGCCTGCCCCGCAGAAATCAAGAGGTGGATGGCTTTTTGTGCTAATCGCAGCGCTTCAGCTCCATAATTTATAAATCCCTCTAAATCCAATTTCCGATCATCAAATCCAATCAATCTTTTATATCCCTAAAATATAAATTCGTTCAATTCGTAAAATCCGTGGTCACCCTTTTTCCTTTTTTTCATCCTTCCTCCCTCTGCCTTCATCCTTTAAATTCCTCTTTCATCCTTCCAAACCACTTTCCCCTTTTCCCTTTTTTTCATTTCCTCCTTCATCCTCTGTGTAATTAAAGATTTTTGATCTTCTTTTTACCTCAACCCCTAATGTTTCCTCCAGCTAGCCTGCCCCGCAGAAATCAAGAGGTGGATGGCTTTTTGTGCTAATCGCAGCGCTTCAGCTCCATAATTTTTAAATCCCTCTAAATCCAATTTCCGATCATCAAATCCAATCAATCTTTTATATCCCTAAAATATAAATTCGTTCAATTCGTAAAATCCGTGGTCACCCTTTTTCCTTTTTTTCATCCTTCCTCCCTCTGCCTTCATCCTTTAAATTCCTCTTTCATCCTTCCAAACCCCTTTCTGCTTTTCCCTTTCTCTTTTCTCCTTTCCTCTTCATCCTTCCTCCTTCATACTTTCTTTCCCCTTTCCCATATTCCTGTTAATCCCAGCGCTTCAGCGCCCTTAATCCAAAAAGCCAGTAAATAAAGTTTTCGATATTCAAACCAAGATCATCCCACCAAATCCTAATTCGTTCAATTTGGATAATTCGTGGTCCCCTTTTTTTTATCTGTGTCCATCCGTGTTCATCTGTGGTAAAAAATAAAAAAATCTGCGCATTTACCTCCCTTCGGGGAGGATCTGCGTGAGACTCAATCTACATTCTAAAATCTACAATCTAAAATTCTACCCGCGTTCATCTGTGGTAAAAAATCCTTTGGAGGTTCATCTCCTCATTCGTGTCAATCCCAGCGCTTCAGCGCCCTTAATCCAAAAAGCCAGTAAATAAAGTTTTCAACATTCAAACCAAGATCACCCCACCAAAACCCCAATTCGTATAATTCGATAAATTCGTGGTCCCTATTTTTTTATCCGTGTTAACCCGTGTTCATCCGTGGTAAAAAATAAAAAAATCCGCGTATTCACCTCCCTTCAGGGAGGATCTGCGTGAGACTCAATCTACATTCTAAAATCTACAATCTAAAATTCTACCCGTGTTCATCTGTGGTATATAATCCAAAATAATCCGCGTATTCACCTCCCTTCAGGGAGGATCTGTGAGAGACTCAATCTACAATCTTCCTAAAAAATCATCACCTAATATTAACCCTAAATGAACTTACTTTTAACATGACTTAATATGTTAAAAATTAACATTTTTCTCAGCAGATCAAATTCAGTTTTGTAAAACGAAAAACACTAATCTTATGTATTCTAACATTACAAAACAATTCCAAAAAGTGCTGGGAATCTTTGTTTTAACATGGATCTCTCTATCAGTAGGTAACGTACCATCTGCTTTGGCACAAGCTACAAATGCCACAATAAGTGGCTTAGTCCTAGACGATAACAAAGAACCACTTATCGGCGCAAGTATCCTCGTGAGAAACGAATCTACAGGCTTCGAGGCAGGAACAATCACAGGAGTAGATGGTAGATTTCAGTTTCAGCAGCTCCCTTTAGGAAAGCCTTACTCGATAACGGTTAGCTTTATCGGCTTCGATACGCAAAAACGTACAGGATACCAGCTGAACCAAGGTGATCGAGTGAATATTGACCTGATCATGGAATATGGGAGCAATGACCTAGCAGAAGTTGTCGTATCAGCAGATAACTTCAAAAATCAAATGGATAAACTTGGTGCAGTAACTGCCATCAATTCAAATCAAATCAAAAATCTACCTACAGAAGGAAGGAATTTCACCAACCTGACAGCGCTTTCTCCGCTACAAGGTGGTGGTGGATTAAACCTAGGAGGACAACGAAGAACATCCACCAATGTTACCTTGGATGGTGTAAATGCAAGAAACCAATTGACAGCAGGTGAGATCGGAAGAGGTCCATATACTGTTTCGATTGAAGCAATCAGAGAATTTGAAGTAGCCACCAATTCCTACGATGTCACACAAGGAAGACAAGCCGGTGGTGCCCTCAATGCGGTTACAAAATCTGGTACCAATACCTTGGAAGGCTCTGCTTTTGTTTACCATAGAAATGATAACCTCGCTAGTCCAAACGATATCCGAGGAAACAACAGAGATGTAGTATTCAACAATACCCAGTGGGGCTTCAGTTTAGGGGGCCCAATCATCAAAGATAAAGTTCACTTCTTCACCGTTTTTGATAGACAAGATGCCGGGGAACCAGTTTTCATTGGAGACATTAGAAATGAAGACGATGAAAGAAGACTTAGAATCAGAAAAGATACGCTAGATAAATTTGTAGACGTTGCAAGAAGACTTTACGGCGTAGGGCCTGAACAGCAGGTGGGTGAGTTTTCTAGGAAAACTGTCGCGAATACCTTCTTCGCAAGAATAGATTGGCAAATCAACAAAAGAAATAAACTGACAATCAGAAACAATTACACGGATTGGTCAAATCCTTTTTCAATCAATGACAATACTTCAATCAATCTTGCTGAAGTACTAGGGGATTTTACTTCTAAAGAAAACAGCTTGTTGGTCTCTTTGAGATCTATCGCCAATGCCAATACAACCAACGAACTCAAAGTTCAATTCCAACATGCAGAAAGGGCATTCTCTGTAAATAGACAATTGCCCGCAACCAATATGCCTAGAGCGATTGTAAGGGTGGTGTCTCCTTTTCCAACAGCAAACAACCCCAACGCAATCCAAACTACAAATTTACAAATAGGAGGTCAGCGGTTTTCACCTGAAACAAACCTTGAACAGCAAGTTCACATCGTCAATACCACCTACATGCAAAGAGGAAAGTTCAACTTTACCTTTGGTACGGACAACATGGTTACTTACTTGGAAACACTCTTAAGTAATGAACAAAACGGGAGATTCTTCTACAATAGCCTCCAGGATTTCGAAAATAATAATCCGTTCAGATATGCAAGGGAAGTTCCGCTTCAAGGGCTTCCAATCGTCAAGCAAACTGTTGTTGACCTCTCTGCTTTTGCTCAAATGGAAGTAAATCCACACAAGGATGTGAACTTGGTAGCGGGGATCAGGTATGATGCAACAATGTTTATGGATGAAGCTGCATTTAACCCTGCTGTTGCCAGTGAATTGGGTATCAGAACAGATAATAAACCTGCTGATTTTGGAAATATCCAGCCTAGAGTTCAACTTACTTGGGATATCAAAGGAAAAAATACCGATATCATAAAGTTTGGAACAGGGATTTTCGCCGCACAACCACATTACTATGCACAAGTGAATAACATTCAAAACTCTGGTGCGATGCTCGCAGCAATTGATGTACAGGGTGCCTTGGTTCCTGAAGCGGATTTTATTGGCTACAGAAATGGTGTAGAAGCACCAGGCATACCAGAAGGTGCTGAATTCATCTCTACAATCAACAGCGTTTCTGATGATTTCAGAGTACCGAATACCTTCAAAGCAAACCTGAATTACAACAAGCTTTTAGGAGATAGATACAGAATAGGAGCGAATATCATTTATTCCTATACTTTCAATAACTATGTTTATTTAGAAAGAAATTTGGTTGATGATCCATATTTCAGATTGACGAATGAAGCCGATAGGGGTGTGTTTGTACCAGCAAATACCATTGGGGCAAATGGTCAGACAAATTGGTTGAATTCAAGGAAATCAGAAAATGTGGGGAGAGTCTTAGAACTGAACTCTGTAGGTGCAGGATATCAATATGCCTTGATCTTAGACGGGAGTGTTAGACTTGGAAAAGACGGTTACTTTACAGCATCGTACACTTACAATCAGGCTTTTGACAACACCTCTTACAATTGCTGTGTAGCAAATACTTCCACATTCCTTCCAGTTGTAGATGATTCAAGAAATCTAAATTGGGCCTATTCTGACAATCAGTTCAAGCATAAAATTGTCTTGAATGGTGCTACACCAACTTGGAAAGGCTTTATGATGGGAGCAACTTTAATCGGGGTAAGCGGATCTAGATATTCTTTCTTAGTGTCTAATGGGTCACTTCAAGGGGATTTCCCACTCAACAATGCCCTTGCCTTTGTATTTGATCCGAATAACCCAAACACGCCTGAAAACATCAGAGATGGATACAATGCGATTCTCAATGATCCGAATACTTCTGAAAGTACCAAAAAGTACTTGAGGGATAGTTTTGGAAAGGTCGCTGAAAGAAATGGCGGAGAAAACCCCATGTTTTATAACCTAGATTTGAGATTATTAAAACAAATCAAAATTGCGGGAACTCAAAGACTCGAAATATCAGGTGATGTCTTCAATTTCATGAATATGCTGAGCAAAGATTGGGGAGTAAATAATAACCTCAGTAGCTCTAGAAACCTTCAGAGTATTCGTGGATTCAATCAAGATACACAACAATACATCTACAATGTAGAGCAAGGGGTCGGCGTATTGCCTGTCAATGGGACGCCTTGGAGAATTCAACTAGGCTTAAGGTACTCTTTTTAGGATTATTCCAATGTTTAAATTGAAATATCTCTGTTAAGAACGATTTAAGTTTTGATTAAGATTTGGGAGGTGTAGTGCTTTTGTGCCTACACTTCCTGAATTTTATAAAAAAAAACATGGATATCCTTACCTACTTTAAGCAACAACTTGATAAAGAGGAGTCTGAAAAACTGATCAGGGAACTGTATATCAGAAAAGGGGAGTATATTTATATGCCGCCAAATAAACCCACAGAGATGTTTCAGATTATTTCTGGAGTAGTCAAGATTGGAACTTATACCGATGAAGGGGAGGAGGTTTGTTATGATATCCTTTACAATAAAGAGGTCTTTGGAAACCTAAGATATTTGAATGGGCAGTTCTTCGAATTTGCCAAGGCTTTAACAGATTGTAAAATTACCTGCTATGAATTGTCCTTTTATAAAAAGATGATCGTTCATGACCCTATTGTTTCCGATTGGTTCAACCAATCAATCATCAAAAGATGGTGTAAAATGGAGACGAGACTTTTCAAAATATGTACACAATCTCCACTAGACAGAATAAAAGCCCTGTTCCAAGAGTTTGAGGGAACCATCATTGATCCAAGATCAAGAAAATTCAAAGTGATAGATCTTCTTCATATCGTTGATATTGCACAAATGACAGGGATATCCAGGCAAACAGTTTCTAAATTATTAAAATCAGCTGAAATTAATTCAGATCAAAAATTGCTGAATCTTTCAGCGTCAAAATCATACATCAGAAAAATCAAAAACAATGACCACATCAAAATATAAAGGAATTACATTCCTGCTGCTTTTATTGCTTAATTTTCAACAAAATGTAGAAGCACAGCAGATTACTAAAATAGCCTTTGGCTCTTGCAACAAACACGATCTTCCACAACCACTATGGAATCCCATTCAGGAAGATAAACCTGAGGTATTTATTTGGTTAGGGGATAATGTCTATGGAGATACCCACAATATGGAATTGCTTGAATCCAAATACAACACTCAGAAAGCAATACCAGCCTATCAAAAACTAAAAGAAAACACGCAAGTAATCGGAGTTTGGGATGACCATGATTATGGAATCAATGACGGTGGAAAATTTTATTCCCAGAGAGTAAAATCCATGCAACTGATGCTAGACTTTTTGGATGAACCAAAAGATAGCCCGAGAAGGAAGCAACAAGGAGTTTATGCATCTTATGAATATGGAACAGGGGAGGAGTCAGTCAAAGTTTTCCTTCTTGACGCAAGATACAACAGAGACACCCTCTACCGAGAAGAAGGAGTATATCTTACAAATCTGGAAGGATCAATGTTAGGAGAAGAACAATGGGCTTGGTTGGAAAGTGAATTGAAAAACAGCAAAGCAAAAGTGAACATCATCTCATCTGGAATTCAGTTTATCCCAACCGAACACCCGTATGAAAAATGGGACAATTTTCCGAAAGAAAGGGAGAGACTATTTGACCTAATCCATACCTCAGGTGTAAAAAATCCAGTGTTGATCAGTGGTGACAGACACATAGCAGAAGTCTCAAGACTAAAAGACAAAAGATTTCCAAATGGTCTCTATGAAATTACCTCAAGTGGAATGACACATGTTTGGAAAACATACAAAGAAGAATACAACCCATACCGAGTAGGAGGCTTGATAGCATCATTACACTATGGCATGGCTAATTTTGAATGGAACAAAAACCAAATGACATACCAAATAAAAGGAGACAAAGGCCAAGTATACTTAGAACAAGTAATTAACCTACTAGATTAAAAGCACCCCCCCCAAAAAAAATTCAAATCTCTCCCCTAGTTCAAGTTTCTCCTGGTTCAAGTCTCCTGAACCTGCCTCCCTTTTCGGGAGGCTTGGACCTTTTAATTTCAAGTCTTCACATTTACCTCCCTTTTCGGGAGGCTTGGACCCTAAACCCCACTGGTTCAAGTCTTCAGACTTGGACATACCACATTGCAGTTTTCAAACTGCCCCCCAAAGTCTTCAGACTTGGACATACCACATTGCAGTTTTCAAACTGCCCCCCAAAGTCTCCAGACTTTTAATCCAATGCCATCGGCATGACCTCTTGGTTCAAGTCTTCACATTTACCTCCCTTTTCGGGAGGCTTGGACCCTTTTAGTTAAAGTCTTCAGACTTGCCTTCCGTTAAGGAGGCTTGAACCCTAAACTATCCCAGTTTTTCAACTGCACCTCAAAGTCTCCATACTTTAAATTCCATTTCGTTTAATTCGATTAACTTTTACCAGCATTAGGCAGGCGTGCTCCCCCTTTTTTTTCATCCGTGTCCATCCGCGTTCATCTGTGGTAAATCCATAAGAAAAATCCGCGTATTCACCTCCCTTCAGGGAGGATCTGTGTGAGACTCTTTTTCATCTGTGTCCATCCGTGTTCATCTGTGGTAAAAACCCTTTCCTCCAATTCGCATAATTTGAAGCGCTCTGGCGCATAATTCAAAATGATTTTAAAGATATAAATACCAGATTTAAACCCAAATCAGCATCTAAACCCCTTTAGTCCTAATTCGTTCAATTCGATTAATTCGTGGTCCCTCTTTTTTTTATCCGTGTCCATCCGTGTTCATCTGTGGTAAAAAATCCATTGGAGGTTCATCTCCTCATTCGCCTCAATCCCAACGCTTCAGCGCCCTTAATCCAAAAAAAAATCCATGCATTTACCTCCCTTCAGGGAGGATCTGCGTGCCTGTCTCCCTTTAGGGAGGCGACCCTTTTTCATTTGTGTCCATCCGTGTTCATCTGTGGTAAAAACCCATTCCTCCAATTCGCATAATTTGAAGCGCTCTGGCGCATAATTCAAACTAGTTTAAAAGATATAAATACCAGATTTAAACCCAAACCAGCATCTAAGCCCCTTTAGTCCTAATTCGTTCAATTCGGATAATTTGTGGTCCCTTTTTTTATCTGTGTCCATCCGTGTTCATCTGCGGTAAAAAATAAAAAAATCTGTGAAATCCGCGTATTCACCTCCCTTCAGGGAGGATCTGTGTGCGACTCAATCTACAATCTACAATCTAAAATTCACCCCGCGTTCATCCGTGCTAAAAATAAAAACCCGCCTAATCCACACAATCTACAAACACATTTTTTTAACTTGCCCAAAAATAAACCACCCTTGAAAATACTTTTCCTCCCTAAGTACCCTCGAATGGGAGCCTCAAGCAGGCTGAGAACTTTTCAGTACATACCACTTTGGGAAAATGAAGGCCATCAAGTCAAGATATCTCCTTTTTTTAATGAAACATACCTCAAGCAACTTTATGCTCAACAAAAACCAAGCATTATCAATGTCCTTTTTTGTTACTTCGGTAGACTGTTGACACTACTTACCGCTTCAAAATATAACTTGATTGTAATCGAGAAAGAACTCTTCCCGTTCCTGCCATCTTGGGGCGAGTACCTGCTCAACAAATGGAGTAGGGGATACGTGGTGGATTATGATGATGCAGTATTCCACAACTATGACAGGCATAGTAATTCTGTAGTGAGAAAAGCGATGGGCGATAAAATTGATAAGGTCATATCTTATGCAAAGGTCGTTTTCGTAGGGAACCAATATCTAGCCGATAGAGCAAAGGCAGCAGGAGCGAAGCAAATTGTTTACCTTCCAACGGTTATAGATCCATATAGATATCACCAAATTACGAATACACAAAAAAATACTCCTGTTATCGGATGGATAGGTAGCCCTACAACGATGAAGTACTTGAATACCATTCTCCCTGTCTTAGAGAAACTATTTATCATTCACCCATTTAAGTTATTGATCATCAATGGAGGTGATTCAAAATTAAACTACAAAGGAGAGTTCGAAGTATTTCCTTGGTCAGAAGATACAGAGGTAGCAGCTATCAACAAGATGGATATCGGAATCATGCCTCTTGAAGATTCACCATGGGAGAGAGGGAAATGTGCTTACAAACTCATTCAATACATGGCTTGTAGTCTTCCAGTTGTAGCTTCTCCTGTAGGCATGAACAAAGAGGTCGTTATCCACGGTGAAAATGGCTTCTTAGCCAGCACCGAACAAGAGTGGATAGATTCCCTAGCAAAGCTCCTGACCAATCCCCATCTCCGCCAATCCTTCGGCCAAGCAGGACACCATCTCGTTCAGCAAAAATATACCCTAGAAAAGAATTTCGAAATCTTAAAAAAAGTATTGGCTTCTTAAACAGTTAACCTTTTAATCAATTAAACAATTAACATCTTAATTCATTTAAACCCTTATTAAACTTAATCAACCAATGAACCTTTTAACCCCTTTAACCTTTTCTCTCGAATCTTTTTTCTTTCCCCCAATCTCAGATTGCATCTACACGTCCATATCCACCAGTTCGACATTTTAAATTGGACATTCTCCCAATTTATATCGGGATTATGATTTTTTAAGCCTTTTTTCATCTGTGTCCATCCGCGTTCATCTGTGGTAAATCAATAAAAAAAATCTGTGCATTTACCTCCCTTCAGGGAGGATCTGTGTGAGACTCAATCTAAAATCTACAATCTTAAATTCTACCCGTGTTCATTTGTGGTAAAAACCCTTTCCCATATTCCTGTCAATCCCCAGCGCTTCAGCGCCTTTAATCAAAAGCCTTAATTGTTCAATCCGTAGTCCTAAAATCAGTGTAAAAGAAATTCGACCCCTACAGGCCTGCCTGTTGCAGACAGGGTCGCAAATATTGGAATGGAATTTACTCTTCAACCCCCGGTTCCACCGGGGGCTATTCAAAAGTTGAAGCCCTTCAGGCTTCTCTCATTTCTCCTCCTTCATCCTTTTGCCTTCATCCTTTAAATTCCTTTCTCTCTCTCTTGGGATGGCTCTTCGTGTCAATCCTTAGCGCTTCAGCGCCATAATTTATAAATCCATCTAAATCCAATTTCCGATCATCAAATCCAATCCATCTTTTATATCCCTAAAATATAAATTCGTTCAATTCGTAAAATCTTTACCTGCAGTAGGCAGGCGTGGTCATCCTTTTCCCTTTCCCCTTCATCCTTTCACCCCCCCCCTTTTTTATAAATAATCTTTCACTATATTTGAAAAGCATATGACTAATCCATTTCATGAGGAAATTACCACTCTTTTTACTGCTAATCGTACTCACAGCATCTTGCATATCCAATAAACGATTAACCTACCTACAAAACCTTCCTGGGGATGAACCCATAGGTTTGGATGAACTCATCCCTTTTGCTGAAGTGGAATATAGATATGTATTGCAACCTTTTGACATCGTAGATATTGACTTCGCCGCCTCAGACGAAGAACTCACCAAAGCCTTTGAATTTCAAGGATCCCGAGGAATGCGTGGCGGTATGGGAATGGGTGGTGGAGGAGGAGATATCTTCTACTTTACAGGATACTCCATCGACCAACAAGGATTTGTAGAAATACCCAAACTAGGAAAAATAGAAATCGCAGGACTCACAGAAGAGGAAGCAAAAGAAAAAGTTCAAGAGGCCATGGACGCTTTCTTCAAAGAATCAATCTTCGTCAAACTCAGACTCGGTGGTATAAGATTTACCACCTTGGGAGAATTCGGAAGCTCCGGAACAAAAGTGATCATGAAAAATAGAGCCACCATCTTCGATGCGCTCGCCATGTCCGGAGAAAGCAATATTCTCGCAAAGAAAAATAAACTCTTTATCATCAGACATTACGACGGTGGGACAAAAATTCACCAAATCAACCTCAACGACAGAAAACTTCTGGCCTCTCCATACTTTTTTATCCAGCCAAATGATATCCTGTACCTAGAACCAATGCGCATCAGACAAATAGGTTCTGCTGATAATTTATCTTCTTCTTTAGGACTGATTTTGTCGATTTCTTCATCAGTTTTAGTTTTATTTGCACTACTGAGTGGAGGATTATAATGATTGACGGCAAAATAGATATTTCCAAATTCGAAGAAGATGTCAAACCCATTGACATCAAATACTACCTCATCAAATACTCGAGGTATTGGCCCCTTTATGCTACCTGCATATTCCTTGGCTTAGTCATTACTTTTCTCTTTCATAGATATTCTGTAGAAGAATATGAAGTCAAAGGAAGTATCCTCATCAAAAGAAACGCTTCCCCAGAAGTGAGAATCCTCGATAGATCTAATATCTTCTCAGGTGGAAATAACCTCGAAAATGACATCCTCCTCTTTACCTCCAAAAACCTTGCTGCTGAAGCACTCAAAAAACTTCATTTTGACGTAACCTACTACGCTTCTACCAATATCAAGGAAATAGAACTCTATGACAAATCACCGATCAGAGTAGAGGTTGATTGGGATTATCCTCAAATGGAATCAGGCATGATCCTGCTGACCATGATCAATGACGAGCAATTCAAGCTGAGTAAAGAGGAGAAAGGCTTTTTTGACTTCATAGCCGCCAAAGCAAATGGCCCAATTGACGAGGACATCCTCAACAAAGTGTATGGCTTCGGAGAAGTGATCTTTAGCGAAAGATCCAAATTTATCGTCCGACAACTCAAACCAATGAAGCAAGGAGATAAACTCTCCTTTACCATCAACAATCCCGTAAATACAATTGACGAGTATTCAAGATCGGTCACAGTACGACCATTAAATAGCTACGGTACTGTCCTTCAAGTATCCACCGTTTCCACCGTCGTAGAAAAAGGAAGAGACTATGTCAATGCCTTGATGGATTCTTACTTGGACTATGACCTCAATGAAAAGAATAGAATCTCTGAAAACACACTCAAGTTCATCGATGAACAAATGTATATCGTCGAAGACTCGCTGAGAAATGTCGAAAGAAGAATGCTCAATTTCAAAGTGGACAATAAGCTCCTCGACGTAAACTCAGAGTTTGGAGGCGTATTGAGCAACATTCAAAATCTGGAACAAACGCTTCAAAATATGGAGTTTGAACTAGGCTATTACAAAACCCTGCAAGCTTACCTTGAAGTCAAAGGAAATGATTACAGCGAAATAATTGCACCTTCCCTTATGGGCGTGTCAGATGGCTCATTGAGTGGACTGATTGCTGTACTCACCGAACTCTCCCTCGACAGAAGAAAACTCCTGACCGTAGTGGAAGAAGTCCACCCGAAAATCAAAGAGATCGACAGCCAAATCAATAAAATCAGAGAAAATATCTTTGAAAATATCAACAACCTCGTTGCAAATACGGAAAGTAGAAGAAGACAAATAACCCAAAAACTCGTAGAATACAACCAAGAGTTCTCTAAGCTCCCACAAGCAGAATCAAACTATACCAACATATTTAGGGAGTATAAACTGAGAGAAAATCTATACAATTACCTCTTGGAAAAGAGGGCAGAGGCAGGCATTGCAAAGGCATCTAACATTTCGGACAACTCCATTGTCGATTATGCAAGAAGAGGAAGTCTGATTTTCCCTAAAAAATCCCAAAACTATGGTCTTGCTGTTGGACTAGGTTTCTTTATCCCGCTGTCCTTCTTACTCGGATTCCATTACCTCAACAACAGGATCATGGATCAAATCCAACTCAAAAACTCCATCCGAATCCCATTACTCGGGACCATCGGATACAGTACAAAAGAAACGAATATGATCGTGGCAGAACACCCCAAATCTATGGTGTCTGAATCATTTAGATCCCTTAGATCTGCACTCTTTTACCTTGCCAGTGAAAAGAAATCAAAACGAATATTAATAACATCCTCCGTTTCAGGGGAAGGCAAAACATTCGTCAGCCTCAATCTTGCTGCTGCGCTTGCGCTAAGTGGGAAAAAGACGGTTTTGATTGGGCTAGACTTAAGAAAACCAAAGATATCAGAGTACGTAGGGGTTGCAAACAAAGTAGGACTATCTTCATTCCTAGTTGACAAAGCCACTCAAGAGGAAATTATCATTCAAACCAAATACGAAAATCTTTACATAGTACCCTCAGGACCCGTACCTCCGAATCCTGCGGAACTTCTTCTGAAAGATAAAATGTCCACTTTCTTGGACCACCTGAGTGAATCATTTGAGATCGTTATCATGGATACACCGCCTTTGGGATTAGTATCAGAAACCATGGATCTGTTAAGATTCTCCGATGTCAACCTGTACATCATCAGGCAAGATTATACACACAAAAAATACCTTCTGATGATCAATGACCTCTATGCCAATGATCAAATTAGAAACTTCTACGCAGTCTTTAACGGCATGCGCGCAGGAGGAGATATCTATGATTTTGGAGGATACAATTATGGTTACGGCTATAACTATTCCTACATGAGAAAAAACAAATATACCGGCAACTACTACGAAGACGAAGAACCCAAAAAACCAAAAGACAGACTCAACAACTTCCTCGCCAGATTCCGAGTCTAACCCCAACCCCCATCAACCCAATTTTCAAATCTTCCAACCTTTCAACCTTCCAACAACACCATAATCTTCCAATCCTAAACCCCATTTCAATCGCACACATAACCTAACCTTCCAATCTTCCAACCTTTCAACCTTCCAATTTCTCTAACCCCAATCTTCTAATCCCTCCCCATGCCAACCGCCATCATCCCAGCCCGCTACGCTTCAACCAGGTTTCCAGCCAAACTCACCAAAGACCTCTGTGGTTTGTCAGTGATTCAAAGAACCTACTTGAGTACCGTGGAGACAGGAGTTTTTGATGAAGTAATAGTGGCTACCGATCACCAAGAAATTGTAGATCAAATTCAAGCAGTAGGAGGGAAGATCTTTTTTAGCCAACAAATTCATGAAAGTGGTTCTGACAGGATCGCAGAAGCGGTAAAAGAGCTCGATACAGATATCGTAGTAAATGTGCAAGGCGACGAACCATTTCAGGATAAAAAGTCCTTAGAAGACTTAATAAAAGCTTTTGATGATCCAAAAGTCCAAGTAGCCTCCATGATGTTTCAAATAGACGCCCATGAAGCCACAAATCCAAATGCAGTCAAACTAGTAGTTGATCAAGACGCCAATGCTTTATATTTCAGCCGATCTCCTATACCTTTTGAACGGGAAGAAGGGCGACTAACTCATTATTGGAAACATGTGGGGATTTATGCCTACAGAAAAGAAATGCTATTGCAGTTCACCGCTTGGCCAAAATCTTACCTCGAGCAAGTAGAAATGCTCGAGCAACTCAGACTATTGGAAAAAGGCGTTAAAATTAAAATGATCCCCACCACCCATCAAGCCATAGCAATCGACACCCCCGAAGATCTCGAAAAAGCCATTACCTATTTTAAGACCCAATTATAATTTTTAAGCTAGGCGTAGTTTGCAACTACGCCTTCATATCCACCCCCAAGTCAACAAGGCGTAGTTTGTAACTACACTTTCATATCCACATCCAAGTCAACTAGGCGTAGTTTGCAACTACGCTTTCATATCCATTCCCAATTAAACTCAATGCAAGAATTGACAAAAGTCCACCCACAACAAATCCCAAAGGGATCAAATACAGACACTTATTTGTCTCAAGTATAACCAGTGGATCACAAAGGCTACCCAAAAAATATCCCAACCTAGGCGTAGTTCCAACTACGCCTTCATATCCTTTCACAAATCAACCCAATTCAAGAATTGACAAAAGGCCACCCACAACAAATCCCAAAGGGGTCAAATACAGACACTTGTTTGTCTCAAGTATAACCAGTGGATCACAAAGACTACCCACAACAAATCCCGAAGGGATCCAATACCAACGGTTATTAACCCTAGGTGAAACCTGGGGAAAAAGGCCATCCCACATAAAACTCCCAACGCCGAAGGCGTTGAATTCATCGTTCCAAAAGCTCTAAAAAACCAAGCAAAACATAGTCCACCCAAAAAATCCCAAAGGGATCAAATACAGACACTTGTTTGTCTCAAGTATAACCAGTGGATTACAAAGGCCACCCAAAAAATTCCGAAGGGATCCAATACCAACGGTTATTAACCCCAGGCGAAACCTGGGGAAAAAGGCCATCCCACATAAAACTCCCAACGCCGAAGTTGTTGAATTCATCGTTCCAAAAGCTCTAAAAAACCAAGCAAAACATAGTCCGCCCATAAAATCCCAAATGGATCAAATAGAGACACTTATTTGTCTCAAGTATAACCAGTGGATCACAAAGGCCACCCAAAAAATATCCCGAAGGGATCCAATACCAACGGTTATTAACCCTAGGTGAAACCTGGGGAAAAAGGCCATCCCACATAAAACTCCCAACGCCGAAGGTGTTGAATTCATCGTTCCAAAAGCTCTAAAAAACCAAGCAACACATAGTCCACCCAAAAAATATCCCAAAGGGATCAAATAGAGACACTTGTTTGTCTCAAGTATAACCAGTGGATCACAAAGGCCACCCAAAAAATCCCGAAGGGATCCAATACCAACGGTTATTAACCCCAGGCGAAACCTGGGGAAAAAGGCCATCCCACATAAAACTCCCAACACCGAAGGTGTTGAATTCATCGTCCTAAAAGCTTTTTCCTTGTATCGGAAGGCTGTTAAAAAAGCAAAAAGATTGACTTTGAACAGTGAGAATCAATTTATTTCATCCTGAATACTTACACACACCTATTTCAAGTCTATATGCTGCTTGATTACTTCCAAACTCCATTTCCCTAGTCTAGAGGTTCACGGAATCAAACCACATAATAGATTTTAAGCTTCAAAACGAAGCACGACTTTGGTGCCCACACCTACTTCACTACTTATTTTTATAGCTCCCTTATTTTTCTCAATATACCCCTTGCAGAGTGCTAAGCCCAGACCCGTCCCTTTTTCATTTTGAGTCCCAAAATTCGAAATCAGAATATTTTGATTCAATTTTTCTAAAGTCTCAGAGTCAATACCAGTTCCAGTATCTTCGATTTGTATAAAGATTTTATTGTCCTCAATGTTTGCAATGCAAGAGATAGAACCATTATTATTAGTGAATTTAATAGCATTTGAAATAAGATTTCTCAAAGAAATTTCAATCATTTGCTTATCAGCATGTAGCTTGATTTCATTGGGGATTTGAAGCTTGATTTGAAGCTTCTTTTGATCAATTGCATATTGTAAAGAAGCAATGATTTCTTCAAATAAATATTTCAAATTGAAGTCTATGGGATGGATAGATTGTCCCTCTCTTTGACTTAATGCCCAATGCAATAGATTTTCTAAAGTGATTCCCGCTCTTTTGATCTCCGAACTTAGACGAGGGATGATTTGTGCAAGTTCTTCCTGATCGAGTTGTTTTTCTGAAATCAAATCGGTCACAGTAATCAAAGAGTTAACCGGGCCTCTCAAATCATGACCAATAATGCTGAAAATTTGATTTTGATGATTATTTAGACTTTTAAGATTAGCTGCAAGCTCCTCAATTTCTTGATTTTTTACAGAAAGAATCTGATTTCGCTCTTTTGATTTTTTGAGATTTTTGGAAACTAAAATAAATAGAACCACTGCCGTAAAGACTAAAAAAATAAGCTGCGTAATGATCAATGCTTTTTGTTGATTACTCTCCTCTTTATTTTTCAATTCTAAATCAAATAAAGCTTTTTCTTTTTCAATTGCTTTCTGAGCCTCTAACCTAGCAATTTGAAGCGTTTGCTCTTTTTCTCTGAGCGAATCTTTATACATATGGTGATTCCTCAAATTCTCTAAAGCTCTTTTTATATCCCCAGTGGCTTCTTGTAAACCAGCAACAGCAAAATAGGCCTCCGAAATATTATAATTTGAACCTGAGATAAGCGAATTTTTTAAAGACCTTTCCGCATACTTTAAGGCATCACTAGGTTTTTCAATTGCCGTATAGTATCTGATTTGACTGGTATAGGCATAAGATAAAGTTTCAAAATCAGTGGTTTTCTCTGCTGTTATTAGTCCCTTATCGAAGTATTTCTTTACTGAATCAAATTGCGCATGGGCACCAAATTGATTACCTAAATTGAGATAGCCATTGGCTATGTAAATATTTTCTCCTGATTTTTCTAAGTCTCTTATCGCTTCAAAATAAGTGGGTAAGGCTTCTTCAAAGGACTTTAACTTTGTTAGGGCAGTCGCTTTATTGAGTTTATAATTTGCAAGGTTGGTGAGACTCTCATTTTCATCAGAAACATCTATCGCTTTCTGATGATATTCCAAAGCCTTTTCAAAATCCTTTTCTCTAAAATAAACCGAGCCAATATTATTGCTCGTGCTAGCATATTTGTTCAGCAATTTCTCCCTTTTATAGATGTCATTTGCCTTCAAATAGAACTCGACGGCTTGTCCATGATTTGCCTTTTGATAATGATAGACCCCATAGTTGGTGTAGCTATGAGCGATTCCTTTTTGGTAGTTTAATTGCTCACTTGCCTCAAGTGCGATGCCGGCATAAATAAACAATGAATCCGGATAACTTCCTTTCAAAGAAAACGCATGATTATTCATGGCATCAATTTCTTCGATAGATTTTGGCTTTTTGATTTCCTGATGTACTACTTCATCTTGTTGTTCAATAAGAGTTTCATTTGAAGTAAAATTAAGTAGGGAAAATGAATAAAAGCAGAAGAAAAAGAAAGTAGATAACGTCATGAAGCGGGCAATTACAATTTTCGTCCAAGCTACAATATTTTTTAAACCAAATTAAAATTTAATAATAAAAAATTAGTGTGCATTTTTTCTAGATCTCAGTTCAATGATTTATGCCCGCTTTCATATCCATTTCCAAATCAACTAGGCATCGTTTGCAACTACGCTTTCATATCCACCCCCAAGTCAACTAGGCATAGCTTGAATCTAGGCTTTCATATCCACACGCAAGTCAACTAGGCATAGCTTGAAACTACGCTTTCATATCCATTTTCAAGTCAACTAGGCGTAGTTTGCAACTACGCTTTCATATCCACCCCCAAATCAACTAGGCGTAGCTTGCAACTAGGGTTTCATATCCACCCCCAAGTTAACTAGGCGTAGTTTGCAACTACGCTTTGATATCCATTCCCAAGTAAACTTAATGCAAGAATTGACAAAAGTTCACCCAAAAAATATCCCAAAAGGATCTAATACCAAAGCTTATTTCCCTCAGGTAAAACCTGTTAACTTAAAGCCATAGTCAATTAAAGCATCCCCATCGGGGATATATATCTATTAGCCCTCCCAAAGGGTGGCAGGCATGTACAACTTGTCCCGCAGAATTGCGGGAAGGCGCTAATAAAACATTTATAGTCACAACAACCGAAATGCGCCGCCGTGCATGGTCAAGGCATTCATACATCCAACCAAGAGTCCGGGATGTGAGTATCATTAGAAATAAATATTTCCTCTCCGGACGATAGGGACCCAAGCATAAATTAATTTATATGTGTATCCGCTTTTCCCCAATAGCCAAACAATTGTCGTGTTTTAAACCAATTGATGCACTGATAACTAATTGGCTAATAACCAATAAACCTTATTAAGATGATTTTCTAATCTATCATGAACATCTAGTGTGGTGATTCCTGAATAAAAGCGCTGGAGTTTTTCGCTATAAAGAATATAAAAATAAGATTTCATAAGAATAAAAATAATAAAAAAAGCCGAGGAATAAACCTCGGCTTTGTGGGCCCACCTGGGCTCGAACCAGGGACCTCCTGATTATGAGTCAGAAGCTCTAACCAACTGAGCTATAGGCCCGAAATATTTTGAACTTTAATTACAAGAACTTTCTAGATAAGCACCTTGCAAATGGGACTGCAATGTTACATATTTGAACTTAAATTTACAACTTACAGCTTCATGAAAAGTATTAAAAATATTGATTTTTTGTTGTTCGATTTGGGCAATGTAATCATTAACATAGATTATGAGTTTACAATCAATCAGTTAAATAAATTACTCCCTCAAGAAAAAAAACATCTTACTACTGCATTTTTTCCAAGTAAATTTCATAAGCAATATGAAAGAGGTCTTATTTCTACACCAGAATTTAGATCTGAGATCAGAAACCACTTTATGGAAGATTGGTCAGATGATCAAATTGACAATATTTGGAACAGCTTATTGAAAGATATTCCCGAGGAAAGAATCGATCTGATCAAGAAATTAAGAACTCGGTTTGGACTAGCTGTCCTAAGCAATACCAACGAATTACACATTCAAAGACTCGATGAAATTCTATTAACACAATTTGAAGTACCTTCCTTACACCCACTTTTTGATCAGGTATATTTTAGCCATGAACTTCAGATGGCTAAGCCTGATGTCGAAATCTATGAAGAGGTTGCGAAAAGGCTGAATACAGCTCCACAAAAAATATTGTTCTTTGATGACCTAGCAGAGAACTTAATGGGCGCACAAAAAGTTGGATATCAAACACAATTGATCGATCATCCAAAAGCACTTATCAATTTTTTTGAAAATGTACTCTAAAAAGGAATATCTTATACATACCACACTCTTCATTTTAACCCTAATCGCCACAACTTTAGCAGGAGCAGAGTGGCTTTTTGGAAAAAGTATCTTAGGAGAAGGAGAAGGTTTGCTTACGCAAGAATATTTTCTGAAGTCACTGCATTTTTCCATTCCGTTTATTGGAATATTATTTGTCCATGAAATGGGACACTTGCTGACTGCTATACATTATAAAGTAAAATCATCACTCCCTTATTTTATCCCAGCTTGGTTGGGTTTTCTAGGATCACCTTCCTTAGGAACTTTCGGTGCAGTGATTCAAATGAAAAGTTTTATCAATAGCAGGAAAAAATTCTTTGACATAGGCGTAGCCGGTCCCTTGGCTGGATTTATTGTGGCTATTTTTGTATTAGTATATGGATTCACGAATCTGCCCGATGCTGATTACATTTACGAGATTCATCCTGAGTATTTAGACCCAAATTTTGAAGGGCACAGTGAAGCAGATGGCTACCTGACATTAGAGATGGGTTACAATTTATTGTTCTTCATCTTTGAAAAGACTTTGGCAGACCCCGAGAAAATGCCAAATATGTCAGAAATCATTCATTTTCCTTATCTATTTGCAGGGTATTTGGCTTTGTTTTTTACCGCTCTCAATCTTCTCCCGATAGGACAATTGGACGGTGGACATATCGTCTTTGGCTTGTTTCCCAAGCATCATAAATGGATTTCTTTGGCAGCTTACACGGTATTTGTTTTTTATGCAGGATTGGGTGTCCTCAACCCATTTGAATCTATCGATACGCTGATGTGGACGATTCCACTATACATCGGTTTTCTTTATATCTGTTTTAGAAGGGCTGATTTATCAGAGCAAAATAAATGGATGATCGTTCTTTTAATCGCTTCCGTGCAATATTTACTTGTTTTCATGATCCCAACTATTCAAGGTTATTCAGGTTGGTTATTATATGCATTACTATTAGGGAGAGTTATGGGACTTGCCCACCCAGAAGTTAACGGAACAAAAGAACTCAGTAGAAATAGAAAAATCATTGGTTGGATCGCGATTTTAATATTTATTCTCTGCTTCACCCCGCAGCCTTTCATCTTTGAATAAAAAAGGACAAGTTTGAATAGTCAATGATAATACTTTAGCTACTTTGCAATGTAAAACTCAACTTATCATCGCAATAAATACAAATAACCAATCACTCAATCAACCTTCCCAATTAACCTAATAACCAATAACCCAATCAACCAGTCCCCAATCACTCAATCAACCTTCCCCTATAAACCCAATCCCTCAATTCACCAATAACTCAATCCCCAATTAACTAATCCTCCAGCTCCCTGTACGCAACGATCCCTCCAAGCACATTCCTTACCTTGGAATACCCTTTGGTCTCTAAAAACTTCTTTGCATTGCCACTTCGCGCACCTGATCTACAATGAATGATCAACTCTTGATTTTTATATTGATCAATTTCGCCCAACTGATGGGGGAGGGCTCCCAAAGGAATATTTAAAGCACCAAGATTATCTTCTTCATATTCCCACTCCTCACGAACATCTATAAATGCAAATTCTTCCTGCTTGTCAAGTCTTTCTTTTAATTCTTCTACTGTTATATCTTCCATTTTCTTATTTAACTAAAATTCTGTATGATTTAGGTTTGCCCTGCTCCAAGACATTGATTAAATATAAACCACGCATGGAGTTCGCAAAATTAAGTATTTTACCATTACCCACGTCTTCAACAGGGATTTTTATTGATCTACCAAATGGATCAATGATTCCGGTCAACTCAAAAACCCCATTTACTCTCAATACATCAACTGTTGGATTGGGGTAGATGAATAACTCCCCTTTAATAGCTGCATCTGTCTCTTCTATTGGAGGAGTTTCGCTTAAATGTGGTCTCATCATCAAGGAACCTGCAACAAATTCATTTTGCTGCCATGAACCTGCTACATTGTAGTAGATCTCAGTTCCATTATCTCTCGTTTTATCTAGTCCAACATATACAAAATCATTGGTGAACTGCGTAAAACCAATATAGAAAACATCACCAAGCAAGATGTTTTCATCAATTTCAAAGTAGGCAAACTCTTCCACATTTTCCTTGCTTGGAATTAAGGCCTCTTTGACATAAATAGGATTAGAATCCAAATCATTCCACACCATCACATCAATCCCCCTTCCAAATTGATTGAAATTGGTAAAGTTGATGCTGATTCCTTTTAGATAAGCTAATTGTGTTTTTTCATACTTCACAGCAAGCATGCCTGACCTTTGATTGATTCCCGCTGAATAATCAATATGACCATCATCATAAGCAAAAAAGTCTCTTAGAGGTACTGTTGTTCTTGCTGTATCATTTTTCCTAAAATCTACTTCAGGAAAAAAAAGACTATCTCCTGCGACAATTTGAAAAAGTGGCCCGTCCCCAGAACTGAGATAGGTTACCAATTCCCAATCAGTTACTTCTTCTGGAAGGGGAAGTGAAGCTATGGGATTACTATTAAAACTCCTTCGCTCTAAAGCCAAAGGCACAGGATTGAATGGGGTATTGTTATTTACTTTTAAAAGAACTTCTTGACTTTCCTTTTCTCTAAACTCAATGGTGTATTCCATAGCTCTAAATCTATTCTCAAGATTATTGAACTCATTGCTAGTAGGAGACAAATAAAACTCAGGTTCTGCTCGCAATTCAAAAAGAGGAACAGCAGAATATTTCGTGTAGGCAGGGGCATTCACTTGAGTCAATGCTCTATCAAAAAAAGCTTGATTAGTGGAAGACCTATTCTTATTCAAATAAACATAATCGATCAACCAACTGTCAAAAGGTCCTGAAGCTCTTCCTCTAACCTGAAATCTAAATTGAAAAGCCTCGTGTTGAAAGCTTTCTTCCACCTGTATGGTTTCTTGTGTAAAGAAGAATTGCTCTGCTTCTAATGCTCCAAATTGATTCCAAACTTCTACCCAATCTCCACTCTCATTCAAAAACTGCAATACAATTTGATCATTCACATCTGGGATTTCTGCCTTTCCACCAGCCTGCCAATAGAAGCTAAGATAGACAGTTTGCTTTTCTGATTCACTTAATCCAGATAGATCAATCGCCCTAGAGAAAAGTTGATCTGTAATCCCCTGTGCAGTAGGGATATTTTCATAAGGTCTACCGTCAGCAGCTATGCCATCAAAAACAGCCACACCAAGGCTAGGAGCAAGGTTACCGATAGTAAAGGAGTGGCTTACACCTTCTGAAATCCATAAACTTGTATCTATACCTGCAGAACTAAAATCATCCCAAAATGGGATTGAAAGAGGCGTGCTGTCTGCTATTCTAAATTGAATGTTTTTTGATGAACTTAATTTCTTTGGAGTAGGAAGCTGTTGAAATTGACCAAAAGCTTGATCAATACTTGAATAAACAAGTATGAAAGCAAAAAATAATCCTATGAAATATTTATTAGTCATTAAAAATTCATTTCTCTTTTAATTTCTGATATCCAAAGATCAATAGGTTCTCCAGTCTTTACCTCGGCGCCAGCAGGAGGTAAATGCTGAACGATCGTGCCTTGAGGAACCGTATCGGTAGTGACGTAGTTGATTCTTCCCATGCGAAGACCAGAGCCTATAATGAGAAACTCAGCATCTATTTCATCCATCCCTACAAGATTTGGAACATCTAAAATTTGATTCCCTAATCCATCACCTACAACCAAATCTATTTGTGAACCTTTCGGGATTTCAAACCCCTCAGGGATATTTCGTCCTCTATACTTTTGCTCCAAAACTACATTGATACCAATATCTGGAACGTATTTGATTTCTCCTCTTACCAATCCAATATTAGCTAGGATCTCCTGTACATTTTTCAAAGGACTATTTACCAAATTAGGCATTTTGAGCAAAGGCGCATTTTTTGAATTCAATGTCAAATAGATTTTCCTACCTGACTTTACCTTATTCCCTGGCTTTGGTGTTTGTTTGAGTACAGTCAAAGGCTTCAATTCCGCATTAAACCCACTGTCAATATTGATTTCATATTTCAAATCTCTCGTGCTGAGAAAATTTTCAATTTCTTCGTATTGAAACCCCGTGACATCAGGAACAGATACTGTTTCACCATGATTGGTGTACGAAGGCAAAAAGATTTTTAAGAAAACAAAAGAGAGAAGGACGATTACTCCTAAAATAATGCCGATATGAATCCCGACCTTTTTGAGTGAATCTGTTATTTTGCTCATGAAGTGCTTGATTTTTTTAACTAACGTATAAAGGTAAAATTATATTTAATTTTTTTACCAATAAATGTGCCTAATGAAAATTACCTACTCACAAATAAATTTTTTACCTGACACATCGTCCACAAAGAGCCACTTGAATCATTAAGTATTTCCGCTTTCTTATTAATAATCACTTAAAATAATATGAATACTTTATTTGATTGCTGTGGACCGTTAACCTTCGACACACATACGTCTCGTAAACAACCTACAAATCATTATTAATGTATGATCAACTTCCTAGTTTCGGTTAAAGAGTTGCTCGTTATTTTGACGATAAATACCCCTTTGGAAAACAACTGTGTGGAGAAACTGTAAGTCTGATTCAAAGTATTCGGATAATCAATGTCCTGAACCAAAGTTCCAGAAGAAGAGATAACCTGAATATTCACATTTTCATAAGTAGCAAAATTGAATGCAATATTAAACACTTCTCGAGCTGGATTTGGGAAAATGACTGTGTTGCCTAATCCAGGATCCACAGGTTCAGGGTTTGAAGAGAGATAGAGCTCAATATCATCAATATAAACTGGATCATTGCTTTGACTTCCGTTTTCAACAACAAATGCAATTCTAACATTTCTTTGACCTCTTCCTGCAAACTCATTCAAATCAATAAATTCTCTTCTGTATTCAGACCTATTATTTGGATTTACTATTCCTGAAGCTATCGTGTTGATTTCAGATCCCATTTTCCTCTCGACTTCAGTATAAGTCACACCTCCGTCTTCACTTGCCATTACCTTGAAAATAGTATTAGCAGATTGATTACTCGCAGCGAGACTGTAAAATACACTTGCCTGACTACTGATGGAAAGATCAAAAACTGGCGATCCAAGCCAATTGCTATTAGAAGCACTGGTATTGCCCAAAGTAACCACATTTTGAGCCTCACTTTGAACAGGAATGACTGACCAAGTATTGATATTGGTGTTAATATTTATACTCGACCAAGGCTGTAAACTTGTAGACTGATTGAAATTTTGTCTCCATGGAGCTCTGATTGTATTTTCATTCTTTTCAGTAAATTGAACGAGCTGCGATTCATTTCCAGGATTTTGATCAAAATTTGGGAAAAGTAGATTGTACTGAGATCTGGAAACCCCCGTCGCTACAAGGGAATTTGGTATTTCTACATTGATGGACTGACCTACTTCCAATTGCTGACCTCTCGCGACAAAACTCTGAGGAGAACCATTATTCGTTCTTCTTTGTAAAACAAAACTGTTAATAGGAAGATTACCGGTGTTCGTGATTTCCACCACCTCTGTAGTTTGAGAGCCGTTGTGGATTGGACCCGGACTAACTAATCTATTCAAATCAATCTTGTAGTTATATGTCTCTTCGGATAGGATTTCTATGTCTTTCAAGAAAATATTATTTCCGTAGCCATTCTGTGTTATAAACGCGATCCTAATATTATCAAAGTCAGAAAATTGGGAAAGATTGAGTATTTCTCTTCTAAACTGATTGTTAGAAGTAGGAATAAACTCATTTTCCTGTGGGGCAATAGTTTGTAATAGATTACTGTCCTTGTTGTAAGGAGCATTGATAATGTTAAAGGTGTTTCCACAATCCGTCGAAACCGCTACATAAAGAAAGTCTGAGAAACCTGCAGCTATAAATGGACTGTGTGCCATATTGAAAGTCAACTGGGCGTTAGGAAATTCACTGAGGTTGATAGACGGTGAAATATAGAAATCTTCTTCACCTATGCCTTCATATTCATAATGTCTAATCCAAAGAAGGTTTTGATTGACTCCAGAAATTGGAAGGGTAATATTTTCCCAAGTGAAACTCGCATCAGGATTTCTTATAAGCCAATCATTCTCAGAATCTGAAAGATCTAGAAGGTAAGGGATATTGATTTCAGGTTGCAAGAGAGGCCTAGTTGTCTGAACATTATTTGAAGGATTTTCGTCAGCCGATTCATTTACTAAAAGTACCCTTGCTTCAAAGAGTGCCTGACCATCTCCTGGTATATTGATTGAATTGAAGGATACTGTTGCTCTTTCACCTAGTGACAAGTTCAAATTAAAATCTCTTGTCTCAAGAACATTACCTCCGAAAGAAATCTGAATTCTTGCTGTATTGATGACATTTAACCCACGATTCAAAAGCTCAACTTGTGGGACAAGTGTATTGCTACACAGTAAATCTTGAGGGTTGATGATGTTTTCAATTGAAAGATCTAAATCAGGAACCTGAGGATCAATAGTTGCGAAATTATTAATCAAAGAACCTCTTCTTGGACTAAACTCTAAAACTACATTCATTCTTCCTACCTGACCTCGTGTAAATAAATTCATGCAGGCATCTGGAGTGTAGTCCATATAGTTTTCCGTCATGTCTCTTGAACCACACGAAAATCTAGGGTTATTGATTCTGCAATTATTATTATCGGAATCTTGATTTGGAGTATCAGCGACAAAATCATCAACAGAACAACCATCTTGCCCTGTATTAGCATCACCCCAAATATGTCTTAAACCAAGAAAATGACCTACTTCGTGAGTCGTAGTTCTTCCACGAGAACCAGCTACAGCATTACCTCCTTCTCCAAAATACCTGTAATCCATCGTCACTCCATCTACTTCTCTTGAGCTTGGAGAAAAATTTAAACCAGGCAAATCTGATACAGGAAATGTAGCATATCCTATAAAAGGTGGGGTGATGGGTAAAACCCACATGTTTAAATAATCCTCAGAAGGCCATGACGAAATCGATGATATCAATGGGGCGTCATTGGGACTGTAGACACTTTGTGGACCCTGAACCCTTACTATGCCACTTGTAGGCAGTCCATTAGGATCTACTTTTGCCAACACAAATTCAATATTAGCGTCTGCGGCAACAGAGGCAAATTCTATTGGGGTTAGGTTTTGATCGGGATTCTGTCTTCTGAAATCTTCATTAAGCGTCCTAATCTGAGCAGTGATTTGAGATAATGGAATATTCGCTTCTTCTCCTATTGCTGTTCCATTATGGATAATATGAACTACAACAGGAATAACTCTTCTTTCATTCTTAACTCTATTTTGGATGGATGGCTTCTTGGATATTTCTTCAATCTTTCCAGACATCCAAGATTCAAAATAATCTCTACTTCCGTAAATACCAAGTGCCTCTTCCTGCATTTTCTCTAAATGGGAAGAAGCACATTTTTCATCATGAACATGTTGAAAAGGCTTTCCGAAAAAGTTCTGAGAAAAAGTATTGGTACTTATTAGCGAGAAAAGGGAAATGGATAGGAAAACTCTTATCCATGAAGTTTGAAATATCCTAACCATCTTATTCTGAGCTAACGTTATGCTACTGCGACATTGATAGCCTCTACCCTAATAATTTCAGGAATAGCTCTTTTGATGGCTTCTTCTACACCCGCTTTCAATGTCATCGTTGACATAGGGCAAGAACTGCAAGCTCCAGTAAGTTCTAATCTCAAAACCATATCTTCTGTCAATTCAACCACTCTCACATTGCCTCCATCAGCTTCTAAATAAGGTCTGATACTGTCTAATGCTTGCTCAATTTTATCGTTCATTTCCATTTTTTGTAATCTTTATATTCTTGATAATGCCAAGCATTATTTTTATTCAATCGATATTCTATTCAAGATTAGGTTTATGTAGGTATACTTTTCCTACTTACAACCTTAAATTGTTGCTTCTAGATGCGTTCCATCATCGGTCGACCGTTGTCTGTTGACCGTTTGACAGTTATCCGTTAACTTTTCAACCATTCACATGAACAACTTCCGTCTTACTTTTCTCAGCATTTCTAATCGCAACTTGTCTGGCTACGGACTCAGCAAGTTCTGAAAATGCAGTCTTGGTAAGACCTTCCTTGAATACAGCCGGATAACCTGTATCTCCACTTTCCCTAATACTTTGCACAATTGGCATCTCTCCAAGGAATGGAACGTTAAATTTCTCTGCCAGTTTTCTTCCTCCTTCTTTGCCAAATATGTAGTATTTGTTATCAGGAAGTTCTGCTGGCGTAAAATAAGCCATATTTTCTATAACACCTAAGATAGGCACATTAATCTGTGGCTGCTTGAACATGGTCAACCCTTTGGTCGCATCTGCTAAAGCTACTTTCTGCGGTGTTGTTACAATTACGGCACCAGTCACAGGAATGGTTTGCACCATGGTCAAATGAATGTCTGATGTTCCTGGAGGTAAGTCGATTAATAAATAATCTAACTCTCCCCATTCTACATCACCTATGAATTGTTTTAAAGCGGAACTCGCCATCGGACCTCTCCATACTACAGCCGAATCAGAAGGGGTTAGAAAACCAATAGACATCAACTTTACTCCATATTGTTCTATTGGGATAATAATGTTTTTTCCATCTACCTGCTTCACAGAAGGCTGCTCACCTTCTACGTTGAACATCGTAGGAACCGATGGTCCTGAAATATCAGCATCAATCAAGCCTACTTTTGCACCTGTATTTGCAAGCGCAACAGCAAGATTACAAGCTGTTGTGGATTTCCCTACACCACCTTTTCCTGAAGCAATTGCAATGATGTTTTTTACCTGGGGCAGAAGAGGAGTATTGTCTCTTGTTGTAGTGACATTGGAAGTCATAAAAATACCCAACTCCACATCTTTTCCAAACGCATCTTCCAATGCCTCAATACAATTATTTTTGATAACTTCTTTGAGTGGGCAAGCGGGAGTGGTTAATACCACTTTGAAACTCAATTTATTTCCTTCAATTTCTATATTTTGGATCATTCCAAGAGTGACCAAATCCTTTTTTAAATCTGGATCTTCTACTGTTGAGAGTGCTTGGAGGACTTTTTCTTTTGTTAAGCTCATGAATAAAGTGTACGAATTTTTGTGCAAGTTAGTCTATAATTATTCTAAATAAAACCACTGAGTTTTCTATTATCAGAATTTTATTTGTCAAGGTTTTAACTTTTCAAACCTTCAAATAGTTTCTTCAAACCACTTTATGTTTTGCAGGAATACTTTTTATCTTTGACTCTTAGATTTGAGTTTTTATGGGAATTAGTAGAGCCACCACAGAAAGAGTTAGAGAAAGAGCAGACATTGAAGATGTGGTGAATGATTATGTCCCCTTGAAAAAGAAAGGACAGAACCTTTGGGCTTGTTGCCCTTTTCATAATGAAAAATCACCTTCCTTTTCGGTTTCACCAGCCAAGCAAATTTATAAATGCTTTGGTTGTGGAAAAGCTGGCGACCCTATTCAGTTTGTGATGGATATTGAGGGCATAGGTTTTGGTGAAGCGATCAAGCACCTCGCACAGAAATATGGTATTGAAATCGAAGAAGATAAAGCCTCTACTCCTGAGGATATTCAGGCTTATAATGAAAGAGAAAGTCTCTACATCGCACTGAATTTTGCAAAGGATTTTTTCGTCAAAAACCTAGAAACAGAAGAAGGACGAGCTATCGGATTAAGCTATTTCAAAGAACGAGGATTTAGTCAAGCGATTATTGAAAAGTTTGATCTTGGCTACACGCTTGAAGGATGGGATCATTTGCTCAAAGCAGCGAAAGCTGCTGGACATTCAGAAGAAATTCTCCTCAAAGCAGGTTTGATCTTACAGAAAGAAGGTGATCCTTCTAGATTGTATGACAGATTTAGAGGGCGAGTGACGTTCACCATTCATAATCTTGGCGGAAAACCAATTGGGTTTGGTGCGAGGATTCTTACGCAAGACAAAAAGCAACCAAAATACATTAATTCACCTGAGACAGAAGTCTATCACAAAAGTGATGTGCTCTACGGCATGTTTCAGGCAAAGAAATCTATCCGAGAAAAGGACAATTGCTACCTGGTAGAAGGCTACACGGATGTGGTATCTCTGCATTTGTCCGGTATCGAAAATGTGGTAGCATCTTCTGGGACTTCCTTGACGGAAAATCAAATCAAGCTGATCAAGAGATTTACAGATAATGTGACTGTTCTTTTTGATGGAGATGCGGCAGGGATCAAAGCTTCTCTTCGGGGTATAGATTTGCTACTCGAAGGTGGGTTGAATGTCAAGGCCGTGGTTTTCCCGGATGGAGATGATCCTGATAGTTATTCTAGAAAAGTAGGCTCAGAGGAATTTAATACATACCTGACTTCTCATGCTCAGGATTTTATCGCATTCAAGATTGGCTTGCATGCAGAAGAAGCCACAAATGATCCTGTCAAAAGAGCTGACTTGATCAAGCAGGTTGTTTTGAGTTTGTCCAAAATCCCTGATCCGATTATCAGGACGGTTTACGTTCGTCAATCTGCCAACCTACTTGAAATAGACGAGGAGATCATTCAAGTAGAATTGAATAAGATCATCCTTAAGGTCCAAAAGGATCAATATTTTAGAGATCAGCGAGATCAGGATACACAAGAAACACCTTTTGAAGAATTTCTTCCAACACAAGAAGAGCCAGTTTCCTATACCACACAACTCGAAGCGCAAGAAAGAGAAATGATGCGCATGCTCGTCAATTATGGATTTGAGATGGTATCTGACGAGCTAAGTGTCTGTGCTTACTTGCTTCAGGAGACAGAAGAATTGAAATTCGAAACTCCTGTTTTCAACAAGATTTTGAATTTATATAAAGATGCTTTGGCAGTAGATATGCTACCACAGCCAGAATATTTTCTAAATTCTCCTGATGCTGATGTGAAAAAAGAGATCATCAATATGATCACAAGAAAACACGAAATCTCTAAACTTTGGGAAGAAAGGCATCAAATATTTACTATTACTGAGGCCGACGATTTAGCTAAATCGGTGTATGACAACATCCTGAGATTGAAACAGAAAGTGGTCAAAAAGATGCTCGAAGAGGCAAGGTTCAAAATAAAAGAAGCTCAGGACCGTAAAGATGCCAATGATTCCATGGATGATCTCTTGAGAGTCTATATGGAATTGAAAGGATATCAGACTGAAATAGACAAACAACTGGGAATCGTAATCAGCAACTAGACCAAACATTAATTGGTTTGAGTCGGTTTTAATCCCATAAAACTTGTAATTTTACAAACCCTAATTAATAGCATTCAAAATAATATTATGTCGCAAGAAAATCAACTGCATTCCATTGAGGAAGCCATAGAAGCAATAAAAAATGGAGAAGTAATCATTGTCGTTGATGATGAGGATAGAGAGAATGAAGGGGACTTCGTTTGTGCTGCTGAAAAAGTAACTCCTGAGATTATCAATTTTATGGCTACACATGGTCGTGGATTGATTTGTGCGCCATTAATCGAAGATAGATGCGATCAACTTGGGCTACAGCTGATGGTTGGAAGCAATACAGCTGCTTTTGAAACACCGTTTACAGTATCTGTAGACTTAGTCGGTCATGGATGTACTACAGGTATTTCTGCCAGTGACCGATCAAAAACTATTCAAGCTTTGGTAGATGACTCCATCCACCCAGATGAGTTGGGCAAGCCAGGACATATTTTTCCGCTAAAAGCCAAAAGAGGTGGCGTACTACGAAGAGCAGGTCACACAGAAGCAGCGATTGATTTTTCAAGATTGGCAGGCCTACAACCTGCTGGGGTTTTGGTCGAAATCATGAATGAAGACGGCACCATGGCCAGACTTCCTGATTTGTTTGAAGTTGCCAAAAGATTTGATTTGAAATTGGTTTCAATCAAAGACCTTATCGCGTATAGATTGAAAAATGAATCTTTGATTAAAAGAGAAATCGGAGTTGAAATGCCTACAAAATTTGGCGATTTTGATCTGATCGCTTATAAGCAGACAAACACGGAAGAAATCCACATGGCCTTGATCAAAGGTGAGTGGAAAGAAGACGAGCCTGTAATGGTAAGAGTTCATTCTTCCTGCGTGACGGGCGATATTTTTGGGTCTTGTAGATGTGATTGTGGTCCTCAATTGCAAAAATCCATGGAAATGGTGGAGAAAGAAGGAAAAGGTGTGGTGCTCTACATGAATCAAGAGGGGAGAGGAATTGGCTTAGTGAATAAATTAAAAGCTTACAAGCTACAGGAGCAAGGAATGGATACTATTCAGGCCAACCTTGCCCTAGGTTTTCCAATGGACTCGCGAGACTATGGCGTGGGTGCACAGATATTGCGAGATTTAGGAGTTAGCAAAATCAGATTGATTACCAATAATCCTACTAAGCGTGTTGGTCTTCTTGGATATGGACTAGAGATCGTTGAGCAATTGCCTATTGAAATTGGCTCTAACCCGCATAATCAGAAGTATTTGGAGACAAAACGCGATCAAATGGGGCATTCGATCCTGAAGAAGTAAGTTTCTGAAAGAGTTAATTGAGTGAGTAGTTGAATTGGTTGTTAGTTGATTAGGTAAAATAGTGAATCTAGTTATGAGTTTAATTGGTTGATTAGGTGATTAAGTAAATAGTTGGTTTTTATGGTATCGCATAAGTTAGCGCTTAACGCACTAATGAACTACTCAACTAATCCCTAATCTCTATCCCACTAATCTACCATTCCACTAATCCCTAATCAACTAATCTACTATTCCACTACTCAACCAATCCCTAATCTCTAATCAACTATTCCACTAATCCCTAATCCACAATTTTCTTATTCAGCTCCATGGGATCAACCAATTTTCGTTTTTATTCGTTATTAAGATGTTACTTCATCAAAAAATTTAACAAATGAAAAAGATCTTCTTACTTCTATTTTTCACCGCAGGTATCATCCTTTCTGGATTTGCACAAAACAAATTCCCTTCGCAAATCTGGCATAAGGGAAAGGTTGTTACAGTGGAAGGGCAAGTATATACTGGTTTGGTATTGTATGATTTAGAAAATAACATTGTTCAGTTACAAAGAGAAGGTGTTGAAACCTTTGGAGCTTCAAATGTATCGCAATTTGAGATTTTTGATGAAGTATATGGCGGAGTAAGAATATTCTATTCACTACCATATGCTTTAGCCACTGATTATCAAACGCCAGTATTCTTTGAAGTCCTTACACAAGGTAACGACGTGGCATTGCTCTGTAGAGAATATATAGCAAATGACAACAGAGGAATGGGAATGTATGGTTCGATGATGATGAATCCTATGTGGGGTGCACCAATGGGGATGGGTTTCAGATTGGCATTCAATTATTATTTTTTCAAAGATGGAGAGATTCAAAAATACTCTCAGAAAAAAAGAGATTTGATGGTCTTTTTCGATGATCGAGAAGATGAGGTAAAACTCTTTATGAGAAAAAACAGACTTTCTCACGATAAAAGAGGAGACCTATTAAGAATTACAGCATATTACAATCAAATAAAATAAAATTTTATGTCTAAAAGACCCTTGATTCTAGTTTCAAATGATGATGGTATTACCTCAAAAGGAATTAGAGTCCTAGTCAATGTGATGAAGAAATTGGGAGAAGTAGTTGTCGTAGCTCCTGATAGTCCACAGTCAGGAATGGGACATGCGATTACCATTGGTGAAACGCTTAGATTGTCAGAGGAGGATATTTTCGATGATATACAAGCATACAAATCGAGTGGTACTCCTGCAGATTGCGTCAAACTTGCAAAGCATTATGTACTGAAAGATAGAAAAGTTGACTTGGTCGTAAGTGGAATCAATCATGGGAGCAATACATCTATTTCTGTTTTATATTCTGGTACGATGTCAGCGGCTATTGAAGGTGCTTTAGAAGGCTACCCATCGATTGGCTTCAGTTTGTGCGATTATTCCTCCAAAGCTGATTTCAGTCACGTAGAAGAGTATGTCTATAAAATCGCAAAACAAGTATTAGATAATGGTATTGCAAAAGGTGTAGCTTTAAACGTGAATTTCCCACCTAAGAGAAATGAAGCGATTAAAGGCATCAAAATCTGCCGACAAGCACATGCGAAGTGGCAGGAAGAATTTTCAGAAAGATTCGATCCGAATGGAAGAAAATACTTCTGGATGGCGGGCAACTTCGTGAATTTTGACAAAGGTGAGGATAACGATGAATGGGCTATTGCAAATAATTATGTATCGATAGTCCCATGTCAGTATGATCTCACAGCACATCATGCGATTAATCAAATGAATGAGGATTGGAATTGGGATGAATTATAGTCTTCTATAAAGTTGAATCCAAACCAATTTGACCTGTCTGAGTTTACTTCAGGCAGGTTTTGTTTTATAAGATAACTTTTGACTTAAGTGAAAATTGAAAACAATAAACTTGTTATGAAATACATTTTTGTTTGTATATTTGAGTTTTAAGACTTTAATAAAATGAGAAATTACAGAAGTTTAAAGGTTGGGTATTTGTTTCTTGCACTTGGACTTATCATGTCTTGTGCTGAGGATTTGGAAAGAGATTCTTTAATTAATGAGGAATCTGAAGTATTAACTTTTCCCAATTACAAAACAGAACCCATAGATGGGCAATATTTTGTAGTTTTTAATGAAAATCAACTTAGTTTTAGGATTGATGAAAATAATTATGAAGGTTCTCAGGCAGCCATGCGAAAAGAAGCTTCAGACTTTTTGAGAAGTTATAAAATCAGTTCAGATGATTTGGATAAGACTTTCACGATGGCCTTGACTGGATTTACAGCAAGAATATCCAAAGAAAAAATTGAAGAAATTAAGTTAGATCCACGTGTGAAATATGTGGAGCAAGACAGAATGGGCATGCTAGGCAGACCAAATGATAATCCTAAAAATCAGCCAGAAGAACCAATAACAAGTACACAAACAGTTCCTTGGGGTATAACAAGAGTGGGTGGCCCTTTCGATTATCAAGGAAGACATAGTGTTTTTATCGTGGATACTGGAATTGATTTAGATCACCCCGACTTGAATGTAAATACGCAAAAAGGTTTTGATGCCTATAATCCAAAGAAAAAGGACTGGAACATGGATGATGAACATGGTCATGGTACTCATGTAGCTGGAACAGTCGGAGCCTTAGATAATCACTTTGGTGTAGTAGGAGTAGCAGCAGGTGTGCCAGTAGTACCTGTTAAGATATTTTTTGGGCCTTGGGCAGCTTACAGCTACTCTGGAATGGTAGCAGGCATAGAACATATTGGAGTAAGAGGTATCCCAGGTGATGTTGCGAATTTAAGCTTTGGAGGTTTTGATAACAGCCGTGTTTTAGATGATGCCGTTCTCAATGTTTCTGAAAAAAGAAGAATTTGGATGGTTATTGCTTCTGGAAACTCAAATTTGCCTGCTACAGAATTTAGCCCAGCGAGAATACAAGGTAAATATACAATCACTGTATCAGCGATAGATTCGAGAGATAGACGCGCGTGGTTTTCTCACTATGGAGAACCTATCAAATTTGCAGCGCCTGGAATTGGAGTGGTATCCACTTGGAAAGGTGGAGGGTATCGAGGAGAAACAGGCACATCAATGGCGGCACCGCATGTTTCAGGATTAAGAGTTTTAGGAGATATTGATTCAGATGGTTATGTGTTGAATTATAGGGAAAAAGCTGATCCGATTGCATTCAGAAGAAAATAAAAAGATTGGAAAGGAATTAAATAAAGAGGTTGATTCAACTTGAATCAGCCTCTTTATTTTTAAAGTTTTATCAAAAACACCCCATCTTCGATATCTGTCCTTTTGATATTGTAAGTCTTTGCAATGGTTTGACGATCTTCGTCTGAGTAATGGAGTGTAAAGCTTATATCATCACTAGCCTCTTTAAAATTCAAACCCCTTTGATATGTTTCCTCTCTCAAGTAAGCATAAAGTTTATCATCAGAATAATCTAAAGTTAAATACATAAAGCTAATTTTTTTTCGAAAATGATCAACTGATTTTATAAATTCTCTCTGAAAAAATAGTCAACAGATTAGATATCAATTTTTTAAGCTAAATAGAAATTTATGAACTAAAAACTTGCTTCTTTCTTTCTTTCTTTCTATCTATCTTTCTTTCTTTCTTGTAAACGACTTAATAAGTGGAAACATTTTTAAAGTATTTTAATCAATCATTTATTTAAACAAAAAATGTTATGAGAAAAATTATGTTTAGTGTATTGATGGCTAGTTTATTTTCCTTTGGGTTTTATGCGAATGCTGCTTGCCCAGGCTATGAGGAAGTCGGTGATCCTGATGATGATGGGTATATTATAGTGTACTCAGAAGATCAAGGTGATGGATCTTGTAAAGATTGTAGTGACACTTGTGTTATTGCAGTATAATTTAATTTAGCGACAATATTTAATATTGTCGTTCGCATTTAATTTTATTAAAATGAAATTTTTAAGAGGTTTTTTTGTAATTCTAATATTTACTATTTCCTGTAAAAACATTGAGGAAAAACTTGACTATGATCAAGAGTTCACTTTAAAAGATAGTTTTGAAATTAATCTTGATGATAAAACTGATTACAATTTTTATTATTATGATGTTGTAAATTGGAATGAAAGAGAGTGTTTAGTTGTAATCAATCAAGTAAATAATTCTTTAGATTTTTACGATTTGGAATCAGGAAATAAAAAGGAAACTATTCCAATTCCAATTGATGGACCTTTTGGATTGGGATATGTTCAAGGCTTTACATTTGTCAATTCAGATTCAATTTTTTTATATAGAAGAGGGACATTTAGAGGGACTTTATTAATTAATTCTCTAGGGGAGGTTAAGAATTCTTATATGCCGGGGGTAAAGGAGCAATCAGCAAAAGATCTTATAAACCATGTTTCAATTCCAAAAAACCCAACTTATTATAAAAATAAAAATCTTTATTTTTTAAGTTACCAGCTAATGGACAATAAAAATCCAGATAATTTTAATAAAGATGTACTTCATGCAGGCAAATTTGGAATAGATAGCCTAGATATTTCTTTTGAAAAGTACTCTGGCTTTCCACCTATATTTTGGGATAAAACATGGAATAGTCCGAGTACTTCTGTTTCTCGAATTATGGGACATGAAGATAACTGGGTGTATTCATGGGATTTACTAGACTCCGTGTTTGTATATGATTTTGATTACAAAATAAAGAAAAGTTATTATGTCAAAAGTAAGTTGAGACCATCGAAATTGGATTATGCTGAATTTTCATTTCCCAACGAGACGATGGGATCCAACTTATATTATAGTATTAAATATGACAGATTTAGGAACTGTTATTACAGAATTTATTTCGCTAAACCCAAAGATAAAGTTGAAGAGATTCCAGGAATACATAGATTTGATTTCTTTCCATTTGTAATTGTGGTGCTAGATGAAAATTTCAAAATCATTGTTGAAAAATTCTTTCCAGCAAAAAAATATAAACCTACACAAAGCTTTGTTGGGGAAAAAGGGTTATATCTTCCATTATCAAATGGTTTAAACCCAGAACTCAAAGAAAATAAAATTTCATATGAATTATATCAAGTTCAATGAATAATATTTTAAATACATCGTTGATTTTTCTTTTGCTTATATCATGCAAGCCAAATGCAAAGAATTTGGATTCTAGGTTAAATGAATTTATAAAAATTAATAAAATCAATCATGGGAAAGCCATATTTTTTATAGGCTTAGATGAATGCCCTGTTTGCTATTCCGAGTTTCAGAATTTATCTAAAGTTTTTGAAAATTCTGATGTTACCACTGTTGTTATTTCTCGATCGAAAGTTAAATCAGTTAATTTTATTGAAGAAATAGATTTTTTTATCATAGATAGTACTTATTTAGCTTGGGAACTTAAGCTGTTTCAAAGTCTCCCCGTCTTATATAAGCTAAACGAAGGACACTATGACTCAATTCCAATTAACCATATTGCAAAATTGAAAAAAAATTTAAATCATGAAGAAAATTAATATATTTATTTGTCTGTTATTAGTTTTATTTTCTTGCTATTCTAGCGAAAAACAAAATTACCAAAATTTAAATCAAACGATTAAAGTAACAATTAAAGATATTTCTGGAAAATTTTCAAAGGTCAAATTCCTTAATGGAAAATTTGTAGCATTAAATCAATTTAGCTTAGAAGGGCAAAGTTTGTATATCATAAATGAAAATGGAAAAATTTGGGAAAAACAGTTAATCAAGCCTAATTCCAGAACAATCATTGGTGGAATTCCTGAAGAGATTTTTCTTTTTCAAGATTATTTTTATTTAATAAAAGATATTGGACAGTTTGTTAAGTATAGCTATTTGGGCGAAGAAATTGAAAAAATTAGTATGAGACATGTTTTTCCAGAAAAAAATAAATGTAAAACTATTGAAGTCGATAAAAATGGGACATGCTACTTTAGCTGTTATTCTTTGATGGAGAATAATGTAAAGGAGTTTACAGTGATAAAAGGGGTTATTGGTTCTGACAATTTTTCAGAAATTCACAAAGGAAGGGTAAATGATAATGTAAATGAATTAGCGTTTTTTGTTGGAAACAATGAATTATATGTTTTGATGCCATATTCAAATGAAATAGGTATTATAGACTTAAATAATCAAAATTATAGAATTGAGGAATTTGAAATAAGTGAAAATAGGAAATATATAAAACCAAAGGAGTTTACAGGAAGCGGATTTGAATATGCCAAATTATCGAAATCTGAAAGAGCTGAATATAAATCAGATAAGCACATCCAAATTTATGTAAATAAGGATAAAAATTACATTACAAGTCAGCTTGTTTCAGATGATATTGAAAATCCTTTTTTAGTCCAAAATATTGAGAGAAACAAAAAGAATTATTTTGAGATTTCAACAAAGTATCCCGTGAGTTTTGATAATCAAGGTCATTTTATTGGTTATACAATTGAAGAAGATTATTATAAGTTTTTTATTAAGCCTTTCATTAAAAGTTTGAACCAATAAAAATAAAATTTCCATCTTAATAGGATAACTTTTATCAAATTAGAGAAGAAAGTAAAATTATTGATAATTAGCTTAAGTCTATAAATTTTAAATCGACTAGTTTTATTACTTTAATTTTTTTTTCAGCCAATCCCAAATTCAATAAAACATCCATCGTATCCTCCAAAGTGGATTTTTCAATCTTATTATCTGTCGACCATTTGGTTTGTTTTAACCAAGCTTTTACATCTTCTTGCTGGATTCCATAAGTTTTGGAAATTGTGGATGGAAAATCCTTGTCCTGAGTCATCTTATCAGCAAAGGCATAGACCATATCTCGTAATCGGACGAGTACTTCTGCATGGGTCTCTAAGATTTGCTCCGTAGCCACTATCACAAAACATGGCCAAGGGGTGGGAATTTCTCCGACACGCTTAAACTGACCTGCATCCACAAGTGGTTTGGTGGTGTACTTTTCCCAAAGGAACATTTTAGCTTCTTTGTTTTCAAACGCTTTCTTGGCTCCCTCCAAGTTGTCAATGACCTCAAACTGCAATTTATTCGTATTCCAACCTTCTTGCTTCGCAAGTAAAAATGCCATCAAGTGAGAGCCAGAACCATAGCGGCTGATCAGAAATGGGGCTTCATTGAGTTCTGACAGCGCATTTTCTTTTGACTTGGCAGACAGATGGATACCCCAATTCAAAGGAGAGGAAATATGAAGTCCAATAATTCTACTTGGATTTCCTTCAGTTCTATCCTTGATAAAGCTCTCAGTCAATACCAATGCAAGGTCTGTACTTCCTTCTCTAAGGGCTTTGTTCATCGCACCGGAACCTTTTGATTCTTCTTGCCAAACTAACTCAATGCCCTCGTCTAAAAATGGCTGCTGTGCAATCACCTGCAACCAAGGATAATTGAAATGCTCTGGTACACCCGTAATTCTAATTTTTTGCATGGTCAAAATTAATTCAATTGCGTTGATTCACTAGTTAAAAAAAGAAAATCCGACAAACAAAATTATCGGATTTCAAATTTATTAAACTTAAGAGGCTAAAATATTTTATCCATCATGGGTAGCATTCCTATCTGTGATCAAGAGATTGGCAAATCCTGCTAAGATTAGAGATGTGCCTGCTAAGACCATCGTGTAGATCACATCTTCACCAAATAGGAATTTATATGTTACGGTAATGCCACCTACAGAGGCAATGATCTGAGGAATTACGATAAACATATTGAAGATTCCCATGTATATCCCCATTTTATTTGGATCTACAGAACTAGAGAGCATGGCATAAGGCATAGAGAGAATGCTCGCCCATGCTATTCCAACCAATGCAAAACATAGGTGAAGCATCCATGGCTCGGTAATATAGAATATGGAAATAAATCCAATACCTCCCGAAATCAAACTGAGCATGTGTACTAGTTTTCTATTGATTTTGACCTTACTGGTTACAAAAGCCAATATCAAGGCAAAAAACATAGAGATTAGTCCATAAGTACCCAAATAATTCCCCACACTATCTGCTGCATTATTGTAAGCCAATGATGCGGTATCTGTTGCCTTGAAAATATGCTCTGTGATAGCTGGTGTTGCATAAGTCCACATGGTAAAAAATGCAAACCAAGAGAAAAACTGAACAACACCAAGCTTGAGCATTACTTTTGGCATGTCCAGAATATTTTCAAATATTTCTTTTACTCCTTTGAAGAAACCTTTGCTTGCAGCCTTCTCTCTCTCAAATTTCTCTAAATCTTCTGGTGGATATTCTTTCGTGGTGAGAATCGTGTAGAGGATAGAAGTAAATAATACAAAAGCGCCAATTCCAAAAGCAAACTTTACAGAATCAGGTACCACACCTGCTGCGGCTGTATTTGGAACTCCTATTTGGGTCATAAACCATGGTAAATTACTGGCAATCCAAGTTCCAATTCCAATGATCAATGTTTGCACTACAAATCCATAAGAACGTTGACTGTCAGGAAGTTTATCCGCAACTAAAGCTCTGAAGGGCTCCATGCTGATATTGATCGAAGCATCTAAAATCCATAAAGAAGAAGCCGCCATCCACAAAGCGCTAGAGTAGGGAGCAAAGAATAAGGCTATGGTACTGAAAACTGCTCCAATAAAGAAAAAAGGTCTTCTTCTACCTAAGATGGGATGCCATGTTCTGTCACTCAAATACCCTACAATCGGCTGTATGATCAGACCTGTAAGCGGAGCTGCAAGCCATAGAATAGGAATATCATCCTTCTCCGCACCGAGGGTTTGAAAAATTCGAGACATAAATCCTCCTTGCAAAGCAAAGGCAAATTGGATTCCGAGAAATCCAAAACTCATATTCCAAATTTGCCAAAAACTCAGTCTTGGCCTTTTCTCTTCTGTTTGCATTAGCTTGGGTTTATGGATTAAGCAGGATAGGTTTAGATTTTGATTTTGAATGCAGTAGATCGATGTTCTATTCTAAAAGAATGGATGTCTTCTACTTCATAGTAAGGTTGAGAATAATCTGGTAATGGATCAAATTCTGTCAAGCGTCCTAGAAAGGCTATATTTTCTTGATGACCATTTATTTGCTGATCTTCCATTTGTACTGAATCTGAATCAATACCATGAAGATAAAGCTGAATATCTTTGAATGCTGATTGGTAATTGCCTTCCACAGCTCCAAATTGGATTTCTTGCTGATCTGAATCCCAAGTTATTTCCCTTTTGAAAAATGCAGCTTTTTGATAATCCTTACTACTTCCATCATCTTCATAATGAAGATAGGTGAATGAACCCTTTCCTTTGTAAATATGAAGCTTCAAGACTTCTTCATGTGGAGCGTCAGTATGTGATATGGCACTTTGCATGGCGATGATTGAACCTGCTTTCGCAAAAACAGGCAAATAGCTCAATGGTGTATCTACATAAATTATCTGATTGCCTGAATACTTTTGATCATTGAAGAAATAATACCAGTCGCCTTCCGGAAGATAAACCTTAGTGATTTCCTTGGTGCTTTCTATGGGAGCAATAAGTAAGGATTCACAAAATAGGTATTGATTCTGGTAAGTTTCTTCATAAACTTTGGCATCAAAAGGATAATCAATCGCCAAACTTTTAGCTATAGGAAGTCCTGATTGCGTGCTTTTGAAAAAGTTACTATATAAAGTCGGGAGCATTTGATACCTCAATTTCATATAGTTTCTTGAGATTTCCTCTACTTCTTCTCCAAAAGACCAAGGCTCTGAATCACAGCTATTGATCATTGAATGTGCTCTGTAGAATGGAGAGAAAGTGGCGATACTCATCCACCTTGCAAACAAAGATTTAGAGGCTTCTCCTGCAAATCCCCCAATGTCATATCCAGAAAACGAAACCCCACTCAATCCAAGACTGTTAACCAATCTGACACCAGCCAACATGTGTTCTTCACTTGACACATTATCACCTGTCCAAGCGGCTGCATAGCGCTGAATTCCTGAAAATCCTGAACGCGTCAATACAAACGGCCGTTGATTTGGCGCTTGCAATTCACTTCCTTCTTTGGCTGCTTTGGCCATCTGCATGCCATACACATTTCTCGCTTTTCGGTGGCTAACTAGCTCGCCTTCGTAGTGAAAATCAATCAGATTTGGCGTGTGCTGACCCCAAGAAGCCGGTTCGTTCATGTCCGTCCAATACCCATCAACCCCCGCATCTTTATAGAATTTCATCTTTTCACCCCACCAAGTTCTGGTTTCTTCTTTGGTGAAATCAGGAAAAGCACACCAACCTGGCCATACTTGACCTTCATAAATTTCTCCGTCAGGATACTTCACAAATAAGTCTTTTTCCAAGCCTTCGTTAAAGGGCGCGTAGCTCTCTTCCTTTTTGATCCCTGGATCCATGATGACCACTACTTTGAAGCCTTTCTCCTTCAATCTAGCAATCATGGCTTTTGGATCGGTAAATTTTTCATTGTCAAATGTGAAAACCTTGTACTTTTCCATATGATGGATATCAAGATAAATTACATCAGCAGGCATGTCCTTTTCTCTGAAAGTTTGAGCAAGATTTAGCACCTCAGATTCAGGATAATAAGAATATCGGCATTGCTGAAATCCTAATGACCACATGGGGGGCATTTCCATTCTTCCTGTCAGCTTGGTATAGGCGCTGATAATTTTGTCCACACCATCATCATGAAAAAAGTAGTAATCGATTTCTCCATCTTCAGCAGAAAAATACATAAATCGGTTATTGGAAGCTCCAAAGTTAAAAACAGACTTGTGTGTATTATCAAAAAAGATTCCGTAAGCAGTTTGGTTGTGAATGCCTAAATAAAAAGGAATAGACATATAAAGAGGATCATCACCAATTCCGTATGCAAAGTAATCTGTATTCCAGTTGGTGTAAGCATTCCCCGCACGGTTGAGATTACCTGTTTTCTCACCTAAGCCGATAAACTTTTCATTGGGTTGTAATTTCTTATAATTGGTCACTTCTGTTCCAAGCCAAGAAATAGAAAATGAAGCATCATCTTCATTTAATAATTTGCCATTCCTATCATAAAATTTAATATGAAATGGATTGAGATAGATTCTAACCTCAATAGTTTTGGTTTTGATGACGAGCAGTTCCTCGAATTCTTCAATCGAAAAACCGCAATGTTTCGGTTGCGCAACAACACTATACGGATTAGGGAAATACGCTTCTTCTTGGTTCGCTTGAACTCTGATTGTATCGTGTTCAAAGACTGTGATCGTGAAAAATCCATGATTTGTTTTTCCTGTAATACCAAAGTCTGTTTTTTCCCAACTCTCCACATTTCCTAGATGAAGATTTCGATTTGAATTTCTTGTTTTTGAAGCTAAGGTCATTGAATCAAAGTTGTATTTGGAATGCTAAGAACTAGCACGTTGCTTATTGTGTAAAGCTAAATTATAAAGTAAATTTAAAGTAAAAAATTGCTTGATAAGGCCTGATTACACAATATTCTTCTAAATGTTAAAAGTAATCTTTGTTTTTTTTAAACCAAGACCTATTCAAACGTTTGCATTAATTGTTTGAAAAGAAATGAAAATTTATAGAATTATTTCTGTGAAGACTTCCTCACGAGTAATTCTGTCTCAAGCACGATCGTTTTTGCTTCCCAATTAGACTCCTTTTTTTTCTCTATCATTTCCAAAAGCATAGCTGTCGCTTTTTCACCCATCTCAAAACCTGGCTGTTCAACACTAGAGAGTGGTGGGTCGATCATTGATGAAAATTGCCAGTTGGAAAAGCCTACTATTCCAACATCTTCAGGAACTTTTAGACCTAATTCTTTCACTGCCATCATGGCGCCTGCGGCAGCAATATCATTACTTGCGAAAATCGCATCGGGATGATTTTCGTTACTTTTAAAGAGTGTCTTTGTGATTTCGTAGCTCTCTTCTTGCGTGCCAATAGGACAAGGGATAATCCATTCTGGATTTAAAATCATTTGATGATCTTGTAGAGCTTGCTTGTAGCCATCCTTTCTTTTTGCACTGATTGGAAGTGTTTTGGGACCAGCTAAATGGATGATATTTTTATAACCTTGTTCAATTAAATGTTTAGTGGCGTCATAAGCGCCTTTGAAATCATTCACAGTAACATTCACTGTGTTTTCTATATCAGGGACTCTATCAAAAAAAACGATAGGGAAGTTTTGTTCCATCAACTTTGTAAAGTGATCAAAATTTTCAGTCTCTTTAGAAAAACTTACCAAAAGCCCATCAATTTGATTGTCAAGCATGGTTTCAATGCTACTCAATTCTCGTTGTAATTTTTCATTGGTTTGGCAAAGGATGACATTATACCCATTTGCATAGGCAATTTCTTCGATGCCACTGATTACAGTGGAAAAGAAAAAGTGAACAACTTCGGGGATAATCACTCCGATGGTAAAGGATTTACTTTTTCTTAAGCTTAAAGCTACAGCATTGGGTCTATAATGTAATTTTTCAGCAAGATCTTTAACTTTCTTTTTGGTATCATCACTGATCCCGGGATAATCCTTCAGAGCTCTAGAAACTGTTGAAGTCGAAACATTTAGCTCACGAGCTATGTCCTTGATTGTTACTTGTCCTAATTTCATAAAAATTATATTATTCGAAGAATTTTAAAGATAGCGGAAATTATTTCAAAATGGATTTTCCTTGTCCATTAAAAATTTGATTTTTCTTGATTTTTATAATTTGAGTACTTCGATGAATAAAAATTTTCATATCGTGCAAACGATTGCGGCGACGATTGCACGATAAATTGTAACTATTTTTTTGATTAAAGACTTGTTTGGATGGATTTCAACACATAATATAGATATATAACTGTCGAAAGAAATTATGCGATCTAATGCGTGAATTTATTTATGATATGATAAAATAAATTAAAAATATAAAATAATCATTATTGAAGAATTAACAATTTACACCAAAATCTATTATTATGAGAGTACTTAGTAAACTTCTATTTGTAGTCTTTGCACTACCATTAGTTTGGTCTTGTGAGCAACTTGAGCAACCTAGAATTATTGAACAAACTGGAGCCACCTTATCAGCAGCACCTTCTAATATCGTTCTAAGCATGGATGATGCTGAGGAATTGATTGTTTTTAATTTGAATGCCGCTGATTTTGGCGTGAATGTTTCTGAGACAACCTATGAAATTCAAGTGGATGCCGTAGGGAATAATTTTGCAGCACCAGTAGGCGTAGGTTCCGCTACTACAACAACCGTTGAGGTCAAAGTTGACGATCTAAACAGGAGTGCAATATCCAAGGGTCTTGTTGCAGGTGAAGCGGGAAATCTTGAATTCAGAGTGAATGCAACACCTTCAAGAGCTGGATTATCAGCTGTCAGTGGTGAAGCAGTTGTTATTTCAGTGACTCCTTATTCGACTGAAGTCGTACTACCATCCTTAAGAGTTCCTGGTGATTACCAAAGCTGGAACCCATCTAATGACAACACCATATTATTTTCAGAAAATTCTGATGATGTTTATGAAGGTTTTGTTCATATTTTGAGTGGTTCGGGAGAGTTCAAGTTTATCACAGGTCCAGCATGGGATGAGTTCCCAGATTTTGGAGAAGGTGCAACGCCAGGTTCTTTGGTAGAGAAGGGTGGTAACGTTAAAATTGCAGATGGATTTGGAACTTACAGAGTAAAAGCTGATTTGAATAACCTTACATATGAGTTAGAAAGAGTAGGAGTATGGGGAATTATTGGAAGTGCCACAACAGGCGATTGGAATACTGAAACTCCAATGACTTTTGATGCAGCTCAAAATGTTTTGAAAATCACGACAGATCTCACTGAGGGTGAAATTAAATTTAGAACCAATACTTGGGATCAAAACTACGGTTTAGGTGACGAAAGCGGTGTGGCTAATTTTAATAGTGCAAACAATATTCCTATTCCAGAGGATGGTAACTACACAATTACGCTAGATTTCAAAACTCCTGGTGCTGTTCTTTATACAGTTACTAAAAACTAATATTGAAAGCTTTAGAAAAAGTACTGGACTATTTCAGTACTTTTTCTTTATCCATCCTCATCAATTTATTTGATTAAATACAATACACCCATACCTTTCTTGATTCAAGATTATGATTTCAAAATTTACTATTTCAGCCATTTTTTTATCATTATTTCTCTTCTTCGGAAATGTCTTTGCACAAGTGACCACGGTACCAAGTTTCCCAAGAGTGGATCAAAAAGTAAAAATTATCTATGATGCTAGCAAAGGAACTTCTGGGCTTTCAGGTGTAGATCCTGTATATATACATATTGGAGCAGTTATCGCTGGACCTACATCGACTACATGGGCAATCGTTCCTTTTACTTGGGGTACTGCTGATGCCAATGCTCGAATGACTAAAGTTGCTGGCCAATCAAATATTTGGGAATGGGAATTGACTCCTAATGAGTTCTTTAATATCTCTTCTGGACAAGTTATTTATAGAATGGGGATGGTTTTCCGGAATGCAACTGGATCACTAGAAGGAAAGAATGATGCTAATGGAGATTTTTTTGTGAATCTTAGTCAAGGCTTTGATGTAAGTTTTACAAATCCTCAGTCTTCATCCATATTGTTAGAAATAGGAGAGAGTCAAAACATTGCAGTAATCGCCTCAGAGACTTCAAATCTAAGTATCTCTGTCAATAATACTGAAGTGGCCACAGCCACAGCCTCGGAAAGTTTAAATTATATTTTTGAAGCCACCACCGAAGGTGTTTTTGATATTCAGGCAAAAGCTATTTCTGGAACAGAAGAAGCCACAGCAAATCTTTCTATCAATGTAGTAGGTCAAAGTCCGCAAGCAAATTTACCCCAAGGAGCAAAAAAAGGAATTAACTACATTTCAGACACTGAAGTAGTATTGGTACTTGAGGCGCCAAATAAAAAGAATGTTTTTGTCATTGGAGACTTTAATAATTGGCAAATCCTGCCAAACTATCAAATGTTTCAAACGCCAAATAAGGAAATGTTTTGGTTAAGAATTTCTGACCTAATTCCGGGTCAAGAATACATTTTTCAATATCTCGTTGATGGAAGCATTAGAATCGGAGATCCATATGCAGATAAAACTTCAGACCCATTCAATGATCAGGAAATTATAGATCAAAATAGACACCCTGGCTTAAAGCCATATCCTCAAGGTAAAACAGAATTCCAAGCAACCTACTTGCAAACAGCCCAAATACCCTACGAATGGAAACACTTGGACTATGTGAAGCCTAAACCAGAGGAGTTAGTAGTTTATGAACTTTTAGTTCGAGATTTTGATGACAAAAGAACGTACAAGTCTGTTACGGAGAGGCTTGATTATTTGAAGGATTTGGGTATCAATGCATTAGAATTGATGCCTATAAAGGAGTTTGAGGGAAACCTTTCTTGGGGTTACAACCCATCCTTCTTTTTTGCGCCTGATAAGTACTATGGGACTAAAAATGAACTAAAAGAATTGATCGATGAAGCACATAAAAGAGATATGGTTGTGATTCTTGATATGGTCCTTAATCATGCTTTTGGACAAAATCCTATGGTGAGACTTTACAATGATGGAGATTATGGAGCGCCAACTTTAGACAATCCCTGGTTCAATAGAGAAGCGAAGCATCCGTTCAATGTAGGTTATGATTTTAACCATGAAAGTACTTACACCAAAGCTTTTGTTGATTCTGTGAATGATTATTGGCTATCTGAATATAAATTTGATGGCTATAGATTTGACTTGAGTAAGGGATTTACTCAGGTTAATTCAGGTGGAAATGTTTCATTGTGGGGTCAGAGAGATGCTTCTAGAATTGCTATTTGGAAGGATATTTATGACAACATCAAAGCGAATCACCCTGATGCTTATTTAATTTTAGAGCATTTTGCTGATAACAGTGAGGAGCGAGAACTGGCTAATTATGGATTGATGTTTTGGGGAAACATGAACGGAGATTTTAGAGAAATGGCAAAAGGAAATTCCAGAAACTTCGATTGGGGATATTACAAAACGAGAGGTTGGGAGCAGAGTAATCTGATTACTTATATGGAAAGTCATGATGAAGAACGTACCATGTGGGAATCTGTCAACTTTGGACAAAGATCGCCTATTGATATCAGAGAATTGAATCATGCAACTAATAGAAATCAGTTGATGGCAACCTTCTTTTTCGCGATTCCTGGACCAAAGATGTTGTGGCAATTCGAAGAATTTGGTTACGATTTGGAATTGAACAATGACCGTCTTGGAGTGAAACCTACGCGTTGGAATTACTTAGATAATCCAGAAAGACAAAGGCTTTTTAATCTGTACAAAGCTATGATCCACTTAAAAAACAATTACAATGTTTTTAACAATCCAGATCAAGCGACTTTGTCTTTAACCCAATCTGTGAAATCAATCAAAGTGTCAGAAGGGGATTTGAGTGTAGTAGTTTATGGGAATTTTGGTCTAACAGACGTAAATAACGCTTCTTTAACCTTCCCCTCTAATGGCACATGGTACAATTACTTTACAGGTGAAGAAATTAATGTGGTTTCTAACTCCATCACACAACGCTTGCGAGGCAATCAATTTGTTTTGTTTACGAATCAGAAACTTCCTTTGCCCGAAGGACAGATTTTGGAGGATATCATTACCTCCCTTGAAGAAGAAAAAATTGATGAAACAGCATTCAAAATTTATCCAAATCCAAGTGCGGATAAATTAAATATTTCTATACCAAATGGATTTAATCAATTCAATTATAGAATATTAGATGTTACTGGAAAAGTTTTAATGGAAGGACAGGAATTTGACCTGAATAACAATTTAGAGTTAGAAATTAAGGATTTTAAGGCAGGTCTTTATATCTTTGAGCTAAATGATAACCGTCAGTTAGTTAGAAAGCGGTTTATAAAGAAATAATCAAACCATTAAATCAGCAACATGAAATTCAAACCAGGAGTAAAGTACGGTGAAGAACTTAAGGATCTTTTAGAATATGCCAAGGAAAGTGAATTTGCACTTCCAGCAGTAAATGTAATCAACACCAGTACAATCAATGGTGTTTTGGAAACGGCCAAAAAGGTCAATTCCCCAGTAATTATTCAATTTTCGAATGGAGGAGCACAGTTTTATGCAGGTAAATCTCTTCCAAATGGCAACCAAGAAGCTAGTGTAGCTGGAGCCATTTCTGGCGCGTTGCATGTACACAAAATGGCAGAGGCATATGGTGTGCCTGTAATACTTCATACAGATCACGCAGCCAAGAAATTATTGCCTTGGATCGATGGTATGCTTGCAGAGGGAAAGGAGTACTACAAAGCTTTTAAAAGACCTTTGTACAGTTCTCATATGTTGGATTTATCTGAAGAATCATTGGAAGAAAATGTAGAAACTTCAGTTAAATATTTCAAAGAGTTCAATAAGCTTGAAATGGCTATCGAGATAGAACTTGGTGTCACAGGCGGTGAGGAAGATGGGGTAGATAATACTGACATCGATAGCTCAAAATTATATACTCAACCTGAAGAAGTTGCATATGCATATGAGCATCTGAAGCAAGTTGGTGATTTATTCACAGTTGCGGCAGCTTTTGGCAATGTGCATGGTGTTTATAAGCCTGGAAATGTGAGCTTAAAGCCGGTTATTTTGAAAAACTCTCAAGATTATATCAATCAAAAATATGGTACTTCTGGAAAGCCTTTGTTCTTTGTATTCCACGGTGGATCAGGTTCCACGGTAGAAGAGATTAGAGAGGCTAACAGTTATGGTTCGATCAAAATGAACATAGATACAGATATGCAATGGGCATTCTGGGAAGGTGTTTTGAAATATTATCAAAAAAATGAAGGCTTCCTTCAAACGCAGCTAGGTAATCCTAATGGGCCTGACAGTCCGAACAAGAAATTCTACGATCCAAGAGCTTGGATGAGAAAAGGAGAGGAGAACTTTGTGCAGCGATTAGAAGTAGCATTTGACATGCTCAATGCTGTCAATAGAAATTAAAAACAATCAATTACCTATCAAAGAAAAGGTCACTTTACGGTGACTTTTTCTTTTTTACTCTATTACCATGAAAAAATATTTATTTGCCTCCATTTTAACTGTTTTGGTACTACTAACTTCTTGTGATACTTCATCTAATATTAAAGTTGAAAATCATTGGCCTCACGCTGGGATTACTTATGAAATATTTATTCAATCATTTTATGATTCAAATGGAGACGGTATTGGAGACATCAATGGTGTAGCAAAGAAATTGGAGCATGTCAAAGAACTTGGAGCAAATGCAATTTGGTTTATGCCAATCATGCCTTCCCCGAGTTATCACAAATATGACGTGACCGATTATAAGGATATCCACCCTGATTATGGAACGATGGAAGACTTCAAAAAAATGTTGGAGTCAGCACATGAAAAAGATATTAAAATTGTCATTGACTTGATCATCAACCACACGAGTAGTGAGCATCCTTGGTTCAAAGAGTCTAAGAAAGGAAGAGATAATCCTTACAGAGATTATTATGTATGGGCTCAAAAAGACACCATTGCAGATTTTATCAATAAGAAAACCATCACTTTGGATAGTGACAACATCAGACAATGGCACGATCCAGGAAATGGAGAGGATTTCTACTATGGCTTTTTTATCGGTGGTATGCCGGATTTGAATTTTGATAATCCCAAAGTCAGAGAAGAAATTTATGAAATAGGAAGGTTTTGGTTAAAAGATGTGGGAGTAGATGGTTTTCGATTGGATGCTGCAAAGCATATTTTTCCAGATGATAGACCAGAAGATAATCATGCCTTTTGGAAGGAATTTAGAGCAGAAATGACAAAAATCAAATCAGATGTTTATTTGGTAGGTGAAGTGTATGACATGAAGGAAGTGGTGGCTCCATACTTACCAGGGTTGCCAGCTTTATTCAATTTTGATTTTCACTATACACTCCTAGAGTCTTACAGAAAAGAGGATGGAATGCTTTTAGCCAAAAAGCAGAAAGAAATACTAGATTTCTACCAAAATATCACTGATGAGTTTATTGATGCTACCTTTTCTTCCAATCATGATCAGCCTAGACTGCTAAACTCTCTTGATGAAAATCCTAAGAAGTTAAAACAGGCAATAACAATCTTAATGTCTATGCCAGGTGCACCGTATTTATATTATGGCGAAGAAATTGGTATGCTGGGTAAAAAACCTGATGAAAACATTCGAGAGCCATTTCTTTGGGATATCCAAGCAAATGATACTGGAAGAGCGACTTGGATAGATGCAGAATATTCAACAGACGAAGTGGTAACTCCACTCGCTATTCAGAAATCAATGAGCACAAGTTATTTCAATCACTACAGAGAAATAATCAAGTTGAGGAATATGAATCGAGCTCTCGCATTAGGTGACTTGGAACTCTTTGAGGGAGATTTACCAAAGCCAAGTATGGCATTTTATAGAAATTATGAAGATCAAGAATTATTTGTGATACATAATTTGAGTGAAACGGAACAGAATTTTACGATTCCCGAAGAATTTGAAGGTGTTTTATTTTCCTTTGGAAATGCATCTTTGGAATCTGGAAATGTGAGATTGCCAGCATATGCTTCCATAATTCTAGAAAAATAATTCTAAGTTTAGTTTGAATAACATAAAAAAAGGAGGCTAATTTTTAGCCTCCTTTTTTTATGTTGAAAGTATTTTTGCGATTCTGAAATCATCTTCATCTACTTCTTTGTCATCGACAATAGCTTTGGTAATAGGAGTGAAGACTATTTTATTATTAATAATACCTGCCATCACATCGTATTTGCCTTGCATAAGACCTTCCACAGCCGCTACTCCAAGTTTACTTGCAAGTACTCTATCAAAAGAACTTGGCGATCCTCCGCGTTGCAAATGACCTAAGATCGTTACTTTAATATCATAATACGGAAGAAGCTTCTTGATTTTGGAAGCAATTTCAGCTGCACCACCACTTTTTCCGCCTTCCGCTACAATCACAATGTTGGATTGCTTCAATGCTTTGGTTCTAGCTTTTAGTCTTTCGACCAAGCGCTCGATTGGCATTTTCTTTTCTGGAATCAAGGTTGCTGCAGCGGCACTTCCAATTCCAGCATTGATGGCAATAAATCCGGCATCTCTTCCCATTACCTCTACAAAAAAGAGCCTATCATGTGAAGTTGCTGTATCTCTTATCTTATCGATTGCTTGAATAGCAGTATTGCAAGCTGTGTCAAAACCAATAGTACTGTCTGTTCCAGATAAATCATTATCAATTGTACCCGGAAGCCCAATAGCAGGAATTCCAAACTCTTGGAAAAAGAGATGAGCACCAGTCAAAGAGCCATCTCCTCCAATGACTACTAATGCATCGATCCCGTGTTTTTGAAGGTTTTCATAAGCTTTTTTTCTTCCTTCAGCTGTTCTGAATTCAGCACTTCTTGCAGACTTGAGGAATGTACCACCTCTTTCTAAAATATGAGCAATATTTTTACTTTCGAGCTTTTTGATATCATTATTGATCATGCCTTCATAACCTCGATATATACCATACATTTCCAAGTTATAGTAGAAGCCCGCTCTGACGGTTGCTCTTATTGCTGCGTTCATTCCTGGAGCATCACCTCCAGAAGTCAAAACGCCAATTCTTTTTATAGTCTTTGGTTCCATTAGTGTCTTAGAGAAATTATATATTTAAAAATCATATCAGCAGCAGCAGGATTGGTTGCCAATGGAATATTGTGAACATCACAAATTCTCATAAGCATTTGTACATCTGGCTCGTGTGGATGTTTGTCCAAAGGATCTCTGAAAAATATAACAAGATCCAATTCTTTTTGTGCAGCTAATGCTGCGATTTGAGCATCTCCGCCAAGTGGCCCAGAAAGTAATTTTTCTACTTCAAAACCTGCTTTTTCTATATGTTTACCTGTCGTACCTGTTGCAACTAAGCTAACATCTTTTTTTAATAATTCATCTCTGAATCCAGATAGAAAATGAACCATATCGGCCTTTTTTCCATCATGTGCTATCAAGGCAATTTTCATTTTACTGTTTAATAGGTTAGAGGTCAAAGTTAGAAAAAATAATAAATTTCAAGTCATAGTACTCCTTATTTATATTGGTATACATACCTTTCTTAGGAAGTTTGAAATACATATTATAGGTGAAAAATTACTTTTAAAAAAAAAGAATTATATTTTGTGTTTATAAAATTGTTTGTATTTTTCCTGCATAAAAACAATCATCTAAAAAATAAACTCACGCATTTATGGGAATGGTAAAAGAATTTAAAGAATTTGCTATCAAGGGCAATGTAATCGACTTAGCAGTAGCTGTAATTATCGGTGGCGCCTTTGGTAAAATAGTTTCGTCATTTGTGAATGACATTGTGATGCCACCACTTGGAGTCTTGCTTGGTGGAGTAGATTTCAAAGACCTAGTTCTAGTTCTAAAAGCAGGATATACCGAAGATGGTGTTGATATTCCTGCTGTTGTCTTGAGTTATGGTAATTTTATCCAAAATGTTGTTGATTTTGTCATTATCGCTTTTGTTATTTTCTTAGCCATTAGAGCAATTAATTTCAGAAAGAAAAAAGAAGAGGCTGCACCAGCTGCACCAGTTGCACCACCAAAATCCGAGGTTTTATTAGAAGAAATTCGCGATTTGTTGAAGAAGTAAAGTTTTAGTGTTTTGTAAATTAAAAAAAGGAGCCATTTGACTCCTTTTTTTAATTTTGATCCCTTTGATCTCCTCTTTGGTTCATGCGATAGATTCGCCTTACAAAATCTCTGTTGGCACCACCAAGTTTGAGTGCTTGTGTATGACTTAAAACAGAGGTAACTTTATTCATAAACTCTTTATCAAGATCAAGCATTTCTTTTTGAATTGTAAATCTTTTATTGATTAATTCTTTGGCCTTAGCTTCCGTCACATCGCCATCAGATTCCTTGTTAATGGCAGACATGTTGCGCATCAGTTTCTCTTTATCTTCATTGTACTTGTTGAAGATTGGCCAAAACTTCTCGGCTTGTTCAGTTTTCAAATCTAGCCTATTGGTAATAAAGGCAACTCTCGCGGATTCATATTTTTCTCTATCGAAGCCTTGTTGGTCTCTTTGCGCATAAGCAGTTGAACCTAAGAGACCTAAAATAAGGAATAGTATATATTTATTGTATTTCATTTTCATGTTAGTTAATACCAGTTATCATCTTCAAATTCCATTTCATTGATATTGTAATTGCCCCATTCTTCAGCAATAATTTGCTCTAATATCAAATTTGGGTTTTCGGAGAGGGAAAGAACTTCTTCTGCGCCCCAATATCCAGCATTGATATATAAATTAATGTCATCAGACATACTTAAATGAATGTTATCTGTTGGAATATTATCTTGTCTAAAGACAAATAAAGCCACGCCAATCAGTACCACAGCTGCAGCAGCCATGCTTCTGAAGTATATCATTTGACTTCTCTTATTGGAGTTTTTCTCAATAATCTGATCTGAGAGGTTCTCAAAGTAGTTTTCTGGTACTTTGAAGATATTCTTTTTGGGTAGATTTTTCATAACTTGTTCGTTAGACAGAATATATAGGCTGAGGTTTATTCTTGTTTCAATTCATTTTCAATTTTTTTCACGGCATGGTGATAACTTGCTTTGAGCGCACCAACAGATGTGTCTGTTATCTTACTGATTTCATCGTAGCTGAGATCTTCAAAATACTTCAAATTGAAGACTAATCGTTGTTTTTGGGGTAGATTTAGCAGAGACTTTTGCAGCCTCCTGTCGATTTCTTCTCCATCTATGTGATAAGATTCGTCAATGTAATTTTTCATTACCTCTTCGTGGTCTTCAATGGGAAAGAAGAATCTCCGCTTCTTTTTTTCAAGAAAATTCAAACTTTCATTTGTGGCAATTCTATACAACCAAGTGAACAAGGATGAATTGCTGTGAAAGTTTTCGAGATTTTTAAATGCTTTGATAAACGTATTTTGGGTGATGTCATCGGCATCTTCATGTACGATTACCATTTTCCGGATGATGTGGTACACTCTTTTTTGATACGCACTTATCAAAAGTCTATATCCTTTGTCCCGGGTTTTGGGGTCTTGAATTAAAGTTAAGATCTCAAGATCGCTGAGTGACATCATTGCTTACTTAGACACCCAATATACCGATTAGTTTAATTGGAGTCTAAAAAAAACTTTCGATTATTGAATTGGATAGGTTAAAAACCTTAAGAATAAAGAGATAAGTGATAAAAGCTAGGGTGACAAGACCCAAATCAGTTGCTAAACTTGGCAAAGTCATATTATAAAATAAGATTAAGCTTAAAATAATCTTGGAAATGGCAGATTCCTTAAATACAAAAAGGAACTAGCTTGAAGCCATAGTCCCTTTTGTTTCTAATAATTAATGACGTAATATTCTATCTCTCTTAAATCTCTAAGATATAATCTAAAATACCCGCATTTTTACCTTTTGGTCTTGTGACAAGGAGAGGGATTTTGTGGTTCATTTGAATCAATCGCTCAGCCATGCTTCCGATAAAGAGCGCTGTAGCAGCTGTTCTTCCTTTTGCTCCGATGATGATGCCATCTGCATTGATCTCTTCTGCTTTTGCAAGAATATCTTCTACAGGATCATCGTCCTCGTCTTTTGTATATAGAGGTGTGATTTTGATGTTTTTTGTATCTATTTTTCTGATGAATTTTTTGAAATTGATTTCTGCATGCATTTGCATAATAGCAGCAAATTCTTCGTATGTTTTTCCGGTGAAATGATAGCCTGATGGAATAGAAAATACATTTTGACAGAAAATCTCAGCCTTTCCGCCATATTTCTCTACTATCATGACCGCTTCTTCAAGGGCATCTTTGGAATAATCAGAAAAATCACTTGGTACCAACAATTTGTCAATCTTTGGAACGGAATGCTCAGGAACGATCAAAAGCGAACAGCTCGCTCTTCTAGCCAATCGCTGTGAAAGTACACCTGTACCAGTAAGATCAACTTTTCTGCCCAAAATGATCATGTCAGCAGATTTTTCATGAGCGAGTTTCAAGATCTTTTTTGAAAGTTGTCCTTCCTTGACCACATAAGAAACTTCTACATCTTTAATTTTACCGAAAGCTTGAGTGACCAAATCTTTCATCTTGGTTTTTCTCTCTTCGACAATGTTATCAATCAAGTTGGGAAACTCTTCGAGAACCTCTTTTGGGATATTGAGATTTCTGATCACATTGGTAAAGTAAATCTTCTTGGTTTGATTTACTCTAGCTACAAAAGAAGCAAATTTGACTAAGGTTTCATCCAATTCACTTTGATCAAGACAAACAATGAGTTTTTTGATTTGGTACATTTTTTATCGTGCTTTTAGTGCTGCAAAATTATTGATAAATAAATTGATATTTTTAATTATAAGAAATATTATTTCGTGTGCACAGGATAAAAGTGGGCGGTAATAGCTTTATGTAAAAAAATAAAAACGATAACCAGTCATAAAGTCACCTAAATACTTGCTACTTTCTTTCTTTCTTGTCTTTAGATAATGAATGGCCATTTTTTATCATTTGAAATTCATTTTATAACTAACCAAATAACTAAAATGAAAAAAAAGATTTTAATGTCGTTATGCTTTGCTTTTTTTGGAGCAACTTTTGGGTTTGCTACCTTAGAAAGAATTTACGAAGAATGCAAACCTGTAACCCTTTCCTGTGGCTTTCAAACCATTGTATGTGCAGATGATTTAGAAGAAATGTTGGTTTTAATAGCAGAAGCTGAGGAAGTGTTATGTGGTAATCCTGATTAAAATAACTTTATTTAGATTTGCAGGTCAATATCATTATTGACCTGTTTTTATTTGTAATTAAAATTCAATTTTATATTATGTTAAGTTTTGTGTTTGTGCTCTTGTTTAATTTTAGTGCAGTAGAAATTCAGGAAAAGGATACGTCCGAATATGCGGTTTTTTATGAAGTGGAATTTAGGTCAGATTCAACTGATTTAGATTTTGTGTCTAAAGATATCATGGTACTTTTCGTAGGAAAGAATGTTTCGAAATTTAGAAATTTTTATCAAATGAAAAGGGACTCACTTATCAAGGAGGCCGCTGCTCAAAATATGGATGTTGATAATTTTATTCCTTACCTTAATCAAGTTCAAAAACCGAAAATGTCTTATGCAATAGTAAAAGATTGGGGAAAAAAAGTGTATGAATATCATGATTTGATATTTCCTGACCATTTTGTTTTTGAATCTTCTTTGAATGGGAATAATTGGGAGGTTTTGGATGAGTTTGATGAGTATGAAGGTCATAAAGTTCAAAGAGCTATTACAAACCATGGGGGGAGAGTTTGGGAGGCGTGGTTTTCAGCAGAAATCCCAATCAATGATGGCCCATATGTTTTTGGGAACTTACCTGGTTTGATATTGAAAATAAATGATTCTAAAAATCATTATAGTTTTCAAATGATCAAAATAGAAAAGAAAAATGAAGTATTATCTCACAAGGCGAAAAGGAAGCCCATTAAGACCACTCGTTCTAAATTTTTTGAAATGCAGCATGATTTCAATACTAACGTAATAGGGAAGATGGTATCTGGGGGTGTGACTTTGACTGACGCTAACCAAGCAAAAGATGTTCAAAAAAGGTATGATAGAAAAAATAATCCATTGGAAATAAAAGTAATAGATTAGTTGTGATTTTTAATTTGCGATTAGAATTTGGTTTGCTGCGGTATGTATATTTCATTTAGAAATTGTAAAAGAAGGTTTCAGCTTACTGTTATATTAGGCTTATTTTTTACCTTTTTTAACCAAACCTCATTTTCCCAATCAATTATTTCAGGAAAAGTAAAAATAACAAATGAGTCAAAGTCTGTTTTTGGGGTCAATATTTTTGTCAATAACCCCAAAAGCTTGGCTAGTATTTCTTATGGAATTACGGATGAAAAAGGTGGGTTTTCTATAAAGGTCCAATCAGACTCAGATAGCCTCTTAGTCATATTTCGTTCGCTTACTACCCAAGAGTATCAGCTGATGATTGCTAATCAGACTCAGAATTTGGCTGTGATTTTAGAAGAAGGTGTACAGGAGATTCCAGAGTTTACGCTTAAATCTATCAAAAATCCCGTTACATTTAAAAATGATACTTTAAGCTATGCTGTTGAGGGGTTTACCAATCAAAATGACAGGGTTATTGCTGATATTCTCAAAAAACTCCCTGGTATTGAAGTGCTTGATAATGGGAGGATTCTGTATGAAGGTAAGGGTATTCAGAAATTTTATATCGACGGGATGGACTTATTGGAAGGTAAATATAATTTAGCGAGTAGAAACCTTCCCGCTGATGCTGTGGAATCTATACAAATTCTGGAGAATCATCAGCCACTTAGAGTCTTGGATAGTCTCGTTTTTTCTGATCGAGCTTCATTGAACCTTAAGCTTAAGAAGAAAAATGTATGGGTTGGTACGGGAACTGCCGGACTTGGAGCTTCTCCGCTATTGTATGAGGGGAAATTTAGTCCTATGACTTTTAGTAATGACTTGCAAATGCTCTTCAATGTGCAGTCTAATAATTCTGGAAAAGATATAGCTCAAGAGCTCAATGTTCTGACATTGGAGGATTTGCAAGAGAAAATAGGTGCTCAGGAAGGTTTCAAACCTTGGTTTGGAATACCTTCGCTGTTGGCTCCAACAATCAGGCAAGACCGGTTTTTGTTCAATCAAAGCCAAATGATTTCTGCCAATGTTCTAAAAAGAAATCAAGGAGGGACAGATTTGCGCACCAATATTTCATATATACATGATAACCATAGGCAGCAGGGAGGAATCAATACATCCTATTTTCTACCAAATGACACCATTCAGCTTGTTGAATCCCATCAAAATAAATTTCTTAACAAAGAACTTGATGCAGAGCTTTCTTGGATCAAAAATGAAAAGAAGTCGTTCCTGAAAAACAACCTGAATCTAAATCTTTTGAAAAATAGGGAAGTTGGTATGAGTCAATTAGATGGTGTGAACTGGTATCAAAATGCTAATTTACCTTTATTTTCGATCAGCAATTGTTTTCAAACATTAAAACCCATAGGCAGACAATTGTTAAATATCAAATCAGATATCGGATATCGGCAAGCCAAGCAGAATTTTGCGGTTAGTCCAGGAGGCTTCGAACAACAGTTGACAGATGGTCTGCCTTATGAAAGATTGAATCAGCAAATTGACTATCAGTCTATATTTGCCCATCATACTGTAGGTATGACGAAGGGGCTGCCAAAAAACTGGACTTATACTGGAAATATTGGCTTGATTTACGAAATCGAAGGAATGGGAAGCAATCTGCAAACGTCAGTTGGAGATAGTCAAGGGGAAATTTCCAAGCCATTTTTAAATGATTTGATTTTTCGCCAAGTGAAGTCTTACATTCATTCCCAATTGAATTTAAAGAAAGAAAATTTCAATTTACAGTTTAAATTTCCAATAAGTCATGTGAATATAAATGTAGAAGATGAATTGATGTCTCAGCAAAGTGAAGTTGCAAGAATAATTCTGGAACCTCAATTATACATGAAATATTTTTTGACAGGGAAATGGAACACAACGCTTCGACTTACCAGAAAGAATGACTTCAATGGAATCAATGATATTCACTATGGGTTTATCATCAGAAATTTCAGAACTTTTCAACAAAGAGCTTCATCGGTTCCGGAAGTTTTAAGCAATTCATTGAATTATGGGATCAATTTTCGAGATCCGATCAACTCCATTTTCTCAAGTTTTAATTACAGCTATGTCGACTCAAGGCACAATGTAATCATGGACAGTGAAGTGACTTCATCGGGAGAAGTATTTTACCGTGCTTTGGACTTGAACAACAGAGGAGTAAGCCATCTGACAAATTTAAGAATAAGTAAGTACCTCTCCCTCTTCAAGACTAACTTGACATTTTCTGGAAATTATCAGCAGCGAACCAATGAGCAGATCATCAATAGTGTGCTTTCAAACGTACGATATGAATTTTTGGGTTCTGGTTTTGAGTTGCAAATCAACTCAGGGAAAAAAGTTAACCTATCATACAAAGCCAATTTGAATTTCATTAGTTCTCAAGTTGGTGAGCTTAAGACAGGAGGAATAATGCAGTTCAACCACAATGCATCTTTGGATGTTTTCATTTTTGAAAACCAAACAGCAACATTAAAGTGGGAACATTATGATAATCGATTATCTGGAGGTAGAGACTTGACTGGCTTTGTAGACTTTATGTATCAATATAAAATCAAAAATAGCCGATGGGATATTTCTCTTCAAGGACAAAATATTTTGAACAATAGCAATTTCGGAACATTTACAGCAGATTCTTTCTTTCTTCGTCAGCAAAGTTTTCTGTTGAGACCAAGGCAAGTAATGGTTATTTTGAATTTTGTTTTTTAGACCATTTTTGGAATTGAAATGTCAAACTGAGGAATGTTTTTTTGTTCAATAATTAGCTAGTATATAGGTGTTTGTGTTTTTTAAATTTATTCACATGATTAATGAGATTACTTTGGCTTAAAATTGATCCTAACATAAACTCAACATCTCACACTATATTCCGTATATTTGATCATTGAACCGGGTCGCCGACATGTTCAAACTTCACAATTAATTAAATTACCGAGTGAAGCCCTTTTCAAAAACAGGCCTCATCTTGAGCAATCAAGACCTCGTCTCGCAAGAGTCAGGATAACAGTGGAAGTTTGCGATTTTTGGGCAGCTCAAATCTTGTCTATTAAGGGGTTTGTAACACTCTAAGATCCGGTTCTTTTTACTTTTTTGAATAGTCTTTCTCTGCTGTCTTTAGCAATATTTAAGAGAAATGCCCCACCCACATAAACGATAATAACTGTAAGCGATCTTAATATGATATTAGAGATTCCCAACTCCCAATTTAGGAATATATAAAACTGAATAGTAAAAGTCAGCAAGCCTAAAAAGATTATCTTAAAGATATCGATTGAGAAGGGATCAAAATTCAATCTGTTTCTGACATAAATATATTTTACAAAATTGAATAAAAACATGGCTAAAAAGGATGCAAGAGCCGCACCCTCTATGCCCATGATGGGAATCAAAATCAAATTTAAAAATATCACAGCTACACTCATAATCAAAGTTGCTGTGATATTGAATATGTAATATTTAGAGAAGACAATAATTTCTCCATTGATAGAAAACAGTACATCGGACAATTTTCCCAAACCGATCCAAAGAACGACCCATTTTCCAACTTCATAGATTTCACTGTTTGGTACAAAGTGATAGAGACTATCAATGCTGGACCAGATTCCAAGAAATAGAAGCAAACAAATCAAAAGTTGGTGCACAGCAACTTGCTTGTACAGCTTATTGATTGCTGTTAGTTCACCTTTTTCAAAATGTTCGGCTACGACCGGCATGACCACTTGCGAAATGGCTCTTCTAGGCATTTCTATCACCACAGCAATCGAAAATGCAATGGTGTAAATGGCATTGGCGTCCAATCCAATCATGGAACTGACCATCAAGCTGTCAATTTTCATTATTAAAATTGCTCCTGTGGTCCCCAAAAGTGTAATCAAATTGTACTTGATAAATTCTTTTAAAAAGCCTTTTGGAAAGTCACTGAATTTGAAATTCAACTTAAAAAGTTTGATTTTCAACATATAAATAATCATCCCGAAAAGTGCAATAAAGTAGGTCAGCGCTAATCCCCACATGAACATGTCAAAACTTAACCAGCGTAATAAATAGGCGCTGATTAGGATCGCAACCAATAACCTCAGAATCACTTCTCTGAAAAATGCAGGAACAGCAACCTTTAGAAATGACCTGCAAAATGCGTCCAAAATAGTATTGAGAACAGCAAATAAGGTGATGAATAGAACAACACCGAAGAAATTTATCACCTCCGGTGAGTTGGTAGCAAAAGCTGAAACTAAGGTTTCTCTGAAGAAGAAAAATAAACCCGCAACAATCGTAAATCCAATCAGTGCCATCAGTAGGCTTAGTGTGAAAAACGAAAATTGGGAAGACTTTACTTTTGGATAAAACCTCGTTATTCCATTTCCAACACCTAATTGGGCAAAAGGGACGAAAAGTAAAGCCATATCCTGAATCGTTCTAAAAATCCCAATTTGCTCAGGCTCGAGGGCATAGGGCAAAAGCCAAAGTACATTGAAATACCCAATCACCACTCCCAAATAGGAAGACAAGGTGGTTAAAATGCTTTGACGGGCTATGGGCTTCATGGATTGATTATACTAAAATTCAAAAATGTTTAAGAATGAAATAAAGATAGCAGAGCATTTTGCCTTTTTTCGTATGTAAAGTTTAAAATTATCCTTTTTCTTGCCATTTGGCTGTGCTTAGAAAATAAGTCTTGGTCGAGGGAAGAAATGATATTTTTTAATTTACTGATATCTCTATGTTCCAAGATGAAGCCCGTCTCTGCAATGATGTTTGGAATATCTCCAACAGCAGACCCTATGGGCACGCATCCACAAAGCATGGCCTCAGCCAAAGCATTAGGAAAACCTTCGGAAGTAGAAAGTTGAAGATAATATTGATGTTGATTCAAGATAGTTACTATTTCATCTTGATTCAATGAACCAATAACTTGAATGTTTTTACTCTTAGGAATGTATTCGGCATCGCCAATTAGCGTAAAATGGTACTCAGGAAATTCTTTGGCTAGATTTTCAATTAAGTCGATTCCTTTAACTTTTGCTCTTTGTGTTTTTGAAATTCCTTTAGCGACTGTTATAAAAGAGTAGGGGGTTCTTTTTTTTCCTAAATCCTTCCAGAGTTCAGCATCAAATCCATTGTAAATGACTTCTATTTGAGTTTTTAGATTTGGGATTAGATTTTTTAACCCCTGCTTCTTTGGAATATTTGAATCATAAGAATAATCATAAGCAACAAGACTTTCTGCTACAGGAAGGATTTTGGAACAATTCATAAAACTATACGTGGTGGCTTTTTTAAGCCATTTTTTTCTATAATTCCCATAATTGATGCTTGGCATATTGACAGCGTCAGTTCCACCCGCTTGAATAAAAGTTGGAATGGAAAAAAGCTTTCCTAAAAACACTGGAATTACACTATGATATCCGCCAAAAAAGCACATGTAATGACTAGTAAAAGGAAGTAAAAGTATCACTTGAAAGAATTGTAAAACGAAAAAAAATGGAAGCGCAACGGGAGATTGTGTAAATGCAAGCGGTATTACGGTGTGTTTAGATCTCAACATCAAGATATCACGCTCAGTAAATGCAGTCTTTACTGGATAAATGTATACAATCATTCGAGATATTTATTTGAGGTTGTTCAATTGTTATGTGTTCCTTTTATGTACCCTTCATGACTATGTGGTGAAGGTTTTTTACCAAGGATAAAGTGTGTCACTAAGATCCCTAAATAAATCAGAACTCTTTTGCGAAAATCAAATTGTAATCTTTAAGTAGAAAGAAGTTTAGTTTTTAACTTTATGTTGATTCTTTCTTTCAAAATCTCCCATTTATCTCTAGGAGTTGTTTTTTCTATCGCCTTGTTTTTTCTAAATACGAAATATTGATAATCCTTTTCTTCGTAAAAAACCGAATAGGTTTTCATTTCCTCAAGGTAAAAACCAAACTGCTGTAAGACTCCAATCAGTTTTGAAGTGTCAAGGGGTTGATCGATTATTTGGAGTTTCTCAGGTTCATTTTGAATCATCCATTCCAAAAACCGAGGAGAAGGAATATGAACAAATACTACTGAATTTTCATGGGCATGCTTAGCAATATTTGCAAATAAGTTCGGATGCTGCTCGACAGGAATATGTTCCAATACATCTGGGAAAACGAAGTAATCAAAAGTCTTTCCTGATTTGTTGAAGTCGCTCATATCGGAAACTTCGAATGTTAGATTCGCATGTTTTTGCCAGATTTCAATTGCTTTTTGGATACTTTTTTCGCTGATATCTACAGCTAGTAAATTTCCTTTATTGACTACTTTTGCGATAAGTTGACTAACTGTGCCGATTCCACAACCGACTTCAAGAACTTGATGCGTTGACTTCAGACCAGATGAAACGAGCTTGCTTATGATATTGAGATGTCTAGAGTTGACGCCAGTTTTTACCTGTTTCTCAGAAAACTCATCATAAAATCCCTGAATCTTATTTTTCTCAGTACTCATGATTTTTCAGGTTTAAAGGTGAAGAATAGACTAACTAAAAATAAGCCAAGCCACAGGTATTGGGAAATGACATTGATGCCCTTTGTCTTGTAATAACTCTCTGGTTCGAATTTCATTTCGATGGTACTTTGACCTGTTGGGACTTCTATTCCCCTCAAGAGATAATTGGTTCTTATGATTTCTGCTTCTTGACCATTAATCGTTGCTTTCCAGCCAAGTGGGTAATAGATTTCAGAGAATACCACAAGTCCCGCCGCTTCAGCATTAACTTCGTATAACAACTGATTTGGACTTTGTTTCTCAAGTCTGATCGTACCAGAACCTGCTTTTACATTTTGAAATTCTTGAACGTTAACCGTCGCTTCTTGCTGTGTATTGATTTCTGCAACGAGTTTGATCTCTTCGTCATTGCTATTGGTTTCGATAATTCTTGAAGGAAACCATGCAGGCCCATTCGCCAATGGATTTTCAAAAACAGCATTTTCAGCCTGACCTGCCATGATGTATTTCGTATTGAGCATATTCAGTGCACTGAGGCTTTCGAAATCAAAATTACCTTCCTGTGCTTTTTGAATGAACTGATTCATTTCTGGGCTGATGACATTTTCTATCAATTCCTGATATCTCCGCATTTTGGCTCCATGATATCCTCCAACACTGTTGAAGAAATAGGATGTTCTTGCATCATTGAATGGATTAGCCAAATTCAAAACTCTAAAATACCCAGGATCTTGAAGGATCATTTTGTCTGCTGGAGTGGTAGCAAAGAATTGTTGAGAAGGATTAATTTGGAAAGAATCATCGTTCAGGTAACGCTTGTTGATCATCCATAGATCAATTGTCAATAGAATTACAATCCCCAAACCTGCCAGTTGAACAGAAATTTTATTTTTCAAAGCTAAAAAGATCAATGCTGCTGAAAGTGAGATAAAAATAAAGCTCTTGAAAGCACTGGATCTTAGCAAAGCTTTCCGATCTTCTTGAACTGCTGATACCAACCAATCTGGTAAATTCACATCAACTGCTCCGCGAAAACCTAACGTTCCTGCAAATACCGCCAAAAGCAAAGCAATACCAGCGGTACTTCCCAAAGCTATTGCAAGATTTTTCAGAGTCTTTTTATCAAATTTTTCAGTAAATAACCCTTCTAAACCTAAGGCTCCTAATACAGGAATAGAAAATAGAGCAATACTCAAAGCCATGGAAACAGCTCTGAATTTATTGTATCCTGGTAAATAATCAAAAACGGCATAATTAAACCATTCTAGATTTTTTCCCCAAGCTAAAAGTAGAGATAGAATTGTGATGGAAAGGAATGCATATCTGTAAGATTTTTGGGCATAAAGTAAGCCGAGTACAAATAAGAAAAGCATAATCGCACCTCCATAAATCGGTCCTCCCGTGCCAGGTTGATCTCCCCAATAAGTTGGTGCTGATTGAACAAACCCTCTTATCTGAGCATTATCAACCCCATTTGCTCGAAGAGCTGCTTCTGTGTTTGAATCTTTTGGAAGCGCTTCACCACTCCCACCACCATAGAAAAATGGAACTAGCAAGGTGAGTGTTTCCGCTTTGCCTTGAGACCAATTAAATGCATAATCTTTATCCAATCCTGCTTGAGAACTTGTTCCTGTTTCTAGATTTGGCGCTCCTCTTGTTGAGTATTTCCCATATTCATAGACACTAATAAATCTACTGATATTTCCTCCTACAGCGATAAGCGTCCCGAGAACTAGAATCAATGCGACTTTACCAAACTCAGGAAGCTGTCTCGATTTAAAATTTTCATAAATCACAGCGATCAAATAAATGAAGACAATGATGACTGTGTAATAGGTGATTTGGAGGTGATTGAATTTGAGTTGCAGCATCAATCCTAAAGTAAAAAGGGCCAATCCAAGCAGCTTTTTCTGATTGAATGCCAAATGAATCCCTGCAAGAACTAAAGGAATCAAGCAAATAGCCCAAATTTTGGCATTGTGACCAGCGTCAACTGATATAATGTGAAAGGTATTGAATGCAAATGCAATAGCTCCGATGACTGAAAATTCTGGGCGGACTTTAAAGCTTAATAAAAGAATATACATGGCCACCATCCCAAAGAAAATTGAATTGATTGGGTGCGGTAAACCGAGGGTGAGAACTTTTGTAATATAATTTGTAATGTCTCCTGCGATTTCGAAGCTTACCAAATATGCAGGCATTCCTCCAAACATACTATTTGTCCAAAGTGCTTCCTCACCAGTTTCAGCCCTGTGGTCGATTATTTCTTTTGCGCCTCCTTCCCACTGAAGGATGTCATTTTGAAATATAATTTTACCATCAAATACGGCAGGAGAGAAGTAGAATAGGACGATCAAGTAAAAAACAGCCACACTGATAGCATGTGGTAAAACGTCTTTTTTTAGATTGATATGCATTTGGTTTTGGATTTCAGTATTAAGAATGTGCGCAAATTAAAAAAATAAAAAGAATGTGAAGGGAAATAGGCACAATTAACTTTAAGGAAAGTAATATCAAGAGAAGTCAAAACCTTTGCGATAAGCAATCTCTTTTCCCAAATAAATTTCTATTTTTGCATCAAATAGAATAAAAAAGGCATGTTTGATAATCTGAGTTTAAAATTAGATAAAGCTTTTAAGACCCTCAAAGGGACTGGTAAAATCACTGAAATCAACGTAGCAACTACGGTAAAGGAAATTAGAAGAGCCTTGATAGATGCTGATGTTAACTATAAAGTAGCCAAGGAAGTAACTGATACCATCAGGGAGCAAGCACTCGGAAGAGACGTGCTTATTGCAGTATCTCCCGGTCAATTGTTGATCAAAATCACGCAAGAAGAATTGACCAAATTGATGGGTGAAACCAAGGTGGACGTCAATATCAAAGGTGATCCTGCTGTGGTGTTGATCTCTGGTCTTCAAGGTTCTGGTAAGACAACTTTTTCTGGAAAATTCGCTAGTTATCTCAAAAAGCAAGGTAGACAAGTACTTTTGGTAGCCTGTGATATCTACAGGCCAGCTGCAATTGATCAGTTGAAAGTCTTGGGTGAGCAGATTGGTGTAGAAGTTTACGCTGAACCCGAAAATAAGAATGCCTTAGAAATCGCGAGCAATGCAATCGCTTATGCTAAGAAAATAGGTAAAAAGACAGTAATTGTCGATACCGCTGGTCGTCTTGCGGTAGATGATCAAATGATGAAAGAGATTGAAGCTTTGAAAAAAGCTTTGAATCCATCAGAGACACTATTTGTTGTGGATGCCATGACTGGTCAAGACGCTGTAAATACAGCGAAGACTTTTGATGAGCGATTGAATTTCGACGGGGTGGTATTGACGAAGTTGGATGGTGATACAAGAGGTGGTGCAGCCATTTCAATTAGACACGTAGTCAACAAGCCAATCAAGTTTATCTCCACTGGTGAGAAAATGGAAAATCTGGATGTCTTCCATCCGGATAGAATGGCACAAAGAATCCTAGGAATGGGTGATGTGATCTCTTTAGTAGAAAGAGCACAGCAGACTTTCGATGAAGATGAAGCCAAGAGAATAAATGCTAAAATCAGAAAAAACCAATTCAATTTTGACGATTTCCTTTCTCAATTGGAGCAAATCAAAAAGATGGGGAATATCAAAGACCTGATGGGCATGATTCCAGGAATGGGCAAAGCCATGAAAGGTTTGGATATTGACGATGATTCTTTTAGACCTATTGAAGCAATCATTAGAAGTATGACGCCACTGGAGCGTGAGAATCCAGATGTCATTGATGGAAGTAGAAGAAAAAGGATCGCTACGGGTAGTGGAAGAACGATCACTGAAGTTAATAATTTGATGAAGCAATTTGGCGACATGAGAAAGTTAATGAAGCAAATGAATAAAATGGGAGGAGCACAAAAAGCCCTAGGCAATATCATGCCTAATATGGGTAGAAGGTAATTCTTACAAATATATCTACATAAAAAAACAGCTCTTGATTAATAGATCAAGAGCTGTTTTTATTTGAAAAAGATTAGAATACCAAAGCATATCGTTTTCCTGGCTTGGACTTAATTAAACCTTCAAATTCTAGATTTAAGAGCTTGGAGGATAACAATGTATTCGAAAGATTGGTAAGCATTGCCAATTGATCAATTTCAATTTCACCTTTATCTTTGATTAATTTTAGAATTTCTTGTTCTTCGCTGGGTAGGCTCGTCCAACTTTTCTCTTTATTGAATCGGCTTTCTTGAGGATTTTCTTTTGACCAAGAGAGTGCCTCTTCGATATTTTTTACTCCTGTATAGATAGAAGCCTTCATTTTGCTAATTAGATTATTACAACCCTCACTTAAGGGAGATTGCAAGTTGCCTGGGATTGCAAAAACTTCCTTATTATATCCAAAAGCAATTTCTGCTGTAATCAAAGCACCACCTTTGATGGCAGCTTCTACCACGATTAAGGCATCTGAAAGTCCCGCTATAATTCGATTTCTTTGAGGAAAATTACTTGGATGCATTGGAGATCCAGGAAGGTATTCACTAATCAAACCACCCAATTCAAGCATTTCCTTGGCAGTATTCTTATGAACCGAAGGATAAACCGAATCCACTGAAGAACCCAAAACTCCGATGGTTGGTAGATCAAATTGGAGAGCTGCTCGATGGGCTTCTATATCAATTCCGTATGCTAGGCCACTGATGATAGTGGGTTTGTAGGGTATAAGGTCTTCGATCACTTTTCTAGTGACACTTCTTCCATATTCCGTGCAGTTTCTAGTACCTACGATTCCAATTGCTCGGGATGGATTGAGATCAGCATTTCCCTTTACAAAAAGTGCAAGAGGGAAATCTTCTATATTTTTCAACCTTTCAGGAAACGAGTCACATGAAAAAGTCACGACTCGGATACCTTTCTTTTGACAATCATTGATAATCTGATCAGCGATTTTGAGTTTTGATTCAAAATCATTTCTGATTGAAATGATTTGCTTGCTGATTCTGGGGATTTTTTCAGCTTTTCCTTTGGAAAGTTTAAGGAAGTTTTTCGCATCACCTGCATAGGTGAGAATACCTCTAAAAATGGCAGGTCCAATCTTAGGAACCAAGCTCAGAGCTAATTCATGATGTATGGTATCATTCGGATTTGACATGAATATTTTCCCTTATTTCTGCTAAAAATTTCCTGATTTGATGGAGCTTATCTATCGTTGCAGCTTTATCAAAAACGTGATTTTGTTCTTTTTTAATGACTTCTTGAGCACCTTGTAGTGTGAATCCTTTCACTTTTACCAATTGATAGATATACCGAATTTTCTCAATGTCTTCCTTCGTGAATCTTCGATTTCCTTTTTTATCTTTTTTAGGGTTAATGATGTCAAACTCACCTTCCCAATAGCGGATGAGCGAGGGAGCGACCTTGAACATTGTAGCAACTTCACCTATTGAAAAGTATTTTTTCTCTATTTCACGTTCTTTGTATGGCACGACAGCATTTTTTAAAAGATTACTAAATCAAATTTAATAAAATATTTCTAAAGCTAGAATGCTATCTACCGTTAAACATTAAATTATATTTTTTTATAAATATTATTTTAGATCCAATAAAATTTTTCAGAATTGCTTTATATTGATGGCTGATTTATAAATAATTACTATTCGATGAAAAACCTTTACTCTAAAGGATTAATTTTAATAATCTCACTATTTCTATTTCTTATAAGTTTTAATGAAGCATCTGCTCAAGTGACCACCGTTGGTAAGGAGTTTTGGGTAGGATTTATGGAGAATAATGGTTCAGAACAGGCCCCAGACATTGGTATTATAGTAATTACAGCAAGTGAAGCTTCTGAAGGTGTTATTGAGTATGCAGGAAATACTGTAACTTTTAATATTCAAGCAGGGCAGCAATTTGTACATAGAATCACTAGCTTAGACATATTACATCGAACCTCAGGTGAGGTCGAAGAGAAAGGTATTTACATTCTATCTAGTGGCAAAATTTCAGTTTACGCATTCAATGAAAGATTTAGAAGTGCTGATGGAACGGTGGTTTTGCCAACTGGTACGCTGGGAAAGGATTATTATATTACTTCACATTTTCAAGAAGTGACAATTGGACAAAATGTTCAAGCACTTAATTCCAATAATGAAAGTACACTTTTAGTAGTAGCTGTAGAAGATAATACAGAAATAGAAATTACGCCAAAAGTAAACACAGCATCAGGTCAAAGTGCAGGTATTCCCTTCACAATAAATCTAAATTTAGGTCAATCCTATCAATTAAAAGCGAGAGGAGACTTAACTGGGTCAAGAGTAAGGGTAATTGGTGCCAATGCAAATGATTGTAAAAATATTGCTGTTTTTGGAGGTAATAAATGGACTGCTGTAGGTGATTGTGGTCAAGCGAATGATCATTTATTTCAACAAGCCTATCCAGTAAATACTTGGGGGAATGACTTTTTGCATGTTTCTTTAGCGGGAAGAAATTCAGGTGAGCTGGTGAAAGTTCTTGCTTCTGAACCTGATAGTGAAATTTTTATCAATGGTGTGAGTGCGGGAACGCTTGGTGCAGGTGATTTTTTATCAAGAGATTTTTTAAGTACTGATGTGGTTTCGATCTCGAGTGACAAACCTATTTCTGTAACTGGATTTGCCAAAAGTATGGCTTGCAACCTTCCAGGTCAAGGTAATAATATTGGAGATCCTTTTATGATAACCTATAGTCCTAATCAACAGCTTTTAAGTCAGATTACTTTCAATGCTTTACAGTTGCCATCAATCAATGCACATTTTGTTAATATCATTACAGCTACGGCTTCGGCTCAAAATACTCGTTTGGATGGGCAAAATGTAGGCAATCAATTCGTTCCTTTCCCTAATAAGCCTGAATTTTCTTATGCTCGAATTCAAATTTCTTCTGGAGTGCATCAACTGGAAAATAGTGATGGTTTAATTGGATACGTATATGGTTTTGGGCAAATTGAATCCTACGGTTTTGCTGTAGGAGCAAGCTTAGAAAATCTTAATTTCGAAGTAATTTCTGATTATGATTTTGAGGTTGAAGGTGAGTCAGTTGCATGTCTTAATCAATCTGCTGAATGGGAGATCAATCCTGAAAATGAGATCTTTCAATTTTTCACTTGGAATTTTGGAGATGGGTCAGAAATTAAGGAGGGTAAGTTGGTCAATCATACATACCTGCAACCAGGAACATACGAAGTAATCGTAACAGCATCGATTAGTCAGGATAGTTGTGATCAACAAGAAGAAGTCCGATTTGAGGTTTTGGTGGAAGAATATCTTGGAGAAATAGTAGGGTCAAATAGTGTTTGTCCTGATATTGATGAAATCCAATATCAACTTGAGATAGATAAGGATATTTCAAGGATAGAATGGGATGTGGAAGGTGGAGAAATTATTACTGAAAATGAAGACGGAGTCATCATAAGATGGGGTCCTGCAAACCCTTCAGCTAAAGTAATCGCACGACCATTTAGTGTGCAAGGTTGTCCTGGAGAAGAGGTAGAGCTTATAGTGAAAATCAATAATCAAATAGAACCAAAAGTTGCTCTTGGAGATGAAATGATTTGTTATGATGGGGCTACTTTATATGAGTATGCGGCTGCAGAGTTTATTACTGGCCGAGGATATGAATGGTTTGTTGTTGGTGGCGACATCGTAGGGTCTAATGAGAACAGTACTGTTCAGGTGAATTGGTCTGTTCCTGGAACAAGCGGACAAGTTTGGTATCGAGAGTATAGTTTGATCAATGATGATTGTGAAGGAGTGTCTCCACAGCTTGATGTTGATGTTAATACAGTTTTTACCGCTGAGGTTGATGATACGACAGGAATCTTATGTTTTGGAGAAGAAACTGGCAGGATTGAGATAAACGTAGCTGGTGGTTCGGCTCCCTATACTTTTAATTGGTCTCATGATGAAGGTATTAATTCCTCTGTAGCTGAAAATATTCCGGCAGGAGTATATTCAGTTACGGTAATTGATAGTTTTGGATGCGAAATTATATTAGATAATATTAACATCATTGAGCCACCTCTTTTAGAAGTTGAAGAGGTATCTACGGTAGCCACTACTTGTTTTGGACGTGCCGATGGAGAAGCCGTCATTAATGTCATAGGTGGAACTGCACCTTACACCATCAATTTACCTACAAATCAAATCAATGGAAGTCAAATCAATCTATTTGATCTGGAGGGGAGACTTTATGAACTTGAAATAACAGATGCCAATGGATGTATCTTGCCAGTTTCTTTTACAATTACGTCTCCTTTGCCCTTAGAGGTTGATGTGAGAATCGAGAAATTTGCTTGTCCAGGAGAAGCAAATGGAGAACTTATTGCCGAACCTCAAGGTGGAAATGCACCTTTTTCATACACTTGGGAACTTGATAATTCGAATGAGTTTTTGCTTCAAGGAGTTCCGAGGGGAACCCACAACGTAACGGTGGAAGATAGTAGGGGGTGTGTGAGTTTTGGGTCAGGCGAAATGCTCGAAGCGGATCCTATAGCTCGAATGCCTACTGGTTTTAATCCTAAAGACGGGACTTACCAAGCAGTATCTAATTGTACATTAACTTTTGAACTTGTTATCTATAACCGTTGGGGTGAATTGGTTTATTTTGGAAATACAGGCTGGGATGGAAAAGTAAATAATGAATTAGCTCCTATTGGTTCTTACACTTATGTGTTTAGCTATAGCTATGTCCTAAATGGTGAACCAAAAAGTGATCAAATCAAAGGAGGATTCGTTTTGGTTAAATAGATTTGTTTTTATTCCTTAACCTAAACTGCGTATACTTGTATTTCATTAAACCTATTAAAAAAATGAAGAATATTTTAATAACGGGTGGAGCTGGCTACATAGGCTCTCACACTGCTGTTGCTTTGGTAGAATCTGGTTATCATCCAATAATCTTGGATGATTTTTCTAATTCCGAGAAAGGTGTGTTGCAAGGACTTGAGAAAATACTTTCCAAAAAAGTAAAATCTTATGAAGGTGATTGTAATGATAGAGCTTTAGTCAACAGCATTTTTAAAGAAAACCAAATTTCTGGAGTTATTCATTTTGCGGCAAGTAAAGCAGTAGGCGAGAGTACTCATATTCCATTGAAATACTATTCCAATAATATCAATTCCCTTTTGGTACTTCTAGAAGTCATGAAAGAGCATGATGTTAAAAATATTGTTTTTTCATCTTCATGTACAGTTTATGGCCAGCCTGATCAACTTCCAGTTTTAGAATCTACTCCTAGAAAAGACGCAGAAAGTCCATATGGAAACACAAAGAAGATATGTGAAGACATACTACATGATCATATCAAAAGTAAATCAGGCGCAAAAGCTATTGCACTTAGATATTTTAACCCCATTGGTGCACACCCAAGTGCTGAGATTGGAGAGTTGCCACTTGGGGTTCCTGCGAACCTAATCCCATTTGTAACACAAACAGCAGCGGGTATTAGAGAAAAGATCACTGTTTTTGGAAATGACTACAATACAAAAGATGGAACCTGTGTGCGAGATTATATTCATGTATTAGATTTGGCTGACGCGCACGTCAAAGCTTTGGAGTATTTAGATAAGCAAAAAGACAACTTTTTTGACATCTTTAATGTAGGTACTGGCAATGGTAATACCGTTTTGGAAGTCGTTCAAGCATTTGAAAAAGTGTCAAATCAGAAATTGAATTATGATATAGGTGCGAGGAGACCAGGAGATATAGAAAAAGTATGGGCTAATACTGATAAAGTCAACAAACTCTTAGGTTGGTCTGCAAAATATAACCTCGAAGATAGTTTAAGAGATTCTTGGAATTGGCAGAAAAAGCTTTCAAACTTATAAGCTTGGAAAATTTCAATCAAAGAATATCCGATTATAATGAAAAAAAATAGCCATCTGAAGAACAGATGGCTATTTTTTTATTCTCATTTTTAAAAAAAGGGTATAAAAAAAGTCCCAAATTTCTTTGGGACTTTGCGGAATGGACGGGACTCCAATCTACCTGACTTCAGACAGGCCCGCGACTTTCCCGATGGTTCGGGACAAGCATTCTTACCAGCATGTTGTGAGTGAGTTGTAAATTTGAGTAATGATTTTTCTATTTTTTGAAGAAGATTAAATATCACTCAACCCAAAGCTTAATGATTGACGTTTATTTTTAGAAAATTGACATAAAAAAAGTCCCAAATTTCTATGGGACTTTGCGGAATGGACGGGACTCGAACCCGCGACCTCCTGCGTGACAGGCAGGCATTCTAACCAGCTGAACTACCACTCCGTAATGTTTTGTTTTAAGTGCAAATTCGACCAGCGATCTTCCCGATAAATCAGGGCTTTCTAACCTGTTGAATTACACTATTTTCTTGTGTTTTTGTGACTTTTAAAATAATACTTGTAACACTAAACAAGTAAAATTTTATGCGGAATGGACGGGACTCGAACCCGCGACCTCCTGCGTGACAGGCAGGCATTCTAACCAGCTGAACTACCACTCCGTAATGTTTTAATTTTGGTGTGAAATCTGCTAGCGACCTTCCCGACAAATCGGGACATTCTAACCAGCTGAACTACCACTCCGTAATGTTTTAATTTTGGTGTGAAATCTGCTAGCGACCTTCCCGACAAATCGGGACATTCTAACCAGCTGAACTACCACTCCGTAATGTTTTGTTTTAAGTGCAAATTCTACCAGCGATCTTCCCGATAAATCTGGGCACTCTAACCAGCTGAATTGCCACTCTTTTCTTCCTTCTCGTTTGAAGTGATGCAAAGGTAATGTTTTGAAGGTGCATTGCAAATATTCAAATAAAAAAAAACGCATCACTTGTGATATCCTTCTAATTTTCAAATAGATAATTTTAATAATTTGAATTTGATTGAATTCATTTCGGTTTTATTTGACTTTTATTATTTGATTATACCGTTTCATGTCTGTTTTTTTAAATCCCATCATGATAAAAAAGTTTCTATTAGAGAATATATTTTTATCTTTGTCTAAGTCAAAAACGCTTATTATGGTATTAGAATTCGAAAAACCAATTGCTGATTTGGAGCTTAAGTTACAAGAAATGAAAGACTTGGCTAAGGGGAAAAATATTGATTTAACCTCAGATATTCAGTCCTTGGAAGAAAAGATACAAGCTTTGAAAAGAGAGACATTCCAAAATTTGACTAGATGGCAGAGAGTTCAGCTATCTAGACATGCTGATCGCCCTTATGCGCTGGACTACATCTACGAAATGACCAACGATTTCATTGAGCTGCATGGAGACCGTTCAGTAAAAGATGATAAGGCCATGATTGGAGGTCTTGGAGATATTGACGGAAGGTCAGTGATGTTTATTGGTCAGCAAAAAGGTAGAAATACCAAGCAACGACAAGAGCGAAATTTTGGAATGGCAAATCCAGAGGGTTACCGTAAAGCGCTTCGCTTGATGAAGATGGCTGAAAAATTCGGAAAGCCGATCATTACTTTAATTGATACTCCTGGCGCCTTTCCAGGACTTGAAGCTGAGGAAAGAGGTCAAGGAGAAGCTATAGCTAGGAATCTCAAAGAGATGTTTATGCTGAAGGTGCCCGTGATTTGTATCATCATTGGTGAAGGTGCTTCTGGTGGTGCATTAGGAATCGCAATCGGTGATCGTGTGATGATGTTGGAGAATACTTGGTATTCTGTGATTTCACCTGAATCTTGCTCTTCAATACTTTGGAGAAGCTGGGATTACAAGGAACAGGCAGCAGAAGCACTCAAGTTAACAGCTATCGATATGAAGGCGAATGGTTTGATTGATGGAATCATCGAGGAACCACTTGGTGGTGCGCATAGAGATATGAAAAAAATGTCCAAAACGATTAAAGCCGCAATTTTGGATGCTTTGAAAGATCTTGATAAACTCAAGCCTGAGAAAAGAATCGATCAAAGAATCGATAAATTCTGCGCCATGGGCGTAGTGGTTGAATAGTTATAACTTAATATTTCCCGTGATTTGAAAAATGTAAACCATGTTATGGTTTGATTACTTCAATCACGGGATTTTTTTTGATTCAATTTCACATATCTAAAGTCAAGCTTATGAATTTGCATGTTGTCAATACGGGGTTTTTTAAATTAGATGGAGGAGCCATGTTTGGTGTTGTGCCTAAGTCATTGTGGACAAGGACCAATCCAGCAGATGAAAATAATCTCTGTACTTGGTCAATGAGATGCTTACTCGTGGAAGATAATGGTCGTTTGGTATTGATTGACAATGGAATAGGAGATAAGCAGGATGCTAAATTTTTCTCCCACTATTATCTGCATGGAAATGATTCTTTAAAATCATCTCTGCATAAAATAGGCCTTGAACCTAAGGATATCACAGATAATTTTCTCACCCACCTCCACTTTGATCATTGTGGTGGAGGGGTTTCTTACAAGAATGGCGATGAGAGTAAATACCAAATGGTCTTTGAAAATGCCAATTATTGGACGAATCAGGAACATTGGCAGTGGGCTACTATTCCAAATGAAAGGGAAAAAGCTTCATTTTTAAAAGAGAATATTCTTCCTATGCAGGAAAGTGGTCAATTGCAATTCTTAGATTTGAATGAAGGAAGGTTGTTTGAAGGTTTCGATTTCTTTACGGCTGATGGACATACAGATAAGCAAATGATTCCTAAGCTTCATTACAAGGGTAAGACCATAGTGTTTGCAGCTGATTTGCTTCCATCGGTTGGGCATATTCCTTTACCTTATGTAATGGGATATGATACTCGCCCACTACTTACGCTTGCAGAGAAAAAGAAATTCTTAGAAGAGGCTGCGGTCAATGAGTACATCATATTTTTGGAACATGATTCTGAAAACGAATGTTGTACTGTCAAAATGACGGATAAGGGTGTTCGTCTGGATCAAACATTTTCGCTAAATGAAATCTGATAAAAAAATAGGTATAGCATTTTCTGGTGGCGGTGTCAGAGGAATTTCACATCTTGGCGTGCTGAAAGCGCTCAATGAAAATAATATTTATCCAACTCAAGTGAGTGGAACTAGTGCTGGTGCCATCGTAGGTTCTATGTATTGCAGCGGTTATGATCCTGAGGAGATCATGGATATCATTGTTAAGACGAACTATTTTAAATTTATGCGTCCCGCAATCAGTTGGACGGGTTTTCTTAAAATGGATAGTGTTCTTGAACTTTACGAAAAGTACTTACCAAAAGATGATTTTTCATCTCTAAAGATACCGCTTATCGTCGCCGCTACAGACATTAAAAGAGGGAGAGTGGTATATTTCTCTGAGGGGAATTTAATCAAACCAATCATGGCTTCTTCTTGTATTCCAGGAATGTTTGATCCGATTGAGATTGGAGGAAATTTCTTTGTAGATGGTGGAGTATTAAATAATTTACCTGTAGAGCCACATGAAGGAGTCTGTGATGTTGTCATCGGAGTGAATTGTAACCATCTTCCTGAAGAACATAATATTAAGAATATTAAGAATTTGATTGAGCGGACTGTTATTATGTCTATGAATTATAATGTGTATAGCAGAAAAAATAAATGTGACTTTTTCATAGAACCAAAAGGGCTTGCAAGATATGGTGTGTTTGATATCAAAAAGGCAAAGGAAATTTTCGAAGCAGGCTATCAATCGACGCTTGAATACATAAACTCAAATCCAGAATTTAAAGAACTAGGTCAGGTTAAGGTCAAATTGTAAGAGATATGATGAAATTCTTATCAAAAATCGTGTTTTGGTTGACGGGCTGGAAGTTTGTTTCTGTTTGGCCAAAAGAGCTTAAAAAAGCTGTTCTGATTGCTGTTCCTCACACCAGTAATTGGGACTTGCTGTATGCCCGTGCTGCTTTTTATTTGATGGATGTGCCTGTCAAATTCACTATCAAAAAGGAAGTGATGGTAGGGCCTTTAGGTTGGCTAATAAAGTCTTTGGGAGGAATTGCGATCGATAGAAAAAGAGTCTCTGGAAAGCGAAAGCAAACCTATACAGAACTGATGGTTAACCTTCTGAAGGAAACAGATGAGCTCGTAATAATGGTTACGCCTGAAGGAACTAGAAGCTATGCGCCTAAATGGAAATCAGGTTTTTATCATATTGCCCTCGGAGCAAATGTTCCCATTGTAATAGGGTATCTAGATTATAAGAAGAAGGAAGCTGGTCTAGGGACTATTTTATATCCTGATGGAAATATGGACGAGCAAATTGAAGAATTAAAAGTTTTTGGTAGAACTGTTACTGCCAAATATCCTGATCAAGGAATTTTATGATCGGATTATTGGGGATTTATTTAGAGTACTTATAATACAAGGTTCTTACGTTTAGCTCTTTTCTCCATGAAGTAACCTGTCATAACTCCTATGGCAATACCTAATGGCAGCCATAGAACAAGATTTCCTGTAGCTGTCCCAATAGAAACACCAATGGAAACCATAAAGACAGGGGCGTAAATAGCTACCCACTGACCTTTCCTTTGTAGATTGTATTTTTTATTTAGTTCCCTCAAGAGTTCATTTTTTTGTTTCACATAACTCGTTCCATTTTGAGATGGACTTGGAAGATTCGCAACTACTTTCTCAAATCTCTCCATCCAAAAGTCTTGATCTTTTGCAGGTATGACCACTTCAAACTTTTCAGGAAGTCTTTTTAGAATATCAATTTCATATTGTTGTTTCAGCCTTCTTCTGTATCCTAATGATCTTTTGTCTATAGTTTGGCGGTATTCTTGGATTCTTTGCTCAAAATTATTCATGATCTCAATATTTTGCTTTTGCATTTCTTGTAGAAATTGATGAGTTTATGTCTCAATTTAAAATTCACCCAAAATATAGTAAAAATGCAGGATAGTATACTAACAGCAGTTTTTCTTCCACTAGCCTTAGCATTTATCATGTTAGGGATGGGCTTGTCCTTGAATGTTAAAGATTTCAAAAATATTATAGTTTTTCCAAAAGCAGTGTTTTTGGGATTGATAAACCAACTTTTGCTTTTACCAGTGATTGCATTTGTTTTAATTGCTCTTTTTGGACTTAGTGGAACTATGGCAGTAGGGATTATGATTGTAGCAGCCTGCCCAGGCGGTGCCACTTCTAATTTGATCACTCATCTTTCAAGGGGTGATACTGTATTGTCAATAAGTCTTACTGCGGTAACATCATTTATTACTGTTGTTACCATTCCATTGATTGTCAATTTTTCAATCTATTATTTTGGTGAGGAAGGAGCTGTTTCATTACCGGTAGGAGAGACGATCATACAGATCATGGGGGTGACGATTATTCCTGTATCTATTGGCATGTTTCTTAAAAAAAGATTTCCAAATCTTTCCCTCAAAGCAGATAAACCAGTTAGGATTGCCTCCTCTGTTTTTTTCGTTTTAATTATCGCAGCAGCAATTTTAAAAGAGAGAGCCTCCTTGGTTGAATTCTTTATGCTAGCTGGTCCAGTTACCTTGCTTTTGAATGTTTCGACACTTGTTCTAGGTTTTATGCTTGCCAAGTTATTTTTGTTACCAAAAAACCAACAATTAACCATCGCAATTGAGTCAGGTATTCAGAATGGTACTTTAGGGATTATGATTGCTGCGACTTTATTGAAAAATTCAGAAATGACCATTCCAATAGCCATTTATAGTTTGATTATGTTTCTTACCGCTTCGGTTATAATTTTGTTAGCAAACTCAAAAAGAAAAAAGGCGGGAATTTAATCCCGCCTTTTAAAATAATAGGTTTATTCGCTTTTACACCAGCAACCACTTAAAATAATCTAAATACTATATTTGAATTGCTGTCGACCGATAGCCGTCGACTGTTGACAATTATCCGCAAGATTATTTGTGAAAAAATCACATCCTGGTGTTGTTGCTGATAATAGTATTTTTCAATTCCCGTAAAGCGCTTTCGCTGCTTCTTCATATTTATCCCCAGCTTTCCATACTGGTTGTTCTGCAGTGTTAGCAATATATAAAGCCGATAGGATATAGGACTTCCAATATTTCACTGCATAGTCTAAGTCGAAATTGTCAACTTGATCTCCTGGTTGGTGATAATATTTATTGATCTCCTCATCAAATGCTCTAAAGCCTAGGCTGAAGGTAGGGGAAGGGATGCCTTTTCTAGCGAAATTCACATTGTCTGAGCGGTCGTATAATTCTTGTTCTGGTGATGGGTCAGCGATCGCTTCCAAGCCAAATTCCTGCGTAGCTTTCGCTATTAATGGATCAGCAGATGTTCTTCCCAAACCAATTACAGTGATGATAGACGTGTCATTGTAACCACCATTGTCAATATTGAAATTATAAATGATTTTGTCTAAAGGGATCAGTGGATTATCTGCAAAATAACGACTTCCTAAAAGTCCTTTTTCTTCTGCTGTCCAAGCACACAAAAGGATGGAACGTTTTGGTGGGTTTTCTGCAAAATAGCGTGCTGCATTCATAACAGCAACAGTTCCAACAGCATTGTCTCTTGCTCCATTGTAGATAGAGTCTCCATTGGCATCTGGTCTACCAACCCCCACATGATCATAGTGAGCAGATAGCATCACATATTGATCTTTCAAAAGAGGATCAGTTCCTTCAATAACTGCTACAACGTTTTTCCCAACAATGTCACGGTTAATCTTACCCACCACTTCAACTTTAGCAGATTTGATTTCACCTTTTCCAATAGCATTGATAGATTCATTTTTTGTATCACTCAACCAAATGTATGGAATACTGGCTTTTCCTCCGGTATTGTCAACTGTCAATTGGGTTCGATTGAGTGTTCTCGCTGCGAAATTCCAAGGAGAAGGTATGTTATACATCTCTATTAGGGCTACTGCGCCTTTTGATTGTGCTAAAGAAACTTTCTCTCTTCCCGCTGCAAATAGATCGCTAGGAGACAGTCGGTCAGGTGCACCCACATTGGTGATGACAATTTTCCCTTTTACATCTTTTCCTGCATAGTCGGCTTCCAATCCATAACCAAGAACAATCATTTCATAATTTCCATTGATAGATGGACCATCGAGGACCAGCAGATTGTCACCTTGCGTGAAAGTAGTCTTTCCTAAAACGACTTCACCTTTGGTAGGTGGAGCAGAAAGCCGGAAAGGAATATGCTGATAATATCCGTTTGCGCCGTCGATTTCTTTAGCACCATATTTCCAAAATTGCTCAGCGATATACCTTGCAGCAGCATCAATTTCAGGTCTTATGGGATCTCGTCCCATCAGTTCATCAGATGCTAGGTACCTGAAATGTGAAATAGATTCTCTTTCGTTGAAATTTGCTTCAATGGCTTCTTTAGAGCTTTGAGCGTTCAGACTAAGAGAACCTAAAAAAAGAAGTCCAATTAGTGATAAGTGGGTTTTTTTCATTTGATCTATAAATAAAATTTGTTCAATATATAAAGAATAATGAGGGAGGACAAAGGGTTTTAACCAGCTAACAAAAGATTGTCCATATTCGGATATATTTTTTTAACCGAACAATATAAATTGGATTATTAATTTAATTAAAATATACACGAATAGGAATAAATATTTCGTGTAATGTTCTATAAATCTAGATTAATATCAAGAAGAATCTTTTGAAAATAATCAGGAATAGGAGCAGAGATCACTACATTTTCATTATTGACAGGATGGATAAACTCCATTCCTGCAGCATGAAGTAACATATTGTTTAAATCAAATTTCTCTTTAAAAAATCTATTTTGCTTGTTTTCTCCGTGAGAACTATCTCCAATAATATAATGCCGGGCATGTGCAAGATGTCTCCTGATTTGATGCATCCTTCCAGTGTGCGGATAAGCTTTTAAGAGGGCATATCGACTAGTAGGGTATCTTGGAGTAGAGGCAAAAGGGATTTCTGTTTCTGACAATTTCCAGAACTCTGTTTTACAATCCTGCAGTGTACCATCCAAATCTTTCTTCAAAGGATGATCTATGATAAAATGATCTTCAGCAGGAATACCTCTAACTACTGTGAGATAGTATTTTTTGATATTGGTAGTTGCAAATTCAGGTTGTAACAAGGCTGCAGCTTCAGGCGATTTTGCAAATAGCAAAACCCCAGAAGTAGGCCTATCTATTCTATGTAATGGATAAACCCACTGCCCAATTTGATCACGTAGCAATTGCATCGCAAAAATTGGAATCTCGTCTTTCGCTAACTTGGTTTTGTGGACCAAAAGTCCCGCAGGTTTATTGATAGCGATATAATAATCGTCTTCAAAAAGAATCTCTAAAACCATAAAATCAAAATATAGTACCAGATCCGATACTTTCTTCCCCATGATACCAAGCCACAAACTGCCCTGAGGCAACACCTTTTTGAGGAGTATCGAAAATTACATATAGTCCATTTTCTTTCATCAATAAAGTAGCAGAACTCAATGGTTGCCTATATCGTATTCTTGCTTGATATTTTGCAGTTTCACCAATTTGAAGCCTTAAATCTTCCCTGATCCAATGGATATCTTCATGCTTGACAAAAAGTCCATTTCTCAATAATCCTGGATGATCCTCCCCAAGTCCTGTATAGATGACGTTCGAACTTGTATCCGTTGCGATCACAAACAAAGGTTTACCTGTGCCACCAACTTGTAAGCCTTTTCTTTGACCAACTGTGAAGTAATGGGCACCATTGTGTTCAGCGATTTTCTTTCCTTGGCTTACATCGTAAATTTCAGGCATACAAATCCCATCCAAAGTTTCTACATCCAAATCCTCAATAGACATTCCTGCTGGAATTTTCTTCTTATCATAGATGGAAAGCTCTTCTGAAACCACCATAATATCTCCTTTTTTGGGTTTGAGTTGTTGTTGAAGAAAATCGGGTAACCTGACTTTCCCAATAAAGCACAAGCCTTGACTGTCTTTTTTGTCAGCCGTTATCAAATCCTGTTCTTTGGCAATTTTTCTCACCTCTGATTTCTGAAGATGTCCGATTGGGAATAGCGCTTTAGCAAGCTGTTCTTGATTAAGTTGGCAAAGGAAATAGCTTTGATCCTTGTTTGGATCTGCTCCAGCCAGTAATTGAAACACTGGATTCCCATTGACTTCAATTTCACCTTTTTGACAATAGTGACCTGTTGCTACAAAATCAGCTTTAAGTTTCTGCGCTGCTTTTAGAAAAATATCAAATTTGATTTCCCTATTACAAAGAATGTCTGGGTTGGGAGTTCTGCCTGCTTTGTATTCAGCAAACATATAATCCACGATTCTTTCGCGGTATTCTTCGCTTAGATCGATGGCTTGAAAGGGAATTCCTAATTTTTCTGCCACGAGCATGGCATCTGTACTGTCCTCCATCCATGGACATTCATTGGAAATGGTCACTGATTCATCATGCCAGTTTTTCATAAACATTCCAATGACTTCATAACCTTGCTCTTTTAATAAAAATGCGGCTACGGAACTGTCTACTCCACCGGATAGACCGACAACAACTCTTTTTCTTTGATTCATCTGTATTAAATTTTCATGGATTCAAGGTCCATGAGGTTTAATGATACTTACAAACAAACCCAGTTGTTTGAAAGGTTCACAAAGTTACTAGAAATAAGATGAGTCATGACAAGCCATAGCGAAATGATATTTTTTTTTTTTAAAATTTAATAAATCTAAAATCCAGTTCTATATCACACTTCGTAAATGGAAATTATGTAAACAACAAATTAACTATTATGAAAAAGAACAATTGGATGAAAGGACTTAGAGTTTTTTCGATTTTAACCATCTCAGCAGCAATTTTCAGCTGCAATGAAGAAGACCCACTTCCTACAATGGATGTGCCCGGACAAGCGCCAGAAGTAGAGTTTACTGCCCTAGTTTCTGGAAATAGAATTGCAAAGTACGATGCAAGAGAATTGAATGCTTCAATGGAGGTCATGAGTATTACGGGCCTAAGCTCTGGTGATAATATTGTAAGCATTGATTATAGACCGGCCACGGGACAACTTTATGCACTTGGTTCTTCCAGCAGACTTTATATCATCAATGAAAATAATGGTGAAGCAACTGCTCTAGGTGAAACTTCATTTTCTCCTGCAATTAGTGGTGATAATGCTTCTATAGATTTTAATCCTACAGTGGATAGAATCAGGTTGGTAACAGCTTCTGGACAAAATTTAAGATTACATCCTGAGTTAGGGACAGTAGTGGCCACCGACGGAAATATCAATGGAGGAATGAACCCAATGATCGGTGCAGTAGCTTATACAAATAGTGTGGCAGGTGCGAGTACAACACAATTGTACGATATTGATTTTTCACAGAACAAACTATATCTGCAGAATCCACCCAATGATGGCGGGCTTGAAGAGGTTGGAGATTTGGGAATCGACTTTATGGGAACAGGTAATTTTGATATTATAGCCGACAACAGCATTGCTTTGGCAGTGACAAGGCATGAAAATGAATCCAAACTTTACACCATCAACCTATCCTCAGGTAGAGCGACATGGGTAGGGACTTTTAATATGCCAGTAATCGGGATTGCATTCAAAACCAATCCAGTGGCTTATGCAGCTTCTGAAGATAATATGCTTTATAGATTTGACCCTACTGATCCAGAAATGAATTCAGTTGCATTCCAAGGTTTAGTTACCGGAGAGGCAGTTGTTGGGCTCGATTTCAGACCTGCCAAGGGACAACTTTATGCAATTACAAATACAAGCAGGATTATGACCGTGAATACAGCTAATGGGCAGCTAACCGCAGTTGGGAATCCGTTAAATCCACTTTTATTGGGAACAAGCTTCGGATTTGACTTTAATCCAACTGTAGATAGGATTAGACTAGTAAGTAATTTAGGGCAAAACCTAAGATTACACCCGGATTTGGGAACTGTAGTTGCGATTGATGGGAATTTGAATCCAGGTTCTCCATTGGTCAATGGTGCTGCTTACACGAATAATGTTGCTAATGCCACTACAACTGTACTGTTTGTTTTAGATAGTCAAACCAATATGCTTTACAGACAAGATCCTCCAAATGATGGTGGTTTGGTAGCCATTGGGAATTTAGGAGTTGATTTTACTTCGGATAATGGATTTGATATTGGGGGAAATTCAAATATGGCATTCGCTTTACTAGAAGTAGCAGGATCAACCGGTGTATATACTATTAACTTGACTTCTGGAGCAGCTACAAAGGTTTCAGATTTTAATATCAATGCAACAGCAATGGCAGTTGGGTTAGGGTTCTAATTTTTCATTTCTATAAAATTTAAAAAAGACCAGTCGATTTTGGCTGGTCTTTTTTTTTTTCCTAAAACTTCAAAGTTATACTGTGAAATTATGGTCAAAACACATTCCTTAAAAATTGAGGAAGTGTAATTGATTGTTTTCTTCACTATGGGTCTTGGTTATCAGAAGAATCTCTAAAGATTTGGTAAGATAAAAAAAAGAGGGAGTGAAGTTTAAAAACAAAAAAGACTTCTTCAATAAAGAAGAAGTCTTAAAGTCGGGGTGGCAGGATTCGAACCTACGACCTCCTCGTCCCAAACGAGGCGCGATACCGGGCTACGCTACACCCCGATTATAGTATCTTGCAGAGAGTGGGGGATTCGAACCCCCGGTACGGAATTACCCGTACGACAGTTTAGCAAACTGCTGGTTTAAGCCACTCACCCAACTCTCTCTATTTTTTTGTCCGTACGACAGTTTATTCGCCGCGGCGAATGGTTTAAGCCACTCACCCAACTCTCTCTATTTTTTTGTCCGTACGACAGTTTATTCGCCGCGGCGAATGGTTTAAGCCACTCACCCAACTCTTTCTATCTTTTATCTGTCCGTATAACAGTTTGTTTGCTATGGCGACTGGTTTAAGCCATTCACCCAACTCACTATGCATTTACATGATTTTTATCTGTAAAGCGATGCAAATATAAAGCAATATTATTCACATTAGCAAAGGTGCCACGCGATAAAATCAGCTTAAAAAATCAGATTATTTGGGGTGAATTAGTAAATGTCTGTTTATCAATGATAAATTTTTAAAAATATTTTTCAATATCTCAAAATGTGATAAAATGTATCTTGTAGAATATGATTTACAAATTTTCATGTTTGATATTAGTTTTCTTAAAAATCAATTGGTAAAAATCGACAGAAATAGCACTTATCATTGTTGAAATATATTTTTAATTCTCTGGTTTTTAATTTGTTGTTTATATATTTGAATCTCTTTGAACCTAATTATTCAACAGGATTAGGTTCAACTTAATAAAAAAATACCCTGTTGTGGGTATTTTTTGAGGAGTCTAAGTTGAGTAATTTTGACTTCGAAGTATAGGGTGCATCATGAAGATTGAAATTCTATTTTATATTTTAGAAATAGCTTCAATGATGAAAATTGGAAAAAAATCGTAAAACAGAAATTCAAAAATTTGACTGAAACAATTTTACAATTATGGTAATTACATCACTACACGGTATTTTTTCTATCGTGATTAATGAAAAGAATCAAGATCAGCTACTCGTTCGCGCTAAGAAAAAAGGTGAACTGATGAGAATCTTTGATGAGAAAAGAATTTCCGAATGCCGGGTAGATGGGTTTGACTATTGCGTAAAAATGTGCAAACAGGAATTTGCTCATACGATCATCATGATGATCAAAGAAATTGACTATGCAGATTTTGACAAATTACTAGCTGAGGTAAATATTGCTTCTGATAGGGCATTTGCTTAACAAGTAAAATTAAATATACTTTGAGACCATGGATGTATTCATGGTCTTTTTTTATTTGTTATCGCCAATAATTTCAGATATTCACAGTTCAATCAAAATTTAATTATGGATTTCGTAGCCGACCTTTTAAAAATCGTATTACCAGCTGGCTTGGTGATTTATGGAATGTACCTCACTGTCGTTTCTTTTCTTAGTAAAGAACGGGAAAAGTTATTGATAGATCTCAAAACTCAAAACACACAAACTGTTCTCCCTATTCGACTTCAAGCTAGTGAAAGGCTATGTTTACTTTTAGAGAGAATCACCCCAAATAACCTTGTTAGAAGAGTTAATCAAGCCGAATTTTCTGCAAGGGATTTGCATACACAATTGCTGATGGAAGTGAGAGAAGAGTTTAATCACAATCTTTCTCAGCAAGTATATTTTTCGGATGAAACATGGGAGAGTGTCAAAAGAGCAGTGGAAAGTGTAGTGACATTAATCAATTCTTCATTTCAAGACATGAATGATGAAGCAAGAGGAATTGACTTGGCAAAAAGAATCTTCCAACGATCACTAGACCAAAAGAATGATGGCATTCAAATTGCCCTAACGGAAGTCAAGTCTGAAATCCGTATTTACTTCTAACATTACTATATGATTTCTTTTAAAGAAAAGTCTGTAAACTTCTACGAAAAAGCCAAGCTACTATATTTAGAAAAGGCAAAAGTGATCGCTGGTCAAGATAGTAAGTTGAAAGCATTACTTGAAAAGGCATCGCATAGGGTGAAATCGCTTAAGAACAATCCTAAATTGAATCAAGCAATTGAGCCAATTAAAATTTTTAAACGGATGATTTCAGCACATCGGTCTGGGAGCTACAAACTTTCTACAAAAACGCTGGGGCTGTTGGTTCTTGGTATTTTATACTTTGTAACTCCAATGGATATTATCCCTGATTTTCTTCCTCTGTTAGGATTTGCTGATGACGTATCTGTTTTAATAGCGATTTTTAATCTTTTGAAGAATGAAGTAGAAGACTTTTTGGCTTGGGAAAAATCACAAATAAACTTGAGTGAAAATAAGTAACTCTTTATCTAAAATCTTATGAAAAAAATAGCAATACTTTCTGGAACTTCCGGTTTAATTGGAATGCAATTGTTGCATCAATTGTTAAAAAATGTGTCTTATGATGTGATTATTTCTTTAGGAAGAAGAACGCTTGCCTTGAAGCATGAAAAATTGATCCAATTGAAAGTAGATTTTGATGATTTGAGAAATTTAGATTGGGAAGAGCAGCTTAGGACCGCAGATTTGGGTGGTATTTATTTCCCAATCGTCCAAGCGATAAAGGAATCGAAGGCTGAAATCCACATTTATTCTTCTATGGGCACGACTATAAAAGCTGCGGGTTCCAAAGAGAATTTTTATAAAGTTGATCATGATTTTGTAATTGAATTTGCCAAATGGGGCAAGGAACTTGGTGCGAACAAAATGCTTTATGTAAGTGCCCTTGGTGCTGATCCTCAATCTTCCGTATATTACAATAAAGTAAAAGGAGAAACAGAGGAAGATCTAAAAGCTCTTTCATTCGGCTATTTAGGTCTATTTCAGCCTTCATTACTTTTGGGCTCTCGATCAGAGTTTAGACTAGGTGAGGAAGTGGCTAAGATTTTTATGAAGCCTTTAAAATGGTTGAGAATTTTGAAAAAATACCAACCAATTCATGATTATGATGTCGCGAAAGCGATGATTTTTCATGCAAATGAACCAAAACAGGTAAAAGTAGAAGTAATACCATCTAAAGAAATGCAGGATTTTTAGCATATGATTGCAGTTATTCAAAGAGTATCCGAAGCCTCTGTTACCATAAATTCTGCCATTAAGGGAGAAATTGGAAAAGGTCTTATGATTCTTTTAGGTATTGAAGATGCCGATAATCAAGAGGACTTAGAATGGTTAACAAAAAAGATAATTAATTTAAGAATATTTCCAGACGAAAATGAAGTGATGAATAAAAGCCTTCTAGATGTCAATGGTGATATTCTTTTGATTTCTCAATTTACACTGCACGCTAGTACAAAAAAGGGTAATAGACCTTCTTACATTAAAGCTGCTAAACCTGATTTTGCTATTCCGATGTATGAGAAGTTTATTTTTGTTTTAGAAAAAGAATTCGGTAAATCTATACAAACCGGTGAGTTTGGTGCAGATATGAAAGTTGCCTTGGTCAATGATGGCCCTGTTACAATCATCATTGATAGTAAAAATAGAATTTAGTAAATTATTCAATGTAAGATGAAGACAGAAAGAGAAGAGATCACCCTTTCCCAAGCCCAAAAAGATGTTGATCATTGGATTAAGACAGTTGGAGTGAAGTATTTCGGGGAGTTGACCAACATGACCATATTGATGGAAGAAGTGGGTGAGTTGGCTAGAATCATGTCGAGGAAATATGGCGAACAATCTTTCAAGGAATCAGATAAAGGAAAAGACTTGGGTGATGAAATGGCTGATGTTCTTTGGGTTTTGATTTGCCTTGCCAACCAAACCGGAATTGATTTGACAGAAGCTTTAGAAAAGAATTTTCAAAAAAAGAATATTCGGGATAAGGATAGACATATAAATAACGATAAACTGAAGTAAACCCTTTGCTTAGTTTGGAGTTCTTTGTGCATGAAAAAGGAACATTTGCCAAGTAAAATATGCATTGTTTGTAATCGTCCATTTACTTGGAGAAAAAAGTGGGAGAAAAATTGGGATGAAGTCAAATACTGTTCGAAAAGATGTCAAGGAAATCGGGGTAAAAAGTCCGATTAGATCAATATCACCAAAATCAAGTAAATAAAGCCAAACTGAATTATATCCTTATTTGGGTTATTTCGGCGAATGTTGCTTTCATTTTTTAACTTGTGGTATTAAATCTTAACTTTGCGCGAGAAACAAATTTTTGATAATGATTCATCAGAATAGTAATCCCCTAGTAAGTTGGGTTCCAGTACCTAAAAACTCAGATTTCACCATTTACAACCTTCCTTTTGGTATTTTTGAAACTAAAAGAATTTCTGCTCGTGCAGGGATTGCGATAGGAGATAAGATTGTTGATCTTTCAGTGCTGCATGATGAAGGGTTTTTCTCGGACATTACTCAGCTTCCCAATGATATTTTCCTCAGAGATTCTTTGAATGATTTCATTGCTTTGGGCAAACCAGTAACGAAGAAGGTTAGAGAGCGTGTTCAAGAGCTTTTGAATGATGAAAAAGAGGATCTGAAAGTTCACCAATGTAGAGGTAAAGCGATGGTGAATAGAAAGGAAGCAATCATGCTTCTGCCTGTTAAAATTGGAGATTATACAGACTTTTACAGCAGTAAAGAGCATGCTACTAATGTAGGAACCATGTTCAGAGATCCAGACAATGCACTTTTGCCTAATTGGAAACACCTTCCAGTGGGTTATCATGGAAGAGCTTCATCAATCATTCCATCAGGTGTGCCAATTAAAAGACCAAAAGGCCAATTTAAAGACGCCAATATGGATACGCCGGAATTTGGACCGAGTAGAAGGTTGGATTTTGAATTGGAATTGGCTTTTATTACAGGGAAGGCCACAAAAATGGGTGATTCTATCAGTACTGCTGATGCGGAAGATTTTATTTTCGGCTTTGTCCTTTTCAATGACTGGTCAGCGAGAGACATTCAGGCTTGGGAATATGTGCCTTTGGGGCCGTTCTTAGGAAAAAATTTCGCCTCAAGTATTTCTCCCTGGATTGTGACTTTGGAAGCTTTAGATGCTTTTAGAGTAGCAGGTCCAAAACAAGAACCAGAAGTATTGCCTTATTTGCAATGCGAAAAGGACCATGGATTTGATATTAACTTAGAAGCATATATTCAGCCAGAAGGTAAAAACTCAAGTAAAGTATGTACTTCGAATTATAAGTACATGTACTGGAATATTGCCCAGCAGCTAGCACACCACACTGTAAATGGATGTAATATCAATGTAGGTGATATGTATGCCTCCGGGACCATTTCAGGACCTACTGAAGATAGCTATGGTTCTATGCTTGAACTGGCTTGGAAAGGCACCAAACCGTTGAAGCTAGAGGATGGAGAAGAGCGTAAGTTTATCGAAGATGGAGATACAGTCATCATGAAAGGATACTGTGAAAAAGAAGGTATTCGAATTGGATTTGGTGAAGTAAGCGCAAAAGTTCTTCCTGCTACCTAAACATAAAAAAATATAGTTAAAAAATAGCCCGATGAATTTCATCGGGCTATTTTTTTTAGAGTTTACTAAGCATCCTCGTTAGCATTTCTCCGACTTCACTAGCCAATGGTTCTATATTTTCGTTTTCTACAGCGGACATTGCTGCTGCAGGATCCATGGCGGATACTTCGTATTGTTTTGAGCCTGTTTCCCTGATGATCACATTACAGGGGAGTAAGACACCAATGTGTGGTTCGGCTTGAAGTACTTTATCAGCGAAAATAGGATTGCAAGCACCCAAGATTAAATAGGGTGGATAAGCCTTGTCTAGCTTTTTCTTCATTGTTGCCTGAATGTCTATTTCAGTCAGTATGCCGAATCCTTCTTCTTTCAGTGCCGCTTCAACTTGCGTTCTGACTTCATTGATATGCTCAGCTTTTACAGTTTTTGAATTGTAGTAGGTCATAGTTTTTTGGTTTAATGAATTTACTAAAGCTACCTATAATTCAGTTGGAATCCTGTGAGGAAGGTTACATAAGCCTTTGTTAATTAGCTAAGGCAACCTTTACTTTGATCTTTTTCAATTTTTCCTGATGAACTCTCCTGAGTACTTTTTCTGCAAGATTTCTCTTGACAGCTACATAGGCTGAAAAGTCTAGGATACTGATAACTCCAATGTCAGCACCTTCAAGTCCACCTTTTTTGGTCAAAAGCCCAACAATGTCACCTTTGCTGATTTTATCTTTTTTACCGGCACTGATGTATAAACATTCGTATTCAGGTAGCTCAGGGCTGACAAAGTTCTGCGATGGGTAGATTTCTTCTACATCTTTATCGATGTATTCTGGAAGCATCTCATCGTTAGCTAAAATCAAATACCCTTGACCTTCAGCATGCATCCTTGCGGTCCGGCCATTTCTATGTGTAAAAGCTTCTACTTTTGGAGGAAGTTGATAGTGGACTACATGTTTGATTTCCGGAATATCTAGACCCCTGGAAGCCAAGTCTGTTGCTATGAGTAAATTATGTGCTCCAGATCTGAATTTAATTAGATTTTTTTCCCTGTCGATTTGTTCCATGCCACCATGCAAAATGCCATGTGGGAAGTCAAAGTCTGTTAAGAGTGTACTAATTCTATCCACAGCATCTCTGTGATTACAGAAAACTATACAAGCCTCGTTGTTAAATTCAGCAACTAAGCGCATCAATGTTTCGGCTTTTTCGATACTTGGAGTATTGACAAGTTTCAATTCAAGTTTGGAATCTTTCTCGTCTTGAAGGAAATTCACTGTCTCGGGTTCGCTAAAGGGAATAAACTCAGGAAGTCTATCCATCTTCGTTGCGGAAGTCAAAAAGTATTTTTGCTCGCTTGTCAATGGTCTTAGGATATTTCTGATTTGGTCATGAAAACCTAATTGCAAGGACTTATCAAACTCGTCTAGAATAACAACTTGGATTGATTTCGGATCAAAAGATTCTTTTTCAATGTGATCCTTGAGTCTTCCAGGTGTGCCGATTACCACTGCAGGACCTTCTCCAAGACTATTTTGTTCGATTTTCATGGCATGCCCCCCATAGCAAGTACTTACTTTAAAAGGAGTCTTCATACTTTTGAAAACTTGCTCGATTTGTATTGCCAATTCTCTTGAAGGAACGATAATCAAAGCCTGTACGGCTCGCAAATCTGCTTGGAGGATTTCTAAAAGTGGAAAAAGATAGGCTAATGTTTTACCTGAACCAGTTGGAGCAAGCAACATAAGGTTTTGATGATGCTTGGCTTTTTCAATGAAGTCAATTTGCATTTCATTGAGAGCATCTATTTGTAGATGATTGAGTATTTCTTTGGTCGCTTCCGTGTCATTTATCATGCTGCAAAGATAATCAATCCATCTGCATTATTTTTTGTATTTGATTTTTACATGTACTACGCCATCATCAATCATATCAATTCTCCGGGCAGCTTTCTTTGAGAGGTCTATAATTCTACCTCCTACAAAGGGACCTCTGTCGTTGATGCGAACTTTTACTGCTTTGCCATTATTCTGATTAATCACTTTTACTTTTGTTCCATAGGGTAGCGTTTTATGCGCTGCGGTTAGTTTATATTTCCTGTATTTCTCTCCATTTGCAGTAGTTCTACCCTGAAATTTGTCATGATAATAAGAAGCTTGACCAGTTTGGGTGATTTTTGAAGCGCATGAAAGAAAAAGAAATAAACAAAGCAGGATATAGACAAAAGATTTGATCATGAGATTTTATGAATTTAAAACAATAAAAATACCGAATAAAATTTAAAGGCCTTCGATTGTTGAATATGAAGCATTATTATTTTTGATTTCAAATGATTTTGATAGTTTTATAAGTGTTTTATATTAACAAATAAATAAACCCAAATAGTATTCACATAATAATTTATGAAATTCACTCATTTTAGATTGATCATGATGACTTTTGTTATCATGATATTCAAACATGCTCAAGGCCAAAATAACAAAGAAATCTCCGTGATTCCTTTGCCTTTGGAAGCGAAAAGAACAGAAGGTTATTTCACTTTGTCAGCTGAAAGCAGGATTTATATTGATGCACAATCGTCCATAGAATCAGTGAATCTTTTTAATAACTTTTTAAAAAAGCGTTATAAAATCGATGCATTAAATTTGGATCAGTTGTCATCAGAAGCAAGTGTTTGGGTTATGCTTGATTCTGAATCTGAACCTGAAGCCTATCAATTGCATGTTGATCAGGCGAAGATTGAAATCAATGGAGGTGAAGCAGGGATTTTTTATGCTTTTCAGACGCTCTTACAGTTGATCGAAGAAAAGGAAGGGCGATTGCAAATCCCTGCAATTGCTATCAAGGATAAGCCTGAGTTTGCATATCGAGGGTTGATGATTGATGTTAGTAGGCATTTCAGAACACTCAATGAAATGAAGGAGATTGTCGATTTGATGGCGCACTTCAAGTTGAATAGACTTCATTGGCACCTGACAGATGATCAAGGGTGGAGACTGGAAATCAAAAAATATCCAAAACTCATAGAAATAGCTGCTTGGAGAGATGCTACTATCATTGGTCAGTATGGGAATTTCAAACCTTTTATCTATGATGGAAAAAAGCATGGAGGTTATTACACGCAAGAGCAAGCAAAAGAACTCGTTCGCTATGCTGCAGAGAGAAAGATAACGATCATTCCTGAAATAGAATTACCTGGGCATAGCTCGGCTGTTCTAGCTGCCTATCCTGAATATGGTAGTTATAAAATGAAAAATGGGATTCCTGCGCAAGGAATGAATGTTATAAAAAAAGAAAACAGCACTCCGTACAACAATGAAATCAGCACAAGTGTACCCGGTTTTTGGGGTGTACACTACAATATTTTCGGTCCAAAAGAAGAGACCTTTCAATTTTTGGAGGATGTATTGACAGAAGTAATGGAAATTTTCCCTAGTGACTATATTCATATCGGAGGTGATGAAGTCCCAAAGGATCAATGGATTACATCTGAGATTGCGCAAGAGGTGATCAGGAAAAACAAACTTAAAGACGAACATGAACTTCAAAGTTATTTTATCAAGCGAATCGAAACTTTTTTGAATAAAAATAGCAGAAATCTTATAGGTTGGGATGAAATTCTTGAAGGAGGATTGGCACCCAATGCTACAGTGATGAGTTGGAGGGGAGAAGCAGGAGGAATAGCAGCCGCGAAGATGGGACATGATGTTATCATGACGCCAAATAGCCACATGTATATTGATCATGGACAAGGGAAGCAGGCTGATGAACCTTTGTTTATTTGTTGCTACTTGCCATTGGAAAAGGTTTATAGCTATCATCCGAGACCTACTGATCTGACTTTAGAGCAGCAAAAACATGTTCTTGGTGTGCAGGCAAATATGTGGACAGAGTATGTGCTTTCATTTGCAAAAATGCAATATATGATTTTCCCTAGATTACTTGCTTTAGCTGAAGTGGCTTGGATGCCAAAGGAGAAAAAGGATTACGATTCTTTTTTCACCTCTAGACTCCCTCACAGACTTGCTGAGTTGGAGTATCAGGATGTAAATTTCAGAATTCCAGAAGCGAAAATAGAGATCACGGAAAGAGAAGGACGTAAATCAATTCAAATGACATCAAGTGTAGCTGGAAGTAAAATTTACTACACCTATGATGGACATAAAGCAGACAGAACGGCCCAATTGTATCAAGGTGAATTCTTGATGCCAACTCCAAGAGAAGACCAAGGTCCCTTGACTTTGAAATATATCATTGTCACTCCTGGAAACAGAGAAAGTGAGATGTATAGTATGGTTGTAGAGTAAAAATAATCCACAAAATAATGAAAAATAATAGAAGAGATTTCATCAAGTTATCAGGATTAGCTGGTCTGGGTCTAATAGGTTCTGGATTTTCAAGTTTTAGGACTATCGAAGACTTTGAAAAGATTCCTGAACTGGTGAAATATAGACACAATCAAAATTTCAATATGTCTGGCTATGCCGCACCCAAATTAGATCAGGTTAGAGTGGGTGTCATTGGCTTGGGTATGCGTGGCCCTGGCGCTGTAAGTAGATTGAGTAAAATCCAAAATGTGGAAATTAAGGCGCTTTGTGACTTAATTCCAGAAAGAGTCGAAAAAGTGGCAGCTTTACTAAAAGGGACGATACACCAACCTGAAAAATATAGTGGCTCTGCTTATTCTTGGAAAAAGATGATCGATCGAGAGGATTTGGACTTGATATACATTGCTACGCCATGGGATTGGCACACACCAATGGCTGTATATGCGATGGAGTCAGACAAACATGCAGCTGTAGAAGTTCCTGCTGCACGCACATTAGATGAATGTTGGCAGCTAGTACAAACATCAGAAAAGACCAAAAAGCACTGCATGATGCTTGAAAATTGTTGTTATGATTTTTTTGAATTAATGACTTTAAATATGGCTCGGGAAGGTTTCTTTGGGGAAATTATACATGGTGAAGGAGCTTATATCCATGATTTACTTGATTTGAATTTTGCTAAGGACGGATACCAGGATATGTGGAGACTGAAAGAGAATTTTCGTGATGGGAACTTATATCCAACACACGGATTGGGTCCAATAGCTCAGATTATGGATATAAATAGAGGTGATCAAATGGATTACTTGACTTCTTTATCTTCCAATGATTATCATATGAGAGAGCGAGCAAATGAATTAGCAGAAAATGATAATTTCTTCGCTGGTTTTGCGGAGAAGAAGTTTGGGGGAAATATGAATTCCACCATGATCAAAACTAAAAATGGCAAATCCATGCTTATTCAGCATGATGTGAGTTCGCCGAGGCCGTATTCTCGGCTGCATGCTGTATCGGGTACAAAAGCCTTTGCTCAGAAATATCCAAGTCAAAAAGTGTCCAAAGGCCATTCATGGATGAATGAGGACGAACTGAAACTTTTACAGGAAAGTTACACACCTCAAATTGTAAAGAAAGTAGGTGAACTTGCCAAACAAATTGGCGGACATGGCGGAATGGATTTTATGATGGAATGGAGGCTTATAGACTGCCTCAGAAATGGTTTAGCCTTGGATCAAGATGTGTATGATGCGGCATTATGGTCGGCCGTTGCCCCATTGAGTGAGTGGTCTGTTTCTAATAGATCAAACTCTATCGATGTCCCAGATTTTACTGGCGGATCATGGAAATCAAATAAACCTGTAGATCTCACTTTAGATGGAGTAGGAAATACAAAGGTAGTAATAGGATAGGCATAAAGTAAACTTTTTTTCTTGTTACTAGGTTGAACAAATACAAGAAGCCTGTCGGATCGATGGGCTTCCTTCTTTTTAATCAAAACAAAAAAACATGCAAAACTTAACCAACAAAACAGCATTAATCACTGGAGGAAGTAAAGGAATAGGATACGGTATCGCTGCGGCCTTATTGGCTGAGGGGATGAAAGTAGCTATTACAAGTAGATCGCAAGAGGCAGCTGACAAAGCAGTCGCCGAACTCAAAAAAATCGGAAAAGGAGAGGTAATTGGTATCGCTGCTGATGTGCGTAAGTTTGACTCACAAAAGGAAGCTGTAGACCAAGTGATGACCAAGTGGGGTCAATTAGATTTGGTTGTGGCAAATGCAGGCATTGGTCACTTTGCTTCCATTGAAGACATGACTGTCGAACAATGGCATGAAACCATTGATACCAACCTTACTGGCGTTTTTTACAGTATCAAGGCCGGATTAGAAGGTTTGAAGCAGTCCAAAGGATTCTTTATTTCCATCTCAAGTTTGGCGGGAACCAATTTCTTTGCCAATGGATCAGCCTACAATGCAAGTAAGTTTGGAGTAACTGGATTTTCTCAAGCGGCTATGCTTGATGTAAGAAAGTATGGCATTCGTGTAACGACCATCATGCCAGGATCAGTTGCTACTTATTTCAATGACCATCAGCCGAATGATAAAGATGGTTGGAAAATTCAAATTGAAGACTTGGGACAAATGGTAGTTGACTTGATGAAAATGAATTCAAGAACACTTCCAAGTAAAATTGAAGTAAGACCTACAATGCCGCCGAGTGCTTAAAATAGACACGAGATCTACCTGACGGTAGGCAAGTTTGAGAATCAAGACCTAAGACGCAAGAATCCTAGATTTTTGCGTCTTATTTTTTTGTTGACGTGTCAGGTGAAAAGTACTGATGAATTTTTGTGTAGTCGTTGAATAGATAATTTGTAAAATCTACTGGATTTTGTTCTTTCTAGAAAATATCCTTGCCACAATTATAAAAACGAAGTGTCCTCCATTGCTTCCTCAGTCAATTTTTCAGCAATATCTTTTCCCAAATACCTATCTATCCAATGGTGTCCTAGATATAAAAGAGGCGTAAGTAATACAGCAACACCAAATTTGTAGATGTAATTGATGATGCCTACAGAGACTACTTGTGCCCAGCTCCAGTTTCCGAAAATATAGAAGGCTATTCCCAAGACAACAAATGAATCGATAAATTGTGAAACTAATGTAGAACCAGTAGCTCTCAGCCAGATCATCTTTGAACCTGTGATTTTTCGGAGTTTTTGAAAAACATATACGTCTATTAATTGCCCTAAGAGAAAAGCAATTAATGAACCGATTATGATTCCTAACCCTTGTCTAAAAATGGTATTGAATGCATAATCGATGTCAAAAGCATTGCCATTGGGATCGGGCGTATTCACGTCAAGCCAAAAAGGAGCTGGATGAAGTTGTGTAACAATAGTGATAATGACAAAAATATAAGCGATAAAGAAGGCGGTTAAAAAACTGATTTTACGGACTCCTTTTTTACCAAAGTATTCGTTGATAATATCTGTTGTGATAAATACGATAGGCCAAATTACTGCCCCTGCTGTTAGGTTAAAATCTAAAATATAATCCCCAAAAAACCTCCAACCTACGGGTTGAAAACCTAGTGTCAATTCTCCTGAGAAAATTTTCACACCAATAATTTCTGCTAGGATTGCATTGGTTAAAAATATTCCACAAAGAATTATAAAGAGGTTGGTTTTTTTGGTTTGAAAATTTCTTTCTTTGATCTCAATTTCCATAAAGTGATTCTTGCTTGATTTATACTATTCAATAGAGTAGGTGAGGCCTTCTTCACTCAGAAAACTGTTCTCGAAATTAGTTTTAGCTTGTTCTAGGAGAGGATCTAAATCCACGTATCGCGTAGAAAAATGACCGAGTAAGAGTTTTTTTGCTCCTATTTTTCTTGCAATATCAGCTGCTTGCTTTGCTGTACTATGAAAAGTCTCTTTTGCTCTCAAAGCTTCATCATCTCCAAAAGTTGATTCATGGTAAATGGTACTTACACCTTGGATGTTTGCAACTAAATCTACTGGATCGTAGATCGTATCAGAGCAAAAAGCATAGGAGCGAAGTGGCTTTGGTGGTAGCGTGAAATCTTTTACCAAGTAAGTTATTCCTTCCGTTTCATTTACAAAGTCAATTCCTTTCCGCAATGTATTGATGGCTTCCACACTGATTTTATGTTCTAAAAGCATCTCCTTGTTCATCCTCAGTAAACCTGGTTTTTCTTGAATCAAAAAACCCGTACAAGGCAAGCGATGTTTAAGCGGGATTGAAAAAACTTTAAAGTTTTTTTCTTCCAAAATCAATTCTTTTTCCGAAGGATTGGTTTGGACAAATCTAAGAGGAAAATTGAGTCTTGTATTGCTGTGTTTGAGTTGGGTAGTGATGATTTCGTCTAATCCTTGAGGGCCGAATATAGTTAGGAGTCTAGTTCTTTTGTGTAAGTGAAAAGTAGAAATCATTCCCATCAGCCCAAAATAGTGGTCACCATGAAGGTGGCTGATGAATATATTTTCTATTCGACTGTATTTAAGTTTAAATCTGCGCAATTGTATTTGTGTACCTTCCCCACAGTCTATCAACATGGAGGTAAGGCCAACATTAACCAATTGCGCAGTTTGATTTCTGCCATGAGCTGGAATCGCTGAATTGGATCCTAATATGGTGACTTCAAATTCCAAAATTACCCTTCTTCCCCTTCTTCGGAGTCTCCATTTTCAATCTCGTGCATGAAGATTGCTTCTGCAGCCTCTTCGAGTGTCTCTACGATGTTGAAAACCTTATCAAGCATAGATATTTTGATCAATTTGATCACATGCTCTTGCACTCCAGAAATAACAAAAATCCCACCTTCACGGCTAAATTCCCTATTACCAACCAAAAGTGCACTCAATCCACTTGAATCCACATACTTTACTTGGCTCATGTCAATTACAAGATTTTGATAACCTTCTGCATGAACTGTCAAAAGTTCTGACTTCAACTTTGGAGAAAGCGCTGAATCCAATTTCTCTTCAAGTGGTGTAAATACCACATATTGCTCTTTTTTATCTACTGTGTATTTCATGTTTTTTTTGATATGAGACGCTAGACAAGAGATTTGAGACTTGGCATTTACGAAGCCTTGAGTCTATAATCATTCATCTTGTGTCTTTGCTTTAATTATTGATTGATTTTAAAACTGCTTCCTCAATTCTTTTTTCTAAGTTCATTGTGTCTGCTTTAACGAATTTTTCTCCAGTGATTTTTTCGAAAAGCTCAATATACCTTTCTGAAATTTCTTCTACAAAAGAATTGGGCATGATTGGTACATTTTGACCGTCTTTTCCTTGAAATCCTTGTCCAATTAACCATTGTCTCACAAACTCTTTGGATAATTGTTTTTGGGAATTCCCAGCTCTTTGATTGGCTTCGTAGCCTTCGGCATAAAAATACCTAGAGGAATCAGGCGTGTGAATTTCGTCAATCAGGTAAATTTCACCTTCATATTTCCCAAATTCATATTTGGTATCAACCAAAATCAAACCCATCTCGGCTGCCATTTCAGTTCCTCTCTGAAACAAAGCATGTGTATACTGCTCTAATGTTTCATAATCTTCAGCACTAACGATTCCCTTGTTGAGAATTTCTTCCTTTGAAATATCTTCATCATGTCCTTCATCCGCTTTGGTTGTAGGAGTGATGATCGGCTGTGGTAGTTTGTCATTTTCCCTCAAACCGTCGGGTAAAGCAACACCACAAACTGAGCGCTTGTCAGCAGCATATTCTCTAGCTGCATGACCTGCAAGGTAGCCTCTGATAACCATTTCAACCTTGAAAGGTTCGCAGCGCTTACCTATGGTGACATTAGGATCGGGCGTTGAGGTAACCCAATTTGGCACGATGTCACTAGTAGCTTTCAGAAATTTTGCTGCAATTTGATTCAAAACCTGACCTTTGTACGGAATAGGTTTGGGCAATACTACGTCGAAAGCAGAAATTCGATCTGTAGCCACAACGGCAATAGTCTGGTCAAAAATATAAACATCTCTGACTTTACCCTTGTAAAAACCCTTCTGATTTGGAAATTGAAAATTAGTTTCTTTAATAGCGCTATTCATGATGAAAATCTTTGGACAAAAATAGAAAAAGCATTTGTGTTTGAAGTCAGAAAAGGACTAATTCTTGTCATTTTTATTTTTTTTCATGATCAGTAATTCCGGTGACCTTTCCTTCATCAAAAAACCTTTCTAAAATCAAATCTCCACTTTCATTAAAAATCTTTTGAATCCCATGGATTTTCCCTCTTTGATAGGGGAGTTCTTCTCTTATATTTCCCTTTGGAAAGAAAATCTTGCTTAACCCATGTTCTCTACCTCTTTCGAAATTCACTTCTTTGAGGACTTGACCTGATTCGAAGTAGCTAATGGATTTTGTTACTTCATTGTACCTATTGTGGAAAGTTTCATTTTGAACTTTGCCTGATTCATAGTAACTCAAAAAAGTCCCTTCTGCTAAGCCTCTTTTATACCTTGAGATTTCTTGAATTTGACCGTTTGGATAGAAGCTTTTAAATTCTCCCTCAGGATCGCCGTTTTTGTACTTACCAGATTTTGCTAGCTGTCCTTCGGGATGAAACTGTTTGAAATCTCCATATTGATAGCCTTTTCTAAAGTTACTTTTAGACTTCAATTGTCCATTATTATAAAAAGTGAATTGTTCGCCATGTAATTGACCATTTTTATAAAATGTCTTGGACTCTATCTGACTGTTAGAATAATATTGTTCTTGATATCCCTCAAGTACTCCATTTTCATAGGATTTCTTTTCTATGAGTTTTTCATCTTCATCATAAATCAATGTCAAACCCTCAGGCTTATTATTTCTAAATGATGCCTTTTGCCTCATTTTACCAGAAGGATAATAAGTGATCAATTCTCCATCGATCTGATTATTTGAATAGTTGACCTTTTGTGAAATATTCCCATTTTCAAAATAAGAAATCGAAGTTCCTTCTTTGTTGTCATTGATGTAAGTCGTGAGCCGAAGTGTGTCTTTGGTGTCAGGGAAAAAATCAACAAACAATCCCTCTCGTTTTCCATTAGAAAAATTCCCTTCTAAAGCCAAACTCCCGCTTTCATAATACAATTGGTACGAACCATTTTTAATACCGTTTACGTGTTGAATAAGCTCCTTCACTTTGAGTTGCTGCTCGTCGTAATAAGTTTTAATTATCTGATTTTGAGCAAATAATAAATTAGAAATTAAAGTAAATGCTACTAAATATAGTACGGTCCAGATGCGCATTGGAATTGATTTGTTGGATTTTATTACCTTGTAATAATAAGCAAAAAAGACAAAGAGTTCATCATCATGAACTCTTTGTCTTTTGAATAAGAAAGGAAAGAATTGGAGCCTCGTCAATCTGATGCCTCTTCATTAGCAGCTTATAATAATCAAATTCGTTAAGTTGCTTTTGACGACTATTGGTGAGGATTAGATCTTCCCTAAATTTTGATTTATAGTTTTTCAATAACGATAGCAGATGCGCCGCCACCGCCATTACATATTCCAGCTACGCCAATCTTACCTTTTTTCTGCGTAAGAACACTCGTTAATGTCGCAATGATCCTTGCTCCAGAAGCTCCGAGTGGGTGTCCCAAAGAAACAGCTCCTCCGAATACATTGAGTTTATCACTGTCCAAATTCAATTGTCTTTGGTTTGCGATAGCTACTGCTGAAAATGCTTCATTGATTTCATAGAAGTCAACATCATTCTCTGTCAATCCAGCATTTTTGATCGCTTTTGGAATCGCAAGGGCAGGAGCAGTAGTAAACCAAAGTGGGTCTTGGGCTGCATCTGCAAAACCTCTAATCTTAGCAATTGGTGTTAATCCAAGTTCTTGAACTTTCTCTTTGCTCATCAAAAGAATGGCAGAAGCTCCATCATTCATGGTAGAAGCATTTGCGGCTGTGACAGTTCCCTCTTTATCAAAAACAGGTCTTAAAGATGGAATTTTATCAAACATCACATTTTTGAATTCCTCATCTTCGTCAATTACAATTTTCTCACCTTTTCTCCCTGTCAACTCCACAGGAACAACTTCCTCTTTGAAGGAACCGTTTTGCCATGCTTCAGCAGAGCGGGTATAAGACTGAATAGCATAATTATCCTGTTCCTCTCGGGTAATATTCATTTCCTTAGCCGTATTATCAGCACAATTACCCATAGGGAATTTGTAATAAACTTCAAATAGGCCATCTTTTACCAAGCCATCTACAAACTCAGCATTGCCATATTTGTAACCAAATCTAGCTTTGGGAACATAAAATGGCACATTCGACATACTTTCCATCCCGCCAGCTACCACAATATCGTTTTGACCCGTCATGATAGATTGTGCTGCAAACATTACTGCTTTCATCCCAGATGAACAAACTTTGTTTACAGTGGTACACGGAACATGGTAACCGATTCCAGCTCCAATAGCTGCCTGTCGCGCAGGTGCTTGACCTAGATTGGCAGAGATTACATTACCCATGATCACTTCTTCTACTTCCTTGGGATCAAGGCCAGCTTTTGTCAAAGCTCCTTTGATAGCGATGCTTCCCAATTCAATTGCTGTTAGTCCTGATAATTTCCCTCCAAAACTCCCTAATGGAGTTCTTACTGCGGATACGATATATACTTCTTTCATTTGGGTTTATATTTTTGGTTATAAAATTTAAAGAAATTTTCCGCTACGCCTCGGCGCACAGGCGCGGCGGATTGTAAAGTTACAATGTTATGAGATTGGGGTATCGATTAACCCTATTATTTTAAGATAGTCAAATCTTTCAGAGTGAGATGTCTCGCGTTATGACATTAAATCTTTAATTAAACACATCTTATCTTGATTTTTGTATGATGAGATTTCTCTCTACGTTCGAAATGACTTTTAGGCCTGTCACATCGAACAGAGTGAGATGTCTCCTGATTTTAGACAAGAGCTTTTATTCTCTTGTTTCTTGGCTCTTACTTCTATTTTCTCACCTCAAATATCTCACGTCTTACATGTCACGTCTCAAACTTGCCTACCGTCAGGTAGGTCTCACATCCATTCTCTATTTTACCAATCAGGCAGACCTTTGTCTGGCCTTTTAGTAGCTTTTTTTCGATTTTGTTGAATATAGCGGAGTTCGGCAGCGTTCATTGCATCTAGAATTTGAGAGGCCTGCTCTGGAGTAAGATTCATTTCCTTGAGCTTTTCCTTCAATTGCTCCATGGCTTTCTCTCTTTCGCTAAGGTCCGAATCTAGTTCGCTTGGTTCTTGAGAATCTTTTTCATTTTGAGATTTCTCACCCTCTTTATCTTCTTTTTTCTCTGATTCAGCATCCTCGTCGTTTTCTGCCTCCTCTTCGCCTTCACCATTTTTTTTGTTTTCGTCTTTTTTATCTTGTTCCTCTTGTTTTTCCTGCTCTTCTTGATCTTGCTCGTCCTGATTTTCATCATTCTCTCCTTCGTCTTCCTGATCTTGTTGGTCCTGATTCTCCTCTAGCCATCTCGCCAAAAGCTCGTAATTGTACCTTGCGGCTTCGTTTTGAGAATCTTTTATTAGTGCATATTTGAAAGCTTCTAATGCTTCTTTATATTTTTCATCTTTTGCCAAAATCAATCCATTGTGGTTGGAAGCAAAGGAGGCAATCATAGGATTAGGATTATTCAATAGAGACATGAAAGTACGTTGGGCCTCCTCATTTTTCTCAGCATACTGGTAACTTAGGCCAAGATTGTATGTGGTCTCTGGACTGTTGATTCCAAATTCTGAGGTTAAAAAAAGGTGATCTTCAATAGATTTTTCATAATTCGCTTCTCCATAACTCTTGGCTGCTGATTTGATAGCAGCGTTTTTCTTGGATATTTCCATCCATGAGGAGGGAATAAGAAGAAAGATGAATAAAATTAGTCTACTGATTAAAATCATATTGATCTGTTAACAATATTTTACAAGTTGATGGTTCGTAATGGGAATATCATATCGAGAAAAGCTAATCCCAGTGCGATAAATAGAAAGTAGAAATATTTGTTTGCCGATGCTTCAACCAATCTACTTCCAGTCACGGCACCTTCTTCTCTGTCGATGGCAGCGATCAGGTCTGAAATTTCTTGAGTTTCATCACTTAATTCAAAATAAGCACCTTCAGTCTGCGCTGCTAAGTATTTCAAATTTGTTGTTTCTAAGCGACTTATAGCTGGTTGATTGGTTTTAGGGTCGATAATCACGTTATTTCCCCTTGGTATGGTGGATCCCTGAGAAGTACCGACACCTAGGCTAAAAATTTTAATTCCAGCATCATTTAATTCACTGATAATCGGCCTGAAGTTTTCACCAAAATCTTCTCCATCTGAAACCAAAATCACCGATCTACTATTTGTCTCAGGTCTTTCGTCAGATCTAAATTTACTTAAAGCCATCTGAAGTGGAGCGTTAATATCTGTTCCTTGGCTGGGAACAAGCCCTGTATTGAGTCCATCAATATGAAGCTGCAGTACATTTTGATCAAAAGTGAGTGGGCATTGTACGAATGCTTCAGAGCTGAAGATGATCAAACCTATTCGGTCTCCAGCAAAACTCTTTGCCAAATTTTTTAATTCAAACTTTACCCTTTGCAATCTAGAAGGTCCTATATCGGTCGCATTCATTGATTGGGATAGGTCGATCGCAAGAAATATATCTTTTCCTTCCTCTTTAATCTCCTTCATGGAAGTCCCAATAGATGGGCCTGCAAGGGCGATTAGAAAAAGAATAAAATATGCACTACGCAAAATCATTTTAATGAAAATGCGATGCTTTTTTACCTGCAATTTTCTGTTGATAAGATAAAATCTGTATAAATAGATGGTGTAGAGTAATACAAAAATCACTGATAACCATGTTAATAAACTTCCGTCCGGATATGCCCAAATCATGCCTTGAAATTATGAAATATAAACGAAAATCGGGTAGTAGTATTTGATTTTGTTTGAAAAAAGAAAGTTTTTATCGATTCATTTGATCAACCTTTTTGCGCTAATTATCATAGAGTTTTTCAATTTCTCTTTTTGTCATTTGAACAATACTTACTTTCATCGTAATGGCTGTCAAGGGTTCATCGGAATCATCTTTTTTTACTAAAACTATTTTATCAACGATATCCATTCCACTGATAACCTGTCCAAAAACCGTGTAATCATTGTCTAGCCTGTGAAGTCCATTTTTGTTTTGCACAATATAAAATTGACATCTCGCTGATAATTTCCCAGGGTTATCGTCTCTTCCAGCACCAACTGCACCATATACATGTGTGATTCCTTTGACAAATTCAGGTTCTAAGAGATATTCAGGATCATTGAAGCCTTCCTCAGTATCAGGACAGCCTGCTTGTGCGACAAAGTTGGGAATGACGCGATTGAAGGTCAGCGAATCCCAATAGCCACTCTTTGCTAGGGCGATAAAACTCTCCCGATGATTGGGTGTTTCTTCAAACAGTTTGATATAAATATCCCCATAATTGGTCTCAATTAACCCAATCGGACTCGATCTTTGACCATAGGAAAAAGAGTTAAACATCAAACAGAGGAGGGTGATAGCTGCTATTTTGTTCATGAAGCTAATATATGAATCATGTTTGAAATTCTGTGATTTGGGGTAGGGGAAAAATTTGATCTTAATAAGTTATAGTTAAAAACTACACCAAAATAATATCATCTGGGACAAAGTAAGGGATATTAGACCTGTGGAATTAACACTTTTAAATCGGTAAGTGACTTGTTTTTTTATTTTTTCCCCAAATTCCATTAAAAAATTATCGGACAATTCATGACAATATTGAAAATTATTTAAAAAATACCCAGAACAGGGTATTTTATGTAAAGGAGTTAATAGCTAAATTGCATTATATTTTATATCAAAACGATGCAATTTTTAATCAAACTAAAAAGAGAGAGTGAGGCAAGCCAATTTGCACTGAACTATCAATATCAGCTTTCTGCTGCCTTGGAGGGTATTTTTGAACAAGCAGATTTTTCAAAGCTTCAGTTGTTTTTGAATGAAAAGAATGAATTTGTGAGATATATTCCTTTTACTTTTTCAAATTTGGAGCTGGATAAAATAAAAATCATAAAAGAAAAAGGTTCTCTTATTCATCAAGGTGATGAAGCTACACTCGACATAAGAATCTTACTTGAAGAGGATGCAACTGATTATTTATTTCATTTAATTCATGGTAAACAAATTAGCTTGCATTCAGGTGAAGATACCGTGAAATACAGAATCTGCGCTATTGAAGTAGTTCCCCCTCCAGTATTTAAAGGTGTAATGGTTTATAGTGCTGTGACTCCCGTATTTTTATTTGATCAATCAGGGTTAGGCGGATCTGAATTTATTTCACCAACAGACTCACGTTACCCCGAACTTTTCAAAACGGATTTATTGAAGAGATTTGCTTCAGCGATACCAGAACTCAAATCAATTACTAAATTAGATCACTACTGTCCTGAAATCGAATTTCAACCTATTTCGCAAGTAGAGGAAGAAGAAATCGTATTCAATATGTATCAATATGAATTGGTTCATTTGAAAGGCTTTAGGTATGATTTCAAATTGAAAGCTTCTCCCTTACTCCAAGAATTCGGCTATTATGCTGGTTTTGGAGCTCAAAATTCTTTGGGTTTTGGATGTGTTAACGTCAAAAATCTTGATTAAAATTAAAGCCTTTTATGGCACTACAAATTCTGTAAACTTCTTCCTGAGTTAAAAATGGATTTAAGGGCAGGGACATCACTTGTTCAGAAATTCTATGACTTTCTGGAAAATGTTTGTCAACATGATAAGGCTTCATCCTAGGGATGATATTTGGATAATGAATTGCAGTTCCGATACCTTGTGCTTCCAAGAAGGTTTTTAGCTGGTTTCTTTCCTTACATTGAACGGTAAAAAGATGTGCATTATGGGAAGATTTTTCTAATCCTTCTGGCAAAGAAAGCCACTTGAGAGACTGCAATTCCTCCAAATAAATACCCGCTAAAGCTTTTCTATGTTGCTGCCAATTTTCAAAATAGGGAAGCAGAATGTTCAAAAAACCAGCTTGAAGCGTGTCTATTCTTGCATTTCTGCCAATTGCCACATGATGATCTCTTTTTTCCTGACCATGATTGATCATGACTTGAATTTGCTCAGCAATTGTCTTATCCTTTGTTACTAAAGCACCTGCTTCTCCTAAAGCTCCAAGGTTTTTAGTAGGATAAAAGCTAAAACAACCGATATCGCCGAATAGTCCTGCACTGATATTTTCATGAAAAGCACCAAAGGCTTGAGCAGCGTCTTCTATGACTTGGATTTTTTTTGATTTTGCCCAAGCAATTAAAGCAGGCATATCAACCATTTTTCCATATAAATGTACGGGGATAATGGCTTTAGTTTGAGGCGTCCATACCTGATCCAAAAGTGATAAGTCTATCAGCCCATCAGCATTTGTGTCGATAAAAACAGGCTTCGCTCCACAGAGAACCACAACCTCAGCAGTAGAAACCCATGATAAAGCTGGTACAATTACTTCATCCCCAGGGCCAATATTCAATACACGAAGAGCAATTTCCAAAGCATCTGTTCCATTAGAACAAGTAGATAAAAAAGGAGCATCTAAGTATTTCTGTAGGTTTTCTTCAAGTCTTGATATCTCCTCAGATCCTGAAAAAACACCTTTTTCCAATAGCTCGGAAAACTTCTCCTTCAGTTTAATCTGAATTGACTCAGAAAATCGGCTGAGATCAAGAAATGGAATCTTGGCTTGCATCTAAGAGTTTGGCTAAGGTTTTGGTTAAATTTTTTCTAGAATACATGGCTGTATCAGGTTTGATTTCTTGAGATTTATCCGGGTTGAACTGAGTTAAAAAGGCTTCAATTCCTTCCTGATCGGTATGTTTGAATACAGCATTGGTGGCTGCTGCTTTTAAGATTTGTGCAGAATCGCCTTGAGGGTCACCCAATGCTAAAACAGGTCTGCCAGTTGCCAAATATTCAAATATTTTACCAGGAATGTTCCCCTTTGCATTTTTGGTATCTGTTAAGATCAACAACAATAAGTTAGCTTTTCTATAATACTCAAAAACTTCCTGATGACTTACGTATCCTTCAAAATGGATAAATTTCGTTAGCCAAGGATCCTTTTTGACAAATTCTTCCACGGTAGACGAAACTTTGCCGACGAATCGTAAATGTGCTTCTCTATGATTCTCCTTAAAAACTTTTTGAAAAGCTTCAATAAAAGGGATTGGGTTTCTGATTGCATCAATCACACCTGTGTAGACGATTTCGATCGAGGCAGTAGTCATGTTTTGTGGATTCCAATCAACAGGGAGATCAGCTGTATCAAATCCATTGGTCAAAAGAGAAATGTTTTTACCAGCTATTTTTGCTAAATCTTGTTGAAATGTTGGACTGATGGTGGTGACGATATCAGCTTCTCGGAGAACAGTATGCTCCATTTGTTCATGTTTCTTTCTAACAAGAGAGGTCATTGGTAGCGTATCGAGAAACTCCCATTGAGACCAAGGATCTCTAAAATCAGCAAGCCAAAAGATGTTGGTTTTGCGTTTCAGTTCTCTCCCGATCAAGTGAAGGCTATGTGGTGGCCCTGTAGTTATGATGGCATCAATTTGATTGTTGTCAAGGATACCTTGTAAAAAATCTACGGAAGGTTTTACCCAGAATATTCTTGGATCAGGAATCAGGAAATTTGCCCTTGCCCAAATCCCAAGCTTGTCGACAATAGATTTATCTTTTTTCTCTAAGACCTTAGAAGTGTCTTTTATTTTTTCTTTCTTAAGAGAGCGGAAAAGCGCATAAGGTTCCCAAATAGGGAATTTAAGTACTTCCAGATTAGGATTGATTTCATGAAGCAAACTCTCGTCCTTAAGGTCAAAATCAGGGTTTTCTGGTGTGAAAATAACTGGTTCCCAATCAAATTCAGGTAAGTATTTAGCAAATTTCAGCCAGCGTTGTACTCCTGAGCCTGCCGAAGGCGGCCAGTAATAAGTGATAATCAATACCTTTTTCTTGGGTTTTTCTGTCATTATAATCTAAAATCTTACAGCTAATTTTATTTGAGTGATCATTTCAAGGAGCAATTTAAATTTTTATATTTAGATCCTTTAAACTATATCAAATGAAATCAAGAAGAAATTTTATCAAAAATGTCGGACTTGCTGGTTTGACAGCGTCTTTTTCAACGCCTTTGCTTGCTGGGCAGCAGCATGGTGGAAAAATGATTCATCAGGTATTTTTCTGGTTGAATGAAGGAGTTGATGTAGCAGGGTTCAAAAAGGAAGCGTCTAATTTGGGTCTTTGTCCGACAGTAGGGCAATTTTTCATTGGTGAACCAGCACCCACAGAAGAAAGAGGCATCGTGGATTCAAGTTATCAGATAGCCTGCACTTTATTTTTTGATTCGGTTGAAGATCAGGATAAATATCAGGTCGATCCATTGCATTTAGCATTTATTGAAAAGAATTCTACAAAATGGAGTCAAGTAAAAGCGTATGATTTTTTTATTTAAACCATTCCGTATCAATATTACGTTTATAAATCAAATTATTATCAAAAGTTATATGAATATCAAGTTATTAATAGCTCGTTTCTTAATCTTATTTGTTTCGGTAGCAATATTTTCTTGTAACCCAGAAGAAGAAACACCAGATCCAGTTAAAATCGAAGACGTTGTAAAGGAAGCCATTGTTAGGTCGATGGGGGATTGGTATTTTTGGAACAAAGAGCTTCCTTCAAATATTGATGTGACTCAGTACAGCACGAATGCAGAGTTACTGAATGCCATAATTTTTAAACCACTTGACCGTTTTTCGTATTTGACTACAAGAGAAGCCTTTAATGCTGCTTTTACGGGTCAAGCTTCAGGAGTTCATGGTTTTGGATTTTCAATTGATGCCAATGAAAATATGTTCGTTTCATTTGTCTATGATCTTTCTCCTGCTGGGCAAGATGGTTGGCAAAGAGGCTGGCAAGTTTTAGAGATAAATGGAAAACCGATTGCTGAATATAAAACAAGCACTGGTGGTTTTAATTTCCAGCTTGGGCCAAATGAAATAGGTTTTACGAATACCTTTAAATTTAGATTACCAGACAATTCAGAAAAAACGACATCCATACCAAAAGCAGCATTCCAAACCAACTCCGTGCTATACAAGGATGTAATTCAACAAGAAAACAAGAAAATTGGCTACTGGGTATATCAAAGTTTCCGCCAAACCCCCGGACTTACCAATCCAACAAGAAGTCAAGAAGTAGAAGATTCTTTTAATTATTTTATTGAAGAGGGGATTGATGAAATCATCATAGATTTAAGATATAATGGAGGAGGCTCCGTAGCTGTTACAGAACAAATCTTAAATTACCTTGTACCCATCAGTGCTTCAAATAATGTGATGTATACAAATAGACATAATGTTGAAAGATCAAATAATAATAGAACCGTCAACTTTAATAAAAATGGAAATTTGAATTTGAGTAGAATAGTTTTTATTACGTCTAGAGGCTCTGCTTCAGCTTCAGAGTTATTAATCAATAGTTTGGATCCTTATATGGAAGTTGTTTTGGTAGGTGATAATACATTTGGGAAACCTGTTGGATCTTTTCCTTTAAGTTTCGATAGTAGGACACTCAGAGAAAATGATGTTGAGTTAGTGCCAATAACATTTGCAATAGATAATGCAGAAGGAAAAGCAGATTATTTCGATGGTTTCCCTGCAGATATATTAGCTCCTGACAGCCCATCCAAAAACTGGGGGAGTGCTGAAGAAGTGAGGTTTCAAGCAGCATTAGAATATATTAGAACAGGTAATACAGGAGCTAGACTTCTTTCAAATTATTTCAAACCAAGGTGGAATATGATCGATGATTTCAAAGGTTTGGAACAAGAATTTCCTGTTTATTGATTTCGGAAAAGTTAGCAGTCGTTAGGGTTAAAAGTTAGTGTGATCTCTTTAAAAACTGGTTTTAAATCACAAATAACAAACCTAATTCCATGGTGAGGGATGAATAGTTTAATTGATTAATAATCAATAAGTTAAAGTGTTAAACCCCATGTTTTTACAGCTGTGAAAGTTTAACGTGTAAGGTTGTGTGAAAAAAGTAATTTGACAAAATTCCTTATGTGGAGATTAATCTTAATCAAGTTTCTTTTTCACACATCCTCAGTTAACAGCTAATAATTTTCTGCATGGTCATTTGTGGTAAATTTAAGCATGTAATCATGCTCTATGCTATTGAAAAGTCAAAGTTGTCAGGTTTGATGTTTGCAACTACTCTGAGACTTATTTCCGTTGGAGCGAGAGGATAAGATAAAAAGGGTATTTGACTCAAAACCAAAAAAGTAAATTTAAGTTTTGAGTCAAATACCCTCTTTTTTTACTTAAGTATAGCTCGATTTTGATAAACAAAATCTGGTCAAAATTATCTATCCAAAATCACTTTTTCCTTTCTTGGATATTTTACTTCATATTCCAAATCCAAAACCTTTTGTTCTGCCGGGCTGAGCTTCAATTCCCATTCTATAAATCCTGTATCACTATTGACCTTCGCATTAGAAGAGTTAAGGAGGCTGACTGAGATATCACTGACTATCGAAATTGGATATTGATCGATGACCTTCAAGTTTACCGATGAAGACTTATTATTTTTAATGCTGATTTTATAGGATCTTGTTTCAGTGTAGTTTGACCCAATTAACCTTTTTTTGGAATTTTGATCTATCTTTTCTCGTTCGATTGCTATTCCCCTGTCTCTTCCTAGAGAGATCGAAAGGGTATCATTTAGACTTTCCGCTTCGATAATTGTTCTACCGATATAAGTACCTTCAAAATACAGGTTAGCTTCGCCTTGGAGTAAATTATATTTCTCCCAATCAACTAATTTGGCTACTAGAAAAGCGACATTTTCCTTTTTGGGAATTACTAGGTATTCATAATGCGCTTCGAGATCATAGCTTTTTAGGTCTACCAGAAGTTTATCTCCATTTGAGGCTACTGAATAGGGTTTATCGACAGCTATTTCTACGGTAGTTTGGTTTTCGATAGTAGTAGTTTCCAAATCCAAAGATTCATTCAGCTCTAGTTTTGAAGCGTTTGAATTTCTAATTTGTAAACCAGGAGTTCTACCTTCAAGACTTCCATACCCTGTTACTACCACTTCCTGCAATGCTTGCATATCTTCTTCCAAAACAATATTCATTAAATCACCGGAAATAGCCAATTCCTTACGTCTATATCCAATAAATGAATACACTAACTTTTTGGCCGTAGAAGGTAAGGTCAGGCTGTATTGGCCATTTCGATCTGAGGATGTGCCAATGGCTGATCCTTTTACAAGTATGGTAGCGCCGGGAATTGGATTACCATAAGTGTCAGTGATCGTTCCGCTTACTGCGCCGACATTCATGTTATTTTGGTCGAAGGTTGTCAATCTAGCATAAGTAAGATCCCACTTCTTTAATTCAGGAATAACACCACTTTTGCTTGGTGTAGCATTTGAAAATTTCAGTTTAACATTATTCCAATCATTTCCTGTGTTTTGCCAAACCTCTGCTTTATATCTTAAATTTAAAGGCTTTGAAATGTCGGTAGCCCTAACATCATATTTTGGAAACCAACCTGCATTGCTTACCATATAAGAAATAGCTAATTCACCTACAACCGCACGTTCAGCGCTTACCTTGATAAGGATATCATTTACAGGAATGATGGGTTTATTGCTATTTTCATTGAGTTGCCTTTCTAGCCTTTGGATTTTCTCCTTTGTTTGTGACCATTTCACCTTATTAGTTATTTCAGCGGCTTTAATTGAACTAATCTCTTTCTCGAAAAAATCCAAAGCTTGTTTTAGCTGAACCATACTTAAACCATTGTTTTGTCCACCTAGATTTTTGTTGGTGTTCAAAAGTGTCATTTTCTCCCTCAAGACTTCTGCTTCTGCTTCAAGTTTTTGTAATGCAAGCCTATCAACTTCTAATATGGATTGTAAGCTGTCTAGCGATTCATTGACTTTATCTTCTAAATAATTCGATTGAACATTTACTGAGAGTATTGTAAAATCCCCAAAACCTTTGACTTGGATGCTTTTGCTATCCATATAGGGTGACTTTCCTTTTATGACTAAGATTGTCTCACCAGCACTAATAGTTAGGCTACTTTTTTCATTTATTTGGGCACCATTCTGAAAAACAGTGACTTCATTAATATCAGATTTGATCGTTTTTTCTAATGGATTAACAAAAATATTTGCAACTAATGCAAAATATAAAAGTATAAGATTGAGCATGTTAAGATGTTTTGTTGATGTATAGGTATTGCCCAAAAAATGGACGATTAAATCTACTAATAATTTGATTGAATAAAAAAAGGAGATATGATATTCATACCTCCTTTAAATTTTTATTGGAAGCCCTTTTCTTAAACCCCTAATTTCCAACCTTCTCTGTATTCTCTTTTTACAAATTGATTGGCGGGATCGAAGTTGGTTACTTTCATATTTGGTCCATCCCAAACCAATTTGATTCCTCTACCAGGATAATCGAAGCCATTGCCAGTTTTACGTGGGATTCTATAATCATAACTTCTAATGGCTAGATTTCCCATCAAAACTGACTCTGTCAGTGGTCCTGCTATGGAAAAAGGAGAACTCAATTGATCAAACTCTTGACTTCCATATCCTCCGATACAAGCTTCCACCCAATTGTTGTAATGACCGCCGTCTCCATTTGGAACTCTATAAAGTGTTTCTGCTACTGAAATATCTTTTGTCTTAGAGAGAGGTAACAATTGTGGATTTCTACCATAAGTGCTACACATCATCTTGCCTTTGGTGCCTTCGATAATTACACCGTTGCCACCGTCGCCCATCATTTCGTTTGGTCCGAGTTCTTCAGGTCTTGCAGGTTGAATCCCGCCATCCATCCAATGGAAAAGTAGATCATCTTTGCCTTCTCTTTTGAACTTGAGTGTGATGTGTGAAGAAGGAGGACAGCTATCTGGAAAATATCCTCTTTGGAATTCTCCCACATAGACTGAACCTACACTACATTCTGCTGACTCAGGATAGCTCAATCCTAAAACTCTAAATGGTGCTTCCATAATATGACAAGCCATATCACCCAAGGCTCCTGTGCCATAATCCCACCAACCCCTCCAATTGAATGGGATCAAGTTGGCTACATAATCTTTTTGTGGTGCTGTTCCCAACCACAAGTCCCAATCTAAATCAGCCGGAGGATTTGCTGCATCTTTTGACCAAGGAATCCCTTGTGGCCAAACTGGACGATCTGTCCAACAATACACTCGTGTTGCCTCACCAATTAAACCGGCGTTGTACCACTCCATCATTTTTCTCACGCCATCACCCGAAGAGCCCTGATTTCCCATCTGAGTGACTACTTTATATTGATCAGCGGCTTCAGTGAGTTTTCTAGCTTCATAGATATCGTGAGAAAGAGGCTTTTGTACATACACATGTTTTCCCAATTGCATTGCTGCCATCGCCTGTACGGCGTGCATGTGGTCTGGAGTAGAAATGGTTAGTGCATCTATATTTTTATGCTCCTTTTCTAGCATTTCACGATAATCACGGTAGTATGTGGCCTTTGGGTGATCTTCCCGGCTTCTCTTGGCTCGGGTATCATCTACATCACATAGAGAAATAATATCAACTTTCCCACTGTTAAAACTTCCCTTTACATCATTGTAGCCCATTCCTCCAACACCTATTCCTGCTACTCTGAGTCTATCTGAAGGTGCCACAAACCCAGGTCCACCTAGTACATGACGAGGCACAAAATAGAAACCTGCCAAAGCAGTAGCTGATGCTTTGATGAAATTTCGACGTGAATTATTATTTAATGTGGTTGTATCTTTTTTCATACTATTTATTTTGGGGAATTGTTTATAGGATTATGCGATAATAGAATTTCAATTTATCAAAAAATATTCTGTTTTAGTAAATATTCTTTCTTTTTGGAAAAATGGAATATCAAAATGATAAACGGGGATTTCAATCGATTGATATTTTGTAATTAGTTGATCTGTTCATCATTTTTTAAAGGCAGAAAGCGCAATTCCTTTTGTTAAATCAAAAAAATGCACTTAATATGCTTTTTCATTTACATTTAAATAATGGGACAATACATCGTTGACTTTAGTAATTGGATTTGGGACACCCCCATGCTCGTCTTGTTGATGGGAGGAGGTCTATTGTTATTTCTTTACTCAGGATTCCTGCCGTTCAGGCACTTAGGTCATGCAATCAAACTCGTCAGAGGAAAGTTTGATGACGAAAATATGCCTGGACAAATCAGTTCTACTCAGGCTTTATCCGCTGCGATAGCAGCAACAGTTGGTTTGGGAAATATCTCTGGAGTAGCGATTGCTATCAATATGGGAGGTCCTGGAGCGATATTTTGGATGTGGATGTCAGCATTTGTCGGCATGGCAACCAAATATTTTTCTTGTACGCTAGCTATTATGTTTAGAGGAAAAGATACCAATGGAGAAGTTCAAGGTGGTCCTATGTATGTGATTGAAGAGGGGATGGGGAAAAAATGGAAACCTTTATCCATATTATTTTCTGTTGCGGGTGTTTTAGGACTTCTTTCAATTTTTCAAGCAAACCAATTGACTGCCGTTTTTAGGTCAGTTATGCTAGCTCCAAATGGTCTTGACAATGGAGAAACTACCAAGTGGATTTTAGGGATCTCTATGATGCTGATCGTTGCTATTGTGATTTTAGGTGGAATTAAGAGAATTGCCTTGGTCGCTTCCAAGCTTGTTCCTTTTATGGTTGCGCTGTATTTTATTACGGTAATCATCATCATGATTCAGTATATTGGAGCTGTTCCAGAAATGCTTAAATTGATTGTAATGGATGCTTTTACGGGAGATTCTGTCATGGGTGGAGCTGTCGGTGCTGTCATTATAATAGGAGCAAGGAGAGCAGCTTTCTCAAATGAAGCCGGTATTGGAACTGCCCCAATGGTGCATGGTGCATCGAAAAATAATGAACCTGTAAGAGAAGGTTTGATTGCTATGCTGGGACCATTTATCGATACAATTGTAGTTTGTACCTTGACAGCATTGGTGATTTTGTTGACTGGAGTTTGGGAAACTACAGAGAATGATGGCGTGAGACTTACGCTTTCTGCATTTGAAATGGCTCTTCCAGGTTTTGGAAAATACCTTTTGATGTTAGCAGTTTTGGTTTTTGCACTTTCTACAATGTTCACATATTCTTACTACGGGCACAAGTGTTTCAATTACCTCTTTGGTGCAAAACATGCGAATTATTACAATTACTTTTACCTTTTAACCATCGTGGCAGGTGCTGTGGCTTCTCTTGAAGTGGTGGTAAGTTTCATTGATGGGATGTATGCGGTAATGGCGATTCCTACGATGATTTCAACTATTTATCTCGCGCCAAAGGTAAAGGCTGCTACCATTGATTACTTCAAAAGAATGAAAGCTGAAAATAAATATTGATAAAATCGAATGAAAATCCTCGTTGCTCCAAATGCCTTTAAAGGAAGCATTGATGCTGATGATGCAGCTTCAATAATCGGAAGCACTTTATTATCATGTAATCAGGAATTAGAACTTGATATTTGTCCCATTGCCGACGGAGGTGATGGGACTTGTTTTTTGTTAGGGAAAGCTTTGGGATTAAAACGAGTCGAAAAATATGCATTGGATGCCATTGGTAGACCCTATTTAGGTTTCTATTATTTACAGGAAGATCAACAAGCTGCATACTTTGATATTTCTACCGTTTCAGGATTAAAAAACTTGAAGTCTCACCAAATGAATCCTCGGATCGCTAGTTCTTACGGAACTGGTGAACTGATACAACATGCCAATTCCCATGGAGCTAAAAATATTATTCTGGGACTGGGAGGAAGTGCGAGTATTGATTTAGGAATTGGTATTTTAAGAGCATTGGGCTATCTTTTTTTGGATGAAAATGGAAGAGAGTTAAGCATGTTCTCAGAGAGTTTACTTCAAAGGATTTCTCACATTCAGATTCCCATAAAAAAAATAGATTTACGATTCACGGTACTTTGTGATGTGGGCAATACTTTTTTTGGGCCCAATGGAGCAATACCTGTTTTTGGTCTCCAAAAAGGGCTCGAAATAGCCTCACAAGGAGATTATTTCAGAGATTGTGAAAGGTTTATTGAAATTTTATCTAAAAAAATTAAAAAAGACATTCCTGATCAAGCAGGGTTTGGAGCTGCGGGAGGTATAGCCTATGGCTTATCTCATTTCTTTCCTGTTAATATCAAAATGGGCTCTAAATATTTTTTCGAGCAAATCAATATGAAAAATCGTATTCGCAAGGCTGATTTAATCATCACCGGCGAGGGTCGCTATGATTATCAATCAGCTAGTGGTAAGGGAAGTTATGAATTGCTTCAATTGGCTAAAAAACATCAAAAGAAAACCATCTTGATTACCTCTGGGAATGACGGGCTACATGATGGTTTTGATCAAGTTGGAAGTTTGCCTGATTTAGATTTTGAAAATCAAAATTTCAAAGCAATCGCTGAAGAAAATCTCAGACAAGTGATAATTGACATTTATAGAAGTATCAAGGCTTCATAAAGAATCTCATTTTTTGTTTACCAACACTTCCTAGACCGACATAAAATTTGATAGCCAAAGCGTTGAATTCAGGAGTTTGCCATTGGATATTCACACAGTTATTTTCCTTTGCAACAGCTTGTATTCTTTTCATTATTGCTGTCCCAACTCCCTTTCCTCGAATCTTTTCATTGAGAAAAAGACAGTCCATATATAGAAATGATGCTGCATCCCATGTAGAATAATCAAAAGTATATGTGCTGAAACCTTCAATTTTCCCATCTACTTCTACGACCCAACAATTCAATCTCTTGGGTAGATCAAAAATCCCTGAACGAAGGGCTTCTACTTTTCCTGCTGGATCAAATTCACCTTTTTCATATTCAGCATGTGCTGCACATAGCAACACAAGATCTTCGAGGTCTTTTTCTTCGCAATTTCTTATATTGTAGTTCATGGGTGTAATGTTTTGGTAAACGATAATACGATTTTAAGCCATTAATTAAAAACAAAACCCGATATCGTTTCCAATATCGGGTTTGAGTATTAAGAGAGAAATAGCTTGAAGTTTTAGCTTAATTTTCTAGATATTTTTTGAAATTTGAATTGTCTTCTAGCAAAATTCCATTTCTGATTTTTGCATCTAATGAAGAACCAACCATGATTCTATGTTCTCTCTTTAATCTACCGGTAGATGTAGAAGAGCCTGTAATTCTTCTTATCGCAGCACTAAGTAGTGGATCTCTTGTATCTCCGAACTCTCTCCAAGGAAAAAACTCAAATTCTATCACTTCCTCGTTAGGAATAAATCCTGTCCCATAATCTGACTGATCTAAACTGTTGAAACTTTTAGTGACAATTGGCAGAAGTCCATAGGAATTGTTTGGATTGTCTTCATCTTCCAGCGCAACAGAACCGACATTTTTACCTGTAGTTTTTGCACCAATTACGACTACGTCTAAATATGGTTTTAGACCATTGATGATTAATTCACTAGCTGATGCTGTTCTTGAGCTCGTCAAAACATATATTTTCCCATCACCAAGTTGATTTCCAATGTTTTGGGATTTATCTCTAAATCTTGTTTGAATATTTTGGAAATTTGAAAAGCCAGATAAGAAACTATTGTATTTAGTTTTGGAAAAAACTTTCTCAGGAGTATAATTAGGCACAATCAAACTGGCTAAGTTTACAGCACTTGAAACATAGCCCCCTCCATTGTATCTAAAATCAATTATAAGTTGATTAATATTTTCAGCCTTAAACTTTGCGAAAATCTCGTCCATTTGAGCGTCATATCTGTTGTCTATCTGGTTGGTGGCAGAATTGACTACTCCTGGAGCAAAAAAGTGGTAAACGACATACCCTATTTTCTGGTTTTCAATGGTATAAACTGTATCTAAGAAATTAGGATTTTCTTCAATTTCAATGGAATTCAATGAAACTGTTTGAGGATCTCCAAAAGCACCATCGTCATTGGCTCTTCTAAATGTAACTGAATGTTGGCTAGATCTTTGGCGTAAAACACTTTGATAATTTGCCAAGGTCATGGTAGTACCATTAATTTGACTAATTAGATCCCCTCTTTTCAGGTTTTCATTGGCAGCTGGACTAGCTTTTTTGACATATGTAATTAGAGCGACTACATTTTCATTTTCGTTACTTTCTCTCAGTAAAGTTATTTCATAACCAGATTCAGTAGAAACTCCAGAGAGTCCGCTTATCAATTCTTGGTAATTGGGGTAGATAGCAGAGAATCTATCTGTGGGTTTAAACAAAAATGACTCAAAGTAACTTGTTGGGTCGGAAGTATTCACTATTGGGGTTTTCATGTCTTCCAACCAGAAATATACTTCATCCATCACATCTTTTATCCAATTATTTATTCGGATGTTTGCAGTCTCTTCGGCAGTTGGCTTATCGTCAACAGCAGGTGTCATTTCTTCTTCTTCTTTGCAAGAAGAAAATACAGTAAGGATTATTAAAAGACTTAATAATAATCCTGATTTAATTCTTAATAGCTTCATAAAATCTTGTTCTTATAGAATATCAACCAAATTTACTATTCTATTGTTTTAACGCAAGTTTTTATATTAAACTTCTAACTTTTGAATAAAAAAAAAACACCTCAATAAGAGGTGTTGATTGAAATATCTGCTGTTTTGCTATCAAGAAGCAAACCTTTTTCACATTTAAGTACGCGGTAGGGATATTTTCTTAATAAATCATGGTTGTGAGTTGCCATTAAGATAGCTGTTCCTTGTTGATTGATATCTTGAAAGAGTTTGAACACTCCATCAGCCACATCTGGATCAAGGTTACCTGTTGGTTCATCAGCGAGTAAAATCGCAGGTTCATTGATCAAAGCCCTCGCTATCACAACTCGCTGTTGCTCACCACCGGATAATTGATGTGGCATCTTTGTGGCTGCATCACCCAAATTGACTTGCATCAAGACTTCTGCCATTCTGTTTTTCATTTTCGTTTTGTCCTTCCAGCCTGTAGCTTTCATGACAAAAAATATATTTTCGGCTACCGATCTATCAGGAAATAATTGAAAATCCTGAAAAACAATTCCTAGTTTTCTTCTTAAAAAAGGGACTTCTTTATTTTTAATTTTATTGAGGTTAAAACCCACAATTTCTGCTTCTCCCATTTTTAATGGTAGGTCAGCGTAAAGTGTCTTTAAAAGTGAACTTTTTCCACTACCAGTTCTACCAATCAAAAACACAAATTCGTTTTTGTCTATGGAGAAATTAACATCGTGTAAAATAGCATCTAGCCCCTGAAAAATCCCAGCGTCTTTTACTTTTATGATAGGGTCACTGTTAAAATCCATGTTATAGTTCTAGTTTTTGAAGTTTGCCGAATGGAAGATCTCTTATCAAAGCCTCTAAAGCTTCTTCTTTACCTTCTAGGCCAAATTTCTCTACATTTTTCATAGGTCTATCAGCTCTAAAATAGGCAACAAGAACAAAGTTTTCGTCTCTGATCTGAATATAATCTGGAATTTTAGCTTTGCCTTTGACTTTGATAATATACATGAAATTCATTTCTTTTGATAACGATAAAATTACCCACGGATTACTTCTATTTGGAATTGAATGTTTAGAAAAAACGGTCAAATTTTCAAAAAGAATTTATCCGTGGGTTGATATATTATTTTCCCGCAGCTTTTGCATGATCAGCAAGGAAAGTTGCAAGACCGGAATCAGTCAAGGGATGCTTCAACAAACCAGTGATCACTTTCAATGGACATGTAACTACGTCAGCACCTAGTTCAGCACATTTGATCAAGTGCATGGTGTGTCTTACAGATGCAGCTAAAACTTCAGTTGCAAAACCATAAGTCTGATAGATATGGACGATTTGTTCAATTAACTCCAAACCATCATAAGAAATATCGTCTAATCTTCCGATAAATGGAGATAAATAGGATGCACCAGCTTTCGCTGCAAGAATTGCCTGACCTGCAGAGAATACCAAAGTACAATTCGTTCTGATTCCTTCAGAATGAAAATATTTGATAGCTTTTACTCCATCTCTGATCATTGGAATCTTTACGACAATTTTATCATCGATTTTTGCCAATTCTTTTCCTTCTCTGATCATTCCTTCAAAATCAGTAGAGATCACTTCAGCACTTACTTTATCATCTACGATATCGCAGATTGCTTTATAATGTGCTCTTACATTTGCATCTCCACTAATGCCTTCTTTGGCCATCAAAGACGGGTTAGTCGTAACGCCATCTAAGACTCCAAGGTCATAAGCTTCTCTGATTTCATCAAGGTTTGCGGTGTCAATAAAGAATTTCATTGTGTATAGGTTTTATAGATTGTTTATTAATTGTTCAAAGTTAAAGGAATATCTAGTAAATAGAACTTCAATTAATTCCTTTATTGAAAAAAGAACTAATTTTTGGACTTTTATTGTTGGAGCTAGACTTGGGACGCTAGATATAAGACTTAAGACAAAAGAAGGAAGAATCAAGAACTAACAAAGGTTTGTTTGATCGTTATAAAATAAGTTGACTTCCTATAATTCTGAAAATTGTCCATCAAATGAAAAGATTTCTCCCTTTGGTCGATATGACAATATATTCTAAATTTCTAGCCTCAATGAAAATTATCACCAATCAACGATTAACTTAATAACTAATCAACTTATCTCCTTTCAAAATAGCATGTCGAAATCTAAACGCGGGGAAAACAAGGTCACTATGGCCCATGTTTTTAAAACAATCATTTGGCCAAGAAGAAAGCAGTTGTTTCTTGGACTTTTCTTAATTATAATCAGTAGGCTTTCAGGTTTGATATTACCAGGAGCAAGTAAGATCCTTATCGATGATGTCATTCCTTCCAATAATCTGGATACCTTAAAGTGGCTTGTTGTAGGAGTGTCTATAGCGATTACTATTCAGGCAGTTACGTCATATGCGCTTACGCAAATTCTTAGCGTGGAAGCCCAACATTTGATTTCCAAATTGAGAGCCCAAGTTCAGCGGCACATCATTCAGCTTCCGATTAGGTTTTTTGATAATACAAAGACAGGTGAGCTGGTTTCTAGAATCATGACAGATGTAGAAGGCGTTCGGAATTTGGTAGGGACAGGCTTTGCTCAGATGATTGGCGGAGTTTTGACGGCTGTCATTTCATTGGTGCTTTTGATTTACATCAGTCCATTGATGACACTTTATGTACTGGTTCCCGTATTGATATTTGGATTAATATCCTTGAAAGCTTTCGGGAAAATCAGACCGATTTTTAGAGAACGAGGAAAAATAAACGCAGAAGTTACAGGAAGACTCACTGAAACACTAGGAGGAATTCGAGTAATCAAAGGCTTCAATGCAGAAGAACAAGAAATCAAAAGTTTTGAAGCGGGAGTAGAAAGATTGTTTTTGAATGTCAAAGCAAGTTTAACGGCAACAAGCGTGGTGACATCATCAGCTACATTTTTACTGGGTCTTGCTTCGGCTGGTATCATGGGAATTGGTGGATACATGATTATGGATGGGCAGATGACCTTTGGTGATTTCTTGGCTTTTACGCTTTATCTTGGTTTTATGATCGCACCGATCGTTCAGATGAGCAATATTGGAAGTCAGTTTACAGAAGCCTTTGCTGGATTGGATAGAACAGAGGAAATCATGAATTCTCCCCTAGAGAATGCTACAGGTGAGCGGACAATTGCCCTTCCAAAAATGAAAGGAAATATCAGTTTTAAAGATGTTTCATTCGCTTATGAAGAAGGGAAGGATGTGTTACATAATATTTCTTTTGAAGCACCGGCAGGTTCAGTTACTGCCTTGGTAGGAACATCTGGTTCGGGAAAAACAACTATAGCAGGTTTGGCAGCATCATTTTTGAATCCTGAATCTGGAATTATTACCATAGATGATGTTGACTTGCAAAAAATCACCTTGGATAGCTACAGGTCGCAACTTGGAGTTGTTCTTCAAGATGATTTTTTGTTTGAAGGAACCATCAAAGAAAACATACTTTTCCCTAGACCAAATGCAAGTGAAGAGCAACTCAATCAGGCTATCAAAGCAGCGCATGTGAATGAATTTACTGACAGATTTGAAGATGGGATTGATACTTTGATTGGAGAAAGAGGAGTGAAGCTCTCAGGTGGACAAAGACAAAGAATTGCTATCGCTAGAGCAATTTTAGCAGATCCGAAAATCCTTGTATTGGATGAAGCAACGTCAAATTTGGATACAGAAAGTGAGTCTTTGATTCAAGCGAGTTTAAAGGAATTGATGGAAGGTAGAACGACTTTTGTTATTGCGCATAGGTTAAGTACTATCCGACAGGCTGACCAGATTTTGGTAATCGAGCAAGGAAAAATTGCAGAACAGGGTAAGCACGAAGAGCTGATTCAAAAGGAGGGAAGATACTTCCAACTTTATACTTATCAGGCTAGGATATAACAAAAAATGGGATGCTTACGGCATCCCATTTTTTGTACTTTTTTATTAACCTAAATTAAGATAAAGATTGATTTTCTTTAGAAGCGAGTTCCAGAATTCTATCGTATTCACTTGGATCGAGGTCTTTGAAGAAATAATGAACAGGATTTACAAATCTGTCATCCTTTAAAATTTCATAATGAACATGTGGAGCGGTTGAAGAACCAGTATTTCCAACTGTGCCAATTAAATCACCTCTTTTTACTCTTTGACCTCTTCTTACCTTAAATTCGTTCATGTGTGCATATCTGGTTACAAAACCAAAACCGTGATCGATCTCGATATGCTTCCCGTATCCACCAAAGACAGTTTTAACTTCTTTGACAACTCCGTCGCCAGTGGCATAAATGGGTGTGCCTTTCGGAGCTGAAAAATCTACTCCAGTATGCATTTTTCTTACTTTCAAAATGGGATGTAATCTATTTCCATAACCCGATGCAAGTCTATTTAAATCTTCATTACTTATCGGCTGAATGGCAGGAATCGAGGCCCAGTATTCTTCTTTATTCAAGGCCATCTCTGAAACTTCGTCATAGCTGACATTCTGCACATAGAGTTGTCTTTTGAGGTCATCTACTTTACTCTTTAGTGAGATGATCAACTGTTCTTGTTTTAGTCCTTTTTCTTTGATTTCTTTAAATCTGTCAGAACCTCCAACACCGGCTCTTCTAATTTCAGTTGGGATAGGCTCGGTTTCAAAAATAACTCGATACAGATTATCATCCCTTTGTTGAAGATCAGCCAGCATTTGACTCATAACAGTAACCTCTTCTTCCATCAACTCATAATAGAGTTTGAGTTCTTTATTCTCGTTTTTGAGAAGAAGCTCCTTTGGACTATCAAAATAAAGGTTGAAAACAATTAAAATTCCGACCGCGAGAATTGATGCAGCTGAAAGAAAGCCTAAGACATTGAGCATGGTGTCCCACTTGCTTCTTTGGTATCTTTCGTATTTACAGGTTTTTGGGTCGTAGTAATATTTTATTCTACTCATTATTATTTGCAGGGTAAATCTTCTAATTTTGCAAGCCTTGTGCAGTCTTGGGTGATATAACGCTCGAAGGTTTGCAAATATATAAATAATGAAATTATAATCCGAACATAGTCAAAAGCTTACATGGAAGCAAAGAAAATCAGAAGTACCTTTATTGAATTTTTCCAAAACAAACAGCATCAGTTTGTTCCATCTTCTCCCATCGTAGTCAAAAATGATCCAACATTGATGTTTACCAACGCTGGGATGAATCAATTCAAGGATTATTTCTTAGGGAATGAAGTTGCCAAAGTGACTAGAGTAGCCAATAGTCAGAAGTGTTTGAGAGTCTCGGGCAAGCATAATGATCTTGAAGAAGTTGGTGTCGATACCTATCACCACACCATGTTTGAAATGCTTGGTAACTGGTCTTTTGGAGATTATTTCAAAAAGGAAGCGATCGAATGGGCTTGGGAATTATTGACTGAGGTTTACAAACTTCCAAAGGATAGGCTTTATGTTTCAGTTTTCGGCGGTGATCAGACAGATGGGTTAGATAAGGATACTGAGGCTTTTGATTTATGGAAAAATATTATTTCAGAAGACAGGATTATTTTCGGCTCTAAAAAGGATAATTTTTGGGAAATGGGCGATACAGGTCCATGTGGACCATGCTCTGAAATCCATGTTGATTTACGCTCAGAAGAAGAAAGAATAAAGGAAAGTGGGTTTGATTTAGTCAATAACGATCATCCACAAGTAATTGAAATCTGGAATCTTGTCTTTATGCAGTTCAATAGGATAAAGGATGGTTCTTTGAAAGAATTGCCGGCAAAGCATGTAGATACAGGGATGGGGTTTGAGAGATTAGTAAGAGCTATTCAGCAGAAATCTTCCAATTATGATACAGATATTTTTATGCCATTTATCGAAGTTTTGGAAGCAAAATCGGGCAAAAAATATGGTGAAAGTGAACAACTAGATATTGCTATGCGCGTGATAGTTGATCACATCAGAGCGATCGCTTTTTCAATAGCAGACGGTCAGCTTCCATCCAATAACAAGGCTGGTTATGTGATTAGAAGGATTTTGAGAAGAGCTGTAAGGTATGGATATACATTTTTAGGTTTCCAAAAGCCATTCATGTTTGAATTGATGCCTTTGTTAGCAACAAACTTTGGTGAAATATTCCCAGAAGTAGCTTCTCAGCAAGATTTTATTGCTAAAGTAATTCAGGAAGAAGAAGCTTCATTCCTCAGAACTTTGGAAAATGGATTGAAAATTCTCGATCAGATCAAGGCTGATATGGAAACAAAATCAGCCCAAGTAATAGATGGGAAAACAGCTTTTGAATTGTATGATACTTTTGGATTTCCCTTTGATTTGACCTCATTGATTGCAAGAGAAAATGGACTTTCGGTTGACGAAAAGGGTTTTGCCGAAGAAATGGAAAAGCAAAAAACCAGATCTAGATCCGCAGCAGAGCAAGAAACTGGTGATTGGGTCATGGTCGCTGATGAAGAAGGAGTGGAGTTTATCGGTTACGATCATTTAGAATCAGAAAGCCAAATTATCAAGTATAGACAAATCAAAGACAAAAAGGGAGATCGATTCCAATTGGTGTTGGATAGAACACCTTTTTATGCAGAAAGTGGTGGGCAAGTAGGAGATCAAGGTTGGCTAAAATCTGATTCTGAGCAAATCAAAGTCTTGGACACAAAGAAAGAAAATGACTTGATCGTTCATTTCGTAGATAAATTACCTGCTGATACTTCATCGGTTTTTAGTGCTACGGTAAATGCTGAAAAACGAAGGTTGACGATGAATAACCACACGGCAACACATCTTCTTCAATCTGCATTGAAAGAAGTATTGGGAGATCATGTTCAGCAAAAGGGTTCTTTGGTCAATGAAGAATTGTTGCGTTTTGATTTTGCACATTTTTCTAAATTGACTGATGAAGAAATCACTAAAGTTGAAGCGATAGTCAATACTAAAATCAGAGAAAATATTGCGCTTCGAGAACAGAGAAATGTACCGATTGAAGAAGCTAAAAAACAAGGAGCTACAGCTTTGTTTGGAGAGAAATATGGTGAGTTTGTGAGAGTAATCACATTTGATAGAGATTTTTCTGTTGAGCTTTGTGGGGGTACGCACGTGACTTCAACTGGTCAGATTGGTCTTTTCAAAATTATCTCAGAGGGGTCAATTTCTTCAGGAGTAAGAAGAATAGAAGCTATTACAGCTGCAGCAGCTGATGCATTCATGAATCAAAATTTAACCTTGGTTAAGGAACTTCAAGAACTTTTGAAAAGTCCAAAAGATCTTAAAAAAGCGGTTGAAGCTTTGATTCAAGAGAAAAATGATTTGAAAAAGGAAATTGAAGGACTTCATGGGCAACAGACTTCTATTTTGAAGCAAGAGCTTGCTAATCAAGTGGCTAAAGTTGGTGATACGAATCAATTGTTTGCCCAAGTTAGTTTGCCGTCCGCAGATGCTTTGAAAAAGATTTCATTTGAGCTAAAAAATGAATTTCCAAACTTGATAGCTGTGATTGCAGCTGAAATTGATGGGAAACCACAAATCGCTGTGACAATCAGTGAAGAGCTTGTAGCAGGCAAAGGATTGAATGCTGGAAATGCAGTAAGAGAACTAGCAAAGGAAATTCAAGGTGGCGGAGGTGGGCAACCTTTCTTCGCAACAGCAGGTGGGAAAAATATCGCAGGATTAGCTTCTGTGATTCAAAAAGCAAGGGAAATGTTTTCCTAAGCTAAATTACCCAGTTCTTATTTGGTTTTGGATGAATTCTAAGCCATTTTTGGCACAATAAGTGAAAATACAAAAAGAAAAATAAAGATGCTTTCAGCGGAATTAAAAAATAAATACGAATTAGTTGTAGGTCTTGAAGTCCATGCACAGTTGCTGACGAAGAGTAAAATGTATACGACGGACTCAACCGAATTCGGGAATCTTCCTAATACCCATATTTCTGTGGTAACACTTGGGCACCCAGGTACGCTACCCAAAGTGAATAAAAGTGCTGTTGAATTTGCCGTTAAAATGGGAATTGCGTGTAATTCTGAAATAACAAGAAGAAATATTTTTGCGAGGAAAAATTACTTTTATCCAGATCTTCCAAAAGGGTATCAAATCACTCAAGATAAAAATCCAATCTGCGTAGGAGGGGAGGTTCCCTTAACTATGCCCGATGGTTCTAGAAAGTCTGTAACATTGACAAGAATCCATATGGAAGAAGATGCTGGGAAATCCATGCACCTTGCGGGCGAAGTAGATACGCTGGTAGATTACAATAGAGCAGGTGTTCCTTTGATTGAGATCGTCTCAGAACCAGATATCAGGTCATCAGAAGAAGCTTATGCATTCTTGGTAGAGATCAAGAAATTGGTTAGATATTTGGATATTTGTGATGGAAATATGGAAGAAGGATCACTTCGTTGCGATGCTAATATTTCGGTAAGAATCCATGGTGCTCCAGAGTATGGAAAAAAAGTCGAAGTGAAAAATATGAACTCTTTCAGAAATGTAGCAAGAGCAATCGAGCACGAATACGAGAGACAAATTCATATGGTTGAAGCTAATGAAGAGATTATTTCTGAGACAAGGACCTTTGATGCCACCACAGGAACGACAGCATCGATGCGAACCAAAGAAGACTTAAACGATTACAGATACTTTCCAGAGCCTGATTTGAGTCCTGTTGTAGTTTCTGAGGAATGGTTAGAAGGTATCAGAAAAGAAATGCCTGAGCTTCCTAGAGAATTGCATCATAAGTTTGTGTCGGTTTACGGTCTTCCTGAATATGATGCAGGAGTATTGACTGATTCTAAGGAAATCGCACTATATTTTAATGAATTATGTGAATCAACTTCAAATTATAAAGCAGCATCCAATTGGATGATGGGTCCTGTTAAGTCATATTTGAATGAATTGACACTGCATATTTCTGATTTCCCAATTTCTCCAAAGCGCTTAGCAGATTTGATCGCTATTGTGGATGATGGAAAAGTAAACTTTTCAGTGGCTTCTCAAAAGGTGTATCCTGAAATGCTAAAAAGCAAGGATAAGAGTCCTTTGGAAATTGCACAGGAATTGAATTTGATTCAAGAAAGTGATGAAGGATCTCTGAAGCCAATCATTGAAAAGGTGATAGCAGAGAATGCCGCCAAGGTAGAAGAATATAGATCTGGTAAAAAAGGCTTAATGGGAATGTTTATGGGGCAGGTGATGAAGCAATCACAAGGAAAAGCTGATCCAAAAGTTGCAACGAAACTACTTACTGAACTATTAGAAAATTAAAGTTTATGGAAATGTTAAGAACATATTTTGCAGTAATATTTACAGTATTCCTTTTTTCCTGCGAAAAAGGGGAGCAAGTATTTGATGGAACAGTAATTGTTTCGGGTAAAATAGATAATATCAGTGATGAAAAACTAGTTTTAGTTCAATTTATCGATGATAGAACAGAGGTAATAGATACACTTTCTGTAAATGCAAATGGTAAATTTGATTACACCCTAAGTATAGAAACTCCAGGTTTTTATGAACTAAATATTGGAGATCAGAAATCTGTAAGACTTGCTTTATACCATGAGGATGTCGAAGTAAATTATGACCTGAAAAATGAAAACAGTCTTGTAATTGAAGGTTCGGAAGATTCTAAGCAGATGCTTAAAGTTCAAGGATTGATGGATGAATATCAAAAAAAGATCAATGATTTAAATGATGCTTATTATGAAGCCATGACTAATAAGGATCAAGAAGCGATCAAAGAAATACAAAGTAATGCAATGAACCTTGAGGGAGATCATGCTGTGAAAGTCAAACAAGTTATTGATGAAATGAATGGTAGTTTCGCTTCACTAGCTGCAATTGGCATGTTGAATCCAAAAAATGAGTTTATTTACCTTGATGAGCTGGTAACAAAGTTGGATGAAAAATATCCTGACACAAGAATGATTACCACTTTGAAGGCACAACTTGAAGACATGAGAGCTCTTTCTATTGGTCAGCTTGCCCCTGAAATAGCACTACCAAATCCGGAAGGTGAATTGACAAAACTATCTGATTTGAGAGGTAAGTATGTATTGATTGATTTTTGGGCAGCATGGTGTAAGCCTTGTAGAGAAGAGAATCCTAATGTAGTTAGGTTATATAATATGTATAATGAAAAGGGATTCGAGGTTTTTGGAGTTTCTTTAGACAGAACCAAAGAAGCCTGGGTGCAAGCAATTGCTGATGATCAGTTGGATTGGACTCAAGTATCTGATTTAAAATATTTCAATTCTGAAGCCGCGGCGACCTATCAAATTAATGCAATTCCTGCTACCTACTTGATCGACCCTGATGGTAAAATCATCGCAAAAGATTTGCGTGGACCAAGCTTGGAAAATAAGCTTAAAGAGCTATTTGACTAAGTTTTAAACAACAAGGAATTTTAAGGTCAAATCTAATTCAGATTTGACCTTTTTTATTTTGTTAAAATATTTTAATTTAAGGCTGAAGACGCATTTTGATATCGAGTTTTTGATATACATTTGCGTTCAATTTCGGGCATATTTTACCAAATATTGTATTCCTAATAATTTATTTCTAAAAGAAGAGTTTATGGAATGCTTTTTGACTGGTAATTGTCGATTCGATAGAAAAAAACCATAATCAATAATTCTTAAACATGAAAAAAAGAACCCTCCAATCACCCCTAAGTAGATTAGTATTTATAGCCTTATTTGGCTTGCTAGCTATGGGAGCTTGTAAAAGCAAGAAGAAAGTTGTGGCTGAAACACCACCTCCAGCACCTGTTGAAAAAGTAGAACCTGCACCTGCACCAAAAGCTGCTGAGCCATCCGCAGAAGAAGTAGCAGTAGGTAAATTAGAAAATTACTTCAGCAGTGTTGCGAATGCAAACAGCATTCAAGCTGCTAATAGCACAATTCAAGAAGTTTTGGGGATGTTTTCTAACCAAGAAACTCCTGTTTTGATTGTTATTTATGAAGAAAGTGGAATTAAGGATTACGATGAGCCTACTACGATCGCGAAGTACCTCAATTATTTGAAAGACACTAAAAAGAACTTAAACTTTATCAGCGATATTCGTTTAGATGGTTCTGGAAGAGTATCTGAATTAGAACTCCGTAGAAAATAATCACTCCAAAACGAAAAATTAAAAATCATGAAAAAATATATTCCATTATTTCTATTGGTGTTTTTAGCCTCAGCGACAATTACATTAGCTCAGACTGACAACATTAGTCCTGCAAGAAAGCAAGCGATTGATTCCTTGGCTCTTGAAAAAGTAAAAGATTTAAGTAAATACATTTCTATTATTGGAAGCAAAGAAACTCAATTTTCTGAAGCTAACAGAGTAATGGATAGAGCTGAAGAGCTTTTTGCTCCTGATGCTGAGATGGGTGTTTCTTCTATCAATAGAAAAGAAATCGCTTACTACAAAGTAAGAAGATACTTTGAAAGATTGATGGCTTTGAACTACGATCGTGTGAACATCACTTGGTATGATATCCATTACATTTCTGATCTTGAAAGACAGCCTGATGGTCGATATGTAGGTGTAATTACTGTCTATCAAAGATTCGAAGGTACATCTTTGGAAAGTGGTTTAAACTACAGAGATACAACCAAGAAAGATATCACTATCTATGTTGAGAAAAAACAAACTCAAATTGCAGGTAGAACTATTGAGTTCTGGGATGTGATGTTGGGTGACATTCGTGTGACTGAAACTTCAGCATGAGAAAATTAATAGTATTAGTAATTTTATTTATTACATCCATTCAGTTGGCACCGGGGCAAGGTTTATACAGCCCCGGTTCGCCACAGGATGACGGAAGACTCGCCGCTTCAACCAAACAGGTAAATCAATTTTTTAGAAGATTCAATGGAGAAGAAAGTGCTGATGGAACTCGTAGATATTACGATACTGACGAACTTTATAGAAATAGAGAGTTAAGAGGGAAATTCATCAATATCCTCTTTGACAATGAAACTTCAAGTATCCAGTCTGCCCTCAAAAATGAATTTCTTAACGACGTCTTGTCTGAGACTTTACCCAAATACATCAATTTTCATAATGGAGAATGGTTCGCGGAAGTAGAGACAACTTTTATCTTTAAGGGTAAAAAAGAGGCAGCTACGCTATTTATGAAATTACAGCCAGAAGGTCTAGGCTATGAATGGGTAGTCGATAAAGTGAGTTTCAAGCCTTTTGAAAATATCTTTAGAAAACCTAAAGGCAATGAAAAGCCCTTTTTACATCCTTTGAGCCATGAAATTGGGTTTATGAATTTGCGAAAGGCTTTTCAAGAAAATAATAAGCCAGAGTCATATACACCAAAAGAATACGAACCAGATTACCTGACTGTATTCCTTTATGAAATGAAAAATGGAAATTTGAAATTTGATAATATTTCAGACGTTAAGTTTCACTTTTTTCAAATCAACAATTGGTATTTTGAATTAAACCAATTCAACAGACCAGGTTTTAATACAGGTTGGCTAATCAGCAACTTGGTAAAATTAGGAACAGGTGATAAAGAAGTTATCCAGAAATACATCTATGATCAAAAATAAATATATAGCGCTTTTCTTTGTTCTTCTTTTGATAAACTCCCTATCTGCGTTTTCACAACAAGCAATAGGCGATTATTCTAAGCAGGAAATCAAAGATCTAGGTCAAAAAGTAGAGGACCAAGTCCAATTCTTGGAGTATTTTTTCAATACAGTTGGAAGTAAAGATACTCCAGCTCGAGATAAAGACGTGATTATTAGAGAAAGCTATAAGAAAATTTTTAGAGATAGTAAAGTTCAGGTTGAAGATGATCTTTTGCTTGATCGCAAGGTGATTACAAATAAAGACATTACAGCATATCTTAAAGATATTGAGTTCTTTTTCAAAGATGCAGCATTCAAATTCAAAGTAAGAGAGGTAAAACCATTTTTGAGAGATAATGGTGAGCTTTCGTTTATTGTCACGCTTGATAGAACCATTACTGCGACTGGATTGAATCTAGAAAAAATCACAAATACCAAGGAGAGATTTATAGAAGTTAATGTTGATAAAAGATCGAATGAACTAAAGATAGCAAGTATATATACTACCAAATTAAGTAGAGATCAAGAATTAAAAGAATGGTGGGCTACACTTTCTTATACTTGGACAAGCTATTTTAAATCAAAAATCGGACTTGTTGACCAAGATTCAGTTGGATTAGAAGATCTATATAAAATCAGTACTATTGATTCTATTGATCTTTCAGGAAACCAATATGTAATGGATCTTGCGCCGATTGAAGTACTTCGAGATCTTAAATTTCTAGATATCAGCAATACTCAAATTGTAGAGTTGAATCCAATCAGCAATATTACTTTTTTATCACATCTTAATATTGCAAATACACCAACGAAGGATATCCAATTCATAAAATATTCTGATCGTTTAGCATATTTGGATATCAGCAATACAGAAATAAATGACATCAGTGAATTGGGTAATTTAAAATCTCTGAATACTTTAAAAGCTGTGCAAACACCAATAATGAGTTTTGGTGTCCTAAATTCATTTGAATCACTTAAAAATTTGAATCTTTCTGGAAATGGATTCAACAATTTAGCAAACATTGAAGAGTTGAGCCAACTTGTAGAATTGGATATTAGTGCTAACTATCTCATTAACTTTGAATTGCTGGCTAATCTTAAAGGTTTAGAGTCTATAAATCTCCAAGAAACCAATATTGTTGATTTGACGCCTTTGAAGGATTTGCCAAAACTTAAAGTAGTTAATATTAATCAGACAGAAGTTTCTGATCTAAATCCTCTGGATAAAATATCTTCACTTCAAAAAATTTATGCTGACCGCTCAAGAATCCAAGAATGGGCTGCAGACGAGTTTACTAGAAGGAATAAAAATATTTTGCTCATACATCATGTAGAAAATCTTCAGACATGGTGGAACGGACTTTCACAACCTTGGAGAGATGTTTTTGTAAAACTTAATCCTGTTTTAGACCAAACAAAACCTTCTATTGAGGTGATTTCTGCATTGATAGGTTTAGATTCTCTTAACTTAAATGGTAGTGGGGTTATTAATTTAGGACCTGTTTTGAAATTTAAAAAAATCAGCTCTTTATATTTTGATGATACTGAGGTCATGGATTTATCGCCTTTAGCCGATATCAAAACTCTAGTTAAAATCACTGGAAGGAATTCGAAAGTAAACAGTCTTCAGCCACTTGCAAATTTACCTAATTTAGAATCAGCAGATTTTAGAAAAAGTCCTATCGTGAGTATAGCGCCATTAATAGGTCTGGCAAATCTAAAATATCTGAATGTTGATCATGCGAAAATTTCAACTGAAGAGGTGGTAAATGCTGTTTTTGAAAATCCCGAATTAAATGTGATCTTCCGCAGTATTGAACTAGAAGAATGGTGGTCTGGCCTTGATGAGAATTGGAAATCAATTTTCAAGAGTGAATTTGGTTCTTCAGAAGATCCAAATTTAGAAGAGCTACATATGTGGACAGCAAGTAACAAATTGAATATTGAAAGAAGATCAGTATCTAATTTTAGGAATTTATCCGCTTTTATCAATTTGAGGCTGTTGTCAATTTATGATGTGCCAGCGATGGACTTTTCGGATTTGCATCACTTAAGCCTTTTAGAAGACCTTAGAATTAGCAAAGCTCCGATTTCAGATTTAGAAGTGATTTCTGAGTTGCAAAAATTAACAAAATTAGATTTATCAGATACTGGTATTGATGATTTGAGACCATTAAGCGTGCACACTCAATTAAAATCACTCAATTTGTCTGGGACTAATATTAAAAACCTTAGAGGTTTAGAGATGCTTTATGAATTGGAAGAATTAGATATCGCAAGTACGAATGTACGATCATTGAAACCTGTACAGGGTCTGACCAATTTGAATAAGTTAAGTTGTTTCAATACAAGAATTAATTCTAGAGGGATTGATAGTTTTAAAAAGCTCAACCCTGAATGTGAGGTAAGATATTATTAATATGATTTTCCGCATTGAGACTTGAATGTGATTTTATCACAAAAAGTTTTGCGGATAAGTGTCAACTGACGTCAGCTAACGGTCCACAGGACTTCAAATATAGGATTTAGATTATTATTTTAAGTGGCTACTAAAGTAAAATTGGGCCTACATAATTAATTAAAAAAGGCTTAGAATGAAATTTCTAAGCCTTTTTACTTTTTTATCACCTGCTCCAAACTTTCCCTTAAAATCGCTCCCATATTTCTACACGAGAGAAACTTTTCATTTTTGTAATGCCTTGCCAAATCATTCTTTAAAGATTCAATATTGGCTTTGGTAGAAATAGTATCATGCTCCATACTTCTCAAAATATCCTCAATCTCTTTGTGAGATGATTTGAGTCTATTTGCAATCAATGCTCGTTCTTCCCTTTGATATTGCACCATCGACTCAGAAGTGATGTGACTTAATCCCAATTGAATCAAAGCATTGTTCTGTTTGAAATACTGAGGAAGGTAAATTGATTTTTTACCTTCATAAGATTGTTGATCAAAATCTATCGCTCTTATTCTGTAGTGTGTTTCTTCGAAATCTGGAGTCACATCGATGACAAAATTGGAAGAATGCATATCTCCCAGAAGTCGTACAAAACACCTTTCATTGAATTTTACAAATTCCTTGGCCAATCTGATTGGATTGAGCATTTGATCATGAATATGGAGTTTCATAAACATCTCTCCAGGAATTCCTGCAATATGTTCCTCAATCAACGTATTATTATGCACCAAGTAACTGATTCTATTAGGAGAAAGTAGGTGTTCGAGTTCTAAGCCATACACCCGTGAGGCATCAGCATTTTTCACATAGAAATAATCGAAATTATCATTGATCCGATTGACTATTCGAACGCGAAAGGGCTGAGTATTTCCATAAATACATAGATCAATCCGATCTACATAAAGATGCTTCATGACGGAAATGTCTCCCTCAGCTTTAAGCAGCGCATAGATTTTTTTGACATTGTAGTGGATTTCTTCTCGATCGGACTCATTGAAAAAAACTGACTCCCAAAGCGTATCATTTCCTTTGTAGTCATAAAGTGGAATGGAAGAACTATATCTCAACAGGTCTTTGTAGTGAATCGGAAAATCCACCTCTCTACCATATTTAACCAGGTATTTTCTTAAGCCTGAACTGATGGGATAGACGATTTTCTTTTTGCTGATCAAAGCCATATTTTAGATTTTAGGACTCAATCAATTCCTTTTCTTGCTTTTTGAGATTTCTATCAAAAATAAATGGACCGAATGGTAATACAGCTGCGATCAATCCTAAAAATGTTTTAGCAAAATTCCAGTCTAATTTTTTCGCAGTTGGGAAAATGACATAGATATATAGAATAAATAAAACCCCATGAGCCCATCCCACATATTTAACTGCCAAAGGCATATCAAAAACATACTTGAGTGGCATTGCCACAAATAATAAGAGCAAAAAGGACAGTCCTTCTACAATGCTAATTTTTCTGAATCTCTTCAGCCACTTTACTTTCTCTTGAATTGACGCCATTATTTTGATAATCGTTTAATTGTTGACTTCGAAAAGAATCTTCAACTTATTCCACAATGATTTTTTAAACTCTTTATTAGAAAAAATAGCACTCAGATCATTTGCAAATAGATATTCGATTCCATCTTCATTTTTAATTTCATAATCATGCTGTTTGATTTGAAATATTGTGTGATTGAGTTTTCCAAAAACAAGAATTTTGTTTGGAGCTAACTCATCAATTTTTGATTGAGAAACTTCTTCAATGGATTCTGCAGAACTCAAGGCGATATCTTTCAGTGAACATTTAACTGCCCCTAAAATATTGAATAGGAATTCTCTCAAATCAGGTTCTAAATGACTTCCTTCGTAAATGACTAATATTCCCTTTTCAAAATTTCCTTCATAAATTAAATCAAGTTCTTCTGGGCTTGCATCTTCTCGAATCTCTTCAGGAGCTATTGAAGAAACTGATTCAAGTGAATTTTTTGAGATCAAGCTCGGGATTTCCTCTTTGATTACGTAGACTTCTGAGTCTAAAAACATTCCTAAGTCGTGCAGATTTAAGCTTTCCATAAAGCTAAATTGCCTAAAAAATCATCAGCAAGCAACTATTGTATAAAATGAAAATGAAAAAAGTCTTGAATTAGATTCAAGACTTTTTTCGGATATTTCCTTTCTTAATTTTCAAAGAAAATCATTTGTCATTTTCATCTAAATTGAAGATTGACTTTAATTCAACTGCATCTTTTGGGTCCATTCTTTTGGCAAGAACCAGTCGTAATTGTCTTCTTCTTAAGGCTCCTTCATACAATTCGATTTCTTCAGGAGACACAGCTTCTACTTCAGGTACTTCAATGGGTCTGCCACCTTGATCTACTGCTACAAATGTGAAAAAGGCTCTGTGTGTTGTGATTTTTTTATTTGCAGGAATATCTTCAGCAAAAACTTCAATAAAAACTTCCATGGAAGAGTTGAAAGCTCGGGTTACTTGTGCTTTCAAAGTCACAACATTTCCCAAAGCGATGGGATGCTTAAAAGAAATACTATCTGCTGATGCTGTTACCACGATTCTGTTGGAGTGTCTTTGTGCTGAGATCGCTGCCACCACATCCATCCAATGCATCAATTTTCCTCCCATGAGGTTATTCAATGTGTTAGTGTCATTTGGTAAGACCATTTCGGTCATGATTACCTCAGATTGTTTGGCTAATTTCTTTCTGGTCATAAAAATTATATTTTTTACAAAAATACAGAATATATTTTCTTATATGAAATATTATAACGGTCAATTCAATACAATGTTTTGATTATCGTGATTTCCAACCCTCCTCTCCGAGTAAGGGGACAAAGGCAAAATTATCATGTTCCTCCTGAATGATTTTCTTCTCTGTTTTCTTAATCAGCTTCATCATTTTCTGAGTTTTACGATCTCCAACTGGAATCACCAAAATCCCTCCAACTTTCAGTTGCTTCAGCAGTGAAGTAGGAACTATTGGTGCACCAGCGGTGACAATAATTTTGTCAAAAGGCGCTTGGGTAGGTATTCCTTGGGAACCATCACCAAAATAAAAGTGAACTGAAATCCCCAATTTTGAAAGAAATTTCTTCGTTTTGTCAAAGAGCTTTTTCTGATATTCAATGCTATGCACTTCTGCTCCCAAGAGGTAAAGAATGGCCGCTTGATATCCCGATCCAGTTCCAATTTCTAACACTTTATCACCTGGCTTAACTTCTAATAATTCGGATTGAAAAGCTACTGTGTATGGTTGAGAGATCGTTTGACCTTCTCCGATGGGAAATGCTTTGTCTTCATAAGCATGTGAGTCTAATGCTGTATCAAAGAAAAAATGTCTAGGAAGTGTATTGATAGCCTGTAGCACATTGGCATCTTTGATTCCTTTTTTTTCTAATAATTTCACTAAGGCATTTCGTTGACCTTTATGTCTATAGGTATCCTCAAGTTTGAGCATGGATATAATTGAAGAATTTTAAGAAACTTTGTATGTGACTGCTAAGTTAAGCTTAATAATGTCTTAATTTGAAGCAAAATCGAAGAGAACTTACTTTCGATTGAATATTAGAAGTTTAATTTGATCAATCATGTTTACTGGAATTATAGAAACTTTAGGCACCATCAACAAAATCGAAAAAGAAGGCACAAACTTCCACTTTGATATCGAATCCCCCCTCACTTCGGAATTAAAAATCGACCAATCTGTGGCGCATAATGGTGTTTGCCTTACAGTTGTAGCGATTAATGGACCAATTTATCGTGTGACAGCCATAGATGAAACACTCAAGAAAACGAGTTTGAAGAATTGGGAAGTAGGAAAAAAGGTCAATGTAGAAAGATGCATGCCTGCTAATGGGAGATTTGATGGACATATCGTTCAAGGGCATGTAGATCAAGTCGGTAGGGTAGAGGCGATTTCAGAACAGGATGGATCTTGGATTTTTGATTTTTCTTTTGATTCCAATTTAGGAAACGTCACAGTTGAAAAAGGATCAATTACTGTCAATGGAACAAGTTTAACTTGCTTCAATTCAAAAAATGGAAGATTTTCGGTTGCCATTATTCCTTACACATATGAATTCACCAATTTCCACCAACTCCAAGTTGGAGATGAAGTGAATTTGGAATTTGATGTAATTGGGAAATATATTCAGAGAATCATCAGAGGGTATTCTGAGTAATCTTTTTGTTTAAAAATACGCCGATCTGATAAGCTAAAAGTCCTGAAATAACTCCCACTAATCCTCCAACAATCACATCAGCAGGATAATGAACGCCAAGATAGATTCTGGTATAAGAAAATAAAATTGCCCACAAAAAAAGCCATCTGACAGCTCTGAAGCGATCAGAGAGGGTCAATGTAATGATTGTGGCAATTCCAAAACTGTTGGAAGCATGAGAGGAGGCGAATCCATATAAACCGCCACATTTTCCATAATTATGGACAATTCCTTCCCACATAGGATCGTGGCAAGGTCGAAGTCTTTGGAAGAATGGTTTCATGAATCCAGAAGTGAATTGATCAGCAAATAAGATCGTCAATCCAATGCTGATAAAAACCCACCAACAGTTTTTCCCGAACTTCTTTACGACTATAAAAGACAGAAATAAATATAAAGGTATCCAAGGCCAAGTTTGGGTAAGTTGGAAGATGATTGGATCCAAAAAATCGGAATGATAGCTATTCAAAAACTGAAAAAGCTGTTCATCTATTGATTTGAAATAATCTATCATTCCTTCAATTAATTAAACCCAGTTTAAACCTTTTTTGAGCAAAGAGAGTGTTTTTTCTTCTTCTGAACCTTCTTTAACCTCGTGCATATATTCCCAATTTGCCTGAGGCGGCATACTCATCAGGATACTTTCTGTTCTTCCATTGGTGTCTAGCCCAAACTTAGTTCCCGCATCCCAAACCAGATTGAATTCCACATAACGACCTCTTCTCAGAGCTTGCCAGCTTTTTTCATTTTCGCCATAAGGGAGTTTATGATTTTTATTCATAAAATGGGTGTACACCTTTGGAAAAAGGTAACCGATTGATTTAGCAAATTCGAAAATCTGATTTTGTTCAATTGCATTTTCAGAAGTAAGTCTATCAAAGAAAATCCCACCGACACCACGTGTTTCGTTTCGATGTTTGATATAAAAGTAGTCATCAGCCCAATTCTTGAATTTTGGATAGTATTCTGGGTTGAATTGATCGCAGGTTTCTTTGACAGCTTGATGAAAGAATTTAGCATCATTCTCATCTACATAGTGCGGTGTCAGATCAATACCGCCACCAAACCAATTGATGCCATTGCTCATCTCGAAATACCGGATATTCATGTGGATGATTGGTATCATCGGACTTTCAGGGTGAATCACGATGGAAACTCCTGTAGCGAAAAAGTCTGCTTTTTCAAGATTAAGCTTCTTTAAGATTTTTTCAGGTGTAGGTCCTTCAACTGCAGAAAAAGCAACACCACCTTTTTCGATGATGTTACCGTTTCCGATAATCCTTGTGCGACCGCCACCACCTTCAGCACGGTTCCATTTGTCCTCTTTGAATTTTGCTTTCCCATCTACCAATTCCAATTCTTTGCAGATATAGTCTTGAATGGCCATGAAATCTTGAGAGACCTGCTTTTTATCCAACATAAAAATGTCTGTATTTCCTTTAATTAATTATCTATTTCCAATGCCTCCAAAATGTCAGCTAATTCATCAAAATCTTTCAATCCTGGCTTAATCTCATCACCGCCTTGAAGCGATATTCCTCTAATCTTCGTCTTTTCAATTATATTTTCAATCGAATTCGCTTCCAAACCAAAACCCAATAATACCTGGCATTTTTCAGCTAAAGCTTTGATTTTTTCTAGAATTGAGTCATCTAATTGAAGTGTCTCACTTACCAAATGAAGGGTGACATCGTGATCTGAAAAGGATTGAGATTTTGCTATTAAATCTTCCAAATCGTCAACCTCTGTGATGTTTTGCTTGAGGATTAAACCATAACTTGAATTGACAAGCATTTTCAGATGAATTTCTTCTTGAATTTCTATGTATTTGATCTCTGAATAGCTTTTGAGTGTTTCCAAAATCGCATCGGGATGAGATGTTTCAAACTCACCAACATACTCCAAGCCTGACAACCAACCGGTTATTTCTTCAAATTTTTCTGGTGAAATGTAATTGGGTTGATGGTCTTCCAAGTTAAATCCCATCAAGTTCACATACATTCCTGCACAGTATCTGGCATCGCTTAAATTGTTGATAGCGCTTATTTTTACAAAAGTTTTGAGTGACATTTTAGATTATATTGTTTTTCTGTCTGCTAAGGTAAAAGATTTCGATCGAAAAATGTATTTTTAGCGAAGTGTTAGAAGAGTCATATGAATAGAATTAATATATTTCCCCTTATCCTTATTCTAAGTGTGCTTTGGTCCTGCCAAGAAGTAGATGATCAAAATACAGATTTTGGATTTGATTATCAGCCATTAGAGGTTGGTCTATTTTGGGAATATGAAGTTGAGCAAACCATTTTTTTTGGAGAAAATGACTCAGAGACCAATAATTTTTATTTCCGTGACAAAGTTGATTACACCTACTTGAATGAAGAAGGAATAACAGTCTATGTTATTTTAAGAGAACGTTCAGCAAATCGTTCAAATTGGGTAGGTGTTGGGAATTATGCACTATTAGTAAGAAACAATGCTTTGGTCAGAATGCAAGACAATGAAAGGATAGTGACTTTCTCTTTTCCTCCAAAAATGAACAAGTCTTGGGATAGTAAAATTTATTCCTCAAATGCTTCAGATGAATTCACTATTGACTTATTGGGAGGATATGAATTGAGATCGATAAACTATAATCAAGCAGTTAGGGTTTTACACGAGATGGATGATGACGAGATTACATTTCGAGACAATAGGTATGAAGTTTATGTTAAAGGCATAGGAATGATTGAGCAATTTTCTGAAGTGCTTACTTATTGTTCTAGAAATGATTGTTTGGGTCAGCAGCTTATAGATTCAGGTGAGAAATTGCATTTAAAAATCATCAATTATGGGAAGATTTAAGTTTTTTGCTGTTTTTGGTTTTGTGTTTTTTGTAGGATTTGCCTCAGCACAAAACAAATATGCAGTACATTATAAATACAAGCCACAAGAAAATTTCTCTTTAGAAAACTCAAATGAATTTTTGACTGAAAAATCAATACAAAGAAGAGCGAATCAGGGAATTGCATTGGATAGTCTAGATTTGCCAGTTTCAGAAAAATACATAGCTGAAATATCTGCTTTAACAGAAAGTGTCCTTTATCATGTTAATTGGCTAAATGCTTCTTTAGTCATTGGAAATGAAGAAGAGATTCTTCAAATATCAAATCTTAATTTTGTTGAAAAAGTAATTTTGGTCGAACCGAATTTAAATAACGGAAGGAAATTGATTAATAAAATTAAAAAAGGAGTTGATTTTAATGTCAATTTTTTTGCTCGAAAAAATAGAAGCGCTAACAACCTTTATGATTTTCAAAATGAGCTCTTAGGAATTCCAGAGATGCATAATTTAGGTTTTTATGGTGAGGGTATCACCATTGCTGTATTTGATGCAGGCTTCCCAGATGTTGAAATAATCCCTGGATTTTCTGATTTAGTAGCACAGAATAGAATAGTAGGAAAAAAAGATTTTGTCGATTTGGACAATGTAAATGTATTTTCTAAAAACCAGCATGGTACAAATGTATTATCAGTTATAGCCTCAAATAAACCTGGAGAGCTTGTAGCTGGAGCATTTGGATCAAATTACATCTTATGTATAACTGAAAACACAGGGAGTGAATTTAGAATAGAAGAATATAATTGGGTTAAAGCAGCTTCATATGCAGATAGCTTAGGTGTAGATATTATAAACTCCTCGCTTGGATATTTAGATTTTGACGATTCAAATATGGATTATTCGGCGGAGGATTTAGATGGCCAAACAGCGGTTGTGACTTTAGGAGCTACAATTGCAGCCCAGAAAGGGATACTTGTAGTCACAAGTGCAGGGAATTATGGTAGTCTAGGACAATCATCTTTAACAGCTCCTGCTGATGCGCAAGGGATTTTAGCAATAGGTGCAACTACAAGTACATCAGTTAGAGCAAGCTTTAGTTCCCAAGGTCCTACATCAGATGGAAGAATTAAGCCTGATTTATCTACTTTAGGACAAGGCGTTTATATTTATAGAAGGCCAAAAATTGAAGTTTCTCAAGCAAATGGCACATCCTTCTCAGCTCCACAGATTGCGGCTTTGGCAGCTGGATTATGGCAAGCAAAGCCAGAATTGACAAAGGATGAATTAATTGAACTTTTAAAACAGAGTGGAACTCAATCGGAAGATCCGGATAATTTATTAGGATATGGAATTCCGAATTTCAGTCGAGCTTATTTCGGAGAGGTTTTAAATGTAGAAAATCCACAAAGCGAAAATTTTTCTTGGAGAATATATCCTAATCCGAACGATGGAAGAATCCTTTATGCGGATTTTGGTCAAGAACTTCAAGCAAAAATCAAGGTGTACCAAACGAATGGGACTTTAATTTTTGAACAAGATTTAGAAAGATCCTCCAATCAAATTGCTTTCGAAATAGAGACCTCTCAATTGAAAAGTGGATTATATATTGTAGAAATGCAGTCAGGAAGAGAAATAAGAAGGACAAAATTGATAAAAAGATAGGGGGCTAAAATCTTTTTTATTTCCTTTGCAGCTTATAAACCCTCCTAAAATCATGTCAGTTAAAATAGCCCCTTCGATACTCGCATCGGATTTCGCCAATCTTCAGAAAGAAATAGAAATGCTCAATGCTTCTGAAGCAGATTATATCCATGTAGATATCATGGATGGTGTTTTTGTTCCGAATATTTCATTTGGTATTCCTGTTACAGAAGCAGTCAATAAGCATGCGAAAAAGCCTTTGGATGTTCACCTGATGATCGTCAATCCTGATCAGTACTTAGAAGCTTTCAAAAATGCTGGGGCAGCAATCATATCAGTACATTATGAAGCTTGCGATCATTTGCATAGGACTTTGCAAGGGATCAAGCAGCTAGGTTGTAAAGCTGGGGTAGCAATCAATCCACATACATCTGTAGAATTACTGAAAGATGTTATCAATGATATTGACTTAGTCTGCATCATGTCAGTTAACCCTGGATTTGGTGGACAGAAATTTATTGAAAACACTTACAAAAAGGTCAAAAAACTCAAAGAAATTATCATCGAAGCTGGAGCGCATACTGAGATTGAAATAGATGGTGGTGTAAATGAAAAAAATGCACCATTACTACGGGCAGCAGGAGCAGACGTCTTGGTAGCTGGAAGCTTTGTTTTTTCTTCCGCAGATCCGATTGAGACCATAAAGGAATTAAAAAAGATTCAGTAAGCTAGTTTTTGCAAAACTCCTTCAATCCATAATATTTGCCTTTTAACAATTTTTAAGGCACGGAAATTGGACATTTCTTTGTAATAACGGTCTGAAAACATTTTATTAGAGGTTCGTTTTTGAATAGAAAAGTTTAATTAAATCAATTATCATGATGAAAAGAGTATTTGTATTAGCCTTCTTAATGTTAGGTTTAATGAGCGTTCAAGTGAATGCTCAGGAGGAGTCAGAAGAAGTGACTGAAGAGGAAATGATGAAATTCGCTGCGATGGAAGCAAATTTCTTAGGTTTCATGGCTGGCAAACAAACTGAGGTAGAAGAGATGATCAAGACGAATGAAATCATCGGAGAAGGAGGCGCAAGATACAATGAGATTAAGGCTGCATGGGGAAATGAAGAGAAGTTAGCTGAAATTGAAATTACCGAAGAAGAAAAAGCGGAATATCAAAGAATCCAAGATTTTATCGCATCACTTGGAGATGTAGCTAGAGCGTATAAAACCGACTTAATTATGGATGCTGAAGTTTTGGGCGCAGCTACTTACAACAAAGTAAATAAAGCGATGAAAGAAAATCCTGAAATTAAAGCGAAAGTAGATAGTCTTATCGCAGAAATGAAAGAAAAGAATGCAGAGGAAGATGGTGATACGGTGACTGATACTTTATAACCACTTCAAACATATTTTATAAAAAAGGTCTTCATTTTGAGGACCTTTTTCTTTTTATTAGAAGTATTATTTTAATTTCGGTTTCGTTATTTAAACTATGAGACAAAGTCGATTTATATTCTGTATTATTTTATTGTTCACGAGTGTAGGAGAAATTTCTGCTCAAGAAGACATTTTCGGGATCGATACCAAAGCGAGGAGAGGCCGCATGAGTGAAAATAACATAGGAAATTTTTTCCGTCAAGCAATCAGTAATTTTAGTTTTGAACTTTCGGCTGGTGGGAATTACCTTTTAAATGACCTTAGTTTTCTTTCAAACTCACCAAGCGAATACCCGATTTCTCAATACAGAAACTTAGATAATCCAAGGGAGCTAAATTCCAATGATACGATAAGCTTTAAAGGAAATGGCTTTGGAGTTCCAGTTAATTTAGGAGTCAGACTGAATCTCTTCAATCTCTTAATAGTAGGAGGAGGGTACGGAAGGGAAATGGGAAGCATGAACGCTCTGAATGGATCAGATTATCAGTTTGAATTTGATAATAGTGCTTATACTTTTGACAAACTTTATGGAACTGTAGGTCTGGTTTTATATGACGCAAACAGAAGAAGGAGTTTCTTGAAATGGAGATACAGAAAATTTGCAACACAGAATGTCTACATGCAATCAGAAAAAACTCAAAGAATGAGACAAAATTATCCTTGGAGATTTATCTTGGAAGGAGAATATGGAAACCTTTTTGTGAGGAAATCACCTTCTCCAAATTTTGTAGTCAATAATTCACCGTATTATGGTTTAGCTTTTAGGGTTGAGCGTGAGTTTTCTGAGTATGCTAGATTTTTTGTCAAATCAGGAGTTGAATTGAGAGAATTCACTTATCAAACACAAAATATTGAAGAATTTCAAAATATAAAGCAAACCCTTCTAGGAGCTCAAGTCGGACTTTCGATAAGTATTCCAGGTACAAAAAGATGTAAAGTTGATGGTTGTGGTGTGGTTATGAAGCACTTACACAATGGTGTTGAATATAGAGGAAGTTCTATTTTTAATTTACAAAACAGAAGAGTAGGTCAATGGTATTAAAACTAATTCAAATTCACTGTTTTTGAGTGTAAAATCATATTTCAAAACCGTTTTCTTTTTATTATCTTGCAAGCTTATTGAGAATAGATAAATATGGCTCAAGGAGAAAGAGAGAATATCATACCGATTAATATTGAAGACGAAATGCGAGGAGCTTACATCGATTATTCGATGTCGGTTATTGTTTCCAGAGCACTTCCAGATGTCCGTGACGGACTCAAGCCTGTTCATAGAAGAATACTCTTCGGAATGCAAGAATTGGGCGTACTACACAACAAATCCTTTAAAAAATCAGCTAGAATCGTGGGTGAGGTACTTGGTAAGTATCACCCTCATGGTGATTCAGCTGTATATGAAACAATGGTTCGTATGGCTCAGCCATGGTCCTTGAGATATCCCTTGGTGGATGGTCAGGGTAACTTTGGTTCCGTGGATGGAGATAATCCAGCTGCGATGCGTTATACTGAAGCTAGACTTAAAAGAATTGCTGAGGAATTGTTGATTGATATCAACAAGGAGACTGTTGATTTCCAATTGAACTTTGATGATTCCCTGAAGGAGCCTGTCGTACTACCTGCAAAAATCCCTGCTCTATTGTTGAATGGAGCGTCTGGAATTGCTGTGGGTATGGCTACAAACATGGCGCCGCACAATTTAGGCGAGATTGTGGATGGCATTACCGCTTACATTGACAATAGAGACATTACCATTGCAGAATTGATGGAGCATATCATTGCACCTGATTTCCCAACTGGTGGGACTATCTATGGTTACAATGGTGTAAAGGCAGCTTTTGAAACTGGTAGAGGAAGGATCATTGTTCGAGGTAAAGCAAATATTGAAACCAAAGACAATGGAAGAGAGATGATCATCATCACTGAGATTCCATATTTGGTCAATAAAGCCAATATGATTGAGAAAACTGCTCAATTAATAACAGAGAAGAAAATTGATGGTATTTCTGCTATAAGAGATGAATCTGATAGACAGGGAATGCGTATTGTTTATGAATTAAAGAGAGATGCCATTTCTAATGTGGTATTGAATAATCTTTATAAGCAAACACAATTAATGACTTCATTCTCAGTAAATAATGTTGCTCTTGTAAAAGGTAGGCCTTATACATTGAATTTGAAAGATATGATTGTTCATTACGTCAATCACCGCCATGAAGTGGTAGTAAGACGTACTGAATATGAATTAAGAGAAGCAGAAAAAAGAGCTCATATTTTATTGGGTTATTTGATTGCACTTGACAATATTGATGAAGTGATTGCTTTGATTAGAGGTTCTAGAGATCCTGAAACAGCTAGAAATGGCTTGATGGAGCGTTTCGAACTTAGCGAAATTCAAGCAAGAGCGATCTTGGACATGAGACTACAGCGGCTTACAGGCATGGAGCGTGACAAGATCCAAGAAGAATATGATCAAATCATGACTTTGATTGAAGAATTGAAAGAAATTCTTGCTAACGAAGATAAAAGAATGCAAATCATCAAAGATGAACTTGCTGAGATGAAGCAAAGGTACGCTGATGATAGAAGAACTGAAATAGAGCATAACGCAGAGGATTTCAGCTACGAGGATATGATTCCTAATGAAGAAGTTGTAATTACAGTTTCACATGAAGGGTATATCAAAAGGACTGCATTAACAGAATATAGAACGCAAAGTAGAGGAGGAGTAGGCTCAAGAGGTGCTACAACAAAAAGTGATGATTGGACTGAATATCTTTTCACAGCTTCTACGCATAATTATTTGTTGATATTTACGGATTTAGGTAAATTATTCTGGTTGAAAACCTATGCTATTCCAGAAGGTTCCAAAGCTTCTAAGGGAAGGCCAATTCAGAATTTGATTAATATTACCTCTGAAGATAGTATTAGATCAATCATACAAGTGGAAGATTTAGGAAACGAAGATTATATCAATAATAATTTCCTGGTGATGGTTACCAAAAAAGGGATCATCAAGAAAACTACACTTGAACAGTATTCAAGACCACGTACAAATGGTATTATAGCCTTGAATATCAGAGATGAAGATCAGTTGATGCAAGTAGAAATGACCAATGGTGACTCGCATATCATCATTGCGGCTCAATCAGGTCGTGCAATTCACTTCCATGAATCTACGGTGAGACCGATGGGTCGTACAGCCACTGGTGTAAAGGCAATTAAGTTAAGTAATGTTAACGACACAGTAATTGGCATGGTATGTGCCTCTAGAGAAGATGCAAGTCTATTGGTAGTTTCAGAAAAAGGGTATGGAAAAAGATCTCCACTTGATGAATATAGAATTACCAATCGAGGAGGCAAAGGTGTCAAAGCCATGAATGTAACTGAGAAAACTGGTTATTTGGTGGCTATCAAAGAAGTGGTTGACACCGATGATTTGATGATTATCAATAAGTCAGGAATTACGATCCGAACTCCAGTTTCAAATCTCCGCGTGATGGGAAGAGCCACACAAGGAGTAAGATTAATTAAACTTGGAGAGAATGATGAGATTTCCTCAGTTGAGAAGATCAAAAGAGAAGAAGAATCTGAAGAAGATATAGATATTACCCAAAACCCTCAGGGAGAAAACCCTGATTCAGAAAACAATATAACCGAAGATCCAACAAAATAGAAAAAAGAACAAAATGAAAAAGTTAATCTTATCATTAGCCTTAGTAGGTTTTGTCACCGTAAGTTTCGCACAGAAAAAAGTGGTGAAATCTGCTGAAAAAAACTTTAAAAAAGGAGAATTAACAACAGCACTTACAGAAATTGAAAGTGCTCTACAAGATCCAGAGACGAAGGATGATCCTGAAGTTCATTTGTTAAAGGGCCAAATTCAAACAAAAATGTTTGATTCTGCTGCAGGAAATGAAATGTCTACGGTTGAATTAGGGAAAGATACTTATGCTGTATTTACAAAAACCATGGAAATGGTAAATAATGACAAAGACAGCAAAGTAGGTAAGGATGTTTACAAAGAAGACTTTGTGGGGATGCCAGAAAATTTAAGACCTTATGGTTTAGAAACATTAAAAAATTCGGTCTTCCAAAAAGCAGTAGATACTTACGAGGAAGATAATCTTGATATGGCTTACGAGTATTTTGCTTTAGCAAGTGATATCAGTCCAACGGATTCTACGATGAACTTCAACGCTGGCTATCTTGCATTTCAATTAGATAAAACAGATGAAGCTAAAGTTTATTTGAATCGTTTGTTAGAAATTGAAGAATATGATAAGTTGAATGCCTATTATTTCTTAATTCAAATCGCTAGTGGTGCGGACAAAGATCCTGAGGAAGCTTACAGATTAGTAACTGAGGCCAGAAAAATTGACCCAACTGATAAAACTCTTGCAGAATTTGAAATTCAATTGTTATTACAACTAGATAAATTGGACGAAGCAATGAAATCAGTTGTTTCAGCATTAGAGAATGATCCAGAGAACACAGGTCTATTGCTAAGACACGGATATTTACTTGAGCAGTCAGGTGATATGGATGGTGCTTTGGTTCAATATGAAAAATCTGTTGCAGTAGATCCTGACTTCTTTGAAGGGAATAACTACGCTGGAGCGATTTACATTGAAAAAGCGAGAGTAATATTGAATGAAGTAGGTGGTTTATCGGATGCTGAATGGGAGAAAAGAGCAGACGCCATGAATAAGGAAGCTGAAGGTTTATATAGAAAAGCTGTTCCTTTCTTTACAAGAGCAGCAGATATAAAACCTGAATCTACTGACATTTTGGAAATCTTGTTCCAAATCCATACAAGATTAGAAAATGAAGCTGAAGCTGAAAAATACAACCAAAAATTGATTGCAATTCTTGGAGAAAACTGGATGGAAGGTTAATATTTTCCAACACATAATAAAGAAAGCTACCTTTTAGGTGGCTTTTTTTATGCTTTTTTGTTGATATTAACCTTTTATAAATTATGTTGACATCAATGAAAACCCTTTGGTAAAAAAACGTTTTTAAATGACTGTAACATACCATAGATTTTGACTTTCAAATTATAAATCCAAATGTTGAAACCAACCAGTTTGATAATAGCCTTAATAGGTTTTTTAATTTCGCCCACATTTGCTCAAAACCCTTCTTCAAAGCTCTATCATGATTTGTTGAAACTAAAAGAAACTAAGCGTATTCTTTTCGTAGCGGCTCATCCTGATGATGAAAATACAAGATTGATTTCTTATTTGGCAAATGGTGAGCATGCTCAAGTAGCATATCTTTCTCTGACACGAGGTGATGGAGGACAAAATTTAATAGGAAAGGAATTAGGAATTGAGCTTGGGATGATTCGTACGCACGAACTGCTTCAAGCGAGAAAAACTGATGGTGGTAGACAATTTTTCACGAGAGCATTGGATTTTGGATTTAGTAAAAATCCTAATGAAACACTCAATAACTGGGAAAAAGATAAGCTGCTCTCTGATGTGGTGTGGATTATAAGAAATTTTCAGCCTGACATCATCATTAATAGATTCAATACAACTCCTGGAACAACTCACGGCCATCATACCACCTCGGCAATTTTATCATCCGAAGCATTTGCGATTTCAGGAGATACCCAAGCTTTTCCTGAACAATTAAAGTTGACAGATACTTGGCAAGCAAAGAGACTTTTTTGGAATGCATACAATTGGGGAGGTCAATACGAACCAGATTCCGAAAAGCGATTTCATGTTTTTCCTGTTGGCGATTACAATCCTCTGCTAGGAACTACCTACTCTCAAATTGCAGCAGATAGTAGGACAATGCATAAGTCGCAGGGATTTGGCTCGACTTCTCAAATTGGTGCAGGAAACGATTTTATTGAGCAATTGAATGGAGAAAGTTTTAAAAATAATCCATTTGAAGGAATACCAAATAGATGGGAAAAAATAGAGAATGGGGTAAAAATTGAAGTTGCAATTCAAAATGCACTCTCGTCCTTTGATTTTATTAAACCGAAAAATAATGTGAAGCATCTTTTGGCTATCAAAAAGCTGATGGATGCTTCGAAAAATGAAGAAAAGTGGTTTTTAGAAAAAAAATCTGTAATCAATCAGCTTATTCTTTCAAGTCTTGGCGTAAAAACTGAATTCATCATCAAAAAAGAAATTGGCTATCCCGGAGAAGAGATTGAAACCGAACTTTTATTCAACAATCCTTCAAATTTTCCAATCAATGTGAAATCAGCAAAAAATAGCATTTTTGATGTTCAGATCAATAAAGTAGCAATCGAAAATAAGCCACTCAATCAAGCTATTAAAATTTCTATTCCAACTAATTATCCTGTTTCTCAACCATTTTGGTTAGAGAATACATTGGATAATAGTCTTTTTGACGTTGACGATATTCAGCAAATCGGTCAGCCAATCAATCAGGCATCCATTTTTTCTGATGTGACTTTGGAAATAGATGGACAAGCTATTTATCTTAATCTTCCTCTGATGTACAAGTACAACGATCAGGTAGATGGAGAAATCAAGCAACCCTTTACGCTTGTTCCAGAAATCAATTTAAATCTTGATAAACAACATGTTTTCCTTGTCGAAGGCGCGAATCCTGAGTTAAATATTGAAGTTACTTTTAAAAATAATTTTATTGAAGGTGAGCTTAATTTGGATGGACTTGATAAAAATCAATATCAAGTTTTGTCAGTTGAAAGAGATGATAGAAGAAAGAGAGTGATCTATAAAGTGAAAATTTTAGATTCTAATCAGGAAAAAAGGTCAATTGTTGCTTCGTTTAAAACCAAAGACAACAGAGTTTTTAATCAAGACACGAAAAGAATTTTATATAAGCATATACCAAATCTAACTTACTTCACTTCAACGTCTTTTGATTTGATCAAGATGAATATCAAAGTCAGCGGCCAAAAAATAGGCTATATCAATGGTGCTGGCGATGATGTGCCAGATATTTTGAAAAATCTAGGTTATCAAGTTTCTTACTTGGAAAATGGTGATATAAGAAAAGATAATTTCAAAGAATTCAAGACAATAGTTATAGGTATTAGAGCTTTCAATACCAACCAAGCCTTGGCTTCGAATGTGGATCAATTGATGGAATATGTCAAAGAGGGTGGAAATGTGATTGTGCAATACAATACTTCTTCACCATTGTTGACAAGAGAAATGGGTCCTTATCCATTTTCACTATCAAGAGACAGAGTAACGGTAGAAGGATCTCCAGTTGAAGCTGATTTTGCTCACTCAATTTTGAGTTATCCAAATCAAATTGATGCATCAGATTTTGAAGGTTGGGTGCAAGAAAGAGGGTTGTATTTTACTTCAAACTGGGATTCAAATTATTCTACACCATTTACCATGCAAGATCCAGGAGAAAAGGCAAGCCAAGGCTCTTTGTTGTTCACCAAATATGGGGAAGGAACTTACACATATTCTGGAATTTCCTGGTTCAGACAACTTCCTGCAGGTGTTCCAGGAGCAATTAAAATCTTTGTCAATTTGATAGAGCAATCAAGTGGAAAATAACACGAAGTGGAATAATTGGTATGTTGCTTTGATCATTACATTATTTGTCTTGATCGGTCTGTTTTATTGGCTAACCCAAGCTTTTTCATGAGTACTTTAGACTGGATCGTATTATTCGGAACACTGCTAATCATAGTAGGCTATGGAGTCTATAAGACCTATGGACCAAAGAGCATGGATACTTATCTTAGAGGAGATAGTGACATGAATTGGTGGACGATTGGCTTGTCTATTATGGCCACACAAGCATCAGCGATAACATTCCTTAGTACTCCAGGACAAGCTTATGAAGATGGGATGAGGTTTATCCAGTTCTATTTTGGATTGCCAGTAGCAATGATCATTTTATCGGTAACGTTTATTCCGATTTATTATAAGCTTAAAGTATACACAGCTTATGAGTTTTTGGAAAATAGATTTGATCTAAAGACGAGAACCCTTGCCGCCTTGCTTTTCCTAACGCAGAGAGGTTTAGCAGCAGGAATAACCATTTATGCCCCTTCTATTATACTTTCTACACTTTTAGGTTGGAACCTTACTTGGACAAATATATTTATAGGTGTTCTTGTTATTGCTTACACAGTTTCTGGTGGAACGAAGGCTGTCTCTATTACCCAAAAGCAACAGATGATGGTGATGATGGGAGGAATGATTCTTGCAGGAATTTTGGTCATAGAAATGCTTCCTATCAAATTCACAGAAGCGCTACATGTAGCTGGAAAAATGGAGCGCTTGAATATTGTCAATTTTGACTTTAATTGGTCGGATAGATATAATTTTTGGTCAGGTATGACCGCTGCTTTATTTCTGTTTCTCTCTTATTTTGGTACTGATCAATCTCAGGTGCAGCGATATTTGACTGGAAGAACCCTCGCAGAAAGTAGGATGGGCTTGATAATGAATGGTTTGCTCAAGGTACCGATGCAATTCATCATCTTATTTATAGGTGTGATGGTCTTTGTTTTTTATCAGTTTTTCCAGCCACCCGTAGTATTCAACAAAGTCCAAACAGAAAAACTGGAAGTTTCAGAATACAAGGAGGATTTTACTTTGTTGGAGAATGAGTTTTCGAAAACCTTTGAAGAAAAGTCTGGAAGTATAACCAACCTACTAGAGGCTGTAAGGCAAGAAGATGAAGCTGGAATAGAAAAGGCTAAAGCTGATATGCAAGCTTCTTATGCCAAGCAAGAGCAAATCAGAAATGATGTTAAAGCATTGATTATAAAAAATGATGCTGGTGCAGAAACTCGCGATACAGATTATATCTTCATGCGCTTTGTCATGGATTACTTACCAAAAGGGATTATCGGGCTGCTATTTGCCGTAATATTCTCAGCTGCAATGTCATCCACAGCATCAGAATTAAACGCTTTGGGGTCGACATCAACAATCGATATTTATAAAAGGTCTTTGAATAAAAAAGGATCAGATCGTCATTATATGCTTTCTTCTAAATGGCTAACAGCATTTTGGGGGATTTTCGCTATTCTTTTCGCGACTTATGCGACTTTATTTGAAAATCTGATTCAAGCAGTAAACCTTCTTGGCTCTTTATTTTATGGAACAATTTTAGGGATTTTCCTTGTCGGATTTTACATGAAATGGATCAAGGGCAATGCTGTTTTCATCGCAGCTTTGATGGCTGAGATTGTCATTCTGCTCATTCATTGGCGCAATGGAGAATCTTTACTCGGTGTCAACATAGATATTGGATACCTTTGGTACAATGCAATAGGCTGTCTTCTGCTAATGCTATTTGCAGCTATTATTCAACTGGTGAGACCAAAGTAGATTAGCTTACTTTAGTGAAATGTGAATTTGAGGTAAAAAGTTGAAATCTTTTAATAAAAAAATACTTATAAATGTCTTTCAATTTTCACTGGGTTTTGACGGGTGTCAAACACATCAATTATTTCAATTTGATGTTTTTTGTAATTTATCCAATAAATAATTTTATAGTTTTTATATACTAAATATCTAAACTCTTCTTTCCTAGATTTTAATAGTTCTTCAATTTGACCTACTTGAGGTTGATATTTTAAAATCAAAGTTTCATTAATAATTCCATTTACCAATTTCTTTGCGATTCGGACACCAACTTTATCCTTGTAAAAAGTAAAAATTTTTTCAATCTCTCTTTGAGAAAAACTTGTCCAAAAAATTTTTAGCTCCATTTTTCAATTTTAGATTTAAATTCTTTTGATTCAATTAAACGACCATTTTTTGAGTCTTCCATAGATTGATCAATTCGAGAATTAAATTCATCAATTTCAAAAGGTTTAAACTTCTCTTGGCTTGATCTGAGGTTTTCTTTTACTAGTATTTTTTCAAGTCGTGAAATCACATCTTCACTTTGAATTTTCAGAAATTCTCTGATTAGTTCTAGTTTTCTTGTTTGTAAATCCATTGTTATAACCTTTTTCCAAAGATACTAAATTATCGGTTTAGTGAATAGATTCCTAATTAAGCGTTTAGAAATCTCTTTTTGATGAAATTATTTAGGATACTCTTGGTCTATGACTCCATAGACCAAGAGAAATCGACTTAAAATTGAAACTCAGTCGATTTAATCCATTATCTCGTAATTGGCTGCGGAAATATGGCCATACTTTCATGTCCACCTTCGCCAACGGCTTGAACTGCAAAGAAATAATTATCTTTAGAATATGGGATGGTTAGTGTCATGTCTTCAGTGTAAAATTTCTTTTGCCACATTGAATCGCTTGTTTCACGCATCAAAACATAATATCCTTTCGCTTTTCCGGTTTTTGGAGCTTCCCATCTTAAAGTTGAAGTGTTGCTCAATCTTCTCACGTCAATACCGACCATCTGAGGTTCAGATGGTGCTGTTGCCAAATAAGCGAGAGAAGCTAGGTTAATACCTGTTACTTTTCTCATGTATTCAAAATCCATGAATTCGGGTAAATCACCATACTGAATTCCATCTTCAACGCGTACATTTTCATGTTGCGCATAGTAGTTTTCATTCATTTCACAAACTCTGATGGCGGTGAATCCTTCCCTTGCGAATGGAGTATGATCCCCACCTCTCAAAAATCTATCATTTCTATAGATCAATTTCACTTCCAATTGATCCATATATCTTTCACCGATTTCTTTAATGAATCTAGCGAGTTGTCTGGATTTGCTATCATTTTCTCCATTGGTATATCTTCTAATCGCAGCCATTTGATCTGTCTCTGCCATTGGGACACCTTCGGAGAAAATTCTAACTCTTGTATTGTCACTGATATCTGTTTGTGAAGAACGGCTGTTTCCAATCATATCATTGTTGAGCGTGGCTACGAGGTTCCAGTTTTCTGCTTTTGCCTTTTTTGCTAAGTATTCAGCACCTTTTAAGCCTTGTTCTTCTCCACTGACAATGACAAACTTGATTGTCGCAGGAAATGCCTTTTTAGACATGATTCGTGTCAATTCGATGATCGCAGCAACTCCAGAACCATCATCATTAGCTCCAGGCGCATCTATTTCAGCATCCATCACGCTTAAAGCTCTGCTATCAATGTGCGCCATGATGATAAATATTCTGTCATCATTAGGATCAGTACCTTTTAGAGTAGCGATAACATTTCCCAATCTGCTGTCAGTTGGAATTCTTCTGTTATCAGCGGGAATAGTGAAAAAATCTATCTCAGAACTCAATCTTCCACCTGATTCATTTTCGAATGATTTGAAATGGTTGAGTGCATATTTTTGTGAGGCTAGAATACCAGTGTTCTCAGCTTGTTTACTGAGTGTATGTCTCGTTTTGAAACCGGCTAGGTCTCTCACATATTGCTCAAGATTTTGAGCTGAGATCTCTGAAACCATTTTAGCAATTTCAGCATCTCTTTGAACGATTTGTGTTTGTGCCTGTAAACTTGATACTGCGAAAAACACGAATATTAGGAATAATTTTCTCATTTTGATATTTGGTGATTTTGAAAGCATTAAATTTACCAAAGTACTTATCACAACCAAACACATTTTACATGAATGAAAATTTTATACCCAAACAAGGGGAATATGCTCCGTATTACGAAAAATATATCGAGAGTATTATTGGTCAGGACCTTCACAAACTCTTATTGAATCAGATAGAAGAAATAAGGAGGTATTTTGAACCAAAAGGAAATGAAAAATCTGAGTTGGCTTATGCGCCTGGCAAATGGACAGCTAAAGAAGTGCTTAGCCATATCATAGATACTGATAGAATGATGACTTTTAGAGCAATGTGCTTTGCTCGTGGTGAAATGGCTACATTGCCAGGTTTTGATCAAGATCTTTATGTAGCGAATTCTGCAGCGAATAAAGTGCCCTTGGTGAATCTTTTGGAAGATTTTGAAATGTCACGTTATGCAATGGTCTCTATGATGAAGACACTTCCCGAAGAAGCTTTTGCCAGATTTGGCAATGCCAATGGACATAATGTAAGTGTTAGGGCGTTGTTTCATATTATGGCTGGGCATACCTTACATCATTTGATCATTTTGAGAGAAAGGTATTAGTAGGAATTGAAGGCCTTGAAAACTGTTAGTAACATAAAGCTCGTTAAGTTTTGATCCACATAAAAAGGTTTAAATGGTAATTATTGAAATTAAATGGTAAATTATAAGTAAAAATTTAGTAGTTTTGCTGAATTTATCTAATAAAAAATTTTAAAAAATATGAAAAGAACAAGAGCACAGGAATCACGAGCAGCTATCGAAAGATTGTATATAACCATGCGTCACCTATTTATGAGAGGTACATACAAGCCTATGGGAGTATCTGGAGAATCACTTGTGAGTTCACTTTTGGTGTTAAGTCCTGAAATCTATGGTTTGGTAATTGACGAAGAAAAAATAGAGCTTGATGGCTTACTTTATGTCATGGAACGTTTACCAAAAGGGATAGAAGAGTGTCGTTTTGTGAGATTGATTAGCCGTGAAGGATATGAGCATTCGGATTTTTTGACTTTAGTACCAAGCAGAAGAAAAAGAAATTGTTATCGGGTAGATGATGACCAAATGTATGTAGAGATGACTAGAGGGAAATCGGATATCTATGATATCTTGACTCACTTGACATTTTTATATATTGAATCGGAAAAAATTCGAAAAAACAGCACTGACCACAAAGGGAGAATCAACCTGAACTGGGAAATGCTCGAAAAGATTGTTGAGAAGGAAAGAAGGGGTGAAGAATATGATTCAGAAGCTGCTTGTTCTTATTTGAGTCATATAACAGGAAGAACATTTGACGAGACTCACCGGGCCATTGAGAAATTTTCTAATTCTTCTAATTCAAATAGCTTATTTGCGATAATTTATCATTTAGGAAAATTATCCATTGAAGAGTTTATGCATGAAAAGGATAGGGAAATCTCCTTTTCTGCCACGTTAAGAGAGCGTGTAGGTCATCATGTTTATGGTGAACTTTGGGCTGATAGAATCAAAAGTGTCTTGGATGATCAAGAATTATTAGAAAGACCTATACACATCATTTCTGCCAACCTTCATAGTGTGGTCAATACGATCTATGGACACCAAGCATTGGGATTGAAATCGTATGAAGAGATTGAAAAAATAGCGATGGAAATCAGCGTTAATGACAAAAAGAATAAAGGAAAGGATATTCAATCTTTTGCTAATAGAAATGGATTTATCGATTTACCAGATTTGTCAGGTACAAATATAGGAGCGCAAATTATTGATACAGCTCAGATGAGCAAGGATACGATTATTCCAGGAGTCAATCTACCAAAGGAAGATAAAAATAAACCTGTAATTGTCATTATGGATTATGCTTTTGGAGAACAGGCATACGAATGTTTTGATGAATTGTTGAAGCCTTACGAAAAAGATGGGAAGTCTATTCCATTAGATGTTGTATCAGCATCAATTATGGGAAAAGCGGGAATCTTAGAAGGTAATAAGGGAGATATTATGATTCCAAATAGCCATGTGTTTGAAGGAACTGCGGATAATTATCCTTTCAAAAATGAACTGAAAAAGGTAGACTTTGAAGGGTTTGGATTAGGAGTCTATGAAGGACCTATGATTACAGTACTTGGAACATCACTTCAAAATAAAGATGTTTTGACCTACTTCTTAGAATCTTCTTGGAAAGCTGCTGGTCTGGAAATGGAAGGAGCTCACTATCAAAAAGCAATTCAGTCAGCTAGTAAAATAAGAAATAGTATACGTAAAAATGTAAAAGTTCTCTATGCTTATTATGCATCAGATAACCCACTTGAAACAGGGAGTACGCTAGCTTCAGGTGCGCTTGGAATGGAAGGGGTGCGACCTACTTACTTGATTACATACAAAATTCTAGAAAAAATATTTTCTTAAGGAGTTTTTAAATATTTCAATAATTACATAAACCTGACACGTAAGTGTCAGGTTTTTATGATTTTATACCATATTTTTTATTTATACCATTTTTTCGCTGTGTTAAAAATCAGGATAAAGACTGACTTTGCTCATGTTTTGGCGAGTTGCACTCACTTACCTTTGACCTATAATCAAAAACCAAAAGCCATGAAAACGAATAGCTTTTCAATATTAAAAACCACGATGATTGCAGCATTGATTTTATTCAGTGTATCCGCATTCGCTCAAGTAAATTACACGCTTTCAGCTAATCCAGATTTAAAAGTTTCAGGGACTTCGACACTCCATGACTGGGATATGAAGTCTTCGACTGCGACGGGTAAAGCTGAAATCACATTAGGAAATGCTAAAGTGGTTAGCATCAAAAATGTAACCTTAACTATGCCAGCTGAAAGTATCAAAAGTGGTAAAGGAGGTATGGATAAAAATGCTTACGCAGCACTCGATACAAAAAAACATAAAGAGGTAAAATTCAACTTAAAAGAGTTTGTGGCAAAAGGAACTTCTTACGAGGCAGTAGGTGATTTCACTATAGCTGGAGTAACAAAAGCAGCCAAGTTCCCAGTAACAGCAACTGTGGTTGGCGATAAGGTGACATTTAAAGGAAAACACGATTTCAATTTAACAGACTATAACGTCGATCCTCCAACAGCCTTGTTGGGAACAGTAAAAACAGGTAATGAAGTAAGCATACATTTCAACGTAACATTCCAACCTACTAAATAATTTAACAATGAAAAAGCAACTATTAACAATGATCGCTATTGCAGGTCTATCAGTATCCGCAATGGCCCAAGGACTCCAAAGAGATATGCAATTTTGGAGATCTTATGACCAAAGAGGTGTCAATGTGTTTGAAACAGGAAAAGCAGACACTGTTGGATTCGATGGGATTAAAGTACGAGTAGGAGGTCACTTCACTCAACAATTCCAAAGCCTTAGCCACAGCAATAGCGGCGCTGTAGAACTTATTGAAATTGGATCTGGCACTAACCTTGCCACTGCTAACTTGAACATTGATGTTGCATTAGCGGATGGTGTAAGATTAAACTTGGTGACCTACCTTTCTTCTAGACACCATCCTGAAACATGGGTTAAGGGAGGTTTCTTGCAAGTTGATAAATTGAGCTTCTTGAATCTAGGTAATACAGATTGGTTTGACAAATACCTTACTTTGAGAGTAGGTCACATGGAAATCAACTATGGTGATGCTCACTTCAGAAGATCTGACAACGGTAATGCGATGTACAACCCATTTATTGGTAACTATATCATGGATGCATTCACTACAGAAGTTGGAGGTGAATTATTCTTCCAAAACAATGGCATCATTGCAATGGTCGGTGTAACAGGTGGTGAAATTCAAGGTGGTGTTACCAGACCGGATGACAGAAAATTGAACTTCTTAGGTAAATTAGGATATGACAAGCAGATCAATGATGATGTAAGAATCAGATTAACAGGATCTGTTTACACTACAAGTGGATCAGCAAGAAACACGCTTTGGGGTGGTGATAGAGCAGGATCAAGGTATTACTTGGCAATGGAGCCAGTGGGAGCTTCTACAGCGGGTCAATTCACTTCTGGTAGAATCAACCCTGGTCAAACTAACAATATAACTGCTATGGTGTTGAATCCATTTGTGAAAATAAAAGGATTGGAACTGTTCGGTAACTTTGAGCAATCAAAAGGTAAAGCAGCTAACGAGACTGCGGATAGAACATGGACAAACATGGGAGCTGATGCGGTGTATAGATTAGGAGCTAGAGAAAATTTCTACTTGGCTGCTAGATATAACAAAGTAGCTGGTCAACTTCCAGGTGGCCCAGCTTCTCCAGAAATCAGCATCGATAGAGTTCAAATAGGTGGTGGATGGTTCGTAACCAAAAACATCCTTGCAAAACTTGAATATGTAAGTCAAAATTACAATGATTTTGCAGCAGGTGACATCAGAAATGGTGGTAAATTCAATGGCCTAATGATCGAAGGAGTAATAGGCTTCTAAATTAAAAATAATCATGCGTGTCCTTATAGCTTTGATTCTAATATTTAGTCACATGGTTTCTTCAGAAAAGAAACTCATTATTACAGAGAAAACAATATCTGTCTCAGGACAAACCTCTCTTGGTAGCTTTACATGTGACTATCTGAATCAAGGATTTAAGGACACGCTTTTTATTAATAGTATTCAATCAAGAAGCCCAATTGTTTTTGACATCCCTGTTCATGAATTTGGCTGTGGAAATTTTTTGCTGAACAAAGATTTTAGAAAAACTATCAAAGCAGATGAATATCCACACGCTAAAGTACGTGTGAGTAATCTTCAAACCAAAGGCAAGGATTATACTTGCGATGTTGTGGTAAACATCGTAGGCAAAAAGCTTGATTACAAAGCTTTGCAGCTTACAAATGGCGGTAAGCAATTGAAAGGTGAAATCATCATCAACTTCGATGAACTAGGGCTTGAACCTCCTAGAAAACTTGGAGGATTGATCAAAGTAGAAGATAGGCTTGCTTTGGAAATTAAGCTTGGTTTTTAATTCCCGTCATTAAAATATCAGTAAATCTCCCAACGCCCTGTTAACTTTTTCAAATTCAAATTTTGCTATGGCTTGATCCATTTTTACCTTAATTTCTGAAGTACAAAGATTTCCAATACTTCCTTCATGTGTATGGTTGACTTTTTCTTGATTTGGTGAAAAGTCATTCTGCTCAATAGCTAAACCCACTTTTTTGTAAGCATCTCTAAAGGGAATTCCTTGGAGAACAAATTCATTGACCACTTCGACAGAGAAAACATGCTTATAGAATTCGTCTTTCAAAATATTTTCCTTCACACGGATTTCTTTGAGCATAAAAGAACTCATCTTCACACAATCAATCAGGGTCTCAAAGCCAGGGAAGATAGCTTCTTTGAGTAATTGTAGATCACGATGATATCCAGTAGTCATATTACTCAATTGCAATGTGATCGTATTTGGAAGTGCTTGGATTTGATTCGTTTTTGCTCTGATCAATTCAAAAACATCAGGATTTTTCTTATGTGGCATAATGCTACTCCCTGTTGTCAATTCATCTGGGAAACTAATAAAGCCAAATTGCTGATTCATGAAAATACAAATATCAGCAGCCAATTTGTTTAATGTTCCAGCCAAACCAGACAAAGCAAAAGCAATCGTTTTTTCTGTTTTTCCTCGGCTATTTTGAGCATTGATTACATTGTGGTGCATGTCGTCAAACCCCAAAAGAGCGGTTGTTAAACTTCGGTCAAGTGGAAAAGAAGAGCCATATCCTGCTGCTGATCCTAGTGGGTTCTTGTTTGACAATTTATATGCTGCCTGAATTAAATCTAAGTCTTCAGTCAAACTCTCTGCAAATGAACCAAACCATAAACCAAAGGAAGAGGGCATCGCCAATTGGGTGTGAGTATAGCCTGGGACGAGATCATTTTTGTGTTTTTCTGATAGTTTTTGAAGCAAGACAAATAGCTCTTGAATCTCTTCAACCAACTCGCGAATCATGGCTCTATAAAAAAGCTTCAAATCAACTAAAACCTGATCATTTCTAGATCTTCCACTATGTAGTTTTTTCCCAACATCGCCAAACCTCTGGGTCAGAAGAAATTCTACTTGAGAATGAACATCCTCGACGCCTTTCTCGATTTGAAATTGTCCTTTCTCTATTTCAAGGTAGATTTCTTTCAATCCTTTTCTTAAAACTGATAAATCTTCAGCAGAAAGTAAGCCGATTTTCTGAAGCATCATCGCATGGGCCATGGAACCCAAAACATCGAATGGAGCCAAAAGAATATCATATTCTGGATCCTTTCCAATTGTAAAGGACTCAACTTCCTTTTTGCTTGTTTTATCTTTTTGCCAAAGTTTCATAGTGAATGATTACTTGTGTTTTGAATATCAGATCTCTGTTAAGACTGATGATAAATGTATGTATTCAATAAATTAATATAGCCTGCAATACCTTCATGGATTTCTTTGATGAAAATGTATTCATCTGCTGTATGGGAGCGGGCAGAATCACCTGGACCAATTTTGATAGATGGGAAGGGAATCAAAGCCTGATCAGATAGGGTGGGGCTGCCATATTGAACTAGGTTCAAGTTACTAATCACTTTTAGAATTTTATGATCAGAAGGGATTTTTGAAGAATTTAATCTCAAAGATCTTGGTGTTAATTCGGCTCGAAGATTGGATTGGAGTTCGTTTAAGGCTTCTTCCAAAGTATAACTATCAGTGACACGAACATCTAAAGTGTAGGTACAAAGGTCTGGAACCACATTGTGTTGCGACCCAGCTTGGATGATTGTAGCACTGACTTTGGTTTTTCCTAAAAAGTCAGATACTCTTTTAAATTCGAATGACTGTATTTTGTTTAAATCTTCTAAAGCTTTGTAAATGGCATTTTCACCTTCTTCTCTTGCAGCATGTCCAGCTTTTCCTCTCACTACAGCATCTATGACCATCAGTCCTTTTTCGGCCACAGCCGCCTGCATTTCTGTAGGTTCTCCCACTATTGCTAATTCTACATATGGAAGTAAGTGAATAAGGCTTTCAATGCCGTTTTTCCCAGAAATTTCCTCTTCTGCACTAGCTACAAGAATGATGTTATATGGAATATCAAGTGAATAGTAATGAATAAAAGTTTGAAATAGAGAAACAAGGCAACCTCCGGCATCATTGCTACCCAATCCATAAAGTTTCCCATCTTCTAGGACTGCCTCAAATGGATTTTTTGAATAACCTGCATTTGGCTTTACCGTATCATGATGGGAGTTCAGCAGGAGGGAAGGTTTATTAGAATCAAAATTTTTACTTTTTGCAATGATGTTATTTCCCACTCTTTGATAAGCAACTTTATGTTGATCAAGATATTCTTCTAGGATTTTTGCGGTCTCTGCTTCTTGCTTACTCAAAGAAGGTGTAGCAATCAATTTTTCCAGAAGAGCTATAGCCTTCTCAGCGTATGTTGAAATTTCAGATGCACTTGGGAGCATATTGAATAGGTCGTCAGCTTGAATTAATTGTAGCTGAAAATTGTTTAAATCAAATATTTGTTATTATCTATTAAAATATTGATAATCAATTGTTAATAAAGGTCATACCTATGTTTCTCGATATTAGTCCCTGAAACTTTTCCTTTGGCTGCTAACAGTAGATTTTCTGCTTTTCCTATCCACACATGATTTACTCCTTTGTTGAGTGCCGCAAATGCATTGTCTAATTTGGGGATCATTCCTGAGTGTATAACATCCTCTTTTCTCAGTTCTGCATAAATATCTTCATTGATCAAAGGAACGATAGAGTCGTCATTTTTTTCGTCGATCAAAACTCCCGCTTTGTTAAAGCAATAGTAAAGATTTACTTTATGTCTCCCTGAAAGTGCTACAGCGAGTTCGGAACTGATGCTATCCGCATTGGTATTGAGTAGCTGTCCTTTTTTATCGTGTGTGATGGCACAGATTACTGGAATGATATCTTCACAAAGAAGTGTACTAACTAAATCGGTGTTGATTTCTTTGATATCACCCACAAAGCCATAATCAATGGTTTTTACAGGTCTTTTCTTAGATCGGATTAGATTCCCATCTGCCCCTGTCATTCCTAAGGCATTTTGTTTAAGCTTTTGAAGCTTTGCTACGATTTGCTTATTGATTAGACCCGCATAGACCATCGTAACGATATCTAAGGTGTCTTTATCTGTAATCCTTCTTCCATCGATCATTTCAGGCATTACACCCATACTTTCTCCAAATTTAGAGGCTAGAATACCTCCTCCATGAACAAGGATTTTTTTTCCTGGAAATCTAGAAAATAAATAAAGAAACTCGTCTAATTTTTCGGGGTAGTCAATGACATTTCCTCCGATTTTTATGATACTGATATTCATGGTTTTGGTAGGTTTGTGAGGTGTACTATTTTTTATTCTATGATCTTACTCAATACGGCTTGAGCAGCATAAATTCTGTTTTCTGCTTGTTTTTGTACCAGACTTCTAGGTCCGTCAAGAATTTCATCGGATAGCTCCACATTTCTTCTGACAGGAAGACAATGCATTATTTTTGCCTCAGGAGCATTTTTGAAATGTGATTCTGTCAGCATCCAAGAAGGGTCTGTGGAATGAATTTTCCCATAATCATTGAAAACAGACCAGTTTTTGACGTAAACGAAATCTGCGTTCTCCAATGCTTTTTTCTGGTCTAATTCTATAACAGCTCCCTGAGTGAATTGGGGATCCAAATCATAACCTTCAGGATGGGTGATTGTCAAATCATGACCACAACCCACTGCCCATTCTGCAAATGAATTGGCAACGGCGTGTGGAATAGCTTTGATGTGAGGTGCCCAGGTGAGGACTACCTTGGGTTTTTTGATTGCTTTGCTATTTTCTTGAATAGTAATCATATCAGCAAGACTTTGGAGGGGATGCCTTACGGCACTTTCAAGGCTGATAATCGGGACATTTGAATATTTTTTAAATTGGTTCAATACAAAGTCTTCCAAGTCTTCTTCCTTATTGGTTAGTGTAGGAAAAGCTCTGATAGCCAAAACATCAAAATAAGTTCCTAATACAGCCGCAGCATCTTTGATATGCTCCACAGTTGTTTTATTCATTATAGCCCCTTCTTGCATCTCCAATGCCCAACCTTCTTTATCCATATTCATTATGATGGGCTCCATTCCTAGGTTCAATGCGGCGATTTGTGTACTTGCCCTTGTTCTCAGGGAAGGATTTAAAAATATACAGCCAACCCTTTTTCCTAAACCTTTGGAGATATGTTTTCTTGGATCTACTTTATATTTCAAAGCCTGCTCAATAAGCTGCTCTGCAAGGGTTCTATTTTCAAACTGAATAAAATGCTTCATTGTAGAATCTATTTTTTAAAGAATATTCTTTAAATAAGTTTGGTAAGGCAGTGATTTTTTTATGAATTAGTGAGTTCAATAAAAGATAATTCTAAGGATTGGATCAATTCTTTTTATTGTTCTGTTGATGGCTTAACTCAAAATTTTCTTCAAACTATCCAAAAACGAAGATAGTTGAATAATTTCAATATTTAAAGGAGGAAGCAAACGAATTGTATGCTTTCCTGCTGAACTTCCTGTAAATATTTTGTATTTACTCACTAATTCAGAACGAATAGGAGCTGCTTCTTTCTCTAAATCAATACCAATCATCAAGCCTTTTCCTCTAACATCTGTAATACCATTGATCATCGCTAATTCATGCATCAGATATTCACCAGCTTTTAGGGCGTGTTCTTGTAATTTTTCTTTTTCAAGGATTTCTAAGACAGCCAATCCTGCGGCACAAGCCAAATGATTTCCTCCAAAGGTGGTTCCTAGTAAACCGAAACTTGCTTTGATGTCTGGATGGATCAAAACACCTCCAATTGGATAGCCATTTCCCATTCCTTTGGCCATTGTAATCATGTCTGGGACAAGCCCAGTGACCCATAGATGCGCAAAAAACTTACCAGTTCTTCCATATCCTGATTGAACTTCGTCAAGTATCAATTTAGCATCATATTTTTTACATAATTCAGATAGCTTTAGAAGAAAATCAGGATTCGGAACTTTAATCCCACCAACTCCCTGAATTCCTTCGATGATAATTCCTGCAATGTTCCCTTTTTGCAAATGAATTTCCACTTCGGCAATTTCGTTCCAAGGTAAAATATGAAAATCGGTTCGTTCATTGCTAGGAGCGATGATTTTCGGATTATCAGTCAAAGCCACTGCTCCTGATGTCCTACCATGAAAAGCACCTGAAAAGGAAATGAAGCCAGATTTACCCGTTACAAAAGAGGCTAATTTAAGCGCGTTTTCATTTGCTTCAGCACCAGAGTTACATAAGAATAGATTAAAATCTGTGTAGCCAGAAAGCTCTCCTAATTTAGTAGCCAATTGTTTTTGAATCGGTATCTGAACAGAATTGGAATAAAAGGCGATTTGATCAAGTTGATCTTTAATCCGCTGATTGAAATGTGGATGTGAATGTCCTACAGAAATCACAGCATGACCACCGTACAAATCCAAGTATTCAGCCCCATTTTCATCCCAAAGATTGGCTCCTTGAGCCTTTACAGGAGTGACATTGATCAAAGGGTAAACGTCAAATAAATTCATCTCTCTTAACTTAAAATGCGATACTCTTCAATTTTAAACCCAAATCTTCTTCCAATCCAAAAGCAAGATTAAAGTTTTGAACTGCTTGCCCAGAAGCACCTTTGAGAAGGTTGTCTATAGCAGAATAAATCACCAATTGCCCTTGCTCTTTCTTGATATGAATGATGCATTTGTTGGTATTCACTACTTGTTTCAAATCTATGTCATTTCTCGAAACATGGGTAAATGAAGCATCTTTGTAGAATGCTTCATACAATTGATATGCTTCCTCAAGTTCTCCATCAAAAGGAAAGTAGGAAGTAATCCAAATACCTCTTGGGAAATTTCCTCTATAAGGAACAAAGAGCAACTCTGAATTGAATTCAGGTTGAATTTGCAGGAAAGTTTGTTTGATTTCCTGAAGATGCTGATGGGTGAAAAGCTTGTAAACAGACATGTTGCTGCTTCGATAGCTGAAATGTGAGGTTTCGGCTAACTTTTTTCCAGCTCCCGTACTACCTGTGATTCCAGAGATATGAACAGGATTTTTGATCCAATTTTTTACCACAGCAGGAGCAAGGCCTAGTTGAATCGCGGTAGCAAAGCAGCCTGGATTGGCTATTTTCTTGGTTGATTTTATTTGCTCGCTGTTAATTTCTGGAAGCCCGTAAAGGAAACCATTGCTTTCATCTCTAAAATCTGTACTCAAATCAATGATGACAGTATCATCAGAGAACTTGTATGTGTCAAGGAAGCCTTTGGTCTCGCCATGTGGCAAACCTAGAAATACAGCATCAATTCCATCTGTAGAAACTTGATCTGTGAATATCAAATCTGAATCACCAATCAAATCCGAATGTACCTCGGTAACGCGTTTCCCTTTTTGGCTATTGCTATGAACATAAGTCAAGTTGACCATCGGATGATGGACCAAAAGTCTCAGTAATTCTCCACCAGTATAGCCCGCTGCACCGATAATGGCTACATTAATTTTCATGATCCTGCTTGTTTACTTGATGGAAAATAGCAGTTTGGTTGCCGAGAATTTTGGTAAATCCTTTGACATCTTGTGCGGTATACCCTTTGTTCATCTCTCCATAACTTCCAAACTTGGAAGCCATCAAATCGTGCTCAGACTCTATTCCTATCAATTGGAAACGGAAAGGATGCAGCATTACTTTGACCTTTCCATTGACAAATGTTTGTGTATCTGCCAGAAATGCTTCTAGGTTCCGCATCACAGGATCTAGATAATGTCCTTCGTGCAGGTGATTGCCATAGAATTCAGCTAGCTGATTTTTCCAGAAAGTCTGCCATTTGGTTAAAGTGTGTTTCTCAAGTAATTGGTGGGATTTGATGATAATCAAAGGTGCAGCAGCCTCAAATCCAACTCTACCTTTGATTCCAATTATCGTATCTCCCACATGAATATCTCTTCCAATTCCGAATGGAGCAGCTAATTCATTTACTTTCAATATGGCATCAACAGGATTATCAAATTGCGTGTCATTGACACCAATCAATTCACCTTTTTCAAAGGTTAGGCTAATTTCTTCAGCTTTCTCCTTAGTAACCTGAGTAGGCCAAGCTGAGTCAGGTAGTGTTTGACTGGAAGTCAAGGTTTCCTTTCCTCCAACAGAAGTTCCCCAAATTCCTTTATTGATACTGTAGGCGGCTTTTTCGAAATTCATTGAAATGCCATGTTTTTTGAGATAGTCGATTTCGGCTTCTCTGCTCAACTGAAGGTCACGGATAGGAGTGATGATTTCAATGTCAGGAATGATGGTTTGAAAAATCATGTCAAAACGTACCTGATCATTTCCTGCTCCTGTACTTCCATGTGCGACACATTTGGCACCTATTTTCTTAGCATAATCAGCAAGCGTTTTGGCTTGTAATATTCTTTCAGCAGATACAGAAAGCGGATAAGTTTGGTTTTTCAAAACATTGCCAAATACAAGGTATTTAATAACTTCTTGGTAATAAGTTTTGGTTACATCAAGAATTGTAAAGGATGAAATTCCAAGGCTAGCAGCTCTTTTTTCTGTTTCTGATAGTTCTTCATCTGAAAAACCTCCTGTATTGATCAGTACTGCGTGGACTTCATATCCAAGGTCTTTGGTCAGGTGAAGTGCACAAAAAGTGGTGTCTAATCCTCCGCTGTATGCTAATACTACTTTTTTCATTTTAAGATTTTTTGTAAGCTTCTGGCTTGTGGTTTAAAATAGGTTGAAGGTTTTATTCTTAGTTTTTTTGAGATTCAGCAAGACATATTTTTTCAATCTTGTCCAACGCTCAAAAAGCTTGATGTTTTTCTTGAAATCGTCCCGAAGTGCCAAGTCTTCATGTTGGTTTTTTTGAGCCTTAGGTTCATACAGCATGGCTGTGCAAAGGCAGTTTTGTCTGTTTTTGCTTTGTAAGATTTCAAAATTGACACAGCTTTGACAGCCTTTCCAAAACTGTTCGTCATCAGTCAGATCGGAATAAGAAACAGGAATATAGCCCAACTCAGAGTTGATCTTCATCACTGCTGCGCCGGTTGTCAAGCCGAATATTTTAGATTCAGGATATTTGGTTTTACTCAGTTTGAAAATCTCTTTTTTGATTTCTCGAGCAAGTCCAAATTTTCTAAACTGAGGAGCGACGATAAGACCTGAGTTGGCCACATATTTTCCATGTCCCCAAGCTTCGATGTAGCAGAATCCTGCCCATTCGCCATCAGATGTGGTGGCGATCACCGCTTTTCCTTCCATCATTTTGGTCATGATGTATTCCGGAGATCTTTTAGCAATCCCAGTACCTCTGGCTTTTGCTGACTGCTCCATTTCATCCGTGATCATGGAAGCATAAATAGTATGTGCTTCCGTAGCTGGCTTGATTATAAAAGAGTAATTGTCCATTGAGTTTATTGAAATAGACAGAGTGGTGACTCTTAGGTTAATTTAGAAATGATAAATTGAGGAAATAATGCTGATTGAGGTCGCCCACATAGGGCACCAAAAATTAAGATAGGGGCGTTGCCCTAAAGCTATTCCTAAATTCTCTAAGCGGAGATAAAAATAACAAAGCCATTGCTCCAAAAAAATTCGGGGCAATTGTAGAATATGTTGCTATGTCTTTTTTACTGTACATGGTCTTTGTGGCAGCAAAGGTTACAAGTATTGAAACAATATGCAAATTATTATATCAATAATTTAAAAATTCAAAGAATCTATTTCAGAATTAATAAAAAAATGAGTTGTTCAATTAGTATCTGAAAAGATATTTAAAAGTGAAGTAAAAAACAGACTTAAAATCAACTTGATGGTAAAGGTCGCACTATGCCTTACTTTGGTACTACTTTGGTGTTACTTTGCTACTACTTTGGTACGGCTTTGCTACAGGGGAGATGTGGGTGCGGATAGCGTGGGAATAAACTTTATAAAATCTTTTCTTGAGTAATAGGATTGGAATTTTAGAGTATTAAAATCCAAAGTAGTAAACTTAATGATTCTTCGCCACTAGGAGTTTATTCAACATTTCTATATGCTGATCATTACATATATTATTGAGCTAGTCCCATCAATTGGTATGGTTCTTTAGCTGATTTACAAAAATATGGATTAAGGTTTATGGGCTTTAGCCGAATTTTTCCAAATAGATCAAGATTTCAGGGCTACGCCCCTTTGGGAATGGTTTTATTCTATTTTTTACGAAGATTAAAGGGCTAGCGCCCTTTTATTTTCAGCTATAAAAGTCTCTTACATTCAACATAAATTCTCAATTTTCAAAGTAGTAAACTTAATGATTTTTGGTTATCCGTGGTTCATTCGACATTTTTTATGTCATTCACTAAAAATAATTGAGCTAGTCACATCAATTGGAATGGCGCTTTAGCCCATTCACAAAAATATGGATTCAGGTTTATTGGCTTTAGCCAAACTTTTTATAATTGATTAAGATTTCAGGTTTATACCCTTCTGGGATTGACCTCACTTCTATTTTTCACGAAGATTACAAAGCTAGCGCCCTTGTTGACTTAACAAGATTCTAATTTTTTCAAGAAGATCATAGGGCTGACGCTCTTTTGTAATTTTTTTATTAACCTCACTTTCTATTCCTACAGTAAGTCATACTCCTGATGACATGCCACTAAAATATAAAAAGCATCAACAAAAATATTGCTAGCAATACTGCTACCCAAGAATATATCGGATTTCGACGGGGGAATTCAAAGTTGCAGATTGGACAATATACAGCTGTTTTATCTACATCCATGGCACAGGAAGGACACTCTTTTGTTTTCATATTTCGGAACTCTTGGTGTTGAAATTTGATTGTAATTACAATAAAACCTAAAAATCATGAAAATAGAAATTTGGTCGGATATCATGTGTCCTTTTTGTTATATTGGCAAGAGACGATTGGAATCTGCTTTAGAGAATTTTGAGTATAAAAACCATATTGAAATCGTCTGGAAAAGCTTTTTGCTCAATCCAGATATGAAAACTGACACTAGCAAATCAACTGCTGAATATTTGGCAGAAACTAAGGGCTGGAGTTTAGAACAAACCCATCAAATCACCAATCAAGTGACAGAAATGGCGGGTGGTGAAGGCTTGGTCTACAACATGGACAAAACCGTAGTCGCCAATGCCAAAAATGCACATCGCTTGTTACAACTTTCAAAAACCTTAGGAAAAGGTGATGAAATGAAAGAAAGGTTATTGAAAGCCTATTTCACGGAGGGAAAAAACATCGATGATTTTGCAACATTGGTGTCTTTGGCAGAAGAAGTTGGACTTGGAAAAGAGCGTGTTGAAACTTGCTTGAATTCAAACGAATTTGCAGAAAATGTCGAACAGGATATCCTTGAGTCTCGACAAATAGGAGTGAGGGGAGTTCCGTTTTTTGTGTTAGACAGAAAATTTGGCATTTCCGGTGCTCAACCCGTTGAAGTTTTTGAAGACACTTTGAATAAAGCTTGGGCTGATTTTGTAAAGGAAAACCCGATTCTCCAAATGGAAAATGGAGATCAAGGCAATGCCTGTGATATGGATGGGAATTGTGACTAAAAAAATGATTATCCGCAATGACACCAATTTGTATATTTATTACAAATGATCATGCGGATAATCGTTATTTACGCCAAGGCGAACATGGGTTATTAGTCGATTAGTTATCAGTGCATCAATTGTTTTAAAACACACCATTTTGTTTGGCTACTGGTGTGAAAACGGATATACATAAAAAAAATCTCCTGATAACTATTCACTCTTACTAATGAGTACCGTACACTTTCATTCTGATTTGATAAACGCCCTCTGTTGCAGTGATAAATAATGTTTTTCTATCAGGCCCGGCAAAAGTAACATTAGAAGTCCATTTTTCTGGAACAGGAATATGGGCCACTTCCTCAGCTTTTTTGTTGTAAACTTTTACACCATCTTCTCCAGTAAGGTATAAATTCCCTCTAAAATCTATGGTCATTCCATCTGAACCTCTTTCTAGATAAACTTCTTTATTGGATAGATACCCATCCTCAATGATATCATATTTAAAGATTTTTTTCGCACCTGCATCGGCTACATAAAGTGTTTTTCCATCAGGTGTTCCTATGATGCCATTCGGCCTTTCGAGCTTTTCGTCAACTCTGATGAATTGCAATCTATTAGAGGAAAGAAAGTATAAATGCTCTCCATTTTGTTGTGATTCCAGACTTCTCGTCCAATAATCTCTAACATATAGTGGATCGGTGATGTACATTTCTCCAGTAGGTGTAATAAATAAATCGTTCGGACCATTTAATTTTTTGCCTTGGTAGCTTTCAATCAGAATAGTTTTATTGCCTTCTTCATCAATTGACCAAATCTGATTGTCCATGTCAGCGCATGCAATCAGGTTTCCTTCTTTATCAAAAAACATTCCATTAGATCGGCCGGCATTTTCCATGAAAACTTCCGTTTTTCCTGTGAAAAAGGACCATTTCATAATTCTATTGTTTGGCTGATCTGTGAAATAAACATCACCCAATCGACTAACTGCAGGGCCTTCTGTAAAGGAAAATCCACCTTCAATTTTCTTCAACTCAGCATTTTTTTCTATCAAATTCTTTTTGTCAACAATTTGTGCTTGGGTATTGCCTACAAGGGAAAAGAAGAATATTGTAATAACAAATAGGTTACGCATTCTGATTAAGTTTTGTGAGTGTTAAGGTTTATTCAGTTATAAATTCGTTTTGTAAGGTACAGGACTTTTTTTGTTATTGAAAAATCAATCCATACGATCCATTACAATAACAATTTTCTTGAGTTTTGGAGAATAAGCAAGACGACTTATTTTTTGGTAATTTGAAAGACTCACTTCTCCAATTTTATGCCAAGTATCCTCGTTATATTTTCTGATAAAAAGACTGTTTCCTTCCGAAGTCAGCAGATGATTTTTGTCAAGCCAAATGAAATCCTCAACAAGCCCTTTGGTTGAACCTAAGTCAATACTTTCCTTTTTCTCAAGGTCAAATCCTTTTATAGAATAAGACTTTATACCTGATTGATCATTGATAGAATTCTTGTCTATATAGCTAATTAGGCTGTTTTTGGGTCTTTTGACTACGCTTCTCCCTATATTCTGACTGATGGTCAAAACATCAGATTTGCTATAAGGGTAAACCAAAGAATTGGGCTGTCCAAGGACAAACATCGCTGCTTTGTTGTCATACCAATCATAGTAGCCAACCGGCAAAATATCATCATAAAGGAGTTCTGGTTCACCAAAATTCGTTGGATATAGCCATAGTCTTTGTAATCCACCTTCTTCAACGGTGACGGCGGAGACATAAAGCCCACAATCAGTAATTCTTGGAGAATACTCGTTTTGATTGGGTGTTTTCGTAAGGTTGGTAAACTTACCCGTTTCGAAATTATAAATAATGATATCAAAATTCCCTTTTTCATCAGCTGATGAAAAAGCCAATTGCTTGTCATTGATAAAATTGGGCTGATTGTCATAGCCTTTTCTATCCGTAATTTTCGTTTCTGTTCCAGAAATAAGCTCCATCTTACCACCTGATTTCCTTATATCAATTGCAATGATATCAGTGGAATTTTGAGCGAAACTCGGTAAATTGAAGAATAAAATTAAGAATAGGAGGGTGTAAGTTTTTTTAAACATAGGAATGGATATAATGATTATCTGTAACATTACCTTAAAGTAAATAATAAAGTAATTAGCCGGACAATCGTCAATTGTCAACCGCCGCTGGTCAACTGCTGATTGAAATAATTTGAGAGAATAATTGAATTGACTACGGGTAAGAATGCTGAAATATATAATGAATTTAATTTAGAAACTAAATTACAAAATGAAGGTTAGAAGTAGGTGGATAAATTAAAATTATATCAAAATGAATCAATGGAAGCCTTGCGTAGTCAAGGTGATCCTCTGGCGGATGCTGTTATTCCTGCTTTGATCGAGAATCCTGATTTTGCTATTCAGATCAATTCTTGGAAAAGTTTCCCCGAAGCGGATGTTTACAGTCATTTTCCTGAATCCTTAAAAGCTTTCTTAGATTTTTATCAAGAAGTCCCTGATTTCATCGATGAAAAAAAGGTCTTGGCCTCACAGGATTTTTTCAATGCTGAAGGGAATTTGTATTTAGCCATGCTGGGGTTTTATTCTTTGCCGTATTGTTATGCTTTTGGGGACGGTGCGCAAGTTTTGATTCGATCCAAAAGAATTACTGACGAAGTAGGCATGCGACTTTCTGAGACAGCTTTGTTTTTATTAGATGTGTACAGACCTGGAACATTTGTTTCAGATAATCAAGCTTTGTTGACAATTGCGAAAGTGAGGTTGATTCATGCCTACAGTAGATATTTTGTGCAGCATTATGCAAAAGATTGGAAAGCAGAATGGGGTATTCCTATTAACCAAGAGGATTTGATTGGGACGAATAGCACGTTTAGCTTGCTGGTGATGCGTGGTTTTGAGAAAATCGGCAGATTTCCGGGAAAAGAAACTTTGGAGGCTGTCCTTCATTACTGGAAAGTGGTGGGGCATTATATGGGTTTGAATATTGACTTTTGGTCAGAAACATCAAAAGAGTCATTTGAATTGAGTAAAATCATTAAGGTAAGACAACTTAAAAAAACTGATGCTGGAAAAATTCTAATTAATTCTTTGATCAAATACTATAAAGAAAGTATCCCTGACAAGAATTTGACGAAGTATATGGAAACTGTGATTGCTTATTTTATAGGGAAAGAGGCCTCCAATATGCTTGATATTAAGGAAGAATTCAAATTACCCAAAGAGCTTTATGGTTTATTGTTGGAATTAAGCTTCTACAGACAATCTGGAAGGAAGCCATCCTATCAGAAAATACGAGCTCAATTTGTCGCCCAGTCCAAAATCAATTTTGGAAAAGAGGTTCAGTTGAATATCCCGGTTATGAATCGTTCATAACCGAACACTTTTTGTCCGATTTTATCTGATTTTTTATTTAAATAGGGCTTTTTGGCCCTGAAATAGCTTTTTTTACTCTTGGCATTCTTTTCGTACTTTTCTGATCAAATGAAAAGGATAATTACATCTGTGAGGAAATTGCCGCTTGAACTGATCTTTTGGATCGGAGCATTGATCGGCATCTTGAGAATAGATCCATACGATACACATCACTTCAGCCTTTGCCCATTGGATAACCTAGGATTTTCTTGGTGCCCAGGTTGTGGATTGGGACGTTCGATGAGTCTTTTGACAAGAGGTGATTTTCAGGAATCATGGTCCATGCACCCTTTGGCAATGTTTGCCTTTGCAGTAATTATTTATCGGATATTTGAATTAATCAGAAACAACAAAACTATCAAACACTATGGCTAATGTATTAAGACACCTTCCTGAGTTGGAAGGAATGGAATTAGGTTATATCCAAGGAATATTGAAAAACATGGATGACGAGCAAGCGAATCTTTTTGCACAAGTTTACCGAGCAAGAAGAAAAGACAATCAAATGATATTGATTCTTTGTTTGTTGGGCTTCTTTGGATTTGCGGGTTTGCATAGATTTATTCTTGGCCAAATTGGTTTGGGGATACTCTACATCTTGACAGTAGGTTTATGTTTTATCGGTACGATTGTGGATTTGATCAATTACAAGAGCTTGGCTTACGAATATAACATGAGAGTAGCGCACGAGACCTTATCCATGATGTCAAATGGTAATTTCCAAGCACCTACAAATACAAACTCCAATGTATAATAAATCACTCTTAGTACTACTTTTCTTCGGATTAGTAGTACTTCATTCATCATGTGAGAGCCAAGGACCACTTGTTTCCCGTGAATCTGAAGAATCATTTGAAGGAATAAAAGAAATAGAGGTCAATGGGAAGTATTTAGAGGTTTCCTACGAGGGCATAGAAAATGCCTCTAAAGTGACTTTAAATTCTTATTTGGAAGTTCCTGAAAATAGTGATTTGGATGTGAAATTTCGAAAATCAGGTTCCAAGTTGATTGTAGAAGTAACTGGTAATGCTGTTCAGCTCAACTTTTTCAATTTTAATGGAGGGGACAATGCCTTTATCAGCCTAACAGGACCTGAAGATATCAAACTGAATATCTCAAATAGCTCAGGTTCAATTGATGTAAAATATGTTAAGCATGATCATATCGATCTTCAGGTTAACTCAGGTTACATCAATGCATTGGCCTTAAATGTAAAAGACATCAATCTCAAAGCTTCTTCCGGCAGCATCAAAGCTGAAGGACTTGTAGGAGATGTAAAAGCTCAGGTTAATTCTGGTAGCATTACAATGAAAGAAGTTCAAGGCGATGTTCATGCGCAAGCTTCATCAGGCAGCTTGAAGTTAGAAGACGTTGAAGGCACTGTCAGTGGAAAAGTAAATTCGGGTTCCATGAAATTTGATCAAATTGCCTATTTGGGTGATTTGACAGTAAGTTCTGGCAGTATCAATGCCACAAATGCAGGTCTTGGAGAGCAAACAGTTCTGAAGTCAAACTCAGGAAGTATTAAAATTCAAACTCCCACTGATCTTACCAAATTCAATTTTGATCTGAGTGCCAATAGTGGTTCAGTGACAGTAGGAGAGCAAAAGGGCTCAAAGAGACTTGAAATTGACAATGCTAGCGAGCACACCATTCAAGGAAAAGCGAGTAGCGGGAGTATTAAGATTATGAATTAAAAAAAAGATGAGAAAATTAAAATATTTATCTTCTATACTAATTTTATTGATGTTTTCATTTTGCACCAGCAATGTAAATGAAGGTGATATCGGTATAGATTTATCTGAGATTGAATTTATAGGAAAGTGGAAAAACACCACTTTAGATGCGTCTAAACTTGGTGAAAATATTGAGACTCTAATATTTGTAAATGATTCAATTGCTGAAATTCATTTAATTTCACCTGCTGGAAAAAAGAAGGTAATCGGCAATTGGAAATATGGACACAAGACTGAAATTATGAAGATAATTGGACTAGCTATAGAGTCTGATGTAATGGTTTCTTATAATCAGGATGACAATCATCTTAATATTCTTGTGTTTAAATTAAAGGAAGACAACAACGAAGTAAAAATGGTCGGTAATGATCTGGAATTTGTAAAACAGTAAAAATTTTTCAACCAAATAAAGCTAAAATCCAAGCAATTAATTCTGCTTGGATTTTAGCTTTAAAATTTTAAAACTACTGATCTTCTTTTTTGAAATCCATGGATACGGAATTGATGCAGTAGCGGATTCCTCCTCGATCTTTAGGACCATCAGGAAAGCGATGCCCAAGATGTCCCCCACATTTTGCGCAAAGAATCTCTTCTCTGATCATCATATGTGAATAATCCATCTGAACATCTATTGCTTTTGGAGAAATAGGTTCTGTAAAAGCAGGCCATCCGCAGCCACTGTCGTATTTGGCGGAAGAATGGAAAATATCATTTCCACAACCTTTACATTCATATATTCCAGTTTCTTTATTCAGGTAATATTGTCCCGTATTGGGTCTTTCGGTTCCCTTTTCTCTTAAGACTTTATAGCTTTGCTCATCTAATTTGGCCCTCCATTCGGATTCGGGTTTATCTATGGGATAATATTTTTTCATTGGTTCAGCTTTTAGAATTCTACTTACTAATTAACATTTGTAGCAAGTATAAGTTTAGGATTACTCAAAAAACGAGCTTGAGAATATTCTAATATGTATATCCGCTTTCACATCAGTTGCCATTTATAAAATTGTATGAAGTTAATTACAATCAACTGTGGTCTGTTGACAATTGACGATTATTCGCATAATTATAAATGATATATTCACTTACTGGTTTCATTGCGGATAATCATATATATTAATCACTTTTTGGAGTGAAAGTAATTGTTCCTTTTGCATTGTTTTTAATTTGAGATTCATTCATCAGTTGTGGCCTGTATTTTCCAGTAGCAAACATCTCAGCCTGATCACTGTAATACGGGCTGAATAGGTTTCCACTTTGACCTGTGGGTAAAATAGACTCCGATGCCTCTACATTGGCAAAATCAATGATAATACGCATTGCAGGTCCGGATTTTACCTGATAAATCCCAGTACCATTGAGATCAAAAGCCAATTTATTGACAGATTCTTCATTGGCCGAAACAGCCGGTGCTTTGACATTGAAAATTTTATCCAATGGCTTTTTGGCTCCGAGAGGATGGGGATGTTCTAGGACTACTGCATTTTTCCAAGCCCATTTTTCCGTATTTGATCCAAACTGATCATTCAATTCAGACAGCGTTTTTTCTAATGCATACTTGATAATTTCTGATCTGCTTTCTACTTTTTCTGTACTAGAGTCGTCCCACCAAGGAGAATCTTCAGTTTGGATTAAGGTTGGAACACTTCTGATATACAGGAAAGTCTTCAAAAAACTCTCAAAATCTGCATCACCCAATTCATCTACCATCATTCCATGGAGGGTATGGTAAAGCCATTTGTAATAAACAGTAGGAGCGATGCTTTCTAAATCGTGATTCCCATCCCAGTTGGTCAAAGCATTTTTAGCACTTTCAAAATCACCAAAAGACGCGTTTTCTACAGCCTCAATCATACTTTTTGCGGTGATGGGATGGTTTTCATTAAGTGTTTCCAGTTGCAAGGATTTGATACTTTCCTGTGTCCAGTCATTTCTGGAACTCACAGTTTTGGCGATTCTATTCCAACGATCTCCAGGGTAGTAATAACCTGGGAAAAATGTGCCGTTCGACAATGTATCAGGTTGATTGTTTGCAGAAGCTACGAAACCTGATTCAGGATTGATACTCATGGGATTTTCTTCAAATGGCATCCAACCCGTTGGTTCGTCCACATGACTCGTCCCATCTAGAAATACTTTTGAGTTGACATGTTCTGGTCGGATAGGAAGTTTTGCTGCTGCCCACCAAGCTATATTCCCGGCTTTATCTCCATACATCACATTCAGTCCAGGTGCATGAATTAGCCTAACCGCTGATTCTACTTCTTGGATATTTTGAGCATGATTCATTCTGTACACCGCTTCCAATGCTCTGGTTGGTTCTAAAATATACACCCACCAAGAGGCAACAGGGTTATTTGTGAGTCTACCAATTTCAGGAATTACCTCGTTCATAATGGGACCATGAACAGATTCTTTTACTTCAAATTCTATTGGATCTTTATCTTTAATTGAGATGCTTTCAAGTCTGGTTATTAATGGTTTGAATGCATCACCATAAACTGTTTGATTAGGGTTATTTGGATCAAGTTGCTCTTCGAAAAAATCCTGATCATCATTTTCAAACATCGTCAAACCAATGCTCAATTCTCTGGTATGACCTACCAAACCAAAAGGAACACCAGCCAAATGATTTCCATAAAAACTGAATTCCGGATACTCAAGATGTGCTTCGTACCAGACAGAAGGCTGTGCAAAACCAATGTGTGTATCATTCAAAAATAAGACATCGCCAGAAGCAGTTCGACTCCCATCGATAACCCAAGAATTACTTCCTTCCAAAAGTGGAACAGGTAACTTTTCCAGTAAAGAAGTTAACGTCTCTTCAAATATAATTTCCTTGTTTTCAGTATTTCGGTTGGGATAGTTATTAGGAATAACGTGATGCTCAGGTAGCGTATGAACAGAAAGAACTTTCATATAGTCTGGACCCAGTTGACGCGAGATCTTCGTGATCAGCGGATCAGTTTTCATGGCCATTGCAAAAGTAAAAGACATATATCCCACGATGCTATGAACATCATTGATGGTGAATTCCCTCGGTTTCGTTCCTAATAGGGTATATTCCAAAGGGAGTTTACCGTTCTCTATAAACTGATTGACACCTTTGATATAAGCATCAGTAGCTGCCTTCCATGGGGTATTTCCTTCTTTGTTCCATTCTTCGGTGCTCCATTCGGCATGTTTTGGAATTCCGAGTGTTCTAAAAAATTTATCTACATCTACCAAATCTTCACCCAATAACTCCGCTAAAGTTCCAGAACCTACTCTTCGCATCATTTCCATTTGGAAAAGACGATCTTGAGCGTGCACAAAACCTAGTGTCATGTATGCATCTAGCTCATTTTCAGCATAAATATGTGGAATTCCAAAATCATCGAAATAGACTTCAGAATTAGCTTGTAGGCCGCTGAGTTCTTTGGTTCCATGATATTCAGGAGCAAATCGGCTTTTGACTACTTGATAGCCGACGATAACCGCAAAAAAGATAAAGAGAAGAACGAAGAGCAGTTTTTTCATAAATTGATATTTTGGGTTTTATAATTAGTACCCTAAAGTAAAAAGAAATGAAGATAGAGAAAGGATAATTATTTCTAAGGTTGAAATAAATCATGAAAAAACAGATTGACTATAAGTCAAAAATATAAATTGTGTAAAAAAATTCTGTTTTTAGAATCTAAACTTCGTCAATTGCTTTTAGAATAATGGCGCAGGCTTCTTTAATCTGTGATTCAGTAATTATCAATGGCGGGGCAATACGCATAGCATCATCACAGAACAAAAACCAATCTGTAATCACGCCCATTTCTATGGCTTTATCAATGATAGGCTTGAGCACATCAAAGGATTCAAACTCGATTGCCATCATCAATCCTTTGTTTCTTATTCCCTTTATTTTTGGGTGCACGAGTAATTTTTTGAAAATTTCTGCTTTGCTTTCCACGGACTCCAGGAGACCTTCCTCTTTTATGATTTGGATGGTGGCCAAAGAAGCTGCTGCACTCACAGGATGACCTCCAAAGGTGGTAATATGACCTAGAAGCGGGTTGTTTTTGAAAACTCCCATAACCTCCTTGTTAGCTATAAAAGCTCCTATCGGCATTCCACCGCCCATTCCTTTGGCACAGACAAGAATATCAGGTTCTATTCCAAAATGCTCAAAAGCCCAAAATTTTCCTGTTCTACCAAAGCCAGCCTGTATTTCATCTAGAATCAGTAGCGTACCTGTTTCATCACAGCGCTTTCTCAATGCTTGAAAATAATTAGAACAGGCTACTTTGATTCCTGCTTCGCCTTGAATGGTTTCAATGATGACAGCTGCTGTGTCAGTAGTGATTTGATCAAGTTGAAAAAATGAACCGTAGACAATATTTTTGACGCCGGGTAGGAGAGGCCTGTATGCTCTTTTGAAGATTTCGTTCCCACCTACCGAAAGTGCGCCCTGGGAGGAACCATGATATGCATCCATACAAGAAATGATATCTCTTCGATTGGTATAGCGTTTGGCTAGCTTGAGAGCACCCTCAACTGCCTCAGAACCACTATTTACGAGATATACATTGTCCAAATGCTTTGGAAGTGTATCACATAATGCTTTTGCTAAAAGTGCTTGAGGACTTTGAACATATTCACCATAGACCATCAGGTGAAGGTATTTATCTAATTGCTCTTGAATGGCGGTCAATACTTTTGGGTGTCGGTGTCCTACATTGCTGACGCCTATACCAGAAATCAAATCAATGTATTTTTTCCCTTCAGGTCCAAACATATAAATTCCTTCAGCCTTTTCGATTTCAATCATCAAAGGAAAATCAGTCGTCTGGGCAAGGTGAGAAAGGAATATTTGTCTGTTGTTCATGAAATGTTTTTACTTCTTATTTAGAATTTTCTGAATCTGAAGAAAATACCGAGCGGTAGTTTTTTCTCGAATCTATCTACTAGGTACAACTCACCATGCTCTGCATTGTTGACATCTTTGAAGTTAGAGTTCACCAGATTGGCAGCGATGATCGAGCTAAAGCTGAGAGAGTACATGTTTAGAATGAGAAAATGATGTTCTGGTTCTAAAAGTTCAGCACAAAGCTTCAGCATTTCATTGATTTGCTCTTCTAAAATCCATTTTTCACCATCAGGACCTCTGCCGTAAGCAGGAGGATCTAAGATGATTCCATGGTATTTGTTTCCCCTTCTGACTTCTCTTTTGATAAACTTCATCGCATCATCCACAATCCATCTGATGCCTTCCATTCCAGAAGACTCCATGTTATGCTTTGACCAAGTGACTACCTGTTTGACTGAGTCAAGATGTGTCACATCTGCTCCCGTACCACGAGCAGCAACACTTGCTGCTCCAGTGTAAGCAAAAAGATTTAGGATTTTGGGATTTTTAACAGGGAGTTGTTTGACTGTATCTGTGATATAATCCCAGTTTACGGCCTGTTCAGGGAATAGTCCGATATGCTTAAAAGAGGTCATTGCCAAATTCAATTTGAGCTTCAAGGCATCTTGGTTTTTGTAGCTGATCTGCCAATTGTGAGGGATTTTTTGGAGTTCGTTCCAATGTCCTTTTTCAGGATTGTTCTTTTCTTTTGAAAAAATCGCATGCGCCATGTTTTTCCATTCTTGGTCGCTCATGCTTTTATCCCAAATTGCCTGCGGCTCGGGTCTGCTCAAAATATATTCACCAAAACGCTCTAATTTTTCAAAACCGCCTGTATCTATCAGTTCATAATCTTCCCAGTTGCTGGGTGTCAAAGACAAAATCGTTTCCTTCATGCAGCAAAAGTAAACATATAACTTTAATGAGGAGAAAAAACAGGTGAAAATGAACTTGAATTGATTATATTTAAAAGGTTTGACGTTTTATTGAAGTCAAAAACCATGATCACCTAAATGAAATTAATTATGATTCTGCGCATCACTACATTTCTTTGTTTCAGTCTGTTTTGGCTATATTCTTTTGAGGGAAATGCTCAAATTGAAAAGGATGTTGTGTATTACAACTCTGGCTTCAATTCAGTTACCATTAATTCCCGTACTATCGGAATAAAAGGGACGCCTTTTCTTTTTGATGATGCTGTATATGGAGATATTTTACTGCCAAATGGCAAAACTCATTTGAAGATTCCTTTTAATTTTGAAATGGTCAATGAAGAGTTGGTAATCAAAATAGCAGGTGATGATAATCCCCCTTTTCCGGTGAGAAAATGGATATCAGTAGAGACGAAAGATGAAAATCCTAGAAAATTTGTTTTGGAAAATATCCAAGCCAAACCACGTATTGTGGAATATCTTGGAGAATGGGAAGGTTTCAAAATTGTTGCGCTTCATTCCAAAAAGCTCTACAAACCCACCCATCTTCCAGATAGCTATTCTGCTCCTCAATATGATACTTACCAACATTTTATAAGGTTTTTTAAAATCAAAGGACTTCAATTTGAAGAATTGAAGATAAATCAATTTGTAAAGGACCTCGGAGGAAAAGAGATCAAAGATTTTATCAAATCAAACAAATTGAAGGTCGATGATCCTGTAGACTTGAAAATGTTACTCCAGAGTCTAAATTGAGATTTGATTTACATCCATTTTTCAAGTAATTCAGCACTTTTATTCCAAAGCTTATCACGCATACTCTTTGAATTAGCCGATTTTGATGCAGCTGTAGGCTTTGACTTTTTGAAATATGCCCCATTATGTTTGTCATCAATCTTATTTTTTGCAAGGTAAATGGTGGTTTGAGCCCCTTGTTCTGCTGTGATCATAAATGGACTTGCCAATTTCCAAAGAAAGGAAAATGCACCTGCTGTTTCTTGTCCAAAATTAGTTTTGACAACCCCGGGGTGAAGTGCATAAGATTTCAAACCTTCTGAGCCAAATTTTTCTACTAGTGACTTTGAAAATAAGATATTGAATAATTTGACATTTGCATAAGAACCGAAGGAGCTAAAACTTCTCTTGTCATAATTGAGATCGTTGAAATTAACATTTCCCATTCGATGGGCTTCGGAACTGACATGAACTACTTTTGAAACTTTGCTTTTCAAGAGTAGGGGCATCAATTTATTTGTTAAAAGAAAATGACCGAGATGATTTGCAGATAGGCTCATTTCAAAACCATCCTTTGTCGTTACTTTTTCCTTGAAAATTCCACCAGCATTATTGATCAAAACATCTAAATGGGTTGTTTTAGAACTGATGTTATCTGCCGCTGTGACGACGGAAGCCATATCAGCAAGATCTATGTAAATAAATTGACATTTCTCTTGATTTTCCTTTGAGAATCCATCTATGATTAGCTTTGCTTTTTTTTCATTTCTTGCAAGAATAAAAATTTGCTCAAAATCATTTAAAATTGATTTGAGAGCTTGTTCGCCAATTCCTGAGGTTGCACCTGTTATCGCTATGTTCATTTTTTTGAATTTAATATTCTAACTTTAAACAAATCTTTTTGTTAAACATGTAAGCTAGCATGAAATTTTGTCTAGTTAAATAAAACCTATACTTTATCTAAAAATTTGTATTTTTAAGCTTCTGAAATTTCAATATTTCTAAAAAAATAGAAACTTATTCTTCAACCCATTTCATAATATTTGTGAAAATCAAAGGTTTAAGAGAAACTAAAATTTAATCGCTCACCAATCACCTCTTTATATTTAGTGAAAGCAAAAGAACCTTTTATAGATGTTGAGAAAATTTTGAAGGAAAAAAACCCTAAACTTCACAGTTGGCTTCCTTCTTTTTTGATCAAGTATATCAAAAAAATTGTTCATGAAAATGATATAAACCATGTAATGGCTAACAACGGGCATTTGCACGGAATGGAGTTTGTCGATGCCTTGATTGATGAATTTGGTGTAGAAGTTACTTTGACAGGAGCTGAAAATATACCTTTAGACAGATCCGTAATATTTGCGGCAAATCATCCACTCGGTGGGATGGATGGCATAGCATTCATGCATGCACTTGGTAAACATAGGACGGATATCCGATTTTTGGTAAACGATATTTTAACTAATATCACGAATTTCGAACCCATGTTTATTCCTGTCAATAAACATGGATCAAATAGCAGAGAAGTTACTAAATTGATTGAAGACACTTACGCGAGCGACAATGCGATTTTAGTGTTTCCCGCAGGATTAGTAAGCCGAAAGCAAGAAGTAGGAATAATGGATTTGGAGTGGAAGAAAAGCTTTATTAGCAAATCAAAAAGGTATCAGAAAGATATCGTTCCTGTCTATATAGAAGGAAAGAATTCGGTTTTCTTTTATAACTTAGCTAAGTATAGAAAGCTCTTAGGTGTTAAATCAAATGTCGAGATGTTTTATTTGGCTGATGAAATGTTTTCTCAAAAAGGGAAAAAAGTAGTTATCCATATTGGAAAGCCAATTTCTTTCCAGCATTTTGATAAATCAAAAAGTGAAAAAGATTGGGCAGAAGAGGTAAAGCAATTGGTTTATCAAATGGGCAAAAATAAATAATTTATGCAAGCAATTATACCCGCTGTAGATAAGGAGTTATTAAAAAAGGAGCTCACTCCTGAGCGATTTTTAAGATATACCAATAACGGCAACAATCATATTTATCTAATCGATTATCACAATTCTCCTAACGTAGTAAGAGAAATTGGAAGATTGAGAGAATTGACATTTAGAGGTGCTGGAGGAGGTACAGGTCAGGCTTTTGACATTGATGAAAATGATACTTGTGAGAATTGCTATCAGCAGTTGATTACATGGAATCCAGAGGATGAAGAAATTGTCGCCGGTTATAGATTGATTTATTGCAAATATGCTCAGATTGATACAGAAGGAGGACTCAATTTATCAACTTCACACTTATTTAAGTTTTCAGATAAGTTTGTAAAAGATTACATTCCACATACGATTGAGCTGGGTCGTTCATTCGTTCAGCCTAAATATCAGCCAAGCTTAGACAATAGAAAGGGTTTATTTTCTTTGGATAATCTTTGGGATGGATTAGGAGCGGTTGTGATGCTTCATCCTGAAGTAAAATATTTGTTTGGAAAGGTAACGATGTATCCACATTACAATCGAGAAGCAAGAGATCTATTACTTTATTTTATGAATCATTATTTTCCAGATAAGGAAAATTTGGTTAGCCCACTTGATCATTTGAGAATGACCTATGAAACAGACATGTCAGAGGTTAACAATACTTTTAAAGACCTTGAGTACAAAGAGGGTTATAAATTACTTAATTCAAGGATTAGAGCTGCAAAGGAGAATATCCCACCTTTGATCAATACTTATATGAATTTATCTCCCACGATGAAAACATTCGGTACAGCGCTTAATGATGAATTTGGAGCTGTAGAAGAGACAGGTATTCTTATCACGATAGATGACATATACGAGAGTAAAAAACATCGTCATATGGAGACGTTTGAGCGAGATCGAATTTTTGGAAGTAGATAGAAAAAATGAAAAAAACTGTCATTATTGGAGCGACAACAAATCCTTCAAGATATGCTTATATCGCAGCGGAAATGTTTGCTAAAAACAATATTCCATTTGAACCAGTAGGAATTAAAAAAGGTATCGTTTTCGGTAAAGAAATCCTCAATCTCAATGAAAAACCCATAATAGAGGACGTGGATACGATTACTTTGTACATTGGATCAAGACATCAGCCAGAATGGTACGATTATTTCCTATCCCTGAAGCCCAAAAGAATTATTTTTAATCCGGGAACCGAAAACGCTGAATTAATTAATCTAGCGAAAGAAAATAATATCGAGGCAACGATTGCTTGTACCTTGGTTTTGATTAGCTCTAATCAATATTAAGATTCTCTCTTTTCGAGAAAGTTATTCATCACCCAGATATGTGGGGCTGAAATCAAACTTACCAAGATAAAAAAGAGTAAAATCATTTGCTCTTCATTCAGATAGCTATTCGCTAAGAATAAAATAATTCCAATTCCTATAAAGCTAATGATACTGAAAGGTGCTAGTTGAACAATAAACTTTTTGATTTTCCCATATTGGATATTCGCTGTCAAGGAGTCGAATTCGGCCATCATACTCGGTAAAGCATGCCAAAATCCGAAATAAAGAATAAAAGCCATGAGCACGGGTAGGAGATAAAGCAAAAAACTAAGTACGATAATCTCTGCTAGCAGCAAGTGAATTTTATTTAAGTTTTGAATAGAAACTACAATAAGACTTGATACAAAAAGGGAAATCATGGTTATTGAACCATAGTCAATGAATGGTGTAATGTCAATTATAGATTCTAAAATGGTCGCTGTAGCTATGTAATCGCTGAAAAGAATAATTGCTAAAAAATTACAACCCACAATGAAGTAGGTGAGTTGTTTGTATTTGACAATTTTTAAATGAATGAAATGTCCTTGACCAAAGTGATAAGCAGAAATCAATAAAAATATTGCTAAAGAGAATGCGGGAAGAATCATCCATAGAATCAAATACGCGCCTATAATCCCTAAGTATTTGAGTATAAATATGCTTAATTTTTTTGTTTTGTTTCCACCTTCTGGTAATAGGTGATCTAAAGCTCCGTGAGGGATGCCTATAGAAAGTAAAACTACTGAGAAGACTATCCATTGAAAGGTTTGACTTTCATTAAAAACCAAAATGTAAAGTATGGCTAAAACGACGGCCGTGATTTTGCCAATATTTTCAATGACGTTCATAATTGAGCAGCGATTTGATGAAGATTCCATATGACAAGCTGCTTAATACTTTCAATTCTTCCCAAAAGGTAGTTTCTTCATTCAGAAATTTAAGTATTTGATCCGTCGGATTTTTAGCAAACATTTCTTGAAAAATCTCTGGTAGTCTGTTTGGCCATTTTACTGCGATATTCAGAAGAATGTTATCATAGAAGTTGAATCTACTCGATCTCTTCCAATTGAGGTTTTGGGACTTGTTTTGAGAGGAGAGTGCTTCCACAATCATTTTGGAATGCTTCTGAACAGTATAGAAAGTATATCCGGTAGATGGTTTTGTACATCCACCCACAGTACCTACATCAATCCAATTACTCTGCGTTGATCTAGAGAAGTTTTGCGTGCTCATGGGAATCGAACCACTTTCTTCAAAAGTTATCTCATAATCATCTATTCCTAGATTTACTTGAATGTATTTTTTCAATTCAGATACCATTTTATCATTCTTGATTTCTGAATTAGAATATTCTGTGTACTCTATTAGAGCTTCTGTTTTGGAATAAGGCAGAACGTAGAAGAAATTCACGGTATCAGAATTTCTATTGCTAAAATCCATTAAAGTAGCATGTTCCGGAGCAAATGAATCCGTATTCGATTTGATTTTCCAGCCTAAAAAGATCTGTTTTAGGATTTTTTTATTTTCTAGTTTAGATAGGTCAGGTATAGAATTAATCAAAGTCTGGCCCTCAAAAGTTTGATTTGAACTTGTCTCAACTTGAATAGATCCATTGTCTTGCGCTACAATAGATGTAATATTTTCTTTTACCCAAGTAATATTAGGTTTGTTATTGATCATTTCAGCAATTTCCAAATAGAAATCTGATGATTTGATATGATAATAATTTAAGGTATTGAGTTGGTTGAAAAGTGGAGCTTTGTCTTTTACAAAAAGTGATTTCCAAGATACCAAGGGAGTATTCTTTGGGTGAGATTCTAATGGATTGCTTGCCCAGTAACACCAAGTACGATCATTTTCTTTTTTATCAGAAGCATCAATAATAAGGATATTCTTGTCCTTTAGCGGGCTGTCTAGTAAATAGTACATGAAACTGAAACCTGCACAGCCAAGGCCCGATACTATGATGTCGTAGTTCATTATTCTGGGTGTGATGGGGTGAAAAAAAGTCACCATCCTTCAAGAATGGTGACTTTGATTATTAGATAATATTAAGCTACTGCTTTTCTGTTTTTAGCTGTTTCAGCAATTGCTACTGAATAGATTACTAAACCGAAACCGATTTTGTTGATCGCATCTGCTAAGTTGTAGAACAAGTCAATGCTACTTACTTCAAATGCACCTGACAATAGGTTTCCTGGTAATACCATGTATCCAATTGGATAAATAGACCAACCTAAAGTGATGAAGATTTTTAATAAGAACATTGCTTTTGCTAAAGCAGGGCTATCAGAAGATTTAGCCAATTTAGCTACGTCACCAGCAAATACTTCATATACAATGTATAAGTAACCAAGTGTTGAGAAGATACCCCACATGATATTGTTATCAATACCTGATGTTTCTCCAATGTAACCTGTGATAAGCATTACCAAAGAAGCTACAATTAATTTTGTCAATGTAGAACCTTTCGCTCCAAATGGTTTTGTCAATAAATAGAACTCAACACACATCAAAGGCACAGTAAGTGTCCAGTCAACGTATCTGAATGCTGTTGGCGAAGTGCCAGTTTGTAAATAAAAGTCTCTCATGTAGTAGTAATGCACTGCTGCAATACCTGTGATGAGACCAGACACTAGAAGTGAAGTTTTCCACTTACCATCCACTGATCCTCTTTCTACGAAAAAGAAAACTGCGGATGCAAACATAGCCATGTACCCAATGAAAAAGGTAATGGCAACTGGATCGCTATTGATAACGCGTTCCAATCCGATCAATTCTGCTGTAATAATGGTGTTCATTGTTGATTGATTTTAGATGTGATTAGTTTTTTAAAATTATCTATTGACTTTCATCGAATTTATAAAGGTAATTCTCACATAATTTGTTTAACATTTTGATAAAAAAAATCAACAAAAGTAAACAAGATGCTATAAATGAGATATGTAATGACTAAAAATGGTATCAATTAAAATCTTAACGATTTGGTTTTTATACGCTTTGTACGTATTTAATTTTATGTTTTGAGAAGAAATGTCTTTTTCATTATATTCAAAAAAGAGGGATTAATCATTACAATAAGATATGTCCTCTCGGATTTTTTGTGTATTATTACACTTTGAAAAAAACAGTAAAAAATCTCTTTAAATCACTTAAAAGAGCCTTTTATAATAGTTATGAGCGATAGCAAACAAGAAAACAATAAGGATTACTCTGCGGGTAATATTCAGGTGCTCGAGGGTCTAGAAGCGGTAAGGAAAAGACCTGCCATGTATATTGGTGACGTTGGAGTGAAAGGGCTTCACCATTTAATTTGGGAGGTAGTAGATAATTCGATTGATGAAGCCTTGGCTGGTCATTGTGATACAATTCATGTTACAGTCAATGAAGATAATTCAGTTACGGTCGAGGATAACGGTCGAGGAATTCCTACTGATTATCATGAAAAAGAAAAGAAATCAGCACTTGAAGTTGTGATGACAGTACTCCATGCAGGAGGTAAATTTGATAAAGACACCTACAAAGTATCGGGTGGACTTCACGGTGTTGGTGTTTCTTGTGTGAATGCTTTGTCAACAATGATGAAGGCAACTGTTCATAGAGGTGGAAAAGTTTTTGAACAAGAATATTCTATTGGTATTCCTCAATATCCTGTTAGAGAAATTGGTACAACAGATAAAAGAGGAACCACGATTCATTTTAAGCCTGACGCCAGCATTTTTGCGATCACTGAATACAAATACGAAACCATTGCGAATAGATTGAGAGAAATGTCATTCCTGAATGCAGGAATTAGAATTTTTCTCAAAGACATGCGGGAAATGGAAGATGATGGAACTCCAAAATCCCAAGAATTTTTCTCTGAAGGTGGTTTGGTTGAATTCGTTCAGTATCTAGACGAGACAAAAGAAAAAATCATAGAAAGCCCAATTTATATTGAATCGGAGAAAAATGGCGTGCCTGTTCAAGTAGCGATGAGCTATAATTCTTCGTATTCTGAAAATGTAGTTTCTTATGTAAATACCATTAACACCTACGAAGGTGGTTCCCACGTTTCTGGTTTTAGAAGAGCTTTAACTCGTACATTAAAGAGTTATGCTGATAAATCAGGCATGTTGGATAAATTGAAACTTGAGGTTTCTGGAGATGACTTTAGAGAAGGTCTTACGGCTGTTATTTCTGTTAAAGTAGCTGAACCGCAGTTTGAAGGTCAAACGAAAACTAAATTGGGTAACTCTGATGTGGTGGGAGCTGTAGATAGCTCTGTTTCTGAGACTTTACAAATTTGGTTAGAGGAGCATCCACGTGAAGCAAAAATTATCGTTGGAAAAGTTGTTTTGGCAGCTCAAGCGAGACATGCAGCTAGAAAAGCGAGAGAGATGGTTCAAAGAAAGAACGTACTCGGTGGTGGAGGACTTCCAGGTAAACTGGCCGATTGTGCTAATTCAGATCCAACGGTTTGTGAACTTTATCTTGTCGAAGGGGACTCAGCAGGTGGTTCTGCCAAGCAGGGAAGAGACAGAGATTTTCAAGCAATCCTTCCTTTGAAAGGTAAAATCTTGAACGTAGAAAAAGCGCACGAACATAAAATTTACGACAACGAGGAAATTAAAAATATACTAACTGCACTAGGAGTGAAGTTTGGGACGATTAATGGTGATAGAGAGTTGGATTTGACCAATTTGAGATACCACAAAATCATTATCATGACGGATGCGGATATTGATGGATCTCACATTAGAACATTGATCTTGACCTTGTTTTTCAGATACTTAAGATCCTTGATCGAAAATGGGTATGTCTATATCGCACAGCCACCATTATACCTTTTGAAAAAAGGAAAAGATGAACGCTACGCCTACAATGAAGATGATAGAAAAAGGCTGACTATAGAGATGGTTGGTGATACGGGTAAAGAAGATAGCATCAACTTGCAACGTTACAAAGGTCTTGGTGAAATGAATCCAGAGCAACTTTGGACAACTACCATGGATCCAAATACGAGAACTTTAAAGCAGGTGACCATTGATTCAGCAGCAGAAGCAGATCATTTGTTCAGTATGTTGATGGGTGATGAGGTTCCTCCGAGAAGAGACTTTATCGAGAAAAATGCTAAATACGCAAAAATCGATACCTAATCCTTAAAAATCATATTTGAAAGGGAGCCAAAAGCTCCCTTTTTTTATTCCTTAATAAATTCTTAAACTTAGACTTTATTTAAGCACAAATATTTAATTAGATTTGCTTAATCCTGAAGTACCCATATGAATATAGCAGCAAAAGATAAATTTGATAGCATTATCCTCTCCAGCGACTTAGTGAGTAGAGACTTAAGTTGGTTGACGTTCAATGAGCGCGTTTTTGATCAATCTAAGAAAGAAAACCGATCGATATTTGAGAAATTAAAATTTTTAGCAATCACCGCATCCAACCTTGATGAGTTTTTTATGATTCGGGTTGGATCTTTATACAACTACCTTGATTACGATAAAGAAAGGGTTGATTATTCAGGTTTGAGAGAAGAGCCTTTCAAAATGAAACTGATGTTAGAATGTCAGGATTTTCATAAAAAGTCACAAGAGCATTTCCAAAAAGTACTTTTGCCGAGTATGGCAAACTCAGGATTCGTTCTGAGCAATGTCAAGAATCTAACCGAAGACGAGCAAGAGTACATCAAGTCTTATTTTAATAAGGCGATCTATCCCATGCTAACTCCCATGGTCTATGATGGCTATCGGACTTTTCCGATTCTGATGAATAAGCTACTTGTATTTGGAGTAGTGACCTTAGCACCGGGAGAGAAAAAAGAAAATAGAAAATTGTCCTTTGTCCAAATACCTGCAAATATCCCTAGGTTTTTTGAAGTTGAAAGGGAGGACGTTGTGATTTATATTCCTATAGAAGAGGTGATTAGAGAAAATCTTATCTCTTTATTTAGAAATGTAAATATAGAATCAATCAACTTATTCCGAATTACTCGAAATGGTGATTTCACTTTGGAAGAAAGTGAAGATATGGATGCAAACTTCCTTGAGGAAGTCAAGCGAAAGCTCAATGAAAGAAAGACGGGTAGGGTAGTCCGCATTGAAATAGAAGAAGGTTATAGCAAATGGATGATCAATCTTCTCAAGGAACGTTGGAATATACAAGATGACAGTATTTTCAAGGTTGAAAAGAGAAGTATGCTTGATTTTACTGGTCTTTGGCAAGTAATTGGAAATAAACGATTCAAAGATCGTCTTCCACAAATGCCTAGTCCTGTACATCCTTTATCTTATCCAGAAGAAGGCACAGAAGATATTTTCCAAGTGTTGAAAAGTCGAGATATTCTCCTTCATCATCCTTACAATAATATTGACCCAATCTTAGATTTGATCGAAAAAGCTTCGGAGGATCACAATGTCATGGCTATAAAAATGACTATTTATAGGCTTGCCAGTGATTCTAGAATTACCAAAGCTTTATTGAGGGCAGCTGAAAATGGGAAACATGTTTCCGTTCTTTTTGAAGTGAAGGCTAGATTTGATGAGGAAAATAATATTCGTGAGGCCAAAAAGCTTCAAAAAGCAGGTTGTTTTGTTATCTATGGGATATCTAACGTAAAGACGCATACCAAATTGATGTTGATCGTCAAAAAGGATGAAAATAAAATTACGAGATACGTTCACCTTGGAACAGGGAATTATAATGAAGATACAGCGCGTCTATATACTGATATTGGCTTATTGACTACCAATGAGGTTATTGCAAATGATGTCTCAGAATTTTTCAATGTAATCACAGGGCATTCGATGCCAGATACTTATGCGAGTTTGATCACTGCGCCTAGAGATATGCGTAATCAGCTAATTGAGTATATTGAACAGGAGTCAGATAATGCTCGGAATGGGTTGCCAAGTGGTGTATTCATCAAAGTAAATTCATTGGAAGATTCTGAAATTATCTATGCACTCTATCGCGCTTCTCAATCTGGAGTCCCTGTGAAACTTATCATTAGAGGCATTTGCTGCTTGAGACCTGGAAGGAAGGGATTGAGTGAAAACATTGAGGTTTTCTCTATTGTAGGTGAATATTTGGAACATTCCAGGATTTATCATTTCCATAATAATGGAAAAACCAGAACTTATGCAGGTAGTGCTGATATGATGGTGAGAAGTTTTGATAAAAGACTTGAGTCATTATTTAAGGTAGAATCACCTTTATTAGAAAAGCAACTCATGAATATAATTTCATTTAATCTAAGAGATAATGTCAACACCTATAAGATGCTAGAGGACGGAACTTATGTTGCAAAAACCCCTCAAGATGGTGAAGAAGAATTCAATATCCACAAAGAATTCTACAATTTAGATATAGATAATGTGATGAATGTCAAATTGATAGAGTGATTTAAATAAAAATTACTTTCTATAAAAAAAAGAGGAGATATCTATTTGAAATCTTCTCTTTTTTATGATAGACTGGTTATTTTTTGATTTTATTTCTTTCGTATAGGACATTCATCAATCCATCTTTTAAGCCAACATCAGGAACAATCATTTTCTTAGACGAAGCCGCTGCCATGGCAGCTAAATAGATTTTACTTGCGGGGATAATTACATCCGCCCTGTCAGGGTTGAGGTTTAGCTTATTAATTCTATCTTCATAGGAAAATGAAGCTATATAAGCTTGAATTTCTTCAATTTTACTGAAATCAAGAAATCTTTTACTCTTACTAGGTTTAGAGAGTTCAAAGATTTTGTTGATGTTTCCACCTGTACCAATACAAGTGATTTTATCTTTTTTGGTGATATTTTCACTGATGAACTTGTTCATACTATTCCATACAGAAAGGGGAATATTGTCATCAAGAGCTCTCACAGAGCCTATTTTAAATGATTTGGAAGCGACCTTCTCCTTATTGATATAAATATTGAGTTCTGTACTACCACCTCCCACATCAATATGTAAATAAGATTTCTCATCTATATAAGACCATAAGGCAAGGTTGATCAATTCGGCCTCTCTATTTCCATCGATAACTTGAATTTTCAGTCCCACATCCTGTCTGACTTCTTCTACGATATCTTTTCCATTGGTAGATTCTCGCATAGCAGATGTGGCACATACCATGTAATCATCTACTTCATAGAGGTCGATCAATAGCTTAAAAGCTTTCATCAGTTTGACGAATTTCCTTCTATTTTTATCACTAATCTTTTGAACATGAAAAACATCCATACCCAATCGAAGAGGAAAGCGGAGATATTCCAGCTTTTTAAAAGTAACTTTTCCTTCGTAGTGAGTAACGTTGGTAATTTGTAATCTGATGGCATTGGAGCCAATATCTACAGCGGCTAATTTCAAATTGATTGCTTTCTTTGCTCAAAATAAAAGGACCGAAGTCCTACTATTTTTGTGATTATAAAATATGTTTCAACTAAATTAATCAAATGTAATTTAAATTGAGGCAATCATTTTATTTTTTTTTCGCAACTACAAGTACGATCACACCAGCAACAAGGCTAATTGCTCCGGCATAGTTAGGCCAATTGACACTATTTTCTTTTTGTTTGTTTACTTGAATAGGTCCTGCGTCGATGATATTTTCTTCTGTATTGAAACTAAATCCTGAGAAAATAAACATTGCAATGCCTGCTACGATCATAATAATTCCTAATGCTTTCATAGTTCTGGAGTTTATAAATTTTTATAATTGAATATCATTACAAGAAGCTTACCAAGTATTAAATTTTAAAGATTAGTTCATTAGTTATCTAAGTTTTCAAATCTTCGCATCAAGTTTTCAATTCAATTTTAGAATTTTGCCTTTCAAATGTATATTTACATGCCAATGTAATTCCCTTTTTTGAGCTTCTTTTTTACTTTGAAGTAATTGAAAAAACCTAGAAACATCAAACCTATACTTAAAGCAAAAGCAACATAACCTAAATCTCGGATATGGTTCAAGACATTAACTTCCATCAATGCAGTGCCACTGACCAAAAAATATAGGGAAGTCCGGATGTAAGAAAGCAAGGTTCTATCGTTCGCTAAAGTTGTTCTTTGTCGCGCTAGATAGTCTCTTACGATCATTTGATCATCTGTAAAGTTCTCCTTTTCCATGGTATGGTTTTGTTATATTGCAAAATTATTCACATTCGAACTCTAAATTAAGTGATAAAAGTCGCACATTTACGATTTGAAAGTCAAAAAAACATAATCAATTCATAAGATTGAATTTTGATTCCTTTTTTTGACTCTGTCTTGTTATTCATTCTGAATTTGTAATTATAGATTTTGCTGATAAAATATGATTAGACCTAATTTTGACGATATTTTTATGGAGTTGGCCGTGAATCTTGCCAAAAGATCACATTGTATCAAAAAGCACGTTGGCGCAGTTCTTACCAAAGAAACAAGAATCATTTCAATTGGATACAACGGTCCGCCTTCTGGTACGCATAATTGTGATGAAGAATTTCCTGTGGAAGGATGTGCTAGAGATAACAAAGGAAGCTGCACGCTTGCCCTTCATGCAGAACAAAATGCAATTCTCTATGCGGTCAAAAACAACACTTCTGTAGAAGGATCTACACTTTATGTGACACTTGCACCATGTTTAGCATGCGCTAGAATCATATTTTCGATGGGAATCCAAAGAGTAATTTACATGTATTCTTATGCAGAGTACAAAGGTTTACCCTTTGACGAAGGTCTTGAGTTCTTAAAGAAATTTGGTGTGCAGGTAGATCAATACGAAAAGGAAATAAAATTTGAAGATAATCTCATTTAAAGAAAATTGACTTCGGCATGGAGGAGAATTCCAAATTTCTCCTCTATTGAAGCTTGAATTTGTTTACTTAGTTCAGCGATTTCTTTTCCATCACCACCACCATAATTCACCAAAACCAAGGGCTGAAGTTTGTGAACTCCAATTTTCCCGAAAGTTTTTCCCTTCCATCCCGACTGTTCTATCAACCAAGCTGCTGGGATTTTAACTCCTTCGTCATTCGGAAACCCGGGCACCATTGGATAATTTGATTTTATTTTTTCGAATCTATCAACAGAAATTGTCGGGTTTTTGAAAAAGCTGCCAGCATTTCCTATCACTTTGGGATCAGGAAGCTTGCTTTGTCTGATTTTGATCACTGCATCGGAAATTGATTTGATTGAAAGCTCTGTGATATTCATCTCCTCCAGCGTATGAGCTATTGCTCCATATTCTGTATGGAAAGTAGGTTTCTTTTTTAGCTTAAATTCAACTTTGGTGATGATATATTGATCTTTGAGGTCATTTTTGAAAACACTTTCTCGATATCCAAATCGACAATCTTCCCAGAAAAATATTTCTTCTCTGCCTGTAATTCTATTTATAGCTTTTAAACAATGAAATACTTCTTTAATTTCTATTCCGTAAGCGCCAATGTTTTGCATAGGTGAAGCGCCTACCGTACCAGGAATCAAGGATAGGTTTTCCACTCCTGCCCATTCATTTTTAATGCAGTGAAGAACGAATTCATGCCAATTTTCACCAGCGCCAACTTCTACAAAAACCTCTTCATCAGTTTCTTTCACTAATTGAATTCCATTGATTTCTATTTTAAGTACAATTGCATTTAAGTCCTTTGTCAATAAAATATTACTTCCTCCACCCAAAATAATTAGAGGGAGGTTTAATTCTTTAGCTTTCTCCAAGGCTTGTAGAATGTCATTTTCTGATGTTGCTTGAATAAAAAATCTGGCTTTTTTGTCAATTCCAAAAGTATTGAATGGTTTTAAAGAAATGTTTTCTTGTATATTCATGGCTGAAAATTGTTCTTGCGAATTAAGTAAGATTTTGTGCAAATAGAAAGGAGAGTTCTATATTTCACCTTTTGATAAGAAGTATTATACTATGAAAGAAATGGTTATCAATGGCGTTAGAATTAGGCCAGGACAAACTTTGAATATTGAAATTGCGATTGCGAGACTGCCTACGCATACTTTGATTGATCTTCCGATATTTATTAAAAGAGCCAAAGAAGATGGTCCTGTGGTCCTGATATCTGGAGGTGTTCATGGTGATGAAATCAATGGGATTGTTGCTGTGAAGCGCATGCTTGAAGAAGATGTGATTTCACCGCTAATGGGCACAATTATTTTCATTCCACTTGTCAATGTATATGGATTTTTAAGTAATTCCCGAACATTTCCGGATGGAAGAGACCTGAATCGTAGTTTTCCAGGTAGTAGAAAAGGCTCTCTAGCCGCTCAAATCGCTTTTATTCTAACGAATGATATCATTCCTTTGATAGATTATGGTATTGATTTCCACACGGGTGGTCGAATGCTTTCTAATTTTCCACAAGTTAGGGTAGATTATAGAGATAAGAAGGTTTTGGAACTTGCAAAGGCTTTTGGAACACACTTTATTCTCAACTCACCACATATTGATAAATCCTTCAGAAAAGAAGCATTCAAGCAAAGAAAGCATATCATGGTCTACGAAGGAGGAGAGTCTATGCGTTTAGACGATTATGCTGTAGAAGAAGCTGTCGCCGGTACAAAGAGATTACTAGCGCATCTTGGCATGATTGAGAAAGATTCTGAGCCAAAGGATACCATTATGATTTCCGAAAGTTCTTGGATGCGAGCTAAGATTTCTGGGATTTTCACTTCTACTGTTCAGTTGGGTGATTTTGTAAAAAAAGGTCAGATTTTAGCAAAAATTTCAGATCCCTATGGAAAGGTCAAAGTACCTGTCAAATGTACTACTAATGGTTATGTTGTAGGTTTAAATAATAATCCTGTGGTAAATGCTGGTGATGCCCTGGTTCATGTAGGAAAGACGTTTGGGTAATATTAGAAAGGATATCCTATACCAATATTGAAGACAGTTTGTCCAGGTTCTCCGAGGAAGCCTTTAAAGAAATTCCCTAAGATAAATCGTTGCCCTTCTGGTCTTGCAGGATCAACAGCTTTTACTCCCATATCGAGACGAAGTACGAGAAAATCAAAATCCATCCGTAATCCTATACCTGTTCCGACGGCCAACTCTTTATAAAATCTATCAAATTTAAAGTCGGCACCTGGTCTAGTGGGGTCTTCTTCGAATGTCCAGCTATTTCCTATGTCCACGAAGAAAGCTCCATCAAAATACCCATAAAGTTTTTGTCGTAATTCGAACATCCCCTCAAAAAGAATATCTCCTGGCTGCTCGAATCTGTAATCAAAAGAACCATTTTCGTTGACCGGTGGCGTGTAAGAGCCTGGTCCTAATCTTCTAGGCTGCCAAGCTCTAATGCCTGTACTTCCTCCTGCAAAGAAGTATTTTTCATATGGCAAGACACCATTACTAATGCCATACGGTTTTGCCAAACCCAGATTCAAACGATAGGCTAATGTTCGCTTGTTGGATAGGGGGACATATCTTCGGAAATCTGCTTGAAACTTTAGAAATTGGAAATAGGCTAAACTTCTATTTTCTAGTGAACTTCTATCCACAAAATTCAATGTTGTCCCACCACTTTCGACAAAAATCCTGAGCAAAGAAGCATTGTTTTTCTGATAGGTGCCATATTGATTAAAGTTTACTACAACCTGTCCAGACATGCTGCTGACATAGGAGGGGAGAAAGGAATTGATTAAGTTATTTCCCTGATTTTGAAAGTTTTCGAGAATTACTCTGAAATCATCACTTAAACTAGATCTAATAAAATTCGCATCCAATAAGTTGAATGTGAACTGCTGTCTCAGGTTCCTTGTGTTCCAATTGTAGGCCAAAATCCCATTCACACTTTCTCTTGTGTATTCTGGTCGATCGACATAATTGTAACCTACCAAAGTACGAGTTCTAGGATTGTAGCGACCAAATCTTTCTAAGGAAGACCTGTTGATAGGAATTAGGAACTGAGGGAAAATGATTGATGCTGATGTATTCAGTTCTCGAGACCGAAACACACCACCTTCTCCAGTAGCGGAAACCACACCTTCCAGGCCTGCCCTAAAATTAAATTCAAAGATTTCCGCTCCTCGAAACAAGTTTCTATTTCTAAGAGAATGACTAAAAAATGGCCCAGGTACTTGTTCTGTAATGCTAGCACCAAGTTGATTTGTGATAAGATATTTTTGATTGGGCTGGGTGAAAATCCTCGGAGTCAATACAGTACCAACAGTATCAAACGAAATATTTACAAATCTGAATAAATCCAAATTTGCTAGTTGCCTTTGTGTTTCCAAAACATCAGTTTTATTGTACAGCTCACCCTTACTTAAGAATATCCTTGAGGAAATAATCTTTTCTGAATAACGATCTCTGTAAATTTTGAAATTGATATCTTGATAAGTTGATTCAGCTTCTTCGTCGTAGATCAAATCAGACGGTGAATTAATCGAAAAATAGATAGAGTCAAGAGTATAAACTGTATGAAAATTTTCAAACTCAGGTTTTCTGATCAACTGCTCAATCTGAACAGTCTTTTTTAAAGTGTCTTGATAAACATTATATTCAATATAAGATTTTGAAAAGGTATAATAGCCGTTGTCTTTAAGAAAATCCTCCACTCTTTGTCTCTCTCTAGAAAGTTGTGCTTGTTCGTATCGAGAGTTGGTTTTGATTTCAGTTTGACGAAGACTCTGATTGAGCAACTTATATATATTCTCATCATCAGAGCGAGAGTACACAGAATCGATGATATAGGGCTCTTTTTCGGTGATTTGATAAGTAACAAAAGCTTTTTTCCCTTCAGTTTCCACTTTGTATTCTACAAAACTGTCAAAAAACCCATTATTTGCTAGATAAAAAGTCATTTGTCTTTCAGTGTCCATAGTCTCCATGCTATCAAGAATAACTCTTGCATTACCAGTCCGCATGAAAAAATTTCCAAATTCCAGTTTTTTATCAAGTGAAGTTATCTGACTATTGATTTTATTATATCGCTTGACTTCTTTTCTTGCTAGTTGTTCTTCTTGATTTTGCCTTTCGACAAGAGCATCCCTTTCTTCAAAAAGTTCTTTTCTTTTGTTTATGATTTTGGCACTATCAAAAGTCAATAAACCAAATCTATAAAAAGCCACCCCAACGGAGGTATTTAAGAGAGGAATTCTCGTATTAGGAGATTGTTTGATCAATCGGGTAAGTGCATCTTTATCACTTTTTTCAATTCCTTCTATTTTAGCTTGATAGACAACATATTCATTTTCTTTCAAGCCTTTGGTTAAAGAACATGAAGAAATCAAAAAGAGGAGAAAAAGAAAGTTTATATATTTGACCTTATTCACTATTATATCGGCACCGAATGTTGAGCAAAAATACGCTTAAGTTTATTAAATCCTTGCAGCAGAAAAAATTCCGTAAACAAGAACATGCTTTTTTTGTGGAAGGTAGCAAAAATGTAACGGAATTATTGGACTCAGATTTCGAAATCACTCACATTTTATATACTCAAAAATTTGCTGACGAACATCCCAATGCTTTGAGAGGATTTAAGGGGGAGTCTTTTTTGGTCACTCAAAATGTATTACAATCTGCTGGATCCTTTCAAAGTAATGACGCTGCTCTAGCCGTTGCAAAAATTGTAGAAAATCAGCCTCCAATCATCTCAAAGAATGAACTGACTTTGGTTTTAGATGACGTACGAGATCCAGGAAATTTGGGTACGATCATTCGAATTGCAGATTGGTATGGGATAAAAAATATAGTATGTTCTAATGAATCAGCCGATTTCTACAATCCAAAGGTTTTGAATTCTAGTATGGGAAGTTTTACTAGAGTTAGTGTATCATATACAGATGTTTACAACTATTTACTTCAAGTAAATTTGCCTATTTATGGAGCCTTTTTGGATGGGAAAAATATCCATCAATCTAAGTTTTCACCATCAGGAGTGATTGTTATGGGCAATGAATCAAATGGGATTTCTGATCAAATTGGGTCATTGGTGACGGATAGAATTACTATTCCTCGTTTCGGAGATGCAGAGTCCTTGAATGTGGCGATTGCGACCGCTATTATTTGTGATAATTTCAAAAGATCTTAAGTAGATATTCACTATGTCATCCTTATTTGGAAATCTTAAAAAAGTCGGTCTCAATACATTTTTCTTTCTTTTGATTGGAGTAATTTTCTTGGCGAAAATATTTCCAGAGTGGGGTACTTCTTCTAGTCCCATTCCCCTGAAACAGATCACAGGAATAGGGATCTCAGTTATATTTTTTTTCTATGGCGTAAAATTAAATCCACGGAAACTGATTCAAGATTTAGCCAATTGGAAATTACACTTGGTTGTTCAAGTTACCACGTTTTTGATTTTTCCGCTTGTAATCCTAATTCTTTATTCTATTTGGGGTGAGGAGAATTCTTACTTGTGGTTGGGCACCTTTTATTTAGCAGCATTGCCGTCCACAGTTTCTTCCTCAGTGGTCATGGTGTCTCTAGCCAAAGGAAATCTTCCCGCTGCGATTTTCAATGCTAGTATTTCTAGTATGGTGGGGATATTTATAACTCCAATTTGGATGGAACTACTGCTTCCTGACTCTGCAGTCGCTTTTGATTTGACAGATACCTTTATCAAGTTGAGTTTACAAGTTCTTCTTCCTTTGATCTTAGGGCTTTTTCTCCATCAGTTCCTCAATAATTGGGTAAGCAAAAATTCAAAAGCCTTGAAAAATCTAGATCAGTTCATCATTTTGCTGATTGTATATACTGCTTTTGCCGAATCATTTGCTGAGAAAATGTTTGATGGAAAGACAGCTATAGAGCTATTTACTTTAGGAGGCTTAATGCTTCTTTTCTTTCTATTTATGATGCTTTTGATGCATATAATTTCAAAAGCTCTGAATTTTAGTGATGCGGATCGTATCACGGTGCTATTCTGTGGAAGCAAAAAATCACTGGTTCAAGGTGCAGTAATGGGAAGGGTGATGTTTCCGGATCCGATTATCTTCGGAGTGATTTTGTTGCCATTGATGATCTATCATGCATTGCAACTGATTGTAGGCTCTGCGATTGCACAGCGGTTGGGAGGTAGGTAAAAAATGTTGAACAAAGAATAAATGTGTAGATAAATGTTTGTGAATCATACCAAGAAATAGAAATAATCAGAGTTCTCCATCAACAGATGGATATTGATGAAAGATTAACAGAATAATAATTTAAAATTAATTTAAAGATGTATTTAAATATTTATCAAATAGATGCTTTTGCGGAGAAGGCTTTTGAAGGTAATCCTGCTGCTGTGATTCCTTTGGATTCTTGGTTGCCTGATGATCTGATGCAGCAAATTGCAGAGGAAAATAACCTTTCTGAGACCGCTTTTTATATTCCTGATGGTGATGGTTTTCAGATTCGATGGTTTACACCTGGTGTGGAAGTGGATCTTTGTGGTCACGCTACTTTAGCCACAGCGCATGTGATTTTTCAGCATGAAGGCTTTTCTGGGAAATTGATCAAATTTGTTTCTCCAAGATCGGGTGTTTTAGAAGTCGAACTAGAAGTTGACGGGCAGATGACTTTAAACTTCCCGACTGATAAAATCCAGCAACTTGATATTAAAGAAGATGTGATACCAGGTTTTAGTATCCGTCCAAAAGAGCTTTGGAGAGGTTTGAGTGATTATATTTTGGTTTATGATGATCAGAGTAAAATTCAAAATATGACTGTTGATCTCAACGAATTAGCAAAAGTTGATACAAGAGGATTCATCATAACTGCACCGGGTGATCAAGTGGATTTTGTCTCTAGATGGTTTGGACCACGAGTAGGTGTCAATGAAGATCCAGTTACAGGTTCTGCCCATACTTCTTTGACACCATTATGGACAGAGAAGTTGAACAAAAATGATTTGACTGCAATTCAACTATCAAGAAGAACAGGCAAACTTTCATGTAAAATGCTCGGAGAGAGAGTGAAAATAAGTGGGAGAGCTGTTACTTTTATGGTGGGGAAGGTCGAAATCTGAAATTGACTCAGTCTAAATCAGCAAATCCTGTCAGGTTTTCAAAACCAGACAGGATTTTCATTTTTATAGCCTAAATTTCTTTAAGGCACCAAATAGACAAATGCATTGACATTCATACCAGCGCCGACGGATGCAAATACAAGATGATCACCAGAATTGATTTGATGTCCTTCAAGTTCGCCTTTGATGATCATGTCATATAAAATTGGCACAGTTGCCACAGAGTTATTTCCTAATTTTGAAATTGTCATGGGCATAATTTGGGAAGAATCTGTCAAGGGCATCTCAAATAACTTGAAAGTCCTCTGGATGATTGCTTCATCCATCTTAGCATTGGCTTGATGAATGAGCACTTTCTTGATGGAAGTAAGTGGAACACCCGATTTTTCAATTGTTTCTTTAACCAACTGAGGGACTGTATTCAATGCATATTCGTATAGTTTCCTCCCGTTCATTTTCATAAAAAGCGTATCATCACCAAATTCAGGATCATATGAAATGTCCATTTTCAGAAAATGTGCTTCATTTAAAGTATCGGTTCTAGTCTTATGACACAGCAAACCCACTGGACTTGAAGCATGCTTTGCTTGTAAAATCACGGCACCTGCGCCATCAGAATAGATCATGCTGTCCACATCATGCGGATCTGCAATTCTAGAGAGATTTTCAGCTCCAATTACCAAAATTGTCTTAGCATCTCCTGATTTGATGTAGTAGTTCGCTTGGATGATTCCTTGAACCCATCCCGGACAACCAAATGGCAAATCATAAGCAACACAATCTGGATTAGCAATTTTTAATAAATGTTTTACCCTTGAAGCCAATGTAGGCACCATGTCCGATTTGATATTATCATGCAGTATATCTCCAAAATTATGTGCAACAATAATATAATCTAATGTTTCTGGATCAATTCTGGCGGATGCGATAGCTTTTTCTGCCGCAAAGAAAGCCATATCAGAAGTATTGTATTCTGGACTAAGATATCTACGTTCATGAATATCAGTGATTTCTTGAAATTTCTTGACGATATCAGGAACTGGTTTTGCAAGAACTTCTCCTTGCTCGTTGATGAAAGTCCGATTGAAGAATTCTTCATTTTTTACTACGATTTCAGGGATATATTTACCAGAACCTGTAATAATTGAATAAATCTGCATATAATTCCATTGGTGGGTGAAAATTTGTTAATCTGCCTAAATTTAGAAATAAAATTGTAAATAGACTGTAAAAAGCCGAAATAGTACTTGATTTCTTTACTGAAAGTCTTGGACAAGACAAGGAATTACAATACTTTTTTCAAAATTTGAATTACAGTGAAAAATTAATTCTTTATATTCAAAAATTGTGTTTAAACAAAAATCTATCTCAAACTATTATTACGTAAATCAATAAACTTTAAAAATTATGAAAACATACTACGATCCAGAAGACCTCAAAAAATTTGGCAAAATTGGCGAGTTTCAGAAATCAATGGCAGACAAATTTTTTAATTATTATGGTGAAGTTTTTCAAGAAGGCGCTCTAACTGCGCGTGAAAAGTCATTAATTGCTTTAGCTGTTGCACATGCCATTCAATGCCCCTATTGTATAGATGCCTATACTGTGGACACGATGGAAAAAGGTTGTGACGAGGAGCAGATGATGGAAGCCGTTCATGTAGCAGCTGCAATCCGAGGCGGCGCTTCATTAGTCCACAGCACACAAATGATGAATAAAGTAAAAGAGATTTCGATGTAATCTCTTAGAATTTTTATTAACCAACCAATGAAATCATTAAAAGCACAACAACATCCACTTTCAAAAATCGAATATGAACTGGAAGTCTTAGATGCGCCAATAAAAGGAATCAGTTTTGCCGACAAGCTTGCTGAATCCGATCTTTTCCCACTCAAACCCACTCAAATTGATGTTTTACAAATCAATATGGGTAAAATGTGTAATCAAGTTTGTAAGCATTGCCACGTAGATGCTGGACCTGATCGAAAAGAAATCATGACGAGGGAGACGATGCAACATTGTCTAGAAGTCATCAAAAATGGAAAAATAAAATCTGTAGACCTTACAGGTGGGGCACCAGAGATGAACCCTGAATTCAGATGGTTTATTGAAGAAATTAGAAAAATCAGTTTTGATATTCAAATTATTGTAAGATGTAATTTGACTATCATATTGGCTAATCCAAAGTACCATGACTTACCCGAATTTTATAGAAAAAACAAAATTGAAGTAGTTTCTTCTTTACCATATTTTACAGCAGTAAAAACTGATTCTCAGAGAGGTGATGGCGTATTCGAAAAGTCAATCAAAGCCTTAAAAATGCTTAATGAAGTTGGTTATGGAATGGAAAATTCGGATTTGGTTTTGAATCTTGTTTATAATCCATCGGGTGCATTCTTGCCAGCAGCGCAGGAAGGTTTGGAATTGGAATTCAAAAAACGCTTGAAAAATGGCTATGAAATAGAATTCAACTCCTTATTTACCATCACTAATCTTCCTATTAGTAGATTTTTAGAGTATTTGCTCAGATCAGAAAATTACGATAATTACATGGAAAAGCTTTTGGAAGCATACAATCCTGTAGCTGCCTCCAATGTTATGTGTAGAAATACCATTTCTGTGGGTTGGGATGGTTATTTGTATGATTGTGATTTTAATCAAATGCTTGAATTGAAAGTGGATGCTCCGTCCAGTCAGCATATTTCTGAATGGAATCAACAGTCACTGCTCGAAAGAGAAATTATCTTAAAACAACATTGTTTCGGTTGTACAGCTGGAGCAGGATCAAGCTGCGGAGGAGCAACTGCCTGATATTTATGGAATCGAAAAAAGCACTCATTGTTTTTCAGAAGAACCCTGTTCTTGGGAAAGTAAAAACCCGAGTTGCAGCTACTCTTGGAGAGGAGAAAGCTCTGGAAATCTATATGCAGCTTTTGCAACACACTTATTCCATGATCAACCGACTGCAAAATATAGATACCTTTATCTATTTCAGCGAAGAGCTTGAGTCAGGGATAGATAATAGCTTTCTTGATAATGTTCAATTCCGAGTTCAAAATGGATTTGACTTAGGGTCAAGAATGAAAAATGCATTTGAACAAGTACTTGGCGAAGGCTATGGAAAAGCAGTTGTCATCGGTACTGATTGTCCAGGAATTACAACTGCCATTATTCATGAAGCTTTTGAAAAACTGGCTCTAGCAGATGTTGTTTTTGGACCTGCTATGGATGGAGGATATTATCTTTTGGGCTTAAAGACAATGGATATCAATTTATTCGATGAGATGACTTGGAGTCATCAAAATGTTTTGTCCGATTCTATCAAACGTTTAAATTTAGAAGAACAAACCTTTACACTTCTTGAAATGCTTTCCGATATTGATAATGAGGCAGATTGGGAAAAATATAAACATTTAATTTCACAAACTATATGAGTAACTATTTAGATGCAACGGTAGACGTCTACAGAGACGCTGCACTCAAACCTGATGTTGGCCTATGTTGTACCACAACACCAATATGGCAGTTCCCAGGCTTAAAGATTCCTAAAATCATGCAAGAGATGAATTATGGCTGCGGCAGTACCGTTCATTTCAGAGATTTAGTCAACAATCCCAATATCCTCTATGTCGGAGTTGGTGGTGGAATGGAAGTTCTTCAATTCTCTTATTTTTCTAGAAAAGAAAATGGTGTTATTGGAGTAGATATCGTGGACGAGATGATCAAAGCTTGTCAGGACAACTTAGAAATTGCTGAAAAGGAGAATGATTGGTTCAAAAAGGAGTTTGTTTCCATTAGAAAAGGATCAGCTTTAGCCCTGCCTATTGAAGACTCAAGCATCGATGTAGCTGCACAGAATTGCCTTTTCAATATCTTCACCAAAGATGATTTGGCTTTGGCTTTGAAGGAAATGTATCGAGTTTTGAAACCACACGGTAGATTGGTTTTGAGTGATCCGATCACAGAGCAACCTATGCCTGAATCATTGAGAAATGATGATAGATTGAGAGCTTTGTGTTTGAGTGGTTCACTTTCACTCCAAGAATACCTTCAAATGATAACAGATGCAGGATTTGGCACAGTGGAGATTAGAGCAAAGCGTCCGTATCGTGTTTTGGATCCTGGTCACTACGATACTCCTGAGATGATATTCTTAGAAAGTGTAGAAGTTTGTGCGATCAAAGATCCAATGCCATCAGATGGGCCGTGTATTTTTACAGGTAAAGCATCTATCTATTATGGTTCGGAGGAGTACTTTGATGATCAAAAGGGTCATGTTTTGATGCAAAATCAGCCACTTTCTGTATGTGATAAAACGGCTGGTGCGATCAAGGATTTAGGAAGAGCAGATATTTATATCTCTGAATCGACTTATTTTTATGATGGGGGTGGTTGTTGTTGAGAGAAATTTGATGAAATTGTAGGCCTAAATCTTGCTTTATAATTTCTTATGATGAAACATACATTTATTCTGATAACCCTGCTATTGGGCTCTTTTCAATTCTTGCACGCACAAGAAAAAATGGATTTTGAGATTTCAGTTGCAGGGTTTTCCATTGGGGAAATGCAGGCAGTCAAAACTGTAAAAGGGGAGGAGTCTTATTATGAAATCACAAGTGAAGTGGGGTTTTGGTTTTTTGGAAAAGTAAATGTCGACTACTCTATCAATTCGCATTATAAGGGAGCACAATTAGTAGAAGCAAAGTCAAGAACAGCCTCAAACAAAGGTGATTTTAGCTCAGACATCAAATGGAAAGACGGGAAATATGTAGTGGAAGCTACAAGCTATAAATATGAAAAAGATACGGTAATCAATCATCCCTTATTTTTCAGTTCTGCTGCGCTGTATTTCGAAGAGCCCAAGAATCATAAATTATTTATGGCGGAGAATTTTGGGTTGCCATCCAAGATTACCAAGCACAGTGATTATTACGAAGTCGTTGTGAATGGAAATAGAAATAAATATTATTACGTCAATGGCAAATTTGATAAGGCTGTGATGGAAAGTCCTATCAAAAACTATGTAATCAAAAAGAAGTAACTTTTATGATGATCAGTATTATCATTCCTGTTTTGAATGAAGAAGACAATTTGAGAAAATTGATTCCTACTATTTTTCAATATTCAAAAGGAGATCAATTTGAGATAATCGTGGTAGATGGCGGAAGCACGGATGATTCTGTCGTATTAGCAAAATGCCTTGGAGCAAAAGTCGTCCAATCTTCAGAAAAAAGCCGTGCTGCTCAAATGAATCTTGGCGCTCAAGTTGCCACTGGTGGAATTTTTTATTTTGTCCATGCTGATGCAAAAATTCACCGAGATTTTGAAAACGATATTATTCAGGCAGTTACGAATGGAATAGATGCGGGATGTTATAGGTATCAATTTGACTCTGAGAAATTCTTGCTAAAAATGAACGCATGGTTTACAAGATTTAATGGTATATTGGCAGGAGGAGGCGATCAGACGCTATTTATCAGAAGAGAAATCTTTGAATCTCTTGGTGGTTTTGATAAAAAATATATCATCATGGAAGATTTTGAATTTGTTGGTAGATTGAAGAAAAGTTACAATTTTCAAGTCTTACCAAAAAGTATAGTTGTCTCTGCAAGAAAATACGAAACCAACTCTTGGTTAAGAGTTCAGTTAGCCAATCTTACTGTTTTCACTTTGTATTTTTTAAAAAAGTCACCTGATTCGCTCAAATCTATTTATAGAAAAATGCTAAATTATCGTTGATAAATCTATTGTTTGAATATGAGTCAAAATAACGGAAACCTTCCCATAATCACAGGAATTCAACAGGTGGGTATTGGTGTTGCAAATGCTAAGGAGGCATGGGCTTGGTATAGAAAATTTTTCAAAATGGACGTGCCGGTTTTTGAAGATGCTGCTACAGCGAATTTGATGACAAGATATACTTCTGGAAAAGCACAGGAACGCTTTGCTATTTTGGCTTTGAATATGCAAGGAGGTGGTGGTTTTGAAATTTGGCAATACACAAAGAAAACCCCTGTTGCACCGAAGTTTGAATTGAGCTTAGGTGATTTAGGAATTTTTGCTGTTAAAATCAGAACAAAAGATATTCAAAAAACCTATGACTTTTTCCTTAGTGAAGGTGTAGAAATATTATCCAAACCAGAGAAATCTCCTTGTGGAAGGTCACATTTCTACGTCAAAGATCCTTATGGAAATATCTTTGAAATGATCGAAAGTACTTCCTGGTTCAAACTCAACCAAGACAATACAGGGGGTGTTGCAGGTGTTTCGATTGGTGTGCGGGATATTGACAAGGCATTGAAATTATACCAAGGAATCTTGGGATATACCACAATCAAATCAGATGAAACCGATTCTTTCGAAGATTTGAAGCAACTTCCCGGAGGAAAAGAAAAGTTCAGAAGAGTCCTGATAAATAGATTAGAAAATAGAGTAGGAGCATTTAGCAGATTGCTTTGTAAGACTGAAATCGAGCTATTCGAATTGAAAGACAAAGAACCGAGGAAAATTTTTGAAGATAGAGATTGGGGAGATTTAGGCTTTATCCACGTGTGTTTTGATGTCACAGGCATGAAACAATTGGAGATGAAGTGTGCAGAAACTGGCTTTCCTTTTACCGTTGATAGCAGCAATAGTTTTGATATGGGAAAAGCGGCAGGTCATTTTTCCTATTGCGAAGATCCGGATGGCACGTTGATCGAATTCGTAGAAACGCATAAAATTCCCATCATGGAAAAATGGGGTTGGTTTTATAGCTTGAAGTCAAGAAAAGCTGAAAAACCACTTCCCAATTGGATGTTTACCTTTATGGCATTGAACAGAAAGAAATAAAAAAGGCGGATCGATTTTTCGATCCGCTTTTATATTTTTAAATACCTTATGAAGAAAGTTTTACTGATGCAAAACTAGATGAATTATCTCTCTGATGGATTAATTTAGCGTTAATCAATTATTACATTATGTCATTATTCGCAATGACTCTGAAATGTGAATATTTCACTTGTAATTATGCGAATAATAGTCAACTACGCCGCGGCGCACAAGAGTCAACTGTCAATAGACAACAGCTGATTGAATTGAACTTCATGAATTATTATAAATGGCTACTTTTAATAAAGTTAATATTGTGGTGCCGCTGTGGACCATCGACTGTCGACAGTTGACCTTTACTTTTTCCCATCCATCATCACCTCCTGATTTTTCAAAATATCCATCGCAAAGCTTGTCATCGCTTTGATGCCTGTTTTGATCGTAGGTTCTGGGACTGGTGCGAAATAGGGGCTGTGCAATCCCGGGATATCGAAACCTTTTTCTTTAGCTTCTTTGAGAAAATCAGGATCATTGGCCCCTAGGAAGAACATGCTGATGGGAATCTGTCTTTCTTGATTTCCATAAGCACTAAAATCCTCGCCAACCATCAAGGCTTCTACTTCCACTACTTTTTCATCTTCAAAGTTTTGCTTGAAAACATTCACCATCTGATCAGTCAAAGCTGCATCATTGATCAAAGGCTTGGTAAATGGCTCTCTAATCCAATATTCCGGCATTTTATCATCGCCCAAACCTGCTGCTCTGGAGTAATTTTCACTGATTTCTTTGATTCTTCTGATTATTTTTTCTCTTACATCCAGGGAGTATGTTCTGATGGTCAACTGCATCATCACTTCGTCAGGAATGATATTGTGAACCGATCCGCCGTGAATAGAACCCACAGTCACCACTGCAGGATCCGTTGGGGTTAATGTTCGGCTTACGATCGTTTGATAAGCTTGAATGATCTGTGCAGACAAAACAATCGGATCAATCGTCGTGTGTGGAGCTGCACCATGTCCACCTTCACCAAAAATTTTGACATTCATCATATCAACACCAGCCATCAATGGGCCAGCTTTATATCCCAATGTTCCCGCAGGCAAAAAAGGATCATCATGCAAAGCAATCGCATAATCCGGATGTGGGAATTTTTCATAAAGTCCATCATTCATCATATTGAAAGCACCGAGACCATTTTCCTCCGCAGGTTGTGCCACCATCAGAACAGTGCCTCTCCAGCTGTTTTTGTAATCCATCATCATTTTGGCCGTGCCGACAAATACCGACATGTGGATATCGTGTCCACAAGAGTGCGTGATAAAGGTTTCTTTGCCATCATTGGAAGTTCCTTTTTTGGTAGATGCATAAGGCAAACCAGTTTTTTCCTCCATCGGTAAAGCATCCATATCTGTTCTGATTAGGAGAACAGGCCCCGGACCATTTTTGAGCATGCCGACTACGCCATAGCCACCAATATTTTCAGTGACTTCATAACCTAAAGACCTGAGTTCTGAAGCCATCTTTGCGGAAGTTTCTTTTTCCTGCAAGGAAAGCTCAGGGTTTTGATGCAGTTCTTTGTAAAGCTTATCCAAATGTGGATAAAACTGCTCAATAGAGCGATCCAAATCTTGGGCTGAAATACTAAAAGTGATTGCTAGGGTAAGTATAAAACTGAGGTAAATTTTCATGTGTGCTTTTGTTTTGATCAATGAATTAACAAAAAAATTCCTGATTAGGCGATATGTTTTTACTTTCGTGGTATTAAATCTCTTTTTTCTATGCCTATTATTTCAAACTCAACTTACGGAAGACCCCCAAGACATCTTTTCAATGGACATTTGGAAACCATCATTCCCAGTATTTTTAGGAAAATAGAGGGAGTAACTTATCAAAGAGAAAGAATTGACACGCCTGATGGGGATTTTTTGGATTTGGATTGGTCGAGAACTGGAAGTAGAAAACTGCTAATCATTTCCCACGGATTGGAAGGGAGTTCTGAGAGACATTATGCCAAAGGACTGGCGAAACTACTCAATCAACATGGATTTGATGCCTTGGCTTGGAACAATAGGACTTGCAGTGGAGAGATGAATTTGCAGCCCATCATGTATCATCACGGTGCTTCCTATGATTTGAATACCGTATTTGAGCATGCAGAAGCAGCAGGTGTGTATGATGAATATTATTTGGTGGGAATCAGTATGGGAGGTGCACAGACCTTGAAGTTCCTAGGTGAAAAAGGAACTGACTTGAATTCAAAAATCAAAAAAGCCGCTGTTTATTCTACTCCCTGCAATTTGACAGATTCTGCCGCTACATTGTCATTTAAAGGAAATGGTTTCTACAGAAAGCGCTTTCTCAGCAAGTTGAAGTTGAAAATGCAACTCAAAGGTGAACAGTTTCCAGGATTGGTGGATTTAGATTTGCTTCAAAGAGTTCAAGATTTTGATACATTTGATACGTATTTCACAGCAAAGCTTCATGGCTTCAAAGATGCAGCTGATTTTTATCAGGCTGTCAGTGCTGACAATTGGATGGAAAATATCCAAATCCCCACCTTAATCATCAATGCCCTCAACGATCCCTTGATCCACGACCGCTGCTATCCCATCAAGTTAGCCGAGCAATCACAACATATCTTCCTAGAAATGCCCAAAAGGGGAGGCCACACCGGCTTCCTAGTCAAAGGACAAGAATTCACCTGGGCAGAAATGCGGTTTTTGGAGTTTTTGAGGGGATAATTTCTCCTGAAAAAGTAGAAATCCATATATAATAGTTCAACCCCTCACGGGGTTGTTGCCACGCATCATCATTCATCCTTTTCCCTAGGTTTCACCTAGGGCTATTGAGAAGTTCGACGGCTTCACCGTCGGTTTTTAGATTGAAATTTGCAGATTCTTATGGTCAATTCCCGATCCTGAAGTGCTTGTCCGCCGTGGCGGAGATCAAACCTCTCAATAACCGCGGGTCAAACCCGTGGAAAACGATGACCCAAATTCCACCCACTACCGACCCCGGAGGGTGTCGAACTTTTCCAAGACCATCGTTACTCATTTTCATTTATTTTAACATCAATTTTTTTCTACATCTATTCAAAAGTTCAACCCCTCACGGGGTTGTTGCCACGCATCATCATTCATCCTTTTCCCTAGGTTTCACCTAGGGCTACTGAGAAGTTCGACGGCTTCACCGTCGGTTTTTAGATTGAAATTTGCAGATTCCTAATGGTGATTTCCCGACCACGAAGTGGTCTAACTTTTCAATAGCCGCGGGTGAAACCCGTGGATTGCGAAAAACCACCTATCCCCCTCACGACCCCGAAGGGTGTCGAACTGATACCTAGCTAAAGAATTCTACTCCACCAATCAAAATTTCATAATCTGAATTTTTAGTGTCATTAGTTTCAAATATCTTTATGGATTGACAATAAAGACGATAAGTAGATCAGGAATAAAATGCTTAAAAGAAAAGAATTTGAGGCAATGTTTCTTCCTTTTAAGAAGTCAGGAACGCAAATCTGGGTGATTACTAAAATTAAAGAATTACCAATCGAGCTTATCCGATTTGCAATCAATCTTGCAGAACTTGATTTTATTAAATTTATCCGAATTGATGCGAATGGAATAGCTGCTTCGAGCGAAAACTATCCAAATAGACCCAAAGTACCTATTACTCAAATGACACACTCCACAGCAATTGGTATTGAGGTTTTGTATGATTTGAGGTATAAAATAATTGATTTCTTTGACATCAATTCACCGATCAAAGGACATGGCGGAAAGATGGCTGAAGCAATCTTGAAAGATTTTCCCGAAGGATGGCAACCCTTAGTTTTTAATGATTGGAGTGATGGTTTCTGGGATAAGATAAAAGAAAAATACAAGCATTTGGATTGGATGAATGATCCATTTGAAGATTAATGTTCAACCCCTCACGGGGTTGTTGCCACGCATCAGCAATCATTCTTTTCCCTAGGTTTCACCTAAGGCTACTGAGAAGTTTGACGGCTTCACCGTCGGTTTTTAGATTGAAATTTGCAGATTCCTAATGGTGATTTCCCGACCACGAAGTGGTCTAACCTTTCAATAGCCGCGGGTGAAACCCGTGGAAAACAATGACCCAAATCCCACCCACCACCGACCCTGATAAGGGTCGAATTATTTTGATATTTAATGGACTTTTCCCGAAATTACATTTTGACTTTTAAAACACATTTTTATGGCCACTTACACTCAGATTATTTACCATATCGTATTTTCAACAAAACATCGAGAACCTACACTTATACAACAAGAAAAAAAGAGGCTCTTTGCCTATATTCATCATTTGTTGACAAAGAAAAGCTGCCATTTATATCGGATTAATGGAGTGGAAGATCATATCCATATCTTGACGCATGTCCATCCAACAATCGCAGTTTCAAATTTAATCAAGGACATTAAGCTTGCATCAAGTGATTTTATTTTAAAAGAGGGGGTTTTCCCTGATTTCAAAGGCTGGCAAGATGGTTATGGTGCCTTTACCGAAAGCATCAAGGCTAAGGAAAGACTGATCAAGTACATCAAAAATCAGGAGGAGCATCATAAAAAAGTTACGTTTTTGGAGGAATATAAAAGCTTGTTGGAGGAATATGAAATTAAATTTGACCCGAAGTTTTTGCTTTAGGTTGATTTTGTGATAGTGGCAAGAAGTTCAACCCTTTCAGGGTTGTTGGTTCGATCATCATTCATCCTTTTCCCTAGGTTTCACCTAGGGCTATTGAAAAGTTTGATCCTTTCAGGATCATAAATCATTTTTTTCTCCTGTTATTCGGAAGGGTAGAGAGTTCTCTCTCTTTAAGATATTTACAAGAAATTACATTTGAGCCAATAGCCTAGGTTTCACATAGAGTTTTGAGCAGATTGATCTCATGAATTTCGAGACAGGCAATTCATGATAGTAATTTACATGCGGTTTCCATTCTATGATTTGACTTTCAAATGACCCTGAATAGGGTCAAACCTGTCAATAACCGCGGGTGAAACCCGTGGATTCGAAGCAACAACACGACTCCACGACCCCGAAGGGTGTCGAACTTTCTTTCCTCAAAACCTTTTCAAAGCCAATTCACTTACCGTCTGCCCGATGGATAGCGAACTTGTAGCGGCAGGAGAGGGGGCGTTGAGGACATTGATGGCATATTGATTTTCTTTGATGCTGAAATCATCCAAAAGTCCACCTGTTCTGTCGCAAGCTTGTGCACGAACACCCGCACCACCTTCTACTAAATCTGACTCCTGAATATCCGGGATCAACTCTTGCAGTGCTTTCGTGAAAGCTGCTTTGGAAAAAGATCTGTACATTTCTCCGAAACCTGTTTTCCAATATCGTGCAGCTACTTTTTGGAAGCCAGGCCAAGCGAGTGTTTCCGATAATTCCTTCAGATTGACATCCGATCGCTTGTATCCTTCACGCTTGAAAGCCAAAACAGCATTCGGTCCGGCTTCTACACCACCTTTCATCATCCTCGTAAAATGGACCCCTAAAAATGGAAAGTTTGGATCCGGTACGGGGTAAATCAGGTTTTTGACAAGGTATTCCCGCTCTTTTTTGATTTTGTAATATTCACCTCGGAAAGGAATGATTTTCACATCCAATTCTTTATCCTGATTCATTTGGGCAACTTTGTCAGAATATAGTCCACCACAATTGATGATCAGTTTCGTATCAAAATGCTGCTTTTTGGTCTCTACTACAGAGTAGCCTTTTAGTGAATTGCTTCGAATCACTTCATATCCTAAGAAAATCTCTCCTCCCAAACTTTTGAACTTTTCACCCATGGCAATGGCTACTCTTTTGTAATCCACAATACCAGTTTGGGGTACATGAATAGCGGCAACACCCGCACAGTAGGGTTCATATTGTTTGAGTTCGTCCAAGGTGATATGGCGAGTTCCATTGAGGCCATTTTGCAATCCTCTTTCATAAATTCCATTTAGAATTGGGATTTGTTCTTTTTGAGTTGCTACGACAACTTTTCCTGTGATTTCATAAGGAATGTTTTCTTCATCACAGAATTGGATCAGCTGATGATATCCAGCGATACAGTTGGTGGCTTTTAGTGAACCTGGTTTGTAATAGAGTCCTGAATGGATAACGCCACTGTTATTTCCAGTTTGATGCTTTGCTAGTTCGGATTCTTTTTCAAGAATAGCTACCTTAAGCTCAGGTTTTTGCTCTTTTAATTTCAGTCCTGTGGCAAGTCCTACTATTCCCCCGCCTATGATGATGATGTCGTATAACATGAATTTGATGCTTTATACAAATATACAGTTGTTTGATAAAAATTTGTTTGAATGCATATTTAGATTTCGTTTATATCATTAGTTTTGAATATGGGAGATAAAATCATTGGAATATTCTTGCTATTTGCATTTGCTTGTACCAGTCAGCCTGAAACAGGAACGGTTACCGAAAAAGATGGGATCATTACAATCAAGGTTGACTTAGATTCAGTCAAAGATGGAAAGTTGACAGACTATTTTGAGCCAGAGATAGAGTATTTACTTTTAAAAGAAGATGAAAATCCCGATTCACAAATAGGAGAAATTGAAAAGCTTATTGAATACAAGGACAAGATTTTTGTGTTCGATTGGTGGATTGGAAAGAGTGTTCATATTTTTGATAGACAAGGGAATTTTATAAGAAGAATCAGAAATAGAGGAGATGGATTGGGCAAGTACATCGAGGTGGCAGACCTTCAAGTTGAACAAGACACCATTTACTTATTAGCACACCCAGGAAAAATCATCAAGTTTGATCTTGAAGGAAGTTTTATAAATGAGATCAAGATTCCAGTTATAGGCAGGACTTTTCATTATGATATAAATTCAGATTTATTTTTTATTTACAGTGGTTCTCGAGCTGAAAATTTAGTCACAGTTCTTAATCACGCAGGAAAGGTAATAAGAAGTTATTTTTCTTCATATCCAGATGTTTTTTATGGAAATATGATGGATCCGGTAAATTTTTATCAAGACAATAACGGTTTTTATTTTACAAGAACTTATGCAGATACTTTATACAGGTTTACTTCTGATGGTTTTAAACCTGAAATCATTTATGATTTTGCAAAAAATGGAATGAACCATGAAAAGATGAAGGAAAAGCAAAAGGAAATGGATGATGATGCTTTTCGTAAATACTTTCAGGAAAATTCTGGAAATTCTTATTCTCCTTTTGGATTTTCTAATTCAAAATATATTTTGAGTAGAATTATAGCAGGTGAAAAAAGTGCAGTTTCAATTTTTGATAAGCAGAATAAAACCCATGATTTGGTAAATTTCAACTTAATCAATGATATCGATAAATCATTCAATTTTTATCCACCGGTTTATCAGTTAGAAGGCAATGAAGTAGCTATTGCACATCGTGGAGTTTCTCTTTACAACAAAGCCGTTGAGAAAAAGCAAACTATGTCAGATGAAGATTGGAAAGCTTACCAAGAAGGAAAAGGGAAGAGTTTTGTAGAAGCAGCTTTTTATGGAAAGGAAACAGAGAATTATGTCTTGATGATCCTGAAAACAAAAAAATAACAACATCTTCTTAGGATCAGCCTTTCTAAACCGCCTATGAATTTGCATATTTGCAGGCTGTAATGCATCTGTTTGTATAGATGCGATGTTCCATTAAATGATTAAAAGATAAATGTCTGATCAAAAAATCAACATTACCCTGCCAGATGGTTCGGTAAAGAATTATGACAAAGGAGTTTCAGGGCTACAAATTGCACTTAGTATCAGCGAGGGTTTAGCGAGAAATGTATTGGCAGCAAAAGTAAACGGAGAAGTTTGGGACGCAACCCGACCAATCCATTCTGATTCCACAGTGCAATTATTAACTTGGAATGACAAGGATGGCAAATCCACTTTTTGGCATTCATCTGCCCACTTGATGGCAGAGGCTTTAGAAGCACTTTATCCAGGTGTGAAGTTAGGAATCGGTCCTTCTATCGAAACAGGATTCTACTATGATGTAGACTTTGGCGATAGAGTTTTCGAAGGTTCTGAATTGGAGAAAATCGAGGCCAAAATGACTGAATTGGCTAGAGAAAAGAATGAATATATCAGAAAAGAGATTTCTAAGTCTGAAGCTGTAGCTTATTTTACAGAAAAGGATGATGAATATAAATTAGACCTTTTACAAGGTTTGGATGATGGAACTATCACTTTCTACGTGCAAGGTAATTTCGTAGACCTTTGCCGTGGCCCGCATATTCCAAACACAGGATTTATCAAAGCGATCAAGTTATTGAATATCGCTGGAGCCTATTGGAGAGGGGATGAAAAGAGAAAAATGCTTACTCGGATTTACGGAGTAACTTTCCCAAAAGCCAAAGAACTGACTGAATACCTTCACATGCTTGAGGAAGCTAAGCGAAGAGATCACAGAAAACTAGGTAGAGAATTGGAGCTTTTCACTTTCTCTGAGAAAGTAGGAATGGGACTTCCTCTTTGGTTGCCAAAAGGAACACTTTTGAGAGAACGTTTGGTGAATTTCATGAAGCGGGCACAAGATAAATCCGGGTATCAACAAGTGGTGACTCCCCATATTGGTCATAAGGCGCTTTACGAAACTTCAGGACACTATGAAAAATACGGGAAAGATTCATTTCAACCAATAGCTACTCCAAACGAAGGGGAGGAGTTCTTGCTGAAACCGATGAACTGTCCGCATCACTGTGAGATATACAAGCATAAACCAAGATCCTACAAAGATCTTCCAATCAGGTATGCTGAATTTGGAACTGTTTATCGTTACGAGCAAAGTGGGGAATTGCATGGATTGACTAGAGTAAGAGGATTTACTCAAGATGATGCACACATTTTCTGCCGCCCTGAGCAGGTGAAGGAAGAGTTTATCAAAGTGATTGATTTGGTGCTTTATGTTTTCAAGGCTTTGGGTTTTGAAGAATATACTGCTCAGATTTCCTTAAGAGATCCTGCAAAAGCTGAAAAGTATATTGGATCTGACGAAAATTGGAACAAAGCTGAAGCAGCAATTATCGAAGCAGCAGCTGAAAAAGGTTTAGAAACAGTCACTGAATTAGGTGAAGCAGCTTTCTATGGTCCAAAATTGGATTTCATGGTAAAAGATGCTTTAGGGAGAAAATGGCAATTGGGAACTATTCAGGTAGATTATCAATTACCTGATCGCTTCGAATTGGAATATATCGGTTCTGACAATCAGAAACACCGACCTGTAATGATTCACAGAGCGCCATTTGGTTCTTTAGAGCGTTTTGTGGCCGTTTTGATTGAGCACTGTGCGGGTAATTTCCCATTGTGGCTTTCTCCAGAGCAAATGACTATTTTACCAATTTCTGAGAAGTTTATTGACTATGCAGAAAAGGTGAAAAGCTTATTGGAAGATCATGATATCATCGGTGCAATTGATAATAGAGATGAGAAAATAGGTAGAAAAATCCGAGATGCAGAGATGAAAAAAATTCCATTTATGTTGATCGTAGGAGAGAAGGAGATGGAAGAAGGAAAGCTATCAGTGAGAAAGCATGGAGAAGGAGATTTGGGTAGTTTCAGTCCAGAAGATTTTGCCGCATATTTTAAAAATATCATAGCAACATCAATACAATATTAATATTTCAGTTAAAAAAGTTTGGGATTTTTTAAATCCCAAATAAATTGCGATATTTGCAGCCAATTTAATCAACAAAACCATAAATAATATTTTGAGAGGAAGAACACCGTTTAGACCAAGACAAGAAGAGCCTTATAAAATAAATGATAAGATCAGGGCGCGTGAGGTAAGAATCGTAGGAGATTTTGTAGAAGGCGGTAATGCCGTTTTATCATTGTCTGAGGCAATTAAACTTGCTGAAGCAAATGAACTTGACCTCGTAGAGATTTCTCCGACAGCGAGTCCGCCGGTTTGTAAAATCATTGATTATGCTAAATTCAAGTATGAGCAGAAGAAAAAGCAAAAGGAAATCAAAGCCAATGCTGCCAAAACTGTTCTGAAAGAAATCAGATTTGGACCTAACACGGATGATCACGATTTCAATTTTAAATTAAAGCACGCCATCAATTTCCTTAAAGAAGGTTCAAAAGTGAAAGCTTATGTACATTTCGTAGGTAGAACGATTGTCTTCAAGGAAAGAGGAGAAATGCTTTTATTGAAATTTGCGCAAGCACTCGAAGAATATGGTGCTGTTGAGCAAATGCCAAAAATGGAAGGAAAGAGAATGTTTCTCTTTTTAGCTCCAAAAGCATCTAAGAAATAATTTTCAACAAACAAATACAGTTATGCCAAAAGTAAAAACCAAATCAAGTGCAAAAAAGAGGTTCAAGCTTTCTGGAACCGGTAAGATCAGAAGAAAGCATGCTTACAAAAGCCACATCTTGACTAAGAAAGATACCAAAAGAAAGAGAAATCTAACTAAAATGGGTATGGTTCATGAGTCAGATGAAGGAAGAGTAAAAGCAATGTTGAGAATCGGTTAATTCAGAGATCAACAAAATCAATTAAGGTTAATTATTCACCAGACGCTTTGGTCACAAGAGCAATGCGAAAGCAGAGCCACCAAGAGTCAAAAAATTTATTACTATGCCTAGATCAGTAAACGCAGTAGCGTCAAGAGCAAGAAGAAAAAAAGTATTAAAAGCAACCAAAGGTTACTTCGGAAGAGGTAAAAACGTTTGGACAGTAGCTAAAAACAAGTACGAAAAAGGTTTACAGTACGCTTACAGAGACAGAAAAGCTAAGAAGAGAGAATTCAGAGCACTATGGATCCAACGTATTAACGCCGGTGCTAGATTACATGGCATGTCGTACTCACAGTTAATGGGAGCATTGAAGAAAGGTGAGGTTGAATTGAACAGAAAAGTTCTTGCAGACTTAGCCATGAATCACCCTGAGGCATTCAAAGCTGTAGTTGAAAAAGTTAAGTAAGTTCGCACTAACTTATTTATTTAAAAAGCCCCGAAGATTTCGGGGCTTTTTTATTTTCAAGTGAATGTGAATCTAAGAAAATTTAGTATCTTACAAATGAACAGAAGACCAATCTTTAAAAACCTGATTATCCATGTTTTTAGAATTGGTTTTTTCTTTAAAAAACAAAAAAAGCCCCAAAAATGGGGCTTGTAGCGAGGAGCAGGATCGAACTGCGTCCGCCGCGGCGGATATGAATCTTGCGCTCAGGAATAGTTTGGGAGAATGTATTTATTAACCCATTCTCTTCCTTTACCTGATTTGAGTTCTTTTTCTCTTTTGAGAGCTGAGGATTTATCATCAAAAAATTCAACATGAATACAGTACCAAGGTCTGTACTTAATGGTGAATCCTTTTGTTGATTTGTAGTTATGGAATTTAAATCTGGTAATCAAATCAGAAGTCATTCCTGTGTAAAGTTTCTTGAAATTAAAAGAGTAAAGAATATAAACACAAAACATGTTTAAATTTATGAAAAAAGGTTTAAACAAAAAAAAGCCCCAAAAATGGGGCTTGTAGCGAGGAGCAGGATCGAACTGTGTCCGCCGTGGCGGATATGAATCCTAACTCTTGAAGATTGTACAATAAAAAAGCCCCAAAAGTGGGGCTTATGTAGCGAGGACGGGAGTTGAACCCGTGTCCGCCGC
>NZ_BMFD01000002.1:0-89156 GCF_014637795.1 Belliella aquatica | reverse complement strand
GGCGGATATGAATCCTAACTCTTGAAGATTGTACAATAAAAAAGCCCCAAAAGTGGGGCTTATGTAGCGAGGACGGGAGTTGAACCCGTGACCTCAGGGTTATGAATCCTGCGCTCTAACCAACTGAGCTACCTCGCCAGGTAATAATGTATTTGGTCAATATATTTATCGAGGGTTGAACCCGTGTCCGCCGCGGCGGATATGAATCCTGCGCTCTAACCATCTGAGCTACCTCGCCGAATTGGAATGCAAATATGCTAGGTTGAGTTGTTAAAAACAAGTGTGATTGCTTAAAAAATCACATTTTTTACGAATCAAAATTTTAAAACTATGGTAAAGAACAAGTTTACAGCTGACTATCAAATAAATACTTCAAGAAAAATTTTATTTCCTTATTTAAGTACCGCGAGTGGATTGTCCGAGTGGTTTGCAGATGATGTGAAAATCAATGAAGACAAAAATTACATCTTCAGCTATGATGGAGAGGATCATCATGCCAAGCTCGTTGCTTTGAGAACAAATATGCACGTGAAATTTGATTTTTATGACCCCAATAGCGAAGATGAAACCGATCATTCATTTATTGAATTTAAACTTGAAGAAAACGAATTAACACAAACCATGTTTTTGAGAGTGATCGATTACAGTGACGCTTATGATGATGAAGAGCAAGAATCTATTTGGGACAGTTTGATTGCTTCTCTAAAAGAAATTATAGGAGGATAATCTGCCAAGGATTTCTTATTTTTGAAATCTTATTCAAAAGCTTTAACGTAATAGTTTTGTTAAAGAGGAGTACTTCTTCATGAAAAAACTTGATAAATTGATTCTAGGGTCCTTTATAGGTCCCTTTTTATTGACTTTTATTGTCGTAGATTTTATTCTACTGACTGTGAATATGCTGAAATATTTCGACGAAATTTTCGGTAAAGGTTTAGATTTTACAGTTTACCTCGAGTTGATCAGTTACTTTTTGATTAGTATTTCACCGATGGCCTTACCACTGGCCGTTTTACTATCTTCCTTGATGACATTTGGGAATTTAGGAGAGCATTTTGAATTGACAGCCATCAAAAGTAGCGGAATATCACTTCTTCGGGCTTTAAGGCCCATTGGAATATTTGTCATTGTCTTGTCATTTTTAGCTTTTTTATCTAATAATTATTTAGTTCCAAAAGTAAATCTTAAAACCTTCAGTTTACTTTACGACATTCGAATGAAGTCACCGGCTCTAGATATCAAAGAAGGTGTTTTTTACAGTGGTATCCCGAGATACAGTATCAAGGTAAATAAGAAGATTGACGAAGTTAGATTAGTTGACCTAATTATTTATGATCACTCAGAAGGGCAGGGGAATGTCAATGTTATTCTAGCAGATTCTGGAAGGATGGAGCCCTTTTTCAACGAGTCTTACATGAGTATGACATTATATAACGGAATCAGCTACAAAGAATCTAGAGATAAAAGAGCTTCATATAACAAACCTCAAGATTTCACCAGAACAAGATTCTCTGAAAATCAGATTATCTTAAATTTGGAGTCATTCCAAATGAATCGAACATCTGAAGATCAATGGTCAAATAATAGATCTATCAAAAATATAGGGCAGTTAAGAGTTGGATTGGATTCAATGTCTAGCGAAATCAACAGAATGATTTTCACAAATTTCGCATCCTCAGAATCATCTTATCCCTTTTATACAAGAAATAGGAATTTTAAAATTCCAGAGGATATAGTAAACAAGAAGAAATATGATGATTCTCTGAGGATAGAAAAAAGCAAAAGTATTGATAAACGTGATTCTCTTAAAAACATTGAGGTTCAGATGGCAGGATCAATAGATGATGGAGGGAATTTAAGTTATGATTCGATAACTTTTGACAGTACTTCGGACCTTTCATCCATTGAGATAGCACAAGAGAATACAGATTTTCAAGCAGAACAATTAGAGAATATAAATGAAAATAAAAGGAAATTAGCTCCTCGTGATCTTTCAAACTTTCAGCAAGATGTTCCCTCACGTTTAGATAATGCATTGTCTGTCGCACCTGATACGACATTTCAAGATCAAGCTGTAGTTTCATCTAAAGTAAATGCCAAGATCAAGTCTACAGAATTTTCAGAAGCACAAAAAACAAGAATTGATTCAATTATTGAAAAAAACAACTACAGATCAAGATCAGCAACTGTAGCTCTAAACAATGCCAGAACGCTTAAAAATGCATTTAATAGAAAAGTATTTGAAATCAATGAAGTAGAAAGAGAATATAGAAGGTATCAAATCGCTTGGTACCAAAAATACACGACTGCTTTTGCTTGCATTGTCATGTTTATGATCGGTGCCCCACTTGGAGCGATTATTAAAAAAGGAGGTTTAGGAATGCCAGTGTTGGTATCAATTATTTTCTTTATTATTTATTACATGCTGACTATAACAGGGGAGAAGTGGGGAAAAGAAGGAATGGCAAACACACTCTTTGGAACCTGGTTTTCAATTTTGGTTTTGATTCCAATTGGTCTTTTCTTTTTAAAGCAAGCTAGAAAAGATGCTAGGTTATTTGAATTGGAGGTATACACAGAAGCATTTAAAAAGCTTAAGCAATGGATAGAAACAAAGTTTGGCAAAAACAAGAAGACACTTTTAAATTCAAAATAAAGCTCGTACATTTGTGATTGTTTTAAAATAAATTTAACTAAGCATGTATTTAACTACAGAGAAAAAATCGGAGTTGTTTAAAAATCATGGTAGGTTAAAGTCTGAGACTGACACTGGTTCTCCAGAATCTCAGATCGCTTTATTCACATTCAGAATCAAGCATTTAACTGACCATTTGAAAACTAACAAAAAGGATCACTCTTCAAGATTGGGTCTTTTGAAACTAGTAGGTAAGAGAAGAAGTTTATTGAACTATCTTTTCAGAAATGATATCGAAAGATACAGAGCTGTTCTTGCTGACCTAGGAATACGTAAATAAAATTACTGTAAGGTTCTCTATTTGAGAACCTTACTTTTTTTTGCTTTCCCCCAGATATTAAACCTTACTTTTAAAACTATTAAAGATTTATTCTTAACAAACTTGTATGTTACCAAACGTAATTTCTAAAACTATCACCCTAGAGGACGGTAGAGAAATCATTATTGAAACAGGTGCATTGGCTAAACAAGCTGATGGAGCTGTAGTAGTAAGAATGGGTAATGCGATGCTTTTGGCAACCGCAATGTCCAAAAAAGAGGCAGGAGAAGGAGTTGATTTCCTTCCAATGTCAGTAGATTATCAAGAGAAATTTGCTGCATCAGGAAAAATTCCTGGTGGTTTCCTTAAAAGAGAAGGAAGACTTTCTGATTATGAAATTTTAATAAGTAGAATCGTAGATAGAGCAATCAGACCTATTTTTCCAGATGATTATCATGCTGATACACAGATTGCAATTACTTTAATGTCATCTGATGCAGATGTACTCCCTGATTGCTTAGCTGGTTTAGCGGCATCAGCTGCACTTGCAGTCTCTGATATCCCTTTTAATGGTCCAATTTCAGAAGTTAGAGTTGCCAAAGTAGACGGCAAGCTAATCATCAATCCAACACCAACGCAATTAGTACAAGCATCGCTTGAATTTATTGTAGCTGGATCAGAAGAATATATTCTTATGGTTGAAGGTGAAGCAGATGAAATTTCTGAAGATGAAATGGTGGAAGCAATGCAGCTTGCACACGAAGAAATTAAAAGACATTGTCAGATTCAAAAAGAATTGACAATTGCTGTAGGTAAAGAAGTGAAGCGTGAGTATAGTCATGAGAAATCTGATCCAGCTTTATTTGAAAAGATGCATGCTGAGGTTTATCAGAAATGTTATGACGCTGTCAGCAAAATGATTGCTAACAAATCTGAAAGATCAGAATTGATTAAAGCTATCAAAACAGAATTTGTAGAGAGTTTAGGTGAAGATCATGAGTTTGAAGCAAGTTTGATTGGACCATATTTTTCTAAAATCCACAAAGAAGCAGCTAGAAATCTAACTCTTGACGAAAAGAAAAGATTAGATGGTAGAAAGCTTGACGAAGTAAGGCCTATTTGGTCTGTAGTAGATTATCTACCTTCAGCACATGGATCTGCGGTATTTACAAGAGGAGAGACTCAATCAATCACTACTTGTACATTAGGTACTAAGATGGATGAGCAGATGGTGGATGGAGCAGTGATCTCAGGTTACAATAAATTCTTCTTGCATTACAATTTTCCTGGATTTTCTACTGGAGAAGTAAAACCAAATAGAGGTCCTGGAAGGAGAGAAGTAGGACACGGGAATCTTGCTATGAGAGCTTTGAAAAAAGTTTTACCTGCAGATGATCAAAACCCTTACACTATCAGAATTGTATCTGATATTCTAGAATCAAACGGTTCGTCTTCTATGGCGACAGTTTGTGCTGGTTCATTGGCTTTGATGGATGCTGGTATTCCAATCAAATCTGCTGTAACAGGTATCGCGATGGGTATGATCTCGGATGCGAAAACTGGAAAGTACTCTATTCTTTCTGATATCTTAGGTGATGAAGATCATCTTGGGGACATGGATTTTAAGGTTACAGGTACAGCAAAAGGAATCACTGCTTGTCAAATGGATCTTAAGGTAGAAGGTCTTGATTACAATGTATTGAAAGAAGCGCTTTACCAAGCAAAAGAAGGAAGATTACATATCTTAAATGAAATCACCAAAACACTTGCAGCTCCAAAAGCTGATTTGAAACCACATACACCAAGATCATTTATCATGACTATTCCAAAGGAATTGATTGGTGCAGTGATCGGGCCTGGAGGAAAAGTGATTCAGGAAATTCAAAAAGATACTGGTGCGACTATCGTTATAGAAGAAAAGGATAATGTTGGTAAAATCAATGTATTCTCAAGCGACGAAACTTCGATGAATGCAGCGATTGCAAGAATCAAAGGTATAGTAGCACAGCCTGAAATTGGAGAAACGTATACAGGTAAAGTTAAAAACATCATGCCATTTGGTGCATTTGTAGAGTTTATGCCTGGAAAGGATGGCTTACTTCATATCTCTGAAATCAAGTGGGAAAGGTTAGAAACGATGGATGGAGTCTTAGAAGCAGGCGAAGAAATCCAAGTTAAACTAATCGATGTAGATAAGAAGACAGGTAAATTCAAGCTTTCCAGAAAAGTTCTTTTACCAAAGCCAGAAAAAACAGATAATTAAGATTAAGATTTATTTAATCAAATTGATTATTTTGAACCTTAATAGTATAAATATCTGTTAACAACAGAGTCCAAAATTGTAATTAAATATATTCTTGAATGAGGCAGCTAAAAATTAGCAAACAGATAACCAACAGAGAAAGTCAGTCCTTAGATAAGTATCTACAAGAGATTGGTAAAGTTGATCTACTTACTGCAGATGAGGAAGTAGTTTTAGCCAAAAGAATCAGAGAGGGTGATCAGTTAGCACTTGAGAAGCTAACAAAAGCTAACCTAAGGTTCGTGGTTTCTGTGGCCAAACAATATCAAAACCAAGGTCTTTCATTGGGTGACTTAATCAACGAGGGAAACCTTGGATTGATCAAGGCTGCTCAGAGATTTGATGAAACCAGAGGTTTTAAGTTTATCTCTTACGCCGTATGGTGGATTAGACAGTCAATTCTTCAAGCGCTTGCGGAACAATCAAGAATCGTAAGACTTCCATTGAATCGTGTTGGTTCTTTGAATAAAATTAGTAAAACTTTCAGTGAACTTGAGCAAAAATTCGAAAGAGAGCCATCTCCAGAGGAATTAGCTGAAGTACTAGAGATAACAGCTAGTGAGGTGGTCGATACCATGAAAATTTCTGGTAGACACGTATCCATGGATGCACCATTTGTTCAAGGAGAAGAAAACAGCTTATTGGATGTATTGGAAAATGACGGAGAAGAAAAGCCTGATGATGGATTGATGAATGATTCTTTGAGAAAAGAAGTTCAGAGAGCCTTGTCTACTTTAACTCAAAGAGAAGCTGATGTGATCACGCTTTACTTTGGTTTGAATGGAGAACATGCCATGACACTCGAAGAAATTGGTGAAAAATTTAATCTAACAAGAGAAAGAGTTAGACAGATTAAAGAAAAGGCAATCAGGAGATTAAGACATACTTCAAGAAGTAAAACTTTAAAGCCTTATTTAGGTTAAAAATCCTAATGTGCATACTAATGAAAAGGGGATTTTAATCCCCTTTTTTTATTACCTAATCTTCCCTGAAAAGTAGTGAATCATTTCAAAGTTTCTTAAGTCTTTAAACAACACTTAAATTAGAAATGATTTATGGAATTTTAACAGATGTTAATTTTGTTGTAAGTTTTAAATTAACAAAATTTGCCAACCCATAAAAAAAGAGCAATGAATACTGATATTGAAAAAGTAAAAGTACTTATTATAGGTTCTGGCCCAGCAGGGTATACAGCTGCAATTTATGCGGCTAGAGCGGGTTTGAACCCGATTTTATATACAGGAGGCCAGCCAGGTGGTCAGTTGACCATTACGACTGATGTAGAGAATTATCCTGGATATCCCAACGGGATTATGGGACCTGAGATGATGGAAGATTTCAGGAAGCAAGCTGAAAGATTCGGAACGAAGGTACGTTATGGTTTAGTAACGAAAGTAGATTTCAATTCGACTCCACATAAAGTAATTGTTGACGAGCAAGTAGAAATACATGCAGAGACAGTATTGATTTCAACTGGAGCATCAGCGAAATGGTTAGGACTCGAAAGTGAAGAAAGGCTCAATGGGAGAGGAGTTTCTGCTTGTGCGGTTTGTGATGGTTTTTTCTTTAAAGGTCAAGACGTAGCGATAGTGGGAGCTGGCGATACTGCATGTGAAGAAGCTTCGTATCTAGCTAATATATGTAGTAAAGTCTACATGATTGTTCGTAAGGATGAAATGAGAGCTTCTCAAATCATGCAGAAAAGAGTTATGAACAACCCGAAAATAGAAATTCTGTGGAATACTGAAACACAAGAAATCCTTGGTGAAGATGAAGTAACGGGAGCTAGATTAATCAATAATGTAACTAAAGATGTTTCTGAAATTAAAGTCTCTGGTTTTTTCGTTGCCATTGGACACGAGCCAAATACTGGAATTTTCAGGGAGTTTATCAATATGGATGAATCAGGTTATATTAAAACTATTCCTGGCAGTACAAAGACCAATGTAGAAGGTGTATTTGCTTGCGGAGATGCGCAAGATCATATTTACAGACAAGCTGTAACAGCTGCTGGCACTGGGTGTATGGCTGCTTTAGATGCTGAAAGATATTTGGCATCTCTAGAATAGTCCTTAATTATAAGTAATGAAGTATAAAAGTGTCTTATTGATTTTGATATTATTGGGTATGAGTTTCACACAAACTCATGCCCAAATTTTTCCTAAGATTATTAAAAAACCCAAGGAACAACCTCAAATAGTGAATAATCCGCTATTGAGAGATATTAGGCTTTTTGATTCTCAAAAGTATCTTCAAAATATTACAAGACAAACTGATTCTCTTTTATATAAGGATTATGTTGACTTGAGAAAGAGACTAAGTATTGTAGCAGAAGACACACTTTCTTTGATCTGGGCACCTACCAATCAATTGGTAAAGGTTTCGGAGCAGATTCAAATTGATAGTATTTGGATTACTGCTTTTGAGTATTTTTCTTCTTGGGATAGTCAAAAAATCAATATTTATGATTTCAATCCGAAGGATTTTAAAGATACTGTCTATGTCAAATTGTATGATCAATTTTTTGGTACGAAATGGGCACTCCCTCTAGATCAGACTAAAGTAACGTCTGAATTTGGTTTTAGAAGATATCGATGGCATCATGGTACCGATTTAAAACTAAATACAGGAGATCCCATTTACAGTACTTTTGATGGTATTGTCAGAATCAAATCCTACGATAGAAACGGATATGGTTATTATGTTGTAGTACGCCATAAAAATGGACTTGAAACACTCTATGGGCATATGTCCAAAATTCTTGTAGAAGTTGGGCAAGAGGTGAAATCCGGAGATATATTAGGTTTGGGAGGGAGTACGGGAAGGAGTACTGGCCCACATTTACATTTTGAAGTTAGGTATCAAGGATTATCCATTAACCCTACTCAATTATTTGATTTTAATGTAGGAAGACTAATTTCTGATGTTTATGCAGTAACTTCAGCAAGTTTTGATCATGTAATCGAAGCACAAAAGTCTGTTTATCATAGAGTAAGGAGTGGAGAGAATCTCAGTATCATTGCAAGAAAATACGGGACTAGAGTTAGCAATTTGACCCGATTGAATAACCTTACCACAAGAAGTATTTTGAGGGTTGGTCAAAATTTGAAGATTAGATAAACTATTTCACCCCTCTAGTCTGTTGTAACTTGAATTTTAAACCATCAATATGAAATTAGATATACTCGTTTTTGCGGCACACCCTGATGATGCAGAATTAGCGTGTTCAGGAACTATTGCTCGGCATATTGCTCAAGGCAAAAAAGTTGGAATCGTGGATCTTACACAGGGAGAGATGGGAACTAGAGGGACGCCAGAGCTAAGACTTCAAGAATCGAGTGATGCTGCCAAAATTCTAAAATTAACCATCAGAGAAAATTTAGGTTTTAAGGATATTTACTTTTTGGATGATCACGAACATCAGCTGGAAATGGTCAAAATGATCCGTAAATATCAACCTGAAATAGTACTTGCAAATGCGATTACAGATAGGCATCCAGATCATGGAAAAGGGGCAAGTCTTGCAACAAACTCTTGCTTTTTGAGCGGATTGAGAAGAATCGAAACACAATTGGAAGGTGAGAGTCAGTTACCTTGGAGACCAAAGAATGTCTATCATTACATTCAAAATAATTATATCCAGCCTGATTTCGTTGTAGACATCACAGATTATTGGGATGTAAAGCTAGAGAGTATAAAAGCATTCAAATCACAATTTTATGATCCAAATAGCAGCGAACCCCAAAGTTTTATCTCTTCTGAAAACTTTCTAGGATTCATTGATGCAAGGTCTAGAGAGTTTGGGCATTCGATAAATGTAAAATACGGAGAAGGCTTTACAAAAGAAAAAATGTTAGGAATAGGCGATCTTTTCGACCTAAAATAAAAAATGGTTCTACTTATACAGTAGAACCATTTTTTTAAGGAGCTAATCTTACTTTACTCCAACTTCCAGTAGCTTCCAAACGGTAGAGAATTCTGTCATGAAGTCTACTTGGTCTTCCTTGCCAAAACTCAGCTTCGTGAATTTTAATTCTATAGCCCCCCCAATGTTCTGGCCTTTTGATCGTCTTCGGGTCAAGATTTTCCCTTAATTCGTTTTCTTTGTTTTCTAAAAAGTCTCTATTGGCAATTTCAGAGCTTTGAGGAGAAACCCATGCTCCAATTTGAGAAGAATAAGGTCGAGAGAAGAAGTATTCATCAGAATCAATTTCACTAATTTTCTCGACTTTGCCTAAAAATCTCACTTGTCTCTCCAATTCTGCCCAAAAGAAGGTTACAGCAACATTTGGATTTTGAGCAAGTTCCATACCTTTTTTACTTTGATAATTTGTAAAAAAGATCAGACCATCTTCAATTCCCTTTAGTAGGACAATCCTAGAATTTGGCGTCCCATCATTTTGGACCGTTGCTAGATTCATTGCATTTACCTCGAGTACTTTCGTATCTATTGCTTCATCAAACCAAATTTTAAATTGCTCTAGAGGCATTTTTTGCACATCTTCGACATCTAAAGACTTAAGAGCATAATCAATTCTAATATCCGAAATTTTCATATATGTCAGGTTATTTAATTAATAACATCAAGTGTGTGAAAGAGTTAATGAATTGTTATCTTTTCTATTCTTTTACTTGATAAAAGTACCATTCTTATTGCATTTAAAAAATTTAGATATATATTAACGATTGATTACTAAAAGGTATTTTTTATGAAAGAAAATTCTAAAATAGATCCCAAATCAGGTCATTTATTGATATCGGAACCGTTTTTACAAGATGAAAATTTTGTAAGATCTGTTGTTCTACTTTGTGAAAATAGTGAAAATGGAGCCTTTGGATTAGTCCTTAATAAACTCTCTATTTTAAAGTTGGGAGAGTTAGTTGATGATCTTAGTTTTTTAGACTGCGACGTATATGTTGGAGGTCCTGTTGAGCAAAACACCCTACATTTCATTTATTATGGTGAAAAATTATTGGAAGGAAGTATTGAGTTAGGGGAGAATTTATGGTGGGGTGGTGATTTTAGTCAGTTAGTTTCTTTTTTAATAGAATCTAAAATTGATTTAGAGAAAATTAGATTTTTTATAGGCTACTCTGGTTGGACAGAGGGTCAGCTTGAAGCTGAGATTGAGGAAAATACATGGATTGTCAATGATAAAATTGATTTAGAAAATATCTTACATTCTTCTCCAGAGGAATTATGGAGGATTATTTTGAAAAATATGGGTGGCGAATATCAAGTATTGGCAAATTATCCCATTGACCCAAGATTAAATTAAACAAAATTGTTACTTTTGTTTAAGCAGTTTTTCAATAGTACTGATTAAAATATGAACACAGACAAAGAAATGTCCGAAGAGGACAAGGTGACCCAAGCAACTGAAATTCAAGAAGCTCAGGGTAAAAAAGATCAAATCATTGAGTCAAAATTAGAATCAGAAGAAGAAGTCGAACAAGATGTCTCAGAAATAGAGGAGGAGGTTGAGTATTCTAATCTTTCTAAGGATGAGCTTTTAACAGCTTTAAAGGCAGTTTTATCTTCATCAAACTTTATTAAAGCTGATCATAAAGTAAATGACATTAAGAACCATTTTGATGAATTTTTTAATTCTGAAAAAAATGAAGCCCTTGAGAAATTTATTAATGAAGGTGGAGTTGAAGATGATTTTAATTTTAAAAAGTCAGATATAGATCAAGAGTTTTTTGCGCTAGTTCATGATTTTAAAGTTAAGAAAACAGAATTTTTTAAAGATCAAGAGAAGCAAAAGGATAGAAACCTAGAAGCTAAAAATGCGATTCTTGATAAATTGAGAGATTTAGTAGATGGTGAAGAAACAACCTTGAGTATCAATACCATCAAATCCATTCAAGAAGAATGGAAAAAAATCGGTCAAGTTCCTTCTTCACAAAACAAAAACTTATGGGCATCTTATAATGCTTTGATGGATAGGTTTTATGATAATAGAAGCATTTACTTTGAATTAAAGGAACTAGACAGAAAGAAAAATCTAGAACAAAAGATTGAACTTTGCGAAAAAGCAGAGGCATTAATTGATCTTGAAGAATTAGGTGAAGCTACAAAAATATTGAATGATCTTCATGAAGAGTTCAAGCATATCGGACCAGTTCCTCGTGATGAACAAGAAGCGCTTTGGACAAGATTCAAAACAGCCTCAGATGCCGTTTACGATAAAAGGAAAGAATTTTACGAAAGCCAAAAAGGAGTCTTTACAGAGAATCTAGTTGCAAAGCAAAAAATCATTGATAAACTAGAAGCATTGAAAGACTTTTCAGCTTCAAAGATTAAAGATTGGAATACAAAGACAAAAGAGGTTTTAGCAATACAAAAGGAATGGGATACAATTGGTCCAGTTCCGAAGGAAAATGGAAAAGAAGTAAACAGAAAATTCTGGGGTGCTTTCAAGCATTTTTTCCAAAACAAAAACTTGTTCTTTAAAGAATTAGATGAAGTTCGATTAACCAATAAAAATAAGGCTGAAGAACTAATCACTAAAGCTGAAGAATTAATTGATAGCTCAAATTGGCAAGAAACAGCTAATAAGTTAATCTCCTTGCAGCAAGAGTGGAGAAACCTGGGTCCAACTCCTGAAAAAGTTCGAGACAGCTTGTACGCTAGGTTTAAAAAAGCTTGTGATACGTTCTTTGAGAATAGAAGATCAGCGAATAAGGCAGTCAATAGAGAGTTTGAAGATAATCTTGAGACTAAACTTGCACTTTGTGAAACAATCAAGAAGGAAGCTGATTCTGAAAATAAGTCAGAGGAGAGTCTTGAAGCCATGATTCATCAATTTAATGAAATTGGTTTTGTGCCTAGAAAAAATATGAAAGAGGTTTTGGCCAAATTCAATGAAGTGGTAGAATATTATGTTGAGAAACTAGGAGTAGAAGGTGGTAACAAGGATGAGTTTTTATTCAGGCTTAACTTAAATAAACTCCAAGCAGATCCAAATGGTACTCGTGTTTTGAATAAGAAAGAACATGGGATTAGAAAACAAATTTCTGATTTGGAAAATAACATCACATTATGGAAAAATAATTTGGAGTTTTTTGCGGCATCAAAGACTGCAGATAAGTTAAAAGACCAATTTGATGATAAAATCAAGAAGGCCGAAGCTGAAATTGATAAGCTAAAGAAGAAACTTTCAATCATACGTGAATTTTAATTCGCTCATAAATAGAGAGATAAAATTATCTCTCTATTTTTTTTGAAATCAGTTTTGGAGAGAAAAATTAAGCTGCTATATTTGCAGAGTCTTAAGAGTAAAACAGCTCAAAAAGATACAAAAGGCCTCTTTAGCTCAGCTGGTAGAGCAACTGACTTGTAATCAGTAGGTCATTGGTTCGATCCCGATAAGAGGCTCAAAAGGATAACAGAAATGTTATCCTTTTTTGTTTTTATACCTTTTTCAATGATTTTTAGAGATCAGGGATCAGTCCTAATAGTTGGGGAGGGTAAATCTTTAGCCATAGATATTAGCGAGTTTAAAAAGTAAGAATTCAATATTTGAAATACATCTAAACTGTGCTCTGAAGGCTTTTTAGTCTACAAACCTAATCCATTAGAAAGGGTACTTTTCCAATTCAAAACCCCAAACGATCGGCAAATAATAAAATGTAATTAGGGTAATTAAAATAATGGAGATAACATTTAACCAAAACCCTGCTTTAATCATGTCTTTCATTTCCAAATAACCGGAACCAAACACGACGGCATTTGGTGGGGTGGCCACTGGAAGCATAAAAGCGCAGCTAGAAGCCATCGTGGCGCCCATCATCAATCCGAATGGGTGAACATCCATAGAGTAGGAGACAGCCGCTAGAATTGGCAATAACATAGATGCTGTAGCCATATTGGATGTGATTTCAGTCAAGAAGTTTACAGAGATGATGATGATTAATAAGAATAAGCCGAAAGCAATAAAATCTAGAAAGACAAATTGATGGCCAATCCATTCAGCTAAACCTGTGGAGCTGAACCCTTCAGCCAACGACAATCCACCACCAAAGAGAAGTAATATTCCCCAGGGGATTTTTTCAGCAGTCGTCCAATCTAACAGCTTAGTTTTAGGAGTAGAAGAGGGGATTATAAACAATAATAAGACTCCAGTTAATGCAATAATTGTATCATCTAAGGCGGGAATAAACTTTTGTAAATATTCAGTTCTAGTGATCCAAGCAAAGCTAACTAGTCCAAACACAATTGAAACTCTTTTTTCTTCAACTGTCATAGGACCAATCGCTTTTAATTGTTTGTTGATTTCTTGTTTTCCTGCATTTATGCTTTGTTTATCATCAAATTTGTAGGCGAAATACGTAAGATAATACCATGTGAATAAGAGTAAGATAATTGAAATTGGTAGTCCAAAAAGCATCCACTGATTGAAAGTGATTTCATACTGATAAATTTCCTTGATTATACTGGCCAAGATGATATTCGTTGGTGTCCCAATTAAAGTAGCTAATCCACCAATAGAGGCGCTATAAGCAACACCCAGTAGAATGGCTTTTCCTATTTTATTGTCAGTTTTATGGTTTTCCATCGACCCAGAGAGTTGTGACGAGACTGCTATGGCTATTGGTAGCATCATTAGGGAAGTTGCTGTATTTGAAATCCACATAGATAAAAATCCAGTAGCTATCATAAATCCCAGAATAATCAGTCTTATATTTTCTCCAATAAGCTTTATTATATGTAGGGCAATTCTTTTGTGCAAATTCCATTTCTCAATGGCCATTGCAATCATGAAACCACCCATGTACAGCAAGACCATTGGATGTGAATATGATTTTGCTGTATCAGCAATGGATAATGCTCCAAGAAGTGGTAATAAGATTAAAGGTAATAAAGAAGTCGCAGCAATAGGGATCGCCTCAGTGACCCACCAAGTAGCAACCCAAGCTGTCACTGCTAACATAGCCAATGCATCAGAATTCATTTCCTTTGGTTCTAAAAATAAAATGATGACAGCAAATAAAATAGGACCCAAAATTCTTCCTACAAATGGTGCACTGATTTTAAGCATAATAAATAAATTAGATTATAAGCTTAAGTATATTTCTTAATATTTGCAATCTTTCAGTGGGTTAGCGCTTATTTGATTATACTATTTAACATAATATAAATTATATAACATTTATAATTTCGATTAAATATAAAAAAACAGCTGGAATTATATCCCAGCTGTTTAAAATTCTGATACTGTAAAAGTTCAATCTATTTTACAAATTCAAATATGTGATTCCCTGCTATTGCCAATTGCCTTCCGGTATCAATTGAATTCGATTCCCATTCCAAACTTAAAACCAATGAATCAATAGTGATACTTTGAATTGTAACAAGAATCCCATCACCACGCCTAAATACCGTCTTCTCTTCATCTACAAATTCCCAGGTATCTGATCCAGGCCAAATTACTCTTCCATTCGTAGATGTATAATTTTCTCTTGTAAATGATAAAACTAATTCTCGGTAAATATTGGTTTGATTGACTCCATCAACTGTTACTCGTTCTAATCTCCAAGGAGAGTTTGTCAAATAGATCTCATTTAATCTTTCCACGGACAAAGTAGGAACTTCTTTTCTTTCACAAGAAATGCTGATTAATGAAAAACCTACAATTAGTGCAAGCATTCCATTTCTAGTTATTTTTTTTATGTTTTGCATATGAATTTTCATTTGATAAATGAAACTGCACTTGTGGCTGGAAGGTCACAAGTGCAGTATTTTTCTATTGTTTAACAATCTTTACAGGGATACTTTTATTGCCTTGCTGAATCCAAAGAATGTACATTCCTTTAGATATACTTGATACATCAGCATGATAAATACCATTTTGGTAATCAAATATAACTGCATGTAGTCTTCCTGATAGATCATACAATTGTAAGCTCCTCACGTCACTAGATAAACCGCTGATTTGTAGTGTATTTTCTACAGGATTTGGATACACTTTTATTCCTTTAGTATCTCCAATTTCAGCACTATTTACAACTAAAGAAATATTATCAGCAAATTCACTCACACATTCACCAAGTGTTACTTGTACTGTATATATTCCAAATGTTGATACGACTAAAGTTTGATTCGTTGCACCTTCAATAGCACTGCCATTTAAAAACCACTGATTACCAGTCTCTGAACTTGACGTTAAAGTAATTGACTCTGTCCCTTGTCCACTAATACTGATCGTAGGTTTCTCAACTCCCAAGCAAGGATCAATTTCAGGCTCACCAAATACCATATCATCAAAATAATAGGTTTTCTCTCCAGCAGTCGCTCCGTTTACTCCGAAGTTGAAGAAAATGGTTGCTTTGTTGAAGTTGTTGTTGAGGTTAAGAGCTTCAGTTCCAGTTGCCTGATTGGCGAAGTTGAACGTTAAAGTCTCCCATTGTCCAGCCACAGTGGTTGTTGCTTCAGTTTCCACGGATTTGGTTGGATCCTGGAAGTCTTCGACTTTCAACCTGACTTGGATTCCAGCATCTGGAGACCATACTCTTACGGACATTCTTGTGTTTGTAGCTGTAAATGGAATTCTTGTAGCAAATCCAGTTTGAACACCATTGACCACATCAGTAACAGTCGTTCCAGCGAATGTAGCAGCGGTATTTGACCTGACTACTTTTACGACTTTATTGGTTGCGTCGGTAGGATCTTCTACAATTGTTGAGTTTTCTGCTCCTTCAAAACCTAGTACACCATAGTTGATATTAGCTTCGTCAAAAGTCACAGGAAGATCCATCTGGTTAGGATCAGCTTCTCCGCCTCCTCCTGTTCCAGCATCTACGATTTGAATATCATCAATTAGGTAAGTAAAGTTTGCAGAACCATCACCCATTGTGCCCAAATCAAATATCAAGACGATTTTTTGATAAGTTTGTCCAGTATTGATTGCTGAATAGTCAATGTCTAAGGTTTCCCAAGCATTAGCCACTGTTCCAGTGACTTCTTTCTCGAAAGCAATTCCTGCATCATTTTGGTTTTCTACTTTAAATAGAAGCTTCGCTCCCACTCTAGGCATAAATACTTTTACACGAACAGTTTTTCCCTGACTGAAATCTATGGGACTAGCAAGTGGAATTACTGTTCCAGCGAACACCTGACCATTTCCTTTGACCATTTGTCCGACAAATCCACTGTTATTATCCTCAGTGGATTGTGGGTTGGCAATTCTAGTAAATACACCACCTTCAAAATCCACGAATTCATAGTTCAAATCTGCTGACTCAAAGTCAATAGGTACAGTAGGTAAATTTCCTGATTCTCCACCATCTCCACCTTCGTTACCTCCAGTGACGAAAGCCATATCATCAAAATAATATGTTTTTTCACCAGCAGTTTGTCCATTTACTCCAAAGTTGAAGAAAATGGTTGCTTTGTTGAAGTTGTTGTTGAGATTCAGAGCTTCGGTTCCAGTTGCCTGATTGGCGAAGTTGAACGTTAAAGTCTCCCATTGTCCAGCCACAGTGGTTGTTGCTTCAGTTTCCACGGATTTGGTTGGATCCTGGAAGTCTTCGACTTTCAACCTGACTTGGATTCCAGCGTCTGGAGACCATACTCTCACGGACATTCTTGTGTTTGTAGCTGTAAATGGAATTCTTGTAGCAAATCCAGTTTGAACACCATTTACCACATCAGTAACAGTGGTTCCTGCGAATGTAGCAGCGGTATTTGACCTGACTACTTTTACGACTTTATTGGTTGCGTCGGTAGGATCTTCTACAATTGTGGAGTTTTCTGCTCCTTCAAAACCTAGTACACCATAATTGATATTAGCTTCGTCAAAGGTTACAGGAAGATCCATCTGGTTAGGGTCGGCTTCTCCGCCTCCTCCTGTTCCAGTATCTACGATTTGAATATCATCGATTAGGTAAGTAAAGTTTGCAGAACCATCACCCATTGTACCCAAATCAAATATCAAGACGATCTTTTGATAAGTTTGTCCAGTGTTGATTGCTGAATAGTCAATGTCAAAGGTTTCCCAAGCATTAGCCACTGTTCCAGTGACTTCTTTCTCGAAAGCAATTCCTGCATCATTTTGATTTTCTACTTTAAATAGAAGCTTCGCTCCCACTCTAGGCATAAATACTTTTACACGAACAGTTTTTCCCTGACTGAAATCTATTGGGCTAGCAAGTGGAATTACTGTTCCCGCGAACACCTGACCATTTCCTTTGACCATTTGTCCGACAAATCCACTGTTATTATCCTCAGTGGATTGTGGGTTGGCAATTCTAGTAAATACACCACCTTCAAAATCCACGAATTCATAGTTCAAATCTGCTGACTCAAAGTCAATAGGTACAGTAGGTAAATTTCCTGATTCTCCACCATCTCCACCTTCGTTACCTCCAGTGACGAAAGCCATATCATCAAAATAATATGTTTTTTCACCAGCAGTTTGTCCATTTACTCCAAAGTTGAAGAAAATGGTTGCTTTGTTGAAGTTGTTGTTGAGATTCAGAGCTTCGGTTCCAGTTGCCTGATTGGCGAAGTTGAACGTTAAAGTCTCCCATTGTCCGGCCACAGTGGTTGTTGCTTCAGTTTCCACGGATTTGGTTGGATCCTGGAAGTCTTCTACTTTCAACCTGACTTGGATTCCAGCATCTGGAGACCATACTCGCACGGACATTCTTGTGTTTGTAGCTGTAAATGGAATTCTTGTAGCAAATCCAGTTTGAACACCATTGACCACATCAGTAACAGTTGTTCCTGCGAATGTAGCAGCGGTATTTGACCTGACTACTTTTACAACTTTATTAGTTGCGTCGGTGGGATCTTCTACAATTGTGGAGTTTTCTGCTCCTTCAAAACCTAGCACACCATAGTTGATATTAGCTTCGTCAAAGGTTACTGGTAAGTTCATTTGTGTTTGAGCATTCAGATGCAAAAAGGACACAAACATTGTTAATAATAAAATGGTAAAATTTTTCATAGGCATGAAAATTATTTTGGGAATATGATAAATGATATAATTATTGATGCCTCAAGTTAAAATGATCAGAATATTTGTTGCAATTATGATATACATCATTAATACATCATTTAAAAAAAATAGTACAACTAAATTACATCAGGATTTAGGTAAAAATGATGATTAAACGCTAATAGTACTTGTTTCCTTCTATAAATGAGGGGAAGATTCATCTCTTTTTTTCTAGGAGTTGATTACATCAATCTTAAAAAAAATTATGATTATCCACAATGACACCACCATGTGAATATTTCACTTATAATTATGCGAATAATCGTCAACTACGCCGCGGCGCACAAGAGTCAATAGTCAACTGACCACGGCTGATTGAAATGAATTTCAAACAATATTATAAATGGCTACTGGTGCAAAAGCGGATATACCTAACAAAAATTATTAATTATATCAATTCGTCTAAAATTAATTGATAGTCGTATTGTAGATCTTCGTGTAGTTTTTCAATAAGCTTTTGTGCTTTGCCTATTTGAATATCAAAAAGATTAGTAATCACAGGGTGATGGAATTGTAAATAACCGTAATCCTTTAGGTTTTGACAGAAAAAAATGATCAACTCGATGTGAATTGTTTTGTCTTTTGAAAGTTTTAGGTTTTTGTTAAGCTTCCTTCGGATGAATTGGGCAGATTTTTTGGCGAAATGGTAATTTCCGGTGTTGGCTTTTTGAAATTCAAGTTCCAACTCCTCTTTAACCATTTCGACAAAAATCCTAGGATTTTCTTTTTCAAATAACTTGAAAAATAAATATGCTTTGTTTTCTGTGCTGAACTTGCTTAAATCAATGATAATATCTTGAAGTTCTTTTTCATTCAGATACTTCAGTTCTTTTTTAAGCTCAGCTAAACTAGCTATTTTCATTTCTCAGCTAACTTCACTTCTATTGCACTTAATCCTTTTGCTGTTTTTTCTGTTTCAAATGTGACCTTGTCATTCTCTTGAATTTGGTCTATACAGCCATTTACGTGAACGAAGATACTCTCCTGAGTTTGTTCGTCCTTAATAAAGCCGTAGCCTTTTGAATCATTGAAAAAAGTAACTTTTCCTTTACGTCCGCCACCATCATCTTCTGTTTCTACAGCTTTAGAAACACCGATTTCGATGCTATCCACATCGATTTCTTTTTTCTTTTTGGTCGGATCAGGTGGTACTGAGGTGATATTTCCGAATTCATCAACATAGGCAATCATATCCTCAAAATCTGTTGATTTTTCGTTTGATTTGCGTGCTTCCTTCTTATCTACCTTTTCCTGTTTCTTTTTTTGTCTTAATTTTTCCTTTTCTTTTTTATTAAAGGTTTCTCTTGATTTTGCCATATCTACAAAATACCAAGTTTTTTTGAAGAATTCCTATTATATCCTAAGAAGTATTTTAAATTCTTTTAATTTATTTTCTTTTAGAATCTTTGTTTCTTGCTTTTAAGAGATCATTTGAGACTGACTTTGAGATAGAAAGGATTGAAAAACACACTTTCTTAAAAAGATTCGATGCTTAAAGGTCATTTTTTTATAGCTTGGATCTTTAAATAAGGATTTACACAAAATGAAGGAATTTCAATTGATTTTGGCAGCTTACAAAAGCTATGAAAAATCAAATATAAAATCAGCCCTTGCAACAGTTGTGAAAGTAGATGGTTCTGCTTACCGAAGACCTGGTGCAAGAATGTTGGTTTCTGAAAATGGTGATCTAACTGGTGCCATAAGCGGAGGATGTTTGGAAGGCGATGCATTGAGAAAAGCTCAGACGGTGATCTTTCAAAATCAATCTATGTTGGTCACCTATGATACCACAGATGAGGACGATCAGAAATTTGGAATAGGCTTAGGATGCAATGGCATTATACAAATCCTGATGGAGCCATTAGATTATACAAATGCTTCTAATCCAGTGATGTTGCTTGAAAAAGCTTTGGAGGAAAGGGTTAATAGCACACTAGTCACCCTATTTTCAATAAAAAATACACGATCTGCGCAAATTGGAACCATTGCTTTAAAAAAAGGTCAGGAACTTTTTGGTGAAATCAATCTTCTAGACGCTGAATTAAAGTCAAGGATTTTATCAGACTTAGGAAATCAAGAATCAGAAATTGATTCTAGTATTAATGTGTATGAAGCCTTTGATGATTTGCATGTGTTTTTTGAGGTGATCAAGCCACCAATAAAAATTTGTCTCTTTGGAGCTGGAAACGATACGATTTCACTTTGTAAAATGGCGAGTTTTCTTGGATGGGAAATAATTTTAATCGACGGCAGGAAACAATATGCCACGAAAGAAAGATTTGAACAGGTTTCAAAAATTGTAGTCGGACCTGCTGATGAAGTGGTTTCTCAGTTAGAATTTGATCAAAACACGGTCGCTTTACTAATGACACATAATTTTGAATACGAGGTGAAAGTTCTGGAGCAGCTCCTACCTATTTCTTTGCCATACATTGGAATATTAGGTCCAAAGAAAAAATCTCAAAAACTTTTTGAAAGGTTAGAAAATCATGGCTTAAACTTCAATCAAGAAAATATCTATGGACCAGTTGGTTTAAATATCGGTGCAGAAGGTTCTGAAGAAATTGCCTTGTCTATCTTGGCAGAGATCAAAACCGTTTTGATGAAAAAGGAACCTTATTCATTGAGAGAAAAGGAGGGCTCGATTCATGACTAAATTCATTTATCCAAAAACAGGCATTATCATCTTGGCGGCAGGTAATTCCTCTCGGCTTGGACGTGCTAAGCAACTTTTAGATTTTGAAGGTGAAAAGCTTCTTCAAATAGCGATTGATATGGCTGAAGATAGTCTTTCGAATGCAAATATGGTTGTGCTGGGAGCATATAAAGATGAAATCAAAAAGAGTATTGATTTTCAAACCAGCGAAATCATCATCAATGAAAATTGGTCAGCAGGATTATCAAGCAGCATGAAAGTAGGTCTTTCTGCGATGATTGAAAATCATGCTGTTGATCAAATTCTGATCATGCTCTCTGATCAGCCTTTTGTGAATAAGGAGTTGTTGGATTTGATCATCAATACACAATTAGAAAGTGGAAAAGGAATAGTAGCCTGTCGATATGGAGATACTTTGGGTGTTCCTGTCTTGTACACCAAGAAATATTTCGAGGAATTAATGCAATTGAAAGAAAAAGAAGGAGCTAAAAAAGTAATCTTTAATCATTTAGATGATTGTGAAATTGTTGATTTTGACCAGGGAAAAACTGACATAGATACTCAGGAAGATTATGATGATCTTTTAGGTAAGAAAGCTTGATTAAAGCTTCCTCACCCAGATATTTCTAAAGCTCACCAAATCTCCATGATCTTGTAAGACAAAAGGCAATTCAGCTGCATGGGCTTTATAATTTGGGATTCCGATATATTCGGTCGGTCCTTTAAGTTCGACACTATTCTGAACGAGAACACCATTGTGAACTACGGTAACTTTTGCAGGAGTTATGACCATGCCATCATTATTAAATCTAGGAGCTGTGAAGAATATATCATAAGTATTCCATTCACCTGGTTCTCGCATGGCATTAACTAAAGGAGGATATTGTTTGTAAACACTTGCTGCTTGGCCATTGGAATAGGTTCTGCTTTCATAAGAATCCAAAACCTGAATTTCATAAAGTCCCATGATGATCACTCCAGAATTCCCTCTGCCTTGCCCCTCTCCTTTTACTACTGTTGGCGAAGCCCATTCAATATGGAGCTGCATGTCCCCAAATGCTTCTTTTGTTTTGATATCTCCAGTTCTTGGAAGGACAGTCATTGCTCCATTTTCTACAGTCCATTTGGCTTCTCCTCCATCTCTTGCGCTTACAAAATGATCAAGATTCTGTCCATCAAAAAGGATAATTGCATCACTTGGTGCAAGATGATTTTGTGCTCCAGCTTCAACTTTTCTAGGAATTGGCTCCCAAAACTCAGTTGCCTCAGGTGGTAATTTGATGTCTTTTTGCTGGGCAAGAAGAGGAGCAGTTAAAACAAATGTAAGGAGGACTGTTAAAGTACTTAATTGAATTTTCATAAGGCTTTTTGGTTTGATAAATAGGTTCTTTTTATTGGTCTCTATTAATTTTAGATTCTTAAACCGCTGATGGATTTTCATTTTGGCAAGTCAATCCAAAGGCTTAAATTTCTTCAAATTTAAATATATGAAAAATATTCTACTCCTATTTCTATTTCTCTTTACCTTTTCCAATCTTTCCTTTGCCCAAAAGGATTATTATTTTCCTGGAGAAACATTTTCAGAAGATATACCGAGCCCTTATTCCTATTTAGGGTATCATGTCGGTGAATGGCATACCCGATATGACCGTATGGTTGGCTATATGGAGAAATTAGCCGAATCTTCAGATATGGCTGAATTGAAAACTGTAGGATATACCAATCAACTTAGACCGCTTATTGTCTTGGTTATCAGCAATGCTAGCAATATCAATAATTTAGAAAATATCAGAAATAATCATTTGAAGCTTGTTGATCCGAAAGTGAATATGCCTGATGTGAGCAATATGCCTGCAATTATTAATTTGGCTTATAGTGTCCATGGGAATGAACCATCTGGAGGTGAAGCAGCTATTTTATCTGCCTACTGGTTGCTCGCTTCGCAAAGTGACAAAGCCAAAGAAATACGTGACAATGCCGTGGTTATGATCGATCCAGCAATTAACCCGGATGGTAGAGATCGCCATACCAATTGGGCGAATATGCACCGTGGCTTCCCTCCTGTCGCTGATCCATTGGATAGAGAGCACAATGAAATCTGGCCAAGCGGTCGTGTAAATCATTATTGGTTTGATTTGAATAGAGATTGGCTACCATTAGCACAAGTAGAGACACAAAGTAAGATTGCTTGGTATCATACTTGGTACCCGAATGTGGTGGGAGATTTTCATGAAATGGGAACCAATAGCACCTATTTCTTTGAACCTACCAAACCATTTGGTAGTGAAAATCCTGTAGTTCCGAGAAAAAATTATGACGAGATCAATAATAAATTTGCTGGTTATTTCTCTAAGGCATTAGATGAAATAGGAAGCTTATATTGGACCAAAGAGACCTTTGATAATAGCTACCCAGGATATGGTTCAACTTATCCTGATATCCAAGGAGGCTTGGGATTGGTGTTTGAACAAGGGAGTTCAAGAGGGCATATCCAAAGCTCTCAAAGAGGTGATATCACGTTTCAATTTACCATTAGAAATCAGTTGAAAATATCTTTGGCTACCATGGAAGCTGGTGTAAAAGAGCGGATTTATATGCATCAGTATTTGAGAGAATTCTTCAAAACAGGAATGGATGAAGCTGCAAAAAATTCTGTCAAATCTTATGTTTTTGGTGATGAATATGATGAATCAAAAAATAGATTATTCCTAAAGCTACTTTTAGATCATAAAATAAAAGTATTTGATAATGATAGAGATATAAGTGTAAAAGGAAAGCAATTTAAGAAAGGAAAATCATGGGTAGTTCCCACTTCTCAACCACAATATAGAATGGTGAGAACCATGTTTGAGAAAGTGACAGAGTTTGCAGATTCCGTATTCTATGATGCTTCTTCTTGGACAATGGCATTGGCTTACAATGTCCCTTTTGAAGGGCAACCCGGTTTTGCAGCAGGGAAGGAAATAAGCAGTTTAGAGATGCAGGAATTAACTTTTCCAGAAACGGGAAACTATGTAGCTTATATGGTAGACTGGTCGGATTACTTTGCTCCCAAATTCCTTCATGCCATACAAAGTGCAGGAGTTCATGTTGAGTCCAATGCTTTACCATTTACTTCTTTGACTGATCAAGGAGAAAAAGAATTCCCGGCTGGTTCATTGATAATTCCTACAGCATTTCAAAAACTGAATGCAGCTGAATTAAGAAACGTTCTTCAAGTCGCGGCTAAAGAATCTGGACAAAATGTATTTGCAAGCACAACAGGTTTTAGCAAAGCCGGTATTGACTTGGGAAGCAATAATATCTCCGCTATTCAAGTTCCAAAAGTCTTGATGCTTGTAGGTCAAGGGACGTCGCAGTATGAATCAGGTGAAATTTGGCATTTGATGGATACCAAAGTAGGAATGCCTATTTCAAAAGTTGATTTGAGTGCATTTGGGAGGCTAAATCTCTTTGAATACAATACTCTGATCATGACTTCAGGAAATTATTCCAGTTTATCCTCAGGGCAATTGACTCATCTGAAAGATTGGTTGTCGCGAGGAGGAACAATCATCGCTTTGAGATCTGCTTCTCAATGGCTCCAAAGTCAAGGAATTATTCAGGAAGAATACTTATCTATAAAAGAGGAAACTACTTCAGCGAGCAAGCCATACGCATCAAGAAGAGATGAATCAGGTGCGCAAGCCATTGGTGGAAGTATTTATAATGCATATTTAGACAATACACATCCACTTGGATTCGGTTACAGAGTTACAGAAATACCAGTTTATAGAAACACGAGCATCTTTTTCAAACCATCTAAAAGTCCTTATCAAACCCCTGTAAGGTATACTGAAAACCCACTTTTGGGAGGCTACATCTCCCCTTCAAATCTTGAAAAAGTGAAGCAAAGCGCTAGTGTGCTTGTCTCTCCTGTAGGAAGAGGAAAAGTGATCAACTTCATTGATAATCCAAATTTCAGAGGAACATGGTTTGGAACTAATAAGCTTTTCTTCAATGCTATTTTCTATGGAGATAAAATTTGATTTGAAATTAACCGCAATTACACTTTTATGTAATTTGATAGCGGATAATTGTTATTAAGTGATTAGTGGATTAGTTATCAGTGTTTCATTTGACATTGCTAGCTTTTCTGTTTGGAAATATGATACCATAAACTTTCAACAACATAGAATTTTCAAGTTAACAAAGGCCTAAATGTTTTCATTCAATTGAAACTGTTTAGGCCTTTATTTTCAAAGAGATGAGATAGAAAATTTGTATCTCGAAGAAAATGCCGAAATTTGGAACAAAATAATTTATTGTGTCAGCATCGATTCTTCTTCTTACTCCCCCATTTACCCAGCTTAATACACCCTATCCTGCTACAGCCTACATCAAAGGTTATCTCAATTTATTGGAGAAAGAATCCTTCCAGTACGATTTGGGATTGAATGTTATCCTTAGAATTTTTTCAAAAGATGGTTTAACTGATGTATTTCAAAATATTGAAGATCAGGATATTAAAAAACTGTCAGCTAATAGCCAAAGGATATTGAAATTGCAAGATGATTATCTTCAGACGATCACTCCTGTGATAAATTTTCTTCAGTTCAATAATCCAACGATCGCTTATAATATCTGTGATGGAGACTTTTTACCTCAGGCTTCCCGCTTTGCCCAATTGGACGAAATGGACTGGGCATTTGGTACCATGGGTATTCAAGATAAAGCAAGGCATTTGGCAACGCTTTATTTGGAAGATTTGGGTGATTTGATTCAAGAAGCACTCGACCCACATTTTGGATTTAGTCGTTATGCCGAGCGCTTGGGACGATCCGCTGTTTCTTTTGATCCTTTGCAGGAATATTTGGATTCTGAGCCTTCATTTGTTGACAAGTATTTATTTGAGGAGCTAGAAAAAAGTATTGTTGCATCCAACCCAATGATGGTTTGCATTTCAGTCCCTTTTCCTGGGAATCTCTACGGTGCGTTGCGATGTGGGCAGTATATCAAAGCTCAACATCCTGATATTAAGATTGTAATGGGTGGCGGCTATCCAAATACAGAATTGAGAAGCCTGAAAGAGCCTCGAATTTTCAATTATGTTGATTTTATTACTTTAGATGATGGAGAAAGGCCTTTAACCAACTTAATAGAACATCTTGAGGGAAAAAGAGCGCAAGGGGATTTGAAGAGAACTTTTACCCTAATTGATGGAGCTGTAGTATACTTCAATGGCTCCAGAGAAGGTGATATTCCCTTTAGTAAAACTGGTACTCCAGATTATCGTGGTCTGCCCTTAGAAAAATACCTCTCCGTCATCGAGATAGTCAATCCCATGCACAGACTTTGGTCTGATGGACGTTGGAACAAACTTACTATGGCGCATGGCTGCTATTGGAGGAAATGCTCTTTTTGTGATATTTCTCTGGATTACATCAAAAATTACGAGCCTGTGTCCGCAGTTTTGATCTGTGATCGTATTGAAGAGTTAATAGAACAGACTGGACAAACTGGATTTCACTTCGTAGATGAAGCAGCACCGCCTGCTTTGATGCGGGAAGTTGCGATTGAAATACTCAGGAGAAAGATAAAGATCACTTGGTGGACGAATATCAGATTTGAGGAGCGATTCACATTTGATTTGTGCAGATTGCTCAAAGCCTCAGGATGTATTGCCGTTTCTGGCGGGTTAGAAGTTGCTTCTGATCGACTTTTGGAGATGATGCAAAAAGGTGTCAATGTGGCTCAGGTTGGAAGAGTAGCCCATCATTTTACTGAATCAGGGATTATGGTTCATGCATACTTGATGTATGGTTTTCCTACCCAAACTGCTCAAGAGACCATAGATAGTTTAGAAATTGTAAGGCAATTATTTGAAAACAATGTGATTCAGTCCGGTTTTTGGCATTTGTTTGCGATGACTTCCCACGCTCCTATTGGAATTGATCCAGGGAAATTCAGAGTCGTAAAGATTGGTCCAGAGAAAGGCCTCTTTGCTGACAATGATTTGAGTCATGAAGATCCTGAGGGAGCCGACCACGAACTTTTCAGTGCTGGATTGAAAAAAGCATTGTTCAATTACATGCATGGAATTTGTTTTGATTTCCCATTGCAAGAATGGTTTGAATTTAAAATTCCAAGAACGACTGTTTCTCCCAATTTTATCTACAAGGCAATCACTGCACCCGATGATGTTCTCCCTAAGCCCAATTCCAAGATGGTTTGGCTTGGAAATAAGCCCGAGTTGAAAAGAACAACTTTTAATAAAAAGGGAAAAAAAGTAGAGGGTGTCATTTTGATTGTCGAAAACAAAAATTTTACTTCAGAAATAAATGTGAGTAAGCTAGAAGGAAAGTGGTTGATTTCTGTATTCGATTCGATTCTGTTGAAAAAGGATCAAAATGAACTAACTTTTGCGGAATTCCAAGAAAGGTATGAAAAAGATGGAATTGGTAAAGTTAATAGCTTGGTACAATCCACGCTTTGGATAGAGCTCTTGGATGCCGGTTTGACATTGGTATAAAATAAAAAACCCGATCTACAAGATCGGGTTTTTACTCACTTTAACCACTAACAACCATAAAACAAATCCATCATACAAATCTGATAAACAGAATATTAAGTATGACGAACGATGAAAAACATCAAATTGTTTGTAGTCCGTACGGGAATCGAACCCGTGTTTTATCCGTGAAAGGGATACGTCCTAACCCCTAGACGAACGGACCAGAAATAGAAAAAAGGTTAATTGATTTTGTAGTCCGTACGGGAATCGAACCCGTGTTTTATCCGTGAAAGGGATACGTCCTAACCCCTAGACGAACGGACCATTATAGAATCGAATTAACCTCTTTTCCGTAAGGTGATGCAAATATAGAGGGTTAAATTCATAATGCAAAACCTCACCAAAAAATATTTGGTTATGGAATCCAAAAGCTTGAATATTAGCAGTAAAAATTTTTTCAAGGAGACCTTAGATCTCAATATTGGTTTATTGAATCTCTTGATCACAATAATGGATGGTACTTTGTGCACTATAAGGAATAGAGTTAAATAAGGAATTAGTGAATTGAGAAATTACACAATCGATTAGGATGATTTCGTTTTAAGTAAGTTGATTATGGTACTTTGTACATCACCGGTGTTTTTGTTTGATAGAGTTATCAGTTAATTAAATTAATGAAACATTTTCATATCAATGCTGTTTCGTAGTCTTTATAATGCTGGTTTTGTAAGTTTGTATTTAGAAATCAATTACCCGATATGACAAAAAAAAGAGTAGCCGTGAATGGTTGTGGTCGAATAGGAAGACTTACAATTAAATTACTTTTGGAACAAGAAGATATTGAATTGGTCGCTGTCAATGACTTAACTGATCCTAGCACCCTTGCTCATCTTTTACAATACGATTCAATCCACGGAAAATATCATTATAAGGTGGAAGAAAAAGATGGTGATTTGATTATCAATGGAAAATTACTCAGGATTTTTGCGGAGAAAAACCCAACTCTAATTCCCTGGGGATCTTTAAATGTGGATATCGTATTGGAGTCAACCGGTAAGTTTACAGATCTAGAAGGTGCTTCTCAGCATCTCAAAGCTGGTGCAAAGAAGGTCATCATTACTGCTCCATCTAAAAGCGAGAAAGTTCCTACCATTGTTCTCGGGGTTAACGATCATATCTTGACTGGTGAAGAGCAGATTGTTTCAAATGCATCTTGTACCACCAATTGTTTGGCTCCTATGGTCAAGATCTTGGATCAGTATTTTGGAATCGAAAAGGGTTATGTTTCCACTGTGCATTCTTATACCAACGATCAAAATCTTCATGATGCACCACATCGGGATTTGAGAAGAGCGAGAGCAGCGGCCTATTCTATTATTCCGACTACAACCCATGCAGCTTTGGCTATGGAGCTTGTTTTGCCTGAATTGAAAGGTAAAATTGAAGCTTCTGCTATGCGTGTACCTGTGCCTGATGGTTCCTTGACTGATTTGATTGTGATATTGAAAAAAGATACCACCGCAGAAGAGATCAATGCTGTTTTCAAGCAAGAAGCCAATGGAAAAATGAAAGGAATTGTAGAGTTTATGGAAGACCCTATTGTATCAATAGACATTATAGGCAATCCCCACTCTTGTATTTTTGACTCAGGTTTAACTTCTGCAAAAGGAAATTTGGTAAAAATTGTAGGTTGGTATGACAACGAAGCTGGCTATGCCAATAGATTGGTAGACTTGGTACTAAAATTAAAGGAGTAAACCGATTTGGTTTACTCCTCTTTTATTTTTTCATTGATGTAATCAAAAGCCTCTTGCCAAGCGTCTAGGAATGCATCAAGATGCTCTATAAAAGCCTCTTTGAAGCCTTTTTCGGAAATAATGACTTTTCCTTCTTGAATAACGTTACTTAATTTGTTAATCTCGAATAAAGCTAAAGTTGGCTTTACTTTGTGTCTAATCAAATGAATAGTTTCTTCATTTTGATCTTCAGATCCTTCTAAGTATTTTTCTTTCAATTCGACCAAAGATGCGTGTATCGCTGCTACTAATTCAGCTTTAAAATCAGCATCTCCATCTGCCATCTCATCGATGTTATTGAAGTTAATTGGTGGTGTATTACTCATTATTATTGGGTTGATTAGCATGTTTTCCGGCAAGATATCCTGTGGTCCATGCAGCTTGAAAATTAAAGCCACCAGTGATCCCATCAATATCTAGAACCTCACCAGCGAAAAATAAACCGGGCAAAAGCTTACTTTCCATTGTCTCAGGATTGACTTCTTCCAATTTTACTCCACCAGCAGTTACAAACTCCTCCTTGAAAGTGGTCTTCCCTTCGATGGCAACAATATAGCAAAAAAGATTCTGTATTAGTCTATTCAATTGCTTTTTTGATATACTGTGCCACAAGTTGTCAGAATCTATCTCAGATTTCTCCACCAAGTGTTCCCATAACCTTGCAGGTAGCCCAAACAAGGGATTTGATTTTATCTTCTTTTTAGGATGTTCTGATTTGAATTTTCCTAAGTTAGTTTGCAGGTCTTGTTCAGTCCATTCATTTCCCCATCTGATGTGTGCATTAGCCTTGTAAGCTTGATCATATAGCCAAGGTGCGCCGAAAGCAGAGAGCTTCAATACTGCTGGCCCACTCAACCCCCAATGGGTGATTAATAGCGGACCTTGATAGGCTAATTTTGTCCCTTCTAACTTGATATAGGCATCTGATAGTGAAATGCCCATCAACTCTCGAATAGGTTCTTTAGGCGTATTAAAAGTAAATAGTGATGGTATGGGTTCGGAAACTTGATGCCCTAATTCCTGGATGAAATTGAATCCAGAGATCTTGGGCGATCCACCAGTACAAACAATCAATCTATCAAACTCTAACTTACTTTGTTTAGCGTGAACGATATACTTTTTGTCCCTGTATTCGATCTTGTCGACAGAAAAATTGTATTGAATTTTGACTTGTTTAAGATTAGCTTCTTTTTCAAGAGCCTGTACGATAGATTCAGAATCGTTGGAAACTGGAAACATCCGACCATCCGACTCGACTTTAAGCTTTACATTTCTGGATTCAAACCAAGAAATCGTATCTTTTACTGAAAAGTGAATGAAGGATTTTTTGAGAAATTTATCCCCTCTAGGGTAGTTCTTGATTAGTTGGGAATTTTCAAAAGCTGCGTGGGTTACGTTGCATCTTCCGCCACCAGAGATTTTTACCTTTGCTAGTGACTTGGATGTTTTTTCTAATATCGTAACTATTGAATTCCTCTCACTGGCGTGAATAGCTGCAAAATAACCTGCTGCTCCAGCCCCTATTACTCCTACTTCTAACATTAATTTTTTGAAATATATATCGCAAAGGTTACCTTTTTTTGCCAGAAATAGAACCCATAATACCCCTTGTTAATTCCCTAAATATTGTTCTTCCAATTTGTCTTAACATGGTGTTCTTACTCAAATCTTCTAATAAACTTGGTTCAGCAGTAGCTCTTTTACCTCTTGTAGAAGTTTGTTTTGGAAGGTTTTTTGCCTCATTTTCAGCGAATTGTTCTGCTCTTGTAATCTTCATGTCTAAGATTTCAAAAGCACTTTCTCTGTCGATTTCCTTGGCATATTTCTTTACCAAGTCTGAGTTTTGTGTTAAAGTATTAATCTCTGAGCTATCCAAAATATCCATTCTGGAGATAGGTGCTCTCAGTAATGTATGTACCAAAGGTGTAGGAATACCTTTTTCATTTAAAACAGTAACCAAAGCTTCACCTATCCCCATGGATGTTAAGACTTCTGAGGTTTTATAAAATGGTGATATCGGATAATTCTCTGCTGTTTTGGTAATGGCTTTTCGGTCTTTAGCTGTAAATGCACGGAGAGAATGCTGGATTTTCAATCCTAATTGTCCCAAGACAGCATCAGGTACATCAGTAGGTGTTTGGGTGCAGAAAAACACACCTACCCCTTTTGATCTGATCAATTTAACAATAGATTCAATTTTATCGATTAGGTCTTTGCTTGCATTTGAAAAAACTAAATGTGCCTCGTCGATAAAAAGGCAAAGTTTCGGTTTTTCAGAATCACCTTGTTCTGGAAAAGTTTCATAAATCTCAGAAAGAAGGCTTAGCATAAAAGTAGAAAAGAGCTTAGGTCTGTTTTGAATGTCAGTCAAGCGAATAATTGATACTACGCCTCTTCCTTCTTTGGTTTTGACAAAATCATCTACTTCGAAGGATAATTCACCAAAAAAGTGATCTGCACCTTGTTGTTCGAGTTCAATGATTTTTCTCATAATTGTATTTACAGATGCAGAAGATACAGAACCATACTCTTTCGTAATAGCTTCTTTCCCTTCGTTTGTAATGTATTGAAGCACTTTTTTGAGATCTTTAAGATCAAGAAGTGGCAAATGCTCCATATCACAATATCTAAATACCAAAGCCATAACCCCTCTTTGAGTATCATTTAGCTCCATGATTTGTGACATCAGTACGGGTCCGAATTCAGACACGGTTGCCTTAAGTTTGACGCCTTTCTCCTGACTGATAGACATTAATTCTACAGGAAGTCCTGATGGTTCATAATCCACACCTATAGCAGTACTTCTTTTTTCAATATGTGAATTATTGGATCCTGGCATTGCTAATCCAGATAAGTCACCTTTCAAATCCATAAGTACTGACGGAATGCCTTTGAGAGAAAGTTGCTCGGCTATAACTTGTAATGTTTTCGTTTTTCCTGTACCCGTTGCACCTGCGATTAGACCATGTCTATTGAGGGTTTTGAGTGGGATTTTGACTTGTGCTTGCTGAATAGGCTCTTGATTAAGGATACCTGTTCCTAAAATAAAATAATCATTTTTGAAAGTATATCCTTGTTCAAGGTGTGATTTGAAAAGATCTGCTTGGCTCATAAAGTAGAGTTAAATGGTATTAGGATACAATCTAAAACAAAAAACCTTAATTCATGAATATGGATTAAGGTTTTTTGTAATGAGTTTTTAATAATTTAATGTGTCACTATCGGTTCCAATTCCTTCGCTTGACTGATAAAACCTTCAACTTGTGAAAGAGCTGGTACTACTCTAGTTAGCTTTTTTTCAGCATTCTTCTCTGTTAAAGCTTTGTGAAGATTTTCGGCATTTCTTGTCCTTAATTCTTTCACGGTATCAACTCCAGTTGCTTTCAATAATTCTGCAAATTGACTTGCTACACCTTTAATTCTAAATAGATCAGCCATGTTTACCCAATCTAAAATCTTTCCTTCATCAATTCCTGATGCTTCAGCGATTTCTTTTCTACCTTTTTTACTTGCGCCTTTTGCTAAAAGTGATTCCACAGTTGCTACGCCAGCATTACCTAGTTTTTCCTTAAAAACTGGTCCTATACCTTCGATTTCTGTTATTGTTTTTGCCATTGTTAATTGATTTTTATTGGTTGTTTTATTTAAAGAAATTTCCTAATCCTTTTTTTAAAGCATCTGAGGCTTTATTTTTAATTGCGTCGCCTGCTGCTGACCCTACCATACTCATAAGATCTGTTTTTTCTATATTTCCACTTTTACTACCGGAGATTGCTGAGATTATTTTTGGTAAAATAAAAGATGCAATCGCCATTGTTTTCTCGCTTGACAAACCAAGTTTTGAGCCATAATCTTGCGCAAGTTTACTTACAAGTCCACTAAACATTGGGTTGGATGTCAAGTTAGAAGAGTTGTTAACCATACTTAATATTCCATCCATATTACCAGATGAAACCTCTTTTCCTAATGAGCTTACCAAACTGTCTTTTGTAGTTGAGATGGTTTGGGAGGCTTGATCGTTGCTCAGACCAAACGAACTCGTAAGGTTTGAAATCAACTCAGGTGATAATTTACTAAAAAGCTCTGTCATAACAATTAATATATTTGAAGTACATAAAATACGTGATAAACATAATTATTTTATTTATTAAAAACCAATGTAAATTCAATTGAACATAAAAGTTGATTTATGCATCAATCCTGATTAATTTGAGCTTCCTTTATCAAAAGTCAATATGATTCTAATAAACGCTAAAAATTTATTGCTTAAAACTGTTTTTTTAACAGGAATTACCCTTACCCTATTCGTCAATATTGCAATTAGTCAAGTTCAGCCGAGTCTAGGCGGATCTTCTAGATTGATGACCAATGCATTATCTGAAATGGAACGTGGAGAATATCAACGAGCCAATGAGCTGTTCAGGCAAATCATTGATTCAAACCTTCCCATTCCTCCAGAAATGCCTTACTATTTTGCCGAAACGCTATATCAATTGAAGCAATATGACAATAGTGCCAATTTCTTGAATAAATATCTAGAATTGAATGGCTTCAAAGGAGATAATTATGAAAGGGCAAAAGCACTTGAGGGAATGCTTGAGAAGCCTTTGAATGACATCAAGACTTGTGAGCTTTGTGATAGACGTGGTTATCAGTTTCAAACTTGTTTTACCTGTGAAGGATCAAAGCATTTGGAACAGGATTGTAGCTACTGTAAGGCTAAAGGAATCGTAGGTTGTAGCAGGTGTGTTGGAAGCGGTTTAATCACCAAAAGGAATGTTTTTAATATCGTTGAGTATTTTGAATGCGAAAGGTGTTCTGGTCAAGGAAGATTGACTTGCCCTACCTGTGAGGGTAGCAAATTAGAAACTAGTGCTTGCAGAACATGCCAAGGTGTTGGACGATTACAGTCTGATCAGATTTGTGACCATAAAGCTGAAGAGCCAAGACATTTATCAATGCTTTTCAATAGAATGAAGGGGCATTGAGGAAAGGTGGAATTGGAGGGTGATTGTTAAAAGTTATCAGTCGATTAGTTATTGGTAGATTGGTTATCAGTTGTTCTATTATTCTAAAATTGATTGGTTCCCAGTGGAATAGTGTTGATAAGATTGGAAGTGTTATTTAAAAGTTATCAGTCGATTAGTTAATGGTAGGTTGGTCATCAGCTGTTCTATTATACTAAAATTGATTGGTTTGTAGTGGAATAGTGTGGAAAAGATTTGAAAAAAGGGAGTAATAATTAATGGTTATAAATTGGTTTAAAAAGTTTAAAGGTTTTTATCATAAAAAACACTGACCTTAATATCATGGAAATAAAAAAAGAGGATGCTTTTTAGCTCCTCTTTTTTATTTTGAATGAAAGTCAAGTTATATATTAATTACAATATTTCTCTTTGGCTTCAGTAGCAGCGGCGTAATTTAACTTCATGGCCATAGTTAAATCTTCACAACCAGATGATTTTTTATTGGTTGCCAACTTCAGCAAGCCTCTGTTATAATAGGCTTGGCCAAAATCTGTTTCCATTTTAATTGCAGCACTGTATTCTTTTAAAGCTTCATCCGTATTTCCTAATTGATGTAAAGCTCTTGCTTTCATAAAATAGGCCATCGCTGGAGCCCCGGGTGTTTCTACTGCTCTGTCAGCATACAATAAGGCAGAACTATGGTTCTTTTGTTTTTGGAAAAGGTTAGATAAGCTCAGCATCACTTGAACATTTTTGCTGTCATTGTCTAAGGCAGTTATGAAGTCCTTTTCAGCTAGCTCAAAATTCCCTAATTCCTCATATGATCTCCCTCTATTGTAAAGCGCTTTGATATTTCGAGGATTTGTGGATAGAAATTTATCATAAGCGCTGATTGCTTCTTCATATTTTTCAGCTGCAAAAAGATCGTCACCTTCATTTGAAGAACTTTCACAGGAAATTAATACTATCAATAGAAATAGGCTTAAGTAAATTTGAAATTTGGATTTCATAGGTTTGTTTTAATTAAACTGCTACGTTATTTTCTCTAAGTGCATCATTTAGAGATGTTTTTAAGTCTGTAGATGCTTTTCTTTGACCGATGATCAAGGCACATGGAACTTGAAATTCTCCAGCAGGGAATTTTTTAGTTAAAGTTCCTGGAATAACAACTGAGCGAGGTGGTACGAAACCTTTATATTCTACAGGTTCCGCACCTGTCACATCTATAATTTTTGAACTAGCGGTCAATGTTACTCCTGCGCCTATTACTGCTTCTTTGCCAATCCTGACACCCTCAACAACAATTGCTCTAGAGCCAATGAATGCGCCATCTTCAATAATTACGGGAGCCGCCTGTACAGGTTCCAATACCCCTCCTATACCCACTCCACCACTCAGGTGAACATTCTTACCGATTTGTGCACAAGAACCTACAGTAGCCCAAGTATCAACCATCGTTCCACTATCTACATATGCTCCAATATTTACATAAGAGGGCATCATGACCACACCTGAGGCAAGGTACGCACCATATCTCGCCACTGCATGGGGAACCACCCGTACACCTTGTGCAGCGTAATTGGTTTTTAGAGCCATCTTGTCATGAAATTCAAAAGGTCCAACTTCGATGGTTTGCATTTTTTGAATAGGGAAATAGAGAATTACCGCCTTCTTTACCCAATCGTTTACTTTCCAAGAACCATCTTCCAAAGGTTCAGCTACTCGTAATTTACCTGTATCCAAATCAGCAATAACAGATTTGATGGCGCTTTGAATGTCCTGTTCTTTCAACAACTCCCTGTTGTCCCATGCATTTTCAATGATTGTCTTTAAATCCATATTTTTTATTATTTTCGCTATTGTTCAAAATAAATTACCTGTGGAAAAACCAAAGATAGCCATAGCATCAGTACTTAAGCCATTACAGGATGCTCGTGCTTTTTATCGCTTAGGTCTTTCGCTGCGTGAAACAAATAAATACCACCTTAACATCATAGGGTTTTCATTAAAAAATGAACCTTTAGAAGAAGATTTAAGCCATTTTAAACTTTTTGATCAAGAAAGATCAGCTTGGAAAAGGTTTTTTGTTAACATAAAGTTCCTCGGATTACTTAAAAAAATCAAGCCAAAGCTTTTAATTGTCACTACATACGAACTGCTGCCTGCGGCTCTCATCATGAAGTTCTTGCTGAGATATAAGTTGATTTATGATCTTCAAGAAAATTACATATTGAATGTTAAGCAGAATAAAACACTCCCAAAGTGGAAGCAAAATTTAGCAGTTTTTTGGATTGTTTTGGTTGAAAATATGAGTAAGCCATTTGTTGATCATTACATTTTTGCAGAGGATTGTTACAAAAGGGAGTTCCCAGGTATTGCTAATTTCACTGTTTTGGAGAATAAATTTTATGGTGAAATCAAGTCAGTAAGCCCAACCAAGTTTGAGTCAAATCAAGCAATTGAATTTTTGATTTCAGGTACACTTACCCCAGTTTATGGTGTGATTGAAGCCATGCATTGGTTTGCTGAAATCTTGAAAGTATATCCTAATTTTCACTTGAAAATTGTTGGACATTATCCAATCAAATTTTATGGGAAAGAGATGAGAGAACTCGCTTCAAAAGTCCCACAAATTAGCTTAGAGATTTCTGAAAATCCTGTGGATTATAAGCAGATTTTGGAAGCGTACGAGACCTGTGGTATTGTGCTTTTACCTTATTATCAATTGCCAAGTATCAGTCCAAAAATTCCTAGCAAAATGTATGAATGTTTGGCACTGGGGAAGCCCTTTATTTTTTCACCAAACTCAGAGTGGAAACAGATTGCAAATCAATACCAGTCCGGTCTTGAGTTTGAGTTTACAGATCTTAAAAATGCAGTATCAAATCTCGAGGATTTTTTGAAGCTCACGTTTTATTGTAAGGCTCCCAAGCAGGAGGTGAGGTTTGATCGAGCGGTTTTTCTCAGATTAATTGAAGGCTATTTCTAATACCTTACACACATTTTTTTATTAATTTCTATGTTCTGGAATTAGAACTGCTCATTCACCAAATCACATATTTGCCTTTTACTTTCTTTTGAAGCTCATTTGATTTATCCACATCCTCGTGGAAAACTTTTGTTTTTATGCCGTTTTGGAAACCAATTTTTACATTTTGGAAACTCTGGTAAATGAGAGTTTTAACGTTTCATTTAACCTTAAAAGAGATTTTAATACATTATAAATCAATATTATATAGTTATTTTAAGCTATAACTTATTATATTTTTAGCCTTGACTAAATCGTTAAACACATTTGAAATTGGGTTATCCACAGCTGATTTAGTCTACAATAAATTATTTTTTAGTGTCGTCTAAAACCTTATCTTTGTTATCCTATTCAAAAAAGAGTTATGATTAAATTGACCCATGCGGAGGAGAATTACCTGAAGGCTATCTATAAGCTTTCGGATGCCGGAAAGAAGGGTGTTTCCACCAATGACATCTCAGCTGAGATGAAAACAAAGCCCGCCTCTGTGAGTGATATGCTTCGCAAGTTGGGTGAAAAAGAAGTGATAGAATACCGAAAATACTATGGGGTTCATATTACTCAAGAGGGCAAAATTTTAGCCTTGAGAACGCTTAGAAAACAAAGATTATGGGAAGTTTTTTTAGTGGATAAACTCCGATTTTCTTGGGATGAGGTGGCTGAAGTAGCAGATGAATTAGTACATGTTCAGTCCCCTATTTTGATCCAAAGACTTGACGAATATTTGGGCTTTCCAAAGTTTGATCCTCACGGTGATCCTATACCCGATGAGCATGGAGATGTTCGCTCTCGTCCTCGTCTTCCACTCACCGAAATTGAGCTAAACGGAACAGGTCAGATCGTCGCTGTCAATGACAAAAGTGCTGCCTTTTTGAGGTACTTGGATAAGGTCGGAGCTTATATAGGTGCAAGGATAAAAGTCTTAGAAAAAGTGGAGTTTGACGGTTCTGTAGAAATACTTGTTGACAACAAAAAAACGATCTTTATGTCCAAGGATGTTGCTGTGAATATATTGGTGATGCTTTAAATTTTAGTGAGTAGATTTTAGATTGGAAGTTGCTTTTGGAGTTAAAAAGTTGGAATGTTTAAAGGTTTGAAAGTTGGGATTTGTCGAGTCATGTTGGGATGGGTTACTAGGTGATTAGTGATTGGAAGATTGCTTTTTGCGTTAAAAAGTTGGAATGTTTTAAGGTTTGAAAGTTGGGGTTTGTTGAGTTATGTTGGGATCGGTGATTAGTGATTGGAAGTTGCTTTTGGAGTTAAAAAGTTGGAATGTTTAAAGGTTGTAAAGTTGGGCTCTGTTGAGTTATGTTGGGATGGGTTACTAGGTGATTAGTGATTGGAAGATTGCTTTTTGCGTTAAAAAGTTGGAATGTTTTAAGGTTTGAAAGTTGGGGTTTGTTGAGTTATGTTGGGATCGGTGATTAGTGATTGGAAGATTGTTTTTTGCGTTAAAAAGTTGGAATGTTTTAAGGTTTGAAAGTTGGGGTTTGTTGAGTTATGTTGGGATCGGTTATTAGGTGATAAGTGATTGGAAGATTGCTTTTTGCGTTAAAAAGTTAGAAGGTTTTAAGGTTTGAATGTTTGGGTTTGTTGAGTTATTTAGGGATCGGTTACTAGGTGATTAGTGATTGGAAGTTGCTTTTGGCGTTAAAAAGTTGGAAAGTTTGAAAGTTGGGGTCTGTTGAGTTTAATAGGGATCGGTTATTAGGTAATTTAGGATTGGAAGCTTTGGGGAAAATCTTGTGCTTGATCTTAAATTAAATCATGATCAATTAAACTTGAGCCTTTACTTCGTACTTAATACATCGTACTTTGTACATTATGTTGTGAACTTACTGTGTATGTAATCGGTTTTGAAGTGGAAATGAATCGAATTATATAAATTTGAAATATGAAAAGATTGGGAGCCTTATTATTCTTAGTATTTGTTCTATCATTTAATGCTATTGGACAGGAAAAAATTAATTGGATGACATTTGAAGAGGCTTCTGCCGCTACTCTTGAGACTCCAAAAATGATTTTGGTTGACGTGTACACGGATTGGTGTGGTTGGTGCAAAAAGATGGATAAGGAGACTTTTACAGATGATAAGGTAATTGCCTATGTGAATGATCATTTTTTTGCAGTAAAATTACATGCCGAAAAGACAGATCGTAAATTTACTTTTAAAGGCAAAGAATATACAGAAGCCAGTATGGCCAAAACGATGCGGGTTACCTCCTACCCTAACTTTGTGGTCATGGATGCTACCATGGAAAATATTACTCAATTACCGGGATACCGACAGCCGCAGCCTTTTATAGATGGCTTAGAAGGCATTGTGCAGCGTTTTACCAAATAAGCATGTTCAGTTTACACGAGAAAGAAGATACAATTGTCGCTTTGGCGACCCCTCAGGGCGTTGGAGCGATTGCAGTGATAAGATTATCCGGAAAGGATGCGATTAAGATTTGTAATCAGGTATTCAAGGGAAAAGATTTAGAAAAACAAGATTCCCACACCATCCACTTTGGTACTATCCGAGATGGGGAGCGCATTATTGATGAAGTATTGGTTTCACTTTTTGTTGCCCCAAGGTCATTTACAAAAGAAAATGCAGTAGAGATCTCTACACACGGCTCTTCCTACATTGTCAATCAGGTGATCAAACTCTTGGTAAGAAACGGCGCAAGACCTGCCAAACCAGGGGAATTTACCCAAAGGGCATTTTTGAATGGACAATTTGATTTGGCACAAGCTGAGGCTGTGGCAGATTTGATCCATGCAGATTCAGAAACCTCCCACCAAGCTGCTTTAAATCAAATGCGAGGTGGATTCAGCGGAGAAATCTCCAAGCTTCGTGCTGAATTGATCCATTTTGCTTCCATGATAGAGTTAGAGTTAGACTTTACCGAAGAGGATGTAGAGTTTGCCAGCAGAGATGATTTAAGAATATTAGTAGAGAAATTACTGCGGGTTGTAGAACAGTTGATCAGTAGTTTTGATTTGGGGAATGTGATCAAAAATGGTGTTCCAACCGTCATCGCTGGTAAACCCAATGCAGGCAAGTCCACCCTACTCAATGCACTTTTGAATGAAGAAAAAGCTATCGTTTCCGAAATTGCCGGGACCACCCGTGATTTTATAGAAGATGAAATCAATATTGGCGGGGTGATATTTAGGTTTATCGATACTGCAGGATTGCGAGAAACTACAGATGTGATCGAGTCTATTGGTGTTAGCCGTACACATGAAAAGATGAAGACAGCTTCTTTGATTCTGTACTTGTTTGATTTGACGGATACCAACATGGAAGAGATCAATCAAGATGTAGAAAAGCTAGAAAATCTAGGCGTTCCATTTGTTAAAGTAGCGAATAAGACCGATAAGGCTAATGGTCAATTTATCAATGATTTAAATAGGAAATATCCGGATACAGTTTTTATATCTGCTGGACAGAAAGAGAATTTGGATGCCTTGAAAAATAGGGTTTTGGAATTGGTTAATCTAGATAAATTTAGAACTGGCAATACCATAGTTACCAATATCAGGCATTATGATTCTTTGGTCAAAACACGTCAATCTTTACTTGATGTGTTGACAGGCTTAGACAATGAAATCACGAATGATTTCTTGGCGATGGATATCCGAAGATCGCTCCATTATCTTGGAGAGATTACTGGGGAGATTACGACTGATGATTTGTTGGATAATATTTTTAGTAAGTTTTGTATCGGAAAGTAGATTGCACGCTGATTTCACTGATTTTTTTTGATTTACAACAGATAATCACGGTATTGATTTTAAATTGAGTCTCCTCCTTAGGAAGACAAGTACGCGGATTTTTTTTACTGCAGATAAAGACGGTTTGGATATTAGATTTGGGAAGGTAGATTTTAGATTGACTCAGAATTTATAAATTCTCTCTTATCTATATTTTTTGTTTGACACACTCAGCTTTTCATTGATCTCTCAGACCACAGGAATAAATCGATTTTAGACTGCTTGGTGAAAATTTATAAGCGATTCTTGATTTGTATACAACATTCAGAGATTTGGCTACATGCACTGACTAAATTCGCTCCACCTTTGTGTCATCACTAACAGATAAATTAAAAAGATATGGCAACAAGCAATTGGACAAAAGAAAATATTCCTTCACAGCAAGGTAAAACCGTCCTCATCACCGGTGCGACGAGTGGTATCGGACTCGAAGCAGCAACAGTATTAAGTGAAAAAGGAGCTAAAATCATATTACCTGTTCGGAATTTGGATAAAGGAAATCGTGTCATTCAGCAAATCAAGCAAAAAGTCAAATCGGCTGATCTTACAATCATGAAAATGGACATTGCAGACTTCGATTCTGTACGTCTTTTTGCAGCTGAGTTTACCAAGAAATACAGTAAACTAGACCTGCTGCTTAACAATGCGGGCATCATGTGGACTCCTCAAAAGGAACTATCCAAGCAGGGACAAGAATCTCAATTTGCAACAAACCACCTAGGGCATTTCTTGCTTACTGGCTTGTTGCTACCATTGCTTAAATCAACGCCATATTGCAGAGTCATTACACAAAGCAGTGTCTTGCATAAAAAAGGTCAGGGGCAAAATTTCGAGCCAACTATTTATTTTGATGACCTGAATTTTTCAAATGGTTTTGATACAAAAAAGGCCTACGCTCAAAGTAAACTTGCTAATCTTCTGTTCACGTACGAACTCGATCGCAGATTAAAAAATGCTCAGGTTAATTCAATCGCTACAGCAGCTCACCCAGGATATACTGCCACCAACCTTCAAAAAGATGCGGGATTTATGATGAAAGTAATGAATGTCCTTATCGCACAGAAGGTAGACATGGGCGCATTACCGATCTTGAGAGCAGCCACTGAACCTAATTTGAAAGGAGCCGAATATTTTGGACCAACCAAAATGAATGAAATGAAGGGTTATCCTGAATTGGTTCGCTCAAGCGATACGTCTTATGACAAAAATCTAGCTAAAAAATTGTGGGAAATATCTGAAAAATTAACAAATCATACATACGAATTTTAAATTATAAATATCATGAAATCAAAAGTTTGGTTAATCACAGGAAGTTCAAAAGGTTTTGGTCGAATTTGGGCTGAGGCAGCTTTAAAACGTGGTGAAAAGGTAGCCGCAACAGCAAGGAATATAGATGCTTTAACGGAATTAGTTAGTCAATATGGAGAATCTATTTTACCTATTGCGCTAGATGTAAATAATCGTGCGGCTTGTTTTGAAGCAGTAGAACAAGCAGTATCGAAATTTAGGGCAGTTGATGTCCTTATCAATAATGCCGGATTTGGTCATTTTGGATTTGTAGAGGAAATTTCGGAGACCGAAGCAAGGGAACAAATGGAGACGAATGTTTTTGGTTCACTATGGATGATTCAGGCAGTATTGCCACATATGAGGAAGCAAAATAGTGGGCATATATTACAAGTATCTAGTATTGGTGGGGTGATGGCATTTCCGAGTTTAGGAATCTACCATGCTTCTAAATGGGCTATGGAAGGAATTTGCGAGTCGCTATCTCAAGAGGTCTCTCAATTTGGAATAAAAACTACTTTGATTGAACCCGCGGCCTATGCTACCGATTGGTCTACTTCATCCGCAAGTCATAGCATATCAATTGATGCATACGATGGTTTAAGAAATGCCATGAGAGCGAATGGTGCGAATATGGTTTTTGGCGATCCCAATGCAACTGCTGAAGCTATTTTAAAAGTAGTAGATGTTGAAAACCCACCTTTGCGTTTGTTTTTAGGCAAATTTCCATTAATGATGATTGAGCCTATTTACAACAAGCGTTTGGAGACGTGGAAAGAGTGGCAAGAAGTATCAGAAAACGCTCAATAAATCGCATCAAAAATGAAACTAACAAAAATCATTTTGCTCTATCTTTTAGTCGCTTTCTACCTTTTTATGGGGTCGATGCACTTTATTAATCCTGAGCAATATTTTGCAATGATGCCATCATGGCTTCCCGCGCATGCGTTTTTAATTTCAGTAAGTGGTATTGTTGAAATCGTTTTGGCTTTATTGCTAATACCTTCCAAAACACGAGCGATTTCAGCAAAATTAATTATAGCGATGTTGCTTGTGTTTTTCTTTGCCATTCACATTCCGGAAAGTATTGGTTATTACCAAACAGAAAATGAGAAATTTGTGGCAAGTATTATAAGATTGCCTATTCAGTTTCTGTTCATTGCCTGGGCTTGGATGTTTACAAAAAAATAAGGTATAACATCAATCTTTTTAATCAATACTATTTGCAAATAGACGCAAATAGTATTGATTTTTCTAAATTCGTCATCATGTCAAAAAATACAAATCATTTTGGTATCAATTCTGTTTCGGAGCTGCATCGATTAATAGGTTTATCCAAACCGCTTCATCCATTAATTAGTCTGATTAATATGGATGAAGTCAAATCTTCGCTCCATGCTGAAGAAGTTCACTTTCTCCTCAATTTTTATGGGGTTTCTTTGAAGAAAAATCTAACTGGGAAACTGAAATACGGACAAAATTATTATGATTTTGATGAAGGTGTATTGGCAATGACTGCACCAAAACAAGTGATTTCAGTGGGTAATGAGGAAAACTACCAAGTTTCAGGCTGGTGGTTGGTATTTCATGCAGACTTTATTTTAAATTATCCCTTAGGCAAAGCGATCAAAAATTATGGTTTTTTTTCCTATGCTGTGAATGAAGCCCTTCATCTATCGGATCGGGAAGAACAGATGCTTGAGGGGATCTTTAAGAATATAGAGCAGGAGTATCAGACCTCCATCGATCAATTTAGTCAGGATGTGATGATTTCACACCTTGAGTTATTGCTGAATTACTGCAATAGATTTTACAACAGGCAATTTATTACGCGTAAAACTGCATCTAGTGATTTGCTAACAAGCATGGAGCAATTGTTAGAGGAATACTTTGAGCATTCAGAATTAGCTTTAAATGGAATTCCTTCGGTTCAGTATTTTTCCAATAAGTTAAATGTATCACCAAATTATTTGAGTGACATGCTTCGGACGACAACTGGTCAGAGTACACAGCAGCATATCCACAATAAACTGATAGAGAAAGCGAAATTCAATTTGGCAACTACTCGTTTATCTGTAAGTGAGATTGCGTATCAACTCGGATTTGAGCATTCTCAATCTTTCAGCAAATTATTCAAAAGCAAGACGAATATGACGCCTGTGGAATTTAGGGAGTCTTTTAACTGAGAATAAATCTCAAATTAATATTGTGAGTGGGTACTTGGGATCACATAGAAATCTTGGTAATTGAGTAGGAGGTTTTTTCATTGACAGCAGCAAAGTGAATTGGGTTAATTCCGCCACTGTTTTAGGAAAAGGGTAAGTAAATTGAATTGTGGAAATTTAAGGTAAATGGTCAATAAAGGATATTTGACTTGTTCCCAATTAAATTTAGATTCAGTTGCTTTGAGTTAAAAATGGTTAGATCTTGTTGCAAGCTTCGCATGCCCCTTCATAAACGCGTACCTTTTTCATTAGCTTAAAAGTAAGCTCATTAGGTCAATCCTTTGAGATACTAGCGTAAGGTTAAGGTTATACCTATGAAAAAAATCAGGAAGTTATTGCTTGTAATGTTGGATAGAAAGTTGCGAAAAACTAATTGATCAAGTTTCAAGTGAAAACAAACGAATTTCAATCAAAACTGCTCCTCAATACAAGTATCGAGGAGCAGTTAGTAAAAGAAATTTTGGAGAGATTAAGGTTTAAAGTTGAAGATTGAAAAACGCCCATTTGATCCTGCTTTTCTACCTATTCCTATAAAAGGATCAGAGGTACCTCCTCTTGTATTGCCAAGAGCAACAGCAGATGCATAATAACCATTGCCCCAATTTTTGCCTCCATCAGCCAATAATTCATAATCATTTCTGCTATCGTCGTAAAGAAAATATCTTGCATTTGAATTGGCATATCTCCCCACAAGAATTTCATCGCGACCATCATTATCCACATCCGCCATCGCTATACTATTTGCATAATAAGCTCCTCCCCAATCTTTTCCACCTGAATGTCTAAGCCTAAAATTTTGTGAAGCATTTCCATATATAAAGAATCGAGCATTACTTGAAGCTTTCCTGGTTACACCTATTTCTTGCTTACCGTCACCGTCTATATCTCCAAAAGCAATAGCGGTAGCGTAATAAGAATCACCCCAATCCATACCACCAGAGTGTAAAACATTGAAAGATTCGTAATTCCCATTATGGGATTTATATATCAAAAATCTAGGTCCAGACTTGGCATATCTTGTTACTCCTACTTCAAGGTATCCGTCACCGTCTACATCACCAAAAGCTATACCAGTAGCATAATTTCCTTTGCCCCAATCTCCACCACCTTGAAAAAGAAGTTTAAAATTCTCTCTAGCTCCTCCATAAATGAAAAACCTTGCATTTGAACCTGCTCTTCGACATACACCGATTAATATTCTACCTCTTTGATCTTTTGAAATAGCAACTCCAGTCGTGTAATATTGATCTCCCCATTCCTTTCCTCCTTCAAACAATTGAATAGATTTTTCTGGGCTGGAATGATTATACTTTCGTATTTCAAATCGCATATTTGTGCTACTTTTCCTTCCGATAATTACTTCATCGATACCATCACCATCCACATCACCTGCTGCGATACAAGTAGCATAAGCTCCGCTTCCCCAACTATTTCCACCAGAAGCTAATTCTTCATATGGTTCACTTCCTTTTTCACTATTGAAGAAGAAAAATCTTGGTCCAGATCCATGTTTTCTCGCTACTAGTAATTCATCAGCACCATCGCCATTGATATCTCCAAAGGCAATACCAGTTGTATAAGCACTACTTCCCCAAGTATGTCCCCCGTCAAATGAGGTACTGATTGGGTAAAGTTTATTAATTTGCTGTATATCATTGGTGCTTAAATAAGGATATCTATTTATTTTGCTTATTACTGCCCCAGATTTAGTTGTGATCGTAATCAACTTATTATTTCCGCTTGGGTCATCTTTACCAAATGCTGTATTGTGATAATGCATTATAGAGTTAAAATCATAAGGACCCATATCTCTGCTATTTGGGAATTTTTCGAATTGATATTTGACACTTTTTTCATCTTCATTGTTTTTCCCAAAATCCATGTTATCCCAATGAATATCAATATAGGCATCTCTATCATTTCTGCATTGTTCGTGCATCACACCGAGTGCATGAAATATTTCATGAATTATGGTAGAAACAGTAGCCAATTCATATAAAGCGATGTATTGCTTACCGCCAGTCCTGCCTAAGCCAGTGGAATAAGAAACTTTATGATTTCCAGCATCATTATTGATTTTGATAATTACAACATCTTTATGATAACTAGAGGCAGGTACAAACCTGATATTGGTTTCTTTTTCCAACGTTTCAATGGCCTCATCTAACCTGTTCTGTAAAAGGCTACTAAGTCTAGAAGTTTGGTAATAAAATATCCCATTATCCCAGAGCTTATTTGTGCCGGAAACTGCTAATAAAGCTTGGCGAGAGGTTCGAAGTCCATCGTATGGTTTATCTTGAGAAGAAGAAGCTGGAGCAGTCGAATTTTTGACCTCTGCCAGAAGATCAGATTCCTTACCGAGGATATTTCCGCCATCTAATACAACCATGCCATCTAAGGAACGATAGCGTACACGAGTAGGCACTGACTCTCCAGGGAAAATGAACTCACCAGTTTTTATGGTTGCATTTACATCTAATTTGTATCCACATGATTGTAATTTATCCAATTCTTGATTGGTTTGGTAAGAATTAAGTATGTGATTTGGAATTTTAGACCATAGTCGCATAAATTCAACTTTACCATTAAATTGATTTCTTCTTCCATCCACCCAAGTGCCTAAGTAAATTCCTCCATTGCCTACCGAAATTAGCTTTTTAGCAGGAACGATACCTTGTGAGATTAGATGGCCATCAAGAATAACCGATATTTCTCCTGACTTAAAAATGAATGCAGCCTCATGCCATCTGTTTAAACTTACTGGCGTAGCATAGTGTGAGAAGCTTTTCCAACCCTCATTAGTCGCTACTGAATAATGGAGGTAATATTTGTTTTGGTATTTCCTCATTGAAATTGAAAAACCGGGAGACTGTCCTTCCAATAAGTTAATTCTCGTTTCATTGAAACTGCTTACTAAAAATCTTAACTCTGCGACAAAAATAGAAGCTTGGCTAAATTTCAAAGGAATATTAAAATGCACATTAGATTGAGAGGGTCCAAATTTTAAGGATTTTTTATTAAGACTTGTCGACTTCCTTCCAAACCTTGTGATTATCCTTAGTCTTTTATCATCGGCTGTTCCATTGATCAATTCTCCACCCGTTATTTTTCCAATAATCTTTTGATTTGGATCATAAGCTTCACCTGTACTAAAATCAAAATGTACTATTTGACCATCTTCTGTTGTTTTTAAGATCGCCGGACTTACCACTATATCAATGGGAACGCCCGTTAATTCATATTCTTTGGCCTTCTTAAGAGCTGTGGCACGATCTAAATTTGAATCAATAAGGGTTGATGATGCATTGATCCTATTGATTGTCATTGCTTCTTTTCCCTTTGAATCCTTTTCTACTGCGACTTTTAGTTTCCCTAAACTTTTTTGTCTTGAATGAATTGAAAACCTATTTTTATTCATAGTTTTAAATATTTAAGTTATATACTATAAAAATTAATCGATAAAAACGCTCTTGGTGTACAGTCTATAGTGGAAATTAAAAGACTGATATTAAGTGTAGTAAATTAAAATAACACAATAAAATTATTAAAAATTAAGAGTAAAAAAAATACCCTGTTGTGGGTATTTTTTTTACTTTTTATATAAATAAAAGACAATTTATTAGTCAAGAGTGTATTTGCTATAACATTCCAAAAATTTAAAAATTATGATTATCCGCAATTACGTCAGTATCTAAGATTAAAACCTGAATTATAGCGGATAATTGTCAACAGCCTCCACGGACAAGAGTCAACTGATGATCTAAATATGATAATTACATTATTTTGGATGGCTACTGGCATGAAAGCGGATATGCATATTAAAAATAATAAGAGAGGGTGTATATTCACCACCTTACTACTTCATTACGCTAAAAGGCTTCGCTTCTTACCTTTTAATGGTTATTTGAAAATATTGTTTTTTTAAAATGGGGCATATGCCCTATTCCAAGACTTTAAGCTTTCAATTAATATTGCATATTGCTAATCAGCGCTTCTTTGTCTGTACTATTCATATGATACTTAACAGTTTAGAGGTATTTATTCTTTGTAAATATTAGTGATGTCAAGCAACAAATTATAATTCAAATCCACAACCAAAAATTTTCAGCTATGAAACCAATCATGTACCTCTGTCTATTTTTCCTTCCATTTTTAGCCGATACACCAATTATTTCGAAATCAGATGTTAGAATCGATGAATTTGGAGCAAAAAAATTGAAAAATGCACCAAAGAAAGTCTATTTCAGAGAGTTTAACATCGGTTATCAGACAATTATAGAGAGCAATACAACGGGATTTGATAGGAAAGCATCTACAAAAATTTCAATGACGGCAGGCTTGGATAGTGAACTTACTGAGGCCGATATTCAAAGCATTACCGATAATGCATACAAAAAAGTGATAGCTAAACTGACTGCTGCGGGAATCGAGGTTATTGCTCATGAAGAGGCAAAAAAGATTGAGGAATTCCAACAAAAAGTGAATACTACGGTAGGTGGAGAATTCAGTTACAAGAATGGATTTGTTTACACTCAGCCTACAGGAACTATATTCTTTGATGTTACATCTAATTTTAATGAAGGGGTAAAAGATGTTAAAGAGGCAGTTTCAAAGCAATCTAAAATACTTGGAAATCTTCCAATGGGTCAATTGCTTGAAAAAGGAAGTATAAGAGACAATGTTGGCAAAATATCAGATCAGCTTGGAAATGTGCCTGTTTTGGATTTCGGTATGAACATCACTTTTGCGGAAATCATGGAAGATAGAAAAGCTGGTGGTTCATCAGAGTTGAAAGGTGAATTTGGATTAGGTGCCTATCCATATAAAAGTGCTATCAGCTGGAAAGGCGGTGGTAAGTTGGGAAATTTGGAATCTAGTATTGTCTTTTCTCCCAAGAATTATAAGGCTTTTGAAATTGAAGGCGTAATTCCCAGAGAAAAAATTAAGAACCGGGCCGTTGGTGAATTCAGAACAGATTGGGGTTCAGGAATCATTTATGCACAAAAAAAAGAGATTACAATTACTAACCCAGTCAAGGCAGATAGAGCAGCTTATATCGAAAAAGTGACTCTTGCAATTGATGATTATTTAGAGATTTTCATTTCTACATTCTTAGAACACTCAAATAGCAATTGATCCTTTGTCATTCGATTATGATTTTTTGCAATTCACTTTGTTGTAAACATGAAAAATGCCAATTTACAAGGTGTAATTCATAAAAATATGGCCGTAGAACAAAGTAAGATTTATGTTTTAAAATTTTATCTTCTTGTCATTTTTTGTTTAGGGTTCTTTCAAAATGGAATAAGCGAAGTAAAAATTTCTGAAAAAGATAGCTTAAAACAAGTCCTTGAAGCCAGCGAACTATCAGAAAAATCTAAAATTTTGCTTCAAATGGCATATCGATATGTCGCAAATGAACCAGATAGTGTGCTATTTTTTCTTGACCAGGCTATTTTATATGCTTCATCGGAAGAAATTAAAGGAGAACTTTTTTTTGAAAAAGCGCTATTTTATCGATTTATAGAAGAAGAGGATAAAGCTATTTATTTTCTTGATTCTACTTTTAATAAATTGATCGGATTAAATGACTCTATAGCAGCGGATGCTCTTTATTACAAGCAAATGCTTTTGGCAAATAAGGGACAATATAAAGAAGCGCTAAAAACAGGTCTAAAAGAGTTGAAAATAAGAAAAGTGTTATCCAGTAGAGATAAGGAACTGAATGCCATTCTTCAAATTGGTTATACCTATGACCGTACTGGAGAATACCAAAAAGCGATTGAATGGTATGAAAAAGGCTTGGAGATTAATGGTGTTCAAAAAGAGGAATACATAGGTAGAAATTATGGTTTAATAGGAATAGCATATGATGAATTGAAGGATTATGAAAAGGCGATTACCTATAATTTGAAAGCTATTGAATATTTCAAAAAAAGCCCTAATTCGATGTTTCTCTATTCTTGGTATTCAAATATTGGAAATACTTATATCAAAATAGGTGATTATGATCTAGCGGAGAAATATACATTACTTGCATTGGAAGAACCTGAAAATAATAGGTATGTCACAAAAATAAATTTAGGGAAAATTTATCTTGAAAAAGGTAATTTAGGAAAGTCAGAGACTGTACTTAAAGGAGTTTTAGAAGAATTACTTCAAACAAGTCAAATTTCATACTTATCGGAAGTTTATTTAAGGCTAAATGAGTTGTATCGTAAAAAAGGAGATTTCAAAACAGCACTCTCCTATTATGAAAAATATAAGATCAATGAAGATGAAAGGCTTTCTATTGAAAAGATCAATCAGCTAAACGAGCTAACAATCCAATATGAAACTGCTGAAAAAGAGAATCAAATCTTGATTCAAAATGCAAAAATAGCTGAAGATCAGCTCGTTTTAAAAAACAGAAACCTATGGATATTTGGGTTATTAGCTTTTGCAATAATCATAGGTCTTCTTGGGTTTCTACTTTATAAGCAACAGTTGCTAAAAAACATTAAGCAACAAAAGGATATTGATCTCAAACTTGCCTTTGAAAAAATTGAGACGCAAAATAGGCTTCATGAACAGAGGTTGTTGATATCTAGAGATTTGCATGATAACATTGGTGCACAACTTTCATTTATTGTATCTTCTATTTACACAACAAAATATTTTCTTGAAGAGAGCAATTTACAACTTTCGGTTAAGCTAAATCAGATAGCACTTTTTGCAAATGAAGCCATACAAGAACTTAGAGACACTATCTGGGCCATGAACAAGTCCGAAATCTCCCTTGTTGATTTGAAGTCTAGGGTAGCCAATTTCATTGAGAAAGCAAAACATTCACAGCCGCATATAATAATTTCAATTCTTGTAGACGAGGAAATGATCCAAAAAACATCGTTTACTGCAAATCAAGGATTAAATAGTTTTAGGATCATTCAAGAAGCAATAAATAATGCTCTAAAATATGCAAATGCAAACCATATCTTTGTTGAAGTTGATAATCATAGTGGAATAAATTTTAGAATTACTGATGATGGTATAGGTTTTATAGAGCAAGAAATAGAGGTTGGTAATGGTTTAGTGAATATGAGGAAACGAGCAGAAGACCTCGGGAGTGAATTGGGAATTTTATCAGAATTGGGAAAAGGAACAAAGATTTCCTTTTCAGTCATTTAGTTTTTAAAATCGTTAATTTTTAATAAAATGCAAATAGCTATTGTAGATGACAATAATTTTTTAATAACGAGTGTGAGAGAAAAACTCTCTTTTTTCGATGATTTTACAATAGGCTTTACTGCTACAAATGGAAAAGAGTGTTTGGATAAACTGCAAACTTTTCGAAATACTGATTTAATTCTTATGGATATAGAAATGCCACTGTTAAATGGTATAGAAACAACGGCATTAGTTAAAAACAGATATCCTCAAATCAAGATTATTATTCTTACTGTCTTTGATGATGACGAAAAAATATTTAATGCTATAAAAGCAGGAGCAGATGGGTATCTTTTAAAAGAAACAGCACCACAGGAATTGCATAATGCAATTAAGCAAACACTAGATGGTGGAGCAGCTATGACTCCATCCATAGCATTAAAAACCTTGAATCTTTTAAGAACGCCAATAAAAAAAGTAGTTCAACCGGATATTGAAAGCTCAGTTCAGCTTTCTAAAAGAGAAGTAGAGGTTTTAGAGCAACTATCCACCGGAATTCCCTACACTTTAATTGCAGAGAATCTTTTTATCTCGCCTTATACAGTACGTCGGCACATTGAAAATATTTATCAAAAATTAAAAGTTCACTCTAAAATTGAAGCGATCGAGGAGGCAAAGAAAAAGCGATTGATTTAGTTTTTTATTTTAAGAGTTGATCTCATCCTTGAAAAATCTGGGTTTTCGTCTTCCACCTTCTTCTCTTCCACGTCAAAGTACAGGTGATAATGATTGCTGCAGCCGGGATTGAAATTGGATTTGCAGTTTGTGCAGGTATTGCCTGAGGCCATGTATTCTTTGATGGTCAGTTCATGTCCGCAAACGCCGCAGAGAATTGCTTTTTCGTCAAATTCTCCTTTTGGCCAAACCGTATGTTTGTGATCTGCCTCTTCCTCGTGACAGGAAAAACAAGGGTAGTATTTGTCGCAGCACTTGAATTTGATAGCGATGATATCTAAGTCAGAATGCCAATGTACACAGCGTGTTTGCTTATCCACTGATTTACCAAAAACCCTCACCTCTCCTATTTCAATAAATTTAAATGGTTGATCCACATTATTTTGAGCAAAGGTAGATGAAGTAAAAAATAACAACATCAAAAGAGGAATTAAGGTTAATCGTTTCATTATTTATCTGTGTTGAAATTTATTAAAATATAATTTTGAACCACATCGCTTTTGTTTCAATTCTTAAAGATAAATATTAATTGATAAGCTTCAATAGAGAGCTTTAAAACGTATTCAGTTATAACGACTCAAACTATCATTATTGTGGGTAAACATTACCTAGTAAGATGTGTCTGAGGATCGGTTGATATCACTAAAAATTGGTTATTTGAGCAGTATGGGTACATTTTAGCTCTAATTTTTTTATAAATTATAGCTAATATTAATTGTCATACGGTTGATAACCGACTTAAATTGATCATCTTTATGCACATCCAAAATTTAAAAGCCTATCACACGAATAATGATAACAGGAAAGGGAAAATGCTTAGCAGGGCAATGGATGACTTTCAATTTTAATTCCTTAAATCTGATCAATCAATTTTGAAACTGCATATAAAATACATGGTAAGTCTTCGTTGTAAGATGGTGGTCAAAGAAGAACTTTGCTGTTTGGGTATTGACTATAATCAGGTTGAGTTGGGTACAGTAGAACTTGCCGAACCCATATCTCAAGAACAACGCGAGCAACTGAATAAGAATTTGTTGAAATCTGGCTTGGAGCTGATGGATGATAAGAAAAGTATTCTGATCGAGAGGATCAAAAATTCTATAATAGAGATTATCCATTATTCGGACGAAATGCCCAAAGAAAACTTCTCTATTCACCTCAGTCAAAAATTAGGTTATGATTATACCTATCTTTCTAATATATTCACAGAAGTAAAAGGACTAACGATACAACAATACATCATCATTCATAAAATCGAGAAAGTCAAAGAGCTTCTTTTATATGATGAATTAAATCTATCTGAAATCGCGTACAAATTGCACTATAGCAGTGTAGCCCATCTTTCAAGTCAGTTTAAAAAAGTAACAGGGGTCACTCCCTCCTTTTTCAAGCAATTGAAGTTAAAAAGAACAACCAATCTTGAAAATCTCTAAACCAATGGATGCCTATCCAATAGTATGAAAATATATATTCGCTACATGGTTAGTTTGCGTTGTAAGGCAAACGTCAGGGAAATTCTAAAAAATCTTGAAATTCCAGCAGTAATTAAAAAGCTTGGAATTGTTGAGCTGAAGAAAGAATTGTCATCGGCCGATCATGGGGTGCTCAGAAATAGTCTGAAACGTCATGGACTTGTTCTGTTAGATAAAGACCATGAAGACCTCATTGAAAAAGTCAAATTGATTTTAGATCAAATGATGGCCAAAGATGAAGTGTTTACTAAAAGTAGCTATCAAGAGTTTCTTACTGAAAATTTAGGACTTAGCTTTTCTTCCCTTTCTACTATTTTTGCAGAAGTAAGCGGCTGTACAATGACGCATTATATCATGGAACTCAGAATCGAAAAAGCCAAGGAAATGATCCTTTACGATTCGTTAACCCTGAAAGAAGTCGCAAAACAATTGAATTTCAGAAATACTGTTCAACTTAATAGACATTTCAAAAAAGTAACAGGGCTTAACCCTAGTTTTTTTCAATCGATCAAAAAGAAACGCCTCAGTTTGCTGGTTAAAGTGGTATAATTATATTCTTATAAATACCCGCTTGACATCAGTTACATTTTTATCACAAATAATCTTTTGGATAAGCGTTATTGCTTATCACTACATCATTGGCTTTATAATACACCATTTTGTTTGGTTAATGGCATGAACGCTGTACTGTAAAATGGATTTTTATAATTTATAAAACTGACCTATTTAGTTGAAATTAATCTTTAAGCCCATCCAAACTTCCTTTTTAGCTAGATTCATTGACCCTTTCACCAAGATGCTTGAGTATCAGATCTGCCTTCCTTTTTACATATTCCTATTTCTCTATTCATTCTCCTTAACTCTCTGTGTTTTAACTAGCAAATTTTACAAATAAGTGCAGTTTTTCTGAAAACAAAAGAGGTTTTTTATAATGTAAAAAACATTTTTTATGATACCAAAACAAAATAATAAACTAATTTTAACTAATACACAATAGAATTGTTTTGAAAAAGTGAGATTTATATAACAAATATTTCATAAAGTGTAAGTTTTTGGATTGTGTAATATCTGACTTTTGTAGGGTAAAGTATCGACTATTAAGATTTTAATATTTGACCCAGCTTTATGCTCTTTTTTAGAACGCTTAAATAAATGAACAACAAAATGAAAATCAAAACCCGAAAAGAACTTTGGCTAAAGTCAATTCTTGTAATGCTCCTATCGATATTTATTGGAGGATGTATCGATGAAAATATCGAAGTAATTGGCGAATGTCCTGTGGTTATCAGCACCGACCCAGCCAATAGCACAGATAGAAATGTGCCATTATCCCAAGTGGTGAATGCCACTTTTAATACAGATATGGATCCTACAACCCTAACAGCGGACTCATTTAGATTGATGGGAAGTGCTGCTGTTGCAGGTTCTTTTTCTTTTGATGAAGGTACTAGAACTTTAAGCTTTGAATCTAATGAACCTTTAGAAGAAAATACTAACTACACGGCAACAGTTTTTAGAACTGTCAAAGATGTAACAGGAAATTTGATGCAAGAGGATTTTGTATGGACTTTCAACACAGTATTGCTTCCAGTTCCTACTATTGAATTGACTACTCCACGTAATATGGAGACCAATGTTGCCCTCAATCAAGTGATTACGGCTGATTTTAGCGAAGCTATGCAAGCCTCTACGATCACAGAAACCTCATTCTTAGTTTCCTTGAATGACAATCCAGTGGCAGGGAATGTTACCTATACTGGTCTAAGGGCTTCATTTACTCCTGATTCACCTTTATTGGCGGGTAATACTTATTCTGCTACCATCACGACAGCTGCTACAAGCATGTTAGACAAATCTTTAGCAAGCAATTTCCTTTGGTCCTTTACAACCATTCCTGTTGTCATTCCTCCTGTTGAAGCTTCTTCAATAGACCTAGGTGAAGCAGAAGAATTTGGAATTTTAGCAGGTGTAGGCATTAGCAATAATGCAGGATTTAGTGAAATCCGAAATTTGAGTGTTGGAATTTCTCCTGGTGTTAGATCTTCTATCACAGGATTCCCGCCAGCAATTGTAATCAATGGTTTTATCCATGCTTCTGATGATCCTTTGCCAACAGGCATTGCTGCTCGTCTTGTTCAAGCTAAACAAGATTTGACTGATGCTTATTTATTCCTTGAAGGTGCGTCATCTCCTGCGCCTGTGACAGTTTCAGGAGATCAAGGTGGACTAACACTTGCACCTGGAATTTACAAATCAACTTCTACTCTACTTATCCAAGCGGGTGATTTGACACTTGATGCTCAAGGAAATCCTGATGCAGTATTTATTTTCCAAATCGCTTCAGACTTCACAACAGTTGGAGGTGCAGGAGGAAACGTCATCTTGACAGGTGGTGCACAAGCAAAGAATGTCTATTGGCAAACAGGTAGCTCTGCTACTATTGGTGACAATACTTCTTTCCAAGGAAATGTTCTTGCATTGACTTCTATTACCATGAACTCAGGAGCGACTGCCGTTGGTAGAATGCTTGCCAGAAATGGTTCTGTTGTACTTACCAATACCAATATTATAGAAAGACCATAAGGAAAAATCATTGAAGTAGAAGGCCTTTACGGGTTCTTTTACTTCAATATTTTATCCAAATTCTTAAAAAACATATCTCACTATTCAGATGAAAAATAACATTAAAGATATATTGGCTCAGAGCACCAAATGGGTGCTAAGCATCAGCAAGCCGGTTGCGGTGGCGGGATTGATCCTAATTGGATTACAATCACCACTTCAAGCGCAAGATACCTACACCAGCCCTTCATGGAGATTTGGTGTGGCAGCTGGAGGAAACTTCAACTTCTACAGAGGAACTACACAACAATTGAATAATGATCTGTCTGTTCCAGCAGGCTTTAGAAAAGGTAATGGCCTTGGAATTTTCTTAGCACCAGTGATTGAATACCACAAAGCAAATACACGTTTTGGTTTTATGTTACAAGGTGGTTATGATAACCGTCAGGGAGATTTTGATCAAATTACCACACCATGTAATTGCCCTGCGGATCTGACCACGAATTTGAGCTATATCACTTTAGAGCCTAGCTTAAGATTTGCGCCATTTAAGTCAAGTTTCTTTCTTTTTGCAGGTCCTAGATTTGCCTTCAATAGAGATAAAGATTTCACTTATCAGCTAGGCGTAAATCCTGCTGCGAGTAATCAGCAGCTTCCTGCAGCGGTGAATGGTGAATTTTCTAATGTAGAAAAAAACTTAATTTCTTTTCAAGTTGGGGCTGGAGTAGATATTCCACTCTCTTCGAGTACAAGTAAAACAAAAGTCATCTTAGCACCTTTTGCTTCATTTCACCCATATTTCGGACAGAACCCACGTTCTACAGAAAACTGGAACAATACTACTCTTAGACTTGGTCTAGCATTGAAATTAGGAAAGGGTAGTAAAATCGAAAGAGTACCAGAATCAGCAGTAGTGATGCCTGCAGATCCAACAGTGGTCTTCTCTGTAAATTCTCCCCGAAATCTTGCAGTGAGTAGAAATGTGAGTGAGACATTCCCATTGAGAAATGATGTGTTCTTTGATCTTAATTCTACAGAAATTCCTAGTCGATATATAAAATTGAACAACAGTCAAGTTATCAATTTTAGTGAGGATCAATTGGAGGCTACTGCGCCAAAAAGAAATATTGAGCGTGCCAACAGACAGATGGTGGTGTATTATAATATCCTCAACATCCTTGGAGATCGTATGAATAAAAATCCAAATGCTAACATTAAGCTAGTTGGGTATTCTGAGAAATCTCCTACGGATGGAAAGTCAATGGCTGAATCTATCAAAAAGTATCTTGTAGATGTCTTTATGATCAATGGTAGTAGGATTTCAACTGAAGGAAGAAATACTACCACAGCATCAGGACAATCGGATGATAAGACCCTGCTTCGTGCTGGTGACCGTAAGGTATCTATCGAAAGTTCTACACCAAATATGTTGATGGAATTCCAAGCTGGTCCTAACGCTCCGCTTAAATCAGTTCAAACATTAACTGCTCCTGAGGAAAGTTATATAACCTTTAATGCAAAGGGTTCGAATGCAGCATTCAATTCTTGGATGGTTGAAGTTAAAGACGAGCAAGGAAGAATTCAAGATTTTGGTCCTTATACCGAAGAGAAGATTTCTATTCCTGGCCAAACTATTCTTGGAGCAAGACCTCAAGGAGATTATAAAATCACCATGATAGGTCAAACCAAATCTGGTAGAGAAGTAAGGCAGGAAGTTCCAGCGAACTTGGTATTGTGGACCCCTCCTACTGATGTTGTCAATTCTAGATTCAGTGTAATCTATGATTTTGATGAATCTAATGCAGTTAATCTATACGAAAAGTATTTGACTGATGTAGTTGCAGAAAAAATTCCAGTCAATGCAAAAGTAGTTATCCTTGGGTATACTGATATCATCGGTGATCCTGCTTACAACAGAACTTTGTCTCTTGCTAGAGCAAATGATGTAAAAGGAATCCTTGAAAAAGCCTTGGCTAATAAAGGTAGAAAAGATGTAACGTTTGAAGTTAGAGGAAGTGGTGAGGATGAAGGTCTATCGCCATTCAGCAACAAATTCCCAGAAGAACGTGCATACAACAGAACAGTGGTTATTGATATTATTCCACAATAAAAATATAAAACAGGTTAGATTAAAAAGGCTGTCTCTTTTAGAGGCAGTCATTTTTTTGCTTTCCTTTTTTTAAAGGATTTAGAATTATTTCATTTTCTGAAAAGACTTAAGCTGAAATAGCCCTTTTCGTCAGTAAAATGTTTGTCCCAGCTGAATCCTGTTTGAGCTCCAATTTGATCAAGTTCTTTCAAACTGTACTTTTGAGAAATTTCAGTGTTGATGGTCTCAAATTTCTCAAAATGTATCTTTTGACCACTTATGGTGACAGTTTGGTCTTGAAGACTTACCAAAAAACTTAATGCTGAACCAGAAAGTGGATTGTACACGCCGTAATGTTCGAAAGAAGACAGCTCAAAATCTGCGTCAAGCTCTCGATTGATTCTTTCTAATAAATTGAGGTTGAATCGCTTCGTCACCCCCTCTTTATCATTGTAGGCAGCACGAATTATATGTGGATTCTTCTTCAAATCGACTCCCATTAAAAAGAAATCTCCATTTTGAAGAAGGTCATTCACAAAGCGAATAAATTCAGTTGCTTTTTCTCTAGGAAAATTCCCAATATTACTTCCCATAAAGAGAACAAGCTTTGGTGATTTTCGCTCTTTTAATGATTCAGAAGTATGACCATAATCTCCTGGTATAGGTTTTACTTTTAATTCAGGGAGTTCTGATTTTATTAATTCTCTATTGATTTCTAAAATATCGGGTGAGATATCCATTGGAATGTAGGTTAAAGATTTCCCCGTTTTAAAAGCTTCTTTAAGAAAAATCACGGTCTTAGATCCATCACCAGCGCCTAATTCAATGATATCCAATTCATCGGATTGAATTTCTGATAAGATGGCTTGGGAGCTATTCTGTAAAATTTCAACTTCGCATTCTGGAAGATAGTACTCTTCAAGTGCCATGATTTCTTGAAAAATTCGAGAACCTTTTTCATCATAAAAATATTTTGAAGGCAATGTTTTTTGAACTGAGGTCAAACCTGAGATGACGTCATTAAGAAATTGATTCATAATTTACTTTGCTAATCTGATTCCTGAAAAAAGCCACCTTGAGGAGGCATGAAAGAAGTTACGGTATGTTTTTCGACTATGTCCCTCTGGGGTGGCAACAGAAGCACCACGTAGAACATTTTGATTGGACATAAATTTGCCATTGTATTCGCCTAATGCACCAGGCGCTTTTTTGAATCCAGGATATGGAAGGTAGGCACTGTAAGTCCATTCCCAAAGTTGTCCCCAATTAAGTTGATCGGCAGCCACTTCCCATTCAAATTCTGTCGGCAAGCGCACTCCTTTCCACTCAGCGAATGCATAGGCTTCATAAAAGCTCACATGTTGCACAGGGAGAGAATGGTCTATTTTTTCGAACCCGCGGAGTGTATAATTGTACCAATCTCCATTTTTTTCAAACCAATACAATGGTGCTTTTAAGTCCTCCTTTTGAATAAAATCCCAACCTTCCGAAAGCCATAGATTAAAGTCTGTATATCCTCCTGATTGAATAAATTCAAGGTATTCGCCATTTGTAACTAGATTTTGGGCAATTTCAAAGTCTTGGATATAAACTTGATGCTGACCAAGCTCATTGTCAAAACAAAAAGCCTCCCCTGCTGCACCGATTTGTTTTAAGCCAGCCTTGAAACTAAGAAAACCCTTTTCCTCCTCTTTTTGAAGATCAAACCCACTCCCATATATAGGAAATGTAGGTTGGTTCCCAAAAATGAATTTTATATCATAAACCAATAACTCTTGATGTTGCTGTTCATGATTGATCCCTATCTCGATGATGTCTAGGATACCATCAGAAGGAAGAGTTTCAATCAAAGCGAGGCACTTTTCAGTGACATATTTGCGATATGCCATTACCTCTCTTACTGGTGGTCGAGTCATCAGACCCCGATTGGGACGAAGGACACGGTCACCCGCATTGTTATAATAGCTGTTGAATAAAAAGGCAAAATCATCATTATAGACATGATAATCCTTGAAGTAAGGAATCAAAACGAAAGTTTCAAAAAACCAGGTGGTGTGTGCCAAATGCCATTTTGGAGGAGAAACATCCACCACAGGTTGAGGAACATAGTCTTCGATCTCCAAAGGTTCACAGATTTTTTCTGTATGTTTTCGGGTATCTATAAGTTTATTTTTTATAAAATTACTTCTGTTCATAATTCGAGTTTTGTAAAAACAATAAGCTAAGAAAATATATCACCATTGCCAAAAACATCAGGCTAAAAGGAAAAGCAAATACGATCATTAATTGTGATACCGATTGTAGTAAAGTCTCCTGTCCTATGATAATCACTGCACTTGTAAACAAGCCAATCATCATTCCCCATATCCATCTTAACCTTTTTTTAGGTTCGGTTTTTCCTTCATCACTAAACATACTCAAAACAAAAATAGCCGAATCTACGGAGGTGATTAGAAATGTAAAAACCAATAACAAAGTCATGATTTGAGTAATATTTGCTAAAGGCAGCTGCACCAAAAAGACAAAAATACCTGTATAAATAGAGTCAAACATTCCTTTTTCTAAATCACCTTGAGCTATTAAATGAAAGGCACTTTGACCAAAAACAGCAAACCATAGAAATGTACCCAAAGAAGGGATAATTAAAACTGCAAGAATAAATTCTCTAATACTTCTTCCTTTGGAAATTCTAGCGATGAAAACACCTGTGAAAGGTGCCCAAGCCAGCCAAAATGCCCAGTAGAAGTAAGTCCAATCTTGAAGAAAATCATCTGAAACCTGAAATTTTCCCAGATTAAGACTCATAGGAACGAAATCTAAAATGTATGTGCCTAAGATACCAATAAAACTAAACGACATTCCATCCTGAAAACCAAAATATGCCACAATTAAGAGCAATATGGTAGCTATTCCAATATTGAAATTGGACAGGTTCTTTATGCCCTTTTTTAAGCCTAGTAAAGCAGAGGTTGTAGCAATTAAACAAACGACCATCACTACACCTATGGCATGGTTAGGGTTGAAACTGTTATTTGTAATATGACCTAAAGCTTCGAGTAGTTGCCTCCCACCCAGCCCGAGTGCTGCTACAACTCCAAGAAGTGTACAAATAATCGTGAGGGAATTCATCATAATCCCGATGAAACCTGTTTGATAGGCTTTTGGGAGTAAAGACGAGCTTAGGATATTTTCTTTCTTGATATAGATGACATAAGCCATAATCAATCCAAACAGCCCATAAAATGCCCACGGTGTCATCCCCCAATGGAAAAAAGTATATTCCAAGGCGAATCCAGCACTGTCTAAAGAAGATGCTCTAGGTGGGTTTTGATAATAGAAAACTGGCTCCTGCACTGCTCTAAGCAATAAGCCCGCTCCCATTCCCGTGCTGTATAACATGGCTATCCAAGAAACCCAGTTGAATTCCGGACTGCCTGATCCAAGCCTTATTTTTCCTAACTTCGAAAAAGCCAAGAAAAGAAGGATTATGACGGCCGATAGACCTAAAATTAAATAAAATGTCCCAAACTTTTGGAGCAGATTCTGAGTCAAATCTTCCAATATGGTACTGAAAGAATTGGGCATCAGAAAAGCAAAACCCAAGAATAGAACACAGAAAATAGCAACTATCCAGTTGGTGAAGTTGGTTGTTTTCCTGAAGGATTGAAAAGTCATGGCGTCAAGTTGAAGAATATGAGATAACTATAATTTTCAAGTTATTTCTTCACTTCTACCCCTCTCCAAAACGCTACATGGTCTTTGATTTCTCTAGCAGCAGGTTTTGTGTCTGGATAAAACCAAGCAGCATCCATGTTTACTTCACCGTTAACTTCAATATGATAATAGGATGCTATTCCCTTCCAAGGGCATGTTGTGTAGGTATCGGAAGCTTTGAAAAACTCCTTTTTGATGGTATCAGCTGGGAAATAATGATTCCCTTCGATTTGAATTGTTTTTTCACTTTCGGCGATTACTTGATTATTCCAGATAGCTTTCATCTTAAATATTTTATTTGTTTGTTATTAAATTTCTATCAAATTATGGCTGACGACCTTGATTTGCAATTTGCAGTCAATAACATAGATTAAATGTCAAGATAAAGACAATTCTGTCTATAAATAGTTTAGACCGTGATTCTTTTTGTAGCTTTTGAACTTGATGCATCAATAAATTCAATCTATATGAATAAGCCTTCACTTCTTGTTTTCGATGTCAATGAAACGCTGTTAGACATGACGCAGTTAAAATCTGCTATCAATAGTCGATTGTTCCATTCTTCTGCTTTTGACATTTGGTTTGCGTATCTGTTACAATATGCATGGGTAGAAAGTTTGACAGGAAAACATAGGTCTTTTAGCGAAATAGCCGGTGCTACTTTAGGAATGACGGCAGAAAAACTAGATTGCAAAATCACACAATCAGAGATTAATGTCCTGCTTTCCAAAATAAAAACTTTACCGCCTCATAAAGATGTGATTGGAGGCTTGGTAAGTTTTCAAGAATTGGGAATTCCCATGGTAGCGCTCACCAATGGTAGTTTAGAAACTGCAAATGCACAAATGGAATATAGTGGTATTGGAAAGTTCATGAAACGTATTTTTAGCATTGATGAAGTGGGCTATTTCAAACCCCATCCCTCTCCCTATCAATTTGTGCTGAATGAATTAAAATTAGCTTCAAGTGATGTCATGATGATAGCTTGCCATCCTTGGGATCTTTTAGGTGCAAAAAGAGTTGGACTCCAAACTTGTTTGATCAGGAGAAAAGGAATGCCAGCGTATCCTTTTTCAGAACCTGTTGATTTAGAAATCGAAAGTCTAAAAGACCTTCACAAATACTTTGAAAGCTAGTGATATCGCATTTTGTAAATTGATGTTTTAAAACTGTTTATCCTATCTATATTCAGGATTGGGGTGCTCATGATTACTTTCATCCCATTCATTTCTGATATTCCCATAAGCAGGAAACTCACCCTTCAGTAATCTAGCCAAATGCATCAAATTCCAAGTCATATAAGTCGTGTTACGGGTAGTGAAATCATTTTCTAAACCCCCGCTATTTTTATCTAAGTAACTTGGTCCAGGTCCTGCTTCACCGATCCATCCTGCATCTGCTTGAGGTGGGATGGAATATCCTAAATGTTGAAGGCTGTACAATAGGTTCATAGAACAATGTTTAATTCCATCCTCATTTCCAGTTATTAAGCAGCCAGCTGCCCTTCCGTAGTAGGCTGATTGGCCTTTATCGTTAAGTTTTCCAGAAAACCCATATAAACGTTCAATAACTTTCGTAGCTATGGAGGATTTTTCACCCAACCAGATTGGAGTTCCTATAACCAGAATATTGGCATCCATAACCTTTTCTTGAATTGCTGGCCATTCATCTTTTTCCCAGCCGTGCTCAGTCATGTCGGGCTGTACACCATACGCGATTGTATGATCCACGGCTCTGATCATTTTAGTTTTGACTCCATTGGCTTCCATGATCGTTTGGGACATGGACATTAGACCCTCTGTGTGTGAAAGAGAAGGCGATTTCTTCAAAGTACAGTTGATGAATACTGCCTTGAGACCCGAAAAATCATAGGGATTTTCTCTATTCCATTTTTCTTGAATACTGTTGAGGTTAAATTTCATCTTTGTTTGATTTTTGGTTAAAAAGAAGTTTCTACACGGATTTCTTCATGCAGAGTCCTGTGGACAGGACATTTATCGGCTATTTCCAAAAGCTTGGTTTTCATTTCATCTGAAAGTTCTCCGGTGATTTTAAGTTTGCGCGTAAACCTACTCACTTTAGCACCTGCTTTATCTGGATTTTGACTGTCTTCCTTGTGCACCTTATCATGATTCATAAAAACCATGATTTCATCCAGATCCCAGCCTTTTCGTTCTGCATACATCTTTAATGTCATTACTGTACAAGTTCCCAATGCTGCCATTAAAAGGTCGTAAGGTGTTGGCCCTAGATTTTCGCCACCCACCGATTTAGGTTCATCTGCTAAAAGGTGGTGATATGGTGTGAGGATTTCGGATGTAAAGCTTTTCCCAAATAGCCTGACTTTAACCTGATGACCATCTGTATCATTTTCTTTGATCAATGTTGGTAGGTATTTTTTAGCCCAAACACTAATCATTTCCCCCGCATATCGGCTTTCTGTTTCATCAGAAAGAAGATGATCTGCTTTGTCAAGACTGATAAAGCTCTTTGGATGGTGAGCGTTTTGATATAATTGAGCTGCATTAGATATAGCTACGATTTGATCTTGTGGAGCATGCATGATCAAAACTGCTTTTCTCAATCTTGAAAGAACTTCTGAAAGGTTTTTGGATTCTAAATCCTCCATAAATTCATTGCTTATATAAAAGGGACGCCCTCCAATATTCACTTTTGCTTTTCCTTCCTTTTTAATAATTTCCAAATCTCCCTCAAATAGATGCTGCACATGTTTCGGCTCGGAAGGTGCGCCAATTGTAACAATAGCTTTCACATTTTCTAGATTTTCTGCTGCGAAAATCACGGCAGCGCCTCCCAAAGAATGGCCAATTAGGAGTTTTGGTGATGCATAATTTTTCTCCAAAAAATCAGCCGCTGAAATCAGATCCGAAACATTGGAAGAAAATCCTGTGTCCTCAAATTCTCCTTCTGAGGTGCCAAGACCAGTAAAATCAAAACTAAGCACTGCTACCCCGCATTGGGAAAGTGTGTTGCTGATATTGCTAACTGCCTTGAAATTCTGAGAACAGGTAAAGCAATGTGCAAAAAGTGCATAAAACCTTGGGGGATTGTCCAAAGGAAGATAAAGTCTTCCAGAAAGGGTTTGACCCTTGGAGTTTTTAAAATTTACGTGTTCAATTTTCATAGTAAAAGATTTGAATTTGAAGATAATTGAATCATTTCCCTAATTATGTCGCCAAGCTGACAAGGCATGTGATTGCGATTTTGCAAATTTGAATACTAATAAGCTTTCGGGAAGAATTGACATATATACGGGAGCTATTACCATTTTAACCGAGCCAATTTCCCGCCAACTTTGTCACATCATTAAAACAAAAAATTATTATGACTACTAAAACAAAGAGATTCGAAGTGCCAACATTGGAAAATGTATCAGACAAAAATCGTTCTATCCTTTCGGCCATCAAAGAAAAAGTAGGAATGGTTCCTAACATTTATGCTACTTATGCGCTTTCTGAAAATGCCTTAGAGCGATACACGACATTTGCCAATGGTAAAACGAGCTTTAACAATAAAGAGAAAGAAGTGATCAACCTTGTTGTTTCACAAGTCAACGGATGTTCATATTGCCAAGCTGCACATACAGCTATCGGCAAAATGAATGGCTTCACAGATGAACAAATTATTTCCTTAAGAAAGGGTACAGCACCTTTTGACGCAAGATTCGATGCTTTAGTGAAAACTGCAAAGGAGATTGCTGAAAATAAAGGAAAGGTAAGTGATGAAACACTTGATAAATTCTATGCTGCGGGATATAACAAAGAAAACTTTGTAGACCTGATTGTAAATGTAGGTGAAAAAACGATTACCAATTTCCTACATAATGCGACTGATATTCCAGTAGATTTTCCAGAAGCTCCGAAATTATAATATATCTGCTTATATTAAGTGACATAAAGCCATTCCCTTTGGGATTGGCTTTTGTTTTAAAAGACGAAAAGATGCATTACACCTACTCAGAAAAAAAAATTGGGTCATCATTTACGCTTGTTTCCGGCAATAATATCTCAGCTGCATTGGAAACTGCCACTAAGGATTTGAAGTTTTTTTGGAATCAAGGAAGCAAGGAAGTGAAAATGAAAGTAAATCACTTGCCAATTAGCCTGATGCCCAATCAGATTGCCTGTACTAATTATAATCAGGAGGTAATGTTAATCTCCGATCGTACTGAATTGGTGGCTCTATTTTTCAATCGGGAATTTTATTGTATTCATACATATGATCAAGAAGTGTCCTGCAATGGATTACTCTTTTTTGGGTCAGACCCCACGGCGATCCTTCAGCTTGATAGTGATGAAAAAGAAAAACTCAGCATGCTAATTCATGTCTTACAACAGGAATTTATTATTCATGATTCTAATCAGGAAGAAATGCTTCGCATATTATTGAAGCGATTTATCATTCGCCTGACAAGACTTGGAAGAAGGCAATTACTCAAAAGTTCAGGCAAGCAAGACGAAATCGACCTGATAAGGTCTTTCAATGTTTTGGTTGAGGAACATTTTAAGGAGAAAAAAACAGTGGCTGAATATGCTGAATTGCTATTCAAATCTCCCAAAACATTGTCTAATGTGTTTTCCAAGATAAGTAAAACTTCTCCTCTCCAAATAATTCATGAAAGGATAGTGACTGAAGCCAAGAGACTTTTGCTATTCACAGACATGCCTATAAAATCCATAGGATATGATTTGGGCTATGAAGAATATTCTCAGTTTAGTAAATTTTTCAAAAAAGCTGTTGGTCTAAGTCCTGGAGAATTCAGAGAATCAAAAGAATAGGAAGTAAATTATTGAGAAACTAAGTTTATTAAACGCTTTAATGTTTTACCAATAAGTAATTAAGGAAATTAAGGTTTTTAAAGCGTACTCTTAATGACCCTTAACTTCTTAATGGTTTTTATTTTTTTACCATTAAGGAATTAAGGTAATTAAGGGTTTTTATTTCCACGATAAGGTTTTTAAAGCGTACTATTAATGTTCCTTAACTTTTTAATGGTTTTTAAATCTTTTACCATTTAGGCATTAAGAAAATTAAGGATTGCTCTTAATGTCCCTATTTTTTTACCATCTACTCAGGCAGCAGAGAAAAGTATTCGTTAACAAATGGTCTCTTTGTTTTTGTAATATTATCGGTAAAAAAGTTTATCAATAGTCCTTGTGGCTTTTTTAATAGTTTCATGTAGGTCATTAATTGGGCTTCATGAACAGGAAGGATGTATTCAATTGCTTTCAATTCAACAACCACAGTATCGTTAACCAATAAATCCACTCTCAAATTTATTTCCATTTCAAGTGAATCATAAATAACAGGAACCCGTAATTGCTGAGCGACGTCGTAACCGCTCTTTAAAAGTTCGTATTTTAAACAGTGTTCGTAGACGCTCTCTAACAGTCCAGGGCCAAGCTCTTTATGAACCTTGATTGCACAACCTACAATTTCATATGATAATTGGGTCACCTCTCTTTTAGTCATGATCAGTTCCTTTTGGTTATTCAATTAAAACTTTAAAATAATCAATACTTTTTAAAGTTCCTTCACTATTTACCTGTTTAAATTATTAACCATTAGGTAATTATGATAATTAAGAGTTGTTCATAATGACCCTTAACTTCTTAATGGTTCTATTTTTTACCATTAAGGAATTAAGTGCTTCAAAATTTTTACCATTAAGGCATTAAGAAAATTAAGGATTGTTCTTATGACCCTTAACTTCTTAATGGTTCTATTTTTTACAATTAAGGAATTAAGCACTTCAATATTTTTACCATTAAGGCATTAAGAAAATTAAGGATTGTTCCTAATGACCCTTAACTTCTTAATGGTTCTTATTTCTTTACAATTAAGGAATTAAGCGCTTCAATATTTTTACCATTAAGGAATTAAGAAAATTAAGGATTTTTCCTAATGACCCTTAACTTCTTAATGGTTCTATTATTTTACCATTAAGGAATTAAGCGCTTCAATATTTTTACTATTAAGGCATTAAGAAAATTAAGGATTGTTCTTAATGACCCTTAACTTCTAAATGGTTTTAATTTTTTACCATTAAGGGATTAAGATAATTTAGGTTTTAAAGAGTTTTTTAGTGCGAATATCAGAATGAAAAAATTCAATATGAACATTATGCCAAAGCTTAAATTATACTGACAGATACTATTTATTTATAATTATAGGACGAAATACTTTTCATATATAAATAATTTTTTAATTAATATGCTGAAAACATGTTATTGGAGCCGTATTTGAGGGAAATTATTTATAAATTTTTGATAAACTAAACAAATATATAATTATGGCAAAGTGTTTTGCATTGATGGGTTGGAGTTTACCTGTGATAGAAAGTATGCAAAAACTCAACAAACCTTATGTAGTAGTTTCCTTTCCTGACTTTGAAGGATATGCAAAAGAGAACAATATTCCTTTTGTGAGTTACCAGTTTGATGAGTGGAGTGATACTTCGAATTCTCTGGATTTATATGAAAAATTAAAACCTTTTGAAGTAGACGTTGCAGTGCCTCTATTTGAAGAGACTGTAGAATGGGCTGGAGCGCTCAACTCTATTTACAGAGGTGACCCACGCGTTCTCAACCGAGCCTTTTTGTTCCGCAATAAAGCAATGATGAAAAGAAAAGCTTTGATTGGTGGTCTTCGGGTTGGTCTTTTTGAGGAAGTTTATAATAAAGAAGGCGTTAAAAATTTCATGAAACGATTGAACCAAGCCAATCTACAAATAGATGGAGAACAAGACAGCTGGGTTCATATCAAACCATTTGCTTCTGCGGGAACAGTTGGACATAGGCTTTTAAGATCTATGCAAGACATTGAAGATAAATGTCAGGAAAGTGATTTTCCTTGTTTGGCCGAGAGTCATTTGCCGGGAACAGAGTTTTCTTGCGAAGCATTTATTCATGGAGGAAAAATAAGGTTCCTCAATATCACAGAATACGTAAAGCTTGGATATTCTAACTTTATTCCTGAAGGACATCATTTAAATTCTAAGCGTGATAAGATCATGAAAGAGATGCAAAAATTGGTTGATCTCTTTGGTATTGAATATGGTATGATTCACCCAGAATGGTTCTTGACAGAAAATGATGAATTAAGCTTCGGGGAAGTAGCCTGTAGGATTCCAGGAGGACATATCTTAGAATTGGCTGCAAAAGCTTATGATTTTGATGCACTAGGTGCGTTTGTTCTTTGTCATGATCCAAATTTGACTGAAGAAGAGTTGAAAGAGATCCTCCCTCCTTTGGATGCAAGACCGAAAAATTTCTACGGAAATGTCATGATTTATCCTCACAAGAATGTGATTAATAAGCTTGAGATTCCTGAAGAATTGAAAGAAGAATCTTATTTCTTAGATCATAATTTGATTCCACCTTACACCAATCAGAAAATCAATAGCCGAGAGGGTTTTGGTAATCATTTTGGTACTGTGAATTTCAAAGGTGAAGATCCAGACAGAATGAAGGAGCTTCTTTTACATTATGAAAATGTTGATTTTTATCATTAACACTTTGATTTGAGTCAATTGAAAAATACAACCTTCCCAAATAATAAGGTTGTATTTTTTTCATTTTACCTAGTACAAGAATAAATATCATAATCAATTTTGCTTTTTTATGCATAATCAAGTGCTTACAGACAATACATACCAAAAATTCGAAGAGCTATTACAAGATTTTAGTCAGGCGACAGCACTCACTAGGCCCGAAAAGGCGCAGAAAATGATGGGCCAAATAGATTTACTTATTGATACAACAGAAGGCCTCGATTTCATTTTCCAAAATATAGGAGGATTATCCAAAGCGGGTATTTTTGATGGCTCACCTTGGGCTGATCCTTCCAAGTTAGTTGCTAGTTTGGTGAATGGAACACTCAAAAGTGGCCACCCAAACTCGACGATAGAGATTTTAAGTGAATTACGCTTATTGGCTATTGCTAATGGAAAAATAAAAATAAAAGGCTGTAGCTCAGATGATGCAGAAAACTTCATTCAGGAAGTTATTGTAGCCAATTTGGAATTCGTCTTCAACGAGCCCTTGGAGGAAACTCGACTAGTGATGAGTGATCATGAATTGAAGAAAGTGCATACTTTGTTTAAATTCATCTCTGAAAAAACAAAACTCGATAATGTAAAAGAAAAACTTGTAGAAGAGCTTACATTGATTTGTGAGCAGAGACCTGTTGTTACAGAGAAACAGCGAAAAATAATCGCTTTAGTCAAAGAAAAAATTGAATTGGACCCTACAGTTGACTTAGATTCAAGATTGCTAAAATTTCAAAGATGCATCTATCGACCAACGATAAAAACTGTCAATACGAATTATCAAGAGTATAAAATATCTTTAAAGAAACTATCCAAAGAGCAATTAGAGGAAGAATCAATTGCGATGAGTAAGTCGATGTTGAGCTTTGGGTTAGTAAGCCAATATCATCCCGTTTTGATATTATTTCTAATAGAAAATGGGCACAAAAATCTCGTTCCTTTTTGCTTAGGACTGACAGAAGCAGGAACTGCTAGGTGGAGGGAATATGAAAAGTTTATTTCAACCTTGATTCTCAAGACGATTCATCCCTTTAATGCACAATGTATTTACGGTCTTGCTAAAATGCTAGAATCAGGGATATTCTCAAGGGAAGCTGTCCGGTCTGGTTTAGCAAATATGCTTACTGTCACAATTCACCCTGAGGTAGAGGAGCGAATCTTAAAATCAACAAAAACACCACATGAGAAAGTGAGTGCACTACAATATTTGATGGGTGCATTATTCCGCGTGTTAGGACAGCCTCTTGGCGTCGGTCAGGGTAATAACCCCACTTGTCAAAGTGCCCGTGGAATTAGTATGTGGAGTCAGCACGCTCCTGCCAAACTAATAAATATGGTTCAGACTGCTGCCACTTACAATGATCTTACTTTTAGATTTGAAGCGCAAGAGATCAAAGCATCAGAGGTTGGTTTAGGTTTGGTCCAAAATCTCGATCATAACCTAGATGCCGTATCGGTAACCTTGGTTCCAATGCTAGACAAAATCTACAATGAAATGATGCTCAACGCCTCAGGAAGAGCAGAAGATCCACATAAATGGGTAAATCCTGCACTTTACGGGCAATGGATTCAAATTGGCTTTGCATCTGCTTATGATTATTTATTCAATGCAATTGTAGATTTTGATGGATTTATCAAGGTATTCTATGCCATGTGTCATCCAAAATACAATGGAGGACACAGGCTAATATATCCGAATCCTGTGGGGATATTTATCACAAGTTCGAAAGGTGATATGCTTGGTTTTCATGCCATTTCATTGCTTCGTGTTGATAAAGATCCAAAAGGAAAATACAGAGCCTATTTTCTTAATCCCAATAACGAGGGTCGCCAAGATTGGGGGCAAAATATCAAGCCTTCTGTTTATGGAAATGGAGAAATATATGGTGAATCATCTTTGCCTTTACATGAATTTGCAGCAAGGATTTATGCCTTTCATTATAATAATTTGGAGGCTACAGACAAAATGGATAACGTTCCAGATGAAGAAGTTCAGAAAATCAGAAAATTGGCTAGGGAAAGCTGGGGACGTGCTTATACTTGGCTGGAAACAAAAAAAATATGGTAAAACATTCCTCAAGGATTGAATTAAAACAATCTGCATACAAAAACAATATCAACTTTATCAAAAAGAAAATCGGCGAAAATGTAATCGTATCATCAGTAGTAAAAGCAAATGCTTATGGACATGGAATCAGAACCTTTGTTCCTATGGCGGAGAAATGTGGAGTAGATCATTTCTCTGTTGCCTCGAGCTTTGAAGCTGAGGAAGTATTGAGTGTTTGTTCTCCTTCAAGTAGGATTATGATTATGGGAATTATCTATGAAGAGGATATTCCGTGGGCTATAGCACATGATATTGAGTTTTTTGTGTACAACTTTGAAAGGCTTCCAAAAACACTTGCAGCTGCAAAAAAACTAGGAAAGCCAGCCAAAGTACATATTGAAGTGGAAACAGGTGCCAATAGAACTGGACTCCCTCAAAAGGAATTTCTAAAAGTATTGTCCTTTCTGAAGCAAAATAGTGAGCATCTTATTTTTGAGGGACTTTGCACACATTTTGGGGGAGCAGAATCGATATCTAATCAGTTCAAGATAGACATGCAGCACAAGCGTTACAAGGCATTCTTAAGACAATGTAAGGAAAAGAAAATCGTCCCAAATATCAGACATATCGCTTGTTCTGCTGCAGCTTTGGCAATGAAAGATACTGTATATGATATGGTTAGAATTGGCGTAGCGCAATATGGGTTTTGGCCTAGCCCAGATATCTATTATGCGCATTTGCATGAAACTAATAAAAAAGCAGATGCTTCACTCAAGCGTATATTTACTTGGAAAACAGATATCATGGATATCCGAGACGTGGAACAAGGCGAATTCATCGGATATGGTACATCTTTTCAAGCTACGCACAAAATGACCATCGCAGTGATGCCGCTTGGCTATTCAAATGGCTATCCAAGAGCGCTATCCAATCGAGGACATGTTTTGATTCATGGAAAAAAAGCTCCTATCGTTGGTTTGATCAACATGAATCTTTTTATGGTTGACATTACACACATCAAAGAAGCGGTTCTTGGCGACGAAGTGGTTTTAATTGGGAGACAAATTAATAATGTAATCAATGTATCCAGTTTCACCAACAGTACGCAACTTCTCAACAATGAAATGTTAAGTAGATTACCTGCTGCTATTCCAAGAACAGTTGTGAAATAATGGATTGGAAGATTACAAAATTGAAAAAACTTGTCCGTCGTGACAGATTGTAAAATTAGTAAATGTTAATTACGGTTGATTTTGCCTATGCCGGAGACTTTTTCAGAGATTACTTCTGGGTTTCCTGCGTAGGTGACACTTCCAATACCATTAACTTCTATTGACAATTCATTTTCGCAGTAAACTGAAACTGCTCCGATTCCACTGCTTATAATCTCCATATTTTGAGCAATCAATTCTGCCGCATCGATATTTCCAATACCTTCATTTGAGAGAAAAACTTGTTCTGCGGATCCTACAAGCTTCATATTGCCGACAAAGTTGAGTTCGGTAATTATTTCTTGTGCATCAAGATTCAATTCTATATTTCCAACCCCTTTGCCATTGATTTCAATTTTTTCAATCGCAAGAAATCCATCAGTTTTAATCTCTCCCACTCCTTCAAAAACTAAATTTTCTAAGGTTGTCAAAGTAATAAAAATTTTCAGTTCATTTTTTTTGAAGGTCTTGCTCTTGTCCGTTTTTAAGATAATGGATAGTTGATCTTCAATTTGATCAATTTCAATTTCATTGATTAGTTCCTCATTTCCTTCAAATCTCAATTCTGCTTTATCTCCTTGAATAAGAATAATTTCAAATGCTCCTTTTACATGAAGACTTGAAAATTCTTTAATATCCATTTCCTTTTCAATGGATTCTCCTTTGTATTCGGAGACACGAAAGTCACAAGAATAGAAAAGTAACATTAAAAATATAGATGTGAGATAGAGCGAGTTTTTCATAAGATAAGATTTTTCAAGATTAAAATTTATGTTCTAAAACGGACAAAATTTGGTTTTTTGACTTTCAACCGATCCAAATTAGAAAAAAGTAGATAAATACCAATATTATTATGTAAAATGATTAGCTACAATGACTTTAGTATATGATTTTTTTCACAAATAATCATGCGGATAATAGCTGTCGTTATCGGTCGATTAGTTATCAGTGCTTCTATTGATTTAAATAACAGCATTTTGTTTGACTACTATTGTAAAAGTGGATATGGCTAAATTTTATCATTGCTCGTCGACATCTGCAGCAAGTACAGCCAAACCAACGATTCCCAAAAGAATTAACACCCCCGCTGTATTTTCCCCTTTCGTAATGCTATAGCTCGACATGTCCTCACGTGTGAGTAAATTGTTATTTAATTGCTGGTTTGACAAAGAATTTGCTTTTGCAACTCTTGACAAATAATAGCTTTGTGTAACTCGGTTTGTAAACACAGGATTATTCTTGTCATCTAAAATAGAGTAACTGATATTACTCGTCAAATTAAGTGGACTTTCTTCTTTTTTATAAAAAATAATTTTGGTAGGTATATGTTGATTGAAAACAGGGTAGTCTCCACTGACTCCCTTATAATTATCCCCTACTTCATTTAAAAGTTCCTGTCTGATATTAGTGAACTGTCCAGTTACGTAAGTTTTTGCTGGGATAAATATTGTATTTGTCTTTGAAGAAATTTCTCCCTCAAAAGTTCCTGTAGTCGGGATTACAGGACTTGCAAAGTAATCCAACCTTCCAAAAAAGGTGGATTTTCCATCTATATAGTTGTAAGCTTTACCATTAATGACAAGAGCAGATTTTGTTAAGTTAATTAACATGGATTGATCAGTATAATTTTCAATTCTAAGCGAGATAGATCCATTTGGATTATTAAATATGTGAGAGACCCCTATTGTGTCATTTTTGATTGTATAATTATTGTTTTCAGTAATGACGGCACCTTCATCGTAATTTTGCCATGTTGCTACATAATGTGCGGTGCAGCTAAAAAGAAAAGGAATTACAAATAAAAACAAGGCAATTTTTTTTGAGGAGTTTCGCATAGCTGTTTTTCTTTTATCTTCTTATTTCTACGAAAAAGAATTAATAAGGTGCCAGAATGATGGTTTTATTTTTATTTTACCTGCTATTGGTATGATATTCAGTTTATAAAATTTAGAGAAATTCCCTAAAGTCAGATTAATATTTTAGAACCTATGAACCTTTGGGATGTGGATCGATTATTGAGTTTGTTGAATGAAATGAATTGTAACTAAATCAAAGCCAACATGCTTACTTCGATCAACAAATTCAAAAGAGTGCTGCCATCTATTTTAATGGTCAAAAAGAAGGGTGATAGTGGAGTAGATAAAGGCTCCAATAGAGACACCCCAGGAGAATCTAAGGGAGCAAGACCACCTAGAAAAGAAGAATACAAAAATAGTGAAGGGAAAGAAGAGAAGAACTCTTCTGATAATGGAAAACCAGCTAAACGAGATGAAGTGGATACCTGATTTTATGAAAGTAAGACATCGGTCTTGTGATATCATGAATCGCTTTTAGAATATTTAAGAGGTGTTTAGAATTTTTAAGATAAGCAAAAAGTGATTTTTGTCTTAATTTGTTGAATTATAAACCATTCTTTATGAATCAACTCTGTAGAACTTCGATCAATTTTCTAAAGCTTTTCACAAGTCTTTACATTTTCATCTATTGCTTTCCTTTTCCAGCCAGCTACATTCCTTATGGTTATGAGTTTTTCAGTAAATATGTAGAGGCCTTAAAAGCAAAATTCACATTGTTTTTTGGTAGAGAAATCTTGGGATTCATAGATTTGAAATATATCGCTATGAATGGAAGTGGAGATACTACGGTCGATTACATTGCACTGATAAGTTATGCTACACTTGGATTTCTTGTGGCGCTGATTCTTTATTTTTTCGTCAGAAAGCATGATCATATCAACAGATTGTACAATTGGATGATTATCTATGCCCGATACTTTGTTGGATTGACATTAATCTCTTATGGAGTGGTCAAGTTTTTACAAGGACAGTTTCCAAGTATGTCTTTAATCGCATTAGAATCAACTTATGGTGAATCTTCCCCAATGGGTCTTGCATGGAGATTTTTTGGATATTCAGATTTGTACAAAGGATTTATGGGTGTTTCTGAGATTTTAGCAGGGTTTTTATTGCTATTTAGAAGAACAGCCATTTTAGGAGCGTTGGTTTCGATAGCTGTTTGCACTAATATTTTTATCGTTAATCTTGCATTTGATGTTCCTGTCAAACTCTTCTCAGGTCATCTCCTATTCTTTTCTATTTTGATTCTTTTACCAAGTCTAAAGGCATTGTTTGGTTTCTTCATTTTACATCAGCAAGTGCGCATTAAACCTACTTTATATTTCTTCAATACCAAATGGAAAAAGGGGGCATATATTGCTGCAAAAATCATTCTTGTAGGGCTTATTCCCTTAAGTTTAGCAGTAGGGCATGTGAGAAGTCAATCTTTTCGAACTTTCCTCAATGAATGGGAAGGAGTTTACGAAGTGATCTCCTTTGAGATTGAAAATAAACCTGGTCTTTCAGAATCAGCACATTGGGATAAAATTTTTATTCAGGGTAAGACCATCATGACTTTAAATAAAGCCAAAACTAAGAACTATTATACCATCGAGCACATATGGAATGAAGGAGAAATCAATTTTATTGAAAGTCAAGAACAGGAAGATCCGTATCGATTTATTCTTACTGAGTTGGAGGATGGAAATTATAAAATCCATGGAGAAATTAGCTCCAATAAATATCAAATCACCGCAAAACGAAAGTTGAAAAAGGATTATCTCTTAATGAACAGAGGTTTTCATTGGGTAAATGAGCTGCCATTTAACAGATAGGAAACATTAAACTATTTACCTTTGCTAAATAAACTTCAAATTTCAGCTTAGATGAAAAACTTCTTTTTTGCCTTTTCTCTTTCTTGTCTTCTTTCTTGCCAAGTCTCAGAAAAACATGAAAATGACAATGTCAGTACTAATCTGCTTCATGGTATTGCTCCGAGATCTTCCGATTCTCTGGTGAATGTTGTCATCGAAATTCCGGCAGGTACCAGCCAAAAATGGGAAGTCAATAAATTGTCAGGTCAGTTGGAATGGGAAATGATATCTAGTGATTCTATGCGCATCATCGACTATCTCTCCTACCCTGCGAATTATGGCTTTGTTCCACAGACATTGCTTTCAGAAGAATTGGGAGGAGATGGTGATCCTGTTGATGTATTTGTTCTTGGAGAAAATATAGCTCGAGGTCAAGTAATTCAGTGCAAAATCATAGGTTTGATAGATATGATGGACAGTGGTGAGGCAGATGGGAAGCTGATTGCCGTACCTATTCATGGTCCTTTGCAGAGAGTCAACACCTTGGAAGAATTGAAGGCCACTTATCCAGGAATCTTGGAAATTTTACAGATTTGGCTGGCAAATTATAAAGGAAATGGTAAGGTGGAAATTCTATCTGTTAAAGATGAAAAAGTAGCCATTGAATACCTTCAAACATCCATAAGAACATATAAAAATTCAAAATCTGATTAATGATATATTTTGGTGATTCAAAAATCCACGAGTTTTTGTTTTATTAGACTTTACTATAGATTTGCTAATAATTGATTGCTTTTGTCTAGTTTTGAGACAATAAAAAAATTATTGCATTCATTATCACTGAAAAACACATGATACTTTTACTCACCTATTTAGCCATTGCACTTGTTACTTCTTTTTTATGCTCAATCATGGAAGCTGTCTTATTGTCCGTTCCGATTTCTTATCTGAAATCAAATGCTCAAAATGGAGATAAGTCAGCTAATTCGATGATCGAACTCAAAGAAGATATCGATAAGCCTTTGTCAGCAATTTTAACATTGAATACGGTCGCACATACCGTTGGTGCTGCTGGTGTCGGTGCACAAGCAATTATTGTTTTTGGAGAAGGATATTTTGGTTTGGTTTCAGCTGTTTTGACAATACTGATTTTAGTAATTACTGAAATTATACCCAAAACCTTGGGAGCAAATTATAGCAGAGAATTAGTTGGCATTTCCTCTAAAATTATCAAAGGAATGATTTTTATAACTTATCCTTTGGTTTGGCTTTCTTCTATCTTGACAAAACTCCTTTCAAGAGAAAAAGCAGAATTTACTACGAGTAGAGAAGAGATTTCAGCTTTAGCGAGTATTGGTTTGCAAGAAGGGATCTTCGGTGATAAGGAAAATAAAATAATTCAAAACCTCATCAAGCTTAAAAGCATAAAAATCAAAGAAGTAATGACGCCTCGAATTGTGGTCGTTACAGCAAACGAAGATATGTCAATGCAGGAATTTTTGAAGAATAAGGAATTTTTGCACTTTTCAAGAATACCTATCTATCAAGATCATAGAGATAATATTACAGGTTATATTTTTCGAGAATTGGTTTTTGAAAAATTAGCTGAAGATCAGTTTGATTTAAAGCTAAAAGATATCCGAAGAGATATAATTACTTTTCCCGAAGACATGACCTTATTTGACGCATGGGATGAACTGCTTCAGAAGAAAGAACATATTTCCTTGATCACAGATGAATATGGCGGAATGGATGGGATTACTACACTTGAAGATATTATCGAATCATTGCTTGGATTTGAAATTGTAGATGAAAAAGATCGGGTTGAAGATATGCAACAGTATGCTATGAAAAGATGGAAGGATAAGCAGAAGAAATATGAAATGCTTAAAAATGCGAAATAGCCGTTTCTATTTGGTATAAGGCATTTTTAAAATGAAATAATTTCCTGAAATAAATATTTTTTCAACTTTAATAATTAAGTAAAAATTTCATTTACATTTGATGCGGTTATTTATAGGCTCCTTGTGAAAAAATCTGAATTTGCTTTTTTACTCCTCTTAGTACTCTTGGGAGTTCAGGTCTTGGCTTTAGATACTTTTTCTAGTAAAGAAGAGGATACTTGCAAATTAGAGCTTTCTGATGAAGGAACATTCGTTACGACAAACACTGAAATCGATGTTCATTTAGGTAATTTAGAAGCGCTTTTACCTTCAATAAATTCTATTTCATTCCTTTCAAAGAACAAAATAAACAGTCAAGATTTTGGTCTGTCAAGTCCTGTTCGCCCTGAGCAAATTTTAAATACCATTTCTTTTAATATCATTGAACCATCCTCTTTGGTAGTTCCGAAAATCTTGGATTTTTTACATCCCTATCTATTCTTTTATTGAATTTTTGAGAACTCAATTTTAAAAGTGAGTTTCTATCGATTTTAATCTTCATCATTTTATCTGATTCAATTCAAATTTATCCTTTATGGAAAATAAGTTAATGCCAAAAGAGGCTTGGGGCTCTAGGTTGGGACTAATCTTAGCGATGGCGGGAAATGCTGTTGGCTTGGGTAACTTCCTGAGGTTTCCTGTTCAAGCTGTTCAAAACGGCGGCGGAGCTTTTATTATCCCTTATCTGATTTGCTTCTTGTTGATGGGAATTCCACTTCTTTTGATCGAATGGTCATCAGGAAGATATGGAGGGAAATTCAATAACCACAGTACACCCTACATCATGGATGGCATGGGGAAAGCTAAGATTTGGAAATATGTGGGTGTTTTTGGAATCTTCACCAACATCGCTGTGGTGGCATATTATACTTATATAGAATCTTGGAGTTTAGTTTATGTGCTACATGCTGTATTTGGAACATTTGAGGGGATGTCCCAATCAGATGTAGCCATATTCTTTACTTCCTATGTGGATGTCTTTACTACAAGTACAGGCATTCCATTTGAAGCGGTATTTTTCTATATTTTAGTCTTGACATTAAATATATTTATTCTTTCCAAGGGATTAGGAGGCATCGAAAAAGTAGCTAAAATTGGAATGCCCTTGCTCATTTTATTCGGTGTTATTTTAGCTGTGAGAGGTTTGACGCTGGGAGAATCTGGGAAATCAGAGCTTTTTCCTGATGCAAATGCTTGGGATGGCTTGAATTTCCTCTGGACTCCACAATTTGATTCTCTTTCAAATCCAAAAGTATGGCTTGCTGCAGCTGGACAGATATTCTTTACCTTATCGGTGGGTATGGGGACTATTCAATGTTATGCTGCCTATATCAAGGCCAATGAAGATATTGCTTTGAACGCGGTCTCTGCTGGTTTTATGAACGAGTTTGTTGAAGTGGTGCTTGGAAGCAGCATTGTTATTCCTATAGCTGCTGGCTATTTGGGATTGGATTGGGTTTTGGAGAATGCGGGCTTTGGGATGGCTTTTCAGACCATGCCTTTTCTCTTTCAGCAATGGGGTGAGGTTGCTGCGGCTTTTTCAGGAGTATTATGGTTTGGACTTTTATTCTTTGCAGGAATTACTTCCTCGCTCGCTATGGGGACACCTTGGATGGGTTTTATGAAAGATGAATTTGGTTGGGGAAAAAAGAAAGGTGCTTGGTCATTTGGCGCCTTGGCACTCATTATGGGTTTACCTACCGTTTTACTTTACCAATATGGCGTTTTTGATGAATATGATTATTGGGCTGGAACCGTCAGTTTGGTAGTATTTGCTTTATTGGAAGCAGTTTTGTTTTCTTGGGTTTTTGGGATCAACAAAGGCTGGAATGAAATCAATGAAGGCTCCGATATCAAGATTCCACAGGTCTATAAATTTATCATCAAATACATCACACCTTTGTTACTGTTGATGGTATTTTTGAGTTCATTAATCACACCCTATCAAAATGAATGGATGGATAGCATTTCAAATGTTTTGAATGGTGGAACATGGGTTTTGGATAACAGTTCCTTGATCAAAAACATAACCAATTTTGGTTTAAAAGAGCAGTTACAGAACTCTACTAATCAATTGGATATAGCATTTATTAAAAAGAAAATATTCTTTATCAATATGGCTAGGGTACTCTTGATAAGTCTCTTCGTATTTATCTGTTACTTGGTCTTTTTGTCTCATCAAAAACGCTTAAAAGAAGGAAGGAAAAATTATGAATAACACAGCCTTGCTTATGCTGATCATCACTCAAGGATTGGTGATCTCAGCTACTTTATATTTCCTAATTAAGGTGCTCAGAACTCCTGAGAAATAAATGCGCCTTCAATATTTGAATATTTATCTTAGCAAGTATAAATAAATCAAAACCATCCAAAAGATATCAATAATTGGTATCTAATTTGAGTGTAGAATCTAAGCTAAGTGCATCTAAAAATGAACACCTATTTTAAGCAATTTATTGGAATTACCCTTCTGATTTCCTTGATGATTCAAGGGACGGTGATGCCGTATTTTTCAGTTGTTGAGCAGGTGCATTCAGAGGAGTCCGCTGAACTTTATTCAAACTCATACTTAGGTGAATACTCGGGTGATTTGCTTTTTGCTTCTAGCTCCGATCATTTGGTGATTGTTACTTCCAAAGGCACTCTTGGTGGTGGAGAATGTTTAGGAAATTTCTATAAATCGTCGATCAATCATTTTGAGAATCAGGTTAAATCTATTTTTAAAATCAGCCAAAAAGTTGATTTGAATTTTGATATTAAAGCATTAAAGTTTCCTACACATTACTTTTGGTAAGCCTATTTTTTTTACAAGGATTGAGCTTTATAGCTTGATCCAATCTACTAGTCCTTTGACTAGATTTTATAAAATCATAAACAAGGCCGGTCATATTTCCTGCCAAAAACTCTTATCAAAATGTTTGAAATTGATATAATTACATTAATCATGGCAGTAGCTGGCATGGTTGCTTTCGCTATCCCCTTCTATCTCAATAGCCAAAAAGTAAAAAAAGAAAAGGCTCAAAAGTCGAATAAATTAACTGAGTTCCTCAAAAATCACGATCTCAGTCTAAGTGAGCAAGAAGAGTGGAGAAATCGCTATTTTATTGGCATTGATACACAAAAAAATAAACTGATCTATATCTCTAACTTAAATGAAATCAATCCGATTTTAATTGATTTATATAAAGTAAATCATGTGAAAATTCATGAGGTTTCCAGAGTGATCGGAACAAAAGGTAACAGCAGAAAAATCATTGATGCTTTAAGCTTACAACTGATCAATTATGATGGGAAAATAATAGGTGATTTAGAATTCTATGATGGGGAAATTTTCTCAGACTTGGTTGGAGAACCAATTATAATCAAGAAATGGGAAGCAACCTTGCAATCTTTAGTAAAAAATCAGCAGAAAAATAATCGGATCGCTATATGAACCAACCCACTTTAATTCAGAAAGAGGATATAATAAAAATTAGATTCCCGAAAGAAGAAGTTCTTCATAGTGATTTGGAAATCAAAACCCGCGATAGGGAACTCGAAAAGGCTCTTTTACTTGGCAATTTAGAACATGGAAAAGTTAAATTAACCTTCTTGGATTTAAGTAATCAGGCATATCAAATCGAAACGACCATTTGGGCTTTGACAGATGAAAGCATCTGCTTAAAAGGTGATTTGCTCCTTCCCAAGCGGGCCGTATTAAGCATAATTTAATTCAAAGAACTTAGGGAGTTTGAAATGAATTTCCTAAGTTTTGATTATCATTCTGAAAATCATACATATATCATAAATGGAAATCTTCTTATTAACTGAAACTTGGATTGCTCTTGCTACACTGACGTTTCTAGAAATAGTCCTTGGTGTGGACAATATCATCTTTATTTCAATTATCTCGAATAAACTACCAGAACATCAACAAGAAAAAGCTAGGGTTCTAGGGCTAGCTTTCGCAATGATTTTTAGGATTGGTTTACTTTTGGGAATATCTTATATCATCAAATTCAACGATCCTTTAATTTCGCTATTTGACTTTAATTTAAGTGGTAAAGACTTGATTTTAGCCTTTGGAGGTTTGTTCTTGTTATTCAAATCTACTGTGGAGATCCATCATAAGATGGAAGGAAAAGCCGAAGAAGTCAAAGCCAATTCTGCCAAGGGACTTTCACAAGTGATCTTTCAAATTATCCTGCTCGATGTGATATTTTCCTTTGACAGTATATTAACAGCTGTGGGATTGGTGGATGAGGTGCTTGTGATGATCATTGCAGTAATCATTGCCATGATTGTAATGATGGTATTTGCTGGGCGCATCAGCAAATTCATCAACAAGAACCCCACCCTTCAAGTATTGGCCTTGTCCTTCTTAATTTTGATAGGATTTATGCTGTTAGTCGAAGGGTTCCATGTAGAAGTTCCAAAAGGTTACATCTATTTTGCTGTTTTCTTTTCTCTTAGTGTAGAGTTGATCAACATGCGTATGAGAAAAAAATCTGAAGGAACGAAAGTGGAGCTAAATCCAAGGATTACGCAGAAATAAGTTTTGTTAAAATCCCCATTTATAAATCTTATATAAGATTTTTTTAAAAGAAATAGGTCAACAACTCAAGATCAGTAGTTGACCTATTTTTATTCTTAGGGTAGATTTTGGAGCAATTGATATGGGCCTAAAAAACACCTGAATTAATTCTTTTTAACTTATAAATCTATAAATTGCTCATAGTTTCCGGCGAGTTTTATTTTTTAGCTTTTAAAACTCCCAAAAGACTATTCTTTTATTGATTATTTAATTTGGAGTTGTTATGTACAAAGTTGTTTTAGTAGATGATGAAACACACGCGCAAGATTTGCTCAGTAAGATGATTCATCATGTTTTTCCTGGGAAGTATGATATCATCGCTACTTGTCATTCTGTGGATGAAGCTGTAGAGAAAATTCGCAATGAAGAGCCTGATTTACTATTCTTAGATGTCAATATGCCTCAAAAAAATGGGTTCGATCTTTTAGATGAATTGGGCTCTTTTGATTTCGAAGTGATTTTCACTACTGCCCATGACGATCACGCCATTCGCGCCATCAAACATGATGCATTTTACTATTTGTTGAAGCCTATAGAAATACTAGAATTAAAATCAGCCTTGATCAAATTCGAGACAAGGCAGGAAGAAGCTGCTTTGTCATCAAGACTTGATCAGGTTATTCCTCAAAAAAAAGATAACAATCTTATCAAATTTACTACGCTAGAATTTGAGCATTTTCTACATAAGGATGAAATTTTATATATAAAAGGAGAGAAAAACTATTCTTATATATATCTCGAAAACGCTAAAACAATTTTAATATCTAAAAACCTAAAAAGTATTGAAGAGCAGTTGGCCGATGAACGGTTTATAAGAGTCCATCAAAGTTTTTTGGTCAATGGGAAATTTATAGATAAATATGATAAGAAGAATAACTTCCTCCATTTAAAAAACGAGGAAAAAATATCTGTTTCTATCCGAATGAGGACTAATATCTTTAAATATTTTGAATAGAATCATTCAGTTCTTCTTTTTTCTTTGCCTGCTCCTCCCCTTTTTGAGCACAGCGCAGCAATACCCGACATTTCAATACACCACTTTGAATGGCTTGCCAAATAATGCAGTCAGAGCGCTATATGTAGATTCAAGGGGTTTGCTTTGGGTTGGTACAGAAAATGGGATTTCCGTAAAGGAAAATGGTAGATTTCTAAACTTCTTTACCGATGATGGTTTGGCTTTTGGAAGCTGCTGGGCAATAGCTGAAGATAGTAAAGGTCAAATGTGGTTTGGAAGTTATGGTGGTGGAGTTTCCAAATTTGATGGAGAAAGATTTACTTCTTTTCCATTAGATTCTGGTCTAATTGACGCTAGAATTAGACACTTTTTCCCATACAAGGAAAAGATTTTTGTCGGGACAGAAAACGGTCTTTCTATCATCGATATCAAAACAGACAAGATCAAACCTTTAGAGAATAGTCTCTTAAATAGTCCTCAAAGTTATATTTCAGGTTTCTTTTTGCATGAAGGAATGCTCTACTATACGACCTATGGAATGGGGATTTATCGTTTAGATCCCGAACTGAGCGAACCGCAAATCGAGAAAGTCAGTGAACATCAATTGATTTATGCCATAGGATTGAATGGGGCTCAAATTTACTTGAGTAATAAAGGTCATATTGATGAATTTGAAATCAAAGATCTAATTGCGGGTAAGAAACCACTTCGATCTTTCGGTCAGTCCATCGTTTGGGATTATTTAAATGCTGGGACAAATCAATTTTATCTAGCTGCTTGGGGGATTTATGCCAATAATGGTGGGGTTTTTAATCTTCAAGATGGAATATTAAAATCTATATCTAAAACTTTTGATGTAGATGCAACTGACATCCTTTCTTTAGCATATAATACTGAAAAACAGATTCTTTATCTTGGTTCATTGGAACAAGGAGTTTACGAAGTGAATCTTGATCAAAACATTCTTTATTATGAATTTGAAAATAAAGAAGTGTTAGGCTTTTCTTTTGAAAAAAATCAAAAGGCGATTCTCCATGAAGGTGGACTTTCTATCACAAGTTTTGAAGGTAAGCCAATCAAAAGTCTGAGTAAATCCGAGCTTAAAAAAGTAGTAGATGAATATGTAAAACTTAATAAAAGCAAGCTTCCCAAATACGAAGATGATTTTTATGAATTGGACTATCAGACAATTGCGGAAGATGTTCTTTTTTACGAATTGAAGTTTAATCAAAATAGCTATTGGGTCAGTAGCAATATTGGGGTTTTTCAAATTGATCTTACTGGTCGAATTCTTATTTACGTCCCTGTTCATACATTCAAAATTGGATTTACCCCAGAAGGGAAATTTATAGAAACAAACCCTTATGGTGGCGTCCGTATTTATGAGGATTTGAGTCAAATGACTTATACCTATTTTCCTTATCAAAATCAGCCCAACACTCCTACCAATGTAACCCAGGTTTTAGAATATGGAGGAAAAACCTATTTTTCTTCAGTATTTGAAGGATTGTTTCATTATGATAAAAAAGGTTTCTACTCGTACAAAAATTCCGGAAAACTTGAGATATCCAAAATCAAGCAAATGCACATTACCAAAGAAGGGAAGTTGGTCTTGGCAACGGAATTTGATTCGATTTATGTGGCTGAGGATCGAAATGGGCTAAAAATTCTAGAAACTATCGACAGGAATAAAATTCTCGGAAAGACGGTTCTATTTCTTGAATCTTATCAGGATCACTTGCTGATCGGTACCGAACAAGGGCTGAATATTTACCATAAATGAAATGTAAGTGTGCTCGATGATGAACAAGGCTTGATTCATATGCTTTTCAAAACAGCGAAAGTGATTGATGATTTGCTTTACATAGGGACAACTCGTGGCTATTATACACTTCACCTACCTTCGATTTTGGAGCCCGAAACAAATCAATTTCAATTGGCAGTGTCATACATTGAAATCAATCAAGAGCCTGTCCCTGAAGAAGATTATTTATGGTTTACCTATAAATACGATCAACTTAGACTCCCGCATGACAAAAATACGATTCTATTGAAATTCAAAGCAGTAGGAAGCAAATATCCGGAGAAACTCATGTACCGCTATCGCTTGAGGTATGATGATGAATGGAGTCCTTTCAGTCCTGAACCTCAACTTTTTCTTTCTTATTTACCAGCAGGAACCTATCAGATTGAAGTAGAAGTTTATGATCAATACACAGGTCAAACTTCCATATTTACGCTATTTGATTTACAAATTCTCAGACCTTATTATCAAAATCCATGGGTAATTTCACTTTTTATCATGCTCATAATAGGTCTTGCATTTTTGATATACAAAGCAAGAATTAGAAAACTAAAGTGGGAAGAAGCTATAAGGCTTGACATTCAAATGCAACTCTCCGAGACGAAATTAGAGGCTTTGAGAAGTCAGATGAATCCACATTTTATCTTCAATGCCATCAATTCCATACAATATTACATTTTGAATAATGATGTGGATTTGGCTATGGAGTTTATGGGCAAATTCTCAAAATTGATCCGAAAAACACTTTCCAATAGTTCACAAGCTTACATTTCCCTGTCAGAAGAAATCAGCTACCTCGAAACCTACATAGAGATTGAAAACGAGCGCATGGGAGGCCGTGTGGATTGGTCTATAAAAGTTGAGGAGGGTTTGGAAGTCAAGAATGTTTACGTCTCTCCTATGCTGTTGCAACCTATTATAGAGAATGTGTTTGTTCATGCTTTTCCACACAACCATCCGAACCCTGTCCTGCGGATTATATTTAGCAAAGAAGACGAGCAAATGCTACGCTGCACCGTAAAGGACAATGGAGTGGGCATCAAAAAGGTAAAAACCAACCAACTTCGTGAATCAAAAGGTATGGAATTGGTCAACAAGCGAATTGCTTTGATTTTTGGAGCAGAAAAACAGTTTATAGAGGTTGTTTCTAGTGAGTCAGGAACCGAAGTTCAAGTCCAGATCCCGAGTAACGCGATAAATTCATAAAAGCTAAGCGCTAAGTGCGTTAATTGTTAAAACCGTTAAGCGGTGGAGAATTATAAATTTCACTTCTAAGTCACTTTTTTAATCATTAACTATTAACCCTTAACTACCTTATTCATTTTTTTCTAATTGATTACTTCCTCCTCCCTTTCGCCCAACTTTTAGAGAAGACAGGTATTTTTCAACACTTTTAATCGAAAAACCTACAGATATACATCAGATCCAGACAGATATATATTCTTTCGGATTGGTATTGTTCAAAAAAATATATTTGAATTAGATAAAACTTCACCCAAATGGCTTTATTCAAAATCACTGTTAAGCAACCTATGTTCCGCAACGGAGTCCGTCTTATAAAAGGCATGTCAGTAGATGTGGTTATGGATCACGCAGCCCACTACCCTCTCAATCACGAAAGAGGTGAGCGCGTTGTCGATGCTTTCAAGCGCATGTACGATGTGGATATCCGCAAAGCCAATGCAGTAAATTCAGCACATTTGGATGTGGTGAAGGTTGGGTAGGGTTAATTAAAAACTAAAAAAAATATTATTTATGCATACTTTAAAAATAGACTACAGTCCAGTAACTTACAAGTTTAAAATTGAGTCTACTTTCGACTATTCTAATACAAGTTTCAATGATTTCATCAATTTAAAAATAGGAAAAGAAGAAAGAATTTTTAATTGGACTGAAGAAGCTTTCAACAAATATGCTGATTCAATAAATGAACGTTCATTTAAGGTATTTATTAAATGTGATGAATTTGAAAAGCAAGAAATTATTAGACAAATAGAAGGATTACAGCATCTTGACGAAAATGAAAAAATCGATATAAATTACTCTTTTGAGGTTTTTGATATAGATAAAATTTATGATTTGATGAGAAGCTTTGAAAGTTTTTTGTTTAATTGTAACGATGAATTGGTAAGTAAAGAATTCGAGAAAATTAAAGACAATATAATCCAAAAACATCAACAAGAGGTAAATATAGTTGCAGCAGCCACAATGAGCGCTGGAAAATCGACTTTACTCAATGCACTAATTGGACAAAGTATTCTTCCGACAAAAAATGAAGCAACAACAGCGACTATATGCAAATTAAAAATCAATAACAATTTAGATTTTTTCAAAGGTCAAGTGATAAATGGTGATTCTGATATAGTTGAAGATAATATCGACGAGAATTGGATATCAAAACATAATGAAAAGGCTAATGACCCTGAATCGAAACTTGAAATACTTCTTGAAGGGCCTGTTTTTGAATTTGAGACTTTTGGTATGGATGTGTTTTTTATTGATACTCCTGGTCCTAACAATTCTCAAAATGAAAATCATAGAGAAGCAACATACACATATTTAAAAGATGAAAAGAATAAACCAATTTTGATGTATATTCTTAATGCTACTCAGCTAAGAACAAATGACGAATTGGGTACTCTCAGAGAAATTAGTGAATTTTTAAAGAAACATAAAAATAGTAATGATAGAATAATATTCATTTTAAATAGAATTGATGATCTTGATCCTGATAAGGAACCTCTAGTATATAAATTAAAGAAAACTGAAGAGTATCTAAAAGAAAATTTCAGTATAAAAAATCCCAAAATTTTTCCTGTTTCAGCCGAATATGGAAGATTAGCTATAAAATCGGCAAAAGGCGAAACGTTAAGTCGACCAGAGAAAAATAAATTACGAAAATTTAATGAAGATTTTATGCCCTGTTTATCAGAAGGGTTTATTGGAATCCCAGTGTTTGATTACCTACCTGTTTCTGAAAATTTTCAAAGTCAAATAAAAGACCAATTGGGTAAATCTGAAGAGTTAGACAACCTTATTTACAGTGGGATTTATGGTCTTAAGTCTTATCTACAGTATTTCATGAAGCATCAACAAAGAAGTGATTTGTATCCGTCCGATAAACCCCATATTTTCTGATTACTGTTTGGGTTGTAATCTTGCGTCATGAAAAAGATTAGCAACGACGAATATTACAAGCTGTTCACCAA
>NZ_BMFD01000001.1:228522-640325 GCF_014637795.1 Belliella aquatica | reverse complement strand
GCCAACTGAGCTAATCCCCCTTATTTTATTTACTTCAGGTTACCCGGTGGTCTTCCCGACACCTGTCGGGACGATCTAGCCAACTGAGCTAATCCCCCTTATTTATTTACTTTACGTTACCTGGTGGTCTTCCCGACACCTGTCGGGACGCTCTAATCCCGAAGAATTTCGGGAAGCTAATCCCCCAAATGGTGTGCAAATATAGGAACCCTTTTCTATTCAGCAAAGGAATTAATCAATCCGCGGAATAATTCACCCTTGTCAAAATACTTCGCCCTAAGGTAACTTCATCAGTATATTCCAATTCTCCCCCTACAGGTATTCCGCGAGCGATTGTACTTACTTTGACACCTAGCTCTTTAAGTTTTCGAGTAATGTAAAAAGATGTTGTATCACCTTCCATTGTCACTGGCAATGCTAAAATTACTTCTTCTACCTTTTCACTTTCAAACGATTTGGAAATTCTGCGGAGCAAGGAGTCTATTTTTAATTCATCAGGACCAATTCCTTGTATCGGAGAAATTACACCGCCAAGCACATGATATAGCCCATCGTACTGTGAGGTATTTTCAATTGCTAATACATCAGGGATTTCTTCTACCACACAAATGATTTTTCGGTTCCTTCTCTGACTTGTACAGATACTACATTCATCAGCATCAGAAATGTTGTGGCAGATTTGACAATACTTGATCTCATTCCTCAATTTCGTGATCGATTGAGAGAGTGATGCTGTTACTGATTCATTTTGTTTGAGAAGATGTAGGGCTAACCTTAATGCTGTTTTTTTGCCTATGCCTGGGAGGCGGCTAATTTCATTCACAGCATCTTCTATTAATTTTGAGGGAAAATTCACTGCTTTTCAAATTAAAGTATAGCAGCCTGAATTCCTGCGTCTAATATTGCCTGACACATAGGCTTCAACTTCTCTATACTCCCTTTTTTGACAGCACACTTTCCTTTATAATGAATGATATAGGTACATTGCTCTGCTTGTTCTGTCGTGTGGTTACATACTTTAATCAGAATTTTGGTAACGTGCTCGAAAGTGTTGACATCGTCATTGAAAACAACAAGGTCACTCTCCTCAATATCTACCAAATCCTCAAGTAAAACTTCTACTTCGTCTAACTCTGGATACGCTTGTGTTTGTCGATTCATTTTGCAAATTTAATTATTATAGACAATTTAGCATGCCTTATCAGAAATTCTCTATGGATTCAAATTTAGTTCTTATAGTAATAACATCATACTTTGCTCTGTTGTTTCTAATATCTTGGCTTACATCAAGAAACATTTCCCAAGACACCTTTTTCACTGGAGACAGACAATCACCTTGGTTTTTGGTAGCTTTTGGTATGATTGGAGCATCACTCTCAGGAGTGACTTTTATTTCTGTTCCTGGAGAAGTTGGAAATAGTAATTTTAATTATTTCCAGGTCGTAATGGGTTACACTTTAGGATATTTTGTAATCGCAAAAGTCTTACTTCCTCTTTACTATAGATTGAATCTCGTTTCAATATATGCATATTTAGAAGAAAGGTTTGGGTTCTGGTCCTACAAAACTGGGGCATTTTTCTTTATTCTTTCCAGAACTCTAGGCTCTTCCATAAGGGTGTTTCTGGTCGCTGGTGTATTGCAGTTGATACTTTTCGATCAGTGGGGCATTCCATTTTGGGTATCAGTGTTGATTACAGTATCTCTAATTTGGCTCTACACTCACCGCGGAGGGATCAAAACCGTGGTTTGGACAGATACTTTGCAAACATTTTTTATGCTCGCTGCTGTGCTGGTAAGTATTTACCTTATCGGACAAGATTTAGGAATCCTTACTATTTCCGAGTATGTAAGTACTGTAGCGGCTGATTCCCGATCAGAAATCTTTAACTGGAACTGGCAATCTGGCCAGAATTTTTTCAAGCAATTTGTTTCAGGCGCTTTCATCACAATTGTCATGACTGGTTTAGATCAGGATATGATGCAAAAAAATCTTACATGCAAAAACATTGGAGATGCCCAGAAAAATATGTTCTGGTTTACCATCATCCTAGTTTTCGTAAATTTACTTTTTCTCTCACTAGGTGTTCTACTATATCTCTATGCAGAAACACACGGCATAGCTATCCCCACAAGGACTGATGATCTGTATCCCTTGCTAGCTACCACAGAATTCACTGCTTTCGCTGGAGTCGTTTTTGTCCTTGGTATCACGGCTGCTGCATACTCCAGTGCTGACTCCACCCTAACTGCGTTGACGACTTCGTATTGTTATGATTTTTTAGAAATTGAGAAAAAATACCCTAAGAATGAACAGATAAAGCTGAGAAAGAAAGTTCATCTAGCATTTACTGCATTAATGTTTGTTGTAATTTTAATGTTCAGATGGATAAATGACCAAAGCGTGATAAATGCAGTCTTTGTAATTGCGGGTTATACTTACGGTCCGCTACTTGGATTATATGCATTTGGCTTATTTACGAAATATCAAGTAAAGGACAGATTTGTGCCATATCTGGCCATTGTTGCCCCAATAGTTACTTTTGCAATCAGTCAAAACTCTGAGAAGTTACTTTGGGGCTATAAGTTTGGCTTTGAAGCACTCATCTTAAATGGCCTATTGATGTTTCTCGGACTGTACTTGATCAGAAAGAAATAGTTAGAGTTCGTTCTTAGCAAGAAGATCATTAATTCTCTTCAACTTACTAATATTCCCTTCTAAGGTAAGACTTGAACCATCTAAATCTACAAGTACTGACAAAAGTCCATTGGTCTTTTTACCATTATCTGAATAAGCTGATACGGAGGGTGTGACAGAAATTAATTCCTGAACATCAACTTCGTATAAATTAGCAAGCTTGATGGCATCTTCCATTTTAAGATTTGACCTGCCTTGTTCGTATCGTGAATAAGCAGTGTAATCTCTTTTTCCTAAATACTCAGCAATATACTCCTGAGTGTAACCTCTTAAAACTCTATGCTTTCTGAGGTTTTCTGCGATGTGACTTTTTAATTCCGCTTCCATAATAAATATTATTTAATAGCTGATTTGCAAAAAGCATACTCAAAAGTCAAAAAGTGTTAAAAAATGTCAAATAAAAATACATTTTGTCATTTTTAACCTGTAAAATGGCTAAATATACCTAGAGTAGGTATTTACTTGGATCCCAAAAATAAGTCTCAAAATCTAGAATCTGATCATTTTCTACCCGAATCCCTTCCTTTTTCAGGAGCTCTTCCATTACATTAGGACCAGAAAAGTGATGTTTACCGGTAAGCATACCATTCCTATTTACAACTCTATGTGCAGGCACATCTTTTTCACCATGTGAAGCATTCATCGCATAGCCGACCATTCTCGCTCCACTTTTGAGACCAAGATAATTGGCGATGGCTCCATAAGAAGTCACTCTTCCTGCTGGGATCAATCTTACAACCTGAAAAACTTGATCAAAATAATTCTCACTTTTTGATTTCATCTGTGAATTTTAAAATACCATCTTTAAGAAGCTTTTCTAGTTTATTAGCATTGCTATACTTATCAAAAACACTGATCTCAAACCGCTTACAATCTTTGAGCAAATCGGACAGCGTAACAGTGAGATCAATCTTTGCAACGTCTTCCCCTTGATCTAAAAGAAATGAAGACAATGCATTCTCTACTTCCAAAGTAGAAATCAATACACTTAAAGGCAGCTCAAAATACACCTTAATATTTTTTCTCTTTTGATTTTGGTTTACGACTTGAGCAGCAAACACTAAATTGTTAGGAATGATGATTGAATCGTCATTCTCATTTTTCAACACTAAATTCAAAAGTGTAATATCTGATATTCTGCCTGTGTTATCTCCAATTTTGATTTGATCTCCCAGTGAAAACTGATCTGTGAACATTATGATTAATCCATTGATCATATTAGTTACATAGTCCTTGCTCAAAATAGCAATAGCAGCGGCTACAATGGTCAAGCTCGTCAAAAATTCAAGCGGATTGATCGCAAACAAGAACATCAAGGCAAGCAGTGCAGCAATCACATTCAAAATATTTGAAATCCAAGTAATACCTAGAAGAAAGTTACCATGAATTCTATCCTCCTTGATCCGACGCATGTAAAACCCAGCTGTGACCATCCTTCCGAGAGAGATGATCAAGTTGGCCCCAAATAAAAACAAAAGCGCATTATATATTTGATGTGCCAAGGATGACTGAATAACCTTTTCCCTCAGATACGCCACGTTGGGAATAAGAATGATTAAAGTCAAAAAAATCATCAATTTGAATAAAAACACTCTTCGCTTCTTGTTTTCTATTACCTGAGCAGCTGATTTTTTGAAATTCATAATGGTTTCGAGAAATTAACCTTTAATTTTAGAAGATAATGCAAACATAATAATAAACTAAATATGGATCGGAATATAATCGTAACCGGGGGAGCCGGAAATCTTGGGAGTGCAGTAATTGAGAAGTTCAAACGTGAAGGATACAAAATAATTGCTACTGTCCTTCCTGGATCTGGAGATGAAATCGAAGAAGCCGATGATGTGTATGAGGTAGATGTCACAGATGATAAATCTGCTGCTGACTTTGCAAATGAATATATCATGCAATATGGAGAAGTCGAAGCAATCATTTTATTAGTTGGCGGGTATGCAGGCGGAAATATAGAAGAAACTTCTACAGATGATATCAATAAAATGGTCAAGTTGAACTTTTTCTCTTCTTTCAATATGGTAAAAAACTTTTTACCAATGTTCAAAAAAGCCAATAAAGGGAACTTTTTGTTTGTTGGTGCAAGACCTGCGCTTCAACCAGAAGATGGAAAGAATGTTGTGGCATACGCTTTGAGTAAAGGAATGGTGGTCAGTCTCGCAGACTACGTTGCTGAAGAATCAATAGGTACAAAAATAAGGTCACACATATTCGTACCAAGCATAATCGATACTCCACCAAATAGGGAGTCTATGCCAGATGCAGACTTCTCAGAGTGGGTACACCCATCAGAAATAGCAGAGGCGATGCATTATGCTATCAACAATCCAGATTTGCGAAACATGACCTTCAAACTATACGGAGGAGTGTAAACCAAACTAATCATGAAAAAAGTAAGCGCGTTATTCATTTTTCTTATCTCTTTTGTGGCTTTCACAGCTCAAGCACAAACAAATAAAGAGACAAGGGACTTGAGAGATTTCTCAAGTATCAAAGTTTCTAATTCCATAGAAGCTGAATTGGTCAGAGGAGACAAAAACTCCATCTCCATTGTCGCTTCTGGAGTAGAATTGGACAAAATAGAAACTAATGTATCGGAAGATGCTTTAGAAGTCAAACTTGGGCGTGGCAATTTTAGATCAAGCTCAGTAAAAGTGACAATTACTTATGTCGATATAGACGAAATTCAAGCAAATACCAGTGCGAGAGTTTTCGCAAATAATGAACTCTCAGAAACTAACGTCTATCTTTTCAGCAGTGCTAACGCCTACATTGAAGTGGCGGTGAAGGCAGAAAACCTATTTATAGAAGCTTCCACCAACTCTAAAATTGCAGTAAAAGGAAGTGCCAACAATCTCGACTTGAAAGCCTACACCAATGCAGATATTGATGGCAGAAAATTAGAAGTCATCAATGCTGAGGTCCTTGCAAATACCGCTGCAAAAGGCGAATTCAGAGTGAAAGAATCTATCAAAGGATCAGCTGCCACTGCCGCAAAAATAACCTATGTCGGCAATCCAAACTTGATCGATGTAAAAACAAACACAGGAGGAGATATTAAAAAGAAATGAAAAAATTTATCGTAATCGCTTGTATCCTGTTCTGTCAGACTACGTTCGGCTTTGCACAAACTGAGCAAAAAGAAATAGAAAAAGTGATTTCTACACTTTTTGAAGGTATGAAATCCAAGAATCCAATTTTGGTAGAGCAAGCATTTTTAAAAGATGCTTTGATGCAAACAACTATTATTGGAGAAAATGGAGCAACGGTAGGAAGTAATTCAGTTCAAGATTTTGTCAATAGAATCGCTACCACCCCAGATAATACAACGCTAGACGAGAGGATTTTGGAGTACCAAATTAAAGTAGACGGACACATGGCCTCTGCTTGGACTCCCTATGAATTCTATGTCAATGATGGCTTTAGCCACTGCGGGGTCAATTCATTTCAATTGATCAAAACATCAGAGGGCTGGAAAATAACTTATATCATAGACACCCGAAGAAAGGAAGGCTGTTAATTCAAAAGCCCCAAGGAAGACAGTCACTTCGTTGGGGCTTTTTTTCTTTAAAGCTTATTTATTTTCCTTGCGGTACAAAACTCATCAACTCCTTTGCTCCATCCAACAAAGTCAGCTTGTCTTTAGCAACTTTAAAGTTTTTTACTTGTGAAAGTAGCGCTACCACCTCACTTTCTGCATTTCCTCTTTCACATGCTTTTTTGGTCATCGCACCAGGGTCTAAGCTCAAAGAAGTACCTTCCAGCTGAAAACTTCCTGAAAAGTTATTGCAACCAGCAAATCCGGCTAACTTTCCTCCGTCCATAAAATTCAAAAAGGGAAGGCCTGAAGTAAAATTATTTGGATTTAATTTATCTCCCAGCAATGAGGACAGAACCCAATTATTCCCCGTTAATAAACTTAATGGATTCAATTTACTGACGGAATCACAGGAAGAAAAAGTCAAAAAGACTAAAACGAATGAGAGATTGATTAATTTTTTCATTGTCATTTGGCTAAAGTTGAACGTAAATAAATTTAACAGATAATTTTAAAAATAGAAAACTACCTTGGCCAAAAGAGGTAAAATTTAAAAATCAAAGGATAAAATTTAAATTCGTGAATATTCTTAAAAATTGAGTTCCACAATTCGTGAGCATCAAAAAATTAAATACCCATCAAATCCCCTTGTTTTAAGAATAAATGCAAAAAAAAGACTTGCTTTTCAGAATTATAATTTGAAATCAAATAATATATACTTAATAAAAGTAGATAATAATTAACATTTCGATAATAAATAAAGCTTTTGTTTAAAAAAACAGCAAATAATTTTTTGGATTTTAAAAAAATGTACCTAGAATTGTATAATCAAAAATTTCTCATGCACTTATCAGCTAAATATATCTTAACTCCAAAGCAATCAGTTGTGAAAACTGTGTGTTATGGTTTTTTTGGCATGGGGACAATTACTTTTACAACTACCACCACGGGGTAATCCCGTGATTCCTTATACATATAGCCCTTTACACCAAGGTCCATCATGATGGGTCTTCATTTCATACGTTCCAATCAAACACAATAAATTTTTATGAAAGTCTTAAAATTCGGAGGTTCATCAATCGCCAATCATGAAAACATCAAAAAGGTTTTTGAGATCATTGAAAAAAGCAAAAACTCGGAAAAAATAGCCGTTGTATTTTCAGCTTTTGGTGGCGTCACGGAAATTTTACTTCAAAGTGCCTCTGCCGCCAAAAATGGAGATAAATCTTATGTTCAGGAAATCAAGAAACTTGAAGATAGACATATTGAACTTGTTCGACAGCTATTTCCTATCCACCTTCAATCTCCCGTTTTGACCTATGTCAAAGTAAGATTTAATGAATTGGAAGATCTGTTTCATGGGATTTATTTAATCAAAGAATGCTCCCCAAGGACTTTGGATTATGTCGCTAGCTTTGGTGAAAGACTTTCTGCATTCATTTTAGCAGAAGCCTTAAAAGTTTCTGGATTGTCAGCTAAATATCTGGACGCGAGAGATGTGATCAGAACGAATGACCGCTTTGGCAATGCAAAAGTTGACTTTCCTGCGACAAATGATCTCATCCAAGATTATTTCCATAACAACCAAGAAATTCAGGTCATAACAGGTTTTGTAGCCTCCACTTCAAAAGGGGAAACAACCACTTTGGGAAGAAGTGGCTCTGACTACACCGCATCAATATTTGCCTCAGCGCTTCACGCTGATAGTTTAGAAATTTGGACAGATGTATCAGGTGTAATGACCTCAGATCCTAGATTGGTTTATTCAGCTTTCACCATTCCTCAATTGAGCTATAGCGAAGCGATGGAGCTATCTCACTTTGGTGCTAAAGTGATTTTCCCTTCTACAATGATGCCTGCGATGAAAAAGGGAATTCCCATTTACATCAAAAATACTTTTGAGCCATCAAACCCAGGTACCTTGATCAACGGCGATGCCCCTGCTGGAAAGTTGATTAAAGGAATTTCGTCCATGTCTGACATTGCTGTGCTGAATATTCAGGGAGCAGGAATCTTGGATGTCATTGATGTTAATAGAAGGATTTTCACAGCACTGGCTAGTGTAAATGTAAATGTCCTTCTGATTTCTCAAGCATCTTCGGAGCAAATCACTTGTCTCGCCATCAAAGCAAACGAAATTTCTCTCGCCAAAGAAGCAATTGAAAAAGAATTTTTCCATGAAATTAGAAATGGAGAAATCGATGTCGTTCACGTGATCTCTGATTTGGCCATTGTAGCGGTTGTGGGTGAAAATATGAAGCAAAACCCGGGAGCAAGTGGAAGGATGTTTCAAGCTTTAGGGAGAAACAATGTGAACGTCTATGCCATAGCTCAAGGAAGCTCTGAGCTAAATATTTCCGCAGTCGTATCGAAAACCGACCTTCAGAAAGCGCTCAATGCCTTGCATGAAGCTTTCTTCTTGTCCGACAATAAAGTGTTGCACGTTTTCTTAGTCGGCGTAGGTTTGATCGGACAGGCTTTGATTAAGATGATTGCCAATCAGCAAGAAAAGTTACAAAAAGAAAACTTACTTGATATTCAAATCCACGGTATCGCCAATTCGAGATTTATGGCATTTCATGAAGACGGTTTTGAGCTAAAAAACAGTCCGCTTCCTGAAAATGCTGAAGGGGCTTTGCCAATGAATCTAGACCAATTTATCTCTCAAATGGAATCCATGAACTTCTCCAATTCCGTTTTTGTGGATTGTACGGCAAGTCAAGATGTGGCTGACTTTTATGAAAGAGTATTGGATGCTAAAGTGGCCATCGTCACTCCAAACAAAAAGGCGAATTCAAGTTCTTTAGAAAAATACAAAAACCTGAAGAAACTCGCTGGGAAAAGAAGTGTCAAATTTCTCTACGAAACCAATGTAGCAGCAGGACTTCCAGTCATCAATACCTTACAGGATTTGATGCTGAGTGGAGACAAAGTGATCAAAATAGAAGCTGTCCTCAGTGGATCTATGAATTATATTTTCAGTGAATTGGAAAAAGGAGCGCCATTTAGCGACGTCGTCAAACTAGCAAAAGAAAAAGGCTACACCGAACCTGATCCAAGAGATGATTTGAGCGGAATGGATGTGGCTAGAAAAATTTTGATCTTGGGAAGAGAAGCAGAACAAGACTTACATTTCGAAGATATCAGCATTCAAAGCATGGTTCCTGAAGATTGTGTTGATCCAAAAACAGTTAGTGAGTTTTTTGAGAAACTGAAAGGACACGACCAAGAGTTTGCAAAACTTCTTTCTGAAGCATCAGACAGAGGAGAAAAACTTCGCTTTATGGCTACGCTTGAAAATGGAAAAGCAAAAGTTGGACTGAAATCTCTTGATAATTCGCACCCATTCAGCACCTTGAAGGGAAGTGACAATATGATCTTGTTTACAACCGAAAGATACCATGATTTTCCGATGATTATCAGAGGACCTGGAGCAGGAGCAGACGTGACTGCGGCAGGTGTTTTTGCGGATGTCATTCGTCTTGGAAATTACACGAGATCATGAAGAAAACTATAAGAGCATTTGCCCCGGCTACTGTGGCCAACGTGTCATGTGGCTTTGACATCTTAGGTTTTGCCATAGATGAATTGGGTGATCAGGTGGAGGTAAGCTTGAGCGAAACTCCCGGACTCAAAGTCATAAAAATAGAAGGTGATGGAGGAAGATTGCCTTATGAAGCGGATAAAAATACGTGTACAGTAGCAATTCAAGCGATGTTGGATCACCTTGGATATACTAAGGGGATGGACATCTCTTTGTACAAAGGGCTTCCTTTAGGTTCTGGAATGGGTTCCTCCGCCGCAAGTGCTGCCGCAGCTTTAGTGGCTGCTAATGCTTTGCTTGGATATCCATTTGACAAAAAACAACTTGTGAATTTCGCCATAGAAGCTGAAAGAATCGCTTGTGGTGCTGCCCATGCTGATAATGTAGCGCCTTCCCTACTTGGCGGATTCGTTTTGATCAGAGATTATGAACCTCTAGATGTCATCAAGCTTCCTGTTCCTTCTGGACTTTATTGTACGCTTTTGCATCCTCATTTGGAACTCAATACTTCTGATTCACGGTCTGTATTGAGAAAGCAGATTTCCCTTAAGGATTCGACCATCCAATCTGGCAATATTGCTGGTTTGATCGCAGGACTCTTTCAAGAGGACTTCAACTTGATCAGTAGATCGCTCAAGGATGTGATTGCAGAACCAACAAGGGCACTATTGATCCCAGGGTTCTACGAATTGCGTGAAGCTATTCAAACTATTGGCGCATTAGGATCGGGAATTTCGGGTTCTGGCCCTACCATATTTACCTTGTCTCCATCGCAAGCCATCGCAAAAAAAGTGGGGTCTGCGGGAAAAGAAGTCTTCAAAAAAATTGGTCTTGACGTTGATGTTTATATATCTGAAGTCAATGACAGAGGCGCTTATGTGATTTAAAGCGTTGTGTTTATACGCTATGATCTCAGGAAGTAAACACCTGAATTATTTATCATCAGTCCTCTGTCGACGGTCAACAGCTGATTAAAGAAACTTTAAATACTGTTGTAAGTAAAAAAATAATGAAGAGGTGATTTTATATAATATTTTATACTAAGTTTTAATTCTTATGAATTTTTATAGTACCAATAATCCAAAACATTCGGTCAGTCTCAAAGAGTCTGTGATCAGAGGTCTTGCACCTGATCAAGGTTTATACATGCCTGAAAAAATACCAGTTTTATCTAAAGACTTTATTCAAGATTTACCAAACTTAAGTTTCCTTGAGATTGGTTATCATGTAATTACCGAACTTTTTGGTGAGGATTTGACAAAAGAGCAAATCAAAGAGCTTGTAGATCATACGTTGACTTTTGATGCACCTTTGGTCAAGGTTGAAGAGGATGTTTATAGCCTTGAACTTTTTCATGGTCCAACATTGGCTTTCAAGGATTTTGGTGCTCGTTTTTGCTCCAAATTGATGTCGATCTTGATGCATGGCGAAGAAAGAAATGTTCGTGTCCTTGTAGCAACTTCAGGAGACACGGGAAGTGCAGTCGCCAATGGATTTTATAAAGTCCCAAACGTAGAGGTAATCATTCTTTACCCAAAAGGAAAAGTCAGTGAACTCCAAGAAAAGCAATTCACCACTTTAGGAGAAAATATTACCACGCTTGAAGTGGATGGCGTTTTTGACGATTGTCAAAAAATGGTCAAAGAAGCATTTTTGGATAAAGAACTCAACGAAAAAATGCTCTTGACTTCTGCAAATTCCATTAATATTGCTCGATGGATTCCACAATGTTTGTACTATTTCTATGCCTATTCAAGGCTTCCTAAAACAGATAAAAAAATAGCAGTATCAGTTCCTAGTGGAAATTTTGGAAATCTAGGAGCAGGAATTTTGGCAGAAAGAATGGGCTTACCCATTGATGTCTTTATAGCTTCCACCAACCTAAATAATGTTGTTCCTGATTACCTAGCTGGGAATCCGTTTATTTCAAAGTCTTCTCTACAAACTATAAGCAACAGCATGGATGTAGGAAATCCAAGTAATTTTTTCAGACTCCTCGCCTTGTATGACAATGATGAAAAGCTATTTAGAGAAAAGGTGAAAGGTTTCTACTTTGAAGATCAAGATACCAAATATGGAATGTTGAAAGTCAAAGAAAACAGCAACTATATCATGGACCCCCATGGTGCAGTGGGATATTTGGGTTTAAGGAACTTTAGAAAGCAGAACCCTGATCAATATATAGGTATATTTTTAGAAACCGCGCATCCAGGAAAATTTAGAAATGTGGTAGAAGAAACCTTAGGGCTCAAGCTTGAGCTTCCCGAGAGATTAGAAAAATTTATGAAAGGCGAAAAGAAAACTACTCCTTTGAAAAATGATTACCAGGAGTTTAAGAAGTATTTGGAAAATGTAGTTTCTTGAATGCTCAAAAGTGAGCAAATTAAGAGAATAATTGGAATTGGAAATAACTAAAGGAAAGCCCTTCAAAAATTAATTTTGAAGGGCTTTTTAATTCTATCCTCCACCCCATTTGGGGTTAGATTTTTCTAGGACTATTAAAAGTAAGTTTCTCTCTTGCGTCCTCGGCTCCTTTGCTACCTTAGCGAGATGCCTCCCACTACTAAATATGCAATGCTCTATTATCCGTAGCAGCCAAACAAGCTTCTTTGAAAGCTTCGGTGTAAGTTGGATGTGCATGGGACATTCTAGCAATGTCTTCAGCAGATGCACGGAATTCCATGGCGACAACCGCCTCAGCAATCATATCAGCAGTTCGCGGACCGATCATGTGAACTCCTAAGATCTCATCTGTCTCAGCATCTGCCAATACTTTTACCAAACCATCTGTATCCATCGAAGCTCTTGCTCTTCCTGATGCCATAAATGGGAACTTACCTGTTTTATATTTTACACCTTTTTCCTTCAATTCTTCTTCCGTATAGCCTACTGCTGATACTTCAGGCCAGGTATAAACTACTCCCGGTATTAAATTATAATTGATATGCGGCTTTTGTCCAGCAATTACCTCTGCTACAAATGTTCCTTCTTCCTCCGCTTTGTGAGCAAGCATAGCGCCTTTGACCACATCACCGATAGCGTAAATATTTGGAACATTTGTTCTCAAATGACCATCTACTTCTACTTGTCCACGATCTGTGATTTTTACTCCTGCAGCTTCAGTATTCAATCCCTCGGTGTAAGGCTTTCTACCTATAGATACCAACACATAATCACCTTTCAATTCTATAGTTTCGCCTTTAGAATTTTCTGCTTTAACGGTTACCTCTTTACCTTTATTTTCTACTGCTACCACTTTATGTTTCAAGAAGAACTCAAAGCCCAATTTTTTCAAAGACTTTTGCAATTCCTTGCCCATTGTTCTGTCCATCGTTGGAATTAAAGAATCCATGTACTCTACAACAGAAACTTTCGCTCCCATTCTACCATAAACAGAACCCAATTCCATTCCTATAACACCACCGCCGATTACGATCAGGTGCTTAGGAATTTCTTTCATTTTCAACGCTTCCGTAGAAGTAATCACTCTGTCTTTATCTAGTTTGATAAAAGGAAGTGACGCAGGCTTTGAACCTGTGGCGATGATGATGTTTTTGCCTTGGATACTTTCTGAAGAACCGTCATCCTTGGTCACTTTCACTGTTGTCTTATCGACAAAAGAACCCAATCCTTGATGAACATCAATCTTGTTTTTCTTCATCAAGTAATCAATCCCATCCACATTCTGCTTGACCACATCATCTTTTCTAGCGATCATCTGCTTCAAATCAACTTTCAAACTGCTCAAGTTGATCCCATGCGTTTTGAAAGTATGAGCGGCATTATGGTAATGTTCAGAAGAATCCAAAAGTGCCTTTGAAGGAATACAGCCAACATTCAAGCATGTTCCGCCAAGTGTTGGATATTTTTCAATGATGGCAGTTTTCATTCCCAATTGAGCTGCTCTGATAGCTGCCACATATCCTCCAGGTCCGGAGCCAATTACGATTACGTCGTACATATTTTTCTATTTGTACCAAGTACCATGTAATAAGTACAAAGTCCTTAGTCTGTTATTGAAATTTAATACTCATCTTCAACTTTGCGATCATATTTTGAAGATGTTCTAATTCATTTTCCAAGATTTGAAAATCCTGATCATTTAAGTAATCTAGTCGATTCGAAATAATTACTTGCGTATCCAATTCAAATGAAGAACCTAAAGCCATGCCCAGAAAATTATTGAAATCCTTCTCTGTATTTCTCCCAGCTCCTTCGGCAATATTTGAAGGTATGGAAACTGCTGCTCGATTCATTTGGCTAATAAGGCCAAAACGCTCTTCTTTTGGTAGTTTTTCTGTAATTCTATAGACTTCAACCGCTAGATCTATGGCCTTTTGCCATACTTTTAATTCTTTGTATCGATGCATGATAGAATGGTTTTAGTGAGAAATGATAAATCTGAATTTACTATATCTCACTGAAAACCTGAAATTAACCTATCATTTTAAACGTATAATATCAGTTGCTTTTAATTCCACTGGGTTTTTGAAAACTCCGATACTTGGTACATCGTACTTCGTACTTTGTACAATCAATTAAACTCCGAAAAGCAATCTCGTAGGATCCTCTAGAAGTTGTTTTACTCTTACTAGGAAGCTAACAGATTCTCTGCCATCAATGATTCTGTGGTCATAAGAGAGTGCCAAGTACATCATTGGAAGGATTTTTACCTCTCCATTCACTGCCATTGGTCTTTCTACGATATTGTGCATTCCAAGGATTGCGGATTGAGGGGCGTTGATGATTGGAGTAGACATCATGGATCCGAAGATTCCACCATTAGTCAAAGTGAATGTACCACCTGTCATTTCCTCAATAGACAATTTATTGTCTCTCGCTTTCATAGCAAGTCTTACCACCTCTTTTTCGATTTCTTCAAAGCTCATGGCCTCAGCATTTCTGATGACAGGAACTACAAGTCCTTTTGGCGCAGAAACAGCAATAGAAATATCACAGAAATCATTATAAACGATTTCGTTTCCATCAATTTGAGCATTCACAGCAGGCCATTCTTGCAATGCCACGCATACTGCTTTGGTGAAGAAAGACATGAAACCAAGGTTCACACCATGCTTCTCCTTGAATTGATCTTTGAATTTCTTTCTCATTTCCATGATTGGACCCATGTTCACTTCATTGAACGTGGTCAACATGGCTGTTTCGTTTTTCACAGAAACCAATCTTCTGGAAACAGTTTTTCTAAGAGAAGTCATTTTCTCTCTTCTGCTATCTCTTGATCCAGCTACTTTTGGAGCAGCTTCAGATTTTTCTTCTTTTTTGGATTCAGCTGGTTTCGCTGCTGCTGGTTTTGGTGCAGATTTCTCAGCTTTTTCAGCGTCTTCTTTCGTGATTCTACCATCCTTGCCAGTTCCTTTGATTTCATTGGCACTGATTCCTTTTTCTGCAAGAATCTTCGCAGCTGCCGGAGAAGCATGTCCAGTGGCATAAGTGTCCTTATCAGTAGAAGATACACTGGATGAAGCAGAAGACCCTGAGGCAGGAGCAGCTTCTTCCGATGTAGGAGCTCCACCTTCCATCACTTCGATCTTACAGATCAATCCGCCGATTTCTAAAGTATCGCCTTCCTGAGCTACATGTCTTAAAATACCATTTGCCTCAGCAGGAAGCTCAAAAGTTGCTTTGTCAGAATCAACCTCAGCGATGATTTCGTCCAACTCCACATAATCTCCATCAGCTTTTAACCAATTAGCCAACGTAACTTCAGTAATTGACTCACCTACTGTTGGAACGATCATATCTTTCATTTCGCCAGTTTTTCCTCCTGCAGATGAAGAAGTGGATTCAGCAGGTTTTTCTGATTTTTCAATTTTCCCACCAGCTTGGCCATCTGTATTGATTTCACAAATAACAGCACCGATTTCTAAGGTATCGCCTTCAGCTGCCATGGTTTTCAAAATTCCAGCAGCCTCTGCCGCCAATTCAAAAGTTGCTTTATCGGATTCTAATTCACAGATCACTTCATCCATTTCTACGAAGTCGCCGTCTTTTTTGAACCACTGTCCAATGGTCACTTCACTGATAGATTCCCCTACGGTAGGGACTTTGATTTCTAGGCTCATTGTTTTTTCTTTTTTACCCCCAAATTCATTTGCAGAATTTAAGGTTAATTTAACATGAATAAATTTAAATTAAACCTAAGCCAGCTATTTAGTAAAAGCTGGCTAGGGGTTTTTATGAAAGTTTTAATGCTTTTTTAACAATATTTAATTGCTCTTCTACGTGGACTTTGTTGTAGCCTGTAGCTGGGGAAGCACTCATTTTTCGTGCTATGACATCCATTGGGAGCTCTTTATACAACATCCTCAAGATGTAATTCCAATACCCCATGTTTTCTGGCTCTTCCTGAACCCATACGATCTCGGCATCTTTGTAAGCCTTCAAGGCTTCAGTCATTTGCTTTTTAGGAAGTGGGTGGAGTTGCTCAATTCTAATGATCGCTACGTCTTTCACCTTTTCCTTTTCTCTCATCTCTTCAAGATCGTAGTAGATTTTTCCAGAACAAAGAAGCACACGCTTCACATCTTTAGCCTTAACGGTATTATCCAAAATAATTTCTCTAAAGCCTCCAGAAGTGAATTCTTCAATTGGAGAAACAACCTTTGGATGTCTCAAAAGTGATTTTGGTGACATCACGATACATGGCTTTCTAAATTCCCAAGCCATTTGTCTTCTCAATAAATGGAAGAAGTTGGACGGTTCAGTAATGTTTGCAACGACCATGTTGTATTCAGCAGAAAGCTGTAAAAATCTTTCTGGGCGGGCATTAGAGTGTTCTGGACCTTGACCTTCGTATCCGTGAGGAAGAAGCATCACCAAACCATTCATTTTTTGCCATTTGGATTCTCCAGAAGAGATAAATTGATCAATCATAGTCTGCGCACCATTGGCGAAATCTCCAAATTGCGCTTCCCATATCGCCAAGGAATTAGGACTTGCCATGGCGTATCCATATTCAAATCCCAATACGGCATATTCTGAAAGTAGGGAATTGTAAATACTGAATTGACCTTTGCTGTCTTTCATTTCCTTAAGGAAATTGTATGGCTTATTGGTCGTAGAATCATGCACTACTGCATGTCTGTGAGAGAATGTACCCCTCTGAACATCCTGACCTGTTAATCTAACTGTCTTTCCTTCCAAAAGCAAAGAACCATATGCCAATAACTCTGCTGAAGCCCAATTCAATGATTTAGCATTGAAGAACATGTCTTTTCTTTGCTTCAGCTGAATATCAATCTGCTTGATAGGCTTGAATCCTTTTGGAACATGCGTGATCGCATCAGCCACTTTTTCGATGAAATCTTGAGAAATGGAAGTGTCCGGAGATTGATCAAAATCCTCAGGTGTTGATCTTCTAAGTGATTGCCACTCCTTCTCAAACTTGGTAAATTGATACGGAAGAGGTTTTTCCTTTACCATATTCAATCTGTCCTGAAGCAATTGTCTAAACTCAGCATCCATCTGCTTGGCAATTTTTGCATCAAGGTCTCCCCTTTCAGAAAGTCTCTTTACATAAATCTCTCTTGGGTTTGGATGCTTTGAAATGATATTGTAAAGCTCTGGCTGCGTGAATTTCGGTTCGTCAGATTCATTGTGTCCATGACGACGGTAGCAGACCATGTCAATAAAAATATCCTTTTTGAATTTTTGACGGAATTCTGCTGCTAATCTTGCTGCAAAAACTACTGCTTCTGCATCATCTCCATTCACGTGAATCACAGGAGCATCGATGATCTTCGCTACATCTGTACAGTAAATTGATGTTCTAGCATCATCGAAATCAGTAGTAAAACCAACTTGGTTGTTGATGACAAAGTGGATGGTTCCACCCGTATTGTAACCTTTCAAGCCTGCCATTTGTGTAACTTCATACACGATCCCCTGACCAGCAACAGCGGCATCGCCATGAATAAGAATTGGAAGTGCTTTGGTAGAATCACCTTGATGTTGAGAATCAATTTTTGCTCTGATAAAACCTTCTACAACAGGATTAACCGCCTCTAGGTGAGATGGGTTTGGTGCTAACTTAAGGTTTACTTTTTTATCGTCTATTGTAGTGATATCACTAGAATAACCCATGTGGTACTTCACGTCACCATCACCCATGGTCAAGTCAGGCTTCGCCGTTCCTTCAAATTCTGAGAAAATTTGCTCGTATGTTTTCCCCATGATGTTGGCAAGAACATTTAATCTTCCTCTGTGTGCCATCCCAATCATGACTTCCTCTACTCCTAATTGAGCACCTTTATTGATGACAGCATCCAAAAATGGAATAGTACTTTCTCCACCTTCTAGTGAAAAACGCTTTTGACCAAGGTATTTGGTATGTAAAAAGTTTTCGAAAACTACCGCCTCGTTAAGTTTAGAAAGTATTCTTTTCTTTTCCTCAGTTGGGGGGTTGAAAGAAAGTGCTTCTTTTTCAATTTTGGTTTTCAACCAATCCAACATCTCAGGATCTCTGATATAGAGATACTCAAATCCCATTGGACCTTCATAGATGGTTTTAAGAGACTCAATGATTTTAGAAAGCTTAGCTGCCCCTATTCCAATCTCATTTCCTGCTTGGAATTCGGTGTTCAAATCATTTTGATCCAAACCAAAATCTTCCAAATCAATCAATGCTTTTCTATCTCTTCTTTCCCTTACAGGGTTTGTTTTTGAGCGAAGATGGGCTCTGGAACGATGAGCGTGAATCAAAGCGCGAACTTTGATTTCTTTTGGCAACTGCTCCATATCCATGATGGTACCTCTTGTGGCAAGAGCACCATTTTCAGCTGGTTTGGATTGATTTGAAGCAGAGGATACTTGTGCCCCACCATTTTGATCTTCCCCGTATTGGGTAATGGCAAATTCAAATCCATCAAAAAATGTTTTCCAGCTTGGATCTATAGCGTCTGGATTGTTTTTGTAATCTGCGTAGAGCTCATCAATGTAAGCTACATGTGCATTGGCGATATATGAATATTTATCCATGATTGAGTTTTTGCTAATGACACAAATGTACTGAGGATTGTTTTTAATTGAAAACTGTTTATTCGTTTATACAAATATTATTGATAAACAAACTGATAGAACAAGCATTTATTAAACGAAATTAATATAATGTCCAGATGAAAGTATTCATTTAAATAAAAATAAAATATGGGATAGATAAGATAAACAAATAAAAATTATGGAATCAATACCAAAAAACTCTTCAAAAAATTAAATCAAATCATAACAATTAAAAATAAAAGAGGCTCCAAATGGAGCCTCTTTTACTGATACTTCTTAAAAGTTAAATTAATAACCTGGATTTTGATCCTCGTCATTAATCAAATCATTAGCGATGATTTCACCAATAGGAATTGGCCAAACCCAAGCTCTATTTCCTGACACCAAAGAACAACTTGTGAAATTAGTACCGCAGTCTGATCTAACAAGGTTTCTGTCTGTTCTTTTCACATCAAAGAATCTATGGCCTTCTACAAATAGTTCTTTTCTTCTTTCCAATTCAATAGCATCTCTCAACCCTTGTCCAACAAGAACCGCAGGCACATATCCAGCGATTCTAGCAGTTCTAAGAGAATTAAGATCTGCTAATGCATTAAGATCATTTCCTGGAATATTGGTATAAGCTTCCGCTCTGATCAAATACATTTCACTTACACGGATAACTTTCCAGTTGACAATACCATCTCTCAAATTACCTTTTCCTAAATATTTGCTCACTACATCTCTATTTCCCACCCTTTGGAAATATGAAGCAAATCTGATGTCATTTACCTGATCATACTGCCCATAAACTTCAGAAGATGGTCTGAATGAAGATCTATTTCCGCTTGCAAAGTAAACATTAGCTGCTGGAGTTCCTTCACCAGAATTAAATGGAATACTCCAGATCAATTCATTGCTTCCGATATTCTCATCTCTCCAAATCGCACCAAAACTTTGTCTTGGAGCTAAAGGAACTTGATTAATTACCGAAGTTGCAGCAGTTACCGCTTGGTCATATTGACGAGAATATAAATAAGCTCTAGCCAATATTGCGTCCACAGTAATCAAATCAATATTTGCTCTTAAAGAAAAATTACCAGAACTATTAACAGTTCTGTCTACATCTCCTAGCAAAGCTCTCGCATCAGCAAGATCAGCAAAGATACCTTGCCATGTTTGAGCAACAGTTGGTCTTGCAATATTGTCTTGGTTGAATTCAGTTTTGTAAGGTACACCAAGAGTGGTCGAGTTTACTCCCAAATCATCAGCAAAATATCTCAAAAGATCAAAATGAACATATGCTCTAATTGCTAGTGCTTGTCCTTTGATTCTATTGTATTGACCTGGATTCTCTGAAGCAAATTCATCAATCCCTCTCAATGTAACATTAGCTTGTGCAATGATTCTGTAAGCTGCTGTCCATAATCCCTCTATGGCTCCATTATCAGAGGCGTAATCCCAATTAACCAACTGTCTGAAGTTAGCTAAGGACTCACCTGTTTCGGTCAAATTATCTGACATCATATCAGGCATAGTTGAAAACCCTCCGGCTGGACCAGAAGCATTTCCATAATAAGCCGTAGACCTAAATTGAGCGTAGGTTCCAATTAAGGAAAACTCATAATCATCAAGACTTTTAAAACGTTGAGTACCGTCAAGAACGAATTCTGGCTCAATATCAATTACATCATTACAAGATATCAGCATTGAAGCAGATACCATTGCTAGACTTAGAATTACATATTTAAATTTCATGTCTTCTTTATTTTAAAATCCTACATTAACACCAAAAGTAACTGTCCTAAGAGCAGGATATTGAGAACCAATAAGGTTACCTGATAATTCTGGATCAAATCCTCTGAAATCTGTGAAAGTCAAAAGATTTTGTCCTTGAACAAATACTCTCAAGGATGCAATTTTCAATTTCTCAATTGTTGCTGATGGAATTGTGTATGATAAATTCACATTTCTTAATCTGATGAAATCTCCTGATTCTACAAATCTGCTTGTACCAGAGAAGAATGGATTATCTGCAGCTGGTATATCAGTAATTTGACCTGGAGTTCTCCACTCATTGATCATCACTCTTGACAAGTTGTCAAACAGGTAAGCAGGGTTTTCAATGTTATTTCTATCGTTGTTATAAAGAACATTACCTGATACGTAACTAAATAACGCATCAAATCTAAAGTTTTTGTAACTAAACATAGTGCCAAAACCACCAAACCAAGGAGCATCAGTAGTTCCTAAAATAGTTCTGTCAGCTGGATTATAGACATTGGTAGTTTCATTATTAGAATTCAAATAAAGTGCATCTCCATTCGCTGGATCAACACCATCGAATCTTACCAAATATAAACTATTGATAGGTTCTCCTATTCTAGTAATAAAATCACCAGAAATAAATTCGTCTTGATCGCCTACTAAAGAAAGTACTTCATTTTGATTGTAGGTAATATTCGCACTTAATTCCCATTTGAAATCAGCCTTATCGATAACCTTACCAATGAAAGATACTTCAACTCCTCTGTTTCTCATGCTACCAATATTGGTGTTTTGAGAAACAAAACCTGATGTTCTAGAAAGTTGTCTATTTAAGAAAAGGTCATCTGTTACGTTATCATAATATTCAACAATACCGTTGATTTTCCCTTTTGCTAAGGCAAATTCCACACCTGTATTAAACATTCTTTGCTTCTCCCATCTTAAAGCAGGATTAGGCAAACCAGATAAAGCAAAACCACCGATACCATTAAAGATAGATCTTGTTAAACGTTCTCTTGAATCAAAATTACCAATACCTTCTTGGTTACCTACTGTACCGTAACTGATCTTAAATTTCAATTCATTAAAGAAATTACCTTTAAGACTTTGCATGAATTCTTCATCACTTACAATCCAACTTGCTCCCAAAGAACCAAAAGTTGCGTATTTATTATCAGCACCAAATCTTGATGAACCATCACGACGAATACCTCCACTTAAAAAATACCTTCCCTTGTATCCATAAGTCGCATCCGCGAAATAAGAAACTAAAGCATTCTGACCGCCATTACCTCTTACAACTGGAATAAAACCATTAAGTGGGTTACCTGGAGTAATCCCTGCTTCATTCTGGAAAGGACCTACTAATCCAAAGCCAGTAAAACCAAAGCTTCTGAAATCATTGTCCAATACTTCATTGTATAGGGATACACTAAATTCATTATCTACATTAATTTGTCTTTTGTAGCTAATTGAAGTAGTACCTGTGTATCTAAAGTTTCTGTTGAAACCTCTATCCAAACTACCATTTCTACCTTGAGCGATAAAGCCTCTATACGACTCTCTATCAAGATATTGTTGTGTTTCATTTTGCGTATAATCTATACCCCAATTCGTTCTAAATGACAACCCTTCTAGGAAAGGAGCATCATATTGAACAAATCCAATAGCAACCCCTTTAATTTGGTTACGCAATGTTTGGTTTTGCAATAGCTCTTGAAGTGCATTTGGCTGACCAGAAACTAACTGAGTGTAGCTTCCATCTGCCTGATATGGTGTTTCATAAGGGTTAGACCATCTGATTGCATTCAATGGAGATCCAATAAAAGAATCACCTTCTAGCGTATTGTTAAACTTAGAATAACCACCTGATACGTTCATACCGAAAGTGAAATTATTCAACTTCGTCTCAACATTCATTCTTGCAGTATATCTTTTCAAATCTGTATTAGGAACAGTACCTGTTTGATCAAATACAGATCCTGACAAGAAGAAGGTAGTATTATCATTTCCACCTGAAGCTGAAATCTGATGATTCTGAGTATAGCCTGTTCTCAACAAGACATCTTCCCAATTGGTATCCGTTTGTCTAAGCTCTTCTAACTCTGCGTTAGACCAACCATAAGGATTACCATTTGCCAATTCATATTCCAACTTCTCAGCTGTATTCATTACTTGCTCAGGATGGCTAGGTGCTTGAGAAAATCCAGTTTGAAAATCATAATTCACTCTAGTTTTTCCACTTTTACCACGTTTGGTAGTAATCACGATTACACCATTTGCTCCTCTCGATCCATAAATAGAAGTTGAAGAAGCATCTTTCAAAATCGAAAAAGATTCAAAATCATTTGGGTTCAATGTAGCAAAATCAGCAGCTGTAATTTGAATACCATCCAAAATATACAAAGGATCATTCGAACCATTGATTGTACCCTTACCTCTGATTGTCACAGAAGCTGCTGCTCCCGGCTGTCCAGAGTTTGCCTGTATCAATACGCCTGGCGCTCTTCCTTGTAAAGCCTGGTCAAAAGAACCAATAGGAACTTCACGAATTTGTTCGCCAGATACCACATTTACTGAACCTGCTATTTCTCTTGAATTCTGAGTCTTATAACCAGTAACTACAACTTCTCCTAAGATTTTTGAATCTAATTCTAAAGTCAGATCTATCGTTGATCGGTTTCCTACCGAAACTTCCTGTGTAGTAAACCCGATAAATGAAAAGATCAAAGTTTCATCATTAGAAGCCTGAATAGAATATTCCCCATCAATATTGGAGACAGAACCTCTTGTAGAGCCTTTAACTCTAACATTCACACCTGGTAAAGGCAAATTATCCTCAGCGGATAATACCGTCCCAGTTATCTGTCGCTGTTGCGCCCATACTTCTCCATGAAGTGAAAAGGCGAATAGCGTAACAATTAATAGTAAAGCTTTTCTCATTATTTTATATTTTATTTAACTAACAAATATGAGTCAAATATATGTTTAATCAAAAAAAACCTTAGAAAAACTATACTAGATTTCGAATTTATATATATTTATTATATTAAATTTTGATAAGTTTAATCTATACAAAATAAAAAAGAGGCTCTTTGCAGAACCTCTTTAATAATATAAGTTTCGTTTGGAATCTTATATAAAACTTACATTGATGTTTAATTAATTATACCCTTGATTCTGAACCAAATTTGGATTGGCATCCATTTCTCTTTGAGGAATAGGGAATACCATTCTTGGATCATTGAACTGATAACTTGTGCTACCTTCAGTTACTGTTCCACGGGTTCTTCTGATATCGTGGATTGAATGGCCTTCGTGAGCCAATTCAAGTTTTCTTTCTCTCAAAATCTGAGAAACAGAAACAGTCAATAGCGGAGGCAAACCAACTCTTGCTCTTATCCTATTGACATCAGCCAAAGGTGTCGCACCTACAGAGGTGCTTTCTCTTAGGTTAGCCTCTGCCCTTGTCAGGTATAATTCTGCCAAACGCATCACTTTCACATTCTTAAATTGATCTCTCCATTTAGCAGTTCTTTCTTCACCAGCTGAGAAGAAAAACTGACTTCTTCTATTGTCTAGTAAATCATATTGATCGATGTGTACTGGCTGAATTGACACATCCCCACCTCTAGCACCAAACTCCGGCAAGGAATAAAATGTGAACATATCATTTGCAGGATCTTGAGTATTCACTTGAATAGTAAATAAATCCTCATTGGAATCATTGTCTGTATTAAAGGCATTCATGTAAACAGGTATCAAACTTTTACCGTTTGTCGTAGCTGCATTAATAGCTCTATTAGCAGCATCTCTTGCATCAGCAAATCTTTCCATTTGAAGATACACTCTAGAAAGCTGTCCAGCGGCAACATAATTACGAGCCAAAAAGCTATTTACAGCCGGCAAAAGAGACTCTGCTCTATTCAAATCATCAAGAATTTGCTGATAAACTTCTGCTACTGTATTCCTAGAAACAAAATTCTCCTCCGTGATTGCTCTAGTTGGAGTTAAGATCAGCGGAACACCAAGGTTAGTTGTTGTATTTCCACTCGACCATGGCTGGGCATAAAGTTTAATCAATTCGAAGTACATTGACCCCCTAATAAATAAAGCCTCTCCTTCTACTCTTGCTCTGTCTGATTCATTCACCACATCAAGTGCAGAAAGAACATTATTTGAAATATTGATTGCTCTATAAGCTGCAGCCCAAGTACCTTCTACAAAGGAGTTGTTTACAAAGATTTGTTTGTTGAACATTTCTCTTGGCTGATTGAAAGTACCCTCCCATCTTACCTCACTATTTGCGCCAAGCATTTCGGAAAAAAGCTGTAATCTTCCTCCATAAAGTGGCGTCCCTCTCATCTCTCCATATGCACCGATCAATACACTTTTCACATTAGCATCGCTATTCAATGCTAAACTTTGATCTATACTTTGAAAAGGTGTCTGAAACAGTTGATCATCGCAACTACTGAAAATTGCAGTCAAACTGATTAGTCCTGTTATTATATATTTTTTCATCTTCTTTTCTTAATTAAAATCCAACATTAATACCAAGAGAGAATGTTTTTGCCTGAGGCGCTGAGTAGAAATCATTGCCTTGGAATACGTTGCTAGCGAGGTAATCTGCATTTACTTCAGGATCCCATCCTTTATATTTCGTGAAAGTCAGTAAGTTTTGTCCCGTGAAGAAAACCCTCATTGAACTTACCTTGAATCTTTCTAGAGTAGCCTTAGGAATAGAATAACCAAGAGTCATCGTTCTTAATCTCAAATAACTCCCATCAGAAATGTATCTACTTGACGCATTACATCCATTACACTCACCTAATCTAGCTTGAGGCACATCTGTAATATCACCAGGATTCTGCCATCTATTCATTTGATCTAAGGTAGAGTTATCAAACCAATCTCCGTTAGCAGCGAAGAATCCGCCACCACCATCGTAGATATCATTACCAAATACTCCCTGAAATAAAATGCTCAAATCGAAATTACCAATAGTAAAACTATTCGTCAGACCTCCAAAGAATCGTGGATTTGGATCTCCAACAAACATTCTTTCGGCGTCATTGTAATTATTGGTTGTTTCAGTTTTCTCAGCATTAGAATAATACAATGCGTCACCGTTGGCAGGATCTACTCCTGCATAAGCTGGACCATAGAATACCCCAATGGATTGACCAATAAACACACCATTCAAGAATCTAGAAGAAGCTGGAGGTATTGATTCCTGACCTGGAGCTAATTCTCTCACTCTATTGATATTTCTAGCAAAGTTGAAAGATGTATTCCAAGTAAAATTCTGCTTAGCAACATTGACAGAATTTAAAACTACTTCAAAACCATAGTTCTGCATTCTACCAATATTCTGCCTTTGGATGTTGAATCCAGAAGTAGCAGGTACAGGCACATTCAAAAGAAGGTCAGTGGTATTTTTGTCATAGAAATCCAATTCCCCCGTAATTCTATCATTGAATAAGGCGAATTCAATTCCCAAATCTAGTTGAGCAGTTTTTTCCCAAGTCAAATTAGGATTTGGAATCTGAGAAGGTCTCAATCCTGGAATCAATGCATACGAAGAAGAACCAAAAAGTCCCAAATGATCAAAGTTTCCAATTTCAGCATTCCCCGTTAGACCATAAGACCCTCTTACTTTCAAGAGACTCAATTTTGAGTTGCCCTTTAAGAAGCTTTCCTCAGAAACCAACCAACCTACAGATGCAGCTGGAAAGAAACCGTATTTGTTATTGTCACCAAATCTTGAAGAACCATCAACTCTTGCACTAAAAGTAGCTAAATATTTATCTGCATACTTATAGTTGATTCTTGAGAAATAGGACAAGAATGTAAAGTTGGTTACTGAAGATGAACCTCCAGTAATTTCAGCCGCCGAAGCTAAAGTTCTTAACTCGTCCAAAGGAAACTCCTGACCTTCTACAAAAGTAAAATACTGATCAGACTTTTGGAATGACATCCCAGCCACTGCTTCAAAATTATGTTTCTCAGCAAATACTTTGTTGTATGTAAAGTAATTATTGGTGTTGTAATTGAAAATTCGCGTCCATCTAGATCTACCAAAACCATTGGTAGAAAGACCTAGATTGGTTCTTGAACCAAAAAACTGCTCCTCATTCTGATTGAAAATATCAACACCGAATTCAGATCTGAATTTCAGATCTTCTCTTATTTTGTATTCACCGAAAATATTGGTGATGTTTCTAAAAGAAGTATTTAACCATTGGGCATTTTCAGAATCTATTAGATTATTATAGTATGTAGCCGTTGGTCTATCATAAAGCTGACCATTCAGATCTCTGATTGGTGTAATTGGTGCAAGTGCTACCAATTGAATTGGATTATTGAATTGGTTATCATCAGCCAATCTATTATTCTGCGTTCTGCTCAATCCAAAGTTTGCCCCAAGCGTAAATCTTTCAGTTACTTTATGATCTAAATTCAATCTTCCTGAAATTCTCTCGAAGTCATTTCTGATCAAAATACCAGTTTGATTGTCATAAGCACCACTGAAAAAGAATCGGGTTTTTTCATCCCCTCCTGAAGCCGAGAAATTCACATTTGTAGTTCCAGCATCAGGGTTAAAAGCTTCTTTCTGCCAATCTGTGTCAGTTTCGTTAGTTCTCCAGTCTGACCAACCAGAGTATCTATCAAGTCTAGATTCCACAAAAGCTAAATCCCCAACATTATCGCCGGATTCTCTCATTAACTCTACAAACTCTTCCGCATTCAAGAACTCTCTCAATCTAGTAGGTGAAGAGACACCCCTTTGAATTCCTACATTGAATTTAGTTTTCCCTTTTACTCCCGATTTGGTTGTAATCAAAACAACCCCATTTGCGGCACGAGCACCATAAATGGCTGCTGCAGAAGCATCCTTCAATACTTCAAATGACTCTACATCATTAAAGTTGATATCTGAGAGTGGATTATATAAACCAATACCTCCCGACGAAGTCATTGGTACACCATCGATGACGTAAAGAGGGTCATTACCACCAGAGATTGACGTAGTACCTCTGACCCTGATTTTAACTCCTTCTCCCAATTTACCACTGGAAGATTCCACAAAAACACCTGCCATTCTTCCTTGAAGTGCTTCTTGGAAATTCGGAACAGGAATAGTTGCTAAGTCTGCTCCTTTAACGGAAGCGATGTTTCCCGTTAGGTCACCTTTAGTTTGACTACCGTAACCCACGACTACCACTTCTCCAAGTGTTTTGGCATCTGGATCTAGTGTTATATTGATATTTGATCTGTTTCCAACAATAAATTCTTTGGAAACAAAACCGACAAATGAAAATACTAAAGTTTCATTTGCATCCGCTTGGATAGAATATCTTCCATCCAAATCTGAAATCACTCCTCGGGTTGTTCCTTTAATCAAGATATTTACCCCTGGTAGAGGTTCATTATCTTCACTAGAAATTACTGTCCCCGAAACTTGCCGCTGTTGCGCTGTCACTTCTATACTGAGTGATAACGTGAAAAGCGCAATAACAAAGAGTAAAGCTTTTCTCATAAGGTAATTTAGTTTAGTTAGACAGTAAATATTGCCCAATTCATGCAAATATCAAAATCATACAACTAAGCTATTTTTGTTGTAAATATTATGTTTTATATAAAAAATATATAATTTTTTCCGATATAGAAAAATAAATAAAATATTGAACAATGTATAATAAAATAATAAGGAAATAATCAATTAAGAGTGGTTTATTCTTAATTTAATCGGTAAATAAGTTGATTATTTGGTTTATAATAAAAAAAATAAAACGATTCTACTTTACAATATTGAAAATTGGTTATAATAAAAATTATCTATCGAAAACATTATTCATTACCTGTTATTAAAATTTTAAATATTTATTACTTTTTTTAAAAATATTTTATTGTTACGACATACTTTTGTTAAAAAAGTAAATTATTACCTAATTTTTTAACTAAACAATAAAAGATTAAAATATGTCTAAGAATAAAGCATCTAAAAAATTTTATTCTTCTTTTTTTACAAAAAAATTTATAAAAGACTAATAAAAAACAAAAGCCATAGAATTAATTCTACGGCTTTTGACAATTGCAATATTTTAAATTTTAGAAAGTGAATCTTATTGATAAGGCTACTTCATCACCCCACCAACCATTATAACCAGAGAAATTGAAAGCAGGCTTATAATCTAAGGACAAGTTCACTGGAGCATCTTGAAATTTGTAATCCAAACCAATAATTGCATCTAGCCCGAATACTGTATAACTTCTATTTGGTTCACCCCAAGGTGTATTACCTCTATTGGCATTCCAAGTACCCAAATGAGCTCCACCACCATAAAACCACTGAAGCCCTTGAACTTCGCGAATATCATTGTGAACTTCATATAGTCCACCAACGATTAATCCTCTCCAACGGGTATAAAGGATACCTTCTAATGCAGCCTTTTGGCTTATAAAATGCTTCACAGTAAGACCGTTACCAGAACCTGCTCTAAGACCTATTCCGGTATTATAACCTTGCGCTAAGGCCTCATTTCCTAATGACATAAAGGCAAATAGGATTAGTGTGTAAATAACTTTTTTCATTTCGTGTGTTGTTTTGAATAAATATATCAAATAATCAGAATAAAAACACCTCTGAGGGCGTGATACAAACATCTAAGGGAATATCGTGCCATTCTGCTTCAATTTGATCAATAGGCTGAAAAAAATTTAATCCTACTTTCAAAACGTCTGACGCTAGGGTATTTAAAAAACCATCATAATACCCCTTTCCATAACCGATTCTATTCCCATTTTTGTCACATGCCAATAAGGGTATCAAAACCAATTGTATTGGATCTGTAGAAACCACTTGTTTTTGACGTGGAATAGGAATGCCCCAAGAATCATGATCTAAATCCTGAATGTCGGTTAGGCAAACTGTTTCCAAAACTCCTGATTTTGCATCCAAAATCGACGTATATAATTCATGCCCTTCCTGAAGGAGTTCATCTATCAAAGGGAACACATCAACTTCCTTCAATTTCAATATCGGCAAAAATAGATGAATGTGACGAAGCTGTTTTCTTTCATTTAAAAAATCACGGACTCTTTGTCGAATCTGAATCGATAAGCGATCGATCTCTTCCCCCTTAAGCTGTTTTCGCTTTTCTTTAAATAAAACTCGAATTTCCTCTTTAGTCATTTTCTGGCTTCAAAATCATAAAGTTAAAATCAAATGGATCAAATAGGCCAAGCAATTCATCGATGAAATACGGATTTTCAAGGTAGAATTTCATGAAATTCTCAACCCTTTCCTGAGGACTTCCATTGGGATTGATAAATGCTTTTATCGCATCCATCCTTCCAATTTCAATCCTTAACCTTCTTTCTTCAGCTTTTCTTACTTTTCCGGAAAGATGATCCATAATTTTACTCACTCGGACTTTTGCAGCTTCGTAAGCACTATTCAAACTTTGATCAACCTGCGATGCCTCAGTTCCTGATTCTTCAAAAATTCTCGATAGTTTCTCCTTTTCGGCTTTCAGAAAAATGTCTAAACTGGATTTTTCTGCTACAAAACTTTTCTTCCAAGCTATATAATCACAAAAGAGATCTTCATTAGATAAACTTAGTGAGTTCATCTTTTTGACTGTCAAAGAATCCAAAACCAAAGCAAAATTTCTCGGCATCACCGCAGGAAATACTTCCCCAAAATGATCAAATACAGTCTTCAACTGCAGCCAATAAATCACCTCCGCAGGCCCTCCCAAATAAGCAATATTTGGAAGAATCATTTCCTGATATAGTGGTCTCAATACAACATTTGGACTGAATTTTTCAGGACAATTATGAATCAGAGCTTTAATCTCCTCTTCCTCAAACTTCAATTCTGTATCTAAAATGTAATATGTTTTATCCCGCTTTTCTATTCTTTCGCGAAGCCCATTTTCCATGTAGAAAAAATTGATCTCCCTCGGGAAAATCTGACTTTTATAACCTAATGCTTCTAATTTATCTGTTTGCTCCTGAGCTTTTTCATTAGCAACACCAGTTAGAATATCTTGTTCTATAACTGGAATAAGCAGTTTTTTCAGTTCAGAATCATTTCCATCAACGATCACAAGACCTTTTTCACCAAATAGATGATGAACATATTTTCTCACAGCCTCTGCCAGCGTCTTTGAACTTGAATATGCTTCTTTGAAGAAATCCGGAGCAAAACTCACAGACTTCAGGAATTCAGCAAATGATTTGTCTAACTCAAAATCTCCTACTGCGCCACTTTGATCTGAATTCCACTGATACTTTTTTCCATCAAGTTTGAAATAATTGATCTCATCAAAATCATGGTCTTCTGTTGCCATCCAATAAACTGGCACAAAATGATGTTGAGGATACTTTTTACCTAACTGTTTGGCCAAATTAACCGTCGAGACAATCTTATAAATAAAATATAATGGCCCAGTAAATAAATTGAGCTGATGACCTGTGGTAACTGTGAATGTATTCTCTTTCCCGAGACTTTCAATCTGTTCGGCAAAATCATCTGAGAAATCTATTTCCTGATATTGGCTTTTCAAGGATTGAACCAGAATTTCTCTTTTTTCAGCAGTGAATTTTTTGGCTTCGATCAGCTTATCGAAATTCTCAATTCTAGGGTATTGACTGTAAAAGTCCCTTAATTCTGGTTTTTCTTGGATATAATCTAAAAATAATTGTGAGAATTGGCCTGTACAGGCGGGGTCCACTGTTGCCTTGATCATGGAAATATCGGGTTGAAAATGATGTTTATCGGTACAAGTTCAATAAACTTGTTAACAAAGTTTTTTAAGCCTTGATAATCAATGTTTTATTGAATTTAGGGTGTGTTTTAGGGTTAAAATGAAGTGAAGTTATTCATTCCTTTTTATTAACCTTTTGTTTATAACATACAGTTCCAAATGTAAAAAAAATATTAGGATCATGAAGACCAAAGGGATTATAAAACGTTTTTCATTAAATAAATCTCAGGACATTTAAAAAGATTTATCGCTGTTTATCAATTCTAAACTCTTACTAGTTTTAATAACGGTTCAAAAGCATAAAGAGCAGGCCTTCTACCTGATGATTCTTCGATAGTTCTTATAAGCTCTTTTTCTAAAAGCATGCGTGTGAATCTAGCTGCTGTTGGACCCGGAATCCCACTTTTTGAAGTAAATCTGTTATTTCTGAAAATTGGATATGTAAAAATATAATCTAGTGCATTTAAACTCCATTTGACGTTCATATATTTCAATAAATGATTGTCAAGAATGTTTGACGTTCATAATTAAACATCAAAATGAAAGACAATACATAATACACGGTTTTAGAAGGGTAGCTTTACTTGTAGAATTTAGATCATTCTTAATATTTATCTTTTCCCAATCTAAAGTTATTTCAATGTCGAATTAATGATCAGAAAAAAAAGAAACATTATGATATTTTCGAAAGGTGTCAATTAAAAAAACGGTGCTTTGCTGTTTATTAAAATCAAAAATTATGTAAGTCTGGCAGCGTAAAGGATTCTACCTTTACAAACCAAAGCATAAAAAAATGAAAAAGAAAGAAATTCCTGTAGATGGAATGAGCTGTGCCGCTTGTGCCATTTCTATCGAAAATACATTAAAGAATACCCCCGGAGTCAAAGTTGCCCATGTCAATTATGCCAACCATGCAGCAACATTGGAATGGGAAGAAAAAGAAGTAAGCTTAGAAGATTTACAAAACCATGTACGGTCAACTGGCTACGATCTCCTTATTGCGGATATCACGCAGGAGGAACTTGATGAAAAGCAGAAGGAAGCCTATCTCAATGTAAAGAAAAAAACAATCTATGCTGGGATTCTGGCGTTACCTGTATTTTTGATTGGGATGTTTTGGATGAATATGCCCTATGGAAATTACATCATGTGGGCATTGACGACACCGATATTGTTGGTTTTTGGCAATCAATTTTTCAAAAATGCCTGGAACCAGACTAAGAATCTGACAGCAAACATGGACACCCTTGTCGCCATCAGTACCGGAATAGCCTATCTATACAGTAGTTTCAATACATTTTTCCCAGAATACCTCAGCCAAAAGGGGATAGCGCCACATGTCTATTTTGAAGCTGCTGCAGTTATTCAATTTTTTATTCTCTTGGGAAAAACCTTAGAAGCAGGTGCAAAAGCGGGAACAGGTGAAGCGCTTAGAAAATTGATGGGACTGCAACCAAATGATTTGACAGTGCTGGAAAATGACAAAGAAATCATCAAAAAAACAAACGAGGTAAGACTAGGAGAAAAAGTGCTGATTAAACCTGGCCAAAAAATCCCCTTGGATGGCAAAGTCATCGAAGGTGAATCTTATGTCAATGAAAATATGCTAACAGGAGAACCTATTCCAGTCATGAAGACACTTGACTCCAAAGTTTTTGCAGGTACTATCAATCAATCTGGAAGCTTTGTCTTTGAGGTCGAAAAAGTAAGTGCCAACACATTATTATCTCAAATCATTAGCAGAGTAAAAGAGGCACAAGGCTCCAAAGCTCCCGTTCAAAAGCTGGTAGATAAAATCGCCTCTATTTTCGTCCCTGTAGTTTTATTGATTGGATTGATTACGCTTTTGGTCTGGGGATTTAGCGGTGTGGAAGAACCTTGGCTTAGAGGAATGCTTGCCATGGTGACAGTATTTGTAATCGCTTGTCCATGCGCACTTGGACTCGCCACTCCAACTGCCATTATCACAGCGATGGGACGAGGTGCCGAGATGGGCTTTTTGATCAAAGATGCCGAAAGCTTGGAAAAAGGAGTTAAAATAGACACCATCATCCTAGACAAAACCGGCACCATCACAGAAGGGAAGCCGAAAGTCTCCACCTTCCGACAAACTCAATATTATAATTCCGCTGACGCAAAAGCACTTTACAGTTTGGAAAAGAAGAGTGAACACCCACTTGCAAGTGCTATATCAGCCTATCTAAATGAAGAATTGGTCACGATTCAAAACTTCAAAAGTATCACAGGTAACGGTGTCAAAGGAGAATTTGAAGGTAAATCCTACAAAATAGGAAATCTAAAATGGTTGAAAAATGAAGGACTTGGGCTTGATGAAGATCTAGAAGCTGAAGCAAATCAAGCTTTAGAAGAAGGGGCTATTGTCGTCTTCGCTGCCAAGAACGAGCAAATACTTGGCTTCTTCAAAATTGCCGATCAGATCAAAGAAAATTCCAAAAAAGCTATCAGCCGATTGCAGGAGATGGGTATAGAAGTTCATATGGTAACCGGTGATCAGCAGAAGACTGCTTCCTATATTGCATCACAAGTTGGCATAGACCAAGTCGCTGCAAGCATGCTTCCGCAAGACAAGTCACAATACATCAAAACGCTTCAAGCCAAGGGTAAAAAAGTCGCGATGGTTGGAGATGGAATCAATGACAGTGAAGCATTAAGTGTGGCAGATTTGAGCATCGCGATGGGACAGGGAACTGACATTGCCATGGATATAGCTGAGATCACCTTGGTTCATTCTGATCTGAATCACATTCCTCAAGCGCTCGGATTGACAAAAAAAACCGTAAAAATCATCCGACAGAATCTCTTTTGGGCATTTATCTATAATGTGATTGGAATTCCTTTGGCCGCGGGGGTGTTATTTCCTGCCTTCGGATTCCTTCTCAATCCAATGATTGCAGGCGCTGCGATGGCTTTATCATCTGTTTCCGTCGTGGCAAATAGTTTAAGATTAAGAAAATAATTGACTTTAAATTTAAAAAATATGAAAACGCAACAATTCAAAACAAACGTAAAATGTGGCGCTTGTGTCGCTACGATCACTCCTGAAATGGAAAAAATAAATAACGCAACTTGGAAAGTGGATCTTTCACATCCTGATCGCATTTTGACCGTAGAAGGAGAGGTGACAACCGAAACGATCATCGAAGCCATTGAAAAATCGGGATACAAAGCGGAAAGCTTTTAATTAAACAATTTTCAGTCATTTTACATTAATTGTTTAGCTTTGCTCAAAATAAAAATATGATTAACTACCAACAATTCGTACTGGATAATGGCTTGCAAGTGCTGGTTCACGAAGACCACAGCACCAAAATTGCCGTAGTCAACATCCTGTATAAAGTTGGCTCTAGAAACGAAATCGCTGGAAAAACCGGTCTTGCACATTACTTCGAACACTTGATGTTTGGAGGCACGAAGCATGTACCTGTTTTCGATACAGCTTTGGAGAAAGTTGGTGGCTCTTGCAATGCATTCACAAATACAGACATTACCAATTATTATATCACTTTGCCGGCAGTAAACATTGAAACTGCTTTTTGGCTAGAGTCTGAGAGAATGTTGCACTTGAGTTTGAGCGAAAAGACCATCGAGACACAAAGGAAAGTGGTTATCGAAGAATTCAAGCAGCGCTATCTCAACCAACCTTACGGGGATGTATTCCATCACCTCAGAGATTTGGCTTATGATAGACATCCTTATCAGTGGCCTACGATCGGAAAAGATATAGAAGATATCGTCAATTACAAAAAGGAGTTTGTAGAAGAGTTCTACTACACTCACTATCGCCCTGACAATGCCGTCATGGTAGTTGCTGGAGATGTCACGCTAGACCAAATTAAAAAACTATCAGATAAGTGGTTTGCTGATATCCCTTCTGGAAAAATCCCTAAGAAAACCATCACAGAGGAACTTCCTCAAGTAAGTAAAAAAGCTATCACCATAGAAGCAGATGTCCCAACTGATGCACTTTACAAAGTATATCACATGCCGGGAAAATTGCAAGAAGGGTATTTGGAAGCTGATTTGATTACTGATATCCTAGGGTTCGGCAGATCTTCGACACTCGAGCAGCAACTTGTCAAAAACGGAAATATCTTCGCTTCAATTGGTGGATATGTTTTGGGCACAGTGGATCCTGGATTGATGGTGTTTTCTGGAAAGATGGAAAAAGGACAAAGTGCAGAGGCTGCCGAAAAAGCTTTGGACGAGGTGGTGGAAGAATTCAAAAAGAATACCATATCAGATAGCATCCTCCATAAAGTAAGAAATCAAGCAGAAGCGATGAAAACTTATGAATCCATTCAGCTTTTGAATAGAGCGATGAGCTTGGCATATTATGCACATTTGGGCAATCCTGATTTGCATGAATTGGATTATCAGAAGAAAATCCAAATCCCTTCCGAAAAGATTTTGGATTGGGCTAATACAATTCTGAGAGAAGAAAATTCTTCTGTCATCTATTATAAGAGTAAAGCTTCGAGTTAAGGTTGAGGTAAGATACAAGAGGTAAGACCGAAGATATAATAGCCAAGAAATAAGAAAAATCACACGATTTAATTTAATTTAAATAAAATGGGAAAAATTAGAGTTGGATTCGGATATGATGTGCATCAGCTGAAAGAAGGTTACGACTTTTGGTTAGGTGGAATACAAGTGCCACACGAAAAAGGTGCAGTTGGGCATTCGGATGCAGATGTGTTAATTCACGTTATCTGTGATGCACTTCTAGGTGCAGCTAATTTGAGAGACATTGGTTTCCATTTTTCAGATACAGACCCACAATACAAAGGAATAGACAGCAAGATCTTGCTTAAAGATGTGATGCTTTTGATTCGTGAGCAAGGCTATGAAGTAGGAAACATTGACACGACAATCTGCCTTCAACTCCCTAAGGTAAATCCACATATTCCTGAAATGAAGAAATGTTTGGCAGAGGTGATGGGGATTGAAGAAGATGATATTTCTATCAAGGCAACTACGACAGAAAAACTTGGTTTTGTAGGCAGGCAAGAAGGCGTTTCTGCCTACTGTGCAGTATTGATCGAAAAGAAATAAATATGGCAAAAGAAGTCAAAATCATCACAACCGAAGACGGTTCTCATTCTTTGTTTTTACCTGAAATCAACGAAGCATATCACTCTTTCCATGGTGCATATCGGGAATCCGTACACGTTTTTATGCTTTATGGATTAGAAAGCTGGTTTGTACGCAATCAAGGCGTTCAGCCGATCAGAATCTTCGAAGTGGGTTTTGGAACAGGCTTGAATGCTTGGCTTTCTCTAGTTTGGGCAGAGCAAAATAAAACTCCAGTATTGTATCACAGCATAGAACCTTTTCCATTGGAAGAGAAAATATACAGTCAGCTGAATTATACCAAGATCGATGAAACGATCATGCATTATGAGCCATTTTTTCAGATTATCCATCAGGAGCCTTGGAATGAAGGTGGAGTAGTGACGGAATATTTCAATATGAAAAAAGACAGTGTCGGATTGGAAGAGGCACAACTTTATCCATGCGATGTAGTATTCTACGATGCCTTCGCACCCAATAAACAACCTGAGTTATGGACAAAGGAAATGCTGTCTAAAGTCGTCGATGCAATGAATCCAGGTGGAGTTTTCGTTACTTATTCTGCAAAAGGAAAATTAAAAAGAGATTTGGAAGAATTAGGATTAAAAGTAGAAACGCTGCCAGGACCTCCAGGAAAAAAAGAGATGACTAGGGGGGTGAAAATCTGATATACGGAGATTAAACTCTTATTTAATTATACCGAATATTAGTGGAAGAAGTGAAATAAGGTGGAAATACTGTACGAATATGCCTTCGGCGAAATATGTGATTCACTTGGATTTAAATATTTAAATTAAGCTTATTTCATGTTATCAAATCCTTCGACAAAAATACTTTCTATTTTTTCAATAGTCTTTTGAATTCCGTTTTCCTTATCTAATTCCAACTTGAGCTGAATGGCTTTTTCATACCTTTTTTCAATTATTAAAAGGTCCTTGACTGATTCTAAGAAGCTTCTTTCTGTCATTTTGCCTAATGGAACAGGCTTCACTGCCAACCCCATTTCGAATGATACTTTTCCCCAAAATGCTTGGTCACCGATCGGATAAAGTATGGGACAAATCATAAAAGGCTTACCCGCACGAAGGCATTCCGATGTTGTACCTATACCTCCATGATGTATAATCGCTTTTACTCTCGGAAACAATTTTTCATAAGGAGCATTGTCAATTATCTTTATATAGGAATTATTTTCAAGATTTTCCGTGGAGTCAAAACCCCAACCTTTGACTATAACAAACCTTACATTTAATTGAGTGGACAGCTTTAAGATCGCTTCTTGCAAATCAAATTTACATTTGAAAGGCATACTTCCGAAAGTAACAAGAAGTGGTGAATCTCTCTTCTCAAGAAACTCTTGCAGGTCCTCAGGCAGATCCTCTTCTGTTTCCTCAAACCAAAATCCAGAGAATTGAGATGAGTCGGGATAATCTTTTGGGGTTGGTAAAAATAGCTCACTCAAATTATAAATATTCTTGACCTCAGGAAGTTGGTATTTCTTCGGTAAATTAAAATTTGCCCTGAATTCTCCGATTGGCTTAGAAAGTAATTTGATACTTGCGTTTGCTAGTTTAAAGCTCAACCTATTCATGAATTTTGGAATGGGAATTCCGCTTAGTGCTGGATTTGCAAATTCTTTTGTGGGCTCTACAATAGGCAACAAAGATGCTCGAATCATCTTTTCAGGAAACTGATCTGCAAAGGTATCTGCCAAAGTTTTGACATGGTAAAGGACGATATCGCTGTCTTTTGCCAAAGCATAAAATATACTAAGTGAGTTGGTAATTAATGGATAAATCCATGTTTTTAGATTCCTTTTGATGGTAAATGGATTGGCTTTCATCATTTTCTTCCCTTCATCGGAGGCCAATACTTCTTGAAAGTCTGCTTCTACAGGTTGGAATCCAATCCCGTAAGAATTGACAAGGGATTCAAAGTTTTTTGCTGTTGATAAAGTTACTTTATGACCTCTTGCTTGGAGGGCTTTGCCCAAAACAGCATAAGGCTGAACATCTCCACGTGTTCCCAATGTCAAAATCGCAATCTTCATCTTCTAGATATTTTATTCGCTAATGACTATTTCAACACGTCTTTAGGGAAAAACCACTACTTCTCATCTTCTTTCCTTTTTAAGATTGGTAATTTTTTCGGTGGTTTGGCTTGTCCAAGACCAAGACTTCCCTTCAAGCCAGACAATGTTGTGGTCCACCAATAATTGAAGATGAATTTTTCAGTATTGCGAGGTTCGTAGATCGATCCACGAACGGTATTACGAGGAAATTTACGAGGGTTGTTGCTTTTCACTGCAAATACATTCAATACAAAAGTCAATATTTTTTTTCTTCCCAATCCTCTTTCAAGTGTCCTCTCGTCCAAAAGCATCACATTGAGATCATTGTAGAGCAAGAGCATGCTTCCTTTCGCTTCTTTGTTGTCAGCAGTAAAAGACCAATCTCCACTCTGTACACGACCTTCTCTTATCCTCGCAAATGCATTAGGAACCAAGATTGAGTTGATCGATCGCAAATCAAATTCACCTATTTGTGCATTGATATTCATGGGATAAGGAGCATCAAAAGACATTTGACCTTGCAAATTGATTTGAGCTTCACCGTTTAGCTTAGCCATTGCCAGTAAATTAGCGTTTTTGATTTCATATTCGGCTGGATTTTTTCCTAAATGAAAGGGGTAAACAGCAGCATAGAGTTCAGAAAAATAAATCTCTCCTGGAACCAGACCCTTTTCAGGAAACTCTACATATCGAATATTACCATTTCTTAATTGTAATGTGTCTAGTTGAGCGACAATGCCAACTTGCTTCATCAGTTCTTGAGGCATGAATTTATAAACGCCTTGAGGAAGTGGAAAACGCTTATCTCTGTAAATGGTCGCGTCAAGATCCAATACTTCAAGTAAAACTGCACTCAGCTCCTGCCTTTCAATCAAACGTGGCAAATCTGGGTGGTGGATAATTATTTCGGGAATGAAAAGTTCTATCACATCTACTTCCTTGCCAACCTGCCTGGTGTATGAAAAACGACCCATTCTTGGTTTCATACTGACATTTTGAAGCGAAATCCTATCATTTGAGACAGTTGCTAGACCAATCTCAATGACATTCATGCTGTCTTTAGTCAAAAATTTATAATCAGGTAGATTTATTACAAAAGCCTTCTCAAGAAGATCTAACTTATCGAAACCAGACATGTTGTCAAGGTCAAATTTAAGCTCATCTAGAGAAATATTGAGTCCCTTAAAATGCTGTGGTTCTTTAGAAGAGTTTTTATCAAAGAAAGCTAAATTACCTTCCACAATTTCAAATTCATCAATCCGAATCGTTTCCAAAACAGATTTTATATCTTCCTCTGCTTCTTCTTCAGTTTTTTCAGCCTTAACTTCATCTAAGAAAATCTCAATATCAGGTCTAAATAATCTTAACTCACTAATCCATAAATCTTTCCGCATTTGAATATCTGCAAGAGCCGAAGTCTTTATCAAAGCGGTGGGTACATGCCCAGAAATCACAGGAATCCCAGGCTTGCCAGAAAGAGAATGAGGTATAATTCTTAAATTATTTAATAGAATTCCTTCATATCGTGTATCCAATTCTACCTTTGAAAAAGTGACTCTATGCACACTGTCTGAGAGCGTCAGCCAAAACTCATCTATATCTAAGGCTAAGCCACCAAAAAACCCGGAAATATCTCCCTTAGCCAGAACAGTAGAATCCAACATAAAATCGAAAATAGACAGATTAATTCCTGTTTTGACTAACTCACTTCTACTCCCTTGCTCTTGGTATGAAAGGCTGAAGTTGGCATTTTCAGCAGAAACGGTATCGATGGTGATGACATTGATTGTTTTGGGTAAAATTCGCTCTCGGTTTCTCTGTCTATTGCTGACTTCTTTATTTTCAAAATCTCTGTCTACTAGAATATTTACCGAAGAACCTGAAAACTTTACTTTTTTGAGATTAAGATTATTTTCAAATAGAAATGATTCCAAATCAACCCCCGTAAATGAGAGTGTTGGGATTACAGCTGAGATTTGTGTCTTTACATCTGCCTGTCTACTTGGTGTCAGCCTAACATTGGACGTGATGATTTCTTCTCTCGAAGTATTAAAATTAATCCTGTCAGCGACAATATTGTACTTCCCATCTGCAATGCTAAAAACGTAATTATTCAAACTCAAATCTACTTCCTCAGAAAATAAAGACCTGAAATCTTCCGAATCTGTATTTTGATCGATAAAGAAATTCTTCACTGCAATACTCACATTATCTTCAGCAAATGTCCTCAATCTATCCCTTATGGTATTTTCATAGTTAAGGCTTCCTTTAATCAAAATCAGAGAGTCTACAGATACTTCTGTAAAGTAATTTTCTAATAAATTCAAAAGCTCCTCTCTTTCAACTTTCTCCTCATTTTCTTCATCTTTTGATCGGTAAGTATAAATATTGATTTTTGGAGAAGGAATGCGAATTTGATTGATGTTCAGTTTTTTATTAAAGTAAGCCTCTGAAATATCAACTCCAACAGCGGTAAACCTTGGAACATAAATATCCAAAGCTGTATGTTTATCATACCTATCAAGGGCTGTTTGAATCTGACTTGGCGCAAAGGGACGAATTGAAAACCCATCGATCTGAACTTGGGAAGATTTTGTATCTAAGAACAGCCTATCTGCCTTGAATACATGGAGATTATCCGCCAATTTCAAAGCATAATCAGTCAGCTCGATTTGCAATTCTTCAGCGAAAAAGATATCCCTATTTCCATATCGATCTACTTTTTCATCAAGAGCAAATTTCTCCAAAACAAAACTAACCTTCCCAAAGGAAAGACTATCTTGCCTCACTCTCAAGTTGTTATCAACAACCAAAGACCCTTCATTTACTTCAAAGCGATCAACATATATTGCTTTCAAAAAATCTTCTGTCAAATCCTGAAGATCAAAAGGTTTTCGCTCTTGGTTATTTCCTTGAACATCCCTCAAAATTATTTCAGGTCGATTGACATATATTTCCCGTATATCGATGATCCCTTCATTATAAATCTTTCGAAGATCTGCCTCATTTAGCTGCAACTCTGGAATATTGATTTCAAAAAGGGTTCTATCGTCATTTGTATTGCCGTTTTCCTCAGGCAAGATTTTCATTCCTGTAATCTCTATTGCATCAGTAAAAGAGGATAAAGAAACAAAATCACCTTTGATCATATGAACCTTATCTCCAAGAGCTACTTCTACTTCACGAAGCTCCAAAGCAGCATCTTGTGCATAAAAAAACTGATTGATTTTCCTCTTTTCATCAGGACCGACATAGACATTTTGCATCATGAAGTCTATCTCATTTGCCTTTATCCTGTGATTTGCTTGATCTTGATAATCTCTCTGAACAAATTTCCCCTCAACAATTTGAAGGTCTCTGATTGCAATGGATCCCAAAATACCTTCTATCAATTCATAAAGATCAAAAATGCCTTTATCGGATTTTTGCTGTACTCCAGCAGAATAAAGGCTAAACTCAGGTCTCAAAAGCATTAGCGCTCCAATATCTACTTCAGAGGTATAGAAAACTTTGTTGATATCAGCTTCTGTGAGATTTAAATCCTCTAATTTTACTTCGAAATAGTTTGTCGACTTTTGGGTTAAGTCTGGAATAATATCTACTTTTTGAACTTTGATAAATTGCTCCAATGATGAAATATGCACTTCGGAAGCCCGAACAGTATGAACCGAATCAGCCAGTAGGATTTCGAAGTTTTCTAGATCAAGAGCAAAACCTTCCGCATTGAATGGTGTCTCAGGATCTCGTTTTTTCAAAAGCTGAATATCCTTGAGCTGAACATGTGCATTTTCTACTTGAATAGCTCTTTGAGAAATAAAATTTTGCAAAAGTAAATCCGCATCATCCACAAAAAGATTCTTGATTCGGATTTCTTCTAAACCCAAATCTCCAAAGGTCTTCTTAATTTCTTCCTCTAGCAGTTTCAAAGCTGAAGTTTCACCTTCATTAAACAACTCTTCAAGTTCATCTTCAAGTCGGAATTCGATAGAAGGGCTTGTCAAATTGATCGCCCCAAGTTGAAGCTCTTTCTTTCTGAAAAGATAATTGAGTCGAGTAATGGAGATTTCTGGAGCTGAAATTTTGTAATAAGGGATATCTGTCAATTCTGCAAAAGCTTCTTCTACAGGAATTAGGGAAAAACCTTTTAAAATCACCCCTCGCTGAAAAAGTGAGATGTAGAATTTGTCAAAATCAATTTCGTACTTCTCTCCGGATGCTTCACTGACTTTTTGCTTCAAATAGCTCCGAAGAAAAAAGTCGGAAGTAAAATAAATGACCACTTGTAAAAACAACAAAATCGACAAAACAATCACAAGAGGTTTGAGAAATCTCCTACCTGCATGATTTGATTTTTTTGATTCTTTTTTTGCTTGACTCATAGTGCTTTCTACTAAAGTAAAAGTAATACAAATCATGTGCAAAAGAAGAATTTGCTCGATTTATCACAACTGATATTTGCTAATTTTGCATAAAAAAAGCTATGAAATAGAATTCCATAGCTTAGTCAATTAACAATAAACCCAAAATAACCTGCTGATTGATAAGGATTCGAACCTCTTTTCTATTTATTAAAGAACCGTGACCAACTCACTTCAAACAGTTGAAAGAAACTTTTTTTTCTTATTACTCTACAAATATACGCACTAAATTTTATTCTTGAAAATATTACAACTTATTGGCTAAAAATTTACATTAAATTTAATTTTAAGCCTAAAATCATGAATGATCAATAATTATAACGATTGCGAAAATTCGATTATTGAAAACTTGATAACGGAAATCAAGTTTCCTTTTGATTATATTAGAATGTACAGGCGGAATTTTATAAATCACATAATTATATTGATAAATTTTACGGATTCATAAAAGAGATGTCTCTAAAGAGGTTTTTCTTCATTCTAAGAAGAAAATGTTTTGCTATTTGTTAATTTTCATAAATAACATACTGCTCCCATTTTTCTAAAACAGCTCTAAAATCCTCAGGAAGTGGGGCCTCAAAATACATTCTTTCCTTGGTAATCGGGTGAACAAAACCTAAGGATTTGGCATGAAGTGCTTGTCTAGGGATGATTTTGAAACAGTTGTCTATAAAAGATTTATACTTCGAAAACTGTGTCCCTTTTCTGATCTTATCTCCTCCATACATTGCATCATTGAAAAGCGGATGACCAATATGCTTCATGTGTGCACGGATTTGGTGCGTCCTCCCAGTCTCAAGGTTACATTGGATCAAAGACACATAGCGCAATCTTTTCATTACGCTGTAGTGGGTAATTGCATGTTTGCCTTCACTTCCATCAGGGAAAGCGGCCATCACTTTTCGGTCTTTCGCACTGCGTCCGACGTGTGCATTGATTGTCCCTTCGTCTTCCTGAGGTTCTCCCCACACCAAGGCAATATAAGTTCGGTCTATGGTATGATGAAAAAATTGATTTGCAAGATCAGTCATCGCTGTTTCTGATTTTGCAATTACCAGCAAGCCTGACGTGTCTTTATCTATCCTATGAACTAGACCAGGACGGCCACTATTCCCAGGCAACTCGGGCAATTGATTAAAATAATGTACTAGGCCATTGACCAAAGTGCCCGTCCAGTTACCATGGGCAGGATGTACGACCATACCTGCAGGCTTATTGATGATCAACAAGTACTCATCTTCAAAAATAATATCTAAAGGAATTTCTTCAGGTAGTACCTCAGAATGCATCACCGGCTTCTCAAGAAACACCTTGATTTCATCCAAAGGTTTGATTTTGTAATTAGACTTCACGGTCTTTCCGTTGACCAGTACATGGCCATTATCTATTGCTACTTGAACCTTGTTTCTTGTTGAATTCGCAATTCGATCTGTCAAAAACTTATCAATCCTGAGCAAGGACTGTTTTTTGTCTATATTAAAACTGTAATGCTCAAAAAGCTCAACTTCCTCTTCATCGAAGTTTTCTAATTCAAATTCCTCTGCCATAGCGCAAAAGTAAGGCTTGTTTAACAAAGTTTCGGATATTTACTCATATAAAAACCTTTTCTATGCTTATACCACAATCGATCAGCACTCAGAAAATCAATTATCCACTTTGGGAAAATAGAAATATAGAAGTCTGGATCAAGCGTTTGGATCAGATTCATCCACTTGCTTCAGGCAATAAATTTTTCAAACTTAAGTACAATCTTGAAGAAGCAATTTCTGAAAATCACGACACCATTTTAACCTTCGGTGGTGCCTATTCCAATCATATTTATGCAACTGCTGCCGCTGCAAAATCTTTGGGGCTTCATAGCATTGGAATCATTCGGGGAGAAGAAACACTACCTCTCAACCCAACGCTCGCATCGGCTAAAGAAAATGGGATGGTGATTCATTATGTAGCAAGAGAAGCCTATCGAAAAAAAACTGAGCCAGAATTTTTATTTTCTCTCAAAGAAAAATTTGGAAACTTCTATCATATCCCTGAAGGCGGAACCAATGCTGAGGCGATCCAAGGAACAAGTGAGATTTTGGAAGAAAAAGACGCTGAATTCACACACATTACTTGCTCTATAGGAACCGGAGGCACTTTTACCGGACTTGCCAATTCAATAGAAGAACATCAGACGCTCCTTGGGTTCTCGTCATTGAAAGGAGATTTTATTCATACAGAAATCAAGGATCTATTGAAAAGTCAGCAAGTGAACCCTAAGGGAAAATACCAGATTTTAGATCAATTTCACTTTGGTGGCTATGGAAAAGTCACTGCTGATTTGATTGATTTCATCAAATGGTTTTATAAAGAATTTGAAATTGCTTTGGAGCCGATTTATACTGGGAAAATGATTTATGGCTTATTCGAGCTGATCAAAAATGAAACAATCGAAAATGACTCTAAAATTCTAATTATTCATACAGGCGGGCTTCAGGGTTTAGCTGGGTTCAATCATCGCTTTGGAACTTCCCTGCCGCTTTGATCAAGATTTTAAAATGTAATAATCCTCGATTTCTTGTGGGACAATTTGAATGACATTTGCTAGAGTAAGTCTTACTAATGTCTTTGAAGCTAAAAACTTTGGTAATTTGGCTAAAACCGCAAATTCCTTGACAGTGATTTTTTCTTTTTCTGCCAAGGCTTGCATCAGTACGGTTTCTTTTTGACCGTAAGTAAAAACCATATCTTTAGGATTTCTACCCCTACGCAAAATCTCCCAAACTTCCTTACTTGCTTGGACAGTCTTGTCTTTTACACGGATAAATGCCTTCCTTTTTTCCCCTTCTTTGATGTAATGTGGCCTCGAAAGTGATTTAGGAATCTGAAAGACTGCCACACCTTTTTTGGGATTCATTTTGAAAAATTTCACCTCGTATTCCAAAACTGGGAGAATTAATTCCTTGATCGCTTTCTCCATCACAAAAATCTCCTCTTCGATAAATCGCTGACCACTTACCGTTCCATCATCGTCCACCCCAAGCAACAAAACCCCTCCTTCTGTATTTGCCAAAGCAATAATTTCACGCACAATCTTCTCAGGATGGGCTGCTTTTTTCTTGAATTCTATCTTCAAGCCCTCCCCTTGTTGTGCATATCTCTGAATTTCTTGCAATGTCATATTGAATTTGTTTTTAGAAAGGATTTGGGATAAAGAGAAAATAGGTAGGGTGGATTAAAGTCCATGGGTTGATACCCATGGCAAATGAATATTTAAACCAATTTAGAAAATCTCATCCGCCTAGGCGGACAAGTCATCTCATATCTAGTTTCTCCTCTTGGTTCTAGCTTCTTAGCTCTTGCTTCTCACTTCTTCACTCCCCTTTCTAGATCAGCAAGTCTATTTTTCATTCCTTGCCATTCGTCTCTTAGACGAGCAGCTTCCATGAAGTTCAATTCTTTTGCCGCTTTTTCCATTTGCTTTTGCGTGGATGCAATCAGTTTCTCCAACTTTTCTTTGCTGAGATATTGTACCAGCGGGTCTGCTGCCACCATAGCTTCGAGTTCGAGATTCTCTTGATAAAGCTTCGCATTCTTTTTGCTATCAGCGACCTTGGTTTGACCCATAATTCGGTCTCTCGATTTGAGAATTGTAGTTGGAGTGATACCATGTTTTTCATTGTATTCCATCTGAACTCCTCGTCTTCGCTTAGTTTCGTCGATAGCCAGTTTCATAGAATCAGTAACTTTATCAGCATACATGATTACTCTGCCATTTTCGTTTCTAGCAGCACGACCAATCGTCTGAACCAAACTCCTTTCATTTCTCAAAAACCCTTCTTTGTCCGCATCCAAGATTGCAACCAACGAAACTTCAGGTAAATCAAGCCCTTCTCTCAGCAAATTCACTCCTACCAAAACATCAAATACGCCGAGCCTAAGCTCTCTCAAAATCTCTACCCTATCCAAAGGCTTCACTTCTGAGTGAATATATCTGCTTTTGACACCTGTTCTCTCCAAATATTTCTGGAGTTCTTCGGCCATCCTTTTCGTTAAAGTAGTTACCAAAACTCTTGCATCAGTCTTGATCGTCTGATCAATTTCTTCCAGTAAATCATCAATCTGATTGGCACTCGGCCTCACCTCAATCAATGGATCGAGCAAGCCTGTTGGTCGAATGATTTGTTCGACGACAATTCCTTCTGTTTTTGCCAATTCATAATCAGCCGGTGTAGCACTGACATAGATGACTTGATTCGTCAAACTTTCAAACTCATCAAACTTCAAAGGTCTATTGTCCAAAGCCGATGGTAATCTAAATCCATAATCTACCAAGTTCACTTTTCTAGACCTGTCTCCACCCCACATCGCTCTAACTTGTGGCAGGGTCACGTGACTTTCATCTATCACCAATAAAAAATCATCAGGAAAATAATCTAGCAAACAGAACGGCCTTGTTCCTGGCATTCTGCGATCAAAGTAGCGAGAGTAATTTTCCACTCCAGAACAATATCCAAGCTCTCTGATCATTTCCAAATCAAACTCAGTCCGTTCTTTTAGCCGCTTGGCCTCTATCAATTTCATATCTTTTTCAAAAAATGAAACTTGAGCCATCATATCGTCCTGAATTTCGTGGATAGCGGTGTCAATGACATCTCTGCCCGTTACGAAAAGGTTAGCAGGGAAAATAGAAATAATTTTTTCATCAGAAATCTTCTTCCCAGTAGCTGGGTCTACTCTCTGAATAGCTTCAATCTCATCACCCCAAAAGAAAATTCTGTAAGCAAAATCTGCATAAGCAACAAATATATCAACCGTATCTCCTTTCACCCGAAATGTACCGTGGGTAAGGTCATTGTTTGTTCGGCTATAGAGAATGTCCACCAATTTAAAAAGCAATTGATTCCTTGGAATTCTATCTCCCTCTTGAAGTCGGATCACATTTTTGGCAAACTCTTCCGGATTTCCAATACCATAAATACAAGAAACAGATGCCACCACGATCACATCTCGTCTCCCTGATAATAAAGCCGAAGTAGCGCTTAATCGCAATTTTTCAATTTCTTCATTGATCGAAAGATCCTTTTCGATGTAAGTTCCACTTGTAGGGATGAAAGCTTCCGGCTGATAATAGTCGTAGTAAGAAATGAAGTATTCTACGGAATTCTCGGGGAAAAATTGCTTGAACTCTCCGTACAATTGCGCTGCAAGTGTCTTGTTGTGACTCAAAACCAAAGTCGGTTTTTGGACTTGCTGAATCACATTGGCTATGGTGAAAGTTTTTCCAGAACCCGTCACTCCTAAAAGAACCTGAGCCGGATCTCCCTCATTCACTCCATGAACCAATTGCTCAATGGCAACAGGCTGATCTCCGGTAGGTTTGTACTCTGATTGTAAGTTAAAATCCATGTTGTCTTTGCGCTATCCATGCTTAACAAAGAAAGACCCTCAAATAGTTTGAAAAAATCTATTTTTCCATATTCAATTTGTGCTTTTTGAATTTTTCAAAATTGTAATAAAGGAAGTTTGTTCGAAGAATAATCACCAATAAAATAGGAATCAAACTAGGGTGAAAAGACTGCCAACCAAGTATCCAAAAGATAACCGCCGCATCAGCCATAATCAAAGCAAACATCAGATATTTCCTCACCCAAACGGATGCTTCTTTTTTCAACAAACCATAAACCAATCCCAAATGCAAAGGAAAAGCCCAAAGTAAATTCCAGTTCCATTTGGTTTGAGAATGGAAGGTTAGGAACCAAAGCACCACGACCAACAGGCCTACAAGACCCAAAACTGTAAATAAAGCCACATCAAATCCTACATACAACCTTTTCCTTTTATAGCCAAAATAAGTGATTACCATAAAGACAATCGCAATCAGCCACATGATCAAATAAGGATTGAACAAACTTCCACCCGTATTTCGCTCAGGAAACTCTAGGATAGTTCTTTGTGACAACACCAAAGGTCGGGAAGGTCCGTCGCCTTCTATAATCGCTCTTTGGAAAGCTGCTTCCATATAATCTGGAAGAAATTGCTTATGCCTTTCACTCGCTTGGGCATCGATCACTGACCCCAAAGCCAGATCTATCCCCAAATCATACCAAGGCAGCGGATAAACATATTCATCAATCAATTCCCTAAAAGACTTTTCCTCAGCATTAGGTTGATCATTCCACTGAAGTTGATTACCTAGCACCGTTTCGAAAAGGTCTCGAACTCTCGTAGCACAATTGTCATAAAAGAAATCGTAGCGATAAAGCTTGTTCTCTGGAAGGGCATTGATCTGCAGAAACTTGATGATTTCTTGCGTTTGATCCGGATTAAGGTCGAGCACTTGCTCCCTTACATTTCTTTGAAAATATTGGTATTCATAAATAAAACGATCAAACGTCGTCACACTAAGCATATAATCTAATGTTCGCTGAGTGAATTTGACCACGAAATAAGGAGCATTAAAGTCAAAAGTCCCATAGTTGAAGACTAAATCCTGCCCAGTTTCCTGATTGATAATTCTGATCGCACTGTGCCCAAACACAGAGTAAATCTCATCTCCAGGATCACATGTCAAGAGGCTAACCTGATAAGTCTCTGCTTGTGCAAAAAAGCTAAACGTATAAATAAACGTATAAGTGAGGAAAAGCTTTTTGAAAGTACTATTCATAAAACTAAATTTATATCCTTGGTCAATTTTTTATACCTATGACTTTTTGGATTTATATATATCAATGTGAAGCAGTTCGTAATTGGCTACGAATTTACAGGATTATCTTGTTTTTTTTGGTTTATCTTTTTTTTGTCCTTTCATCTTTCTCTCAGATCATCTTAGAAAATGGAGATTACCGAACCATTGCAACAGGAGATTTTGACAACCCAGCGATTTGGGAAGTATGGAATGGTACCACTTGGCAGGCTGCTACTGTAAAACCAAACGATGCAAACAATATATTCCTTCAGCAGGGTCACGAAGTCAGACTTCTAGCAAATGAAGAAGCAAAAAATGTTTATTTATATAGTGCTGCAACTCCTGGAAGAAAATTGAATTTGCAAACCTTTGAGCTTAGAGTTAGTGGTGCACTTAGAGGGCTGAGATTAGAATCGGGTGAATTTGAAATTAACACCGTAACAAACGCAACGACGGACTGGATTTATCCTGAGACTGGAAGTATTGTGTTTGTAGGAAATTCTAGAATTGTTGTAGACCGAGCTTCTTGGAGTGCTAATAATAGTAACAGCAGATATCGGATTATTTTTAGGCCGAATGCAGGGCAAACCCTGACGGTAAATTCTGCTTTCAAAGCAAATGCTTTTATAATTGAATCTGGAACAGTAAGGCAAACTTTAAATACAACTGGTGTTCCAGCATGCTCCACCTTTTCTTACAACATACAAGCAGCCTTCAATGGAACTGGTCCTTATGGCGATTTTATCATAGAACCTGGAGCCACATTGATTTCTGAATGTATAGGACCTCCGCAGGAACAAATCATCAGAAGAACGAATACCATTCCCGGCGCAATATTCCATCTTAAGCTTGGAGCAAATTTTATTTTGCTTGGAAATAGTCCTCAAATGGATGTGGCAGAGTTTCGGTTCGAAGGAAATGTCTATTACCGATCAAATGCAGGAAGCCAAAATCTGATTCAAACAACCTTTGCCAATTCAGGAAATCCAAAACATTACCATAATCTCCTTTTCGAAAATGCAGCGTTGAAAGTATTGCCTGACTCTATTTTCTTAACCGGAGATATTGGAAGATTGACAGGTCCTGAGCCGAGTGATGGTCCTACTTTCTTGAGTTTTCAAGGGACCGGAGAGCAACAAATTGTCAATTGGGATATCGATGTTTCTCAGATTGAAGTTGATAAACCATCAGGAAGAATCATGGCTTTCAATGATATAGCCAGTAAAGGAAACTTCTTTATGAACTCTGGTCAGATCGATTTCAATGGTTTTGATCTTGATGTAAATACAGCTGGAATTGGAGAATACATTTATACAGGTGGAACATGGAGAAACATTCAGAATTTCAACTACCAAAATATTCCAACTACACTAAATGGAAGCAATTCCAATTTTCCATTTGAAGACGCCTATCAAGGTGGAGTAAGGCGCATGCGCCTTACTGGAAATTCTCCAGGAGGGAATTTGAACATAAGATACATTGAAATCCCTGGATCAAATGATAACCCCGATTATAATGATACAGACGGAACACCAATTTTGTATCAATTGAATTCATATTTCGAGTTAAGTGGGTTGTCTTCCGGAACAGATCCAATTAGGATGGAATTAGCAGCAGAAAATTTAATTGTAGATGCAGTTGATGACCTCAGGATAGTCAGAAATGGTCTTGCTGCTCCTGGCACACATGTCCCTGGTGTGGATGCAGACACTTTATGGGCAAGAAGAGATTTGCTATTTGACGAGCTCAATAATCAAACTTTTACCATCGGAAGTTACAGATACCTTTCCATCCTTCCAGTAACTTATTTAGAACAAAAAGCAATATGGAGCCAAGGAAAAATCAAAGTAACCTGGACCACGGCCGAAGAAAAAGACAATCAATTTTTTGAAATTGAAAAAGCTATCGAGACGTTAGATAATTTCCAAGTAATCGCAAAAATTGCTAGCAACACAAAAAATGAATCAATAAATACTTACAGTTATGAATTTGAATCTAAGGAACCAATCAAAAACACTTATTTCAGAATTAAGCAAACAGATGTGGACGGAACAAAAACTTTTAGCAAGGTTTTTCGATTAGAAGGAGCTTGGAAAGAGTTAGAATCACCAAAACTTTATCCAAATCCAATTGGATCGGAACCACTGCATTTGATTCTGCCTTCACATTACAACCAAGAAGAGACAATGATACAAATCGTTGACATGAATGGAGTCATCCGTTTTTCTGATTCACTACCAGTCTTCAAAGATTCTTTTGACAGCTCAACACTAAATCGTGGAATCTATATTTTTATAATTCATGATAGAGCACATCGCCACACTATCAAGCTTATAAGGAAGTGATTTAAGACTTAATCAAAGATATTACTTTAGGCTTCAGCGTTTTTTTATATCTTTTCGTTTCATTACATTAACGATTCATCTTAAATAATTCGGATTCATGCAAAACCCAGAAGCAAACTTTGAAGCCTTAGGCCTAATTTTACCGCCTCCACCCAAACCAATTGGAGTCTACAGACCTTTTTTAATTGACGGTAAACACCTTTATCTATCCGGACATGGCTCCTTCAATGAAGATGGAAGCTTGATTATTGGAAAGGTTGGTGATGATATGGATATTTTAACTGGCAAAATGGCTGCTAAACAAGTTGGCCTCGCCATGTTAGCCACTATCAAAGCCAATCTTGGTTCCCTCAACAGAGTTAAAAGAGTGATCAAAGTTCTTGGTATGGTCAATTGTACCCCGGATTTTGAAAAACACCCCTATATCATCAATGGCTGCAGCGAGCTTTTTGCTGCTGTGTGGGGGCCTGATAATGGTATTGGTGTAAGAAGTGCCGTCGGTTTCAATTCCCTTCCTGACAACATCCCTGTGGAGATAGAGGCAATGTTTGAATTAATATAGGGGATTAGTTAATTGAGTAAAAGGTTAATTGGGCAAAAAAGTTATTCCATAAAAATAGACCTGTCAGATTTTTAAAACCTGACAGGTCTTTCAACTTCAAAATTTTTTAATCTTTCAATCCTGTGCGCCTGGGGCGTAACGGATAATTTCTTCCAATCTTTAATCAAACATCTCCTCTATCAAATCAGTGTAAAAATCTTTGGCTTCCATTCCGATGGCTCTGACTTGCTGAGAAATTAAGCTGGTTTCTGTTTGTCCAGGAACTGTATTGATCTCAATGAAATAGAATTTTCCCGTTTCATTTTCCAGAAAATAATCTACCCTTACAGCACCTTTACAATTCAATTTCAAGTAAATTTTTTCACAAATCCTTTTTACTCTTACCACTTCCTCCTCACTCATCCTTCCTGGAGTGATTTCTTCTGCTACTCCAGGAGAATACTTCGCCTCAAAATCAAAAAATTCCTTGCTACTCACTATTTCTGTGGCCGGCAATACGGTTGTTTTTCCTTTAGCATGGAAAATTCCAATAGAAAATTCTCTTCCTGATACAAATTCCTCAACCAAAACTTGGTCATCCTCCGCAAAAGCTTTGACCAATGCTTCTTCCAATTCGCAAGGCTCTTTGACTTTAGTCATTCCAATGCTACTCCCTCCATTATTAGGTTTCACGAATAAAGGAAGTCTTAAATCACGAAGAATCTCTTTCCTTTTTTCTTCCGTGTTTTTAAATAGATGAAAAGATCGGGCAACAAACAATTCGGGAATATCATGAACGATCGCTTTTGTGTAGCCTTTATTCATGGTAATTGCTGAGGTCATTGCATCGCATGTAGTGTATGGAATCTTTAGCATATCAAAATAGCCAGCCAACTTCCCATCTTCACCAGGAGAACCATGAAGGATATTAAAAACACCATCAAAAGTGATTTTTTGATTATCTAAAAATATCGAAAAGTCATTCAAATCAACTTTGATTTTTTCTCCTGATTTGGTTTCATGATACCAACTTCCAGGGTAGATTAAAATTTTGAAAACATCATATCTTTCCACGTCCAAGTGTTTTTCTACTACAGCCGCACTTTTAAGTGAAATGACAGATTCCCCTGTAAAACCTCCGGTAACTAAGGCAATTCTTTTCTTCATAGATGTAAAATTAGTGCGGATTGTTTGAAATTTTAAGGAAGATAGAAAAAGACTCAAAGAAAATAAAAAAGGCCAGCTCAAAATAAATTTGAACTGGCCTAATTAATATTTTTTCAGGCATTTACCCGAATTATCAAAACCTTAATCAGGATTTTGAACTATAAATTCATTCGCATTCAATTCCGAAATAGGAATCTTGAACTGCCAATTATTTGTACCTGCTGGCTCTTCAAATTTACCATTGATTACCGTCGACACGTGATTTGCACCTGTTCTGTCCAATGGCAAGTTCAAACGCTTCAAGTCATAGAATCTAAATCCTTCTCCCCAAAGTTCAACTCTTCTTTGAATCATGATTTCATCGATAAGTGCTTGACCAATATTTGTTGATTTGGTGTATTCACTATCTCTAGCCGAAGCAAATTCGAACAACACATCTTGTGCAGCACCGACTTGACCATCTCTTGCTAAAGCTTCTGCTTCAATCAGATACATCTCTGCAGCTCTCATGTATGGAACGTCTCCAACAGAAGAAGCATTTGCTTGAGCTACAAACTTTCTATTCATATAATTTCTTTTAGAGAAATTTGAAAGAGTAACCTCATCAATAAAAGGGTCTCTTAAAGTAGCATTGGCCGCATTTGGATCCCATAGCCTCTTTCTAGAATCAGTATCTGAAATCTGATCATAAAGTAAACTGTTAATTGCTTTCGGATTACTTCTAATGTTAGTAGAACTGAAGTTTACTGACAAATAGGCGAAGAAAGAAGCAAAGAAAGTCTGCTGATCATCTTGCTGTCTACTTCCCCAAATCCACTCAGGATTATCAAGATTATTGAATCCCTCTAATATCTGCGTCTGAGACATCAATGGATAGCCTTCTCTTGCCAATCTCGCCTGCTGTGCTGCAAGTGGATAGATACCTTGAGTCATTGCTACCCGAGCTTTAATACCCCTTGCTACATTGATATTAATATGTGACTTAGCTGTTCTGTTAGTTTCTAACAAAGCAATAGCGGCATCAATATCCGTATTTACTTGAGCATATACTTCTGCAACAGTATTTCTTGGGCCTCCCTCTGTGATTGGTTCTAATACAATAGGAACACCTAATTGTGTGTTAGCACCACCTACTTCAAAGCGCTGACCAAACAACTGAACCAAATTCCAATGAGCCCAAGCTCTATAAGCTAAAGCCTGTCCTTTGATCTCGTCCTTATCTGACTGAGGACCTTCAGCATTGTCAATATTTGCGATAATCATATTTGCATTACCGATGATCGCATAGTAGAATCTCCATACAAAACGAACATCTCCACCATTCTCATTGACGTGATTCAACCACCTTGAATAGGATACAAACCAACCATTACCTTGAGTGGTCATTACCAAATCATCACCCAATACGTCTCTTGCTATCATAACGCCACCTTCTCCAGGTTGACCTTGGCTATCCCAACGAATAAACATAATTCTGTGGATACCATTCAAGGCTGTTCTTGCATTCTGTGTAGTCGTGAATACTAAGCCCTCTGATACCGCATCAGTTGGTAGAGTATCCAAATAATCTTCAGCGCATCCAAAACTTAGGAATGCAACCAAAATGAATATTTTATTTATAATTTTTTTCATGATCTTTATCTATTAAAGGTTCAAGTTTACACCTAAAGTAAAGGTCCTAGCTGGCGTATAAACATTGCCAGTCGTCCCCGCAAATGAACCAGAAACATACATACCTTTTCTAGCTGACCACCATCCAAGGTTTTCTCCAGCTAAATATACTGTAGCTGATTTCATTTTTAATTTATTCAGCAATGGCTTAGGCACATTGTAGGATAAATTCACCGAACGCAAGTTGAGATAAGATGAAGACACTAACCACCTGTCCGATGCCACATCTGTTTGTGCAGAACCAGTTACATCCATCTTAGGAACATCTGTAATGTCTCCAGGCTGCTGCCATCTGTTCAATAAGTCAACATGTGAAGCTCTTCCATTAGGATCAGCACTCATCAAACTTGCATAAGCACCATCATAGATTTTACCTCCAAGAGAATAACTCAAAAGTACATTTAGAGAGAATGCTTTGTATCTGAAAGTATTTCCTATACCACCAAATAACTTTGGTATAGCGTTTCCATTGAAGTGGAATCTAGCATTTTGGAATCTGGTAGTCAAGGTATCAGTGCCTATGATTTTTATGTTTTCATCATCAGCATCATAAACATCTGCTCTGTAAAGACCTTCACCTGTTTCTGGATCCACACCATACCAATCTCTCAACCAGAAGTCATAAATACCTCTACCTACTACAAGTTTCTTTGTGCCTGTGATTTGCTCTTCGAAAGGAAGTTCTTTGAACTCATTTCTGTAAGAAGAAGCATTGAAGTTTGCATTCCAAGAGAAATCACCTCTTCTCATCACTTCACCTTGGATGTTGAATTCAAATCCTTGGTTAGCCATTGTACCAATATTTTGGAATACACTTGATAAACCAGTTGTCAAAGACAAAGGAACTGAGAACAACAAGTTTTGAGATTCTCTATTGAAGAATTCCAATGTACCTGAGAATCTTCTACCAAAAGCAAAATCAACTCCAATGTCATAAGTGGCATTAGTTTCCCACTCTAATTGTCTTGCTGAAAGAGAAGCTTGTCTAATGCCTGGTTCAGTAGCGTTATTGAAACCTAAGTCATAAAGTGCTTGCCACGGATAGAATCCTCCTACGTTGTTGTTACCAACTTCACCATAAGAAGCTCTCAATTTCAACATTTGGAAGAAATTAGAACTGAAAAATGCTTCTTTATCTATATTCCAAGCACCACCTACAGAGAAGAAAGTACCCCATCTTGATTCAGGAGCGAATCTAGAAGAACCATCTGCTCTTAATGAAGCTGAGAATGAATATTTATCATCATATACATAATTCACTCTAGAGAAATAAGACTCGATACGATCTCTATCTACTCTACCGTTTGCGCTACTGATAGTTACAAAATTATCCAATTCAGTATTACCCGCAAGAATTTGATCTTGCTTAGAAATAGTCTGCACTGCAAAGGTGTAATCATAATTCTCATGACCTGCCAATACTTCAACAAAATGCTTGTTATTGAATGTATTTGTGTAAGTCAAAAGTTGATTGATTGTGTAAGAGTTCGTTCTGCTGTTGTTTCTTCTTGATCTACCAGCAGGTGCACCATCACCAACGATCGTGTTGTCATATCCAATACTCAAAAGGGAAGTAAAGTCATTTGACGCGTTTACTCTAAAAGTGAAATTTTTCAAGAAAGAAGCCTCAACAAAGAATCTTGTTGATACAGCATCTCTATCGAATAAGTCATCATTCAAAAGCGTCTCTTGAACGACATGTCTTCCTGGGAATGACCCAGCACCTCTAGTTGGTAAACCAAATTGAGACAAATCACCTGTATCAAATATTCTATTCCCGTCTGGATCAAGTATAAATCCTCCTGTTTGCATATTTTGTGCATATACCGGGTAAATAGGTCCTACCGATCTTGCTGTGAAGAAAGGATTTACAAAAGAAGAACCTCCATCAGCACGAGCATTGTTACCATCACTCATCGTTGCTGACAAATTGATGCCAGTTTTCAACCAATCTGTGGCTTGTGTATTGATATTGATTCGACCTGTGAAACGTTCAAAATCTGATTTTTGGATATAACCATCTTCTTTCAAATAATTGATAGAAGTATAAAAATCAGTTCTATCAGAAGCTCCTGAATAGGTCATGTTATACTCACTTCTAATGCCTGTACGCTCAATTTCATCCCACCAGTTAAGGCCTTGGAAATTATTTACTGCATTTGGATTCAACTGACCATCAACTCCTACAACTTGATTATTTGGGATATTGTAAATGTTATAACCTAAAACGTCAATAAGTTGATTTGAAGCTGTTTGTGCAGCTGGACCTGGTTCGATACCCTGACCAAGTTGAGAGTTTCTCAAAGCTTCCCACTGAAGAGGATAATACTGATCTGCATTTACTCTGTCATACTCAGGCAAAGCTCTTGAAGATGTACCTTGCTGACCTTTGAAACTGAAATTTGATTTTCCTTTAGTTCCTTTTTTGGTTGTAATCATAATTACACCATTGGCAGCTCTTGATCCATAAAGTGCAGCAGAAGAGGCATCTTTCAATACTGTCATATCCGCAATATCTTCTGGGTTCAAATTTGATAGGTTTCCGTCAAAAGGAACACCATCGACTACGTAAAGTGGCGAAGATGAAGCGTTAACTGAACCAACACCTCTAATTCTCACCGCGGGAGTAGAACCTGGTTGACCGTTTGCTGAAGTTGTAATTACCCCTGCAACTTGGCCTTCAATCGCGTTAACTACGTTGTTGATTGGTCTGTTAGCTATTTGATCAGATTTCAAGGCTACAGCAGATCCTGTAAAGTTTCCCTTATCGGCTGTACCGTAAGCTGTAATGATTACTTCCTCCAAATTTTGAGTATCTGGATTTAAAGTAACATTTAAAACTGATCTGTTACCTACTACCTCTTGATATGTAGTATAACCAATAAAACTAAAAACAAGGGTTGCATTATCACCTTGTACCGCGATGGAAAACTCTCCATCTAAATCTGTAATTACACCAGTTGTTGTGCCTTTGAGTACAACGTTTACACCTGGCAATCCTGCTGGCTCCTCCTCTGAAATTACCTTACCTGTCACAATTCGCGTTTGCGACCATGCCATTGAGATAGTGAAGAGCACTAAGACGAAACTTAGTAGACCTTTTCTCATAAATTTTGTGGGATTAATTTAATTTAATTAGAAATTGACCACTCGATCAATTCTATACTAGACCTTAAATATAAGAGAGCTAATTCAAAAATTTCACAATTATTAACTTCAATAGGTGGAAATTTGCTCGTTTTTTATTTTAATGGTGTAAAAAGCTTAAATTTTGGTTTAAACTAAATCAGGTTTATAAGCACTAAATAATTAGACTATTCAGGTACAATCAGAAAATGTTTTTTACATAACCTTAATAGTTCTGCAAGACTTTATTTATATATCTCTAAACTCAATTTGATCAGAGGTTAGCAATTAAGTCTGGCTTTTCTCTAATTTAGCACTTAGAAAATAAACTCATAAAAATAATATGTATCTATTGAATAGAATTTTGAGTACTGCTTTAGTCATGCTCTTCAGTATCGGCGCATTCGCTCAGGACAAAAAAAAGATTAGCCTAGAGGATGTTTTTAAATCCAATACTTTCTCAGCAAAATCAGTATACGGGATCAATTGGATGAATGATGGGCAATATTACAGTTCCCTCGTTCGTGGAGCCAATGGCTCATCCGTGGTGAAAATCAATGTAGCCACAGGCAAGGTTGAACAAACACTAATCGATGGTGCTAAAATTGGAGTGAACTTCTCATCCTACAGTTTTAATTCTGACGAAACAAAAGCACTGATCGCCTCTTCTACTGAAAGAATATACAGAAGATCTAGTAAAAGTATCTATCACCTTGTCGACCTCGCGACTGGAGAAGCACAACTCTTGATCGATGGAGCGAAAATTATGTATGCAAGTCTTTCTCCAGACAACGACAAAGTGGCTTATGTGAAAGACAACAACCTGTTTTTCGTAGAGTTAGCAAGTAACAAAATAACTCAAGTGACGCAAGATGGAAAATGGAATCACATCATAAATGGTTCTGCTGATTGGGTTTATGAAGAAGAGTTCTCAATGGCAAAGGCCTTTGATTGGTCACCTGACGGAAAAAAATTAGCATTTATCCGATTCGATGAAAATGATGTCCCAGAATTCAACATGCAAACTTGGGGGGAACTTTATCCTCAGGATTACAAATTCAAATATCCTAAGGCTGGAGAGAAAAATGCAGAAGTAAGTATCCATGTTTATGATTTAGCTTCACAAAAAACGATAAATGTTAATTCAGGAGAAGAAAAAGACATTTATTTGCCAAGGATTTATTGGACAAGTAATTCTAATACACTAGCCTATTTGAGATTGAACAGGCTACAAAACCAGCTTGACTTACTTTATGCAAATACTGCTACTGGAGATAGTAAATTAGTCTTACAGGAGAAATCTGACACCTACGTGGATTTGAATTATAACGATAACCTTTATTTCTTAAAGGACAACAAAGGGTTCATTAGAACTTCTGAGCAAGATGGTTTCAAACATATCTATCACCATGAAGAAAGTGGGAAGTTGATCCGTCAGGTGACTTCTGGGAAGTGGGAAGTAAGCAGCATGGTAGGTGTAGATGAAAAAGGAAAGAAAATCTATTTCATTTCCACTGAAGCTTCACCATTGGAAAGAAACCTGTATGTCATTAACATGGATGGAAAAGGTAAAAAAATTCTTACCCCTGAAAAAGGTACTCATTCAGTCAACATGAGCAAGGATTTCAAATATTATATCGGTTATCACAGCGATGCAAACTCTCCATCAAAAGTCACTTTAAACCACGCTTCAGGAAAGCAACTGCAAGTATTAGAAGATAATCAGGAGTTGAAGGATAAATTGAAAAACTTTGCCATCTCAGAGAAGGAATTTTTCGATTTCAAAACTGTAGAAGGCACCTCTTTGAATGCATACATGATTAAGCCTGCTGATTTTGACCCTACAAAAAAATATCCTGTATTGATGTACGTATATGGAGGGCCTGGCTCTCAAAACGTAACCAATTCTTGGGGAGGAACGCGTGATTTCTGGCATCATCACCTTGCTGCTGAAGGCTACATTGTAGTTTGTGTAGACAACAGAGGCACAGGAGCAAGAGGTAGAGATTTCAAACATAGCACTTACGCCAATTTGGGTAAAATCGAAGTAGAGGATCAAATTGCGGGAGCAAAACACCTGGGAACATTGCCTTATGTTGACAAGGGAAGAATTGGAATTTGGGGCTGGTCTTATGGGGGCTACATGTCTTCGCTTGCCTTGATGATCGGAAATGATGTTTTCAAATCTGCTATTGCAGTAGCTCCTGTGACTACTTGGAGATACTATGACACCATCTACACAGAACGATATTTACAAACACCACAACTCAATGCTGCGGGTTACGACGACAATAGCCCTATAACGCATGTGAATAAACTGAAGGGCAACTTACTGTTGATCCACGGAACAGGTGATGACAATGTGCATTTCCAAAATGCGGTTGATTTGGTGGATGCATTGATTAAAGCAGACAAACAGTTTGACTCCTTTTATTATCCCAACAGAAATCATGGTATTTCAGGAGGCAACACAAGTTGGCACTTGTACAACATGATGACTGATTTTATCAAGAATAAATTATAAAAATGAAAATGATTATCCGCTATAATACCAGTATTTGAATATTTCACTTATAATCATGCGGAAAATCGCCCACAGAAGCTACAAATAAATATTATACATTACTTTAAGTCGCTTCCAGTGGAAAATAGATATTTCTAAATGATGGTATGGCTTTGATTGACATATTCATTCAAAGCCATACCTTTTTTATTCAATAAGTCAAATTGCATTTAAAGGATTTAATACCTATCTTTTTTATTCAAACCCAAAACACCCCACTATGAGAGAAAGATTAAATACTTCTATTCAGTCCTTAAGTTTAATTCTTGTTGCAGCTGGCTTAGCTTGGGTCGTTTGGTCTGGTGATACGACCATGAAGCAGATGCTTACTTATTTGATAATTGCAGTAGCATTTATTGAAATTCTGAGCTTGTATTTGGTTAATAAAATCTATCCTGAAAGTCATACTTCATTTAAGATGGGGTCAATCGCATCCCTATTTATTCTTTTGGGGATAAAATCTATGGCTCCCGGTTTTTTTATACCTTTGACAATTGCGGTTTTTGCAGTCAATTTCCTCTACAATTTTTATACAAACAACAAGAGAAGAGCCGGTACATTCAAAAGACGTGCTGGTAAAAAGATGAAGATGCGTTAAGTAAATTATGATAGTGTTGTGATCGGCACATTATTTGATTTTGGGGTATAGAAGAATTTTATACTCATGAAAAAATTAATACTTATAATCTTATTATCCCTCCCTTTCAATCTTTTTGCTCAAGCCAAGCTTGATAAAATGTTGCAAGACAGACAAGCTTTACATCAACAATGGCAAAATGCGGAGAGCAAAAAATCTGGCATTTTTGGCAATAGGACAAAAAAAGACATGATCGAAACCAACAATTGGATGGAAAGAATCATACAAAAAGACAATCAGATTATGGAGGAATTGCGGATGCTCAGTGATATTGAAAAGACTGAAATTACCTACGAAAAGAATGATTACAAATTCATCTCACAAAAGCAGGAAAGAGAAATCGCAACTTTGAAAAGAGCTTTACTAGAAAAAGATTCCGAAATCGTAGAAAAGAAATCTGATAAAAGGTCTTACGAATGGACAACACTTATTTTCTTCCTCTCCACACTAACCTTTGGTTATCTGTATTGGAAAAAAGTCAAAGGAAAATTCATCAACTAGTCTTGCCAAGAACAATAAATATTTAATCACAACGAAAACAAAGGTTTCAAAAAGAACTGTAATGCCCTCTTTGAAACCTTTGTTTTTAATTTGTATATTTTTTGATTAGCTGTTTTGGGTACAGATTTATTATCGGTAGCTGCTCAAAATAATGCAGTATTGATTTTCTCTCCAGCTACTGTGGACGGACGGCTGTGGACCGTTAGCAGTTGACACTTGTGCGCCTAGTTGACAATTTTATCCGCAAGATTATTTATGATAAAATTGTATACTGATGTCATTGCGGAAAATATTTGCTCTATTTCAACCTTGCTATAGGCGTTTTTCCTCCTTTTGTTTTTTGATCCATATTGACCAATACTTCTGCATCTAGTGGCAAGAAAACATCAACTCTTGAGCCAAACTTGATAAATCCGAATTCGCCACATTGCTGAAGCGGGGTGCTTTCTGATACATACCACTTGATTCTTCTTGCTAAAGCTCCAGCAATCTGTCTTACAAGAACTTTCGTTCCATCTGTTCCTTTGATCACCATGGTGGTTCTTTCATTTTCGAAGCTGGATTTTGGATGCCAAGCTACAAGATATTTTCCTGGATGATATTTGAAATATTCCACAACTCCCGCCATAGGAGAGCGATTGACATGGACATTAAAGGGAGACATAAAAATGGAAATTTGCTTTCTTTTTTCCTTCAAATATTCATCCTCTACAGTTTCTTCAATCACAACAACCTTACCGTCAGCTGGTGCATAAATCATCCCATCATCCTGCCTGATTGGCACAAATGGATTTCTGAAAAACTGTAAAACAATCAAGTAAAATACTACACTTATAAGTAAAACCAAGTTTAATAGTAGCTCTTGACTAGGGAAATAATAATATAGAGCATAATTGCCCGCGGAAAGTATCAAGAGCAACCAAAATAACAGGGATCTTCCCTCACGATGTATCGACATAATTATATATTTTTCTAATGTAAAAAGGTGTGAAAGTTTGACTTCCACACCTCAAATATAACAAACTTTCTTTTGAAGCTCTTAGAAGCCCCCTCTGTAGGTATAAGTTTTTGCTACTTTATCAATTGCGACGATATATGCGGCTATTCTCATAGGAACATCATATTTGATAGAGGCTTCATATACATGGTCAAATGCATCCTTCATGATCCTATCAGATCTTCGATTGACTCTTTCTGCAGTCCACTTGTAACCTAATCTATTCTGTACCCATTCGAAATAGGAAACTGTTACACCTCCTGCGTTTGCAAGTATATCTGGAACAGCCATAATTCCTTTTTCATTGATGATTGCATCTGCTTTGGCCGAAGTAGGTCCATTTGCACCTTCTACAATTAGCTTAGCTTTGATTCTATCCACATTGTGAATCGTAATCACATCTTCTACCGCTGCTGGCACCAAAACGTCGACTTCAAGTTCTAAAAGCTCCATAGCATCTGCCATTTTTTCTGCTCCTTTGAAACCTTCTAAAGTACCATTATTTCCATCTCTATAAGCAATCGCTTCTTGAATATTGATCCCGTTTTCATTGTGGTACGCTCCTGAAATATCAGAGATTGCCACAATCTTCAAGCCTCTTTCTTCCAAAAGAATAGAAGCCCATGAACCAACATTTCCAAATCCTTGTACTGCACAAGTCGCTTGGAATGGATTGATTTTTAATTTCTGCATTGCTGCCAAAGCAGAAACCATTACGCCTCTACCTGTCGCCTCTGTTCTTCCAAGAGATCCACCCAATACAAGCGGCTTCCCAGTAACAACCGCATTTACAGTCATTCCATGCGCTTTAGAATATTCATCCATCAGCCATGCCATTTCTCTAGGTCCTGTACCCATGTCCGGAGCAGGAATATCTTTATCTGGACCGAATACATCAATCATTGCGAGCGTGTAAGCTCTCATCAATCTTTCGATCTCACCTTTTGACATTTCTCTAGGATTGCACTTTACTCCACCTTTACCACCACCATAAGGGATGTCAACTACCGCACATTTCCATGTCATCCATGCTGCGAGGGCTTTCACCTCATCTAAGTGTACATCTGGTGCAAATCTAATTCCTCCTTTGGCAGGGCCAAGAATATTGGAATGGATCACACGAATTCCTTCGAAAACCTGGATTTTTCCATTATCCATGGTAATTGGAAGTGAGACGATAACTTGTTTTGCGGGGTTTTTCAGGACGTTGTAAACTTCTTCTGAGAGTCCTAGTTTTTCAGCTGCAAGGTTAAACCTTTCCATCATTGACTCCAAAGGATTTTCTGCATCCTTAATTGGGGCCGGTTCAATGTAAGCCATATTTGGGTTTCTTTAGTTGAGCTTTGAATTATAATACAATATTAACGAGTATTTTCAATATGATATAGGCATTTTTAAAAGATTTTCAAAAATGCTGCTATAAATGGTGCCGATAATAGCAATCCGTCAAAACGATCCATAAATCCTCCATGTCCAGGAAGTATTTTTCCTGAATCTTTGATCTCAATACTTCGCTTAAAAAGTGACTCAATCAAGTCCCCATAAGTTCCAGCAATGATGATGATTGAACTGATACAAAACCACTGCCATTCTTCGAGTGAAGTAAAATATTTACTCAAAATATACGCTACAGTAAATGCTAAAAGCGCTCCACCAAGAAAACCTTCCCAAGACTTCTTAGGAGATACCCTTTCGAATAGTTTGGTCTTCCCGAATTTGGTACCTGCAAAATATGCCCCCGAATCGGATGCCCAAAGTATCACCAAAGAACCTATGATAATTTCGTAATGAAATGTACCATCTACTGAGAAAGCTGCTAGGTTGAGCAGCGAAAATGGAACAGCTACATAAAAAATCCCAAGAAAAGTATATGCTACACCTGTGAAGGGTTTTTTATCAGATTTTCGATAGAGCTTGATAAAGAAAACTAAAGAGACCAAAGGGAAAATGAGAAAATAATATTTATCCTCAAGATGCTTCAACTCAATCAGAAATGTCAGCGTAAAAATAGCCACACCAAGGAAAGTCCCAAAGCTCTTCAGAGGAAGCATACCATCCAAGCCCGAAAGCTTGTAAAACTCCATTTGAGAAAATATAAGTATCGAACCAAAAATGATGAAATAAAGCCATTCACTGTAATAGGCCCCAGCTACGATCGCAGATGCTCCGATAAGTCCTGTGATTACCCTTTGTCCGAGATTACTGTAATTATTGATATTAAATCTTGATCTGAGCTTAAAAGGTGACCTCATCTTCGATTATTTTTGTCGCTATTGAAGAATTCTCTTTCTGCACCATCACCTCGCAGTAACCATGGATTTTGTAAGCAGACTCTTTTCTGTCAAGAATCACTGCTCCGATGCCGTGGGACTCTAAGACTCCTTTCACAATTTCTGCTCTTACAGGTGACGCGTCTTCAAATATCTTAATCCAATTCTCCATTTTTAATTTGAGTTTTATTCTTCTCTTTGAAAATCCTTAATCCTATTAACAATATCAAAAGGCCAAGCAATGCTAACGGTATTGATACTTCATCTGTTTCTTCGATATTGAATTCAACTTTACCCAATTTATTCATATAAACCAAGATTACCGTCACGGTATTGTTGAGAACATGAGCAATAATAGGATATATTAAACTTCCTGAATATAGATATAAATATCCAAATACCGCTCCCAAAAGCACTCTTGGAAAGAATCCAAAAAACTGAAAGTGAATCGCTGAAAAAATAAAAGCTGTCAACCATACCCCTACATGGGCATTCCCTGTATAAAGATGAAGCTTAGGCTGAAGGACTCCACGAAATAATAACTCCTCTCCCAAGCCTGCAAAAACTCCAATCACCAAGATCCCCATCAGAAACTCTGCAAAGGAATCAAAATCAGTGATGTATTTTGTTAAGACCATGGCTGAATCCTCCATCGCTCTCATTTTCTCCTCCAAGGAAGACAAAAAATCAGGGAATTGAACATTGGCATTCCAATCGATCAGAAGGGTGTTGAAAATCATCCCTCCAAGCAAAACCATAATCATCACCATAAAAGAACTGAACCTAAACCTATTCACTTGCTGTTTCCATCTCAAGTCAGCCTTGTCAATTAATTTGGCTACTAATAAAGCAGCTACAAAAAAACCAAGACCTGCACCGAGACCTTGGACAAAAAGTAAAGCCATCCGTGCATTAGGATTGCTACCTTGTCCACTCAAGGTGGCCATAAATTCATCTAAAGGAATCTCAAACAAGGGTGGAACAAGAACAAGGGCAAGGCCTTGAAGAACAGCCATTACACCGAAAGTGACGAGCAGGATAATAATTAATGACAATAACCAATTACCTTTGCGGGCAATCGAGGCTTGGGTTTTATAAATCTCCATAATTGCCGTAAATTTACAAGATTAAATAGATTTCAGAAGTGGTAAAGATAGGAAACTTAGAATTAGGGGATTTTCCCTTGCTTTTGGCTCCAATGGAAGATGTGAGTGATCCGCCTTTCAGAGCAGTATGTAAGGAGAATGGGGCGGATTTGATGTACACGGAGTTCATCAGCTCAGATGGGCTGATTCGTGATGCAGCAAAAAGTATTCAGAAGTTAGATATTTTTGATTATGAAAAACCAATAGGTATACAAATTTTCGGAAGTGATATTGAGTCTATGCGTGAAGCTGCAGCTATTGCAGCAGAAGCAGGACCAGATATTTTAGATATCAATTATGGCTGCCCCGTGAACAAAGTCGCCTGTAAAGGTGCTGGCGCAGGCATTCTTCTCGATATCGATAAAATGGTCTCCATGACAGCGGAGATTGTGAAAGCTGTCAATATTCCAGTAACCGTAAAAACCCGACTTGGCTGGTCACAAGACACGATCAGAATCGTAGAAGTAGCCGAGCGTCTTCAGGATGTCGGCATTCAAGCCATCAGCATCCATGCTCGTACTAGACAACAAATGTACAAAGGTGAAGCAGACTGGTCTTATTTAAATTTGGTGAAAGCTAATCCAAGGTTGCACATTCCAGTCTTCGGCAATGGAGATATAGACTCGCCGCAAAAAGCAAAAGAATACAAAGAAAAATACAATGTGGATGGCATGATGATCGGAAGAGCATCAATCGGTTACCCTTGGATTTTCAATGAAATCAAGCATTTCTTGGCAACCGGTGAAATGCTAGCTGCTCCAGGGCTAGAAGAAAGAATCAATGTGGCAAAAAAACACCTGGATTTTTCTGTTCAGTGGAAGGGTGAAAAGCAAGGTATCTTAGAAATGCGCAGACATTACACCAATTATTTCAGAGGAATGCCGAATTTTAAACCGTTCCGAACAGAGATGGTAACAGCGGAAACTTATGAACATGTAGCAACTATCCTAGATCAAGTTGCTGAGGTTTATGCCGATTATCAATTTCAATGATTTCCAGTTCCAATAAACCTCTATAATCACTTATGTCCCGAGATATACAAGCCGAAGGAGCCTTAAAGGCTTGGGGCTTTTTGTTTTTACTTGCTTTGATTTGGGGAAGTTCATTCATCCTAATCAAGCGTGGTTTAGAAATATTCTCCCCGGGCGAAGTAGGTGCCTTCAGGATTGTAGCTGCTGGTATGATACTTTTGCCACTTTCTCTTCCAAGACTCAAAACCCTCAATAAAAGACAAGTTAAAAACTTGATCATCGTCGGGTTTGTAGGGAGTTTTATCCCAGCTTTTCTATTTGCCAAAGCACAAACTCAACTCAGTAGCTCCCTCACAGGTGTGTTCAATGCCATGACACCTCTTTTTGTTGTGATAATTGGTGCTTTGTTTTTCAACGCGAGAATTACACGAAGAAATACCATAGGTTTATTCATCGCATTTATTGGGGTGGTGTTGCTACTTATTGTTAAGGAAGGAAGCGGTTTTGGTACATTTTCGGACATCAATTCATATGCGTTTTTTGTACTCCTTGCTTGTGCTTGTTATGGTGTGAACTTGAATATCATCAAATACAGATTTGTTGAACTCAAGCCGATAGCAATTACTGCCATTTCACTTTTGATGGTATTGCCGCTTGGATTGATTTACTTATTCGCATTTACAGACTTTTCATTCAAACTGATCCATGTAGAGGGCGCCATGGAAGCAGCTGGCTACATTACCATTTTAGGTGTTGTCGGCACTGCATTGGCACTAATTCTATTCAATATCATGGTCAAAGTAGCTACTCCTGTTTTCGCAAGTTCGGTCACTTATCTCATCCCAATTGTTGCAATTGTTTGGGGACTATTTGATGGGGAAGTTTTACTCTTAGGCCATTACATTGGCATAATCGCTGTAATTTTTGGTGTGTGGGTTGGGAATAGAAGGTAAATTAATCACCTGATTTCAATCTTTTTCTCCAAGCATAAGCAAGCATGGGCAGTTGCTGATAACTCATAACTCCGGCCTTCACTCCTTGAGTTTTTAGAAAGATATCATTCGATTTCCTACTCAATTCCAAATTGAAAGGTTTGTAAAGCGCCGCATTTTTACTGATAGAAACCAAATCATTTCTTACCCCGACAGGAATTGTTCTGTAAAAATGTGTGTAAAGTTCCTTAGACATCCTGTACAAATCGTTCATTTGGTACCGAAGAAGTTTGAGCTGTGCTGAGTATTGCAAAAGCGCATCGTCACTATTTGAGCCAATTACCCATGCAATGAAATTCGCCTCTCCTTCATCTGTTACTCCATAGCTGTGCGCCATTTCGTGGGCAATCGTAAAAGGTTTTTCCAATGGATGCAATGTTGGATCGATATAACTTTCTCCAGTAAAAGGGAAGTAAATTCCTAAAATTCCCATTTTCCTCATGAATCCAGCGGGATAAAACTGCTTGGTTCGTGGTTCTCCTGTGAAATTCATACCAAGTAGATACAAGTGCTCTCGCATATTTGCTCTTACCAGTTTTTCTAATTCATTGTAGTCCATGATGGACTCGATGGCCGTCGTATCTTCATGGATATTTGATCTCAATTGATTCAGAATATTTCGAGTAAGTTCGATTTCAGTAATCAACTGCTCCTCAATTAAAGCAGTAGGTTTCATACCTATTTGCTCGAAGACAGGTATTCTCTGATAGTTATAACCCCATAAAACCAAAAAAAAGAAAATCAATGCACCTAGGTAGTTAAAGAGTGATCTTATAGAATATCCAAGCTTATTTTTCCATCCTTCTTTTTTGAAGAAATAGTAAAAAAAGATCCCAATAAAGAGAAAAACAGAAGCAATGAAAATATAAACGGTTGCAAAAGGAAGCTTAGAAAGCGTCAGATCTATGACATTTCTTACTCCCGGAAAAAATTTCCTAGCATAAAGTTCTTCCGTTTTCTCAGGGGACTTAAGCGCAAAATGCCTGATCAGAATACTGATCAGGCCTAAGATTGTCCAAGTCCAATTTCCTCGAAACATGCGTTTAGACGCCTTGAGCTTGTACTTCCTTTACCTCAGGAAGCATACGTGTCAATAAGTTTTGAATTCCAGCTTTAAGTGTAACAGTACTTGATGGACATCCTGAGCAACTGCCTTGAAGTAACACTTTCACGATACCATCTTCAAAACTATGGAAAACTATAGCTCCACCATCTTGCTCGACAGCAGGACGGATATATTCATCTAAAATTCCTTTGATCTTCTTCACCACCTCAGAATCATTTTCGTCAAAAAGTGGATCTTTATCAAATTCCGCATTTACAGCAGGCTTGCCTGATTCTAAATAAGACTTGATGTGATTTCTGACAATATCCTGAAGTTCGAGCCATTCCACCTCCTCTTTTTTCGTCACCGTCACAAAATTTGAAGCGACAAATACGCGGTCTACAGCTGCAAAATTAAATAATTCATGTGCTAAAGGTGAATTCTGAGTGCTTTCTTGATTTGGATAATCAAAACTAACCCCTTCATCTGCCAACATAAAATTCACGACAAACTTCAATGAATTTGGGTTTGGATTGGCTTCCATATAAATCGTAGTCGGTCTTTTCTGCGCTTGTAACATAATCTTGATTGTTGATTTTGAAGTATGATTGGATAACAGCTGTCAGGCTATTTAGTTCCCGCTATGGCTTATTTTGCCACTTGGGTTTGATGATTTGAAACAAGTAACTCAGCGTGAATTCCAAATTGGTCGAAGTCATATCAAAAATCCGCTCTTGAGTTTCAGGACGGTTGAAATCATATGAGAATCGAACTTCTCCTGCCAAAGTACTTTTCCCGAAAAGCTTGGATAGTCCCGCACCTGCAGAGAGACCATAAAGAAATCTTCGTGGACTATCCTCTATTCCTCCATAAGTAGGCAATACTCCTGGGGTTTCATATTCCCGAATCGGGTCAGCTGCATTGAGCATATATCCGAAATGGGTTCCCAATTTAATATGAAACCTCCCTTTGTTGCCAAAATAAAAGTTTGACATAAAGGGGACTTTAATAAAATCAAAAGTTGTCTGATTGGTTCGATCCAGAGTATCTCTTTGGGTATAACCCAACTGCACATACTGGATTTCTATCTGAGCACCTGCATTTTTTGATAAAAATTGCTCAATTACAAAACTGTAAGTTGGCGCAGCAATGCCACCTGTCCGCGTGACAGGAGATCCTGGCCTGAATCTATAGCTGTAATTCGAAGAAGAGTAACCACCACGGAAACCAATACTTGTCTGTGCGAGTAAGCCTTCACTTAGCATGCCCAAAAATAAAAGTAAAAACAGGGTGAAAGTCTTTTGCATTTTCACCTTTCTATTTCTTTTTACCCTTTTTGATATCAGCGATATCTTCTCTGTCCTTCAATTTCTTATCTTCCACATTGTTGTTCAAAAACTCATTGAGTTTATCAATCGGAAAACTGCTAGAAATCTCCCCAAATGAATCAATATTCATATGGAATCCTTCAAGGTCTTTGTGGACTTTAGGGCTTTCTTCTTTTTTTGATTTCTTTGCCATCCTATTTAGTATTTAAAATGAAAGTGGCTTTTTCAAAACCACTTTCAGAATTCTAATTAATCTTGAACTTGTAACATTTCTAACGCAAAAGTTATTCTTTTAGCTAATTCTTCCTTGCCAATGATCGTGAAAACAGCCATCAAATCTGGTCCTGCTCCTACTCCCGTCACTGCTAAACGAACCGCCTGCATCACTTTTCCAATTTTAATTTCATTTTCTTCAGCAGCCACTTCCAATAATGATTTAGCTTTCTCCATTGTAAATTCTTCTCCGTCATTTACCAGTTTTTCCTTATAGGCATTCAAAACGGTAACGACATCCGAATTCCACTTTTTGGAAGCTATGTTTTCATCAAAAGTATTCGGAGCAATCAGCATAAATTTACCTTCATTCCAAAGATCAGAAGGGAATGTAGCCCGCTCTTTCATGATCGCCACAATTTGCGCAGCTTTATCCATTCCTACAGTCAATCCTTCTTTTTCAACATCTGCGATAAGGAAAGTTGCCAATTCTTCGTCAGACTTATTTCTGAGGTATTGTTCATTGTACCATTTGGCCTTATTGATGTCAAATTTTGTTCCTGACTTGCCGATTCTTTCAATAGAAAAAGCCTCAACCAGCTCATCCAAAGAGAAAATCTCTCTGTGGTCACCTGGATTCCAACCTAGGAATGCTAGGAAGTTTAAGAAAGCATCAGGAAGGTAACCACCTTCTTTGAAGCCACTAGCCTTGTCACCTGTGTTAGGATCTGTCCAATCCATTGGGAAAATTGGGAAACCATGTTTGTCAGCATCTCTTTTGGATAATTTACCATTCCCATCAGGCTTCAACAAAAGCGGTAAATGTGCAAATTGAGGCATGGTATCTTCCCAGCCAAAATATTTGTAAAGCAACACATGGAGTGGTGCAGATGGCAACCATTCTTCTCCACGAATCACGTGCGTGATGCCCATCAAATGATCATCCACGATGTTTGCCAAGTGATAAGTAGGCATTCCATCAGACTTCATCAGCACTTTATCATCCAAAGTATTGGAATGAACCATTACCCAACCACGGATCATATCATTCAGTCTCACCTCTTCTTTTCTAGGGATTTTGATACGAATCACATAAGGATCGCCAGAGGCCAATCTCTCTTTCACTTCATCTTCCGGAAGCGTAAGGGAGTTTTTCATCTGTGTTCTAGTGATCGAATTATACTGTGGAGAGACCACTCTTGCCGCGGTCAGTCTTTCCCGCATCGCATCCAAGTCTTCCGAAGTATCAAATGCGTAGTATGCATGTCCTTTTTCTACCAAATCCATCGCATACTGCGTGTACATTGGCTTACGCTCTGATTGTCTATAAGGACCACAATCGCCAGGATTCCACGGACTCTCCTCAGGAGAAATACCCAACCATTCCAAAGATTTCTGAATATATTCTTCTGCTCCGGGAACAAACCTAGTTTGGTCTGTATCTTCAATTCTCAAAAGAAACTTACCCCCCATTTTCTTGGCAAAAAGGTAATTGTAAAGGGCTGTTCTTACTCCGCCAATATGTAAAGCTCCTGTAGGAGAGGGTGCAAATCTTACGCGTACTTCTCTATTCATTTGATGTGATTTTCTGATTTGTTGAAAATTTAGTGTCTTCAATTGAAAATACTCTAAATATCAATCTACAAAGATAAGGAAATCATAGAGTCAAACCTTATTTTTTTCCAAAGGATAAAGGGAAAAAAGACAGTTTCATGCGATTGATCAATTGAAATGACCCACTCAATTATCCCAAAAATGTATCAATTTTTAATTTTAAACTTTATTTTTAATTATAATTTCTCTTTATTTGGAAATGATTTTTATCTAATCAAATGAGATTCAACAAAAGTTTATATGAAAATACGATTATTAGTTTCAGCTTTATTTTTAATCACCATTCAAGGAATCGCACAAGTAACTTTGAAGTCGGAAAGAGACAGTGATGGAAATGTCTTGATTTATGCGGATAATACAACTCCTATTCCATACACAGTAACAATCAAATATCAAAACCTCCAAAACTTAGTGCCAAATGGAGGAATGACAACAATCAAAGTTGTATCACCTGGAAGATCCCAAATAGCAAGACTCAAAAAAGAAAACCCAACACAAGCCTCCACTAATTTAAACTATACTTACACCTATAGAGGAGGAGATGTAAAAGCTCAACCTATAGAGGATTTTATCTATCTCCCTCCAGTAAAATCAGGGGAGAAAATCAAATCAACACCCATGACCCATATTGAAAACACACTTCGAAACGAGCAAGTGAATGACAGCTATGTAGGGTTGTCTTTCACCTTTGACGAACCTACGACCATTTGTGCTCCTAGAAAAGGTATTGTTTCAGAAATAAAAATAGATGAAGAGATCAAAGGAAATAGTGTGCATTACAATTCACTAGACAATTATATTGAAATCTACCATGAAGATGGGGTGTTTAGCAGAATCATGGTCCTCAAGCCAGGAAGTGCAAAGGTAAAAGTTGGGGACACAGTATTTCCAGGTGATGCTCTTGCGGAATCAGCAGGCGAAAACTACAGAACTGGTCCACATGTACGAATGGTCCAAAGTAAATTGGTCAAAACAGATGACTTAATAACTCGCTCCTACACTGAAGTGTCAATAAGAGGGACAGATGGTGTACCAATTCAAGTCAAAGACAGAATAGAAATATTGGTTGAACATCCTGAAGAAATCATATTGCTAGAAATGACTAAAAAAGAAAAGAAAAAGTATATGCTTAAGTAGCTGTTGAAGTTAGCTGCAGAATAAAAACAAAAAAGGAAACCCGAATGGATTTCCTTTTTTGTTTTTGATAAACAAGATTGCTTATGCGTCTTTTCTTGTTCTGATCTTTTCTCTGATCTTGGCAGCTTTACCTTGACGTCCTCTCAAGTAGAACAATCTTGCTCTTCTTACTCTACCTTCTCTTAACAATTCGATTTTCTCGATTGATGGTGAAAGGATTGGGAAGATTCTTTCTACTCCGATTCCATTAGAAATTTTTCTTACAGTGAAAGTTTCACCATTAGTATTTACATTTTTTCTTTGGATTACAGTACCTTGAAACTGCTGAACACGCTCTTTGTTACCTTCTTTGATCTTTACGTGAACATTGATGGTATCACCTGCCTTGAAAGAAGGGAAAGAAGCTCTTAGCTCTTTGTATTCCGCTTCTACAAATTTAATTAATTCGCTCATAGCTGTATATTTTATGTGCTTGTAGCAACTACACCTCGGTGCAGCCGTCTGTTGAATTCATTTATTTTAATGCTTGATGCTGTTATCGCCACTTAGAAATCTTTCCCTTCCATCAGGTCGGGTCTTCTTTCTTTAGTTCGGCGAACCGATTGCTCAAACCTCCAATCATCGATTTTTGCTTGATGTCCTGACAATAATATCTCTGGTACTTCCATTCCATCATAGACTGCTGGTCTGGTATAAACCGGAGGGGCTAATAATCCATCTTGAAATGAGTCTGTCAATGCTGAAGTTTCATCATTGAGTACCCCGGGGATCAATCGGATAATGGCGTCAGTTAATACTGCTGCGGCCAATTCTCCTCCTGATAAAACATAATCTCCAATACTAATCTCCTTAGTAATAAATCTTTGTCTCACCCTTTCATCCACACCTTTATAATGTCCGCAAAGCATGATCATATTACCTTTTAGAGATAGTTCATTCGCCATATTTTGGTTGAATGTCTCTCCATCCGGAGTCAAGTAAATGACTTCATCATACGCTCTTTCACTTTTCAGTGCTTCGATAATCCGCGCTATAGGTTCGATCATCATGACCATTCCTGCACCTCCTCCAAAAGCGTAGTCATCGACCTGCTTTTTTTTGTTTGTGCTGAAGTCTCTCAAGTTGTGTACCCGTACTGCAGCTAGGCCTTTGTCTTCGGCTCTTTTGAGAATCGAATGGGCAAATGGTCCATCTAACAATCCGGGAACTACTGTGATGATGTCTATTCGCATCTTTAGTCCTCTAAATATATGTCAAGTAAGCCTTCGGGAAGTAAACAGAAAACTTTCTTCTCTGCTTTGTCAACTTTTTGGATAATGCCATCTTGAATTGGTATCAAGACTTCTTTTTCTTTGTAGTCAACCCCGATTAAATCCTGTGTTTGAAGGTCATAGATAATTTTAATATCTCCGATTACTCCGAGATTTTGATCTATAACTTCATATCCTATCAATTCATGGAAGTAATACTGATCCTCTTCCAATTCTGCCAATGCCGTCAGTGGAAGGTATAATTCCGATCCAACAAGTTTTTCAGCATCGCCCATGGTATCATGGTCTTCGAATTTTGCAAGCACCTTATTATTGGGCTGCAAATCAAAATACTCAAGAAAATAAGGAACAAGTCTGGATTTTTGATCAATGAAAACATGTTTTAAGTCTTCATATTCCTCTGGATAATCCACATCCAATACTACTGTTACACCTCCATGGAGTCCATGAACTTTAGAAATATAGCCCAATTGAAAGCAATTGTCTTTGTTCATGGTATTGTAGGGTATTAAGCTTGAGTTTCTTCACCTTCAGCAGACGCTTCAGGAGATTCTGGTGCCGCTTCTTCAGTAGCAGCAGGTGCTTCAGCAGCAGCAGCCTCAGCGGCAGCAGCAGCTTTCGCTTCGTCTTCTCTAGCTTTGATTGCATCAAGTCTAGCTTGGTTTTTAGCAGTCTCAGCATCAAGCGCTTTCTGACGTGCATCAGCTTTCGCTTGTGTCAATTTATCCACCTTACCGGTGATTGCTTGATCTTTTGTTGCTTTCCAAGCTTCGAATTTGCTATCAGCATCTTCTTGTGAAATTGCGCCTTTCAAAACACCAATTTGAAGGTGTTTTTGTAACAAAACTCCTCTGTAAGAAAGCATTGCTTTTACAGTGTCTGTTGGCTGCGCACCATTCAACAACCATTTTAGAGCTCGCTCATTGTTGATGTTGATAGATGCAGGGTCAGTGTTTGGGTTATAAGTTCCCAATTTTTCGATAAAGCGTCCATCACGTGGAGCTCTTACATCAGCTACTACTACGTCATAGATGGCCATTCTTTTTCTACCTCTACGCGCTAATCTGATTTTAACTGCCATATTTTATTGATATTTAGTGTATTGATGGATCCCGTCCATCGTAAATTTTGGACTGCAAAGATAAGATTTTTAAATTGAAAGTCACAAGTAGTCAATAATATATTTGCTTGGATAGGAGATTTTGAGTTAAATTGGAGTTTGGTAGGGTCTGGAGTTTTGAGAAACGAGATACGAGAGATTAGAATCAAGAGACAAGAAGCAAGAGAAATGAGCAAAGAAGTGGGTTTTGCGAACTTAGCTCCTTTGCAAACTTTGCGAGAAGTGAGATCTGAAATATGAAAAGTTCTTAATATAAAATGGCTGCGTAGTTCAACGGATAGAACAAGCGTTTCCTAAACGCTAGATCTAGGTTCGATCCCTAGCGCGGCTACTTAGTTGTTTTTCAATTACTTAAGTATAAATTAATTTCCTTTTTAACTATCAAAACCCCAACATTGCAGTTGATATTGCAGTTATTTTGAGGGAATTGTAAAACCTCCTTTAAAAGTTTATGAAGTATCTTATAATGTAAGAGATGTTTTTTACCAATTCATAACTTGAAAAGTATTAAAAACTAGGAACCCTTCTTCATCCCTTCGTGGAATTTCTTCATAAGTTCATAACTTCCAGAAAAACCATGTCTCTCTCTCAGATAAACTTTAGTAGTTCTTACTGTAGAATGTGCTAAAACTTGACGAATACCTTCCTCTGAACATCCAGAAAAAGCCATATGATAAGCTAAGGTGTGTCGTGGTACATGTCCTGTCAAAGTGGATGTTCCCATATCTCTTGGAGCAAAAGATAGCTGCCATAATTGTGGCAAAATTTATTGGCAAGAAAAAAAGTTGCGATTAGACCTGAAACATCCATTAGACCTTCTATTACCTGATAATCATTCTAGGTGGATTACCGAAAATGATAGAAACAGGAATAGCGTAACGAGAGGAAAAATAAAGGTTTTGAGAGCTTCTAACAGAAATATTTCCTAAATTCCCGAATCTGTTTTCGCATACTCTAACCTTGGTTTTTACGATCAAAAAACCAGGTTCCTGACCAAATAAATTTGAACGACTATGAATAAAATGATCTTAGGAATTTTTACCCTTTTATTGGTTGCCGTTTCCGTACAGGCGCAGCAGGCAGATGTGAAGGCAGCTAAGAAAGCAATTTCCGCGTATAAACTGGATCCCTCTGCGTCTAAAGAAAAGCTTAGAGAAGCGTTAGCGGCTATTTTGCCGGAGCCTACTGGTGAAGATGTTTCCGATCCGGGATTTTTTATCCTGAAAGGGGAGATATTAAACGAGCTGGCTGCCCAGATCGTTGTTGTGAAACAGACCGGCTTTGGTTCTCTAGAGGAACTTCCGCAGGTAGACGGGGTAGCTGTCAAGGCTTTTCAAGCACTTGTAACCGCTTTGGAGAAGCATGCACAAGCCGTAAACTCACCCAATTATCTTTTTCAGGATGCGATGAAAGGTATCCAAGAAGTGCAAGCCAACCTGTACAACTTTGGAGTATACGCCTATGAAGCCCAGGACTACGGATCGGCTTATCTGAACTTCTCATCGGGTCTGGCTTGCCATGAAATCCTAAAGAAAGAAGGCCAGAAAAGCAGTTTGGATGATGCTTACGCCATGAAGGACCAGAAATTCTTTACGGGCATGGCGGCTCTGAACAACAATATGACCGAGGCGGCCAAACCGCTCTTTGAAGACCTCTACCAAGCGAATTACGATAATCCAGCAATCTACGAAGCCCTGTACGCCATCAATGCCAACGGCGAAGCCGCCAACTTGGATGCCGCTTATCATTACCTGAAGACGGGTCGGGAAAAATATCCCGAAGAAGTATCTCTGCTGTTTGCCGAGATCAATCACTTCCTGAAGCTCAACCGACTGGATGAACTGACAGAAAAATTGAAAACAGCCATTAATCGAGAACCGGACAATCCGGCACTCTACCTTACCCTGGGTAACGTTTACGACAACTTGTACCAGCGCGAATACAGTGCTGGAAACAGCGACCTGGCCGGCAAATACTTCGACCAAGCCTTCATTTATTACAATCAGAACCTAGAAAAAGATCCAACCAACTTCGATGCGCTGTATAGTATTGGTAATCTGTACTATAACCGTGCTGCTACCCTGACGGCAGTGTTGAGTGAACTGTCCTCAGACAGTAGCTCGGCGGGTATGGAGAGATACAAAGCCATTGAAGCCGAGGTATTCGTTGCGTTTGACAAGGCACTCCCTTATTTCCAAAAGGCGGAAAGGCTAAATCCCAACGACACTAATACACTTATTGCTCTAAAGGAAATTTACATCAGAAATAATCAACCAGAAACTTCAAATGCCATAGACGAGCGCTTAAAGAACGTCAGAGATGGTGGCTTCAATGCAACCGCTTTCTTCAACGAATAGAGAGCAAGAAAGATAGGTACCTTCTGAAAGATTTCCCGTTATATACACATAATTAATGTTTTTTTATATTTTCATCGTCAATAATGCGTCATCTGCACTAGTATAATCCGCTAAAACATGGGCAATTGTAGCTATTATTTAGAACGCAAGTTTATATCCATATTCTCCTGTTTTTATACATTTCTGCCTGCACGCAAACCAAAACGGAAGGTAACATGGATGACTGAGCAACCATTCTCGATCACCCTATAAGCAATCAATGCTCCACTCCGGATCAAATAAATACAGATAATTTGGATCAATTGGAATTGGCCTAGATGTATCTAAAGAGTGACTCTGCCGACTATCAAAAGAATCCCTTTATTATCGATGGTTGGTTATTCATAACCACCGCAAACAGCAGGGTGGTTACTTTAGATGGTAATGCAGGGAAGGAATACAGGACCTTTGAGCCTTCCAATGCTCACGAATCACTAGCTGATGGGGGCCAACAGAGACTGATGAATTGGTATGATGATGAAGCTGGTAGCATACTCACTATGAAAGGACACAGGTTTTATTCATTGAATGCTAAAAGTGGTGACCTCATCACTTCTATTCTTGGAAAATTCTTCAACATTTATAAATTCAAGGGAAATAATAAATTCCTTCCATTCATTTAATCATTGAAATAAAACTTGTACCTTCCTTACAAATCTTAAGATCATGGCAAAAGAACACACCGCAAAAAAAGCCGAAAAGAAAAAACCTGAAAAGAACTTGAAGGAAAAAAGGGCTGAAAAAAAAGCCAAGCAAGAAGATAAGAAAAAAAGAGACTAACCATTGTATTTTTCTTTATAGCTTAGGCCAAACAAAAAAAGCGACTCTCGAGTCGCTTTTTTTGTTTTATCTATTCTTTCAATCAAAGCCCAAAAGCTTTTTTGATTCTGTCTACGTAGTCTAATTTTTCCCAAGTGAAAAGTTCTACATCCAAATTGATAGACTTGCCATCAGGTGTGAAGAAAGTCTTATTAACAACCTCATTGGTTCTCCCCATGTGTCCATAAGCAGCGGTTTCTTCATAGATCGGATTTCTCAATTTCAATCTCTGCTCGATAGCATAAGGACGCATATCGAAAAGCTCTTCGACTTTCTTAGCAATTTCCCCGTCAGACAATCCTAGTTTTGAAGTTCCATAGGTATTCACATAAATCCCCATAGGCTTAGCAACACCAATTGCATAGGAAACCTGAACTAGGATTTCATCTGCAACACCAGCTGCGACCATATTTTTGGCGATATGCCTTGTTGCGTATGCAGCAGATCTATCAACTTTAGAAGGATCTTTTCCGGAAAATGCTCCTCCACCATGTGCGCCTTTGCCTCCGTAAGTATCCACGATGATCTTTCTACCTGTCAAACCCGTATCACCATGCGGTCCACCAATGACAAACTTGCCCGTTGGGTTGATGTGATAAGTGATTTGATCTGTGAAAAGTGCTTGAATTTCAGGTTTCAATTGTGCCTTTACTCTTGGGATAAGGATTTTGATTAAGTCCTCTTTGATCTTCTCAAGCATAGTTGGTTCGTCTGCGAAATCGTCATGCTGTGTAGAAATTACAATGGCGTCAATTCGCTGCGGCTGATTGTCATCAGAATATTCGATGGTCACTTGCGACTTGGAATCAGGTCTCAAATACTTAATTTCATCACCTTCTCTTCTCAATGCTGACAATTCTCTCAAAATCCTATGAGAAAGGTCAAGCGCCAAAGGCATATAATTATCTGTTTCCTTGGTTGCATAACCGAACATCATTCCCTGATCACCGGCACCTTGTTCTTCTGGACTCTGACGATCTACCCCTTGATTGATGTCAGGTGATTGTTCATGAATCGCAGACAAAACACCGCAAGAGCTCCCATCAAACATGTATTCGCTTTTGGTATAACCAATCCTGTTGATCACGTCCCTGGCAATTTTTTGAACATCCAGGTATGTGTCTGATTTTACTTCTCCAGCAAGAATTACCTGACCAGTAGTAACTAAAGTTTCGCAAGCAACCTTTGACCTTGGATCAAAAGCTAAAAAATTATCAATCAGGGCATCCGAAATTTGATCCGAAATCTTATCAGGGTGTCCCTCAGATACTGATTCTGAGGTAAATAAATATGGCATATTGTTATTTCTTTTTTTACAAATTCTAAATAGTGCGTAAAAATAAGGTTTCAAAGGGAAATAAAAAACCTGAATTCACTTGATATAAAAAGTATCACTCAGTAACAGAATATACTTTGTCTTTTCTGTTCGCTATTAATTCCTAAATTTGATCTCCATTTCAAAATACACCTCTTGAATGAAAAAAATAACAATAATCTTATTTGCTGGTCTTCTGTTATTGAGTAGCATGAAAAGCTTCGAGCCAGATATGTGGGCTTTATTCTCGAAAACAAAATTTGTTGAAAAACTTAATGATGAATTTGGGATGTATTTTCTATACCCTAAATTTCCAGAAGAGCTGAAGGAATTTGAAGGGAAAATAGTAACTGTTTCTGGATTCTACATTCCTTTGGATATGAATGCATCCAACATAGCTGTTTTATCCAAGTTCCCCATGGCTGAATGTTTCTTCTGCGGCGGTGCGGGGCCAGAGAGTATTGTCGTAGGATATCTAAAAGCCAATCCAAAAAGGAAAATCAAAACTGACGAAATAGTAAAAGTTCGGGGCAAGTTAAAGTTGAATGAAAATGATATCGACGAGCTTAATTTTATCCTCCAAGATGCTGAAATTATTTTAGACTAATTTTGAAAAAGAATGAAAAAGGATGATCAAAAAAAGCCTATTAGAGAAGAAGAAGCTGAGGAGTGGGATTTCAGTGAAGGATTTGGGGGAATTCCTGATGATGTGGATCTGACAAGAAATATTGGCTGTGCTTCTGATAGTAAAAAAGGGAAGATTCAGAAAAACTTGCCTGAAAAAAAGGATTCAGAAAAAGAATAAAAAAAGCTACTCAATCAAATTTGAGTAGCTTTTTTGTTGAATTGAATTTCAGACTCTATTCTTTTTTACCTTCAGGATAGAAGTGATTTACATCTCGCTGAGGGAAAGGAATTTCGATATCATTTGCCTCGAAAGCTTCTTTGAGCGCTTCCATATTATCCCAGTATACTGGCCAAAGATCACCTGTGTCTGTCCAGCATCTTACAGATAAATCCAGTGAACTGTCTCCAAAACTTGTGAATTTCACAACAGGCTCTGGATCGGCATGAATTCTTTCATCTCTTTTCAAAGTACTCAAAATCACTTGTCTTGTCTTTTTCAAATCTGTACCGTATGCTACTCCTATAGCCATGTCAACTCTTCGAGTTGGTTTTTCCGAGTGATTGGTGATTAAATTATTCGCAAGGGTTCCGTTGGGAATGGTGACCAATTTATTATCAAAATTTTTGATTTTGGTATATAGTATATCAATACTTTCTACCGAACCTATGGTTCCTTGCGCCTCTAAAGTATCTCCAACTTTGAATGGCTTAAAAATCAAAATCAAGACTCCACCCGCAAAATTTGCCAAGGAGCCCTGCAAAGCCAAACCCACAGCCAAACCCGCAGCACCAAGGATGGCTATGAAGGAGGTGAGCTCAATACCAATTTGTGTGGCGATGGTAATAAATAGGAGCACATATAATATTGCTTTGGAAAAGCTCTTTAAAAAAGTAGCTAGTGATGCATCAATGTCATATTTGACAAATATTTTATCCAATGCCTTGAGCAAAAGGCTAATGATGTATTTACCAATAAAAAATACAATTAAAGCTCCTAAAATCTTTGGGCCGAAGTCCAGTAAAAATTTGATCGCTTCTTGTTTAATCGTTTGTATTGTTTCTAAATCTAATTCCATTTCTTAAGGTTTAAGTTTAAAATGAATTTCTACAAAATTAAGAAATCATTACAACTACTTGCCATCTAAAGGCCCAAAACCATTTGATTTGGCTGTTTTTAATACCCGAGTTAGCTAAAATCGAAATAAAATCCTCTTTGGAAAACCCCCTCAATACGGATAAGGGACCATCATTTTGAACCATAGGTGATTTCGAAAAAAGACGGGTCAAAGCTTTAATACTAAAATAAGCCAATCGATGTCTGTGCAAGTCATTGATGATAATTCCTAATCTTGCCTTCTTTAAAAAAGAGCTAAAAAGCTTCAAAAGTTCCTCATCCGTGAAATGATGCGTAAAAAGTGTGCAAGTGATGATGTCAACTTGTTCATGCTCAAAACTTTCGTCGAAGACATTTTCTACCTTAAAATTGACATGATCCAAATCTTTCAAACGCTCTTTGGCAAACTCAATCGTATTGGGGTTGGCATCGATTCCGATAAAATTACAGGGAATCAGATTCTTCTTTGCCCAGTCTGCCATTACTCTGATCATGTCACCTCCCCCACAACCGATATCTGCGATAGAATAGGATTCTTGAGGGTTTTTCTTGATCAGTTGATTAAGTCCATTGGTAGTGACTTTATTTCCACCCAGAAGTTTGTTGATGGTCCGAAGTTCTTTGAGGGATTGGTCTAATACCGGTCCCTCAAACTCCAAATCATCCATGATTTCCTTCTCATAACTCCTATGACTGAATCTCCCCATTATTTTTCTAGTAAAAGTGTCTCCAGTGTCAACCCAGGACCAAATCCCATCGCTAGAATATTTCCTGTTTTTGATTCATTATTTAACCATTTTTCCAAAACAAACAAAATGGTAGCAGACGACATATTCCCTTTTTCTTGTAAAACTTCGTGAGAATAATGATTTTGTTCTTCGCTGATTTCAAAGGCTTCTTCTACTTTTTGGAGAATTTGCTTTCCTCCCGGGTGAATGGCAAAATGCTTGACTGTAGACAATTCATGCTTTTCCTCCAAGTAATGCATCAAGGTATGCAGACCCTTGTTGAGTAGCTCGGGAACATATTTACTGAGCTTCATTTCAAAACCAAAATCTCCAATAGCCCAAGCCATGTCTGCCTCTCCCTCTTTCACAATTTGGCTACCGTAATTTTTGATTTTCAAGCCATTGCCCTTCTTTGAAATTAATGCAGCGGCACCTCCGTCTCCAAATATTGCATTGGCGATCAAGTTGTCTTCGGTGTAGGTTTTCTGAAAATGAATCGTGCACAGCTCTACTGAAAGCACCAAAACGTTTGCTTTTTCATCTGAATCGCAAATCCTATCTGCCAGCTTGATCGCGTTGAAAGCTGCATAGCACCCCATAAAATGAATGCTATACCGCTCCACGGTAGGAGAAAAACCCATCTCGTGAATCAAGTCAATCTCTAATCCCGGTGCATACATCCCCGTACAAGAAACCAAAATGAAGTGCGTAATATCTTTGGTCTTGAAGGAGGTGTTTTTCAAACAGTTTTCAATGGCCTGTTTTCCAACAGCCAATGCTGTTTGCTGGAAAAGATCCATTCTGTTTTTTGTTGTCGGGAAAGGTTCTAAGGTTTTATTTTTTGGAAAAAAAGTAAATGCTTGCGGATCCTGATGCCTAAAATCGTTTACGACGCTATGTCTGGTTTTGATTCCTGACTGTCTATATATAAAATTCAATTTTCTGGACTCTCTTTCATCCAATTGATGGGCAAGCTGCATAAACAGACTTATTTGTTCTTGTGGGATGGGGCTGCCAGGATTCGCCGTTCCTATACTTAAAATATAATTATCCATAAAGGAGGTTTTGCTTTAAATAATTTATTTGGATGATGTAGGTTAAACAAGTACTTTTCACAAAAGTTAGTAAAACAAATCAATATATGTTCAGTCTATCGAGTTGGAAACACCTTAGGATTCCATTTTCTTTTTATCTTCTCCCTATTTTTATCTTTGCTTTAGCATTTACACCCAATCATCATGCCGAACGGATGTTGTTGGTATTCCTATCCTTACATTTGTTTTTATACCCCTCGAGCAATGGTTATAACAGTTATTTTGACAAAGACGAGGGAAGCATTGGTGGATTGAAAAATCCTCCAAAAGTAAAAAAAGGTCTTTATTACCTTTCATTAGTTTTTTTCCTGGTTGCGATCATTCTTGCTGCTTTGATCAATATTTATTTTGCAGGAATGGTCGTGATATATGGTTTGGTCTCTATGGCTTACAGCCACCCAGCAATCAGATTAAAGAAAATGCCTTATGTGAGTTGGATTGTAGCGGGCTTTTTTCAAGGCTGCTTTACCTTTTGTATGGCTTATGCAGGATTAAGTGATTTCGGGTTTGAGGTATTATTGATGCCTCATGTGTTTATTCCAGGGCTGCTCACTTCGGTCATGCTGTGGGGCTCATACCCGCTTACTCAGGTCTACCAGCATGAAGAGGATGCAAAAAGAGGCGACCAAACCCTCAGTCTCAAGCTTGGAATAAAAGGTACCTTTCTATTTTCATCCATTTGGTTTTTATTTACCGGTCTAGCATTCGCTTGGTTTTTCTTAGATAGAAATCAAGATTGGGCTTTTTACGGGTTTTTAGCAGCTTTATTACCTGTAGTTTTGTATTTCTACACTTGGTTTTGGTTTGTCAAAAAAGATGAAAATAAATACGCCAATTACTCTTGGGCAATGTGGATGAATCGAATATCGGCAATAGCTTTGAACATCTTTTTCTTTTGGTATTTCCTCGAAAACACTCAAATCTTACAAGTCATCTAATCATCAAAAAGGTTGACCGTGGGTTCTTTTCATAATGTTTTGGGCGATAAAATTGGAGTTTTTGATCAGACCAACGGCAAACTCTGATATTCCCTTAGCGCCAAAGAGTCTTTGGACATTTCTTCCAACCCATAGCCTCCCCTTGAAGTTTGTGTTCCAAGCGTACTCGTAGTTTTGTTCTATTTCTGCTCTTTTATTAAATTTTAGAATAGATTCAGCCGCCAGCTTTCCTGAGTGGATTGCCATAGCCATCCCGTTACCACAAAGAGGAGTGATCAGTCCTGCTGAATCCCCCGCCATAAGCACATGCCCTTCTATTGGGTTTTTGGGGGAAAAATTCACCTCGTTGATCACCTCAGGCTTCTCGAAAAGAAATTCACTTTCCTTCCAGATTTTCTCAAGAAATGGATTCTTCCACAAATAAGTTTGCTCCATTGCCTCGATATTTCCTGACGCTCTCAATTGATCACGAGACCCTAGATAACACAAGTTGTATTTGTCACTTTCTATTTTGTTGATGCCACAATACCCCCCTTCAAAATTATGTAATGCCACGGTATTCGGGTCAAAATCTGTTTTGATATGATATTTTACCCCGATAAATGAACTTCGCTGTTTGATGAAATCGCGATCTAGAGACTTATCTATTTTCGATCGCTTTCCAAAAGCCCCAATGACATGCTTTGCGATCAGTTCGATTCCATTATCCAATGTGATTTTAAAATTATCCTCATTTTCCTCAAAAGCGACTTCTTCTACTTGAGTTTGAAGCATAAATTCTACACCTGCAACGACTGCCTTATTGTATAAGAATTCATCTAGAACATATCTGCTAATTCCAAAACCACCGAGATCTAAAGGCATGGTGATGCTTTTCCCTCGCACAGAAGTCAGCTGAAACGTGTTTATGTTTGCAACATTCACTTCATTAGGAAAAAGATCTTCTTTTTTCAAGAATGCGGTCACCTCATTGGAAATATACTCACCACAAACCCGTTGAAAGGGATACGTCTTTTTTTCTATCAACAAAACATTTTTATTTTGCTTTGCTAATAAACTAGCCGCTGTAAGCCCTGCCAATCCTCCACCAATAATTACAATTTCATAAGAAGACATAGAAAATATTACCTTTTATTTTGGAGAATAACCGCTTATCAAATTTAGACATTGTGCTTTAAGAATAACCGTCAATTACGGGTTAAATTCAAAACTTTAAAAGTCAACTAATATAAATATGAAGAAGTTTACCCAAGTTAAAATTCGTCGTGGCTTGATAGGTGTTCTTTTTTTGAGTTCAATGTTCTTCTCTGAAGATGCATTGTCACAGAGAAAAAAGAAAGAGGATCCTAAAGCTGCTATACCAGCTGCGCCAGCACCAAAACCACAGGCCAAGTCAGGCCCTAAGGCATATTCTGAGGTGATTACTGCCAAAGCAAAAACCAAAGAAGGTTTATTCAATGTTCACGAAATTGAAGGAAAGTATTTCTATGAAATCCCGGAGGAAATGTTGGGAAGAGAAATGCTTATCGTGACTACAATCGCAAAAACTGCAGATGGAATCGGTTATGGTGGAGAAAGAACCAACACCCTTTTGGTAAGATGGGACAGAGAAAATGACAATGTTTTATTAAGAGTAGTATCTTATAGCAATACCGCTGCGGATTCATTACCAATTTCTATCGCAGTAAAAGCTTCTAATTTAGAACCAATTTTACAGAAGTTTGATGTAAAGGCATTTTCTAAGGATGAAAAAGGTGTGGTAATCGAAGTTACTGACTTGTTTTCTAAGGACGTACAAGCAATTGGTCTTCCTAGAAGCAATAGAACACAGTTTAAAGTACAGAGATTGGACTCAGAGAGATCTTACATCGAAAGAATAAGTCCATATCCAATGAATATCGAGGCTAGGTATGTAATGACTTATGCAGCTTCTGAGCCACCGTCAAATTCTAGTACAGGTTTGATCACAGTAGAAATGAACTCTTCTATGGTTTTATTACCAGAAGAGCCAATGATGCAGCGTCTAGCTGACCAAAGAGTAGGTTGGTTTAGTAGATCTGTTGTAGATTTTGGCCTAGACGAGCAAAAAGCTACTTCAAGAAGATTCCTTGACAGATGGAGACTTGAAGTCAAAGAAGAAGATTACGACAAATTCAGAAGAGGTGAATTGGTAGAACCAAAGCAGCCTATTGTATTTTATATTGACCCTGCTACACCTAAGCAGTGGGTTCCTTTCTTGAAGCAAGGTGTAGAAGATTGGCAAGCTGCTTTTGAAGAAGCAGGTTTCAAAAATGCAATCATTGCGAAAGACGCACCTACTCCAGAAGAAGATCCTACTTGGAGTGCTGAAGATGCAAGATATTCTGTAATCAGATACTTTGCCTCAGACATTCAGAATGCATATGGTCCTCACGTATCTGATCCAAGATCAGGTGAGATCATTGAGTCAGATATCGGATGGTATCATAACGTAATGAACTTGTTGAGAAACTGGTTCTTCATCCAAACAGCTGCTGTGAATCCAGAAGCCAGAGGAGTGAAATTCAGGGAAGAGGTAATGGGTCGTTTGATTCAATTTGTATCTTCACACGAAGTAGGTCACACGCTTGGTCTACCACACAACTTTGCATCTTCACATGCCTATCCAGTAGATTCTTTAAGATCTTCTACTTTCACAGATAAATTCAGTACAGCTCCATCCATCATGGATTATGCGCGATTCAACTACATCGCTCAGCCAGAAGATAAAAATGTAAGCTTAATGCCTAATGTAGGCCCATATGATAAGTATTCTGTGGCGTGGGGTTACCGTCCAATCTTGGATGCAAAAACTCCAGAAGAAGAGCAGCCAATACTTGACAAGTGGATATTAGAAAAAGCTGGTGATCCAGTTTATAGATTTGGTCGTCAAGGCAATAGCTATGATCCAAGCACGCAAAGTGAGGATTTGGGTGATGATGCTATGAAAGCTTCTGATTATGGTATCAAAAACCTTAAAGTAATCCTACCAAATCTAATGGATTGGACAGCTGAAGATGATAAGCCATATAAAGGTTATGCTGATTTGGAAGAAATGTACGGACAAGTATTAGGTCAGTTCAATAGATATATGGGTCACGTAAGAACAAACGTGGGAGGTGTATATGAAATCTACAAATCGACAGGACAAGATGAAGCAGTGTACGAGCATACTAGCAAATCAACTCAAAAAAGAGCTGTACAATTCTTAAACAAAGAATTATTTGCTACTCCTACTTGGATGATGGATCAGGAAATCATCAGTAGAATTGGTGATTTCGGCGCACTAGAGAGAATCAGAGGTGTGCAAGTAGGTACGCTTAATGGTATCCTTGAGTGGGGAAGATTAGGTAGAGTAATTGAAAATGAGGCATTGAATGGCAGTGATGCTTATTCTATGATTGAGTTATTTGATGACCTAAGAGCTGGTATTTGGACAGAGTTACCAAGCGGAAAAACAATTGATGTTCACCGCAGAAGTCTTCAGAGAGCCCATATCGAAAGATTGGAATATCTAATGACTAACGACGAACCTGCTGCTGCAAGAAGATTTGGAGCTATAATCAACGCATCTCAATCTGACATCAGACCGATGGTTAGAGGTGAATTGAAAACACTTCAGAGACAAATCACTGCTGCGATTGGAAGAACATCTGACAGAACATCTAAACTTCATTTAGAAGATGCTTTGGAAAGAGTAAAAGCTGTATTAGATCCAAAATAAGGATTTACTTATAAATTTATTAAAGGCTGCTGGTTAATTCTGGCAGCCTTTTTTTATGGATGACAGCTTCATAGATACGCCGTTAAAAATTGAAAGAGATAAAAACGATTTTGAAACAGGTTGAACCAACCAGCATGAAATTTTCTGTATTTAATGTCAATACGAGTTTTATTTCCACTATTATTTCAGATTTCGAGTAAAGGCAGACGTAAATCAAATCCCTCTATATTAACAAACCTCTCAAATACTTCTTAAACTATACACGACCAGTAAAAAGTTAAATAGCAATGGGATTGGCTATGGGCTTGATACGTATTTAATACGCAGTTGATATAGAGTTGATATATAGTTAATATTTATTATTACCTAATTAATATCACTTTCATGTCTAGAAATCATGAATATAGACTCTTGGTTGCTGCTTTGCATTTCCCAAATCGAAAAGGAAAAAACGTGTGGTGCATTCAGATTCTAGATTATGCTGTAGTAGTAAAAATAATCTTTATTTTTACCGTTAGTTAAACAGTAAACCTTTTGGCATGACAGTGACCCCTTTAGATATCCTCCAAGATCATAAGCTTAGAATTACAAATTGCAGAAAAGAAGTCCTTGCGGTTTTTTTGAAGAGAAAATCTGCGCTTTCACATGCGGATTTGGAAGAGATGCTTAAAAAAGATTTTGATCGGGTTACTATTTATAGAACATTAAAGACATTTCTTGAAAGTGATTTGATTCACAAAGTACTTGATGATAGTGGTGCCTCTAAATACGCATTGTGCGCACACTCTACTGAATCGAACCACAGTCATGACCACGAACACGTACATTTCAAATGCGAAAAATGTGGTAAAACCAAATGCATTGAAGAAGTCACCTTACCGAATATCATCCTTCCAGCAGGATTTGTCAATAAGGAGGTAAACTTGCTAGTTCAAGGGATTTGTGATCAGTGCAGTTAATAATTGACAGGATTTTTTTCTCTTCTTTGTACTGGGCTGCCTGAAGGCCATACCACACCAGGTGGTAGATCAATTTTTGGTTCTGTGTAGTTTTCTATTCCACCCTCACCATCGTCTTCTCCACCATTTCTTCTTCTAATTTGTCGCGCTTTTGTCAAAGTAGCAACAAAATAAATCAACACCACATAAGTGAATCCTAAGAGAATCAAATCAACTACCAAGCTACTCATAATTAGAAAAGGTTTTTGAAATTAATGTTAAAGTAATTAGAACTTAACTATTTAACAAATAGAATTTAAAATTGATTTGATATTTACGTAAAAACTCCAAAGTTTTATCATTGGCTTGTTAAATAGGGGATATCATCGGATATTTGCAGACTGAAATTTTAGATCTAATGATAGTAAAAACGAAAAAATACAAACTTGAGTCTGGTACCTACATCAAAATGGGACTTGTCAACGTCTTGAAAGAGCAGTGGTGGGTCATCTTAATCGCCGTTGCAATCGCTTGCGGCTATTTTTGGATTTCTTCCTGGTGGTGGATTAGCATGGCAATCTTAGCTTATCTGTTGTACCTCCTTTTCTGGGTAATCCAATTTGCTGGCGTAACACAAATGGAACAAAATAAAGTCATGTTCGAAAAAATGGCTTATGAAATTGATAGCAGACAGATATTGATGAAGCTCAATACCAAACAAGGTATGCCAATCAATTGGAATATGATTAAAAAGGTAGAAACGACTAAAGACGCCTTTGTCCTCACTATGTCAAAAGCACAATTCATCCACCTTCCTTACAAAATATTTAACTCAGAGAATGATAAAAAATTCGTTGAGACTATCCTTCGAAGAAAAGGGTATCTCGCTGAAAAATAAAAGCAAAAAAAAAGCCTCACTGATTTCTCAGTGAGGTTTTTTTCTACAAATAATTTTTTGAATTACATTGGTGGAAGAATTACCGTATCGATCACATGAACTACACCATTTGTAGCTTCAATATCAGCAGTCGTTACTGTTGCATTGTTAACCATAGCTTTTCCATCTTTCAATGAAATTTTCACTTCTGCACCTTGAACAGTTTTAGCAGCCATTCCATCAGATAAATCTTTAGAATATACTTTTCCTGCTACCACGTGATAAGTTAACACAGCTACTAATTGCGCTTTATTCTCTGGTTTCAATAATGTATCAACAGTTCCAGCAGGTAATTTTGCAAAGGCATCATTGGTTGGAGCAAATACAGTGAATGGACCATCTCCTTTCAATACATCTACCAAATCACCAGCTTTTACAGCGGCAACTAATGTAGATAAAAACTCAGTTTGAATTGCTAAATCCACAATATCTGCATTTGCATTGATGGTGTTGGCATCCTTGTTAAGCGTAAATGCTGATGTTGCAAACAATGCAATCATCAAAGCTAATGACATAAATTTTTTCATAATAGTATAGTTTTGGTTTGTGGCTATATAAGAAAAAAAGACAGGGTATTGTTTGTCTTGATAATTCCATGATTTACTTATATAATACTTATCATCTCAAAAGAACAGTTGGTTTATAAAAACAAGCACTTCGTTTTTTTAAGCCACTTGCTTTTTACATAAGCGGTATATAACTCCCCGTTCTAATCTATGAAAAATTTAAAAATTCTAAATCCTTTTATTGATCCTTGGGTAATCTTAACTTTGAACTATGCAGATAAAACTCTTGGCTGTTGGCAAAACTGATCACAGCGCTATTCAATCCTTAATTGAAGAATATATCAAGCGGGTAAATTTTTATATCAAGTTTGATTTGGAAATTATTCCAGATTTAAAAAACACAAAAAGCATTACCGAGACTATTCAAAAAGAAAAAGAAGGAGAATTGATTTTAAAAAAGATTGCAAATTCAGATGATTTGATTCTCTTAGACGAAAATGGTAAACAGTACGGCTCCATGGATTTCTCTAATTTCATTCAAAAAAAGATGAATTCCGGCTTAAAACAACTCATATTCGTGATTGGCGGACCTTATGGATTCTCAGATGCCGTGTATCAGAGAGCCAATGGGAAGCTTTCACTTTCCAAAATGACTTTTTCTCATCAGATGGTTCGTGTGTTTTTTATAGAACAAATTTATCGTGCCTATACAATCCTCAGAAATGAACCCTACCATCATAAGTGAAAATGATATTAAAACAATATTAATTAACAACTTTTCACAAAGTCATCATTCTAAACTAATTAAATTTTATTAGCTTACATCGCAATAAAATAAATAGATATAGAATGAAAAATACAAAGATTATTATTTTAATGGTCATTTGGTTCGGAAGCAGCTTTTCAGCTTTTGCTCAATCCGACCAAAAGGTACCACTAGACCCTCGAGTGAGGACAGGTAAGCTGGCCAATGGCTTGACTTACTACGTGCAACAAAATCCTAAACCTGAGAAAAAAGTGGAATTGAGGCTTGCTGTGAATGCAGGTTCCATCCTAGAAGATGATGATCAAGCAGGACTAGCGCATTTTACAGAGCACATGGCTTTCAACGGAAGCAAAAACTTTGAAAAAAATGAGCTGGTAAGTTATTTACAATCCATTGGTGTTTCATTTGGTGGAGATTTGAATGCTTACACTGGATTTGACGAGACCGTTTATATTTTGCCAATTCCTTCTGAAGATGAGGAGATTTTGAGAAAAGGCTTCCTTGTATTAGCGGATTGGGCAAATGGTGTTTTGATGAAAGAAGAAGATATCGACGGCGAGCGTGGTATTATCGTGGAAGAATGGAGAACAGGCCAAGGCTACAGCCAAAGGATCCGTGATCAATTTTTGCCGGTGTTATTACACGATAGCAAATATGCAGACCGTCTTCCTATTGGAAAGATGGAAGTTGTAGAGAATTTCGAATACGAAACAATCAGAAGATTTTACAGAGATTGGTACAGACCAGATTTGATGGCTGTGATTGCAGTTGGGGATGAAGATCCTGATAAGCTTGAGGCATTGATTAAGGAATATTTTGGCGAGATGGAAAATCCAGCCAATGCAAAGCCAAGAGAAAGCTTCCCAGTACCACAACATAAAGAAACATTTGTAACTATCGCGACAGATGCGGAAGCCCCTGGCATCCAACTTCAACTTTATTACAAGCATCCTGCGCTTCCTTCAGAGACCAAAGAGGACTACAAAAATTCTTTGAAGCGTACACTTTACAGTGGCATGCTCAATCAAAGATTAGACGAAATCAGACAAAAACCTGATGCTCCATTTATCTATGCCGGTACTGGGTATGGGAATTTTGTTAGAGAAATGGATTATTTCTCTGCCTCTGCGGCGGTAACTCCTGGTAAAGTGGATGCAGGCTTGACAGCCTTGATTTTAGAAAATGAAAGAGTTGCTCAGTACGGCTTTACCGAGGGTGAACTTGAGCGTGTCAAGAAAATCATCTTGAACAGTGCAGAAAGAGCCTCCAAAGAAATGGACAAAGCAGAGTCTGGTTCAATCGTGGGAAGATATGTTCAGCATTATCTGAGTGGCAGCTTTGCAGAAAGTCAAATGTGGAAATATGAATTCTACAAAGAAATTCTACCACAGATTACTGTTGCTGAAATCAATGCACTCGCAAAAGAATTGGTAAGAGATGAAAACCGCGTTGTGGTGATTATCGCACCAGAAAAAGAAAAAGCGAATCTACCTTCGGAAGATGGGGTTTTAGCCTTGATCAATGCAGTGGATAAAATGCCGATTACGGCTTATGAAGAAAAACTTTTAGCTGAAGACCTTATCACTAATCTTCCTGCAGCAGGTAAAGTTGTTTCAAAAAATTCCATTGACGAAGTTGGTGTCCAAGAATTGACTTTATCAAATGGCGCAAAGGTTTTTGTAAAAGTGACTGACTTCAAAAATGATGAGATTCTTATTTCTGCATCAGGAAAAGGTGGAACCTCACTTTATTCAGAAGAAGATCACTTGACGGCTAGTAATGCTGGCGTAATGGTGAATGTCATGGGTGTGGGTGAATTCTCTCCTACAGACTTGAGAAAAGTACTTTCTGGTAAAACAGTTTCAATCACGCCAAATATTGGGAACTATAGTCAAACTATCTCGGGTATTGCTTCTCCAAAAGATTTGGAAACCGCATTCCAATTGATGCATTTATACTTTACGAAGCCAAGAAAAGATACGGAATTGTACCAAGTATATGTAACCAACCAAAAATCTCAATTGGAAAGTGCACAAGCAAATCCTGATTATCAGTTTTCGAAGCAGTTGAATCAAATTATCGCTAATGGCAATCCAAGAGCACTTGGTATTGTAAACCCGGAGGATTATGATAAAATAAATGTGGACAGAGGAATTGAAATCTTCAAGGACAGGTTCTCAAATGCAGCTAACTTTGAATTCTTCTTCACCGGAAATATTGACATGAATACTTTCGTGCCATTATTAGAACAATATATCGGAAGTCTTCCTGGCGATGTAAGTAAAAAAGACAATTATGTAGATTTAGGAATCAGAGCCCCAAGAGGTCGAGAAGAAAGAATCGAAGTAGGTACTGACGAGAAAAGTCAAGTAATTATGTTTTTCTCTGGCGAAACAGAATATGACCGTAAGAAGGCGTCTGATATCAGTTATCTAGGTGAGATTTTGACGATTAAATTGATTGAAAATCTTAGAGAAGAAATCGGTGGTGTTTATGGTGTAGGTGCTGGTGGAAGTATGGGGATTCAACCTGTTGGTAGCTTCAGCTTCTCAATCCAATTCCCTTGTAGCCCAGATATGGTGGATAGACTTTCGGAAGCTGCTCTAGCTGAAGTGAAAAAAATCCAAGAAAACGGTCCTACGGAAGAAGATTTGAACAAGGTGAAAGAGAAAAGAAGAATTGCTTACGAAGAAAACTTGAAGCGTAACAATTACTGGAACTCTCAAATGTCAACTGTAAGGAACTATGAACTTCCTTGGGATGTAATTTTGGATGGTAAAGCTTCAATCGATGCGGTAACTCCTGAAAGAATCCAAGCTGCTGCAAAAACCTACTTGCAGAAAGAGAATCTTCTTGTTATTGAAAAATATCCAGCTAAATAGGGAATTTGAAAATCTGTGATGATACTAGACACTCATGTGTAAACCAAATTCAGGCAAGGTCAAACTAAACTGTCAATAGTCGACGGTCCACTGACACCTGATGATGGAAATATTATAAAATCAATCCTTTAAGTAGCTACTAGTAAGCAAGCGGATTAATAAAAAAAGGTCTCCAAGATGTGAAAATCTTGGAGACCTTTTTTTTTAAAATATCTTGTCTATTGGCTACATTTTCGCTGAGTAATTTGGAGCTTCTCTAGTGATACTGATATCATGTGGATGTGATTCTTTCACTCCTGCCGCGGTAATTTTGACAAACTTCCCATCCTTCTGAAGGTCTTCAATAGATTTTGTTCCACAATAGCCCATCCCAGCTTGTAGGCCTCCTACCAATTGGTAAAGAACTTCCTGCACCAAGCCTTTGTAAGCAACGCGACCCACGATTCCTTCAGGTACCAACTTCTTGATATTATCTTCTGCATCTTGAAAATATCTGTCTTTAGAACCGGATTCCATAGCTTCTAAAGAACCCATTCCTCGGTAAGATTTGAACTTTCTACCCTCAAAAATGATCATTTCTCCAGGTGCTTCTTCTGTTCCGGCTAATAGTGAACCAATCATAATCGAGCTTCCACCCGCTGCTATCGCTTTCACCAAATCACCAGAATATCTAATTCCACCATCTGCAATAACAGGGACATTTCTCCCTTTCAAAGCTTCTGCACATTCGAAAACCGCTGATAGCTGAGGCACACCAACACCTGCAATTACACGTGTTGTACAAATACTACCTGGGCCAACACCCACTTTAACGGCATCAGCACCAGCGTCTGCCAAGGCAATCGCTGCTTCAGGAGTTGCAATATTTCCTACAATCACATCCAAATCAGGGAATGCATCCTTGATTCTTCTACAAGTATCAATTACACCTTTGGAATGACCGTGTGCCGTGTCTATAGAGACTACGTCAACGCCAGCATTTTTCAATGCTTCAACTCGCTCTACGATATCAGCAGTCACACCAACAGCAGCACCAACTCTCAATCGACCATACTGATCTTTGCAAGCATGTGGCTTATCTCTTCTTTTTAGAATATCCTTGTAAGTAATCAATCCGGTCAACTTATTCTCATCATCGATGATAGGAAGTTTTTCGATTTTGAATTCTTGCAAGATCTCTTCCGCTTCCTCCAAAGTAATTCCTGCTTTCGCAGTAATCAGCTTGTCTTTGGTCATAATTTCTTTGATGTCTCGATTTGGATCTTTGATAAACCTCAAATCTCTGTTGGTGATGATTCCCATCAGGGTTCTGTTTTCATCTACGACAGGAATTCCACCAATGTGAAATTCAGTCATGATTTTCTCAGCATCACGCACTTTGGAATCAATATGTAGTGTAATTGGATCTAAAATCATCCCTGATTGAGAACGCTTTACTTTCCTTACTTGGGCAGCTTGCTTTTCAATCGACATGTTTTTATGAATGAAGCCTAGTCCACCTTCAAGCGCAATGGCAATTGCCAATTCAGCTTCGGTAACTGTGTCCATAGCAGCAGAAACCAAAGGAATATTCAGCCTGATGTTCTTAGTAAGTTGGGTGGAAGTATTGGTGTCACGCGGGAGGACTTCGGAATATCCTGGGACAAGAAGCACGTCATCGTACGTGAGTGCCTCAAAAAGGAATTTATCGGAATTTCTGTTCATAGCAAATTTGGTTAGGTAACCCTATTTGCACGTTAAAGTTACAAACAATTCTGAATGTCAATCAACTCTAGTGAAAAATAAATTTTATTTTAGGTAAAGATCGACCAAAAAAGGAAAGATTCTTTGGGGCGGAGGGTGGAATTGGAGGGTTGTAAGATTGCAAAGTTGGGAGGTTGGAAGGTTGAAAAGTTGGCTTGCGCAATTGATTGGGAAGTTAGATCGGCATTTCAGGATTTTAAAATTCTCAACACTTCATTTTTTATTTTGATAATCAGAAGACTATGAAATGGTCAAACATCTCAATATCTTTTCCGCCGTGGCGGAACCACAGGTGAAACACGTGGAAGGAAATGACGGCACGATCTCCACGACCCCTTCGGAGTCGAACTTAATCAGGATTGTAAAAAGTCAAACCCAATCAATGACTCAAGCAGGGCTTGATGGAGCAGACTCAATACATTGTTCTTTGTACATGGTACATCAAACCCTGCAATTGCTTCAATTTTTCAACTCCATTCTCAATAAGTTTCATTAATTTTGCGGCTATGGCAAAAAATGAACAAACTGCGGAAAACGCGCAACTGAAAGATATAATTGCCCATGCTAAAGAGTATGGATTTGTGTACCCTTCATCCGAAATTTATGACGGCTTACAGGCTGTTTATGATTATGGTGCCTACGGGGTAGAATTGAAAAACAACCTGAAAAGATTGTGGTGGGAGACGATGACGCGTCTCAATGATAACATCGTTGGGATCGATGCATCGATTTTTATGCACCCGACCACTTGGAAAGCCTCAGGTCACGTGGATAGCTTCAACGATCCCATGATTGACAACAAGGATTCCAAAAAAAGATACCGTGCTGATGTCCTGATCGAAGACAAAGCTGCTTCTTATGAAAATGCAGGAGACAAAGAACGAGCACAGGAATTACTCAATGCCATGGGCAGACTTTTGGAAGCAGAAGACCTTGCAGGGGTACGTGATTTGATCATTAATGAAGATATCAAATGTCCTATTTCAGGAACTACCAACTGGACAGATGTACGTCAGTTTAACTTAATGTTCTCTACGCAGGTTGGTTCTGTAGCTGAAGATTCTTCTACAATCTACCTGAGACCAGAGACGGCGCAAGGGATTTTTGTGAACTTCCTCAATGTGCAGAAAACTGCTCGAATGAAAGTTCCTTTTGGAATTGCACAGATCGGTAAAGCTTTCAGAAATGAAATCGTAGCCCGTCAGTTTATCTTCAGAATGCGTGAATTTGAACAAATGGAAATGCAATTCTTTGTAAGACCAGGCTCTGAATTGGAATGGTACAAGCAGTGGGCGGAAACAAGAATGAAATGGCATTTGGCTTTGGGTATTCCTCAGGAAAAACTCAGAAGACATGACCATGAAAAGCTAGCCCATTATGCCAATGCGGCAACGGATATTGAATACCAATTCCCATTTGGTTTCAAAGAAATAGAAGGAATCCACTCAAGAACGGACTTTGACTTGAAGAGTCATCAGGAATTCTCTAAAAAGAAGCAACAGTATTTCGATCCAGAAATCAATCAAAATTATATCCCATTTGTCGTAGAAACTTCTATCGGAGCAGACAGGTTATTTTTGATGACTTTGTGCAATGCCTTTGTGGATGAAGAAGTAGAAGGAAAGCAGAGAACTTACTTGAAATTCCACCCAGCTATCGCACCGGTAAAAGCTGCTATACTTCCATTAACGAAGAAAGATGGCCTACCAGAAAAAGGAAAAGAAATCTTCGATGCCCTGAAGTATGATTTCAATATTATTTATGAAGATGCTGCATCGATTGGAAAGCGCTACGCTCGTCAAGATTTGATCGGTACGCCATATTGCATCGCTGTTGATCATCAAACGCTCGAAGACAACACCGTTACCATCCGTCACAGAGATACCACAGAGCAAGAAAGAGTTGCTATCTCTGAACTTCATGGAAGGTTAGCTGAAGCTTGTAGCTTTAGGCGGATTTTCGAGAAGATCTAAGGGTTGAAAGATTAATAAAGTTGAAAAGTTAAAAAAAGAGCAAGTCAGGCCGACTTGCTCTTTTTTATTCTATGCTTTTAAAATAGTATTGGAATTTAGATTTCACAATTATTACACTTGAAAAACCTTATTTGCATTTTTCAAATAAATGATATGATGCATTGATTACGAGAGGATTTCCTGCACCTCTAGTCACGGTAAATTGATTTTCAATCAACTCACATGTACTCCAATCAGTTTCTTTGGGGATCTTCAATTCATAGGTTGCAGCATTCACAGTTTGGCCATTGATAGTCCCGATGACAGGCCTGCTATTATTTCCTGCCTTGATATGAAAGGCATAGATAATGTCGGTTGGTGTATTATAAATTTTCAAGTCTATCGAAAACTGTGCATTAAACCTGTGATTGCTTTCTTTCATAACCCAAGATTCAGGTGAATCAATAATGCAATAGGCTTCACAATCCACGTCTTCGAAAGATTTCATTTGGCTAAAAAACTCCCCATGAGTGAAGGATTCCAAAATAATCCGATCATTCTCACTTTGAGTGTCTGTTTCCAAATCAGGATCTAGATCTTCTTTTTTACTACAAGAAAGCAGAAGCATTAATGAAACGGAAAAAACCAAAAAAGGGCGAAGAGTTGCAAAGGTCATAAATATACCAAGTTTAAAGACTATCGAAATAATTCATTATTTATAAAAAAGTCAAATTTATCTCAATAAAAAATAATTTTTATTTAGGACTCTTGAATTAAAGAAATAAAGTGAATGCATTACTAAAAATCATTTTTCGGTATCAAACACACAAAAAGTTATTTCTAACAATAACAAACAATTAAATTGCTACTCGCTACTTCATTAACTCCCCAAAATCCTTAATCCCTTTTTTCTCAGCAAGTTTGAGCAGTTTCATCAATAGTTGGGCAGTCAAAAATGCATCCCCTGCTGCAGTGTGTCGGTCATCCAATGCTATACCGTAACGCTCACAAAGAGCATCTAGAGAATATTCTCTGGGCTTTCCCATTCTTGGATCATAATGCGGTCCCTTCTCCAAACGGATGGCCAAAGCATGGGTATCAATCACAGGATTAAGAAAATTCTCTAATCCGAAATTAACCATAATTTTCTCGAGCATCCCTAGGTCAAAACCAATATGGTGACCAACAATAATGTCATTCCCTACAAACTTTAATAAGTCTTCTGCAAAATCTTTGAGTGGAGTTACGCCAACGGGATAGAGTATTTCATGGACTTTCAAAGAAGCTTCTTTTTGCATTGGTGCGTCCAAGTAAGTTTCTATACTTTGATTGACAAGCATTCGATAATCCTTTACTGCAATCGCCCCAAATGAAACCACGTAGTCTTTTTTGGTGTCCAAACCTGTCGTTTCGGTATCTAATACAGCGAATCTCAATTGGGAGACTGGCCGCAATTTGGGAATCCTTTTTTCAAACAATGCCTCATATTCCAAGACAAAATCATATTTAGAAACTTTCTTTTTAGACAAAAAATCAAACCATCCCATATCAGCTATTGAAGTAGTCTAATTGAAATCTCACCCGCATGATTTTTTGCAATTCATCAATCGGAGCAAATGTATTTTTCAACAGCTGACGTTGCAATTTTCCCAAACTCTCAGGTTGAATATACCTCCCTGCACTCTCTGAGCGCATTCCTTCAATGGCACGCATTCGCATCAGAATTTCATATGCTTTGCCTGCTTCGAGCATCAGTTCTTGGTGATTGGGCTCCAACTCAGCCATTTTTTCAAATCGCTTGAAAGTATTGTTGATTCCCACCACGCGATGACTCAAAACCAAAATCCTCGCAATATCTGCCAAAGGCATCATCGCCCTCAACTTGATGTCAAATTTGTCTCGGTGTTCGCCTGTTTTCTCCACGATAAAATTTCTAAAGAAACCCAAAGGCGCTGGGTTAAGCAGTGCATTTTTGGCAAGGAAATTTAAGAAAATGGTCTTCCCTGCAATTTCATTGTAAATATGATCCGTCATTTCTTCAGACAATGCCTTGTGCCCAAATATCGGTCTAAAATCAAAGAAGATAGTGGCATGCATCAGCGCTTTTTGGTTTGGCGTGATGATCCAATTAGAAAAATATTGTTTCCAAACGGATATCGGCTGACACCATTTCGGATTATTCGCCATCATATCTGCTGGGCATGGATGAAAGCCACAAATCAGCAAAGTCTCAATGACATCTTCAGCTATCAAGAGCATGTATTTTTGAACCTCCTCTTGCTGCTCTTTAGGAACATCTTCGTAAACTAGAGCATTGTCTAAATCAGTACGGAGTAATTGCTCTTCTCTCCCTTCGCTTCCTAGAGAAAGGAAGCAGAATTTTACTTTTGACGCTTCAGGAAATTCTTTATCAATTTTGTTTTTGGCGATTTGAATGGCCCGTTGAATGATGATGTCATTGATTTCGGAAATGATATTTGCGACAAAGTCCATCGCCACTTCATTTTCCAAATAGTATTTCAAAAGAAGCTCAGCCCGATTTCTCACTTTCGCCATTTCGTTGACATCCCAAGTATTCATCAAAGCATTGATTAATACAGCTGGGCTATTTCCTTGGGAAAGTAAAATGTCATGATCTGACAAAATCCCAATTACAGCACTTTGTGCCGTACCATCTTCGGTGAAAATCAAGTGATGGAGCCTGTTTTTGATCATGGTCAGGTAGAGGTTCGAAAAACCTTCATCCTTACTTTTAGTAATTACAGGTGTGGTCATGATTTCCTCAACAGGAGTTGTGTAAGCCAGCCCTTTGGCTACAACTTTATTTCGAAGATCCTTATCTGTGATGATTCCCAGAGGAAATTTGTTTTCATCAATGATGATGACAGAGCCAACCCCTTTTTCAGACATCAGTTGAGCAGCATCACCAATGCTTTTTCCGGTCATACAGCAAAGGACATCCGATGAAAAATTCATATCTGATTGTCCAGTAAAGATCATCAAGCCATTGTCTTTTGACAATTCTTTGAATTCACTCCTTGCCTTCTGAGATTGAGAAAGATCAGACCGAATAACTACCTGACCTGATGCAAAACCCGCTGCAAAATACAAACTCACCCGACTATTTTCTTCCAAAATCTTCTCAAAAACCCCAACAGGAATGGCATAAACAAGGCTATCTTCCTTCGCTTGAGCATTGAGAATGTAGGGACGCTTTCCCAGAAGTGCTAATACACCAAACACATCCCCTTCATCACAAACTTCTACGACCCTTTCCCCATCTTCCTTATGCTCTGCCAACTGGACGATTCCTTCTTTCAATACAAAAAAAGCACTTTGCGCAGCATCACCTTGACGGAAAAGATATTCACCTTCCGCATAGTATTTCACCTCCACTTCTTTGGCTACCAAACCCAAGGTGGCATCACTTAGAAATGTAAAAGGTGGAAATCGCTTTAGGAATTCCTTTACCCGATTGACAATGACGTTGGACATAATCTTTTTAAATACAGAAGGTGACTCGTATGTAGATTGATTTTGGATTTAGGCTTGAAATAAATAGAAATAATTTGAAATAGTGTAGAAATAATTGCGACTATCAGATACGATTTGTTCTTATCAAGATTTCCATTTTTATCAAAACAGAAATATTTCACTAATCTTGTCTGCTTTATGAAAGAGGCTTATATCAACTATATTTCAGCAAAGCTATACTTCTATCTATTTCATACCAGTATTTTTTGGTAAAAGCTTAAATCAATTATTTACCACAAAGCTTATATCTATATCCCTATTGCCTCCCCTCAATAATCTCCTTCACTACTTCTGGATCAAGAAGAGTGGAAGTATCACCAAGATTATCTACGGTTCCTTCTGCAACTTTTCTCAAGATCCTACGCATGATTTTTCCTGACCTTGTTTTTGGAAGACCAGTTACAATCTGGATTTTATCTGGCTTGGCGATTGGGCCGATGATTTTGGAGACTGTCGCCTTAATCTCGTTCACCAAATTCTCTTCCGTTCTGTTCGTCATATCACAAATCACATAGGCATAGATTCCCTGACCTTTGACTTCGTGAGGATACCCGACAACAGCTGATTCTATGACTAGTGGATGTTCGTTGATGGCATTTTCTACTTCTGCAGTGCCCATTCTGTGTCCTGACACATTGATCACATCATCTACTCTACCCAATATTCTGTAATAGCCATCATGGTCTCTCTTGACGCCATCACCTGTGAAGTACATGCCCTTGTAAGTAGAGAAATAGGTCTGCTTGCAGCGATCGTGATCACCATAAGTAGTCCTGATCATTCCTGGCCATGGAAATTTGATACATAGATTTCCCTCGACAGAATTCCCCGTCAATTCTTTGCCTTCGGGATCTACAATACAGAGTTGAATTCCAGGCAAAGGCAAGGTCGCAAAAGCTGGCTTCGTAGGTGTGATTCCAGCAATTGGAGAAATCAATATTCCTCCTGTCTCTGTTTGCCACCAAGTATCTACAATTGGGCATCTCGATTTACCAATATGCGTATGGTACCAATGCCAAGCTTCTTCGTTGATCGGCTCGCCTACCGAACCGAGAACTTTCAAAGAACTCAAATCATAGGGTTCAATTGGGTCAGTTCCATAGGCCTGCAATGCACGGATAGCTGTTGGGGCTGTATAGAATTGATTTACTTTGTGCTTTTCTATCACTGCCCAAAATCTTCCTGCATCTGGGAAAGTAGGAACTCCTTCAAACATCAAGGATGTCCCGCCGGCTAATAACGGACCATAAACAATGTAAGAATGTCCTGTAACCCAACCTATATCAGCTGTACACCAATACACATCACCTGGAGAATATTGGAACACATTTTCAAAAGTATATTTGGTATAAACCATATAGCCTCCCGTGGTATGAACTACCCCTTTTGGCTTGCCCGTGGATCCTGAAGTGTACAGGATAAACAACATGTCCTCACTGTCCATTTCCTCGGCCGTATTGGTATCAGACTCTCCTTCGATGACATCATGCCACCAATAATCTCTTCCTGATTTCATGGTCACTTCTTGCTCTGTTCTTTTGTAGACAATCACTGTCTCCACAGATGAAGTTTCTAAAGCTTCGTCAACTACTGCTTTCACCGGGATTTCTTTATTTCCTCTATAATTTCCATCAGAAGTCAACACTGCTTTTGCTCCGCAATCAATAATCCTGTCTGATAAAGCTGAAGAGCTAAATCCTGCAAACACAATCGAATGAATAGCGCCTATTCTAGCACAAGCCAACATCGCTATGGCCGCTTCAGGAACCATTGGCATGTATATAATTACCTTATCACCTTTGCCAATTCCCTTGGCTTTGAGTGCATTAGAAAATCGACAAACTTCATGATAAAGCTCTCTATAGGTAATCGTACGTCCTGCTTCTTTTGGATCGTTTGGTTCCCAAATAATCGCTGGTCTATCTCCTAAGGTATATAAATGTCTTTCAAGTATATTTTCAGTAATGTTCAATTTTCCATTCACAAACCAATTCACATTTGGCCCATCGAAATCCCATTCTAGGACTTTATCCCATCTTTTTCTCCAATGAAATGAATCTGCTATCCTTGCCCAAAATTCCTCGGGCTGCGCTACAGATTTTTGATATTCGTGGAAGTATCCGCTGAGGGTATGAATTCTATCACTCATAATATAGTTATTTTAGGTTTTTAATTAATTCAATAAATTTTTCACTCTTGTGACCAAATCTTTGTTGCCAAAGGGTTTGGTCAAATACAAGTCTGCTCCTAGATTAAGTCCTTTTTCGACATCTTGCTGTTTACTTTTGGCTGTAAGAAAGACCACTTTGATATTTTTATGTTGATCCTTAATATGCTTACAGACTTCATAACCATCAACTTTCGGCATCATAATATCCAAAAGGACAAGTTCTGGCTCATCTTCTGAAATAATTCCTAAGGCTTCCTCGCCGTCTCTTGCAATAAAGACCTTAAATCCTTCTTTTTTGAAAAGGTACTCTAAAGACAAAAGAATATTAGGTTCATCATCCACAATCAAAATCTTATACATTGCTTTTCTATTTTATTAATTTCAATTTTTCCTTCGGTATTGGAAGCGAGAACTCAAAACAAGTAATTCCATTTTTTCTACCCACTTCAATTTTTCCCTGATGATATTCAACAATCTTCTTGGAAATAGCCAATCCTAATCCACTTCCAAGAGGCTTTTTACTTGTTTGATTTTTTGCCTGAAAGAACTTATCAAAGATATAAGGAACCTCTTCTTCGGGAATTCCTTTCCCGTCATCACAAACGCTAATCATCAAGTTGTCCTTACTTGCCTCTGCTCTAAGCATCACTTTAGATTTGGCAAACTTAGAAGCATTTGAGAGCAGATTGAGAATGACCTGCTTGATTCTATCTTGATCTATAGAGATCAAAACTTCTGATCTCATCAAATCCTTTTCAAAAAGCAAGTTCTTCTCCTTGAAAACTTGTTCCATAGATTCTGTAACCTCCAATATAAGTGTTTTTGGATTGGTAGCCTCAAGATTCAATTTTTGTCTCCCTGAGTCAAATCGCTCTAAATCCAAAACTTGATCAATCAACCTACTCATCCTTTTGGTTTCTTGAATAATAATCTCCAAAAACCTTGCTCTATCCTCATCCGGGAGGTCCTCATCCATCAAAATCTCTGAAAAAGCCCTGATGGAAGTGATCGGTGTCCGCATTTCATGCGTCACAGTGGAAATAAATTCATCTTTCAGCATATCGTTGAGTTGTAGAGATTCATTGAGTGACTGGAGCTTCTCAGAGGCTATTTTCAATTCTTCTGAATTCGTTTCCAGCTGATGATTCAAAGACTTTAATTCTTGTGTTTCCTGCAAAATTCCCATGACTTCTTCCATACTGATTTCTTCTTCTTTAACGACAGAAGCTACCATGATTCTTGCTGAAGCAGAACCGATAATTCCTGACAGCAAGCGTTCGGAAAAGTTCACCAACTCAGGGTCTGCATAGATTTTATCATCGAGCTTTTTACCTGAATTCAGCTTAAATTCTTCTAAGGCTTCTTCCATTTTTTCCTCTCCAAGAAAATTGACCAATAGCGTCTTCAAATCGGGCAAATAGGCTTGACCTTTCCAGATCACAGAAGCATCAAGAGAGGTGCTGTATTTGAAAATATCAACGAAAATTACCGCTTGATTATGCTCCTTCGAGGTTTGCTGGCTGAAAACAGAGATTATAAGATAAAGAACAGCATTCAGGGTCAGGCTATAAAAAAGCCCATGACTGATATAGCTCATGTCTGAGAAACCCAAAAGTGCCTGAGGTCGGAGGAATCGTAATCCAAATAATCCCTCTGTGAGTAAACTTTCGGGCACATAACCCGCTGTCACCATCGTAGGAACTACTAAAGTGTAAAACCAAACTGCGAATCCTGCTAAAATACCAACCAAAGCTCCTACTCTTGCTCCTTTTTTCCAGAAAATCCCACCAATGATTGCTGGTGCAAATTGGGCGATTGCCACAAATGAAATCAGCCCAATGGAAACTAGGGTGAACTGCCCTGCAATTTGTTTGTAGTATAAATATGCTGCTAGAATGATCAGTAAAATAGACAATCGCCGCGACCAAATTAAAATCTGACCAAGTCTATGTTGATATCTTTTCTGAAACTGATCATTGACCAAAAGGAGTGGCATCACCAAGTTATTACTTACCATGGTACTGAGTGCAATAGTCGAAACAATAATCATCCCTGTGGCTGCAGAAAAACCTCCCAAATAGACTAAGATTGCTAGCCATTCTTGATTGAAGGCAATCGGAAATGCCAAAACAAATGTATCAGCTTCAAAACTCCCACTAGTGAAGTGTACCAATCCTCCAAATGCAATCGGGAGAACAAAAATATTGATCAGAAGCAAATACAAAGGGAAAAGCCACATCGCTGTGTCAAGGTGTTTTTCATTTGTGTTTTCTATCACCCCCATCTGGAATTGTCTAGGCAAAAACAAAATCGCCATCATAGACAGGACGCTCATCCAAAACCATTCGGAGGCACTGCTTTGCCCTTGCATAACAAAAAGATGATCTAATCCTTCTTCTGCAACTTTACTGAAAACATCTGTGAATCCATCAAACACAAAATAGGTAACAAACACACCTACCACCAAAAATGCAATCAACTTGAATATAGACTCAAAAGCCACAGCCATGACCATACCTTCATGTTGTGCGGTGGCTTCTATATTTCTTGTCCCAAATAAGATCGTAAACAAAGCCAGTCCCAAGGCCAAATAAAAGGCTGTATCCTGATAAAATGGGAGATTTGCCAAAGAATCTGCAACTCCACTTCCCTGCAAAATCTGAAATGATGTGGCTACACCTTTGATCTGAATGGAGGTATATGGCAAAATTCCCAAGAGACAAACTACTGTCACTACGCCACCCAAAGTTACGTTCTTTCCATACCTGCTAGAAATAAAATCCGCAATGGAGGAAATCCTTTGAACTTTGGAAATTCTGATGATCTTCCGCATTACTATCCACCAAAGTGGGGCAACTAGACTTGGACCTATGTAGATTGTCAAAAACTCTAAACCGTTGGTCGCCGCCCGACCTACAGAACCATAATACGTCCAAGCAGTACAATAAACTGCCAAAGTCAAGGCGTAAATGGCAGGATGATTGGAGAGTCGTCTGCCGTTTTTTGCCGAGCGCTCAGAAAACCAAGCAATCGCAAAAAGCAATGCCAAATAGCCAAAGGTAAACGATATGATTACCGTATTACTAAACATCCTTTTTCTTGAGTTTAAGAATTATCAAAAAAGTGGCAAGGATAAGTAAAAGCCAAAATAGAAAAACGAAAAAGAACAAGACAGGTATTCCAAACCATACTTCTGGAATATTATAAATAGCTAAAATGGGATAATTCAAAAGAATCACACCCAAAACAAACACTACCCACAAATACTGATTTTTTAACCCTGACTTCATCTTTTCTGACTTTTACAAAACAGAAATTTAATTTACGCTATTTCAATTTTGAATAAAAGGAAACTCCGACATTGACTTGCCAGAGTTCCCTTTTTTTCAATTAATGATCATGTGCTTTTCCAGCACCTCGAGGGATTCTGATATCTTGAATCATATCTTGAACATCTTGAGGCGGAGCAGGAGTTGCTTTCGATACCGCATAGCAAACGATAAAGTTGATCAACATTCCTATCGAACCTATTCCCTCAGGAGAAATTCCAAACAGCCAATTGTCCACGCTATTCAGTTCAGGACTTATAAATTTGAAATAAGAAATATATCCTATCGTAAAAATCAATCCTGAGAGCATTCCAGCAATTGCTCCTTCTTTGTTCATCCTAGTCGAGAAAATCCCCATAATAATTACAGGAAAGAAGGATGCAGCTGCCAACCCAAAGGCGAAGGCCACGACTTCCGCTACAAAACCAGGAGGGTTCACACCAAAATATCCAGCCAACACCACTGCGCCAGCAGCTGAGATTCTTGCTATCAACAGCTCTCTTTTCTCAGTCATGTTTGGCCTAAATGTCCTAAACAAATCACGAGATACGGAAGTAGAAATCACCAAAAGAAGACCCGCTGCTGTGGAAAGTGCCGCAGCCATTCCTCCTGCAGCCACTAAACCAATAACCCAATTGGGAAGGTTTGCAATTTCTGGACTTGCCAATACCATAATATCCTTGTCGATATTCAATTCATTCGTTTCTTTATTCGCTGAATATTGAACTATTCCATCTCCATTTTTATCATCAACTGTTATCAAATTGGTTTTTTCCCAGTTTTCGACCCAAACTGGCAATTCATCCACAGGCTTGTCGGCTACCGTTTCGATTGCATTGTAGATACCAAATACAGCTACCGCAGGAGCAGTCGTGTACAATATAGCAATGAAAACTAAAGCATAACCTGCCGAAAGACGCGCATCTTTCACCCTTGGAACTGTGAAAAAACGAACAATCACGTGAGGTAAACCTGCTGTACCAACCATCAAAGCCAAGGTGATGGCAAAAATATCTACCATTCCTTTTCGACCGGATGTGTATTCTGCAAAACCTAAGTCTAATAAAACACCATCTAATTTGTCTAACAAATAACTCCCATCAGCAACAGTACTTCCCATTCCAATTTGAGGAATTGGATTTCCAGTCAGCTGCATGGATACAAATATCGCAGGAACCATAAAGGCAAATATCAACACACAATATTGAGCCACCTGCGTATATGTAATCCCTTTCATTCCACCCAAAACGGCATAGAAGAAGACGATACACATCCCGATTATTACGCCAGTATTAATATCGACTTCAAGGTATCGAGAAAAGACAATCCCTACACCTCGCATTTGACCTGCCACATACGTGAAGGAAATAAATAGTGCACAAATCACCGCCACAACACGGGCCTTATTGGAATAATAACGATCTCCTACAAAATCAGGAACGGTAAATTTCCCGAATTTTCTTAAGTAAGGAGCTAAAAGCAATGCTAAAAGCACATAGCCGCCTGTCCAGCCCATCAAATAGACAGATCCATCATATCCTGAAAAGGCGATAATTCCTGCCATCGAAATAAAGGAAGCTGCCGACATCCAGTCAGCTGCTGTTGCCATGCCGTTGGCGAGTGGGGAAACTCCTCCACCTGCGGTATAAAATTCTTTGGTCGATCCAGCTCTGGTGTAGATCGCAATGCCTATGTATAGCGCAAATGATGCACCTACAAGTATATATGTCCAAGTTAAAATATCCATTTTATGAATTCTTTTTTAAGATTAATCTTCATTTACATCAAATTCCTTATCGAGCTGATTCATGCGCACGACGTACACAAAAATCAAGATCACAAAAGAATAAATGGAGCCTTGCTGGGCAAACCAAAATCCTAACTTGAACCCACCAATGCGAATCGCATTAAGTTGTTCTACGAATAATATTCCGCATCCAAAGGATACAGCGAACCAGATGAACAGGAGAACACCCAATATCTTGAGGTTCTTTTTCCAATAGGCTTCCTTACTAAATTTGTTTTCTGACATGGTTATTGGGTTTTATAAGAATATTTGTGTTTGTAAGATAAATTCTCCCGCTGAACCTGATTTTCTGAAGTTTTCAAAAATCGGTCGCTGACTGTACTGCAAAGTGAATTTCGCATGGTGCGCATTGATATAATAATTGATACCGGCATCATATTGCCAAGTTCCTTGTTGATAAAATTCAAATTTTTTGTGGGTTAGCGCTCCAAAAGGTTGAAGCTTTCCTTTCTCTCCCAACCATCTTTCTGGGAGTAGCAGTCCAGATTGGGTATAGAAAATCCTACCTGTTCCAATCATCGGTTGAGCATTGCCAGGTCCATTTTGGGTAGACCCTGATCCAAATCCTACATTCATAATCCCTACATTTCTGATGTAATTAGGGCCGAAATCATAATGATAATAAACTGCATAGGTTGTAAGGGCAGTACCCGCTGCCTTGTTCAATGGTAAATCCAAAAAAGTATCTAGACCTAGCAAAGTAATGTCATGGTTTTGAACTGCGCCGGATGATGTTCTGGAATTAGTCGCTTTTGGATGATGATGCCACCCTCCACCAATGTTAAATACTTTTTTTGTACCTAAGTAAGAACCTACAAAGAAGGGTAATTTGTTGTTTTCTTTTTCCAAAAACTGATAAGCAATATAGCCTTGTGATGCCCAGTTATCGTTGACCACATTAGCAGCTACCTGACGCTCATTAGCGACATCATATCTACCACCAGACCCGATAGAGAATGGCTTGTTCAATGCTATTCTATAGTCCCATTTACCAATTTGTCCTTTGGCATAAAAGCCAAATTGACGTGCAAACTGATCTGTCAACTCTATGAGTGGCCAATTGAAGATTGGCGCATCAACCGCCAAGAAATTCAGCGTACTGTGGCTGGTCATTCTGGAAATTCCATTCCAATAATGAAGCCCCATCCCAGCATAGAGTTCGTCCGTCACCTTGAATTCTGTCCAGATATCATGGAAAAAAAGCTGAGGTTTTTTGGCTGACATGCCCGAAGCAGAGCCAATACCGGTCTCAGGATCTACTAAAACAGGAAAATTACCGGGATTACCAGTCAATCCTCCACCCGGAACTCCTCCATTAGTAAAGGTCTGATTATTGATTCCCCAATGGGTGAGGATCAAAAAGCGTGGAGAAACCTGGGCATATGCTAGAAATCTTGCTCTTCGAACTCCAATATCTGATGAATTGGATTGTGGATTTCCCGCTACGTCTAGCGTTCCGGGATTATTCTCTGTCACGCGGGCCCACATTTGATTCCAAACTAGAAATCTTATGTATTTGGTGCCATCATCGCTCAATTTGAGCGTCAGGGGCTTATAAGTATGATCTATGAAATCACCAGATCTATTCACAGGATTGACCACGAGAGGAATTGTATCTTGTGCTTGGGCATCATTCATCATCCATACCAAAGCATTTATGCTGTAGAGCATAATCCAAAGGTTTTTCATGATTATAGGGTTTATTGTTAATAACTTGTCCAGGCCCGGGTGCAAGTGGATGACAAGTTGAAAAGTTACTTTAGAAAAGAAAAAATAAGGATATATATCTGTTAACTAGTTATAGCTAAAAAAATAATATTTGGTCTATCTATTTTTGAACCGTTCCCATTTGATGATCATAAATTTATCACCTAATTCTGTGATCAACATACCGGTATCTGTCAGATTCTCTTTAATCGCCATAAACTTCACTAATTCTGTATGGTTCAACACTCTATAAGTAGGTCTATAATCGTTACTTTCAGGAGCTTTGATTCTATATTGTTTAACCCAATTCATCACTGACACATGACTCACTCCCAATATTCTTTCAATTTCCCGATAAGAAACTCCTTCAATATAAAGCTGTAAAGCCTTTATAACATAGTATTTGTCAATGGCTTTCCCAAGTTTGTTCACCGTAAAATGGTAACCACACTTTTTGCACTTAAAACGTTGTCTTCCGCCAACAACACCACTTTTGACTACTTTTACATGATCGCATTTTGGGCAGATTGGCTTTTCCATGGGTCCAGGATATTGACTTGATATACTAATTTAGCGAAACTATAATATATTAGCAATATATCAGGTTTTTTCAATAATCAAAAGGTCTAAACCAAATTAAATACTGAGAAACAAAACAATATCCAATGTAATATCCTACGCTAACATCTCAAACGAAATGGCTAATGCAAAAGCGATAATACTGATGATAACTTTATTCAAATGAAATCTGTGGTCAGGACTGCTTTCAAAGAATATGGTGGTTGAGATATGCAAAAAGCCGCCTGCTACCATTCCATAAAAGACATTTAGCGCTCCTCTGCCAATGAGATCCTGCTCAAATAAAGCAGAACTTAGCACCATCCCTAGTGGAGATGCCAAGGCAAAAACCACCAAAAGAGCAAATACCCATCGTTTTTTTAAAGCGCTCATCAAAACAGCTACAAGAGCAAAGGCTTCAGGACCTTTATGCAGCATGATACCAAACATCAAGTTGTTGCTGCCATGATGATGGTGATGTCCTTCATGTGCGGCATGATCATGAGCTACTAAAATCCCATCTTGGGAAAGTAAAGTTCCCTCCAAGAAAGCATGTAAAAACAATCCTATCATCAAGGTCCAAACTCCCGATTCAATCCCATGATGATGCCCATGATGATGAATATGCCCATGTTCGACTCCAGAGGAGAACAACTCCAAAACCTGCTGTAATAAAAACCCTAAAAGTATATATAGCCCCATCTTGGTAGCGTCTTCTGATCCTACAAACAATTCTGGGAGTATATGGAGTACTGTAATAGCAAATAGATATGATCCTGCAAAAACCAATATTAATTTGAAATAGCGCTCTTGCCAACTTGGAATAAAGTATGCAAGACTCCCAGCAATTAAAGCTGTGAAAAACAATAAAAGGAAATTTAAAAGCATCTTTGGTAAAACTCGTTTATGAGAATATTAATTTTCAACTGTAAATGACAAAAATGGCTTAATCCCTTCACTTGCATAAGACTTTAAGTTGCCATCTTCATCGCTGTAAATCAGAAAAATCTCAAAATCAGCATTCTTCTGTAATTCAATAGCTTGTTCTGTGCCCATGACCATCAATGAAGTGGCAATGGCATCTGCTTTCATACAATTCTCAGCAAGGACAGTCGCACTCAAAAGTCCATGACTTACTGGTCGACCTGTTTTTGGATTGATCGTATGTGAAATTTTCAACCCATCTACTTCATAGAAATTCCTATAATTCCCTGAGGTTGCCATTCCTTGGTTTGACAAAGCAACTATACTGTAAAGCTCATTAGCACTTGCGTCCTCCTCAGGCCTGTTGATTCCAACCTTCCAAAGCTCTCCTTCTTCATTAACACCCTTTGCTACAAGCTCACCGCCAATCTCAACCAGCATATTTTGTATGCCTTTCTCAGAAAGAAAAGTTGCTATCACATCGACTCCATAACCTTTGGCTATAGCTGAAAAATCCAAATTGGCACCTTCTTTTGTCTTCCAAACTTTCTCTTCGTCAAACTGAACCGATGAATAATCCACCAACCTCAACATGGCTTCTATATTTACACTGTCTTTCAATTGAGGACCACCAGGACCAAATCCCCACAAATTAACTAAAGGTGCCACAGTAGGGTCAAAAGCGCCAGAAGTTTGTTCATAGACATCTTTTCCCGTTTGTAAGACAGGCAAGAAATAGGGAAGCTTAAAAAACACAGTATCCATTCGGTTAAACCTGCTGATTTCTGAATCCTGTATATAAGTTGAAAGTGATTCGTTGAATACAATTAAAATAGAATCTACTTCATTTTTGAAATCTCTTTCCTCTTGATCTAAATAGACAATTCGGTACGAAGTCCCCATCGTATTCCCAGTAAAAACCACTTTCCCTGTAGATGTTTCTACAATTTGTTCAGCAGGCTTTTGTTGGTTTTGTCTGTACAAGTAGACAATCGCAACCAAAAGAAGTAAAATCAGTGAATAGATTATATTTTTATTGGCATTACTACGCATGATGGTTCATTTTTTTGCCAAAGTTAAAGTTATTTTTCTAATTAATTGGCTGATAAAAACACCATTTGCAATATTATTGCAAAGTGAATTTGAGGCAATCATTTCTCTTTCTGCCTTGCTTGATTTTTCTATCTTTGTCTTATAGAATGAAATAACATGAGAGAAGATTATTTGAGCGGCGACGATGAACACTTGAGTTCTACTGACAAAGAAATCGAAAAGGCCCTGCGGCCATTGAGTTTCGATGACTTCACGGGACAGCATAAAATCGTGGAGAATTTAAAAATCTTCGTTTTGGCTGCTAAAAGAAGACAAGAGCCATTGGATCATGTACTTCTTCATGGCCCTCCGGGACTTGGCAAGACTACTCTAAGTAATATCATCGCGAATGAATTGAATGCGGGCATCAAAATAACTTCAGGTCCAGTGCTGGACAAACCCTCTGATTTGGCGGGTTTATTGACCAATTTGGAAGAAGGTGATGTGCTATTTATAGATGAAATTCACAGACTCAACCCTATTGTGGAGGAATATCTCTATTCAGCCATGGAGGATTTTCGGATTGATATCATGCTAGATTCAGGTCCAAATGCGAGGTCTGTTCAGATTTCTCTTAGCCCATTTACACTGATTGGCGCTACGACTAGATCAGGATTATTGACTTCACCTCTTCGTGCCCGTTTTGGAATCAACTCAAGATTAGAATATTATGATGCAAAGTTGCTTACTGATATCGTCATTCGATCGGCGAGCATTTTACAAACACCCATCAATGACATCGCTGCTTTCGAAATTGCAAGGAGAAGTCGTGGAACACCAAGAATTGCAAATATGCTCCTTCGAAGAACGCGTGACTTTGCCGAGATCAAAGGGAATGGTACCATTACATTAGATATTGCCAAATTCGCACTGAATGCTTTGGATGTGGATGAAAATGGCCTGGACGAGATGGATAACAGAATATTGATGACGATCATCGAAAAATTCAAGGGTGGTCCAGTGGGCTTGAGCACCATTGCTACAGCATGTGGAGAAGAAGCCGAAACGATTGAGGAGGTATACGAGCCATTTTTGATACAAGAAGGCTATCTCAAACGTACCGCAAGAGGAAGAATGGCAACTGAACTTGCTTACAAACACCTTAAGATCAAGCCGAATTTTGGAGGAGAAACGGGAAGTCTGTTTTCATAAACCCAATTTACCTTGTTCAATACCAAAGAAAAATATGCACAGATTATAAAGACCCAGGCCAAAAACCTGGGCTTTGACTTTTGTGGAATTGCCAAGGCTGAATTTTTAGAGGAAGAAGCCCCAAAGCTTGAAGCATGGCTCAACCAAAATTATCATGGCGAGATGGCTTACATGGCCAATCATTTTGACAAAAGACTCGATCCTACCAAGCTCGTAGATGGAGCAAAAACAGTGGTCAGCTTAGTTTATAACTATTTTCCTGAATCAACACTTCCCAATGCCCCCTCAGATCTAAAAATAGCAAAATATGCCTATGGGAAAGACTATCACTTTGTCATCAAAGACAAGCTGAAAACCCTCCTTCAAAACCTTCAAGAAGAGATTGGAGAAATAGGTGGAAGGGCGTTTGTGGATTCTGCACCTGTGATGGAGCGACAGTGGGCAAAAAAAGCAGGTCTGGGTTGGACTGGAAAAAATAGTCTTCTTCTAAATAGACAAATGGGAAGCTTTTTCTTTTTGGCAGAGCTGATCATAGATCTTGAAGTGACTCCCGACTCAGCCATGACCAAGGATTATTGTGGGACTTGTACCAAATGCATTGACGCTTGTCCGACGGATGCCATTGTAGAATCAGGAGTAGTGGATGGATCGAAATGCATTTCCTACTTTACGATTGAACTCAAAGAGCAAATCCCGCAAGCTATGAAAGGGAAGTTTGAGAATTGGATTTTTGGATGTGATATCTGTCAAGATGTGTGCCCCTGGAATCGATTTTCAAAACCCCATCAAGAAGCTGAATTTCTCCCCCACCAAGATTTAAAAAATATGACAAGAAGAGATTGGGAAGAAATCACGCAGGAAACCTTTAATCGTGTTTTTCAAAAATCAGCAGTAAAAAGAACAAAATTGGAAGGCTTGGCTAGAAATATTTCTTTCATCAAAGAATAACATAAAAAAAAGGCTCTCTCCAGAGCCTTTGCTTTTTTTAACCAGCAAGTTTGACAAAATATTTATTCAAGACGGGTTCGTATAAACTTGAAAATGTCCTGTAACACCAAGCCTTGAATTCATTGATCTCTGTAGGAAGGATCAAATTAAGGCTTTTTCTCAGCTCTTTTTCGAAGAGCGCTTTGTCAAAACTCACTTTTACTAAGACTGTCTTAACGTATTCAAGCATGGTTCAAAATATATTTAGTTTAACAGAAACAATTTAATAGACATACGATACTACATATCGTTTGTTGCGTTTAAAATATAAAGTTAATTTGCACTCATTATTGAAACAAACAACTATGAATAGAACGACTGCCATTTGGGTTCTGGTATTTATCTTCTCCTTAATTTCACCAAATATTTTTGCACAAGAGGTAAATATTGAATTAGGTCCTGATCAAATCGCTCTCAATGAAACTTTCACTATCAAGGTTACGATTTCGAATGACAAGATAAAGTCATACGATCAATTCCCAGAGATCACAGGATTCCAAAAACAGGGGATTTCCCAATCTTCATCCATGAATATTGTCAATGGACAAATGAGTAGCAGCAGTAGCATTATCCAATACTACAAACCCAATCGAAAAGGGGACTATAGACTTGGTAATTTTACAGTGAAAATCAATGGAAATGACTATTCCTCAAGCGGAAAAACCATATCTGTCATAGATGCTCGTGCCGCTCAGAGGCAAAGCAATGCCTTTGATCCATTTGATGAAATGTTTGGCAACTCAAGAGAAGAGCCCGAATTTATCGAAATTGATGACGAAGCATTTTTCGCCACTTCGGTTGATAAGCCTGAGGTTTTTGTAGGAGAAGCATTGAATGTAAGTTTGGCTTTTTATATGGCAGAATCCAATCAAGCGCCATTTCAATTTTATGAGCCTGGCAGGCAGCTAGATGGCATTCTCAAAAAACTAAAACCGAGCAATGCTTGGGAGGAAAATTTTAATATCACCAATATTCAGCCAGAACGTGTCAGCATCTATGGCAAAAACTGGGTGAAGTATAAAGTTTATGAAGCCACATTTTTTCCTTTCTCAGAAGGAGAAATTACGATTCCGTCGATTTCTTGGGAAATGATCAAGTATAAGGTTGCGAAGAATCCGACATTTTTCGGAAACAACAGATTAGAGGATTATAAAACATTCTATTCTGCGGCCAAATCCATCAAAGTCAAGCCACTTCCTCCACATCCTTTAAAGAACGAGGTTAGTGTAGGTGTTTTTCAATTAAGGGAAAATATCAAAACACTCAATGCTGAGACTGGTGAAGGGATTACCTACAACTTCGGTATCAGTGGAGAAGGAAATGTCAATTCCATTTCCAAACCCAAAACCAAACAAATTCAGAAATTGAATACCTACGACCCAAATGTAAGACAACAAGTGAATCGAGGCGTTGGGAAAGTTACCGGAATCAAAGAATTTAGCTACTATTTGACCGTAAACGAACCTGGGGAAATCAAGCTTAGTGATCACTTTGAATGGATTTATTTCAACCCAAATTTGGCAAAATATGATACCCTACGCCCTCAGGCAGTCTTAAACATCACAGGAGAATCGAAGGTAAACCAAGCCATTTCCAACCAACGTCTCGGTGGAATCTATGATTTGATTGAAGTAGAGAACAATAAACTTTCAAACCAGCGATATAAGTACTATTTTTCCATCTTTATCAATCTATTGTTGGCGGTGTCAGTAATACTTATTGCTGTCTTGATTATGAAAAAGAGATAATGGGAAATTCATTTGGGAAACTATTTAAAATAAGCACTTTCGGTGAGTCTCACGGAGAGGGATTAGGTGTAATCATAGACGGTTGTCCTGCGGGGTTAGAAATTGATGAGGCATTTATCAGAAATGAAATGCAGCGAAGAAAGCCTGGGCAGTCTAAAATTACAACACAGAGAAAAGAAGAGGACGAGTTCCGAATTCTATCAGGAGTATTTGAAGGGAAAAGTACTGGTACACCTATCGGGATGGTTATCATGAATACTGACCAAAAAAGTAAAGATTATGGTCATATCGCAGATAAATACAGACCTTCACATGCTGACTACACCTACCAAGAAAAATACGGAATCCGAGATTATAGAGGAGGCGGAAGAAGTAGTGCAAGGGAAACATCCGCTAGAGTAGCAGCAGGAGCGATTGCGAAGATGTTGTTGAAGCATTTTGGAATCAGTATCCAAGCTTATGTAAGCCAAGTAGGTGATTTGAAATTGGATAAAACCTATCAGGAGCTTGATCTAGAACAAACGGAACAAAACATCATCAGATGCCCCGATCCCGAGATGGCAGAGAAAATGATTGATTTCATCGATGACATTCGAAAGTCTAGAGATACAGTGGGTGGCGTAGTTGCATGCGTGGCTAAAGGCGTACCTGCAGGTCTAGGAGAACCAGTATTTGATCGACTCAATGCAGAACTAGGTAAAGCTATGCTGAGCATCAATGCTGTGAAAGGGTTTGAATATGGAAGTGGATTTGAGGGGGTGAAAATGCGAGGTTCGGAGCACAATGATGCTTTCTACACAGAAGGCGAAAGAGTAAGAACTCGAACCAATCATAGTGGAGGAATCCAAGGTGGAATATCTAATGGAGAGGATATTTATTTCAAAGTAGCCTTTAAACCAGTAGCCACTATCATGATCGATCAAGAATCAGTAAACGAAGCTGGTGAGTCTGTGACAGTTTCCGGAAAAGGAAGACATGACCCATGCGTTGTACCAAGAGCAGTTCCAATCGTCGAAGCTATGGGAGCCTTAGTTTTGGCAGATTACCTCTTGTTAAGCAGGTCAAATAAATTGTAATTAATTAACCCAAATACTATGTTTAAAAAAATACCATTACATACCCAGATTATCGCTGGATTGGTTTTAGGTCTTGTTTTCGGTTTGGTGATCGTTCAATTCGGTATTTCTCCCGATTTCACGGTTAATTATATCAAGCCTATTGGGACGATTTTTATTAATGCTTTGAAAATGATTGCTGTGCCTTTGGTTTTAGCATCATTGATTGTGGGCGTATCCAATTTGGGTGATATTTCTAAACTGTCAAGAATTGGGGGCAAGACCATTTTTGCCTATTTGATAACAACTGTAATTGCCATTACTTTGGGTTTACTTTTGGTTAATTTCTTCGAACCTGGAGAACAGTTACCTCAAGAGACTAGAGACAAGTTGATGACTCAATTTGATGCTGCTGCAGGCTCCAAAGCCAGTGATGCCGCTGCCATCAAAGATGCTGGTCCATTACAGCCTATTGTAGATATTGTTCCAGAAAATCTAATTGCAGCAGCAGCCGATAATGGAAGTATGCTTCAGGTGGTTTTCTTTGCCATTATCGCAGGGATCGCTTTGCTTCAGATTCCAAAGGATAAGGCAAAAACGTTCACAGACTTCTTTGATGCCCTCAATGATGTAATTATCAAAATCGTGGAATACATCATGATGATCGCACCATACGGTGTATTTGCATTGATGGCCTCCTTGATAGTCGAGATTGCCGGGGAAAATCCGGAGTCAGCCGTAGAATTACTCTTAGCCTTATTAAAATATACCCTCGTGGTGATGGGTGGATTATTCTTGATCATCGTAGGTGTATATTCCCTAATGCTAAAAGCATTCACTAAAATCCCTTTCAAAGATTTTATTATGGCATTAAGACCAGCCATGCTTTTGGGTTTTTCTACATCGTCAAGCTCTGCAACACTTCCCGTAACCATGAAATTGGTAGAAGAAGAGTTGGGTGTATCTGAGGAAGTCAGCAGTTTTGTACTTCCACTCGGCGCTACGATCAACATGAATGGTACAAGTTTGTACCAAGCAGTGGCAGCGGTGTTTATTGCGCAGGCTTTGGGGATGGATCTTACCCTATCACAGCAATTGACAATTGTCTTGACAGCAACTTTGGCAGCTATTGGTTCAGCAGGTGTTCCTGGTGCTGGATTGATTATGTTGATTATCGTTTTAGAAGCAATTGGTGTTCCTGGAGCAGGTGTCGCCTTGATTATTGCACCAGATAGAATACTAGATATGTTCAGAACAGTAGTCAACATCACAGGTGATGCTGCTGTATGTGTGACGGTGGCTTCTACTGAGGGAGAAATGCCTGCAAGACTAATCAGAGATTCCAACCCATTCACCGCGAATGCTGAAGAAATGGAAAATAAATAACCCTTTAATAACCAAATTGAAAAAGCTACCTTATAAATGGGGTAGCTTTTTCAATTTCTAAATTTTGAGCATTAGAGGGTATATAGTAGGGATATTTATTTATAAAACTGCAGCTTGAACATGCATCCAGTCGAAGTTTCTCTGTCTTCCCAAACTTACCCAGCCTTCTTCTTCCCAAATCCTCCACCAAGCTTCATATTCAGGTTTGGCAAAGGTCGCCTTTTCTCTTCCCCACCTCAATTGATTATTAATCGGATCAAAATCTATTGCGATAGCCCAGCTATGCATACTTGGAAGTGTACCGCCTCTGATCGGCCGATCATTGTAGCAACCCCCAAAATAATCCAATCGAAGATCTTGGATACGTTCGAGGCCATAATGATTCAAAACTTTTTCAAAAATTCGCTCCACACTATCTTTTACTTTTGCATGGCATGTAAATCGATTGATTTGTTGATTGGGGTTCCAAGCAATTTTCAAGGGATATGGAGTATTTGCAAACACCAAACTGCTTCCTTTTGGGCCATAAAAATCCTTGAAAGCTGAGGAGTATTGCTTTGGCCAAGGACTTGGTTTGGTTGAAATTTCTTCAGGACGCCAGATCTCAGGTTGATTTCCAGTTTTTGCTATCAGAAGGCTATTTTCATAGGCATACTGTGTATTTGGACCGAAAAAACCATCAAGTTTTCCCGGATTTTGTCCAAACTGTGTAGTCACATATTGTAGCATGCCCACCAATTTTCTTCTTGCTGACCAATCTTTTGGAATTTGATCTATCGCATCTATTGCCGCGAGGGTCTTTGGACCAAAATCACCATCAATTTCACCATGATACAGTCCCTTTTCTTTGAGCCAAGACTGTACAAAAATTGTTACTTCTCTTGTGTTCATCTAATTATCGTTTAGGTTAAAAATCAATTCTAAAAAAACTAAACCAAAATCTACGAAAATATAAAAAAAAAGTCAAGCTAAAGTGCTGATAATCTGCAATAAAAAAAGCGAGAATATCTTCTCGCTTTTCTTTTATTTACAAGCAATTTTATTCACTCGGGTAGCATGTCTGCCGCCTTCAAATTCAGTAGTCAGAAAAACCTCCGCTAATTCTAGAGCCAAATCAAAGGATATAAATCTTGCTGGAAGAGCTAATACATTCGCATCATTATGCTGTCTTGATAAGGCTGCCAAGTCTTGATTCCAACATAAAGCAGCTCTGATTCCTTGGTGCTTGTTGGCCGTAATCGCTACTCCATTTCCACTGCCACAGATCAGGATTCCTTGTTCGAATTCTCCCTTTTCAATCGCGTCGGCCAATGGATGAACAAAGTCAGGATAGTCAGCAGAAGCATCTGAATAAGGACCAAAATCTTTGATTTCATATCCAGCAGCTTCAAGTTTGGCAATCATTTCCTTTTTATAGGCAAAACCGGCGTGGTCTCCTCCTATTGCGATTTTCTTTGACATGGTTTTATTGTTCTTTTTCTTTAAGTTCTTCTAAAGCCCTTTTCTTTTCGAGCCTTTTGGCAATCATGATTCCTGTTTCATACAGCACCATAATCGGCATAGCAATGATGATTTGACTGATTACGTCTGGCGGGGTAATAATCGCCGAAACAACTAAAATCACGACAATCGAATGTCTTCTATATGATTTCAGCGTAGCTGCTGATACCAATCCAGACATGGAAAGGAAGTAAATCACCACTGGCAACTGAAACATCAATGCTGATGCTAATACAAGCATCACTACTGTAGTCACGTAGGAAGTAATATCAAATTCATTGAGGATACTAGGATCCAACTGGTAATTGGCAAGGAAATTTATCGATAACGGAGATAGGATAAAGTACCCAAATGCCGCTCCCATAAAGAAGAGTAAACTCACAAAAAATACCGCTCCACGAGCAGCATTTCTCTCTTTGCTGTATAATCCCGGACTGATAAATCTCCAAATTTCCCAAAACAAATAAGGAAAAGCCACTACTAAACCTACCACCAAACTCGACGTGATGTGCATAGAAAACTGCCCCGTCATCTGCCTACTTTGAATAGTAAATGGGAGAGTATCTATACAAAGTGCTGGAATATTCAGGTATTCTGATATTCTACACAACACTTGATAGGTAATGAAGGTGATTTTTGATGGACCTAAAATTACTTTCCCGAATACGATGCTTTTGGCTAGGAATGCTGCAATTGTAAATATCAAAACTGCGGAAACGGATCGGAGCAAATGCCAACGCAATTGCTCCAAGTGATCCAAAAAGGACATTCCCTCTTCTTCTTCGTCTTCTTCTCTATACTGATCTAATGCCACCTGAAATTTGAGTAATTAATATAATGGGAATTGAACCATCCAAACGTTTACTTCGGATTTGATTTGTGCTAAGGCAGATTCATCTTCATGATTGCTTAGCGCCTTATCAATTAAAGTAACGATACGCTTCATGTCTGATTCTTTCAATCCTCTTGTAGTGACAGCGGCGGTTCCAACACGCATACCAGAGGTCACGAATGGAGATCTTTTGTCGAAAGGAACCATATTTTTATTGATCGTGATGTCTACTTTTCCAAGGGTCTCTTCAGCGATTTTACCAGTCAAATCTTTGTTGCCAAGATCGATCAACATCAGGTGATTGTCTGTTCCTCCTGAAATGATCTTGTATCCCAACTCCACAAAAGCATCAGCCATTACGCTAGCATTTTTCTTCACCTGAAGGATATACTCCATGTACTCGTCAGAAAGCGCTTCTTCAAAAGCAATTGCTTTAGCTGCAATAATATGCTCCAAAGGTCCACCCTGCGTACCTGGGAAAACACCCGAATCAAGCAAAGCTGACATTTTTCTCAACTCCCCTTTTGGTGTTTTGATACCAAATGGATTATCGAAATCTTCTCTCATCAAAATCAAACCACCTCTTGGACCTCTCAATGTCTTATGCGTAGTCGTAGTCACGATATGACAAAATTCCAAAGGATCATTCAGCAAACCTCTTGCAATCAAACCTGATGGGTGTGAAATATCTGCCAAAAGAAGAGCCCCTACTTGGTCTGCAATATCTCTCAAACGCTCGTAATCCCAATCTCTGCTGTAGGCCGAAGCTCCACAGATCAATAATTTTGGTTTTACCTCAAGCGCGGTAGCTTCTACTTTGTCATAATCAATTAGACCAGTCTCTTCTTCTACTCCATAAAAATGCGGCTTGTATAATTTTCCTGAAAAATTAACTGGCGAGCCATGTGTCAAGTGACCACCGTGTGCCAAATCAAAACCTAAGATGCTATCTCCAGCATTCAAAACTGCAAGAAACACCGCCGCATTAGCTTGTGCACCGGAATGTGGCTGAACATTCGCCCAAGTAGCTCCAAAAAGCTTTTTGGCACGATCTATTGCTAATTGCTCGATCTGATCGACCACTTCGCAGCCACCGTAGTAGCGCTTATTTGGAAGGCCTTCCGCATATTTATTTGTTAGCACACTTCCTGCCGCTTCCATTACCTGCTTACTGGTAAAGTTTTCTGATGCGATCAACTCAATACCTGTCTTCTGACGGTTTTCTTCTTTTGCAATAAGGTCAAAGATTGCCTGATCTCTTTTCATGGATATGATTTTTAATAGGTAGCCCAAAATTAGTTTTATTCGATGGATTATCCAATTGAAAGTAAAGCTAAAAGCCTAACTTAAATGAACTAGCTTATAAAACTTTGAGGACGTATTTTGTTTGAAAAAACTAAATGTTGATCTTATTTGATGTATTTCTTCAAACCTGAAAAAATCCTATTAGCGATCCTTTCCATTCCTAAATCTCCTGGGTGTGTAGCAACGCCAACATTGTCAAATTTACCTATGGCCATGTTTTCTTGGTAATCTCCTAAATCTGAAAGTTCGACTAACTCCCAATTTTGCTCCGCTGCAAGCCTTCTCAGTTGATCGTTGGTAATGGCATTATTCCAAAAAGTGGTGGTTACGATTACTTTTGACGGTCTATCTTCAAAAAAGTAATTCATAAAATTAAGTGATGCAATTTTGAGATTGTCACTTTCTACCGTTGAAGCATCGACATTTTCTCCATATCTGATTACGATAATATCTGGCTTGAAGTCTAACAAAGAATCATAAGCCGCAAAATCGAAATTATCAAACCCTCGCTCAAATGGAAACACATTCACTCCTTTCAAAACAATTTCAGGGGATTCAACTTGCAATTTTGCTCTTAGCTGAGAAATAAAATCTTTACTTGGTTCCGATGCAGCCATTCCCCAAGCATTATTCCAACCAACTTCCGGAGTAGGAGGACACCAAGTTATACTGTTTCCTAAAACAAGAATATTTTTAGGCTTTGGTCCTACCTCTGTCACTTCCTGATCAGAACATCCTATAAAAATCAATGCTACAAAAATTAGATAATATTGTATATTTTTCATCTTTTTCATATAACAAAAAGCTAAACTAGCTTAAAAAGCCTGATTTTAAAAATTCCAAAATAGAAAGATAAGATTTAATGGGTTTTTTGTCTTATATCAACTTTCTGTTTACAATTGACTTGAGGTTTCAAAACTTGATTGCTCTTTTTAGAATCTAATTATTAAAAAATCAAACTATTCGATATAAGTTTTCCCCAAAACTCACAAAACCAAATAACCCTCCAAACTAAATGTCTGAAGGGTTATTTTCACCTGCTAAGTTTATCAAGTCCGCCTTTTTCTCTTGCTTCTTAAAACGGAATCCTCACATTCAGCGCTACATTTCTACCCATCTGATTCACACCAAAAGGTCTGAAGAGGGATAAGTGATCGACGTAAGTTTTGTTGAGCATATTCGATCCGCTGATGTAGATATCAAGCGCTTTTCCACCCATCATCACTTGACTTCCCACATTTAGTCCTAACAAGTAATAACCTGGAGTAGCTTCCTCCAAAGGTGCTTCTCTGTTTTGATCAAAAATGTATGAACCCAAAACACTGATGTATGGATTCTTCAAAGCTCCTACATTATTCAATCTGAAATCAACTGATTGATTCCATCTAAATGCTGGGATATAGGGCAAATAGCTCATATCTGATCTTCTTTGGCCGATAACCATGCTGTAGGAAGTAGATGCTGAAATCCACTTGGCTGCTGTTGGGTGAATATCCAATTCCAACTCACCTCCATATAATCTTGCATCTGCCTGCTCAAATTCCCAAACCGTCAAATCGCCTACAAAATCATCTGTTGGAGCGAAGAAGATATAATTGTCAATGTGATTGTAGAACACCTCTCCTGAGATAGAGAAATTTGACCTGCTGTATCTGACACCAAAATCAGACTGAATATTCTGCTCTCTGACAAAGTCAGCACTTCCTCTTTCAAATCTATTTGTTCCCGGGTGTGGTCCATTGGAAAACAACTCACCCAAATCCGGCGCTCTGAATCCTTGTGCCACATTCAATCTAAACCTCCAAGCAGAATTCGGCCTGAAGGTCGTCCCAGCACTTGCTGTGACACCATCAAAAGTTCTGGTTAATGTTCTGTCTGCTGGCTCTCCAGGAAGCAAGAATCCATAATCAACAATATGATCCGCACTCGCATCTGCTGTTACTTTTCTGTAATCATATCGAATACCACCTTGAGCTACCCACTTGTCTTTGTTGTAGTTCAATAAGAAATAAACCGATCTGTCATCCTTTTTAGCATCAGGAATCAAATATTCATTAGCATCCTCGTAATTCACATTTTGCAAATAAAATCCCTGAACTCCCAAAATCGCTTCAACATTTGGGAATAGCTCTTTGGCGTATTTGATATCATACATGAAGTTGGATTGCCTCAAACCCAAATCCACCTCATCTACTGACCCTTCTACTTCCTCTCTAAAGTTGAAGTGATAGCCGAATGTTGCTTTCAAGCGATCTTCACCAACAAAAATATTTGTCTCTGAATTGATAAAGTGATCTCTTACATCTTGGAAAGGAAGTTGTACTTTTCTGTCTCCACGGTTTGTCACTAATTCACTGACATCTTCCTCATCAATGATTCCGAGGTTTTGTCTCAGATAAGTGTAGCGTAATCTGGTATCTCCCCATTTTTTGCGCAATCCAACTCCCGCTTTGATATTTTGTGTATTGAATCTCGTATTGCCGACAGCATTGCCATCTCCATCCAAATAATCCGCATGTGATTCTGCCGCTGCTCTCAAAGACCATAAAAATCCGTTTTCGCTCGCTCCTTTTGCTCCAGCATCAGTTCGGAAACCTAGAGAATTGCTGTATCCTCTCAAATTCACATCCCCCTCAACAGTTCCTGGAGCAGCATCTTTATCTTCAATCAAATTGACAACTCCTGCCATAGCGCCCGAACCATAAATGATCGATGCCGGACCTTTGATCAATTCAATGTTACCAATCCCCGTTTCTGATAAACCCAAACCATGGTCGGCACCCCATTGCTGATTTTCGAATCTTGCTCCCTGATAGACAGACAAAACTCTACTGAATGACAAACCTCTAATCACGGGCTTACTGATCCCAGGACCTAAAGAGATTTCATTTACGCCAGGTGTTCTGGTAAGTGAAGTCATCAAGCTTGGAGAAGGCATTTTTAGAATGGCATCTCTACTTACTTTTTCGATAGAAATGGGCGAGCTTTCTTTGCTCATGATATATGCTCCTGAGACAACCACTTCATCAATATTAGAAACAGTCTCTTCGAGTTCAATCACAACCTGCCTATTGGATGTACTAAGCCTTACAACTTCTATCTGAGTAGCGTAGCCGATATAGGAAAACTGTACGGTTATATTTCTTTCTGGCATTGATCCAAGTGAAAAAGTGCCATCCAATTCTGTGACCACCCCTCGATTGAGTTCGGGAACGAAAACGGAAACACCGGGAATCGGCTCTCTTGAATTCTTGTCAATGACTTTACCTGTAATATCTCTATTCTGTGATGCCAATGTACCTAGGGAAATAAGGCACATTGCAATTAGTATCATTAATCGCATTGCGTTGATTTTAATTTGGGAAAATAAAACTAGTACTCTCTTTGTCTGTAAAACAAAGGAGATTTAAATCAGAAAAAAATCAAATGCAAGGTGGTCCCCTATGCTCAAATCCAATTTCTATTTCTACAAAAGAGTCTTTTGCTTTTACAAACGTATCTGCTGAAGTTTTTGAAATATCAGGGGATTGAAAATCAAATTGAAAATCAAAAATAAAATACTCAGCATGGGAAATAAGATCTAGGTAAATCAGTTCTTCTTCCGTGTGACCATGATCCGGTAATTCCTGCTGCTCCTCTGTCAGTAGCGGGTGAGCGTGTGTGATGATTCGGCCATTGTCAAGCTCGTGGGAGTGAAAAAAGAATACCCCGTTCGCTAAAACACTTAGCAACAATGCCAAACAGAAGTGGCTAAAAAGAGGTAATATGTTTCTAAATTGACTCACGCTTTACAATAATCTTCAAACTAGATATTTGCTGTTTGGTTGCGAATATAGCGAAGAAAGTTGATTTGACTTTTATAGAATTACTTTTTGATGGTGTTTTGGGGTTTGGGTGGTGGATTTATTTATGATCTGCAATAATCACCAAAAAATTAAGAAATGAATTCAGAGATATTTTTTGACTTTCTTTTATGCTTGACATAATTGATTACATATAACAAACATAAAAGAAACCAAAATATTCCCATTGTAGTCCTGTAATCTGGTCTCCCAAATGATGTTGCATTCATCAAGTCCTCAAAAAGACCATGACCTAATACTGCTACTCCAACAACAGCCCAGATGAAAATAAATATATTGAATGGTATTATAATTTTCATGTGATTGAATGGTATAATTTTTAAATAATATTCAAAGTAAAACTATAACCTTGATTTTAAAAGGAAAACATAACATTTTACACATAAAATATAAGTCTAAAATAATTAACGATTCAAAAATCAATCTGAGCAAAATTGAAGATTTATAAGATTATAGCTTTTTTGACGCTTCCATCACAAATAATTATCCCTAATTTTACTCCGTGATCAATTTTAACTATAGACCGGAAAGTTATTTCAATGGAACAGGGCCGAATACGCTGCTTTGTAAGCTGAGTTATCCTGAAAGTCAGTGGGGTGAGGAAATTAGCATTTATGCCAATGCCTTGGATGGTGTGTATTACTATGAAGCAGTTGACTTTTATGGCAATGAAATCAAACTGAATCCCGAAAAATCTGATCAGCCACTGACGCTTCAAGAGCTGATTTTTATGACGGAGACGATGGATGTGGATCCAAAAAGTGCTCAGGGAAATATTGAATTGACTTTATCAGGAATCCCGCTAGCGGAAAGTCTGATTTACAATCACCTCGAAGCCTATTTTGCCGAAAAGAGAAAGACCTTTGGGATGATCTAAAAATCCAAAATGGTCTCGTAAGCCTTGGATAACACGTGGTTGGTTTTGAACCAGTATTCGTAAGTCTCAAATGAAAGGCAATCCTGTAATTCTACTCCGTGCAAATGGACTTTTTTCAATCCATCAGATGGCAACCAACTCCTCAAGTCGTTCGCCTGATCAATGGTCAGTTGGGATAGTTGCACAAGCTTCTGTCCTTCGATTTCTATGGGTATTAGTTTAGTCATAACTGTCTTATTTTGAACCCAAATCAAATCAAAAAAATTAACTTGTTGGTTAAAACCAAATTACGATTGTGTTAACTTTCGGGGAATTCTGCTTATGACAAACCTTATCATCGTCATCATTTTTCTTCTCGCAGGCATTGGCCTTCAGTTTGTACGGCAAGTACCTGCCAATACCGCACAGTATCTTAACAAATACTTGATCTATGTGGTGTTGCCCATTTTAGCCTTGAAATATATCCCCGAGATTGAGTTGGAACTGTCTCTGCTTTGGCCTATTTCCACTGCTTGGATAAGTTTTGGCATTTCTTGGTTACTTTTTGGCACCTTGGGCAAGCATCTCAATTGGAAAAAATCTCTTACGGGCTGTCTAATCATCACCACAGGATTGGCAAATACTTCTTTTGTGGGTTTTCCTATCGTCCAAGCACTCTATGGAGAAGAAGCACTAAAAATAGCCTTGTTGATCGATCAGGCAGGATCCTTTATTCTTGTCAGCAGTGTTGCTATAATTGTGGCTTCTATCTACTCTGAGGAGAAAAAACGAAAGCGAGATATAACAAGAAAGATCTTGACATTCCCACCATTCATCTTTTTCATCATTGCCTTCATGCTCAATTTATTAGATTTTCAATTTTCTGCTGGGATCTCTGCTATTTTTGATTTAATAGCAAAAACCCTCACCCCTGTTGCGCTGATTGCGGTTGGCCTTCAAATCAAAGTCAGTGCAGATGCTATTCGCTCGCAATACCTTTGGTTAGGTTTAGGGTATAAGTTGGTGTTGATTCCGGCGGTGATCTTTGTTCTTTTTGGGTTTGTATTTCGATTGGAGGACTTTGTCTTCAAGATATCCGTCATCGAAACTGCCATGGCCCCAATGATCACGGGTTCTATCATTGCCATTTCGCACAATTTAGAACCCAAGTTAGCCTCGCTCTTGGTAGGCATAGGAATCCCTCTATCATTTGTGACTATTGGGATTTGGTATTTTATTCTAGGGTAAAAAGTTCTCACTAAGAGGCGCTGAGGGGCAAAGGTCCCAAAAGGAAAAGTTTTGATTATGTATTTCAAAAATCCCCTCTGCGTTCCTTTGCGAACCTCTGCGGCTTAAATATTTTTGCCGCGGTGAAACGCTAAGAAGCGCAGAGGAAAAATAAATCGATAACCTTCAGGGTCATAACTGAAACCCAATATTAATCAAGCTATCCTCACAACTTTAAAACATTCAAACTTTCCAAAGTTAAAACAACATAACCTATGGATCCTCTGCGAGCTATTCACTAATTAGTCCCAGTTTTAGTAGTATCTATCTTCACGGTATCTGGCTTGACGACAGGCCTGGACTTGTTGCCTAAGACTCCACGAAGGATGCTTTTGGCTTCTTCTACTGCTTTATCTTTTGTTTCAGACACCTTTTTCTCTGCTTCTTTTTTGGCACTGTCTTGAAGTGCTTCTGACCTGGATTTTAATTCACTCTTGATGCTATCTTCTGCAGCTTTAAATTGCTCAGTCGCTTTTGCTTGCAAATTTTCCTTTTCAGAACTTACTCTTGATCTCAAAGCATTTGTCAGCAAACTCTCGATTGAATTTTCTCCAGAAAGCCCAATTTTAGGACTGTTGTATGTTCCTCCAAGATTGATAGAAACTGGAATAAGCGTAGAACCTGTAGCTTCTGTACCTGAAATAGTTGCTAGCAAATTATTGGCTTGAGAACCGAATTTACCTGCGGGAACTTGCATGTTGATCAGATAATTAATGGATCCATCAAAACCAGTACTTCCTTGGATATTGGCTTGATAATCCCAAAGTTTCAGATCAACAGGCCTTAGACTTAGCATCCCATCTTCTATATCTATCGGCAAGTTTAGATTTTTAAATTGAATCGTATTGGTATCATTTAACTTGGTCAGACTAGTCACTCCTTTTAAAACAGGGCTGTCTTTCAATGCGGCATCGAGGATCCTCAATATTCCCTTACCATCCAAAGATGCTAATATTGGCATCATATCCTGACCTAAGAGTCCAGCAAAATCAAACTTTGTGGAAAATTTCCCAGTCAAATGCTGAGCCACTGGGGCAAGTACTTTTACGGTATTGAGTGAATTAAATGCCTCTGCAATACTCAAGTCAATTACATTGAAATTCAAATCAAATTTTGGAGCTGTAAGATCACGAGGATCATAGGATCCATTCATGACTACTTGACCACCTAGCGTGGCCATAGAAGCTTCTCGAAAGGTTAAAATTCCCTCACGCAGTGTCATGCTGCCTTTCACTTGCTTTAGGTTCAAATTGTCATAAAGCACTTCGTTGGCAGCAATATCCATGGTAAAGTCAATGTTCTTCGGCAATTCGATCACGGTCAACTCCGAATCTTCTGAATCGCCGGATTCAACCATCCATTGGTTCACATTGAATTTTGGTGATTGTAATGCAAGCTGTCCTTTGAGCGTTTCATCATCCTTCAGGAAATAATTCATGTAATTGGACAAGAAACCTGAAGCGGTCAGTGGACTTTCGCCAACTCGTGCGTCAAATTTTGTCAAATTGATTCTTTCTGGAGTGAAATCTGCTTTGGCATCATTGATCCTAATTCCTTGTGGCAAGTCTGTTGACGTGTAATAGAATTTCTGAACCAACATTTCTCCACGCGTATCCAATCGGTTGAATCTTCCTTCCTCTACATCTTTGTATGATCCTTTTGATTTCAGATCGGCGATGATTTTCCCTTCCATGATGGTATTTTCAATAGGAAAAATGGCCATCATTTTCCCTACATCAACAGTTCCCTCTATCGCACCATCCCAATTCAACAATTCAAAATCCTGAATCCTCATGTTTCCATTGATTCTTTCATCTTCCAGTTCAAAACCAAAATTGCTCAGGTTGACCAAGAAATCATTCATATTTCCACTTGTATTCAAGATACTTGCGTTGACATTCAGCTTATCGATCGGGGCAGGATAATCAGCGCTTTTCACATATCCATTGGTGAGGAACATTTTGGCATCGATACTCGGAATGATATTGGCAACAGAATCATATCTGCCTTTTGCCGTAGCATTGACATCGAGCATGCCTTTCAGCGTCATTCCTTCAATCGGAAAAATAGAAGTCAATTCTTCCAAATTCAATTTCCCGACCAGATTCCCATCAATATCATAAGTCACTAAGTTTTCTAAAAGCAAACGACCAGAAATCGGATTGCTTCCGAAATTCATGTTGAATGCCGAAATATCGACTTTGGTCAAATCCAAGTTGTCCGTTGTATTGACCACTTTCATGGCCACATTGATATTGCTGACAGGTTTTGGCAAATCAGGATATTGGAACATCCCATCTACCACATTCAAATTGATATCGAATGAAGGAAAGCTATTGTCATTATAAATTCCTTTGAAAAACCCCTTGAAATCCATCGTTCCAGAGGTTTTGATTCCTTCAAAACTTTCTGAGTAGATTCCTGGAACGAGAGACAGGATGCTTTTGAAGGTATTGTCTTTTCCTGCAAACTCTATGTCAAATTCAATATCATCAGCTGGTAAGGCAACGTAACCAAAGAGATCAAAAAGGAAATCATTAACTGTAAATTCACCATCTGAGAATGCAAACTTCATGTTTTCCATATCCACATCCACATTGGTGTTCCCTCTAAAGCTTTTGTTTCTCAGGTAATTCGTGCCCTCGTAAGTTACATCAGCAATTAAAGCATTCATTTCCACTGGCAGTTTGTACACGTCTGCGGTAAAGTTTCCTTTCCCTATCATGCGGACATTTCCAAGAGCCATAAAATAATCCAATTGCCTATCGTCATAAATGAAATTGAGGTTCTTGACTTCGATCAGGTCAACACCAATTTCAAAAGTGCTTTCAGATTCAGCTATCTCTTCTGAAGGAATTGTAATATCATAATTGGCTTGGCCATCTTCGAGCACTTTTACATAAATGCTACCACCATCCAAATGCATCCCCGATAGCGAAGGTGTATCTGCAAAAAGTACAGACCTCAAATTGAAATCTACTTGCAGTTGATCCACATGAACTAGCGTATCATTTTGGAAAGGAGAATTTCCTGTAATACCAAATTCACGCAATGTCACGCTGACATCAGGAAAGCGCTTGAAAACACTCAAACTGATGTTGTTGAAATCGTAGTGAACTTGTGCATTGACAGACTGAGCAATTTCCTTGTCGATGCGCTCAATGATTTTATCTTTAAAAATAAATGGCACTGCTATCAAAGCAACCAAGAGAAAAGCAAAAACTGTCAGTATGATAATGAATGTCTTTTTCATAAAATAGAATTTTTAATCCCAAATACTTTAAACGTAAAGTGATAGAAAGTAGAGAAGCGATAAATGAAAAAGAATTAGAAAAGGATTATTTATTCCAGATTTGGTCAAGTTCCTTCCAAAGTTCTTCATGAACAGGTTTATTTCCAGCAATAATTTCTCTTCCAAAGATGAAGTCATCGCCTTTTTTGAAATCTGTTACTTTTCCACCTGCTTCTTGTACAATCAAAGACCCTGCCGCTACATCGTAGGAGTTGAGGTTGTACTCGAAATACGCATCCATTCTACCGCAGGCCACATAACATAAATCAGCAGCAGCACTTCCGAGTCTTCTTAATCCATGGGATTTTTGCATCAAAACCTTCATGATTTCTAAGTATTCATCAATCTGAGCAAAAGCACTATAAGGAAAACCCGTGGCAATCAAGCTTTGAGAAAGTGATGGTGCAGCACTGACATGAATTGGCGTGTCATTGCAGAAAGCTCCATGACCTTTGAGGGCATAGAAGCATTCATGAAGATTCACTTCATACACTACCCCTAGTACAATTTCATTGTCTTTCATCAAACCAATACTCACACAGAAAACAGGGATTCCATGAATAAAATTAGTAGTGCCATCAAGTGGATCGATGATCCAAGTGTAATTTTTATTTTCTTCCTCTCGAGTACCTTCTTCTGTGATAAACCCTGCTTCAGGCAAGACCTTCGAAAGTTTGTCAACAATGATCTTTTCTGCCTCCTTATCCACGTAGGAAACGAGGTCGTTCAGTCCTTTTTCTTCTACTTTTTTGAGGTCAAAATGCTGACGCTCTTTTCTGATAAAAGCGCCCGCTTCTTTGGCAATACTCTTAGTCTGATCAAGGACTTGACTTAAATCAATCATGGTTTTGAGTTGGTTGAGTTGATATTTTTTATTAGATACTTGTGGATATTATATGGGGATGCCTTTGGAAACTAATTAACTGATAACCAATAACTAGCTATCTTAACATTAAAATATCCACAAATATCATTTTCTATTTCCCTTGCACCACTAAGACGATTTCTCCTTTGATCGGATGCTCTTCGTAATAGGTAATCAGTTCGGCCAAGGTTCCCCTGACGTTTTCTTCGTAGATTTTTGTTAATTCTCGAGAAACACAAGCCATGCGCTCTTCTCCAAATGCCTCGGAAAATTGCACCAAAGTTTTCATAAGGCGATGAGGTGATTCATAAAAGATCATGGTTCTTTCTTCTTCGAGCAAACTCTCGATTCTGGTTTTTCTTCCTTTTTTATGGGGGAGAAATCCTTCAAAAGTAAATCGATCATTGGGCAGCCCAGAATTTACCAATGCAGGAACAAAGGCAGTAGCTCCCGGAAGACAATTCACCTCAAGTCCTGCTTCCCGCGCAGCTCTGACAAGGAGAAAACCTGGATCTGAAATCGCAGGTGTGCCCGCATCGCTACACATCGCCATTACTTCACCTCTTTCCATTCGCTCGATCAATTTCTCAACAGTCTTATGCTCATTGAAAATATGATAGCTTTGAAGTGGTCTTTGGATTTCAAGGTGTTTGAGTAGCCTCCCTGTCGTTCTTGTATCTTCGGCAAGGATGACATCTACTGATTTGAGAACTTCGATAGCACGTAGTGTAATATCACCTAGATTACCAATCGGTGTGGGGATCAGGTAGAGATGAATATGTTTATCTTCTGGCATCTTAAATTTTGTCGATCGCAGCGGCTAACTTTTTGTCTTTCTCTGTTACCACATTTCCTTTGTCATGGGTTGTAAGCTCGATCGTTACCGAGTTGTAAACATTGCTCCAATTCGGATGGTGACCTTGAGCTTCTGCCAAAAAAGCAACTCTTGTCATAAAAGCAAAAGCTTCTTGGAAGTCACCAAATTCAAAAGTTCTTACCAGTTTATTATTTTCTTCTTTCCACATCTTGTTTTTGATTTAAAGTGAGATTACGCCTTCTATTTTAGAAGCACGTTCATAAACATCCAACACCATGCCACTTGATCCCATCATGGCTTGAATAGTTACACTCACATATTTTCCTTTGCTAGAGCTTTTGGTTTCGATTGCATTATTTGGCAAAAGAGCAGCTACTTCATGTTCTTGTCCCGCGGGAACGATAAATTTAAACATATACAAAGCCGGAAAGGTCATCTGAGCTTCTAGTTTTTCCTTGAAAGCTTCTTTATCGAATGTCTTGTTCATATGATTACGAATTTAAGGGATAAACGTGATTGAAAAAAATAAAAAAGTCAACAGACGATGGTCAACGGTCCACGGAAGATGGAAATGATCCAAACACATTCTTTTTAGTGGATAATACCAGCAGAAAAGAAAAATTGTGTTACACAAAAAAACCCGTGAGTTCGTCACGGGTTTTTTGTAATTATTATTCTTTCTTAGAAGAATTTGTATCTGTAGTCTTTCACTTTAGCCAAATCCTCTAATGCCATCATAATCATGTAGGCAGTTCTCTGGGAATTGTTTTGAGTGATTTGATTTTGGAAGCTTGTATAATCTGCTACTTCACCTGCTGGAGTGATTGAATTCAATTTAGCAACGATAACTCCAACATCTTCATGAATTGGTTTGGTCATCTCTCCTGAGTTTTTCAATCCGAAGATTGCTCCAATTGCTTTTGGTGCAAAACCTACGCCAGGCAATACACTAGCACCTAGATTCAAATCAGCTGTATTTCCTAAAGAAGCGGCATCATCAAATGTTGCTTTCATTTCTTCAAGCGTTGCCATTCCTTTGATTTTTTCAGAGATTTTTGCAGCTTTCTTTTCATTTCTTACTTGGATAGTTGCCTGTACTCTCGCTTGCTCAACTGATGCAGTACCTTCTTCATATATACCTCTCAAAGAAGCTACAACATAGCTATTGTCTAATTCAAATACTTGAGAAACACCACCCACTGAAGCATCATTGAATGCCCATCTGATGATTTCTCTTGCGTTGGTTTGATTGTTTAAGTTTCTAGCAAATGCATCTACTCCATTTGCTTGAATGATTCTGTAGTTTGAAGCTTCAGCATTTGATTTGAATTCACTCGCATTTCCAGAGTTTGCCGCAAAAGCATCTGCATTTCTAAATGCATCATTTCTGGTCGCATCACTTGGACCTAGTTCTAATTCAATCGTTGCAACCTTGGTTGTCTCAGTCTTTGGCATCTCTGTCACATTGATAATGTGGAAGCCATATTCTGTTTCGACCAATGTATTAATCAAACCAGTAGATTTAGCCGCGAAAACTGCATCTGCAAATTCAGTCACGAAGTCTTCTTTTGCAAACCAACCTAAGTCACCACCTCTTTGAGCAGTACCGTCCTGTCCATATTGAGATGCTGCTGTCGCAAAGTTTAATCCTTCTTGGATATCTTTCAATACTTCTTCTGCACTTGCTCTTACCTCTGCTTTTGCAGCGTCTTCAAGGCCATTCGTTCCGAAAAGAATATGACTCGCACGCATTCTTGCCGTGCCATTATATTTCGAATTGATTTTATAAGAAACATAAGTTGAATTAGGCGTAATAAATGGACCATAAGTCTCACCTGCTACAATTTCATCTACATTCAAAGTCAATGACTCTGGAAGGTTATCACCTGGAAGATATGTTCTAAAAGGATTTTCACCCTCTGAATTTCTGATTGCAAAAGCAGAGTCGGTCTCAGTAGCTCTCAATTCCTCTGTTAAAGTTGTGATTTCAGAAATCACTCTCGCAGAGTCTTCACTGCTTGGCTGAAGTTCAAAAACCACATAGTCTAGATCCGCAGAATTAGACACTTTAAATTTGTCTTGATGCTTGCTGATGTAAGCCTTCAAGTCTGCATCTGAAACTTCTACTTCAGAATCTGGAACAGCATAGAATGGAATGAATACATGATCCACATCGGCAATGCTATTAGACGCTTTGTGCTGTAGTTTAGCTTCAGCTGTCGTGGCGTACTCAGAAGTAGCCAACAAGTTGTCATATTTGATTCTCAATCTCGCATCAGCAAAAAGCTTTTCTTGCTGTGCCCAAAAAGCTCTTTGCTCTGGACCCGCAGTTTCTAAACTCTGAAGAAACGTAATCAATTGACTTCGGTCAAATTCACCTGTAGCGGGATTTACCAACTGTTGTCTTAATTCAGCAACGATATTTTGACCTTGAACCATGTCTACCAATTCCGCATCGGAGATAGTAAGACCTAATTCTTCATATTGGTCTTTGAAAACCTTCTCGACGATCAATGCTTGCCACGCTTGTTCACGTATGCTATACATCTCCGGCTCTGATGGAGTTCTACCTGTATTCTGCTGGAAAGAGAATTTGACATCCTCTATTTTACGAAGGTATTCTTCATAAGAAATACTTTCACCTGCAATCTCACCTACTTCATTGGAATTGCCACCCAAAAGGGTTGAATTAGGGCTCAATATGTCTCCTCCTACGAGGAAAAATATCAAACCTACTGCAATTACACCGATTGCAAGACCTGTTCTCTGTCTGATTTTTTTAATTAATGCCATTCTTCTGGTTTTTTGAAGTGCCGCAAAATAATTACATCTAAAGCTAAATTCAAAATATTATCGCTGTCAATAAATTACTTCTTGGAAATTAGTGCGGAATTGACTTTGATTTTCAAAGTATCTATGCGGTGGTCCTGCTTGGCCACTACGGTAAAGGTAAATGCCCCATAGGTGACGGATTCACCTTTATTGGGGATATTTTCAGCCAATGAAATCACCAAACCAGAGAGTGTTTCGAACTCTCCATATGGCAATTCCCAGTTATATTTATCATTCAAATAATCTATCTCATGTCGGGCGCTCATCAGGTATTCGTACTCGGAAACCTTCTGTTCTACCAAATCATCATTGTCATACTCGTCTTGAATCTCTCCAAATATCTCTTCGATGATGTCTTCCATGGAAACAATTCCACTGGTTCCACCAAATTCATCCACTACTAAAGCCAAACTTTTACGCTCTTGAATAAATTGTACCAAAAGCTCATTAGCAAGAGCCGATTCTGGAACAATAATGATCGGAGTTAGAATATCTTCAATGGTCTTCGGCTTCTTGAATAATTCTAATTGATGACAATACCCAATTACATCATCAATCGTCTCGCGGTAAACGATGATCTTTGAATGACCACTTTCAGCAAAGACTTCTTTCAATTCGATAATACTCTCATCAATCTCTACCGCGGCAATATCTGTACGGGGAACCATGCATTCCCTCACTCGAATGGTTTTGAATTCTACGGCATTATCAAAAATCTTAGAATCGACCTCCACTTTAGCATCTTCTCCTGCTGCATGTAGGTTATTTTGAATAAAACTATTCAAGTCTGTAACCTTAAAAACTGGCTTGTCTTCAGAATATTCTAATCTCAAAACATGGGTGATAAAAAACCTGGAAAGACCTACCACAAACCACACCACCGGATACATGATGATGTAAATAATCATAAATGGCACAGAAAGTCCCGCCAACAAACTGTTCGGATTGAGCATAAAAATACTCTTGGGAATAAACTCAGCCGTGATCAGCACCAATATGGTAGAAAGCACAGTCTGAATCAGCATGATACTGACTTGATTGTCAAAATTATCTGGAACCCAACCCTGAATCCAAGGCTCGAGAAGACTCGCCATGAAGATACCGTATAGCACCAAAGCAATGGTGTTTCCAATTAAAGTTGTGCCTATAAATTGCCCAGGTCTTTTTACAAAGTTGGAAAGGATTTTTCCTGATAATTGGCCTTGCTTGCTTTGAAGCTCAATTTGAAGCTTATTTGCCGAAATAAAAGCAATCTCAACGCCCGAAAACAGGCCTGAAAAAATTAGTGTAATCAATACATAGGTAAAATACTGATATTCCATTACTTCCTTTTACTGGATTTTTTAGCTTTTGACTGCTGCTCCTTTTCTTTTTCTTCAAAGATAGCAGCGTTTTTCCGATATCTGTACCAAAATAAAAAAACTACTGCCAGCATAAAGACTGGATAAGACAAAGAGATTCCTGTCGTTATCGTCAAATGCGTACCTATTATCACCAAAGCGGCAGATAATGATAAAAGAATTATATCTAGTAATTTCATCTATTAACAATTATTTTCCAATGTTACTCTGGAATTTGGCGTTGATTATCATCTCCCTGAACATCCGTTTTGTTCTGCTTGATTTCATTCTCTTCACCCGGAATGATCGTCCTACTGTCAATCACTTTCTTGATTTCATATTCACTGAATGATTCATCCGCTTCCATCCCAGTACCCTTAATCAAGCGCTGAGGATCTTGGATGGTGACGAATTTCTCCGTGTATATTCTTTTTGTGGTCGGGTTCCAAAATAATTCCTCAGAAGCCAATTTTTGCTGTTTTTCCATGTTCTCCACCTGCACATCCCCTTCTCCTCTGTAAACATCATCTTTTCTGATGTAATATCCTCTGTCCGCACGGATCGTGGTCGTGAGTTCTCCTTTGTCATCGTAAAAGAATATTTCTATTCCTTCGGGAAATTCATAATCTCCACTAGAGAACTCTAATTGTTTTTTGGCCTTGAGATTGATTTTGATCTGCGTACTATCGGAGTGAACGAGGTCAATGTCATATCCTATACCTGTAGGACCAAGATAGGACTCCATAAAACTCGTATCCACCTCTTCCTTGCAAGAACTAAAGCTCACTACAAGTAGAATAAATACAAAGGACAGTAATCTCAACATGGATCAAATATACGTAATGCTTAAAAACAGAAAAAAGGCGGTTTTAAAACCGCCTTTTTAATATCTAAATAATTTTATTCTTAGTCTCTTGTTGCCAAAGTTACAGTCTCACCAATCCAACATCCTGTATTAATGGTGGAACCTGGCTGTAAACCTTCAGTAAATAACTCCTCTTTAGAGGGGAACTGGGCTCTCGCTGAGGCCATTCCAGAAGAACTTCCTGCTCTTTGGTAAGCATTGTAAGCTGCGATATATACTGATCTGTCTTTTGCTCTACTTACGCCACCTTTACAATCGTTAAATGATTCCATATACAATTGCGCTACAGTTAACCAAGCGTCTTTTGCTCTTTCTGGATCTAACTTTGCAGCTTCCATAGCAGCAGATCTAGCAGCACTTTTTCTTCCTGCTTGTGCATGTACTTTAGACAAGTCCATGTACACATCAGCTTTTTGACTGTCATCCTCAGCAAGTGTCAAAGCCTTCTCCAAGATCGGTTGCGCTTTATCATATTCTCTATTTTGCAAGTATCTCAATGCTCTTACTTGAGACGTAGCGAATGTTGGATTTTTAGAATCTATTAACTCCAAAGAAGTCATAAACGCTTCTGTATTTGTGCATTTATATTGTACAGAATATTTGAAGATTTGATTAGCTAAAGCTTCATCACCCATATTAGCTTTTAATTTCTTGCCTAAGGTATTTTCAATGAAGTCACAATCAATCAGTTCCATTGCAACAATTAATTGATCTCTTGTTGAAATTGGTACAGAAACATCAGTTCCATTCGATTCAGCCATCTCAACAAAAGAAGTTATTTCATCATATTTACTAATGATTTCTTCTTTTGAATATGCTTTATTGTAAGCATAATTTCGATAAACTAAATCATAATATGCTTGAAGCAACTGAGCTGATTCAAAATTCTTATTCACTTCAATTACCCTTTCAAATGATTTTATAGAAGCTGGTATTTTAGCTTTATCAGTTCTATAATAAATGTAAGAATAGAAAGCTTTATTTTCGATCCATCTTGCTTCATTATCAAATTTCTCTTTTCTAAGATCGAAAACTGTAATTACAGAATCCTGATAAACTCTTTTTTGAGCTTCATCTGAAACAGCACCAGCAGCTCCATGATATACTTTTACACCATTGATGTATATAGATTCATTCAAATCAGGAGCATTCACCAATAACCAGCTGAGTGGTTTGGTTGCTTCTACAAATTGTTCTGAGTTCATATAATCTACATAAGCAGCATTATACTCTCTAGCTGTTTTTTCTTTTTCTTCATCAGATGGCCAATTCCATCCGTCCTGTGCTTGGGCAAATCCCACCACCATGAAGGTCACTATCCCGGCTAATACAAATTTAAGTTTCATAGGTGTTTTGTTTATTCAAATGATCGTTTATAAAACCACGTGTTATCGTTAAGAGAAAATCCTAAACTAAAGTTTACATAATTTTCTCTAATTAGTCCATTATCTGTCGAGCCTCTTGTCCCGACTTTCACGGCTAGATTTACCATAGACAGGGAGTTTACTGGAATCGAACCTCCAAAATTGATGCCAATATCCGTAATCTGGGATTGGTTGACTATATAAGGAGTTTGCTGATATTCGAGTCCAACTCGGTACATGGTGCGTTTCAGCATGTTATCCATAGAAGTGACATCAGGGGTCCATTGACCACCCAATCCTATTTTGAAGCTCTCGCCAAGCTCTCCCGACTCTCCCGAAAAGGACCTATAATCGGTAAAGTCTTGGAACTGTGCTTCTAGTCCAACTACAAATTTATTAATTTTTTCGAAAGATATACCATAACCTAATTTATTAGGAAGGAAAATTTTTCCTCGCTCGTCATCATTGATCACATCACCTGGTTGATCTGGGTTATTTGCATTGCCCAAGTCAGCCACCTTTGCAAACTGCTTGCCTCTGATATCTCCAAATGCATGATAAATCATTCCTAGGTGTAGGTTACTTCTAGCACCTGTTTTGAAGAAATAATGAATTCCTCCTTTTACCGTGACATCCGACACAGTGAACCTTTCATAATACTCAGAAGTAGTCCCCACTTCAAATCCTGCGCTGTCTACTAAGGATAATTGATTCGTTCTTATGGTTGATCCAAATAAATAAGATCCATGAATACCTACACTCAGGTTTTTGGCAATCATGTATCCTGTTGATATGTAAGCTTCTGAAATCCCACCATCTCCTTCTACACGATTGATAGATCTTAAATCTGAATTAGCAACTTGCCCATTTACCAAAATGTTGTAATTCACACCACTTATTTGGTTTAATCCCATACCAACACTCATTTTCCCTGAGTTGATCGGTAACGACAAAGCTAAATACGATAAGCCTCCACCATCTAGACTCTCGCTTTCTGAGCTTGTTGCAGCCTGAACAGAACGGTAGTTCATTGCGGCTTGAAAATTAAAAACTGTGTTTCTAGAAGCAAGTGCGGGATTGACATTATTTATAGACCAAGCTGTACCGTAGCTAATTCCTAGTCCACCCATGGCTTGATTTTGGGTAAGTCCTCCGTAGTTGAATTCTCCAAGTCCAAGTGCACTGTAAGAAGAAGCACTTGATTGAGAAAAAGATTCTGAAAATATGAAAATGGCACCTACAGCACCTATTAATCGTAATCTATTTTTTATTGACATTGTAAGTTAAAATTCTATTCAATCCATAAAGGACCAAATTGGGGATTACAAATATGTGGTCTTTTGTTAAGGTTTCAAAGAATTTTGAGTCTCCTCCGCAAATAATGACCTTTAAATCTTGATGTTGCTGCTCATAAGCTGCTATAAACCCTTCGATTTCGAAGAGGATACCATGATATACGCCACTCTGAAGTCCTGATTCAGTTCGGTCTCCAATTATATTTATTTTTTTATTTTCTTTTAATTCCGCTAGAGGCAATCTTGCTGTCAACTGATGCATGGCTTGAAATCGCATTCTCAAGCCTGGCGAAATAGCTCCCCCAAGAAATTCATTTTTCTGGTTTAGAAAATCATACGTGATACAACTTCCTAAATCAATGGAAAGCAAATTGCCTTTACCAAACATAGCTCTGGCACCTACCGCAGCGGCTTTTCGATCTACTCCCAAGGTGTCGGGCGTCCCATATTTATTTGTGATTGGAATTGCCGTCTGTCTTGTCAAGTAGAGGAATTGAAAGTCCAACTTTATTTTCAACTCTGCTTCGCTAAATTTCACCGAGCTGATGATGCAATGCTCAAAGTCCAGCATTCCAATTTCAAGCATGAAATCCTCTAAGGATTCATAAGCCTTTTCAAGAACAATGTGCGCTTCTTCAAAAAGTGCTGTTTTGATTCTTGTATTGCCAATATCGATGATCAGATTTCTCAAATAAGCTTAAGTTTACTCCCGAATGCTGAAATTTTCATTTTGAACATTCGGCTAAATTAGTCATTTTCAACATCGGGCTGTTTTGAAAAGATTATTTTTAACTTTAAGGCTGAATATTTAACAAAAATTAACCCCTTACTATGTCTCAACAATACCATTTGATCGGCTTGATGTCCGGAACTTCCGGAGATGGTCTTGATATCGCCTATTGTCAATTTGAAAAATCTGAGAAATGGACTTTTAAAATTATAGAGGCAGAAACGGTGGCTTTTCCAAATGATTTAGAAAATCAACTCAAAAATTCACATCAGCTGTCAAGCCTGGAGCTTCATCTTTTGGATGTTGCCTTTGGAAAATGGATGGGCGAGGAAAGCAAAAAGTTTGTCGCAAAGCATCAGATCCAAGTAGAGGCCATCGCCTCACATGGCCACACGGTCTTCCATCAACCTGAAAAAGGTCTTAGTCTTCAAATCGGGAATGGCTGGGCGCTGCATGCGGCTTCTGGCTTGCCCGTTATCAATGACTTCCGCATGCTTGACGTGCAACTAGGAGGCCAAGGTGCACCTTTGGTTCCTATCGGAGATATGCTGCTTTTCGATGTGTATGATTACTGTATCAATTTGGGTGGCATTGCCAATATCAGTTTGGATGCTGCAGGTCAAAGGACTGCCTTTGATGTCTGCCCTTTCAATTTGCTTCTGAATCATTATGCTCAGCAAAAGGGGATGCCTTATGACAAAGGAGGAACTCTCGCAAGCAGCGGTGTTTTGTTCCCTGAAATTTTAAGAGAGCTCAATGAAATTCCATTTTACCATAAACGAGGAGCCAAATCTCTGGGAAGAGAAGATCTTGGGGTATTTTATGATATTTTGGAAAAGTACCCTAATGTACCGATGGAGGATAAATTACATACCTTAATCATCCACTATGTTTATCAGATCAAAAAAGTCATCCCGCAAGCAAAAGGGAAGATGCTTGTAACTGGTGGAGGTGCTTACAATAGCTTTTTTATGGAAGAATTAAGAAAAGCTATGGGGGAAAATCTCGATATTCCTAAAGCTGATCCAATCCTTATCGACTTTAAAGAAGCGCTGATTTTTGCCTTTTTGGGAGTGCTTCGCTTAAGGAACGAAAATAACTGCTTGGCTTCTGTCACAGGAGCAAGCAGGGATAGTTGTGGGGGGATGATTTATGGTATTTAAACAAAATCAGTGGAAACCCGAAAAATATGCGTGTCAATAGAACGCTGATTGAGCTGATTGAGCAGATGGTCACTGATCAAAAAAAGGATGACAAAATTTTATAGCAAATCCAAAAGATATTGAGCGTGTAGATACAACACCTAGCTAAGCGAATAAAATCAGTGGAAATCCGCAAAATCCGTATCATCCGTGTGCAAATAGAACGCTGATTGAGCAGATTGGGCGGATGATCGCTGATCAAAAAAAGGGTGACAAAATTTTATAGCAAATCCAAAAGATATTGAGGGTGTAGATGCAATCTACACCTTGCTAAGCGAATAAAATCAGTGGAAATCTGCAAAATCCGTGTCATCCCGATTTTCGGGACAGGTTCCGTGTGCAAATAGAACGATGATAAGAGGATTCTTTTTAGAAAGTTAATACCAGTCCAGATGCCAGGGGATCGACTTTAAAATCTAATCTCGTACTTGTCTTTTGACCTTCAAATAAGTTCTTATTGTATAAATTGACAGCTCTTTGCACATTAAGGTTGTAATTGGCTTCGAATATTGAGGCAGTGATTCCTAGACCCGTAGCCGAAAGGCCAACAATATCTCTTGTCCCAGAATCACTTATGAAAAAGGTAGAAATTAAACCTACAGTCGTGATCACATAAAGTGGCAATACTATTTTTTGGCTTCTCAATGCTTTATCCAAAAATTGCTTAGTATCTGAATTTAACTCCATCAATGTTTTTATTTCGCTGTTTTTAAGACGAGTTTCATTTTGATAGTATTTTGGAGCCGAAAGCAAACGGTTTTTTGTGTCTATAAAAGTATTTGCTTGTTGACCAAAAGAAGTAAAAGCAAAAGCAAGAAAGAAAAGAATTAACGTTATCTTTTTCATATACATTAGTTTTTAATTAAATAATCAAAAAAAAACAAAATCATATTTTTAGTTACGTTAGACTGTGATCCAAGTTGCAAAAGTCTAGAATTAAACTCAAAAAATTAATGAACTCCAAGTAGTCTAATAATCAAGAAATAGAGAAAATGCATTTCATCAAATCTGTAGACAATGTGAATCGAATTTATTAGTTTTCTAAATTCTTCAAAATCCATATCCATACTGTCTATCTCCCAAATATTTCTATTTTTGCCTAAGATTTAAACCCAAATTTTATACAGATGAAAGATTTACTCAAGAAATTTGAGAATAAGCAACCGGAGATTGTGTTTGAATGGAGCGATAGTGAGACAGAAGCAGAAGGTTGGGTTGTGATTAACTCTTTGCGTGGAGGTGCAGCGGGTGGTGGTACAAGGATGAGAAAAGGCTTGGACAAAAGAGAGGTAGAGTCTCTTGCCAAAACCATGGAAGTGAAATTCACAGTTTCAGGACCTGCGATCGGCGGTGCAAAATCAGGAATCAATTTTGACCCAAATGATCCAAGAAAATCTGAAGTTCTCAAAAGATGGTATGCAGCGGTCATACCTTTATTGAAAAACTACTATGGAACAGGCGGAGACCTGAATGTTGATGAAATCCATGAAGTCATTCCTATCACGGAATCCTATGGCCTTTGGCATCCACAAGAAGGTGTGGTAAATGGCCATTTCAACGCTACAGAACCTCAAAAAATCAGAAAAATAGGTCAATTGCGTCAAGGAGTTTCCAAAGTTTTGGAAGATCCAGATTATACGCCGAATGGACCCAAAAAATATACAGTAGCCGATATGATCACCGGTTTTGGCGTGGCTGAAGCGGTGAGACATTATTACAAAATCTGGGGTGGTCAACTCAAAGGAAAAAAAGCTGTCATTCAAGGTTGGGGAAATGTCGGTGCTGCTGCTGCTTGTTTCCTTGCAGTGGAAGGCGTGAAAATCGTTGGTATCATTGATAGAGACGGTGGTCTAATCAAAGAAGAAGGTTTCAGTCTTGACGAAATCAGAGAACTATTTATCCTTAGAGAGGGCAACAAATTGGTAGCAGAAAATATGATTCCATTTGATGAAATCAATGCAAAGATCTGGGATTTGAAATCTGAGATATTTATTCCTGCTGCAGCATCTCGATTGATTAATAAAGACCAAGCTGAAAGAATGGTGAAGGCTGGATTGGAAGTAATCTCATGTGGAGCAAATGTGCCATTTTCAGATCCTGAGATTTTCTTCGGTCCTACAGGAATGTGGGCAGATGAACAAGTTTCTGTGATTCCTGATTTTATTGCAAACTGTGGTATGGCAAGAGTATTTGCTTATTTGATGTCTGATAAGGTAGAATTGACAGATGATGGGATCTTCAAAGATGTGAGCAAGACCATTGCAAAAGCTTTGAAAAAAACACACGAAGTCAATCCACAAAAAACTAAGATCGCACAGGCTTCTTTTGAAATAGCGCTCAAGCAACTCGTATAACAAATTAACCAATCATCAGTCAGTATCAGATAATTTAAATTATTTGGAACTGACTGATCTGTTTTCACTAGTGCTTTTCATTCAAAATAAGTAGTTTAGCGGTATAAAATCTTTTAGAGCCATGAACTAATCTCTAAAAGTATATGCTAGGAATTAGGCTAATCTTTCGATATACCCCTTAATAACATTTGAATGAAGAATTTTATTGCTGCTATTTTGCTGCTTTCTGGAATTTTCTTTGTTTTCAACATTTCAGAAGTTAAAGCGCAAGCAGAAACTCAAACCGAAATACAAGATACTACCGCTCAGGATAACCCAATATCCAGTGTTGCTGCTCATATTCATGATGAAGCTCATGAAGAACATCACCATGCTGCTCCTGTTTGGTTGGTGATTCCTTTTGTGCTTTTGCTACTTATGATTGCAACAGGACCTTTGTTTTACGAGCATTTTTGGCATCACAATTATCCCAAAGTAGCTGTTGGCTTAGCCATATTAGTTGTTTTTTACTACCTATTTGTATTAGACAATGTCCACGGACCTGTTCATGCCTTAGCTGAATATGTTCAGTTTATTGCTTTGCTTGCTTCTCTCTACATCGCCTCGGGTGGGATTTTGATAGAAATAGACAAGAAATCCACTCCAATGGCCAATGTGACCTTACTTTTGGTTGGTGCATTGGTTTCTAATCTAATCGGAACGACAGGAGCTTCTATGTTGCTTATTCGACCATTCATCAGGTTAAACAAAGGTAATATTCAAGCTTATCACATCATTTTCTTCATCTTTATGGTGAGTAATGTGGGGGGGTCATTAACTCCAATCGGGGATCCTCCGTTATTTCTTGGTTTTCTGAAAGGCATTCCTTTCTTCTGGACATTGGAACACAATTGGCCTGCGTGGCTGGTAGCTTTGGCATTTTTAGCTACAGTTTTCTACTTTATTGATAGAAAAATGGGTAAAGCCAATGATGACGAGTTAGAAGAAATTACCTACACGAATAAATTCGCCTTGATTGGGTCGAGAAATTTCCTTTGGCTGGCAGTAGTCATAGCATCGGTGTTTTTAGATCCAAACGTAATCGAATGGGTTCCTGCGATCCATTATGATGGACAAAAATTCTCTTTCTTAAGAGAAATCATCATGCTTTCAGTAGCCTATTTCTCTTTCAAGTTTGCTGATCAAAAAGCAATCAAAGGGAATGAATTCAATTTCGAGCCAATCAGAGAAGTTGCCTTTATATTTATAGGAATTTTTGGCACCATGATGCCTGCATTGGAGTTGGTTGGAAACTTTGCCAAATCACCCGAAGGTGCTGCTTTGATTACTCATAATACGCTTTATTGGGGAACAGGAATCCTTTCAGGTGTGCTAGATAACGCACCAACTTACCTCAATTTCCTTGCTGCTGCTATGGCTTCACAAGGAGCAGAAATCAGCAATGTAGCGATGGTGAAAGATTTTGCGATGAATAACTATGAAGATTCAGCTTTTGAGTTGATGGCAATCTCTCTTGCTGCTGTTTTCTTTGGTGCCATGACCTATATCGGAAATGGTCCGAACTTTATGGTGAAATCGATCGCAGAACAAAGTGGAATTAAAATGCCTTCCTTCTTCGGATACATTATCAGATTCTCCATTCCAATTTTGCTACCTGTATTGGTGATTATTTGGTTGATCTTCTTTGCTTTTGTATAGCATCAATAAAGTTTGGTTTGTTTTATAACTCAAGTTTTGAATTTTAACTTTTCAAAATGTTTTGTTGTAGAGAACAACACAAAGGTCACAAGCATAAACTTGTGACCTTTGTGCATTCTTGGTATTCTCCTTCGTGGTAAATATTGCTTCTGAAATTAGAAGTGACTCCTAATAAGAAATGACCAATGAATCAGATTTTATAAATAGATGAATCGAAATCAATTCTATTTCAATCTTTCACGCTAGCTTTCACATGCATCAAGATGGGATCTAAAAAAACCACTTTTTGCTTCCCATCTATCTCAAATGAATCTATGATGCCTGCATCAACATTCATAAGCAGCCAACCTGTTGTTTCAGTTTCATAAAACGTATTCTCAGAACCAATTACAAATTCGATTCTCTTAACTTCTTGCTTGTCATTATATAAAATCTTGAGAGATTTTAGCTTACTTTTCTCTCCTTTTTTCAGATCGTAAATCGTTTCTGAATCATCTTTAGTGATTGAATACGCTTTTGCAAGAGCGGGTCTATTGATATCGGCTTGAATGAAAAAATCCAATTCTCTCAGCCACTCTTCCTGATTAGGTGTAACTTCAAATTTTTCGACTGTTTCTTTAATCTGAATTTCCTTTTGCAAGGACTTTCCTTCCAATTTTGAAGCTTGTTCCTCAATAAATTGCTCTAATTGAAAATAAGGAGGATCGAAATCCTCCTTATCTGATGTTTGAGTTTGACAAGCGATAATTGTTGTCAAAAAGAATATCCAAATAGTTTTTTTCATCATTATTTCAATAAAATGTGCCCTGTCATTTCTGCAGGAATTGCTACACCGAGCAAGGTTAAAATAGTAGGCGCCAAATCACCAAGTTTTCCATCGTTGACTTCTAATCTGTCTTGATCATCTACCATGATACAAGGCACCAGATTAGTGGTATGCGCTGTATTTGGCGAGCCGTCTTCATTGATCATCACATCCGAATTTCCATGATCAGCAATGACGATAGTCGTGTACCCATTTTGCAAAGCGTGAGTTATAACATCTTCTGCGCATTTGTCAACTGCTTCGCAGGCCTTAACGGCGGCATCAAACACACCTGTGTGCCCTACCATATCAGGATTGGCAAAATTCAGACACACAAAATCAACTTCCTTCTTTTTCAATTCAGGCTTGATCTTATTTGCAATTTCAAAAGCACTCATTTCAGGCTTCAAATCATAAGTTGCCACCTTAGGAGATGGACAAAGAATCCTGCTTTCTCCCTCAAAGACCTTCTCTCTCCCGCCGGAGAAGAAAAATGTGACGTGAGGATATTTTTCTGTTTCGGCAATTCTGATTTGTTTTTTGCCATGAGCGGCTAAGACTTCCCCGATTGTATTTTGAAGATTATCTTTTTCAAAAAGTACTTTTACACCTTTGAATGTCTCATCATAACTTGTGAAAGTGATGTAATTCAAAGCTAGTTTCTTCATTTTATAGTCTTCAAAATCCTTCTGAGTAAGCACTTGTGTGATTTCTCTTCCTCTATCAGTTCTGAAGTTGAAACAAATGACAACGTCACCTTCTTCGATTTTAGCTAAGGGTTTCCCTTCTTTATTTGCTTTGACAATGGGACGAATAAATTCATCAGTAACGCCGTTTTCATAGGACTTTTTGATCGAAGTTAGGATGTCTTTTGACATTTCTCCTTCGCCCAAAACCATCGCGTCATAAGCGAGTTTGACACGCTCCCAACGATTGTCTCTATCCATCGCGTAATATCTTCCAACTACAGAAGCGATTTCACCTGTGGAATCCTTTAGATGGTCTTGCAAATCTTGAAGATAACCTATCCCACCTTTAGGATCAGTGTCTCGACCATCTGTAAATGCATGGATATAGGCTTTTTCCAAACCATTTGCTTTTGCAGCGTCACAAAGGCCTTTGAGGTGATTGATATGAGCATGAACTCCACCATCAGAAAGCAATCCGATAAAGTGGACCTTTTTATTTGATTCTATCGCATATTGAAATGCTTCTTTCAAAATTAAATTTTCCTTTAAATCACCATCTGCTACTGCTTTGTTGATTTTTACTAAATCTTGATAGACCACTCTTCCTGCACCAATATTCATGTGCCCAACCTCTGAATTTCCCATTTGACCTTCGGGAAGACCAACAGCAAGACCTGAAGCTTCTAATTTAGAGTGCGGGTATTTTTCAAAAAGACTATCTACAAAAGGAGTATTGGCTTTATCGATAGCTGAAACGCTGGGATTGGGTGCAATTCCCCATCCATCCAAAATCATCAGTATTACTTTCTTCTTCATAGTGCAAATATAGGTATTTCTAATAGGTTTAATTTCCAATTATAGAACCTCAAAAATGAGCATTCTTATTTGTCTTTTCAAATTTATTTTAGCGCTTCATCTATAATTCATAATTATAACATGATAGATTTTGCAGATTCTAAGAGATTGAAACAATAGTTTGGTATTTATTAATAGATGCTATTTCTTTGGCTTAGAATTTGTTTCACCGACAGACATGAATAAAATAGTGCCCATATTGATTTCTTTTTTTGTTCTTTTAAGCCTATCGCTTTTTACATTTGCGAGTACCGAAGTAGAAAATGAGGTAATTTTTGTATCATTCAAAAATGGGTCAAGTAAAGATTTGGCGAGACATTTTGAAAATGGTGTTGAGCTAAATATTAATGGTAGTCAAGGAGAATTTTCTAAAAATCAAGCGGAATTAGTCTTAAGAGATTTTTTCAAGAAGTATCCACCCGAAGATTTTGAGATACTCCATGAAGGTTATTCAGGCGAACAAATCAAACATTATATCGGTACTTATACCTCCATGGGTGAGGCATATAGGATTTTGATCAAGGGAAAAATTTATCAGGAAGTCTATAAAATCTACAGTTTAGAAATCATCAGATACTAATTTTTAGCCTAATTTCCTTTATTTCCTTATTTTTGCCTTGTGAGAAATTTACCCTATTTGACCGATTCCAGCATCCAAAAATTTATTGAAAATGCACTTTTAGAAGATGTAGGTCCCGGAGATTATTCTTCCCTCTCTTCGATTCCCGCTCATCAACAAGGCCATGCACAATTGTTGATCAAAGAAGATGGGGTGATTGCTGGACTGGAACTTGCCGAAATGATTTTCAAGCAATTTGATCCAACCCTGGAGGTTGAGAGAATATCGAAAGATGGAGACTTAGTCAAAACTGGGGACATTGGCTTGCGTGTAAAAGGTAATGCGATTTCAATTTTGACAACCGAAAGACTGGTTTTGAATTGTATGCAACGCATGAGCGGCATTGCCACCAAAACACATCAGCTCAACAAATTAATCTCCCATACCAAAGCAAAGTTGATGGATACCAGAAAGACCACACCCAATTTCAGAATGATGGAAAAATGGGCCGTCGTCTTGGGCGGTGGAATAAATCACCGATTTGCACTCTATGACATGGTCATGTTGAAGGACAATCACGTTGATTTCGCAGGAGGCATAGAAAAAGCTATCCTTGCTACAAAATCATACCTACAGGCTAATCAACTGAACTTAAAAATAGAAGTAGAGACAAGAAATCTAGAAGAAGTTGCGGAAGTGCTTCGGGTAGGTGGAATTGATTACATCATGTTGGATAATATGGATTATCCGACCATGCGCAAAGCAGTAGAAATGGTCAATGGTCAGTTTCCTCTCGAAGCTTCTGGAGGAATTACGGAAGACACACTCAAAGATGTTGCAGAATGCGGAGTTGATTTTATATCCGTAGGAGCACTCACCCATCAGGTAAAAAGTATGGATATCAGTTTGAAAGCAATAAATTAGCTCTAAACATATACAAAAATAAAAAAAGGCCATTCACTGTGTGAAATGGCCTTTTTAATTAAATATGGCTGTGGTTAATCTTTTGTTGCAAAATCCGGATAGGCTCTCATGCTGTGTTCGTTGATGTCTAAACCTTCGATCTCCTCTTTTTCATCGACTCTAATCCCTACAGTTCTTTTCATTGTAAAGAAAATCAACCAACTCGCTACAAAACAGAAAGCTCCAACTACTCCAATTCCTATGAGCTGAGACCAAATTTGACTCATTCCAGCCAAGTCCCCAAAGAAACCAACCGCAAGTGTGCCCCAAATACCCCCAACCAAGTGAACTGAAATGGCACCGACTGGATCATCGATCTTAATCCGATCAAAGAATACAACTGCAAAAACGACTAATGTACCTCCGATAAAACCTATAATCGCTGACTCACCAACACTCATCAAATCAGCACCTGCTGTAATTCCAACTAGGCCAGCCAAAATCCCATTGAGAACCATGGTGATATCGTAAGTTTTGAATTTTAAATAAGAAGCCATTAAAGCCCCAAAAGCTCCTGAAGCTCCTGCAATAGCTGTGGTTACAAAAACCAAAGAAACTGTACCTGGATCAGCGGTCAAAACAGACCCTCCATTGAATCCAAACCAGCCAAACCATAGTAAAAATACGCCAATTGTAGCCATTGGGATATTGTGGCCAGGAATAGCACTCATGCCTTTCTCTGTGTACTTTCCGATTCTTGGACCTAAAAGATAAGCGCCTACTAGGGCACCCCATCCACCAACAGAGTGTACAATGGTAGAGCCAGCAAAATCATAAAACGGAGTAGCCAAAGTATCCAAAAATCCTCCACCCCATTTCCACATTCCTACAATTGGGTAAATAATTCCAACATATAGGATGGAGAAGAAAATGAATGGTCCAAGCTTAACCCTTTCTGCTACTGCACCTGATACAATTGTCGCTGCGGTGGCTGCAAACATGGCTTGAAAGATAAAGTCAGTGAAGAATGTATACCCTTCATTGTAAGCAGAAGTATTCCAGCCCTCAGGAAGGGAAATCCCAACTCCAGTAAGACCAAAGAAGCTCCCAATAAAATCATCTCCAGGATACATGAGGTTAAAACCAATAAAGGCATAAGTCAATAAGCCTATCGCTGGAATGATGGTGTTTTTAAAAAGTATATTAACAGTGTTTTTTGCTCGTGTGAGTCCAGCTTCTAGACTCGCAAATCCAAGATGCATGATGAAGACCAAAATGGTCGCCACCATCATCCAAAGATTGTTTATAGTAAACATTTCTTGATTCATAGGTTTGTATAGGTAGGTTTGAAATAGGTTGTACTAATAGGTGTCAATCAGAATTCTTTTCTTAGAGCGCATCTTCTCCTTTGTCGTTATTTCTGATTCTGTAGGCGTCGAGCACATCAGAAACAAAGATTTTTCCATCGCCGACTTCGCCTGTTTTTCCTTCAGTCAGGATACAATTGATCACAGGCTCGACCAAATCCTCTGTAGTTACGATTTCTATCTTCGTCCTTGGAATATAAGAGGGTTCAAAAGCGACTCCACGATAGGTCTGTGGGCGAGCATGCTCCAAGCCCATTCCTTTTACTTCGTAAAAAGAAAGAAACTTTACACCCAACCCTGCGACGCATTTATATATCTCTTGGAATTTGGATGTTCTAATGATTGCTTCGATTTTTTTCATTTTAGTCAATGAATTAGTGGTTTTCTTGAAATATAGACGCTAATGTAAAACAAAAATTACAAAAAAAATAAATCAAGTTTATTTTTAACCCTATTTTTATTAAAATCATGTTTAAAAATTACTTTTTGGATATTTTTCGATCTAATATTCTAAAATTTTATACTCTTTTAGATAAAATACACCTATTTTAATACCTAAATCCTGAGAAATTAGAGATGATGAAAACATGTTTTCGGATTTAATCTGGTGTAAACAGCCATATTTTTGTTTCAATTGCCTTTGTATGAGTGATGAAAGGAGTAAATTTGAATCCGTGAAATTTTAAACATCAATTAAAAATTATGCAAAACAAACCAACACTTTTGGTACTTGCCGCCGGTATGGGCAGTAGATATGGCGGAAATAAGCAAATCGACGGTTTCGGCCCAAATGGCGAAACAATTTTAGAATATTCAATCTATGATGCTATCAGAGCTGGATTTGGTAAAGTAGTCTTTATAATAAGGCAAGAAATATTAGAACTTGCTAAAGAAAAATTTCTTCCAAAGATCGAGGGGAAAATCGAAGTGGATTTCGTACTTCAATCTTTAACTTCTTTCGTCCCTGAGGAATTTCAAAATCCCGATCGTGTCAAGCCTTATGGTACCGCACATGCAGTACTTTGTGCCAAAGATGCTATTAATGAACCATTTGCAGTGATTAATGCAGATGATTTTTATGGCAAAGAAGCATTTGAGGTGATCGGCAAGTTCCTGAAAAACGGCGTACAACCAAATCTACACGCTATGGTAGGCTACGCAATACAAAATGTACTTTCTGAACACGGTACAGTCAGCAGAGGAGTATGTTCTATGAATGCTTCTAATCAGCTTATTGGCATGGTAGAAAGAACGGCTATCGCAAAAGAAAACGGGAAAATCATCGCAAATGGGGATGGTGAATCTATTGAAATCAAAGAAGGCACGCCAGTTTCAATGAATTTCTGGGGTTTTCATCCAGCAGTTTTCCAGCAACTTGAAAAAATGTGGGACGCATTTTTACCCGCAAACAAAGAAAATATCAAATCTGAGTTTTTTATCCCACTTGTAGCCAACAACCTGATTGAAAGTGGTGAAGGAGCAGTTGAAGTTTTGGAAGGTGGAAAAACCTGGTTTGGCGTAACTTACACAGAAGACAAACCTGTTGTAATCGACTCCTTAAAGAAAATGCACGATTCGGGAGAATATCCTGAAAATCTTTGGAATTGATTTACGACAATGAATCAAAAAAGGGCTGGAATCAAATTCCAGCCCTTTTTTATTGCTTCAACCTTTAAACTTACGCTCCTTTTGCTTCCAACAAAGCTGCTACAGCGTCATCTCCTGGTCTTGGTGCATTCGCATTGACAAGTTTGTTGTCTTTACCAATAATCAGGTATCTTGGAATGCCCCATACTTTGAAATATTTCATAATGTCCGCTTCAAAACCTTTACCAGTGTAAACATGCACACCTCGCATAGGATTTTTATCTAAATAATTCTTCCATGGTGCTTGCTGATCATCTACAGAAACATACATCAATACGATATCTTCATGTTCTCTCAGCTGCTTTTCAAAATCAGGAGTTTTTGTTCTAAAGGTATTGATACATGGACCGCACCAACTCGCCCACAAATCCAAATAAATCACTTTGTCTTTATACTCTGATAGACTTACTTTCTCTCCTTCCAAGTTCACAAAACTGAAGTCCTCTACAACAGATCCTGTTTTCAATTTTTCTAAAGAAATCAATCCATCCTTTAATTTTGCAAGATGGGTTGAGTTAGTATAATTCTTAGAAAAATCTGATACTGCCCTTTCACTATCTTCATAACTGCCAGTTAGCATCAACATGTCATTCATTATACTTGAAGCAGCAAAAAGTTCGCCTTGATCTCCAGAAATTGATTTAATTTGATCAGCGACATCTGTATTTGGCATTCCAAAAGGAATCTTCATTGCTGAATGCATTGCCATCATCAATGATCTCGCCAAGTCGTCCGTTAAATTTTTGATATCTTGATCTAGATTTGTTTTGGAAAGGTACTCTTTTAAGAAAACTAAGCGCTCTTCGACTTCCATTTCCTGAGCCCTATCAAGGTAGAGTTCTCCTAACTGAACGAGCATGGTGTGTGTAAAAGAAGCTGCTACACTTTTCTCATCCTCCATCAACTCCCCAGCATTGTCAAGATAAAATTGATTCATTTCTTTCTGAATTTCTTTTACAAAAGATATGAAATCCTCTTTGGAGGGAGCGTCTTCTACATCATATAAAACTGAGCTTACTTTTCCATAAAGATCGTTTTGGACATAATTTTCTAGTCCTGACATATAATTGACGTAGGATTCAGAGTAGTCTTGTGCCTTTACCGTCAAACTAAAAAAAAGACCTAAAAACAAAAATAGTGTCAGTTTTGAAAGTTTTAAGATGATGTTCATAAGTTTAGGTGTTAGTTTTGAATACTTCAAGAATAAGGTAGTCTGATAACTCAACGCAATTTCTTACTAATTTGATCAAAAAAACGAAAAACATTCCAAATTCATTACCAAGATGAAAAAAATCTTCTTCTACAGCGACACTATATTAAAAAATCTGGCCTTATTAATTTTGAGAGTAAGCGCAGGCTTAATGATGGCCACCCACGGATGGGCCAAGTTATCTGAATTCAGTGCCAAACTTCAGACATTTTCAGATCCGATAGGACTAGGACCAGCAGTTTCTTTACAGCTCGTGATTTTCGCAGAATTCTTTTGCGCCATTTTCTTAGCGATTGGATTTTTGACAAGGTTATCATTGATTCCTCTGATCATAGTAATGCTTGTAGCAGCTTTTATTGCACATGGGGATGACCCATTTTCAGCTCAAGAAAAATCACTTTTGTTCTTAACTATTTTCGTCAGCCTCTTTTTGTTAGGTCCCGGAAAATGGTCTGTAGATGGACAAATCAACAGAAAAAATAATTATTGATCCCAGATTCCTACTGCTCCGCTGTCAACCATAAAAAACTTAGCGTTTGAGTCAATCTCTCTTAAGATTGACTTGGACCGCTCAGGTCTTGCATCTGTGATAAACAACTGTCCAAATTTATGATTTGCGACTAATTTCATGAGCTTTTCGATCCGATGGTCATCGAGTTTATCGAAAATATCATCCAAAAGCAGAATTGGCTTGGTCTCTTTATGAGCAAAGAAAATTTCAAATTGGGCTAATTTAAGCGCAATGACAAATGATTTTTGCTGTCCTTGAGACCCAAATTTTTTGATAGGGTAGTTGTCAATTTCAAAGACAAAATCATCTTTGTGAATCCCCATTGTTGTCCTTTTTAGAATCAGATCTTTTTGTTGATTCTGCAAAAAAGCCCGTTCAAAGTCTGATTCCAAGCAATCTGAATCATACTGAATAGATATGTTTTCTTGTCGACCCGAAATATCGGCATAATGATCCAAAAGCAAAGGCTTGTATTCCTCCAAAAAGCGCTCTCTAGCTTTTGCAATTTGCATAGAGAGCTGGATAATCTCCCTATCATAAGGTTCTAACAAGGGTTTATTCACTCTGTTGGTATCAGCAAATTGCTTCAGTAACGCATTTCTTTGTTTGAGAAAATGCTGATAACGCACCAAGCTTTCTAGATAAGTTTTATCCAATTGACAAAGCATGTTGTCAAAAAATCGTCTCCGCTCCTCGCTTCCATCCTTTATCAAAAGGGTGTCATCAGGAGCGATCATCACCACAGGAAGCAAACCAACATGTTCACTCATTTTTTCAATAGGCTTCCCGTTTTGAATCAATTGTTTTTTCTTGCCTGATTCCACCACACATCGGATTTCCAAAGTCTTGGCATCCATGTCAAAATCACCAAAAACAGTAAAAAAATCTTGTTCATGCAGAATATTTTGGCTGTCTTGGGCATTTACCGCGCTTTTGGTTAGGCAGAGATAATGAATTGCATCCAGTAGATTTGTTTTCCCAGATCCATTGATCCCCACAAAGCAATTGATCTCTGTAGAGAATTCCAGCTTTGCCTGCTTATAATTCTTAAACTGATTGAGCTGGAGATTTTTCAGGTGCATTTTTAGAAACTGTAGTGTTTTTGACTATTTTCGCATTCGGACTTAAATTTCAGCCCTTTTGCTTATATTTGGGTCCTAATTTAGCATATTTTACAACAAACGATATGGCAAAGAAGAGTACGACTGCAAAGTCAAAAGCAAAATACTCAAAAGAAACATATGCTTACTGGTATGAAAGCATGTTGTTGATGAGAAGGTTTGAAGAAAAAGCAGGTCAACTATATGGTCAGCAAAAAATAAGAGGTTTTTGTCATTTGTACATCGGACAGGAAGCTTGTGCTGCGGGAGCAATCACAGCTTTGGAAAAAGATGATAAGTGGATCACAGCTTATAGAGACCATGCGCATCCACTAGGTCTAGGAACGGATCCAGGAGCGGTGATGGCGGAACTTTATGGCAAGGCAACCGGAACTACCAAAGGAAAAGGCGGATCGATGCACATTTTCGACAAAGAAAGAAACTTCATGGGTGGTCATGGTATCGTAGGAGCACAAGTTCCTATGGGCTTGGGTATAGGTTTTGCCGAGAAATACCAAGGCACCAAAAACCTTTGCATCTGTCACATGGGTGATGGTGCCGTAAGACAAGGTGCTGTTCATGAAGCATTCAACTTAGCCATGCTTTATAAAACTCCAGTGATTTTCGTAATCGAAAACAATGGATATGCCATGGGAACTTCTGTAGCAAGAACATCAAATGTAACTGAACTATACAAAATTGGAGAAGCTTATGACATGCCTTCTTTCCCTGTGGATGGAATGAATGTAGAAGCCATTCACGAAGCAGTCGCAGAAGCAGCTGAAAGAGCTAGAAAAGGCGATGGACCAACCTTGTTGGAATTCAGAACTTACAGATATAAAGGACACTCAATGTCCGATCCTCAGAAATACAGAACTCGTGAAGAGGTAGAGGAATATAAAGAAAGAGATCCAATCGCTCAAGTAAAAGCAACTATCCTAGACAATAAAATCTTAACTGAAGATGAACTCAAGGAAATTGATAAAAGAGTGAAAAAGCAAGTAGATGATTCCGTGAAATTTGCAGAAGAATCTCCTTGGCCTGATGGACAAGATGCTTTCAAAGACATCTACAAACAAGAAGATTATCCTTTTGTAATGGAATAAGCTAATTGAAAATTTTAAAACCCTTGAAGGATCTTCTTTCAAGGGTTTTTTGATTTTATAGAAGCCAAAACAGTCCAAAAACATTTTATAATATTTTAGTTTTGACTAATTAATAATAACTTTTCTTCACTTTTTGTGGTCAGATTATTAGGTATTAGTTCAATGGCTTTGCATTTGTATCAAAGAAATATATCTTTGCGCCAATAATTTTAATAGAATGGCTAAGAAACAAACAAAAAATAGCGAAGTAGAGTACGAATTACTGGAAAACCCAGAGGTAATCGCAAGCAGATTAGAAAGAGGTGAAGACTTTGTAAAAAAGAACTCAAAAATCTTTGGCGGAATTTTAATTGCTGTGGTGATTTTAATTGCTGGCATCTTGTTTTTCCAAATCAATAAGCAAAATCAAAACGAAAAAGGTCAAGCAGAAATGTTTCAGGCTGTATACTATTTCGAGCAAGATCAAACTGACTTGGCTTTAAATGGTGATGGTACGAATGCTGGCTTTTTGAAAATAGCTGAAGATTATTCAGGTACTGATGCTGCTAATTTGGCTAATTTCTACATTGGTTCTATTTACCTATCAGAAGGTCAATTTGAAAAATCAATTACTCACTTAAAGAAATTTTCAGCTGACGATTTCTTTGTACAAGCTAAAGCGTTTGCTTTGCTAGGTGATGCTTATTTAGAATTAGGCAACACCAGTGAAGCGATCTCTAATTATAAAAAAGCGTCCACTGAGAGTGAAAATAAATTTTTCACGCCAAGGTATTTGAACAAACTTGCTGTCGCTTATGAAGAGGCAGGAGACATGGCAAATGCTATCAAAACTTATGAAACTATCGAAGAGAAATACTTCGAGTCATACGAATATACAAACGCACGAAAGCATAAAGCTCGCTTGGAAGGTCTTGCCTCTAAGTAAATGCTTTCTATACATCGCATTTTAGAAGAGTAAGATCAGAAGGTCTTACTCTTTTTTTATTATCAAACTCAACAACGAAATTTATGGCTACTTCCTTAAAAAGCTTAAGTCAATACACTGACAAAAATATTATCGATGTTTCTGGAAAAAAATTCGGTATCGTCGTATCAGAATGGAATGATCAAGTAACCGAGTCCTTATTTTCCGGTGCTTTGGAGACTTTACTGAAACATGGTGTAAAGAAAGATAATATCTACAGAAAAAATGTTCCCGGATCATTTGAACTGACCTTAGGAGCGCAATGGCTTGCGGAATTAGAGGAAATAGATGCTGTCATCTGCTTAGGCTGTGTAATCCAAGGGGAAACACGTCATTTCGATTTCATCTGTGATGCTGTTGCCAATGGTATTACAAATGTAGGTTTGAAGTACAACAAACCAGTCATTTTTGGAGTTTTGACTCCCGATACATTACAACAGGCGTTGGATAGATCAGGAGGAAAGCATGGGAACAAAGGAGACGAAGCGGCTATTACAGCTGTCAAGATGCTAGGGTTTTAGGAGATGGGAGAAAATAGATAGAAGCAAGAGGCGAGAGTCAAGAAGCAAGAAGCGAAGATGCAGTAAACCCCTAATGGACTTGCCTGTTGCAGACAGGGTTGAACTTCTCTAAATCAAAAGAAAAAAGTGTCAATTAATCTCAGAACGTGAGAATTTGCCCTGAAATAACTGTTCCGATACCGATAGTTCGTCACCGAAGGTTAAATTTCTTCAATCAATGAAATAAAGTACCAATCAATTTTAGGACGTTAAGAAAGATTGAGCTAATTCTTAATTCATAACTAGAAATCAGATATTCTAAATTTAAAAAATCTCGAATGTAGAATATCGAAATGTGAATTGTAGAAAATAAAGTGAAAGGAAAGAGTCGGGAGACAGAAAAACCAAAATTGGAATCAAAAAACAACCTCAAACCTAACAGATATATGAAAATAATGAAATTCGGGGGAACGTCTGTGGGCAGACCCGAAAGAATGCATCAAGTAAAAGAGCTGATCACGAGAGACAACCAAAAGAAGATTGTTGTCCTATCAGCACTATCAGGCACCACTAATGCACTTGTAGGAATCGGTGATGCACTTGCTGATGCTGATAAGACACTTGCCAAAGAGCGTATTGATACTTTGCACAAACATTATTTAGCGTTTTATAAAGAGCTACTCAAAACAGAATCAGCTCAAAAAAAGGCCGAGAAAATCATCGCTGAGCACTTTGAGTTTCTAAATATTATCTTGAAGATTTCATTTAATGAAGCAATCAACAGGGATATTTTAGCTCAAGGCGAGCTGCTTTCAACCAAGCTGTTCTACACATTACTTCAAGAACTCGATATTCCAGCTGTTTTCTTGCCTGCCTTAGATTTCATGAGTATCGATGAAAATCACGAGCCTGAACTCAAGAAGATATCTGAAAAGCTTGAAAGCATTCTTGGCAATTATGCCGATGAAAGCATTTTCATTACTCAAGGATACATCTGCAAAAACCATAGAAATGAAGTTGACAACCTGAAGCGTGGTGGATCGGATTATTCTGCTTCCCTGATTGGTGCAGCCATCAATGCCAGTGTGGTGGAGATATGGACAGACATCGATGGAATGCATAACAATGATCCAAGGATAGTTGATAAAACCCGACCTATTGCAGAAATGTCATTTGACGAAGCTGCCGAGTTGGCCTACTTTGGAGCTAAAATTTTACATCCCGCATCCATTTGGCCTGCACAGCAGAATAATATCGCTGTAAAACTCCTGAATACCATGGAACCAGATGCTCCAGGGACAACCATCACCGCGCAAGAAGTTGGGATGGGAGTGAAAGCTTTAGCAGCAAAAGATGGCATCACAGCGATCAAGATCAAATCAAGCCGAATGCTTTTAGCTTATGGTTTCTTGAGAAAGGTCTTTGAGGTTTTTGAGAAATATAAAACTTCCATTGACATGATTACTACGTCAGAAGTTGCCGTGTCAGTTACGATCGATGATGTATCTCATTTGAATGAAATAGTCAAAGAGCTTCAGGCTTATGGAATTGTAGAAGTCGACCAAAATCAAGCGATTATTTCTATAGTAGGAAATATGATTGCTGAGTCCAAAGGAAGCATTGCTCAGATTATGAATTGCCTGACAGCCTACCCGATCAGGATGGTCTCTTATGGTGGAAGCCGGCATAACGTCTCCCTACTCGTAGATGCACAATTTAAAAATGCTGCGCTACAAAGTCTAAACGATGGACTCTTTGAATGGTAAAATCTTCAAATCCCCTTTTTGATTTTCAGAAAGGGGATTTTTTATAACCTAGCCATCCACCTTGCCAAAAGTACTTCATGGGCAAGGTAAATTCCCTCATCTTCGATGACTAGCTCTTGTTTTTGAAGGGATTTTATCGCTGTATTTACCGTACTGGCAGCACCCAATTGATACTTATTGATAAACTCTTTTGAAAGTGGATTTTGTAGAGGCTCTTCTTTGGCGATAGCCTGAAAAACCTTCCACTGTGTCTTCGTGAGCATCTTGGGGAAATTAGCAAAAACAGCTTGCTGCTGCGCCAATATATCGGCTCTCACCCGGTGGAAATCTGATTCTTTTACAGTTTGACACTGAGCATAGAGATAATTACAAATCAATTGAACGGTATAAGTCTGACCCCTCGACCAGTCAATGATTAATTCAATAATCTCCGCAGAAATCACCTTTTTCTTTGCAGCAAAATGCCCTTGAATAAACGGAGTATATTTCTCCAAAGGAATTGGTCCCAATGAAATCAATTGTGCACTTTGATAGAAAGGTCTATTTTTCTCCAAAAACATCTCGGCCATCATTCCTCTATGACTTCCCGAAAAAATAAACCTGATACTTGGAAATTTTTGAACCCAAGTTCTAAACATGGCTTCGGCATTTCGCTCACTGTAAGTTGCCACATGCTGAAATTCATCAATCGCAACTACTATTCGCTTTTTTCGCTGATTCAAAAATTCTCCCAATGCTTGAAGTGATTGTTCTTCGTGTCCTTGAGCATTCAAACCTAAATTCAAAGACGGAACACCTGATACTGGATCAAAACTAATTGACGCTCCTATAGAGGAAATCATTTTTTGAATGGTCGCATTGATCCCTGATTTCGTTTTTCCAAAGCGATCAAAAACAGCTTGAGACAATTCCTTAACTGCATCTTCCAAAGTTACCGCCGACAAAAAATCTACATAAAGGGTTTCATAGTCGCCTGAATCTTCTATTTCTTCAAAAAACCGTTGAACCAAAGCGGATTTCCCAAGTCTTCTCCACGCATATAAGACTACATTCCTGCCGTTTTTGATGTGCTCTTCGAGAATAAGCAAGTCATCCTCTCTATCGCAGAAATAAGCTTTTCCGTGGTAAGTATTCAATACAAAAGGATTATCAGGCTTTTTCATCTTTCAAATATTCTGAACAATCGAATTTAATTAGCGATATAATATTACGTACATTGCGTTACGCAAATTACGTAACGCAATGTACATAACAAATTTAGGTTTATCAAAACCAATTATAAAATCCTTTTAGTATTTATTCTTCTTTTTGGCCAAATTCGGGGATGAAGAAACTTGCAATCCTTTTTATTATGCTTCTGACTATCGGAAGTGTCGCTGCTCAAGATCGTTATGAAACCCATTTTGAAAAATCAGATGGGAAGCAAACGCCTGTTTACTCGGACGTTATCGCCTATTTTAATCAATTGGCCAATGATTTCGAATCAGTAAAAATGGTCGAAATGGGTGTGACGGATTCAGGATTTCCTTTACATGTTGTATTGTTTGACACACAAAAGGTGTTTGACCCAATAGACTGGCATAAAAATGACCGTTTGATTTTGTACATCAACAATGGAATTCACCCTGGAGAACCTGATGGAATTGATGCTTCCATGATGTATTTGAGAGATATTTTACTCGGGAAAATTGAAGTTCCAGCTGATATAGCAATTGCGATTACACCTGTTTACAATATTGGTGGACATCTCAATCGCGGTTCACACAGCAGAGTAAATCAAAATGGCCCTGAGGAATTTGGTTTTAGAGGAAATGCGAGAAGCTATGACCTCAACAGAGATTTCATCAAGGCAGATACAAAAAATGCCCGTTCATTTCAGCAAATTTTCAATTGGCTGAAGCCACATGTGTTTATAGATACCCATGTCAGCAATGGGGCAGATTATCAGCACGTGATGACTCTGATATCTACACAACACAATAGATTAGGCGGACAACTGGGTGAATACTTAGAAAAAGAGCTCAATCCTGCCCTTTATAATGGAATGAAGGCAAGGGATTTTCCAATGATCCCCTATGTCAACGCTTATGGAAGCAAACCTGAGAATGGGTGGCCTCAGTTCAAAGACAATGGAAGGTACAGCAGTGGTTATGCAGCACTTTTCAAGACTTTGAGTTTTATGCCTGAGACACATATGCTCAAACCTTATGATCAGCGTGTGGAATCAACTTACGAGTTGTTCTTAACGTTCACCGATATTTTCCAAAAGGATGCGTCCAAAATCGTGGAAATGGCCAAGGCAGATAGAAAAGAAATTGCAACAAAAGAGCAATTTGGTCTCAACCATACTTCAGACAGAAGTTCGCATAAATTGATGGAGTTCAACGGATATGAATCAGGGATGAAACCTTCTGATATTTCTGGATTGCCTAGACTTTATTACGATCGCGAAAAGCCCTTTTCGGTTGATATCAAATTCTATGATGTCTATCAGGCAGGACTAGAAATCAACAAACCAGAAGCCTATATTATTCCACAGGGTTGGCACACAGTTATTGACAACCTTAGGAGAAATAGTGTTCAGGTGCAAGAATTAAAGCAGGACACGAGTATACAAGTTACTGTTTATCACATCAAAGATTTTCAAACTGGACAGAGACCATATGAAGGACATTATTTGCACAGTAAGGTTGAAATAGAAAAATCAGCTGCAATGATGGATTTCAGAAAAGGAGATCTCATGGTGATGATGAATCAAGAAGCAAATAACTACATCATAGAAGTTTTAGAACCACAAGGAGAAGACAGTTTCTTTGCTTGGAATTTCTTTGACACCATATTGCAGTCCAAAGAAGGCTATTCTGCGTATGTCTTTGAAGATTTGGCAGCAGCGTTTTTGGCTGAAAACCCTCAGCTCAAAGCATCTTTGGAAAAGGCCAAATCCGAAAATGAGGAATTAGCAAAAAGTGGATCAGCACAATTGAGATGGGTCTATGAAAACTCTCCTTGGAAAGAAAAAGAGCATAACAGATATCCTGTGTATAGGGTAGAAAATTGATCCTTGAGAAACTTATCACTAATTTCGAAAGCTAGTCCAAAAAGAAAAATTACCCTTCAGAAAGTACATGGCTAAAAAAGAAAGTACCCCTTCATTCTTAGAAAAACTTCAAACTAAATGGAAGCTGAAAAGTCTCTGGCAAGTGGTGATTGTCTTGTTGGTTTTTGCTTTGACGGGATTTACTATTTTGTTTATCAAAAAACCAATTTTTGACCTTTTGGGAGTTAATATGGAAAGTGGGGGATTTTGGAAAACAATCCTGTACCTACTTCTTGTTTTACCTTTATACCAAGTTGTTCTGCTATTTTGGGGCTTCCTATTGGGGCAGTTTGACTTTTTTTGGGAAAAGGAAAAACAAATCTTTAGAAGAATATTTGGTAGAAGGAAAAAAGACTAAAGTTTATCAAAATCTAGAGTTTTCAAAAAAAACTCAAATCAAATGGTCTTGACAAATCATGATTGCGTAAATTTGTAGATTATATCAATACAGAATAAATATTTCAATGGCGAAAAAGAAAGGTAAATCTCTAGAAGAGCACGAAAAGCGAAAGCTTAACAAAGAAAGTCTAGGGAAATTAGGAGGGATTTTTAGATTTATTTTGCCATATAAATGGACTTTTATTTTAGGTCTTCTTTTCTTGTTGTTGTCAAGTCTGACACTCCTCACATTTCCTTATGTTGCCGGTAAATTAATCGATACCGCTTCGGGAGAATCTTGGCTAATCAAGGACATCAATGGAATAGCCTTCTTGCTTTTAGGCATTTTGTTAATCCAAAGTGTTTTTTCCTTTTTCCGTGTTTGGCTTTTCGCAAAAGTTTCCGAAAGAAGCATGCGAGATGTTAGAATTTCGCTTTATAGACAGTTGGTGCAACTTCCGATGACGTTTTTTGACAAACGAAGAACAGGTGAGTTGATTTCCAGAATCACTGCCGATGTCAGCATGTTGCAGGATACTTTTTCTACTACTTTAGCGGAGCTTTTCCGTCAGATTATCACCCTGCTAGCAGGTGTCGTATTCTTGATGGTGACCACACCAAAACTCACTTTCTTTATGCTTGCCACTTTCCCGATTTTGGTAATCATAGCCATTGTTTTCGGGAAATTTATCAGAACATTATCCAAAGAAGCACAAGATGAACTTGCAGCAGCCAATGTCATCGTCGAGGAAACTTTGCAATCCATCATGACAGTGAAGTCATTTGCTGGAGAAGATTACGAATCCAATAGATATAGAAATGGATTAAATAAGGTAGTAAAAGTTGCCCTAAAAGCTGCCGGATTTAGGGGTGCGTTTATTTCCTTTATCATATTTGCCTTATTTGGCGGAATCGTCGCGGTCATGTGGTACGGAGCAACATTGGTTGCCTCAGGAGAAATGAGTGTGGGAGATTTGGTTTCATTTGTTCTTTACACCACTTTTATAGGTGGGTCTATTGCAGGCTTGGGAGATATCTATGGTCAGATCCAAAAGGCGATTGGGTCATCAGAGCGTGTGTTGGAAATCCTTCAGGAAACGCCAGAATTCTCCACTGCTGATTTCCAACAAGTACCAATGAAAGGAGATATCTCCTTTTCTAATATTGGTTTTACTTATCCAACAAGACCAGAAATCGAGGTTCTCAAAAACATCAACTTAAATATCGCAGCGGGAGAAAAAGTAGCGCTCGCAGGACATAGTGGCGCCGGAAAATCTACCATCATCCAATTGCTTCTCAGCTTTTATCCAATCAACAGAGGTTCACTCACTGTAGATGGCAAACCTGTCAATCAATGGAATCTCAAACAACTCAGATCCAACATTGGTATCGTGCCACAGGAAGTACTACTTTTTGGTGGAAGTATCAGGGAAAATATCGCTTATGCAAAGCCTGACGCCACAGAAGAGGAAATCATCGAAGCCGCCAAAAAAGCCAATGCATGGCAGTTTATTAGCAAATTCCCTGAAGGATTAGAAACCAAAGTCGGGGAAAGAGGAATCAAACTATCCGGTGGACAGCGTCAGCGTGTGGCCATCGCAAGAGCAATTTTGAAGGATCCTGCCATCTTGATTTTGGATGAAGCCACTTCTTCCCTTGATGCCGAATCAGAGTCATTGGTTCAGCAAGCATTAGATGAATTGATGAAAAACAGAACCACCATCATCATCGCCCACAGGCTGTCAACTATCAGAAAAGTAGATCGAATTTATGTTCTTAAAGACGGAGAAATTGTCGAAGAAGGCACGCATGATGCCCTTGCAGGACAAGAAGAGGGCTTCTATGCAAACTTGGTCAGATTGCAATTTGCAGAGTAAAATTATTCCCTATTAGTGGTGGATTTAGGAGGTTTTATCGGAATTTTATTGGGTTTTATTAAAAATACCTATATTTGAATTGCATAAAGATCACAAAAAGACAAAATAAATTACCACCCTTTAATTAAAACTAATCATGATCAAAAAATTCAAATCTCTTACAGCAATGTTATTCGCATTCGGATTCCTATTTGCGGTAGCGACCACTTCATGTGGTGACAAAAAATCAGATGGCGAGTCTGAAGATGCAGCCACGGAAGAAATGATGGAGGAAACTCCTGAGCATCCTGCTGAAGGTAGTGAACACCCAACTGAAGAGGGAGAAGGCGAGCATCCTACCGAAGGTGGTGAGCATCCAAGCAACTAATTAAAAATCCCGGGTTTCGAAACCCGGGATTTTTTTATGCACCTCTTTCAAATGAAAATCTAACTTTTGGATAAATGACTTCTCCCTTGACTTCTACAAGTGGATAAGCGATAAAATTTATTGGTCCTGTACCTGGGCTAGGATTTACTTTTAAGTCTCTCCCCTTGCTGAGTTCTATTCTGTTGGCTGGGTGTCTCCCAAAATAATAAGTCGCTAAAGCAGTGTATTTATTTCCTTCTGAAATATCGACAGGCCACCATTTCCCATCAGCATAAAACTCCGCCCAACAATGGTACCCGTCTATTCCGCCTTCATTCCTATCTGATGGAATCGATGCGCCAATTGCAAATCGGGAAGGAATTCCGATGCTTCTTGCCAATGAAATAAAGAAGGAATGAAATTCGGTGCAATTTCCCGTCTTGGTATCACAAGCATAGACGGCATCCCCTCTTCCATAATCTCCAAATTTCATATAGCGCATATTATCAATGATATAATCATAGAGTGCGCGTGCTTTGACCAAATCGCCATCATTTTCCTTCCCCTTCGTGGCTTCCAGTGCTATTTCTTCAAATTCCCCACCGATCGGCATCAATAAATTAGGCTCCAGATACATCGGGTCAACTTTTCCATTTGCATCATAAGGCCCTTTTTCTATTCTATTTACATGGTAAATGATCTCGATTTCTGACCCACTATGCTCAGGTCCCAATTCCATGTAGATCATTTTATTACCATTTTCTTTATCTTCTATATTCCTTTCTTTCGTCGGCAGGTTCATAGACTTCACTGTAATCGTTTGAAAGTCGTCAGATTGTGCAATCGGAATCCATACCTCTGCCTTTTCCTTCAACTCAGGAAGCTGTGCATAATAGGTGAAATCAAAACTATCTTCCAGTTCTACGACACCCAACAAATCAGATGATGCAGTTTCAACTGGTACTTTTCTCCATGTTTTATCCACCACTTGCTTCCATGTGTAAAAAGGCTTCCCATTTAATTTGTGTAGGGAAGTTTCTGTCACTTTCATTTCTCCAGGTTTGCCTTCCAAAAAGAAATCCACATCATATACATCGCCTTTCTCATCTGCCAAATCTACACAGGCAAAATGCTTGCTTGGACCCAAATTACTGAGGTATTCTGTATGCACGCGCACAAGTTTGAGACGGAGTTGCTTTTCTTCATTATTGATCAAAAAATAACCATTATTATCTGCCGTCTCAGCGTCTATGTAGGCTTTAATTCCAGCCTCTATTTCATCAATGGATACCCGCTTTTGTATTGCTGTCTCCACCTCTTGATTGTTATTATCAGTCCTCTGACAAGCGAATAAGGAAAAAAGTAAAAGAAAGAAATACGGTTTTAAGATTTTCATAAAATTCGTTTTTTTGGGATTACTTCAAATATAAGATTAAAATTTTTATGCTCATATAGAGGCAATTGATTTACAATTTTCAGAAATATAGAAATCAATTTGAGCCGTTTTGAGTTTGATTCTCGTAAATCAAAACATGATGAATCAGAATATTGAAAAACTCCTGGCTGAAATCAAGCCATACAGAAAAGCCCTACTTGATCACCCCATATACAATGACCTCAAAACGCTAGAGGACTTCCAAAATTTTATGGAACAACATGTCTATGCAGTATGGGATTTTATGACTTTACTGAAAGCTTTGCAGCTGAAATTAACAGGAACCAGTATTCCTTGGATCCCTTCAAACGAGCCTGCAGTCACCAGATTGATTAATGACATCGTTCTTGCAGAAGAGAGTGACGAAGATGGACAAGGCGGGTATTGCAGTCACTATGAGTTGTATTTGAGAGCCATGAAAGAAGCTGGAGCAAGTACAGAAAATATCAATCTGCTTATTCAAGATTTAAGAGAAGGAGCTTCTTTTGAAAAAGCACTGGAAAATTTGGATCAGCCTGATGCTGTCAAACATTTCCTTAAAGTCAACTATTCGGTGGTCCAAGCTGGAAAGCCGCATCAAATCGCTGCTTCCTTCACCTTGGGCAGAGAAGAATTGATCCCTGACTTATTCCGTCAACTGGTCAATGACCTGATCAAAAGTAAACCTGGTGAATTACAAACTTTGGAGTATTACTTCGAACGACATATTCATCTGGATGAAGATCATCACGGACCATTAGCCATGAAAATGTTGGATCACCTTTGCGGCAATGATCCTGTAAAATGGGAGGAAACGAAGCTTGCTGCTATTGAAGCACTGGAAGCGAGAAAAGTACTCTGGGATGGGATTCATAAGTCATTGAAAAGTGCTCTTATTTTGAAATAATTAGATAGTAACAAAATTCAATTCACCAAAAACCATGATTTTTGGTGAATTGAATCCCTATATATCGTAATATTCGGTGAATTGACTAAATAAAATGACATATAGCGTGTTCTAGGAAGCTGTTTCAAATAATACAAAAGATTTTTCTTGAAGTAGTACGTTAATCAAGCCTAATCCTCACAAACCCCAATTCATCATCAATATTTTCATAAAGCCAGATGGTACTATTTAGGAAGAAGTACTTTGGTGGTTCTTTAGTGTAATTTTCGAGTTTTGTTTCCTTAATGATCTTTAGGTTTTTGTCCAAAAGGGTTAGAAAAACCTCTGATTTCAAAACTTTTGGACTGCCATATTCATCCAATTCTTCTCCATAGATGGTTTTATAGGACATTCTGACAAATTGCTGAGAAATCGAATCCCAAGAAAGTGGCATAAAATTTATTGACTCACCAAACATTCTAAAATACTTCTCACCTTCTTCCATTTCCACTGTTTTGGGAAGTTTAGCTTCATTTTTATTTCCTGTCAAAGTACTATTCCAAGGAACTAAATACAGAGAATCCAAAACCATATCGTAGACATAAGCTTCATTGAAAGCCATGTTTGTCATAATTATTCTTTCATCAACAGAAACTGGATCAGGCGAAGGGCAAAATGCTCCTACGGAACCTCCACTTGATTCAAACTCCATTCTGAACTCCTTAAACTTTTCTGTTTCTGGCAATTGGATTTTAGCAAATGATTCATTCTCTAGGTCATATTTCATCAAGAAATATTCATTGTCTTCCCATTTCACGTAAAGTCCAAATATTGTATTTGGATCTTGAGGATGCTCAAATAAGCGGATCGGTAGGAAGCCTGTACCTCTAAACTCATCATCAACGATTTTACTAAGCCTAAAATCCCTGACTTTTTCTCCAGATTGATCAAAAACTCCATGGAGTCCATAAGACCACATCACGATTTGATCTTTGGGTGTCAAGGAAAATCCCGCAACATAAGTCTCGATACCATTCGGCCCTTCCTTTTCAAATTCAAGGGTTTTCTCAAAAGTCAAAGTTTCTAAATTGATTTTATCAATTTTTGGCTGCATGAAAACAAGGTTATATAGGTATTTACCGTCACTTGAGATTTCAGAACTACGTAAACCTCCGTTCAGGTCAATAATCCCATCACCGGCATCCACCACCACAGTATCTTGAGTCAAATTAAATTCAAAATTCTCCAAAGACTCGTTTTTCTCAGTAGAGCAAGCAGCTATGAAAGACAGCCCAGATATCATTCCGATTATAATTTTTTTCATTTTATGTTAGTTTATGGTTATCCTCACAAATCCCACAATTCATCATCTATATTTTCATAAAGCCAGATTTTGGCGTCTTTGACAAAGTGCTTGGCAGGTCTTTTCTGGATTTCAGGGATTTTTGACTCAGCAATATGCTTAAACTCTGCATCAAATACGCCTCAAACAAAACATTGAAGTAAAACTAAGGACATTCCTTAAATTCAATTTAATTAACTCCAATTCTGATATACCCCAACTCGTCATCCACATTCAAATAGGCATGGATTTTTCCATCTTTCACAAACTGTGCAGTTGGAACTGATTTGAAAATTTCTGTAACTTCCTTTTCTCCAATGACCTCAAAATCGTTATTGAGGATGCTAATGAAAACCTTAGACTTAACCGCTTCATCTGCAATTTTGGGTAAATTGTAATGCGCAAATCTGTAAAAAACCTTATTCTGATCATCCCAAAAGAGCTTGGAAAAACTAACTTCCTGTTGAATTTGCTGTCTAACTTCTGTCATAGCCTCCAAAGTAGACACATCATTTTGATAAGTCCCCGACTTTTCGTTTGGGGTTAATGTATTGGTGATGGTACGATAACTTAAGGAATCAGCTTCAGGATCATATTCATATAAAGCATTGAAAGCATTAGACCAAAAAATTAGCTTGTCTTGATGTCTATCTAATGACAAAGAAGGGTAAGTCATCGACATACTCATACCTCCTCCCTCTTCAGACTTAAAAGTCACTCTAAAATTTTCCCTTTTATCGTACTCTGGTAATTCAATCAACTTCGTTTTCTTATTTTCCAAATCGACTTGGATGATATTAGAATTCAGTCTTTCAAAATTTGAAATGGTACAATATACTGTACTTCCATCATCAGAAAACCCAAGTGGGTTAAGAGACTCTTTTTCACCTAAACCTTCTTTCATCCATTCTTCGTCCATTTTGACTTTTTTGATCAAATTGCCATTCATGTCTGCGATGACGATTTGATTCCATTCTACGAAAGCCACTTTATCATCACCAATCAACATCATTTGATAAGGATATTGACCTACGCCATTTGGCCCTTCTTTCTCGTAGGGCATTTTCTCAAGTAAGACCATTTCATCTAGATCCACTACTTCTAAATTGTAGGATTGGATATCCCAAAAATAAAGTCTGTCTACTTTATCATTTATGTTATGGCTATAAGATTGAGTAGCCGCCATCAGGATTTCATTGCCAGAATCAACTACCACTGTATCCATGCTTATGGTCATATCTGCATAAGAATTCGCTGTGTTCTCTGAATCTTTACCTCCGCAAGAGTCCAAAATTGTTACAAAAAGAATAAATACTAATTTTTTCATGGTTTGTGGATTAATTTAGTGTGAGTTTGATAAATGCTAGTTCGTCGTCAAAATTTTGATAGAGCCAAATGCTACCATCTTTGACAAATTCATTTTTTGGTTTTTTTAGGGTTTGCACTACTTCATATTCTTTTAATAAATCGAAACCTAAAGAATATTCACTGACGAAAATTTTAAAGTTATCAGTTGAAACTTTTCGATAGAGCAGTCTCAAGTATCTGTCGTTTTGTTCGTCAAATAAAAACTTACCATAGTTGAACTCCTTCTCCATCTCTAAGATAAGGTTTTGCCATTCTTCAAAATCATTGATGGATGCGATGGGTTCTGATTTTAGAGTCTGTGTTGCCACCTGAGAACCTAGATTATAAAATTCAAGATTGGTTTCGTTTAAATTATATACATACAAGCCATCAATAGCATCAGCGCTTATTAATATTTTGTCTTTCAGTGCATTGAAATGAAGAGTCGGCAAATGTACTTTCATGTCCATCCCATTCTTACTTTCATACAGGAGTCGATAATTATCCAATGCATTAAATTTTGGTAAAGGATTAACAGATCCTTGATAGTTTTCAAGATTAAAATGATTCAGCGTTGGATTGAATTTTTTGAACCCTACTTGAAATCCATAGGTATCTGAAGTTGCTTCATCAAAATGCAATATTCTAGGAGCTCCTACTTCACTGAAAGCCTTTCTCAACTTTTCTTCATACAAGTCGATCTCCTTGAGCTTTTCTCCTTTAACATTAAAGAGAAGCACTTGAAAAGGATTTAGTAAAACAAACTCACTCTTATTAAGCATTTGAAAATGTGAAAATGAATTTGTTCCAGCTCCATTTGGACCATCTTTTTCAAAAGTGATCCGGCTTTCAAGGGTCAAATTTTCTAAATCAATGACTTCAAGTATGGCGTTGTTTTGATCCCAGTGGTACAGGTATTTATGGTCTTCCAGTAGACTTACCAACTCAAATTTCACAGCAGCTTGAATTAATTCATCTCCAGAATCAATAAACAAGGTGTCGATTGAAGCCTGAGTAAGTTGAAGTGAATCCTCCAAATTCAAGGAGCCATCTTTTTCTTTACATGAAAAAGAAAAGGTTAACAAAAAGATATAATTTACTGCTTTAACCCAAGATTGATTCCTAAATTTCATATGAGGAGATTTTTAAAAGTTTCAATATAAACTAGGTTTATAAAAAATCATATATTTCTTTGGATAAATTAACATCTTCTCTTACAATTATTTCATATCCTACGTGACATAAGTCTCATTTAAAAAATCAAAGAAGTACTCACTTTTGCAGATAGAATTAAATTTCAATGAAAAGCGTACAATTAGGACTCAAAGAAAACTGGAAACAATTTACCCTCTTAGTCATCATCAATGCTTTTGTCGGTGGGATGGTTGGACTAGAGCGAAGTATTCTTCCACAGATAGCAGAGGTTGAGTTTGCCATCGCTGCCAAAACAGCAATTTTGTCCTTTATAATTGTTTTCGGAATCGTCAAGGCCATTACGAATTACTTTGCTGGAGCATTTGCCAATAAAATAGGAAGAAAAAACTTACTCGTTATTGGTTGGCTGTTTGGTTTGCCTGTTCCTTTTATCTTGATGTTTGCGCCTTCATGGGATTGGATAGTAGCAGCCAACGTACTTTTGGGAATCAATCAAGGTCTTGCTTGGTCATCTACTGTGGTGATGAAAATTGACCTAGTCGGTGAAAAGCAAAGAGGCTTTGCCATGGGGCTGAATGAATTTGCAGGCTATCTGGCCGTGGCGGTAGTGGCTTTTCTTACAGGATATATTGCTGCAGAATACGGTTTGAGACCTTATCCATTTTATCTGGGAATTGGATTGGCTGTTTTGGGATTGTTGGGAAGTATTTTCTTCATCAAAGACACCCGAAAGCATGTTGCGGCCGAAAACCAACACAGTGATGTTCCCAAACTGAAGAACATCTTTTGGGAAACCACTTGGAAGCATCCGAACCTTGGATCGGTCACTCAGGCTGGATTGATCAACAACCTCAATGATGGGATGGCTTGGGGAATATTTCCTATTCTACTTTCTGTCAAAGGTTTTGATCTTGAGCAAATTGGCATCATCACTGCGACCTATCCTGCTGTATGGGGATTTGGACAGCTATTTACTGGAAAAATGGCTGACTTGTACAGTAAAAAGTACCTGTTGTTTATTGGGATGATGCTTCAGGGGATTGCACTTGCATTCTTTCTTTTTGCTAGTTCGATGACGCATTATTTGATTTTAGCTGCTGTTTTGGGTTGGGGTACTGCGATGGTCTATCCTACATTTTTGGCAACAGTAGCAGAAAACACCCATCCAACAGATCGTGCCAATAGCATTGGAGTTTTTAGACTATGGAGAGACTTGGGTTATGCCATAGGAGCGATTCTTACAGGAATCATAGCAGATGCCTTTGGAATAGAAATGTCAATTTTGACCATTGGTGGGCTGACAATTTTGTCTGCATTTGTTATCCTTTTGAGAATGAAAGGCTAGGTGAATTGAGTCCTGCGTTTAGAGTTCTACATTTTACATTCGACATTAAAAATTATGATTTTCCGCAAGGACACCAGCATGTGATTTTATCACAAATAATCTTACCGATAACTGTCAACTGTTGACAGCTAAGGGTCCAAAGCTGATTGAAATGAACTGCAACCAATATTATAAATGGCTACTGGTAATAAAGCAGATATACATATTGAAAAAATTTTGGATTTAGACCTCTAAATTTCGGATCAGGAATTGAAAAAAATTTATAGTTGTTATAGAAGTAAGATTAAATCTAAAACCTGCCTAACGGTAGGTAAATCTACCCTCTAAAATCTAAAATCCTCATCAATCCAAATAATACACCCGCTTCACTCTGCTGCTGATATTAGTGAGGAGTTCGTAGGGAATGGTGCCGATATTGGAAGCGAGTTCTTTGAGAGAAATGCCAGGTCCATATATGATAACTTCATCGCCTTCTTTGGCATCGATTCCTGAGATGTCCACCATGCACATATCCATGCAGACATTGCCGATGATAGGCGCTTTTTTTCCATGGATCAAGACAGCCCCTTTGCCGTTGCTGAATCTCCTGTCATAGCCATCTGCATAGCCAATAGCAATTGTTGCGATTTTTCCATTGGAGCTTAGTCTTCCTTTTCGGCTGTAGCCAATGGTTTCTCCTGCATCTACTGTTTTGATTTGAGAAATGGTTGTCTTCAAAGAAGAAATTGGTCTTAACGCAGCATCATAAATCCCATTTACTTCTACACCATACAAGCCAATTCCTAACCTGACCATATCAAATTGATAGGCAGGATAACGGATAATTCCCGCTGAATTGAGCGCATGTCGGATAGGCATAAATCCAATGAATCCTGCAATCTGCTGACACATTTTGGAAAACAGCTCTAATTGATGCAGTGAAAAATCTTCATGAACTGCTTCATCAGCTCCAACCAAATGGGTATAAAGACTCGCAATTTCCAACTCAGGGAATTGCGCAGTCAAATCCTTAAGCTCTGCCAATTGCTGCTGATCAAATCCCAGTCTGTGCATCCCTGTATCAAGATCAAGATGAATCTTCATCGTGGTTTGATGCGTGCGGCAATATTTTCCTAATTGTTTGTAAAAATTGGGGCTATAGACAACAGGTTCTAAATTGTGCTTTTGCAAATGATGGAAAGATTCCTGAGCTGGATTGAGCACCATGATGGGCAAAGCAATTCCTTCTTCCCGCAAGGCGACACCTTCATCCGTATAGGCGACAGCCAAATAATCCGCTCGCAACTGCTGCAAGTGGTTGGCAATTTCAGTCGCTCCACCGCCATAAGCAAAGGCCTTAACCATCACCATGATTTTGGTCTGCGGAAGGACTTTGGTTTTGTAAAAATTATAATTGTGCGTTAGTGCATTGAGGTTGATCTCGAGGGTAGTCCCATGGATTCGCTGCTGCAATTTGTTGACGATTCTTTCAAATCCATAAACCCGAGCTCCTGTAACCAAGATCAGATCACTGTCAAAACTATCTTCCCGAAGTTCCTCAAGCAATGCCTCTGTGTCTTTATAAAAAATGGTACTGCAAGAAACTTCTCCTTCCAAAACCTGTATCGTCTCCCCAACTCCAATCAACAAATCAATGCCATAATGCTTGATCAATTGCGCAACTTCCTGATAGACTTCCTCGGGCTGACCTACCTGCATAAAATCAGAAAGGATCAGGACTTTCCTGTTTTTTGGCCTTTGTGCAGCCATAAAATCAAGTGCCAATCGCAGTCCTGCCAAGTCATTGTTATAAGTATCATCGATGATCAAGGTCTCGTTGTAGCCAGACTTGAGCGTCAGCCGCATGTCCACCGTTTTGAGATGATCAATTCCCGATTGAATGTCCTTCGGCAGCATGCCCAAAGTAAGCGCTGTGGTGATCACATGACGGATGTTTTCCAAAGATGCTACATCAGAAAAAGGAACCGTAAAAGTAAACATCTGAAAATCCGGCTTGATCAATAGGATTTTGGTTTTTTCTAGGTCTTTCTTAATCGTAAGCGTATAATCTGCTCCGGGTTGATCGGACCAAGCGATAAGTTGTGAGGCGTCGAATTCCGCCTCTAAAAATTCTGCAATCTGATCATGCTCTTTTCTATATATTACATATTTCGCATGTTCAAAAAGCTTGGCTTTCTCCCTCAGTTTTTCACCCATGGAGGCAAATCCCTCTTCGTGCGCAGTGCCAATATTTGTAAAAACCCCAATATCAGGCTTAATGATATTCTGAAGGGTTTCCATTTCCCCAACTTTGGAAATTCCAGCTTCTAAAATCGCTACTTGATGATATGGGGAAATCCCAAAAATGGAAAGTGGAACACCTACTTGGCTGTTGTAACTTTTTGGACTTTTGGCTACTGCATATTTTTGAGCCAAAACTTGCCCAAGCCATTCTTTAATGATTGTTTTCCCATTGCTTCCCGTGATGGAAATAACAGGGGATTCAAATAAAGCGCGTTGGTAAGCTGCTATTTGCTGCAACCCTACTCTGGTGTCTTTTACAAAAATCAGTTCTATTTTACCCTCTAATTTCTTTTGTATTTTATAAGTATCCTTGACCAAAAAGCATTTTACACCCAATTCAAAAAGCTCAGGAATAAAGTCATGCCCGTCAAACTTTGCACCCTTCAAAGCCACGAATATCGTATGCTCGGGCTGCAACATGGATCTAGAATCGATGATGACGTGGTGTATCAATACAGGTTCAGCTTTTGCCTCCTGCTGATCACCGACTATTTTTCTGATTTCCTCAGTGGTGAGTGATTGGATCATTTACTCAAAGTATGAATTTTTTATTAATCCTCTTTCTTTTTGAAGAAAACTTGCTTGATCCATCTCGGTAGGAAAATCGCTCCTAAAATGAGATATGGATAGTAAGAAAGCATTCTCCAAAGGATACTTGTCACAAAAGTATAGCCAGTCAAGAATTCTGTGAAAAACTGTGCAAAGAAAAACTCTGCTGTACCACTACTTCCAGGTGTAGGAGAGATCATCATAACAATCCACATGATCACCTGTCTTGCAAATACAATCACATGTTCGCTTACACTCAAAGTTTCATAAGCTGCCACCAATGCATTCAGCATCAAATATCTCGAGCTCCAAATAAAAATTGTCACTGCGATGATTGGCAGCCAATAATTCCATTTTTTTCCTTTAAGTTCTTTCGAGGCATCAATAATCTGATTTCCGTATTCGTTGGCTGAATGCTTCCACTTGAGCAGCCATTTGATAGAATATAATTTCAGTAAAAACCATTTGAAAACACGTGGCCTATAAAACAAAGCCGCCGCCATCACGATCGAATAAATGGCATACAAAGAGTAGCTACTCCAGAAAAGAATTTCTAGACTTTTTCCCAGCTTCATTTCCATTACCCTGCTTTCGGGGAAAATATTTCCTTGAGCAAAAAACAAGATAATCGGAGCTCCAATGACAAAGAAGAGATTGTCCAAAATTGCTGTTACCATCACAAAAGCGATGGCTTTCCCAAGCTTGATTCCCTCTTTATTTAAAATAAAAATTGCCACTGCAGAGCCACCAACAACTGATGGGGTAACTGCTGAAGCAAATTCCCAAAGAATGATGACATAAATAGCTCGTGTCCAAGTGAGTTGCTTATCTGTAACCGCTCTGATTCTATAAACATAGCCTAAGTCTCTAAAGAAAATAACAACAATTGCGACTAAAATCGCTACAAAAGAAGCATCAAAAACACCCCTCAGCGTCTTGGCATTGACACTCGGGTCAAGGTAAAACATAAGAAATACGATTCCCAAACCAATAATGACAGGAACCCAAATCTTATTAGGATTAAGCGTTTCAAAAATTTTCTTATTATCTATCTTCATACACTAAGCCATTGTAACCGGCTCTGTTTTTTCAACCCAGAAATTATTAAATCCCTCACCTATCCTGATTGTAACCAAGGAAAGTTGGAGAAGTTCCAAAATGGCCAAAAAAGTATAAATCACGAAAATTTTATCTGGTTTGTAAGAAATGAATTCAGTAAAAGGCACCTTATCTCTAAAGCTTATTTTATCCATAACAAAATCCTTTTGCTGTTCGATGGAATACGGATACTGAACAACCGTATGCATGGTTTCATCCGTCCTAGCAGCGAATTTTGACATTACTTTTTGATAGACTTTCAGCAATTTGTATAAATCTAAGTCTTGCATTTCAGCCTCTACATCATCTACCTTAGACAATTGCTTGAGCTCTGACAAGATATTTCCCCGCTTCTCTTTGGCAAGTTGACTTTCTTCCAAAGTAGCCAAATCACCAATCACTGATTTATACTTTTTATATTCCAACAAATGTCTGATCAGCTCCTCTCTTGGATCGACCTCTTCCCCATGCTCGTTGATTTCAGGTCTTGGAATCAGCATTTTGGACTTTATTTTCATCAAAGTCGCAGCAAATAGGATAAATTCGCTCGCCACTTCTATCTCCATTTTTTCCAAATGATGGAGGTATTCCAAGAAGTCATTCGTTATCTTAAAGATAGGAATATCATAGATATCCAACTCATCTCTTTCAATAAAGAAGAGCATCAAATCGAACGGTCCTTCGAAAAGTGGTAATTTGATTTCGAAACTCACTGGATACTATTTATTTTATCTTAATTTTGCGGTGCACTAGCATTCAAAGATATCTAAATTAATGCTAAATTAAACGCCTGTTAAGATAAAAGCTTATTTACAGATTTGCTTTGGCTTGAATCTTGACTTGTTCAAAACAATAGCTTAGTAACAGAGTTTACTATTTTTATAAAACAAAACATACATAATGATTATTACCCCAGGTAAATTACTCGCTCAGATCGACTCCCCAGCCGATCTTAAAAAGTTTTCCAAAGATCAGCTTATCCAAATCAGTGATGAACTTCGTCAGTTTATTGTGGATAATGTGTCTATCTATGGTGGTCATTTTGGTGCAAGTTTGGGTGTAGTAGAATTGACTGTTGCACTTCATTATGTACTGAATACGCCAGAAGATCAACTTGTGTGGGATGTCGGTCATCAGGCTTATGGACACAAAATTTTAACTGGGCGAAAAAATCAATTTCACACAAACCGGATTTATGGGGGCTTATCTGGTTTTCCAAAAAGAAAAGAAAGCGAATACGATACTTTTGGTGTAGGTCATTCGAGCACCTCTATTTCTGCTGCTCTTGGAATGGCCATGGCCTCAAAATATAAGGGTGATAAATTGAAGCAACATGTGGCTGTGATTGGTGATGGATCAATGACTGGTGGGATGGCATTCGAAGCCATGAATCATGCAGGTGTTTCAGATACCAATTTGATTATTATTCTGAATGATAATTGCATGTCTATCGACCCAAATGTGGGTGCATTGAAAGATTATTTGACAGACATCACCACTTCACATACTTACAATAAGGTCAAAGACGAAGTTTGGAATTTGTTGGGCAAGTTTAGCAAGTTTGGCTCTTCTGCTCAAGAAGTGATTTCTAAAGTAGAAGGTGCGATCAAGTCTACTGTCTTAAAACAAAGCAATTTATTTGAATCCTTAAATCTAAGATATTTTGGCCCTGTAGATGGTCATGATGTGAATCATTTGGTAGAAGTACTCTCTGATTTGAGAGATATTCCTGGACCAAAAATCCTTCACTGTGTTACAGTAAAAGGAAAAGGTTATGCACCTGCCGAAAATGGAAATAAAACTACTTGGCATGCCCCAGGATTGTTTGATAAGGTAACTGGTGAGATTTATAAAAAAACTCCTACGGCACCACAACCACCAAAATACCAAGATGTATTTGGACATACTTTGGTAGAGTTGGCTAAGGAAAATGATAAAATCATGGGGATCACCCCAGCAATGCCTTCAGGTTCTTCACTGAATATCATGATGAAGGAAATGCCTGACCGAGCATTTGACGTCGGAATCGCTGAGCAGCACGCAGTAACTTTCTCTGCGGGTTTGGCTACTCAGGGAATGATCCCTTTCTGTAATATTTACAGTTCCTTCATGCAGCGAGCTTATGATCAAGTTGTGCATGATGTCGCTTTGCAAAATTTGCAAGTTGTATTCTGTTTAGACAGAGCTGGCTTTGCTGGCGCTGATGGACCTACGCATCATGGCGCTTATGACATTGCCTTTTTCAGATGTGTTCCAAATATGGTCGTAACAGCTCCGATGAATGAAGAAGAGTTGAGAAACCTGATGTATACCGCTACGCAATACCAAGGTCCTTTCTCTATCCGTTACCCAAGAGGTCAAGGTGTGATGACTGAATGGAGAACACCAATGCGTGAAATTCCAATAGGTCAAGGTAGAATCATTAAAGAAGGTGAGGAAGTGGCAATTTTGACGCTAGGACATATTGGGAATTACGCCGTAGAAGCAACAGAGAAACTTGCAGAAGAAGGTATAAATCCAGCGCATTATGATATGAGATTTGTGAAGCCATTGGATGCAGACTTATTGCATGAAGTTTTTGGAAAATTCAAGAAAGTGATCACTGTAGAAGATGGAGCATTGATGGGAGGATTTGGTTCTGCGGTCGTGGAATGGATGACAGACCATGGTTACACTTCTCAGGTTAAGAGATTAGGTATTCCAGATACCATCGTAGAACATGGTGAGCAAATTGAGCTTCACAGAGAATGTGGCTTTGATCCAGAAGGAATTGCAGATGCTGTAAGGGAACTGGTTGAAGTACAGGTTAGAAGATAATATTAGATTGATATTTTAGTAGAAGCCTTGCTGTAAATTCAGCAAGGCTTTTTTTATTTTTACATTATGATCTCTTTTACCAAACAAGGCGCTGGAAAGCCAATCATCCTACTTCATGGATTTTGTGAAACGAAGGAAATGTGGAAAACTTTTTCCGTACAACTTTCAGAAAGCCACACTGTTTATTGTCTTGATTTGCCTGGTTTTGGTGAGTCTTTATTAAGCTCTTCACAATTGAATCTTGAAGAAGTAGCAGTTACCCTTCATGAATGGATGGAAGAACAAAAAATCCAAAAGCCGATTATCATAGGCCATTCTCTTGGAGGTTATGTTGCTTTGGCTATGGCGAAGTTGATGGGTTCGGAGCTTAGAGGTATTGGATTGTTTCATTCCACAGCGTTTGCTGATGACCAAGAAAAAAAGCACACCCGAAACAAAACCATCACATTTATCAAAAAACATGGTGTGGAAAAGTTCATAGAATCTTTTGTACCTCCTTTGTTTGCTGTTCAGCATCAAGAACGATTGGAGGAAGAAATCGCTACCTTGATTCAATACGGAAAAAAGACAGCCAAGAAAACTGTCATCGTATACATCGAAGCCATGCGAGACCGAAAAGACAGATTTGAAGTGTGGAAAACTTTTGGAGGCGCAAAACTGATGATCGTCGGCACCTTAGATCCTGCTATAAAAATAGAGGCAAGCAAAGAACATGCAGCTTTTGTTACTGCCTACCATGAATTAGAAGGAGTTGGTCACATGGGGATGTTTGAAGAGAAAAATAAATGTTTGGAGATAGTTAAAGCTTTTTTGATGGAACGCTGATAACGCTGATTTTGCATATTAACGCTGATGCATAAGATCCCTCTAATTTTAATCTATCGTACCACTGTTACTAATATAAGACTCACTAAGCTTTCTTAATCCGTGACTATCCGCTAAATCTGCGTCATCAGCGTTCTATCCTAAAGGAAGGACTTAGGTATCTTGATCATCGGATGTGGATAAGTACCTCCTAGGGAAATTCCAGATTCCTTCAACTGCTTTGTGGATAACTCGAAAGGCTGATGGATGTCAAATCCCTGAATCGGATCAAGTTCTGGTATCCAATGTCGAATATACTCTCCTTTTCTATCATAATTGTGCGCTTGCTTAAGGATGTTGAAATACCTATTCTCTCTAGGATCATTACCAACTCCAGCAACGTACATCCAATTTCCCCAATTGGAACAAACATCATAATCTATCAACTGACTCTCAAAATACGCTGCACCCCATCTCCAATCGATATTCAAATCATTCACTAGAAAAGAAGCTACAATCTGTCTACCTCTGTTTGACATAAAACCAGAGGCATTAAGCTCCCGCATGTTTGCATCAATAAAAGGAATACCGGTATTACCATCAGTCCATTTTTGAAAAAGCCGCTCACTTCTATTCCAGTTATCCACAGTGTTTTTGATTCCGGACACTTGGAAAATCTTGTTTCCATGCTTTTTAGCAATAAACCTGAAGTAGTCTCTCCAAATCAACTCAAAAATCAACCAATAAGTAGACTGATTTTTCTTTATTTCTTTTTCGTATTTCTTAACCTCTTCAAAGATATATCTAGGCGATAGACATCCTAAAGCCATCCAGGGAGAAAATTTACTGCTGTAGTCCGCGCCCAAAAGACCATTTCTAGTTTCTTTATACGTTTTTAAGCAGTCATTTTTCCAAAAGTAAGTTTGGAGTCGCCTGATTCCTTCATCCTCTCCACCTTCGAACACCATCACAGCTTGAGATGAAATGGCAGGGTTCTCCAAACCATATTTTGAAAGAGCAGGGAAGTCTCCCCATTCTATTGTTGGTGACTTGATAATTTTCGGAGCAGGAAAAGCCTTTCTCACTTTTGAAAATTTCTCACATTCCTTTCTGAACTGTGTAAAAACTTCAGGAGTTTGATTGACAGGAAATGGCAAATCTTCCAAATTAAATAAGGTGCTTTGCCAAAATGAAGCCGTCTCAACCCCCAATTTATAAGCTGCATTTTCTAATGCGCTTTCAACAGCTTTTTCTTCTGCGGTAACTTCTTCAGAAAAATATATGGCTTGCACACCAAGTTCTTTTGCCACTTGTGGAATTAAATCCTCTGGCTTACCATGCAATATCAATAAGTTCGAACCCACGTTCTGAAGATTTCTCTTCAAGTTTTCCACTGCTTGAAGTAAGAATTTTGCCCTGTGATTTCCAGTTTTAACAAACCCTAGATGGGTTTCTCTGAACATTCTAGGATCAAAACAATAAACAGGAATAACTTCTTCCGATTTTTCAACAGCGGAAAATAAGGCTGCATGATCATGCAGCCTTAAGTCATTTCTAAACCAAACTAATAAACGCTTGTACTTCATCGATAAAACAACTGCCTGTTTATATAAAGTGTTTGTGCATTATCAAGAATTTTAACCTTATTGTAAACTTATAAGTAATTAACTCAAAAGATATCACACAAATCAATTGTACAAAATCAAAAAAAGAATGAAAAATCTTCTTATCCTATTTTTAATGTTGATCAGCCTGCATGTTCAGGCTCAAAGAACAGCAGCACCTGAAGGCCCTGGATCATTAGCTTTCTGGGAAAATCTATCCAAGCATTGCGGTAAATCATTTGAAGGCGAGATGCTAAATGCCTCAGAAAATGATCAATTCTATGGAAAAAAACTAGTCATGCATGTGAGGACTTGCGAAGATGGAAAGATCACTGTTCCGTTTCACGTTGGTGACGACCACTCTCGAACTTGGGTATTGACAATGGAAGAAGGAAACTTGATCAAACTCAAGCATGACCATAGACACGAGGATGGAACTGAAGACAGAGTAACTCAGTATGGAGGATTGAGCAGCAATACAGGAATGGCTAAAGTTCAATTTTTCCCAGCAGATCAAGAAACTACGGATTTGATTCCTTATGCAGCTACTAATATTTGGTGGATAACTTTGGATGACACTTCCTTTACTTATAACCTTCGAAGAATCAATAACAACTCTCCTATCACAGTTAAATTTGATCTAACCAAAGAGGTAGAAACACCTCCGACCCCTTGGGGATGGGAAGATTAATTATAAAAAAAGGGAAGATTTAAGATTTCTTCCCTTTTTTGCCTTTTAGATAATTTTCAACAGACTTTTTGGAGGTGTACCATACACGACCCTCTTTATAGGCTTCTATTTTTCCTTGACGTGCCAACAAGCTGATGTACTCCTGACCATAAGGTACATCCGACTCTCTGACAATATTAGAAATCGCATCAAAATCACCAGTGGTATCCTCCAAACTGTTTAAATAAATGGTAAGCGATCTGTCTATAGCTTGCGCAATCAGAAACGTCAGCTTATCAAAATTACCTGTGTTGGCCAGATTCAAAGCTTGGTAATAGCGCTTTCTGTCCACACCTAAAATCACCGCAGGAGGAAACCCTTCTTTCATTAGCAGTAAATTCATTATCAAGCGAACCGTGCGGCCATTGCCATCAAAAAAAGGATGAACCCACACAAACCGATGGTGAAATAAGGCGACTTTTTCAAGAATATCCATCGTACAAGTATTCTCCCAGTCAATCAATTCGGTAATCAAATCGGGCACTTTTAGCGCATTGGGCGGTATAAAATTAGCCCCTCCAATACGAACACCAGCCGTACGAAATCTTCCAGCAAAGTCCTTTTGGATTTTATTGAGCACCAATTCGTGCACATCCAAAATGTCTCTTTCAGTAAGTTTATAATCTGATGATACCAAAGACTCTACATAGTTTATGGCCTCTCTGTGGTTTACAATCTCAAGATGCTCGTTCAAAGATTTGCCACCCACGGTAATCCCATCTTCAAGCACCATACGGGTCTCTTGTAAGGTGAGTGTATTCCCTTCAATATGATTGGAATTATAGGTCCATTCTATATTCAGGTTTTCTCTAATATTGGCCAGCAAAGCATGAGGAATAGGACCAAACACATCCAATCTTTGCTTTTTATTGTGCACAGATTGCATCAATTGCAAGGTGTTTTCGCTCAGCTGCCCTATATTAAAATCGTATTTCATGCTTCAAAGTTACAATTTTTATTTTAAAATCGGTAAGGTCTATTTTTATTTTATCCGATATTTTACATATAACCAAAGTTAAATACCATGAAATGTATCTTCCTGAGCAATAAAAAACATGCATTACATTGGAAAAAAATCCAAAAAACAGCAAGCATAATAAGCTCAATCAATTTGCCAATCATAAATTCAACCACAAAAATCTTGTTATCGAGCTGTAAAGGTGGAGTGATAAAGTATGATAATTAAGGTATAAGACTTACATTTATTATCAAGTCTTATATCTTTTGCTATGAATAAATTTACCCTAGATCACCTCTACTTTGCTTTTTTAGCCCTTCTTGTTTTTGGATGCAAATCCGAACCACCTCAAACTAATTTACAAAATCTTATTGCTGATAGTCCTCAGTTGATCGGAAAAAAAGAATATCTCAACTCTCCTTTTGTTTCCGCAGGTGACCGTGTCTATATGGTAGGGCATCAAAATGGAACTTTCCCGGATTTAGGATGGCATGTCGAAGGTGAAATGGGTGGGATTTGGAATCATCCAATCAAACTGATGGATGGGTTTACAAACTCGGTCCAATTAGATGGAAGTTCTTATTGTCTAGATCGCGCTGATCAGTTTGTTAATTTCCCATTTGGAAACAAGCATGTCTTTGAAACAACCATCCCAGATTTAGAAATCTCAAGGTTTCAATTTGTTCCTGATGCAATAGAAGGCGTCATCATAGAATACACTTTTACAAATAAGAGTGATCAAAAGCAGACTTTTGATTTTAATTTTTCGGGCTATACTGATTTGATACCGGCATGGCTAGGTGAAAGAGTGGGGATGATTGATGATGTGGATAACCTGGTTTTCGATGAAATTAGGCAAGCTTGGCGGGGAAAAGATCAATCCAATGAATGGCATGTACTTTTTGGTTCAAATGAAATAGCAATACAATCAGAAGCGGCTGATCCGAACTGTAACTACACACCACAGGGAAAAGGAACTTCTGCCAATCTAAAATACAAAATATCCTTAAAATCGAAAGAAGAAAAGACATTCAAGGTTTTCATAGCAGGTTCTTATACTTCTCAGCAAAATGTTGAAAAAACCTATGACCTTTTGGCGCAACACTATGAGACTTACTTGAAGGACAAAATCAAGCATTATGAAAGAATCGCTTCCATGTCAAAGTTAACTATTCCCGATAAGGAATTGCAGGAAGCTTTTGAGTGGGTGAAATATAACACCGAATGGTTGGTGAGAGATGTGCCTGAAGTAGGTCGAGGGCTTGGCGCGGGGATGCCGGATTATCCTTGGTGGTTTGGTGTGGACAATGAATACACCTTAAAAGGAGCGATAGCTACTGGAAGAAAAGACTTGGTTTATCGTACGATCGAACTTATCCACAAACTCTCTGAATCAAACGGCAACGGTCAAGTGATTCATGAAGTCAGTACAAATGGTGTGATTTTCAATCCAGGAAATATCAATGAAACGCCACAGTTTACCTCTCTGATTTGGTGGGTATATCAATGGACTGGAGATAGGGAATTTTTAGGAAAGTATTATCCCTTTATCAAGAAAGGGCTGAAATGGCTAATGGAAGAAAAGGACAAGGATGGAAATCTTTTCCCTGATGGGTATGGCATGATGGAAATTCACGGATTAGAATCCGAGATGATTGATGTGGCTGTTTACACGCAAAAAGCTTTTGCTGATGCCGCAAAAATGGCCAAGGTTATCGGTGATGCAGAACAAGCCAAAAGTTATCAACAAACCGCTGATTTACTGAAAGAAAAGATCAACGAAGAATTTTGGGTTGAAGAATTCAATTCGTATGCCGATTTTATAGGCACTACTTCGGAAGCTTTGAAATTGATCGATGCTGCAATTGTAAGAGCTGATACCTTAAATAAACCTTGGGCTGTGGAAGAATTGAAAGCTACTAAAAGGAAGTTATCCACATATCCTCGCAATAAAAAGCAAGGCTTCGTCCTTTTTCACAACTGGGTTGTCAACACACCCATGGAAATGGGAATTGCCGAAGAAGAAAAAGCCATTAAAGCTTTAGACAAAGGATCAAAATTCGTCAACCCATTTGGCGTATTTGTGACAGGAATAGATAGAGATGAAGCATCTGAATCCGAAGACGGGAAGTTTGAAGGCAGCAAGGTCTTCTCTTATACAGGAGCAGTGATGACTTTGCCAACGGGCGTGCAAGCTATCGCTGAGAACAATTACGGAAGACCCGATAAGGCCTTAGACTATTTAAAGCGGATGACCCGCTCATTTGGTTTTGCATTGCCAGGTTCAATTTATGAAGTCTCTCCTGACTATGGAATGATGGCGTAAGCTTGGAATCTGTATAGCTATGCCGTACCAGTCGTAACACAGTTCTTCGGGATCAAGCCGGATGCCTCAAAGAAAGTTATCCACATTAAACCTCAAATGCCAAGTGCTTGGAATGAAGCCAAGATCGAAAATGTGATCATATCCGACAACAGCATTTCAATGAAATTCAAAAAGGAAGGAAATGAAATTGAGATAGAGATCACACAAGAAAATGGGGATTGGGAAATTCACTTTGACCCTTCATTTTATCAATTTAAATCTTTGAAACTAAACAACAATGAAATAGAAACCGTTGAAAATAAAGTTATCTCAAGCTCTGGCAAATCTATTTCTCTAACATTAACACTTTAATCACACTCCAAAAGCAGTCAAAACCAGTTTCCTAGGCCCTCCATGGTCTCTGAATTCGCAGAGATAAATCCCTTGCCAAGTTCCAAGGTTAAGTTTTCCACCAGTTATCGGTATTTGCAGACTATTTCCTAAAATACTGCTTTTCAAGTGCGCAGGCATATCATCTGAGCCTTCATAAGTGTGGATAAATCGTGGATAAGTTTCCGGAACAAGCTCATTAACAAAGGTTTCAAAGTCTTTTCTGACAGTCGGATCAGCATTCTCATTGATAGTCAATCCTGCTGAAGTATGTTTGATAAATATCTGAAGCATTCCTGTTTGAATCTGACTGATTTCTGGAATCTTATTTTCCACAATTTCTGTAATCAAATGATAACCCCTTGGAAAGCTTTTTAGCCGAATTTCGTTTTGAAATAATTTCATTGTAGCTACTTATCTTATAAATTTTGATTCAATTGAGGAATACATTTTTAAAATTATAAAAGAAAAAGAAAAAGCAAAGCTACGGCTCGTACTTAAAACCGTATTTTATCTATAAATTTGAAAAACAACAAAAAATGAAAAAGCACCTCACAGCCGGTATTTTTGCTTTAGCAATTGTCATTTCAGCCGCAATCTTGGGCAATTCCATTGTCAATAGGAACAAAAAATCCGGAACAGTGGATGTGACCGGACTGGGAGAACAAAATTTCTCATCCGATTTGGTCGTATGGGAAGGAAACTTCAGTAGAGAAAGTTTCGAGATCAAAGATGCTTATGCTGATTTGGAAAAAGATCGAAAAGCAGTCACTGATTATTTGATTGGAAAAGGAATTCCAAAAGATCAAATCATTTTCAAAGCTGTGAACACAAATCCTCAATACCAGCAAAATTATAACAACAATGGCAATTACATGGGTCAGACATTTTTGGGATATCAGCTGAACCAATCCATTCAAATTGAATCCAATGATGTGGATAAAGTAGAGCAAATTTCCAGGGAAATCACAGAACTGCTGCTGCAGGGTGTCAAATTCTATTCTCAGGCTCCACGCTATTATTACACAAAACTAGAGAGCCTCAAAATAGAAATGATCTCCAAAGCGACAGAAGATGCTCGTCTCAGGGCAGAACGAATCGCTGAAAACTCAGGCTCCAAATTAGGAAAATTGATCTCTGCCAATATGGGAATATTTCAAATCACAGGACAAAATTCCTCTGAAGACTACTCTTGGGGCGGAACTTTCAATACAAGTTCAAAAGAAAAAACAGCTTCAATCACGATGAGATTGAGTTACCGCGTAAAGTAAATCTTAAAATCCCTTGAGCCTCAGTGTTCTTGGTGGTAAAAAACACTTTAAAGAATAAACTACGAGGAGCACAAAGGTTATCACGAAGTTCACCAATTATTCCTTGATAAAAATATTGTGTTCTTTTGTATTAGAATACCAAAATCAAAAACAAACATGACCAACAACGATATCCTCCGAAGCTTGCGCTATACTTTTGACTTCTCTGATGACGAAATGATTTCAATCTTTGGGTTAGGAACGCTAGAGATTGGAAGATCTGAAGTAAGCGATTGGCTGAAAAAAGATGATGATCCTGAAAGTAAGCCCATTTATGACAAAGACTTAGCAGCATTTTTAAATGGCTTGATAATTAAGAAAAGAGGTAAAAAAGATGGTGAGCAACCTTTGCCTGAAAAAAGCTTAAACAACAACACGGTTTTCAGAAAACTGAAAATTGCCATGAATATGAAAGATGAAGATATTCTGGACACTTTGGACTTGATCGGATTTAGGTTTGGCAAGCATGAGCTCAGCGCCCTTTTTAGAAAACCAGAACAAAGCCAATACAGACCTTGCAAGGATCAAGTTTTAAGGAATTTTTTGAGGGGTTTGCAGGAGAAATTTAGGCCAGTTTGAGGAAATTAATTTTCTAAGTTAAGTATAACAAACCCCAACTCATCATCCACATTAGTAAAGTACCAAAGCTTACCGTCTTTTGCAAAGTACTTCACGCTTTCTGAGTTGAACTCTGGAACTTCCCCTTCTGAGATCAGGTTAAAATCTTCATCAAAAACCGTCAGGAATATCTTATACTTTTTTGTTTGTGGCAAGAAAGCATTCTCAGCTTTGGTATCTGTAAAAACTCTTTGGGCAGATAAGCGCAGATATCTTTTGTTTAATTTGTCCCAAACCGGCGCACCAAATTTGACTTGCTCCAAGAAACCCTGATAAGTATTTTCTAAAATCTCTCTTGATACGATCCCATTCTTATCAATCTGCTTGACACTTTTAGGTGTCAAAGTTGGCTCGTAGCTGACTTTTTTCACAAACTCTCCTGCTGCATTGAAAATATAGATTTCATTGGTAAAACCATGGCTGACAAGTGCAAGACCGTTTTCAGCATTAAGATGAAGCTCTGGTTCTAAAAAGATATATATTCCAGAATCATCAAGTTCCAAAACATTGTTTTGATATGCTTTTTCAAGATCAATGTCAAATCGCTTTTTTGTAAGATTCTTGGTGGACAAAACATCGAGATAAATACTTCTTTCTAAACCATAAGCAATCCCAAAAACCTTCATAGAGTCGCTATATTCCAAAACCAACTCATTTTTGAGCGTTTGAAAACCATCACCATTTTTCACCTTAGACCATTGTGCATTTTTTAAGAGCCTTCCATTTTTATCGAAAACTCCAGATTTTTCATACCCTTTGATAAAAAATAATTCGTCATTCAACGAATAGATATAAAAAATAGAACTCGTGCCATTCGGACCTTCTTTTTCTAAAGGAATGCTTTGTACATATTCTAGCTGATCCAAGTTGATTTCATCAATTGAGTGATCAAAACTATTGAACAAGTAGATTGTACTTTCTTCTACGTTTAAATCCGAATTGGTAATATTCCTATTCAGATCCAGGTTTTTCCCTTTGGAGTCAATCAGAACTGTATCCAATTGATAGGAAAAGGTCTGCTTTAAATCATCAGTACCTTTTTGCCCGCAAGAGTAGAGGATAATTAAAAGTAGGAATAAGAGTAGTTTGATGTGGTTCATGGAGTTTTAAAGTTTGTGATTATTTCAAATAAACAATTCCTATTAACGGATTTTCCTCCTCAGTCGATAGGTTCGTGTAAGCAGACTTTTTAATATAATAAAACATATCATTGGATAAATCATAAGGTCTTAATACTATTGGATCACCTTCTGAATCAAGCAGCCCTTCCTTCATATTATATCCTTTTGATTCCTTTTTATCATATAAGAAAAACATTTTGTCACCTAAATTTGAATATTCACAAATGATGTATGACTTCGAATGGACAATATTATAAATCCAGGTTGATTTAATGCCTTTTTCATTCAGTATCAATTTGCCAAAATCTAGTTTTAAGTAAGGAATAGCTTCACTTTCTTTAATTTGATATAAGGTATCTCTCAGAAATTCCTCGTTGGTGAGGACTGATGCATAATAAAATAAATCATGATCGACTGATGAAAGATAATGATTGAATGGATAAGATGAAGCAGAGTTTGCATTGAGTTGAACGGCTCTCACTGACAGCGTATCGATGATTGATAGCTCTGAATTAAGTTCATATAAACTGGTATAGTTAACATAACCCAGCTCATTCGGCACTCCATATTTCTGCTCAACGGTGTATCTTTTTTCATTCGAAAAATAGAGGTAATCCCAAGTGTTTTTTAATAATTTTTCTCTTAGAAATTCATGAGTTTTTGAAAAAACCAAAACTTTCTTGGTACTTGTCAAATAGATTTCTTTGATTTTCTTATCTACTGTAATAGACTTGATATATTGATGCTCCCCAGGACCCTCACCCCGATTACCAAGTTCCTGAATGAAATTACCCTCCAAGTCGAATATCAATACTTTCTGACTGGAAACTTGAATGTATAGCCTATCATCATATTGAAATAAATCATATATGGAGTTGATATAAGATACTTCAGAAGTTTCTAAAGCAATTACATTGATTTCTCTGGATACATCAGATAAATGCAAATCAGTGACTTTTTTAAGCCCAACTTCAATAACCCTTAAATCTCCTGTATGACTTTGACTGCAGCCAATCAATAGCATTAACCAAACACATATTTGACATTTAAAGTATGGTTTCCCTATTCCCATCTATACTTATTGAAATTTAAATATTTTCTTCAAATCTTCGGTTTTATCTGGCTTTGGCGCATTCGGGTGAATAAAGTTGCCTTCTCGATCAAAAATCAGATAGCGAGGGATCGATTGTAATTGTATCCCTTTTAAAAAAACTGATTCTTCCTTATTTTTAATCAGAAAGCTCTGATTCTGAATATTGATATCATACTTTTGAATTGCATCTTTCCATAAATTTTTGTTTTCATCTATGGATAGATAAAGGACTTCTAAGTCATTGTATTTTTCATTTAAGGCAAGTGAAGCCGGAAATGACCTGATGCAGGGAATACACCAAGCAGCCCAAAAATCAATGTATAAATACTTTCCTCTTTTTTGAGCAAGCAAATCTTCAAATTCGAAAGTATTACCAGCTTCATCTTCCAATTGGATATCAGGTATCAATGATTTTGTTGACCGAGCATTTTCTTCCAAAATCGAAAACCATGAAGGCTTTACCTCATCTTTATATCGACCGATCAATTGCTCACTCTCTTCAAAAGAAAGTCTGAATATCTGCCTTTCCAAATACTTAAATAGCAAAAACTTTCCAAATTCACCCTTGAACGCATCATCCAAATCCACCTTTTCATCCGAAAAACTATCCAACCTGTCAAGCACCAAATCCGCAAATTCAATTTGATAAAGGTTGCTGTAATCAGGGATTTCTAAAATCACTTTAGATAAATCATCCAAAGAAAGTGAATCTTTTTTTGGATCGAACAAGGCGAGCTTATTTCGTTCAAATTCAGTTTTGTTCATAAAATAGTCTGCTGCTTTTTCCGGAATAGCTTCAAGATGAAGCAAAGAATCCAACCATGCTTTTTCCAATGAAAGTTTATCAAGTGCCTTCGATTTGGCAGCATTCAAATCTTCACTGAAGTCAACCATTGGATTTCCTTTACTCATATTCCAGATCAAATAGAAATCTTGATACCCTGTATATCGGGATTGAAATAGCGCTTTGTTTCTTAAGGATTCAAAATTAATTTCATGCGCTTTCGTCTTGCGGTTCACTACTTCAAACCAAGGCATTTTATCTTTTACCTTAATCAATACTGAATCTCCTTTTTGGAACAAATAAGAAAAATCGATAGACGAATTATCCCTGTAATTGATTTCTAAAGTTGGGTTTGCAGTTGGGAAATGAAAAGAGAAATTATCGCTTGATAAAAAGAGTGATTCTACAAATAGCTCATTTTCCACATATTTCAACCCTGCATTTTGATAGTGAAGATAGTCGAGTGTCAGACTGTCCTCGATCATAAAATATACAGCTTCGATTTCCAAATGATCGTTCCCCTCAATTTCCTTAGACCCACAAGACCAAAAAGCTATAAAAAACATCAGAAAAACAAAGCTCGGAATTCTTACCATAGTGTATAAGTTATCTATTTTTTGAATTTTCTTCGAATTGTTTTTCTAAGCTTTTGAAACGCTCAAGACTTTTTTTAATTGATGGATCAAGAGGATGCTTTTTGATCAATTTATACCTTTCCCAAAAATCTTTATCGTAGTCAAAACTCCTAGTTTCTATCCGAAGATCTCTATCCAATACATCGCGTGGACGAATCTTTTGTAGGTTTTCCGTTTGTACATCATCAAACCAAAAGGTATGTATATCGACCTGTTGACTTCCAATATCTCTATTGATAAAGCGCATCATTCTATATTCAACTTTCTCTGGATAATATACTCCCTCTATTTCCTTATACTTCAAATAATATTGAACATAGAAGGATTTATTCCAAGATTCATTAGGAGTCATTTGGAATTCCTCTATTGCATAATTTCTACTATTGATCTTGATAAAACTATCTCCTGTGGGAGGATCTGTATTACCAAAGGCAATATGGAATATAGTGTCCTGACCACGAATTTCTGTACCAACTAACCTTTGATAAACAGGAAATCTGCTTGAGCCCAGAAACCAAGATTTGTAATACTCCTCTGAAAAAACTGAAGAAGAGGAACGAGCTTTTCTGATAAAATTACTTTCGAAACCTTCATTAATCATAGATTTTGCCCTCATCCTTTCGACTTGTTTGGCAATATTTTCACCCATCCTCTGAAAAGATTGAATTAAAACAGAATCAATATCCCCCAACTCATCACTTTGTCTAAGCGCTTCAATTTTTATTTTCGAATCATCGATATCCCTTTTGTAATCATAGTCCTCAATCAAAACAGCTGCCTCCACCAATTTAGTGTATTCATTGTAATCTGTAGAAACCCTTCTGTAGAAAGCATTGAACTGATGTTTTTTTGTTGGGTAGTTATTGGGAATATTTTTGATCACCTTGGCAAAAAACTCCTCAAACAAAGATTCATCAGGTTGAACCACAATCTCTTGAAGGCTGAGATCAACTTGGTTTAGGGATATTTGATTGTTATTTTCTTTTAAACTCTCCAGCAGAAGTTGTTTCTTTTGATAGCCAAGAAGTGATATCACAAGGGTGTCCGTTTGAAATAATTTCGGATAAGAAAGCACAAACTCACCATTTAGATCCGACAAAACATTGAATTCAGAATGATTTTTGAGATAAATAAATGCATTTACCAGTGGTACTTCACTTTTTGAATCTTGAATTACTCCAGTAACTTGAACTTCTTTTACTCCTTGCGCATCTACTTCATTCCAGAAGAAAATAAAAACAAAAAGTAGGAAGGAGAGTAGTTTGATATGGTTCATGGAGTTACAAAGTTTAGTTTAAAAATGGAGTAATTGGAAAAGTCTTGCTCAACATTAGGACTTTCTTGATCTCTTAATAAAATGGAATCTTTTCCAAAGTTTAAAATTTCCGAATGTGGCTCTACACCTTTTGGAAATGGAATTTCAATCATTTCTTCACTATTGCTGTCAATAATCATAAATCGATAACAACTTGGATCTTGATAGGCTAAATAGTTTGGATTTTTTTCTGTTTCGATTTGAATATCTCCTTCTGATTTCCCGGAAAAGTAAAGCAACATCAGCTGACCATTTCCAAGCTTATTTAAGGAGACATTTCTAGCCTGATTGGTTTTTAAAAATGAAGAATGCTCCAAGTTAACTTTCTTAAGCAATTTGAAATCATCATTCAAATCATAGATTCCAAGCAGGTTACTGTTTCTGAATGTTAAATAAAGCAGGTTTTCCTTTTGATCAAGATGATAAATCTGAATAGGACTAAAATATTGTTGATCAAGTTCTGATGGACTGAAGAAATCCAAGTCTAAATTCATAGCCCATTTGATTTCCTCTGAATTGGTATCGTAATATTCTATAAGCTTCTGCTCATCCAAGTTATCTTTGAGATCAAACCTATGAACTCCTACATTTGAAAAAAAGCTACTAAAGAATCGAATTCCTGAATCTCCTTCTTTTGTAAAATAAGGAACCTTAGTACGAGGTCCAGAATATAGATTTACGGTGTAATAAGAAGAAAAAATAGTTCTATCAATAATTCTCCATGAATAATCATAGTGAATGAATTCTTGAGAACTCAACAAATAATATCCCAAATTATCCCGATCAAATGAAGCCGCTATTAGGTTAGTTTTATATTCATTTGGCCCTTCACCTACTCTTTTTACATGCTCTAAAACTTCCCCTTCTTTATTAAGCAAAAGAAACTCTTCCCTGATCGCATCATAACCTAAAAATGATTCTCTAGACTCCTGAAAATCTAGTATCCTGATTTTATTCTCACGACTCACTTTAAAAGAATCAATTTTCACCAAACTATAAACCCCATCACTTTGTGAAGTATCTGACTCCTTTTTACTACAAGAAAATAAGGTAGAAGCAGATAGGAGAAATGCAAGAAGCAATTTTCTGTTCATTTGGATAGGTGGTTTCGTTTTAGATGTGTTTTAGTGAATTATCTTTTGAAAATTTTTTCATTGATTATTTGGACACTTGATAAATGCCATACCTCACAAAATCCTCTTCCTCCTCGGGATTGATTAGTTTGATAAGGATGGAATTATTCGGCATAGCGATTTTGACTTGACCATAAGGGATTTGTAGATCCTTGCTGAGTTGCTTCTCTTCGTCAAAGATGATTATTCTATGATAATCTGGATCTTTGAAATGGTGATAAAATTGATCTTCAGTGATTTTTTTCTCAAAAGTCCCATATGGAATTTCTCTGACATAATTCAAGATAATAAGGCCTCCATCTAGCTTTATGATTTTCAAATTCAAAGAAGCTAAGGTATGAGGAGGGTAGCTAGGCAAGGTTTTGTCAGTTATGGGTAATTTTTTGAAACTCCCAAAATCTCCATGATTGATGTTGATTTTTGATATGGAGTTACCTGTGAGAAGATCAATTATAGTTATTTCATTATCAAGAGAGGCAGTTATATACAACTTATTTTTTTCTTTATCCTGTGTGAATACAGGTCTATATAAACTGTTGATGGAATTATCTAAATCTTTGGAAATTGGTCTGTTTTTTATCGGGGCAAGAAAATAATTGTGGTTTTCAGATAAGTCATGGAGTTCTAACAAATGTTGAGTTCCTAAGTCTTTTACACTGGTAAATCTAGCTGTATTTGAAGGGTAGGTTCCAAAGACAAGTTCATTCTTGAACTTATCCTTGTAAAAGAATATTGGGGATTCAGCTATCCTATATGTAAAAAATGCATTGATATTGACATATTTAACAGCACTTTTGAAATTCAAGTTTTTATCGAAAGTAAGCAATTGGTTGGGAGTTATTACCCAAATGTCTTTTTTATCAGAATATCCGAGGGAATTCATTGCTGAATTAAATTGACCTGGACCCTGTCCCATCAAATTTTTTTTCTGGAGGATTCTTCCTTTCTCATCAAGAACCATTACAACAAAACCTTTGCTTTCATTTTCATACCCCAAATACCGCTTATTCACTGGATCATAATCAACAATCTCCACTGAATTCAGCGAGTTGATTTTAAATTCATTGGTTTTCTTAAGTTGATATTGAGCTAAACTAAAATGACTGATAAACAAGATGACCACAGTCAAAAAGTATGTTTTTAAATAGTTCATTTCTGTTGATTTTGAAAAACATAACAAACTAAAAAATTAACATTTAAAAACAAAGGCTTAGGAATAGAAGTTTAGGAATGGCTGAATTTACTCATAGCAAACCCTTTTCCAAAGTATTAGAACTTTGGAAAAAATATACCTTGCAAAGACCAATACAAAAAAAAGCGAGACTATTCAGTCTCGCTTTTTACATTAAGTTCTATTTCTTCTCCTGAATCGTCCAGGAATCTGTACTCCGTCACTGGAAGTGATGAATCTTTGATCAATTTTACCCACTTGAAGTATTTGAAAAACCATCTTACCCTTTGTGATATAATACCATTCGTAAAGAAGGCATGTAGGTAAGGATGTAATCCAATGTGGATATTAGAAATATTTTGGATAGTAGCCATATGCTCTAGGTCTTTCTCCAGTTTATCTGCCACCAATATGGAAGCCTGGATCTTGCCTGTTCCGTTACAAGAAGGGCAAGTTTCTTTTGTGATGATATTAACTTCGGGCCTTACACGCTGTCTAGTGATCTGCATCAACCCAAACTTGGTCAAAGGAAGCACCGTGTTTTTCGACCTGTCGTCTTTCATCTCATCTTTCATTGCATCATAGATCGCCTTCTTATTGTCGGCTTTTTTCATATCTATAAAGTCAATGACGATGATACCTCCCATATCTCGGAGGCGTAATTGTCTAGCAATTTCTTTCGCAGCGGCCAGGTTGGTCTTCAATGCCGTAGTTTCCTGATCGCTTTCTTGATTGGATTTATTTCCACTGTTCACGTCGATGACGTGCAAGGCTTCTGTATGTTCTATAATGACATATCCGCCTTGTGGAAGACTTATTGTTTGACCAAACAAGCTTTTGATTTGCTTTTCTATTCCAAAACTTTCAAAGAGCTTAGCTTTACCATTGTGAAGCTTTACTATTCTTTCCTTTTCAGGAGCGATAGATCTGATATAAGATCGGATCTGATCGTAGATCAATTCATCCTCTACTGTGATTGCATCGAATGATTCGTTGAGTAGGTCTCTAATGATAGAGGAGGCCATACTCATTTCTCCGATTACCTTGTCTTTTGGTTTTGCTTTTGGAAGCTTTTTCATACCATCTTCCCAAGTGCTTACCAAGTTTCTGAGATCTTTGTCAAGCTCTGTGACCGACTGACCTTCAGCTACTGTTCTGATAATCACGCCAAAATTGGCTGGTTTGATGGAAGTGATCAAGCGTACGAGCCTTCTTCTTTCTTCTGCACTCCGAATCTTTTTAGAAACGTTGACAGTGTTGGAAAAAGGAACCAATACCAAATATCGACCGGCAATGGAGAGCTCACAGGATAGTCGAGGGCCTTTCGTTGAGATAGGCTCTTTTACAACCTGAACCAAAATTTGGTTGTTTTTAGGAAGAACATTGGAAATCTTTCCAAGTTTTTCTATGTCAGGCTCTAGGTCAAACCCTTTTAAATTGTAGCTGGTGTAATTACCATTCTTGGCTAGTTTCGAAAACTTATTTAAGCTATTGATCTGTGGCCCCAGATCCTGATAATGCAGGAAGGCATCTTTTTCATAACCTACGTCAATGAAGGCTGCATTCAGCCCATTGACGATTTTTCGAACAGTTCCCAGATAGATATCACCAACTTTAAACTGATTGTCTTCTCCATCTGAATGGAGCTCAACCAAGCTTTTGTCTTTTAAAAGAGCGATACGACTACCGCTTTGAGCAGAATCGATTACTAATTCTGTGCTCAAATCGTGTCTCTGTTTATGTGAATGAACGTTTACTGTAAAAACTCAAAAAGAAGAAGTAATTAATTACTTCTTCTTATGTCTGTTTTTTCTAAGTCTCTTCTTACGCTTGTGCGTAGCGATCTTATGTCTCTTTCTTTTTTTACCGCAAGGCATAGTTTTAAAGATTTAAGGTGAACAATTATTTATAGCCTTTCTAGATAGCTTTCAACACTTGACAAAACCATAGGGTCTGTTGTCATGCCTTTCACTTGCTCGAACTGCTTTTTTGCTTTATTAGTTTGCTTGGATTCAAAATAACTTACGGCAAGATAAAATTGCCCTTGAAGGTTATTTGGATGGAATTTAATCAATTCTTCAAACCTCTCAGATGCTCTATTATACTGCCCAGATTGAATAGAAAGTACACCCATATTAAATAGCGCATCTTCATTTGTAGGCTCTTCTACCAATATTTCCCTTAGCATGGTTATCCCCTGCATTGGATTGGAAGAAGACACATACGTCATCGCAACCTTAGTTTTTAAATCCAAACGTTTTGGATCGTTTTCCAAAACATTATTTAAGTATGTTCTTGTCTTTTCAGCCAAGTAGCTTACTTTTTGCTCATCCAAAGCGAATGTGTACGCTTCAAAGTAGGCAATTCCTGTTTTTTCGATTCTTTCCATCGTCGGAGCTCTCTCAACGGCCTGTTCGTAATAGAATCCAGCACTGTCAAATTTGCTCGCTTGGAAATATAGCGAAGCTAAAGAATCTGCGAAGTTAGCAAAATTTTCCTTATTTTCTTCAGATTTCAACTTTGTCCTCAACACCTCTATTTTTGATAGCAGAGATTCATCCACAGGGGATGAATGCATACTTTCAGGAATGATAGGGCTAGATTCTTCAGTTTCGGAAATTTGAGTTCCTCCCTCTTCATTATCTACCACTACACGAGGAAGTGAAAATAGAATCGCTACAGCGACAATTCCTATAATTAAGACTATGATTTGGGATTTTTTCATAAGAGAAAAATAGTCCTCAGGACTATTCCTGAGGAGCTAATTCTATAATTTTTTTGCTACTTTTGATTTTCTCAATAAACACTTTGGAAGGCTTGAAAGCCGGTACATAATGCTCATCGATTACAATCGCAGTATTCTTAGAGATATTTCGGGCGATTTTTTTAGCTCTCTTCTTGTTAATGAAGCTGCCAAATCCTCTCACATAAATGTTGTCTCCCTCTGCCATGGAATCTTTTACAACTTTGAAAAACGCCTCAATGGTCTGAGTTACATCGTCCTTCTGGATTCCAGTTTTGTCCGAAATCTTGGTAATTACTTCTGCTTTAGTCACTGTTGTATTAATTTAAATTATTATCGAATAAGCTTAACGACCTATTAACCAACTAATTTTGGGACTGCAAATTTACAAGAAGCATTTCAATATAAAAACAAATTGCCCAAAATTAGCTTCATTTGTTTAACGAAAGATGAGTAACAAAAATTTCAACGTTTTGAATAACAAGCATTTTGCCTCTATTTTATTAGACTGGTACGAACAAAACAAGAGGGATTTACCTTGGAGAAACACCACAGAACCATATATCATTTGGTTGTCAGAAGTTATCCTTCAGCAAACCCGCGTCGCTCAAGGGCTTCCTTATTTTGAAAAATTTCTCGAAAATTTCCCCAAAGTTGAAGATCTAGCGCATGCTCCCTCTGAAGAGGTGATGAGACTCTGGCAAGGATTGGGATATTATAGCCGCGCAAGAAACCTCCATCAATGTGCAAAAGATATTGTGGCAACTCACAATGGTAAGTTTCCTGACCGTTATAATTCGCTAATCAAACTCAAAGGTGTCGGCAGCTACACCGCTGCTGCGATTGCCTCTTTTTCATTTAATGAGCCCGTGGCCGTGGTTGATGGAAATGTCTTCCGTGTGTTAGCAAGATATTTCGGTGTCAGTACCGATATAGCAAGCAGCTCAGGGAAAAAGGAGTTTGAGAAAATTGCTAACGAATGTATTCCCAAAGACAACCCCGCCACTTTCAATCAAGCCATCATGGAGTTTGGTTCTTTGCAGTGTACACCCAAAAACCCAAATTGTGACGTGTGTCCCTTGAGCAATTCCTGCTTTGCTTTCAAAAATGAACTGACTACCCAACTCCCGGTGAAAATTAATAAAGTGAAAGTCAAGCAACGCTATTTCACTTATTTTTATATCGTATGTGGTGATCAGGTAGTAGTCAATCTTCGTGGCGCAGGTGATATCTGGCAAGGACTTTATGATTTTCCCGTATTCGAAAGTGCGCAAAAGCCTCTTGCAGAATTGAATGGAGCTTCATTATTCCAAAGTTTGACACAATTTGACCCAGAAATACATTTTGATTCGGCAACTATCTTCAAACATATCCTGACACATCAAAGAATTTTTGCCAACTTTGCCACCTTGATTATTCAACCCAAACATCGGGAAAAGCTTCAAAAATGGGTTAAAGAGTCAAATTATAACCTTATACAACAAGAAAAACTTGAATCCCTAGGGAAACCAAGGTTAATATTGAAGTTTTTGGACGATGAAAAATAATGCTTAAATTTAGGAGTAAACTTTTTGTCAAATATATAAACAACATCAAATTATGGCTGGAGTAAATAAAGTAATTTTAGTGGGCAACTTGGGACAAGACCCCGAAGTAAAGCATCTGGAAGGCGACAAAGTGGTCGCCAATGTAAGTTTAGCGACAACAGAATCTTATAAAGACAGGTCAGGAAATCGTGTTGACAATACTGAGTGGCATGACTTAGAACTTTGGGATGGTTTAGCAAAAATTGCAGAAAGCTATCTCAAAAAAGGAAGTAAAGTCTATGTAGAAGGAAAGATCAAAACAGATAGCTGGCAAGATGAGCAAGGTAATAACCGTAAGAAAGTTAAAATTCGTGTACTCAACATGACGATGTTAGACTCTAGAACTGATAGCCCAAATACGGGTGGTGGAAATCAGAACACAAACTACGCTAACAATAGTACCAGCAACAATGCACAATCAATGCCTGCTCCTGCGGTATCAGAAGGACCTGGTGAAGATGACGATTTACCATTTTAATTCTCTCAAAAAACTGCTATTTTAACCATTGAATTATTCATTAAAAATATATCTACTGATACCGTAGCATCATAAAATAGTGTAAATACTATATTTAGATTGCTGTAACCCGATAGCCGATAAAAATTCTCCTCAAAATCATTTGGGATAAATATGTAAACCGGCGTTGTTGTGGATAATCATAATTAATTTCATCTTATAGTTGACTTAAACACAATTAATTATCAATTTTAAATCTATTGTTAAATTATAATTGAGTTGTATGTCATAATTGGTTAATTTTGCAGAAATAATTTTATCATTAATGGACGACCCCTATCCGAGTATACTATTGCTAGCTGAAATTTCTCAAGTTTCAGCTAGTTATCTTTTGACTAATGGATTGATTTTTATTCTATTACTCATCGCCTCAGGCTTGATTTCTGGATCTGAGGTAGCCTTTTTTTCCCTTACCAAAGATGACCTTGTGAATATCGATATTGATGGACAGAAGAATTCTGATAAAGTAATCTTGCTTATAGAAGATCCACAAAGACTCCTCAGTACGGTTCTCATTCTCAATAATCTTATTAATATCGGAATTGTCACACTCACTACCTTCGTAGCTTGGACGATTTTTGGGCTCAATGCAACGGGGATTGTCATAGTCTTGATTCAGACTATAGGCGTGACCTTTGCAATCGTATTTTTTGGAGAAATTGTACCTAAAGTTTATGCCACTAAAGCAAAAGTGGAGTTTTCTTTAATGATGGCACCGGCTATCAGTTTCTTTTCTATCCTACTCAAGCCACTTTCTATTTTCTTAATGAGCATCAGCAATGTAATCGAGCGAAGAATCGAGAAAAAAGCTTATTCTTTGTCCATTGATGAGCTTCATCAAGCCTTAGAAATTACTTCTGATGATGCCACTGACGAAGAAAAAGATATTCTTAAAGGTATTGTAAACTTCGGAACACTCTCTGTCAAGCAAGTGATGCATTCTCGAATGGAAATTACAGCAGTTGATCTAGAAACTGATTTCCATGAATTGATGGACAAAATCAATAAGAGTGGCTATTCTAGGATTCCTGTTTATAATGAAACTATCGACAGTATTGAAGGAATTCTCTATATCAAAGACTTACTTCCGCATATCGAAAAAGGGGAGGAATTTGAGTGGCAGAGCTTAATAAGAAAAGGGTTTTTTGTACCTGAAAATAAAAAAGTGGACTCCCTACTCAAAGATTTTCAAAAGAAAAGAGTTCACATGGCAATCGTGGTTGATGAATATGGAGGAACGTCAGGACTCATCACTCTAGAAGATTTAATCGAAGAGATTATAGGAGAAATTAATGATGAATTTGATGATGTACAGGAATTCTACTTCCAAGAGATAGATCCTCAGACATTTATCTTTGAAGGAAAAGTATCACTGAATGATTTTTGCAAAAAGCTAGACTTAGACATTCAGATTTTCGACGAAGTAAAAGGAGAAAGTGAATCTTTGGGTGGGCTATTACTCGAACTCAATTCTAATCTCCCAAAAAACGGTACTAAGATTTGTTTTGAAGATTTTGAGTTTACAATCCTCGCTGTCGATACCAGAAAGATCAAAAAAGTGAAGGTAAAAATGATCTCACGAGAAGAGAAAAATCTCAACTCAAATGAAGATTGAAAAAATCTGAAAATTCCTAAATAATACAATATTCTTCAAATAGCACTTATTACAAAATAATGTGAATTTGGATTTCAATATATAATCACAGAAACGTTTTGATTTTTAAAAATAAAGTAGAAAAAAAATTTACAATTTTTTCATTTAATTCTCTAAACCCTCACATCAATATTTTTACATAAAAAATCATTTATATGGTTAATTTTTAAACCACTTTTTAATTATATCACAAAATTATTAAAAATACCAATTAGATTTTAAACCAAATCATATTTTTTATTAAAGGCAATTAAAGTGAATTTCCAATACAAACTATTCACATAAACGGTCATTTGATTGCTTAAATTTTAATAGAAAGAAAATTTTTTGTAAATTTTGCAACTGAAATTGAAACCTATTAAACTTATTGATAATGAATAAAGGATTATATCGTGCGGAATTTGAACATGATTCTTGTGGTATAGGTGCAGTCATAAATGTCAAGGGAACAAAAACTCACGAGACAATCAGTGATGCACTCTATATGTTGAGCAACATGGAGCACAGGGGGGGAAGAGGAAGTGATCCCAAAACAGGAGATGGTGCAGGAATTCTTATTCAAGTGCCTCACCCATTTCTGAAAGAAGTGACCTCGAGAGCAGGATTTTCTATTCCAGATGCAGGAAGCTATGGCGTAGGAATGACATTTTTTCCAAAAAACAAACAGCTTTACAAGAGATCAAAAGAAAGATTAAACCAAATCATCAAAGAACTTGGCTTCAAACTGATTGGCTACAGGGAAGTGCCAGTTGATGAAACTGTACCTGGTTCAGGAGCTTTGGATGTCATGCCTGTCATTGAGCAGGTGTTTGTAAGCCATAGTGACGGCTTACAGGGCATAGATTTGGAACGCAAGCTCTATGTCTTGAGAAATTATGCTTCAAGCCAGATCAACAGTGAAATCGCTGGTGTGAACAACGCTTTTTACTTCGCCAGTTTCAGCTGCAACACGTTGATATATAAGGGTCAGTTGAGAACAGATCAGGTACTACCATTTTACAAAGACCTCCAAAACAACAAAATCACATCCGGACTAGCCATCGTCCACTCGAGATTCTCAACCAATACCTTCCCTAATTGGAGGTTGGCACAGCCGTTCCGCTACCTATCACATAATGGTGAGATCAATACCATCAGAGGGAACCTGAACAAGATGAAATCTAAAATGTCGCTGATGCGATCAGTAAATTTTACAGATTCAGAATTGGCTAAATTGATGCCCATTACTAACAAACAATATTCCGATTCTGCAAACTTGGATGCGCTTGTAGAATTACTGACGCTAAGCGGAAGAAGTTTGCCTCATGTGATGATGATGCTCGTGCCTGAAGCATGGCAAGACAATCAGATGATGGATAAAGACAGAAAGGCATTTTATAAATTCCACGCTGCCTTGATGGAGCCATGGGATGGACCTGCTGCGCTATTGTTTTCTGACGGTAAGTCCGTGGGAGCTACTTTGGACAGAAATGGCCTTCGCCCATTACGCTATTTTATTACCAACGATGACCGTCTGATTCTTTCTTCAGAAGCAGGTGCCTTGCCTATTCGTGAGGCAACGATCACAGAAAAAGGAAGAATAAGTCCAGGAAAAATGCTTTGGGTGGATTTGGAAAAAGGTAAAATCTCATTCGATGATGAGGTCAAAGCTTCTGTATGTGACAATAAGCCTTATGACAAATGGGTAAGAGAAGAAAGGCTGAAGCTTCGATTAATGCCTGATCCAGAAAAACTTGTCAATCCATATACCACTGAAGAGATTAAGAAACGCCAAACAATATTTGGCTATACTTCGGAAGAGTTGAACATGATCCTAAAGCCGATGGGAGATACTTCTTACGAACCAATTGGTTCGATGGGAGCAGATACTCCACTCGCTGTTTTGTCAAAACAAAGTCAACATGTCGCCAATTACTTCAAGCAACTATTTGCTCAGGTAAGTAATCCACCGATTGATCCAATCAGGGAAAAATTGGTGATGTCCCTATTCACTAGAATTGGAGAAAGCCACAATATACTCGACGAAAGCCCAAGACACAGCAGACAGATTCATATCTCACAGCCTGTATTACTCAATGAAGACTTAGAGAAACTCAAACACCTGGAAGATCAAGGCTATAGAACAGTCACTTTGACTGCTCATTTTGAAGCCAATCATCAACCTGGGAAACTTCTTGAGGCACTAAACAATCTTTGTAGAGAGGCTGAAGGAGCAATTTATGCTGGCAAAAACATCATAATTATCTCTGATAGAAATAGTACTGAAACCCATGCGCCAATCCCATCATTACTCGCTATAGGTGCAGTTCATCATCATTTGGTGAAAAAGAAATTGCGAACTAGAGCCGGCTTAGTCATTGAAGCGGGTGATATCAGAGAGACCCATCATTTTGCCACTGTCATTGGATATGGTGCTTCCGCAATCAATCCATATTTGGCACTTGAAAGCTTGATTTATCTCAACGAAAAAGGGCATCTTTCTAAAGAAATCCCAACCAAACAGCTTTTCGCTAATTATCAGGCAGCAGTTGGAAAAGGATTGCTGAAAGTACTTTCCAAAATGGGAATCAGCACACTACAGTCTTACCAAGGTGCACAGATTTTTGAGGCAATTGGCTTAGGCCCTGAAGTGATAGATAGATGTTTCAAAGGCACAGTCAGCAGAATTTCAGGAATATCTTTTGACGAATTAGCCGAAGAAGTATTAATCAGACATCATGCAGCTTACCATACAGAGAGTCCTGTATTGGAGACTGGCGGGGTTTATCAATGGAAAAGAAGAGGTGAAAAACACCTTTTCAACCCAGAAACAATACATCTCCTTCAGAAATCCACGAGACTAAACGACTTCAATCTTTACAAAAAGTTTGCAGAAAAAATCAACGTGCAGACCAAAGATGCACTGACACTTCGAGGGCTTTTTGAATTCAAAAAACGGATATCGATTCCAATCGAAGAAGTTGAACCTATAGAATCAATCTTAAAGAGATTTGCTACCGGCGCCATGTCATTCGGATCTATTTCCCATGAAGCTCATAGCACTTTGGCGATTGCGATGAACAGAATCGGTGCCAAGAGCAACAGTGGAGAAGGTGGAGAAGACGAGATTAGGTTTCAAAGAAAAGAAAATGGTGACTGGGAACGCTCTGCCATCAAGCAGGTCGCATCTGGTCGATTTGGTGTGACGAGCAATTATCTCAGCAATGCTGCAGAAATTCAAATCAAAATGGCTCAAGGTGCCAAACCTGGTGAAGGTGGACAGCTTCCTGGCCACAAAGTAGATGATTGGATTGGAAGAGTGAGGCATTCGACTCCAGGAGTAGGATTGATTTCCCCACCTCCACACCATGATATATATTCTATTGAGGATTTGGCACAGTTGATCTATGATCTTAAAAATGCTAATAGAAAAGCGAGAATTAATGTAAAATTAGTGTCTCAAGCAGGTGTAGGAACTGTAGCTGCTGGTGTTGCCAAGGCTCAGGCTGATGTAATCCTTATATCAGGTGCTGACGGAGGCACAGGTGCATCTCCATTGAGCTCTATCCGACATGCGGGCTTACCTTGGGAGCTCGGTCTTTCGGAAGCACATCAGACTTTGGTGAAAAATAACCTGAGAAGTAGAGTTGTCTTGCAAACTGACGGACAACTCCGAACAGGAAGAGACATTGCCATTGCCACACTTTTAGGTGCTGAAGAATGGGGGATTTCTACAGGAGCATTGGTAGTCGAAGGCTGTATCATGATGCGTAAGTGTCATTTGAATACCTGCCCGGTCGGAATTGCTACGCAAAATCCTGAATTGAGGAAACTCTTTACAGGTAGTGCCGATCATGTGGTGAATTATTTTATGTTTCTCGCCCAAGACTTAAGAGAAATCATGGCTTCATTAGGCTTTGCCACCATAGATGAGATGGTAGGTCAGAGTGATGTCTTGAAAGCAACAGGAAATATGAATCATTGGAAATGGGACAAAGTCGATCTCAGCCCAATATTCCACAAAGTGGAAGTTCCAGATCATGTAGGAATTCACAAGCAGATCGATCAGGAGTTTGAATTGAAAAAAGTCCTTGATAGAAAGCTGATCAAACAAGCACTTCCGGCACTTGAACAAGCAAATCCAGTCTCTGGAAAGTTTGAAATCAAAAACACTGACAGAACAGTTGGTGCGATGCTTTCCCATGAAATTTCAAAAATATATGGAAGTCCTGGGTTACCAGAAGACACCATTCAATACAAATTCATTGGCTCAGCAGGGCAGACATTTGGAGGGTTTTTAGCTAAAGGTGTAAGTTTTGAGCTAGAAGGTGAAGCAAATGATTACTTTGGAAAAGGGCTTTCCGGAGGAAAACTGATCGTCTATCCAAGCCGAAACGCAAACTTTGATGCAAAGGACAATATCATCATTGGCAATGTGGCCTTTTATGGAGGAACTTCCGGTGAAGCCTACATCAATGGAAAAGGCGGTGAGAGATTCTGTGTAAGAAATTCAGGCGTAGAGACCGTTGTAGAAGGCATTGGCGATCATGGTTGTGAATACATGACAGGCGGATTGGTTGTGAATTTGGGGGAAATAGGTAGAAACTTTGCCGCTGGTATGAGTGGTGGAATTGCTTACATTCTCAAGGATTATCTTCACTTGATCAATCCAGAAATGGTCGATCTAGATCCACTCAATGAAGATGATTTTGTCACCATCAAAAACCATTTGAAGAAGCATAAGGCTTTTACAAACAGCAATCTAGCCACCGAATTCCTAGAAAATTGGGATAGCTACAAAGAACAATTTATCAAAGTCATTCCTAGAGATTATAAGGAAGTATTGAAAAAAAGGGCTTTGGAACAATCAAAAACATTAGTCTAATATGGGAGCGAAAGAAGGATTTATCCAATACAACAGAGAGCTACCCGAAACACGCTCTCCAGAAGAAAGAATCAACGATTACAAAGAGATATATCAGCCATTTGACGGTAAGAAACTCAATGAACAATCTGCCAGATGCATGGATTGTGGAATACCATTTTGCCATCAGGGATGTCCGCTGGGCAATGTAATACCTGAGTTTAACGATGCAGTGTACCAGAATGAATGGGAGGAAGCTTTTCATATTTTACAGAGCACTAACAATTTCCCAGAATTTACCGGTAGGATTTGCCCAGCGCCCTGCGAGGCATCATGTGTATTGGGAATCAACAAAGACCCTGTTGCAATCGAGCTGATTGAAAAGAATATTGTTGAGAAAGCCTATGAAATGGGTCTTGTAAAGCCAAGAATTCCAAAAAGCCGAACAGGGAAAAGCGTAGCTGTGATCGGTTCAGGCCCTGCGGGACTTGCTGCTGCCGATCAACTCAATCAAGCGGGTCATGAAGTAACTGTCTTCGAAAAAGACAAAGAAGTCGGTGGATTACTGCGCTATGGTATCCCTGATTTCAAATTAGAAAAATGGGTCATTGATCGTAGAGTCATAATCATGGAGCAAGAAGGGGTGATTTTCTCTACTGAAACTGATATTGGTTTCAACGTAAAAGCAGAAAATATCCTCACCAATTTTGACGCCATCGTCTTGGCGACAGGTGCCGCACAACCCAGAGAACTCAAAATCAAAGGTTCTGATCTGAAAGGAGTTCATTTTGCAATGGATTTTCTTGGAAAACAAAATCAAGTAATCGCAGGAGAAATCAAGGAAAACCCTATTTCTGCTAAGGACAAAAACGTCATTGTCATAGGCGGTGGAGATACAGGCTCTGACTGTATCGGAACTTCAAATCGTCATGGTGCAAAAAGCATTACACAACTGGAATTACTTCCAAAGCCCCCTCAACAAAGAACTGTTCTCAATCCATGGCCAGAATGGCCAATGACATTGAAAACTTCAAGTTCTCACGAGGAAGGCGCTGAACGTGTATTCTCTATTCTTACAAAAGAATTTGTCGGCAATGACAAAGGAGAAGTAACAGGCCTTGTCTTGGTAGATTTGGAATGGAAAGAAGAGAATGGAAGAATGCAGTTTGTGGAAGTTCCAAAAACTGAGAGAACAGTCCCATGTGACCTTGCATTTATAGCCATTGGCTACACAGGACCTGCACAAAACGGTCTGTTGGAGGCTTTCAAGGTAGAGAAAATGGAAAATAGCCTTCCAAAATCTAAAGGCTACCAGTCAACATCCAAGAAGGTATTTTTAGCAGGAGACATGCGAAGGGGACAATCCCTCGTCGTTTGGGCAATTTCCGAAGGAAGAGAAGCTGCCGTAAGTGTGGATGAATTCCTAATGGGAAGCTCTTCACTTCCTAGAAAAGATGAAGGCTTCTATCAAGTAGAAGAAGAAATGGCTTCCTAATTATTCAATTAAAACCACTAATTCAATCCAAACCGATCCGGGATTTCTCGGGTCGGTTTTATTTATTTGAATAAAAAAAGCAGGCCATAGACCTGCTCTTTATTTTTTCGCCTGATTGTTCAGACTATTAAGCAACACCTATTATGAAAATTATCTTCTGCCACCTGGACCTCTATTTCCTCTTCTTCGTTGCTGAATTTTCTCCCTGTCAGGGTTTGTTCTCGCATCACGAATTGTATTCATTTTATCTCTATTTTCATCTCTAAGCTCGATGAATTTTTCTTTTTGCTCAGGTGTCAAAACCGCTTCAATTTTAGCATGCTGCTCTTTTTGATTGGCTTGCATGTCAGCTTTCTTGGCTTTCATCTCTGCCCTTCGGGCTTCCATTTCTGCCTGTCTTTTAGAAGCGTTTTCTAAGTGGATTGCATAAACCTCTTCTTTCTGCACGTCAGACAATTCTAGTTTTTCCGCCATTCTACTGGTCATCATTTCAGCCCTTTTTTCAGGATTAGCCATTTCGGCTCTTTTTTCTGGTGACATTTGTGGGCCTCTTGGACCTCTTTGTGCTTCAACTGTAAGTGCACCTAAAGAAAATATTGCAAGTATTGCGATTAGCTTTTTCATGTTTTTAGTTTTTAGTCTTTTGTTTTTGAATCAATTTTTTTAGAAAAACTCTCAATCCCGGGAGCGATTTGAATTCTAATTTAATTTCCTTTTTGTTTTGAAATCTGACTCTTAGACCAAAGAAAAAGGTGAGGGTTTAAGCCCTCACCCAAAGAAAAATGTTAACAAATCTTAAATTTAAAATAGTACTTGCAGACACTGCAGAAAGTATTCTTTATAAATTCCCTCCTCCTCTATTCATACCTCCCCTTGTAGGGCGCTGTCCACCTTGCTGTCCCGCGGGTCTTCTCTGTTGTTTTACTTCCTCCCATTTTTTCCGCTGCTCTGGGCTAAGAATTTTTTCTATTTCCTGATCAAATTCCTCCTCTGTTACCACTTCGACTTCTTCTTCCACATCTTTTTGGGCAGCCTCTTTTTTCGCCTTCCCTTTTTGTTTGGCTCCAGCTCTTTTATTCATCGCTTCAGCTTTTCTAGCTTCGGACTGTCCTCTTTCCCCCATCATTTCCATATTTTTGGCTCTGGCCAAATTCACCTTACGGACTTTTTCCACTTGCTCAGCAGAGAGCTCAAGACGCTCTTGCATCATGTTGGTCATCATTTCAGCTCTTAATTCAGGGGTCATTCCTTGTCCGCGCTGCTGTCCACCTCGCTGGGCTTGGGCCGTAAATGTCCCTATGGCAAAACATATCAATACTGTCAGCAATTTTTTCATGGTGTTTCTAGGTTTATTTTGATTTATATTTTCTCTTACAATTCTGAGTTTGTAAGTTTGATAGAGGGTTTATTTAAGACACTAACTGTTCTAAATTTAAGAAAAAATTTATGAAAAAGGAGACATTTCTTTATTTCGGCTATGCGAGTAATTTGGATATCAGTACTTTGACAGGAAGGTTAAATAATCCCCCCAAATTGAACGGCCTAGCGGTATTGCCACATTATGGTTTTAGGTTCAACTTCCAAAATCCAGATGGCTCTGCCCGTGCCAATGTCATAGAAAGTAAGAATGAATCTGTCTATGGTCTCCTGTTCGAAGTGGAATATTCCGAATTAGAGTACTTTCTAAAATCTGAACCGGGATATGACTTTGTCGAAAAGGAAGTTTTGACAAAAAATGGCCCTGTAAAAGCCAGAGTTTTCATTTCTCAAAAGTTGGTGAAGGGTATTTTCCCTCACCAAGAATACTTTGAAACCATCATCAGAGGTGGCGAGGCCAATGGAATCCCAAAAGGCTACTTGGCCAGTATCATCAACCGTGCCGGCAAAATCATGTAATTAATCTTCGACTAGATCCTTGTCTTTTTGAGTTTTGATTTGCCTAGGCCTGATCAATAAGCGCAAACTTGGGTCAAATGCCAAGTAATTCCAGGACCAGTTGAGAAAGATAAACAGTTTATTTTTGACTCCTAAGATGGCCATCAAATGAACGAAAAGCCAGGTCATCCATGCCAATAAACCTTGAAATTTAATAAATGGCAAATCAACCACAGCGAGCTTTCTACCTATTGTTGCCATGGAGCCTAGGTCTTTGTATTTGAATTTCTTCCAAGGTTTATTCTTTTTCTCCGCCAACAAGTTATCGGCAAGATTGCTAGCCTGCTGAAGTGCTACTTGAGCCACCTGCGGATGACCTCTTTCAAATTCTTCCGTGATAGAAATAGCAATATCTCCCAATGCAAAAATATTCTCCCGCTCTTGTAATCGGTTAAATTCATCAACGATCATTCTACCATTTGGTAGTGTTTGACTCTCTTTTATCCCCTCAATATGATTTGGCTTGATCCCAGCTGCCCAAAGTAAGGTCTTCGTTTCAATAGATTCTTTGCCCTTCAGGTCAACCTTATTTCCATCATAATCCAACACCTGAGTATCAGTCATCACGACAACCCCAAGCTTTTCCAAATAAGTTCTAGCCTTTGTTTTTGCCTGTTCTGACATACTCGACAAGAGATGTGTTCCTGCTTCTATCAAAACCACCTTCATGTTTTTGAAATTTAATTCAGGATAATCTTTCGGAAACACATTATTTCTCAATTCCGCTACAGCGCCTGCAAGTTCTACTCCTGTCGGACCTCCACCGACGATCACCACATTCATGATCGGCTTTCGCTCCTTTTCTTCCCCGATATTGATGGCTGTTTCGTAATTTGAGATGATTTTATTTCGAATAAAAAGTGCCTCAGACACCGTTTTCATCGGCGTGCTGTACTTTTCTATATTTTCCAATCCAAAATAATTGGTATCAGCTCCCATCGCCAAAATCAGATAATCATAATCTATATATCCCACATTTGTATAAAGCCGATTGGAATCCTGATCGATCATCTCTGCCTCAGCCATTCTAAATATGATGTTTTTCGAGTTATGAAAAACTTTCCTCAAGGGAAAAGAAATCGCACTTGGTTCAAGCCCAGAGGTGGCAACTTGGTAGAATAAAGGCTGAAATTGATGGTAGTTGTTTTTATCCAGTAGCAGTACTTGGTACGAACTTCCCATCAACTTTCTAGCTAATTTGAGACCTGCAAACCCTGCTCCAATGATTACAACTCTTTTGGTTTTAACAATCGGAAGATTTGGGATAGGGTTTTGATTATAAAAGTTCATTTTGGAATTACAAAAGGTACATCTACCTATACGAACTGAAGAAATAAAGGTCGGTATTTTGGGAAGATTTATTTATTACTTGCTTTTTCCTTAAAAACAAATAAATTTGATCTGCTAAATCGTTTTATCTAAATATGATTATCCGCGATGACACTAGTATGCGATTATATCACAAATGATCTTGCGGATAATCGTTATCTGTTATTAGGCAATTAGTTACCAGTGTATCAATTGCTTAAAAACACACCATTTCGTTTAGCTAAAGTTGTGAAAGCGGATATACATATATCTCAAAATTATTATTGATAAAAATCAAACCCAAAACGACTTTATGAAAAAGAGCCTATTTTATATATTTTTCGTTTTCGTCGCCTGTTCTAGTCCTGAACCTATTTCAGAGGAAAAATCTTGGATGCTTGGACCTTTCGAAAGAGCTGAAGATCAGGAAGCGATCATAGTGCCCTCAGATTCAACTTCTTTTGAAGATCCCATGACTGGTAGAATTGTCAATTGGGAATCCATGGCCACATTCAATCCTGCGGCTATCGTGAAAGATGAAAAGATTCATGTGTTCTACAGAGCAGAAGAAAAACTGGGAGAAAAAGAAATTGGTGGGCATACTTCGAGGTTAGGATTGGCTATCTCGACTGATGGTATCAACTATTCAAGAGAAAGTGAGCCAGTATTTTATCCAAAAGAAGATAATCAAAAAATATTTGAATGGACAGGTGGGACTGAAGACCCAAGAATCGTGGAGACAGAGGATGGAACTTATGTTTTGACATATACCCAGTGGAATCGAGAATTTCCAAGACTTGCCATCGCCACATCCAAAGACCTGATAACTTGGGAAAAACATGGTCCCATTTTCCAGAATTGGAAAGAAGGGAAATATCACAACATGGAGACTAAATCCGGAGCCATTGTCACCAAGGAAGTCGGCGGAAATCTTGTCGCAACCAAAATCAATGGAAAATATTGGATGTACTATGGCGTCCCTCACATTTGGTTAGCAAGTTCTGAGGATCTAATCAACTGGCAGCCCATAGAAAATCATGAAGGAAATCTAGTCCCAGTACTCAGCCCAAGGGCAGGATATTTTGATTCTTGGCTGGTAGAAGCTGGTCCTCCACCCGTGTTGACAGAAGATGGAATCGTAGTCTTATACAATGCTGGAAATTCAAAGGATGTTGGTGTACAGGAATTGGCAAACCGAATTTATACAGGAGGACAAGCACTCTACGACGCAAAAGAGCCTTGGAAGATATTGGATCGCTCGGACGAACCCTTTATCAAACCAGAGCAGGATTTTGAAAAATCAGGTCAATATGTCGATGGAACTACTTTTGTCGAGGGTTTAGTGATTTTTAAGGGCACTTGGTACCTCTACTATGGCACAGCAGACAGTAAAGTAGGAGTCGTAAAATGGAAAAAATAATAACCGCCTTTGTGCGAAATATTAATCAAATATCATGAATCATTTCAATTCTGAAAACCTCTGGGGAATAGATATGGGAGGCACTAAGATCGAAGGGATAATTTTGAAATCTCAAGATGAACCCGAAGAGCTGCTTCGCCTAAGAGTTCCAACAGAAGCTAATTTGGGCTACGAACATATTTTGAGTCAGTTTGAAAAATTGCTTTCCCAAATGACTCTTCATGCAGGATATCAACCTGACATCATCGGTCTGGCTTCACCTGGAACCTATATTCCTACTAAGGGAATGATGAAAAACTGCAATGTCACGATCATCAATGGCAAAAACTTCAAAGCTGATTTAGAAGCTAAACTAGGTCTAGAAATTAGATTAGCGAATGATGCCAATTGCTTTGCCTTAGCAGAAGCTACACTTGGAATTGGTAAGAAAAAAGTAGGGAATGCAGTGATTTTCGGAGTAATCCTGGGAACAGGCGTAGGAGGAGGAATTGTGGTCAATGGAAATCTAATTCAAGGAAAACATGGAATTGGAGGGGAATGGGGACACAATTATCTCTATCCTGAAGAAGGAAACCTATGCTATTGTGGCAAAAGAGGCTGCAATGAACAAATTATCTCCGGTCCTGCATTAGAGCGTTTTTATGCAGAATTATCAGGAGCCCCGAGACCCATGAAAGAAATCCATCAGAGACATTTAGATGGCAATGACATCGCTGCAAGTAAAACCATTCAGCGGCTTTTAGATGGCTTCGCTCGGGCGCTGAGTGTAGTTGTGAACATCATCGACCCGGATATCATTGTCGTGGGTGGCGGCGTCAGCCATATCGATGCTATCTATCAAAATTCGAATTTACTCCGAGAAATGATATTTAACAATGAATTTGAAACACCTATTCTTAAAGCAAAATTAGGCGATAGCGCAGGCGTCTTCGGAGCTGCTCTTTTGGCGAGTAAAAACTCAATTTTCGTTTAATATTTTCTGAGATCGCTGGGAATATTGTAAAGATTGGCCAATATTACCTCCTCGCATTTAAAAAGATTTGTTAATTTTGAGTCTTTAAAAATCAATTCAATATGGGAAGAGCTTTCGAGTTTAGAAAAGAGAGAAAATTTAAGCGTTGGAACAAGATGTCTAAGGTTTTCACCCGCCTTGGCAAAGAAATCGTGATGGCTGTAAAAGCAGGCGGTCCTGATCCTGTCAACAACACGAAGCTCCGTACAGTAATTCAAAACGCCAAAGGTGCAGCGATGCCCAAGGATCGAATCGAGGCGGCTATCAAAAGAGCTTCCAATAAAGACGAAAAAGACTACGAAGAAGTATTATACGAAGGTTACGGCCCTCACGGTGTAGCAGTCATTATAGAAACTTCAACAGACAACACCAATAGAACGGTAGCCAACATCAGAAGCTACTTTTCAAAATCAAATGGCTCTTTGAGTACATCAGGCTCTGTAAGCTTTATGTTCAACAAAAAGGCTGTATTTAGATTTGCTCAAGGTGAATATGATATTGAGGAATTAGAATTGGAATTGATTGATTTTGGATTAGATGAAGTTGATGAAAATGAAGGAGAAATCTTCGTTTACACAGCATTTGAGGATTTTGGAAATATGCAAAAGGCCCTTGAAGACAGAAATATAGAGATCATCAATGCTGATTTCCAATGGTTCCCAACTACGACCGTAGAGCTACCCGAAGATCAAGAAGAAGAAATCAACAAGCTTATTGAAAAACTCGAGGATGATGACGACATCAATTCAGTTTTTACCAATATGGCATAAACTTTAAAACCTGTGGAACACAACTTCGCAGGTTTTTACATTTATAGAATAGACAATGATATTTCCTCAGAGAAATAATATAAAAGAAGAAAAAAGACAGCAATTGGTAATCGTGGGAAGTAAAAACCCAGTTAAAATCAGTTGTACAGACGTAGGCTTCCATCATGCTTTTGATTCCGCATTTTTGGTAGAAGGTTTGAATGTGAGTTCTGAAGTGGAAGACCAACCAATCGGAGATCAAGAGACCTATTTAGGAGCCTTCAATCGAGCAAAAAATGCCAAGGTAGTTTTCCCTGAAGCTGATTTTTGGGTTGGCATAGAAGGCGGTGTTGATGAAAAGGACGGGGAAATGTTTGCCTTTGCTTGGGTAGTCATTCAAAACCGAAATGGAAAAATCGGCAAGGCTAAAACCTCCACATTTTTCCTACCGGGAGTCATATCAGATTTGATCAAAGGAGGCATGGAGCTTGGCGCAGCAGATGATCAAGTATTCAATAAGGAAAATTCAAAACAAGGAAATGGAGCTGTTGGAATATTGACCAATGGGGCTGTGAATAGGAAAGAATATTACAGTCAAGCAGTTATTTTGGCTTTAATTCCGTTTCTGAATGAAAACATCTACGTTTAATTCATGTTTCAATGATGTATTGAAAATATCAATTAGAAATTAGGGAAGTATCTTACTAATTTTGCAGATATAAAATTGATCTAAACAAAAGAATATATGTTACAAGAATTAGAAACAGACACCTTACAGAATTTAATTAAAGAAAACGATAAAGTCGTAGTACAGTACAGTGCCTCATGGTGTGGCAATTGCAGAATCATGAAGCCTAAAATGAAGCGTCTTTCTAACGATTACGAAGGCATTACTTTTCTCTACGTGGATGCAGAAAAATTACCAGAATCTAGAAAACTAGCTGCAGTAACCAATTTGCCTACTTTTGCAACTTTCAGTGGAGGTTCTTTGGTGAATCAAATCCAAACAAATAAAGAAGAAGCACTAAAATCCTTGATCGATGAGATTGCCAATAATTAAGCACGTTTTAGGATTCATTGAGGCCAATGATGAAGATTGGGTCAATGAAACGATCGAATTACTTGAGAACATGACCGAAATCCCATCTTTGAAGGATGAGGAATTGGAAGTAATGGGAGAATTGCTTTCCAACCTCTACGGTACATTAGAAGTAAATCAAATGATCAAAGGCGGCATGGACAAGAAAGAAGCGATGAACGCTTTTATGAAACGTGTTACCGGATCGATTGATAAGTAAAAAGCGAGAAGTTGGTTAATCACCCTTATACTAATTACAACGCTTTGACTATAGGGCTCTTTCGGGAGCCCTATTTATTTTTTCAGATTTTCTAGAAATCGACTTATTAGTACTTTAAAATGAAGCCACGATTCAACTCAAAGACTTTAAGCAATACTTGGCAATTAGAGTAGTTTTTTAATTTCCTTGTCAAAATCACTTTCATAATTCTGATCCTGGATGACCCTGAATTTATCGAATTCACCTTCCGCTTTAAGCTTCGCTTCCAACATAGAAACTTTGCCTTTATCATTTAGAATTGGGTAATTAGAAAGTTCTAAAAACCTATTTAAAAAGGTGACCCACTGATGCATATTAAATGCAATTCCTCTTTGCGCATTGTTTTCAGCCAAATCTAAATACGCTGATACAATTCTGTTTAATTCAGAAATATGCTGATGCGCTAGGTAATTTTTGGCTACAACCACATCACTTTTCATTATTTTCCCATCGGGAGCAGCTTTCCATGTTTTTAAACCCATGTAAAGTTTGGTGGCATCTGCCTCAGAGTAAATAATCTCAGCAGCTGTTTTTCCAGTTATTGCCCAATGTAGCTTGTTTTGAACAGCAGCAAAAAAATCTTTGGTTTGCTGGCTTTCTTTGTTGTAGTCAGTACTTAAGGCATATAAATCAGTAATTTTTTGATAAAACCTTCGCTCGCTGGTCCTTATTTCACGGATGCGTTCAAGCAATTCATCAAAAAAATCTTGCCCAAAATTCTTACCTTGCTTTAGTCTTTCATCATCTAACACAAACCCTTTGATGATAAATTCATTGAGTGTTTGAGTTGCCCATTTACGGAAGTCAGTAGCTTGAATTGAATTCACACGATAACCTACAGCAAGGATGGCTTCTAATCTGTAAAAGTTAGTTTTATAATTTTTTCCATCTTCAGCAGTATGTGCAATTTTTACACATACTGAATGTTCCTCTAATTCTTGAGTTTTAAAAATGTTTTTTAAATGCCTGGTTACAACAGACCTATCAACAAAAAACAATTCTGCCATCCCTTTTTGTGTCAACCAAAAACTTCCATCCTGAAAATAAACTGATACGTTTACTTTCTGATCTTGAGTATGATATAGTAAAAGGTCTCTTGCTTTCATATCAATTATTTGAAGTAAAACTTTTTGAAAAATGCTCTTTCTCTATATTTATGTCCTATTTGTTTTTACGTATATCCACTTTCAAAACATTAGCCATTTAAAATAATGTCCATACCATATTTGGAGTTCTGCTGTGGACTGTTGACTATTATCCGCATGATTACAAATGATATTTATGCAAGCTCGTGTCTTAGTGGATAATCATTTTTACTTCTTCAGATTTTCCAAAAATTGCCTTAGCGCAACCCTCCAATTTGGATCGGCATCCCATTCTGGACCGATGTAAAGTTCGTTTCGAACAAGGAATTTGATGTAATATTTCACGACAATTCTAGATCCTTCTTCACCCTCAGAGACAGGTAAACCCATACTGCTTTTGAGGTCGTTTTCTCTTCCTTCTACGCGCATCAAGACAAACTGAACCCGATCACGAATCAATTCAGCTTCTGTTTTGGCATCAGTTAGGTACTCTACCTGATGAGGATAGCTTGATTTAAAAATTCCTTCCAATCCGCTTTTCTCAGCAGCTTGCTCAGCTGCTATGGCTGCCTCAGATTTACCCAATAGGTCATAGCGGTATAAACTCAAGAAAGCAGACTCTCCCGCTGCTCCTGAGAGTGGGATGCCTAGCTTGAAAACATCCAGATTCAGTGGATTTCTATTCAAAAATCTACTTGCTCCTCCAGCTAAAGAACCTTCACTTGCCGGAAATTCTGGAACATCTAAAACTAGGAGGTTTTTGGTCCGGACGCTACTTCCCATCGCTGACAAACTCTCTTTTAATCCCTCAATACTTGAGGTAGACAGGGCATAAACTCCCGAATTCGAGACAATATTTTTATTATTCGTGTATAGAGCAATATTTAAAACGATCTCTCCAGAGGATTTTCTTGTGACAATGACTATATTTTTAATCATTCTTTTATTAAATGCTTCTGCGTAGCCTGCTTGTGTTTCTTCTGAGAGTGTAAGATCTTCTAATTCATAGTAGGCAACAGGGTCACCCCCAGCCTCAACTATCGCTTGATGAATCTCTTCTGACAAGGCAGTCCATGTCATTGCAGGTCTTGCTTGTGGAGAATTTGAAATCAATACGACAGATTTTCCATCTAAAAATCCTTCTGGCACCCCTCCCTGAGCAAAGGATTTTGAAAAAATTAAAAAACATATCAACGTAGCTGAGAAAATTTTCATAGTTAAATATTTTTGAGACAATCAGTTGCCACGAATATAATTAACGTCTTGATATAATTTTCATTATAATATTGAATTCTATATTCGTAAAGGAAATAAGGTAATGACCTCAATAAATTTGATTCTGAATTTTATATTTGGGATGGTAATTGATAATAATCCAATTTAGATCATCAATTACGCAATTTATTCAAGTCTAAAATATTACTTTGCACTACTCTAGACGATCTTGATTAATCGATAGTTAAAAAATTAAAACTCTTTTCTTTATGAAATCATTCTTAAAAATAACGCTGTTCATTTTTACCCTGAGCTTGCCCACCTTATCCGAAGCTCAAAAAGTCAATCAGGATCAGTTAATCTCTGATATTCAGTATTTATCTTCCGATGAACTTGAGGGAAGAAAACCTATGTCTGAAGGAAATATAAAGGCACAGAATTTTATCAAAGAAAAGTTTGAAAAATTAGGCTTAAGCAGTCAATACGATGATTTTACACAAACTTTTTCCTTTACAAACAGGAGAGACGGAAAAACTTATGACAAGGCTTCCAATATTGTTGGATTTGTGCCTGGCAGTGAGTCTGACAAAATCATCGTGGTCATGGGACACTATGATCATATCGGGAGAAATGGCGACGACATCTTCAATGGCGCTGACGACAATGCATCTGGAACCGTCGCGATGATGGCTTTGGCAGAATATTTCTCTAAAAACAGACCCAAGCATTCGATGATGTTTGTGGCTTTAGACGCTGAAGAAATGGGCATGCAAGGTGCACGGGCGTTGGTTGCTGATTTTCCTTTTCCGATCGATCAGGTCAAACTCAATATCAATATGGACATGGTCAGCAGAAACGATCAGAATGAATTGTATGCTGTCGGTACACACCACTATCCCTTCTTGAAACCCAGTTTGGAAAGAGCGTCTGTAGGTTCTTCACCCAAATTAATGTTTGGTCATGACGTTCCTGGATCGGGAAGAGATGACTGGACCAATGCTTCAGATCATGCTCAATTCCATCAAAAGAAAGTGCCATTTATCTACTTTGGGGTAGAAGATCATGACGATTACCATACGCCTAGAGATACTTTTGAAAACATCCAACCTGAGTTTTTCAAAGGAGCCGTAGAGCTAATTCTCAATTGTCTAATAACGCTTGACACAGACTTGCTGAATTGATTTTCAGCAAGTCTTTTTTTTAAAGTCTATTAATGCGCTAAATTTACCCTTTAAATAAAATTTAAGATTTGGCTAAAACTGACATTATCACCCGATTTTTGATTTGGAGACTCAGACACCTAAGTACCAAAAACTTCATATTAATCTTAAGTGGTTTGATCGGGATAGTTGCAGGCTTAGCAGCTGTTATATTAAAAACGGCTGTACATGCCATTCAGAAATTTTTGACAGAAGATTTCAATGAAGCTTACGCTAATTTTTTCTATATCATCTATCCACTAGTTGGTATTTCACTGGCATTTCTAGCAGGAACATATCTTCTCAAAGATCAGGGTGGACATGGTATCCCTGATTTGCTTTACAATATTTCGAGAAAAAGTAGTCTTATCGCTAAAGTAAAAATGTACAGCCGCGTGATTACTTCGGCAATTACTGTGGGTTTTGGCGGATCAGTGGGATTGGAAGCACCAATAGTTGTAACTGGATCGGCTATAGGTTCGAATTTCGGGAACTTAATGCACCTCAATGCAAAAAAGCGCACCTTACTTATAGGTTGTGGGGCTGCTGGGGCCATTTCAGCTATTTTCGGTGCGCCGATAGGTGCTGTCATTTTCGCTATAGAAGTTATCTTGCTTGAAGTGAGCGTGGGAAGTTTCATCCCGCTTTTAATTGCTTCGGTAACTGGCTCTATTACATCAATGCTGCTTTTGGGAGAAGATGTGATGTTCAATTTCAACCTTTCAGATAGTTTTTTGGCAGCACACATGCCGTACTATTTCCTCTTGGCGATTTTTACAGGAATCATCTCTCTCTACTTCTCTAGGGTAGTATTGAAAACTGAAAATCTCCTTGGGATGATGACTAGCCCTTGGCTCAAACTCCTTTATGGCGGGGCATTTTTGGGTTTGATCGTTTTCTTCTTTCCTCCAATTTATGGTGAAGGATATGACACACTAAACGCATTGATTGATGGAGACCCTCAGCGCCTGCTAGCGAACAGTCCTTTCTTCTCAGAAATTAACAATCCCTATTTTATCATCGTTTTCTTGATGCTGATCATTTTCATCAAGCCGATCGCTTCCGCCATTACCATTGGAGCTGGAGGTAGCGGGGGGATTTTTGCACCTTCATTATTCGTAGGAGGGATCACCGGTTTTGTGTTTGCCTATGCAGCCAATCTTTTTGGATTGCCAATTGCATTGCCTATTGCACATTTCACGTTGGTGGCTATGTGTGGTGTCATGAGTGGAGTACAGCATGCACCCCTTTCTGCAATATTCTTGATTGCAGAAATTACTGGTGGTTACGAGCTATTCCTACCTTTGATGTTGGTTTCTGCGATTTCATTTGTCACCACCACATACTTTGATAAGGATTCTTTATATGTGAAGCAACTCAAAGATACAGGGCGCTACCTGACTGAATCCAAAGACGAAGAAGTCTTGGATAATATCAATATCAAAAAAGTCATGGAAAGAGACTTACTACCTATCGATCCCAAAGCAAGTTTGGGTGATCTGTGCAAACTTGTAAGACTTTCTAAAAGGAATATTTTTCCTGTCGTAAACGAAGATGGAGAACTCAATGGAATCATTACTTTGGATGATATTCGGGACATTATGTTTGATGAAAACAAACAAAAAGACATCAAAGTCCAACAGCTGATGCATAGTCCTCCAGAGATAATTTTTCCTGACGAAAACATGCAAAAAGTCATGGACAAGTTTGAAAAGTCAGGCGCATGGAATTTACCTGTAGTAGAAGATGGTATCTATTTGGGCTTTATCTCCAAGTCTAGAATTTTTAATGCCTACAGAAAGCGCTTGATGAGGCAGAATTTGGAGTAACCCTATCTACTTTCTTTATATTTTCCCCAAAAATAAATAGGGAAAATCAGCGCCTTTAATTTCCAGTCGTTCTTTTCTTTGAATGTAAGCTTTGTGTCTTCATGAACGGTTCGATACATTTTACCGGCCATCATTGCATGTCCGATCAGTAATAAAAACACAACTGCATAAATGATTAGTTCTGTCATATTTTTTCGAAAATTAAAGCTGCCCAATTGTCTTTGTCTTTCTGGCTTAGAAGTTTGAACCCAACGGATTTTGCCTTTTCGTGAATATCCTCAATATCGTGTGTGTAAAAACCACTAAGGAGCAAATTGCCTTGCTTTTTGACTAATGAAGCATAAATTTCTAGTTCGTCTAAAAGTACATTTTTATTGATATTGGCCAAAACAATATCGAAAGTGCCTTGAGGTGCAACTTCACGAACTGTTCCCAAACCCATCTTGACAGCTTGTGGGCCATGATGGCCAAAATCCCTGTTCCCGCTCCTATATCAATCACTCTCTTGCCTTGATGATCAATCGTCAGCTGATGTGACAACATCAAAAAAGTAGTCGCATGGTGCCCTGTACCAAATGACATTTTTGGATTGATCAAGATTTCATGCTTAAACTCAGCCTTTGCAGTATGAAAAGAAGCTCTCACATAGACTTCCTCACCAACTGCTATCGGGTCATAGTGCTTTTCCCATTCTTCATTCCAGTTGACTTTTTCCATCACTCCTTCGACAACTTCCAAATCAGCTGAGCTTTGGTAGCGATTCACTACTTCCTGAAAACTTTCACGCTGAAAAGATTTTTCTTCGATATAGGCATCGAGTCCTGTATCAGTTTCCAAAAAAGAATCGAAACCCACCTCTGCCAGTTCAGCTATGAGGATTTCACGAAAATCTTCTTTACAATTAATTTTAAACTCTAAATACTGCATAAATTGATAGAAATTTGTAAAAAAAAGTGATTGAAAAGTCAACTGTCAACAGACGACTGATGCTATCGTCCGTTGACCGTTGACATTTTAGAATGAATTAATAATATCCATAAAGTCACGTGACTTCAAAGAAGCACCACCGATCAAACCACCATCTACATCGGCTTTTGAGAAAATGTCTTTGGCATTTGCTGGGTTACAGCTACCACCATAAAGGATCGATGTATTGTCAGCAGCTTCTTGCCCATATTTACTTGCCAAATGATCTCGGAGTGCTTTGTGCATTTCTTGCGCTTGGTCTGAAGACGCAGTTTTTCCTGTACCAATAGCCCAAATCGGCTCATAAGCGATCACTATTTTTGCAAAATCCTCTTCACTCAAGCCAAAAAGGCTTTCTGTCAATTGGTTTTTCACATAATCTTCGTGCGTACCAGCTTCTCTGATTTCCAAAGGCTCGCCACAGCAGAATATTGGTGTCAAGCCATTTTCCAATGCTTGTTTTACTTTAGCAGTAAGGAGTTCATTGCTTTCTTTGAAATACTCTCTTCTTTCACTGTGACCAATGATCACATACTCGGCTCCAAAAGACTTCAACATAGTAGCTGATGTTTCTCCTGTAAATGCTCCAGAAGCCTTATCAGAACAGTTTTGTCCTCCTAAAAATAGGTTTGGAGTATTCCCTACTAATTTTTTGACAGAAAAAAGATGAACAAAAGGCGGGTTCAAAACCACAGTTACATCTTTGATATTTTCATCTTTGTACATATTGACAATCTCAGTGGTCAGCTTCTGACCTTCTTCAAAAGTGAGATTCATTTTCCAGTTTCCTGCTACAATTTTCTTACGCATAGTTCTAAAGGTTTGGTAAATAGATTTGATAAAAATAACGTAAGCCGTTACTTTGTTATAAAATTACACAAAATGTCCTACCCACGAAAAGAATATGGTGCCGAACAGCCCAAAAAATACTGGAGCTTGGAAGAAGCAAAGCTGAAAATCGCATCATATTGTGCCTATCAGGATCGCTGCCAAAAGGAGGTTAGGACCAAGCTTCATGAAAAGGGAATCTATGGTGAGCAGGCCGAGGAGTTGATTTCGGAGATGATTAGTGAGAATTTTTTGAATGAAGAGCGCTTTGCACAGTCCTTTACACGTGGAAGATATCGCTTGAAAAAATGGGGCAGAAATAAAATTTTGCAAGAGTTAAAATTCAAAGGTGTAAGTCCAAACTGTATCAAATCAGGAATGAAAGAGATCGATCCCGAGGAATATTTCAAAATACTCTGTCATGTTGCGGAAAGAAAATGGGCTTTGACCAAAGAAACAGACCCATTCAAAAAGAAATACAAAGTGCAGCAGTATTTGATGTCTAGGGGATTTGAAATGGATTTGATTCTGGAGGCCATGGATGTGATTGATAGCTAATACAAAAACCCAAATAACCACAAAGGTATTTTACTTCCAATTCCATACTCAAGATCATCTAAAGCCAAAAATGAGTTTTCTACATTTTTGATTTGTGATTTATCTTTATTCCTTCCACCAATTTCAAAGGTATATTTTTCATCAACCAGAAAGTCCCCTTTTTTACTAAGACTTATAAGGCGTCCACTATTTCTGAGTTGATTCATAAAGAAGGTTTCTCGAACTGTCCCAGAAGAAGGATTCATTTGCAAAGAGAAAAGAAAATTGGAGTTTTCAAAATAAATTTTCCCTGGTTTTTGCAATTGGCTAATCCCCTTAACTTGTTCATAGAGTAGATTCAAAATTTTTGCATCTTCTAGATGCTTGATGTAAATATTTACAGTTTGTCTTCCAAGATGCATTTTCTCTGCAATTTTTGAAATGTTAGGCTCAAAAGGAACACTTTCAGCTATCACTCCAAGAAGTTGCTTGATTTTAATGACATTGGATGCACTGTAGCCCTGGATGGCAGAAAGGTCACTTTCTAGGACGGTGTTGATTATTTGGATCAACCTTTGAGGAATTCTTTCAGCCTTCAGCTCTTTGGTAAAGGGAAAATAACCTGCTTGAAGATACTCTTTGAATAGGGGCAATACTGGTACACCAATTTTTTTTATAAGTCCATCTGAAATACGCAACGTGTTTTCAATAATGTCTTGAAAATCTATTGGTTCAAGAGAAATTTGATGATACAAAGAAAGGTACTCTCTGAAAGATAGTCCATGCAAAATTTGAGTTTCCAATCTTCTACTAAGGTCTGCTTCCCCCCGATAAAGATCCAATGCTGACGAACTGGTAAATATTATCCTCAATTCAGGAAATCCATCATAAATTAATTTGAGCTCTCTAGACCAATCAGGATATTTATGAATTTCATCCACCAACAAAACCTTTCCCCCATAGCTATACCAGAGAGATGCGAGTTCAAATAAAGTTTGATTATAGAAATAAGGATGTTCAGCTGTTACATATAATCCTTTTTCACCCTGATCTAAAATTTCCTTCAAATGCTGTAACAAAAGAGTGGTTTTACCAACACCTCTCAAACCTTTAATTCCTAGGAGCCTTTCCTGTACTAGCAAATCTTTAAACAAGTATCTATACCAGCTGCTTTGGAAATTTTTTAATAAATTCCCCTGATACTTCAATAACTCTTCCATATAGATTGATTTGGTTTCAAATCAAAAATAAATACATTTTGATTTGAAACCAAATCAATTTTGATATATTTATGGTTTGATTATAAATCAATGTGAATCTAATATCAGCTGATATCTCAAAAATTAATAAGAGAAAAACCCTTCCTACATTGATGCGGGAAGGGTTTTATAACTTTCAATAACTCTATAAACTATGTCTGATAATTAATCTCCTATCAAGGAAATTTTATAACTGTAAGCATATTTTTTGTCTAAAAGAAGATACGCTCTATGTGGATACCTTCCCCAGCTGTCATCGCCCCCGAGTCCACGCTGCTTCCAGTCGATTTGTAAGAAAACGGTATTCCTTGGTTTGAGGTCGGTAGGGTGCTGTTGCTTTTTGGAAAATCCTGGATCCAAATCCTCGGCAGGGAAATTTAGCGCAGTAAAGGCAATTTCCTGAACACCTTCTATCTTCAGCCCATTTCCATCCTTATCGGTCAGCTCTATCCAACGAACGTCTGATCTGTTTCCAGATTCCTGTGGCCTGATGTAATTCCAGTTATATTGATTGGAGACTTTGTCTTGGTAAATTCCGATGTGTGAAGCTGATTTTCTATCCTCATAATTTTCCCAAGGACCACGACCATAGTATTCAAGGTTTTCAAATTGACCCGGCAGCTGCATGCGCATACCAAAACGTACCAGCTCTGGCAATTCTCTATCTGAAAAATCCATGCTTGCAGTTACCCTGACTTGGCCATCATGTTGGATCAAATAGTCGACATGATAATTCACCATGATATTATTGAGCAAATATTTAGCTTCAATCAAGATCCCATCTTCGTGGTTCTTATTGACGTTGATTTCTTGAAGCTTTCTATCCATGTGAGCTGTTCTCCAAACAGCCAGTCTATTTTGCATTTGATTGCCGAAATCATTGTCTGTTGGCGCTCTCCAGAAATACGGTTCCGGAAAATTTCTGATAATTCCAGGTTCGGAGTCTTTCAAAGTGTACTTTTTAAAAGATCCATTCTTGAGATCAAATTCTCCTTTAATAGATCCTGTTTCAAAATGTAAAACCCCTTCCTTTTCTCCATATTGAAGACTTTTGGCTATGGCTTTTTTAAGATCAAAGTATGACTTATTTCCAATAGCCATCTGTTCAGAGGCAATGATATAATTTGCAGGTAAAGCAGCTGTAGCCTTTCTGGTTTTTGCATAAACATTCAAAAAATACTCTGCATCATCTCCGATTACAGGTAATTCCAAATTTATGTTCTTTTCTCCATGGGCAGCAAGTTCTACTTCAAAGGTTTCTGATTGCGTCGCTTCCCCATTTTTCAGCAACTCCCAATAGAAATCATATTGATCCAAATTGGTGAAATCAAAATAGTTTTTAACCCAAATTGAATTGTCTTCATTGAGTTTGAAGTGAACATTTTGGTAGACTTTTTTTACTTCATATAAGGATGGATGTGGCGTTCTGTCTGCAGAAACTAAGCCGTTTGCGTTAAAGTTTTCATCATTTTGAAAATGAAATCCCCCTAAATCGCCACCATAAGCCCAATATGCTCTTCCATTTTCGTCATGCGTCAACAAGCCCTGATCTACCCAGTCCCAGATAAATCCTCCTTGCATGTGTCTGCTTCCCAAAATAATATCCCAATATTCCTGAAAATTACCCACACTATTCCCCATTGCATGGGCATATTCACACATGATAAATGGCCTGTCCTTGCTTTGATCATTTGCGTATCGTTTCATATGCTCGATTGAAGGGTACATCGGAGCTACGATATCTGTATTTCTATTTTCACCTGCCTGCTCGAATTGGACAGGACGTGTTTTGTCATTTGACTTCAACCAATCATAAGCATCATAGAAAACAGAGCCATTTCCGGATTCATTTCCCATTGACCAGATGATTACCGAGGTGCTGTTTTTATCCCGCTCAAACATCCTCTGAATCCTGTCCATGTGGGCATTTTTCCATTCCTCTCTATAAGCAGGATGTCTCTCTTTGTTAAACCAGCCTTGAAGTTCAGCTCCCATGCCATGTGTTTCGATGTTGGCTTCGTTGACTACGTAAAGTCCATATTCGTCACATAGCTCGTACCATTCCTGATCGTGTGGATAATGACTCATTCTCACAGCATTCATATTGAACTGCTTCATCAACTGAATATCCTTGATCATGATATCCCTGTCTGGCACATGACCTTTGACCTCGTGATGCTCGTGTCTGTTGACCCCTTTTACCAAAACAGCTACGCCATTGACCATCAGTTGGGCATTTTTGATTTCTATGGATCTGAAACCTGTCTTTTTGCTTACTGCAGAGAGCACATTTCCATTGCCGTCTTCCAGTTTGATCAGGTAGGTGTAGAGATAGGGAGACTCTGCTGACCATTTATTGACTGCATTTATTTTTCCTTCGAATGTAATTGGAGAGTTAAAGTTTGATGTAGATTTCTTTTGCGAATATACCTTCTTGCCATTGGCGTCCATTAGCTCAAAAGTCACACTTGCCGTATTCAATTTATTTCCCTCGGAATTTTTCAATTTGATATTGGTGGCTAGTATTCCATTCTTGTATCCTGCATCTAGACCAGACTGAATTGTGAAATCAGCTATCGATAGTTTCGGTGTGGCCTGCAAAAATACATCCCGCTCAATTCCACTCAATCTCCAAAAATCCTGATCTTCCAAATAACTTCCGTCATGCCATCTGAACACTTGGACCGCCAAAAGATTTTCTCCTTTTTGGACATGATTTGTGATGTCAAACTCAGCAGGAGATTTTGAGGCTTTGGTCATTCCTATTTCCTTACCATTCAAAAAGACCTTTGCATAACCCGAGATAGACCCGAAATGCAACACGATTTGCTTGTCTGACCAATCAGCGGGTACGGAAAATGACTTTCTGTAACTTCCAACTGGATTGTAATTATTGTCCACAAAGGGTGGATTCGCTGGAAAAGGATAGGCTACATTGGTGTAGATAGGTATATCATGTCCTTCCATTTCCCAATTGGAAGGTACTGGAATCATATCCCAATCTTTGTCATTGAAGTTGCTCTCATGGAAATTTTGAGGTCTTTGGTCGGGTGTTCTCACCAAGTTAAACCTCCAACTACCATTCAGGCTTTTATAGTAGTGGTTGAATTGAAGGTCTTTTTTGATCGCTTTTTCTTCCGAATCGTATTGGATAAAATAGGCACGACCAGCCTCTTTTCCCCTATCAACTATTGTGGGGTTTTCCCATTCGTTTTTTTCATTTTGGGAAAAAACAAAGGTGCTCAAAAGCATAAGGGGAATAGCAAATAAATACTTCATGATTATTTTAGGTTTGATTCAAGAAAACAGGAGGAGTAACATCACACTTGATTGTTAAGAGTATTTTGATTCCAAAATTTGATCATTAATTAAAAAAAACCTCCTGTTTTGCCAAACATGATAAATGGGAGCAAATAATTCGATTTTTTGCTTTTTTGAAATATTTGCCCTCAAGATATTTTTATATTAACTAGTCTAACACCACACCATCAAGTGTAGGTTCTACTTTTAGGATATATCCATTTTCGTCAAACTCCATTTTATCTATACACACTTCTCTATTGAAACCTGCTGATTGACCCATTCTGATTCCTTCAGGCCTCTTGAAGCGGTGATAGACAATCATCCAGTCATCGGTATCCTTGACATTGATCACTGAGTTGTGGCCAGTTCCATAGATTCCCAACTTTGGGTTTTTGCTTAAAATCAGGTTGTTTTCAGGGATTTCCAAAGGGCCGACTGGACTATCTGAGATAGCATATCTCACCCGATAGTTTTCTGATCTGGTATCATCTTCTGACCACAGAAAGTAGTATTTCCCATTTCTAAAAAACACCTCCACACCTTCCCTAAAGGTCTGATCAGGAGTCATCAAGGTGATTTTTTTCTTGTCAAAACTCTTCAAATCGTCATTCAAGGGAACTGCCGCCAAATAGCCATTGCCCCAATAGAGGTAAGTGATGTCTGACTGTGGATCTTTGAAAATATCTGGGTCGATTTCTTGTCCGCCGGAAACACCGTTAGGTTTGAAATCAATTAATGGCTTACCTGAATCTGTAAAAGGTCCAGATGGGCTATCGGAAGTTGCAACACCTATTCTTTGACTAGCTGTGAAATAGTAGAAATATTCATATCCGTCTTCTTTTTTGACTTCCAGCATGGTCGGTGCCCAAGCATTCCTGTCACTCCAGGATACATCCTTCTTCAAATCCAAAATCACTGCTTCTTCCTTCCAATCGCGAAGATTTTCTGAAGAAAATGTCTTGAAATAGGTTCCAGACCAGCCATCGTATCCATCACTTGTAGGATAAAGGAAGTATTTCTGCTCTTTTTCAGAATAGATGATTTCTGGATCAGCATAGTAACCTTTCAAAACAGGATTACCAGAAGCTACCTCGTCGGCATAGCCAAATTCCTTGATCAATCTTTCCTTTTCTTCCAAACTGATAGGAAGCACAGAACCATGTCTAGGATGGAAATCCATACTGATCTGCTCATCGATTACGGTGAAATTTTCCAAGTCCGTGCTTTCGGTAAACTGATAGGAGCCCTTCATATATACATCATACATGAGGATGAATTTCTCTGAATCATTCAGTTTGAAAATCCCTGATCCTTCGACAGCCTCTTTTGTCTGCTGAAGGTATTTGTCCTGCATCTCATAACCTTCAGTCAACTTATCGGAAACTGCCTTTTTGAGACCATTGCCATGTCCTTCTGTTTTGAAAAATAAATGGTATTTCCCTTCATGAAATATGATGTCTCCATCGATACAAGATTTTCCTTCCGGGTGGAAAAAAAGTTGCTGTGGCTCAGTTTCCAAAGCCGTAAAATCACTGTTTGCATAAGCATAATAGATGATATCTGCTTCCCCTTCAAACTGCATGGACCAATAAATCATATATTTTCCAGCTTTGGAATCATAAATCGTCTGTGGCGCCCAAACTCTCCTTACTTCACCGAATTTCTCAGGAAAAACCGTAGGAATGTGAATATTGCTGTGAGTCCAATTGACCAAATCATCTGATTTCAACAAGATCATACTTTCATTTGTCCAGCCGTCATTTGGTACATAAAGATCTGTCAAGATCATAAAGAAAGTCTTGCCATCATCGGATCTTAGAATATGTGGATTACGAACGCCTCCTTGCTTGCTGATGATATCGTTGTCAATGATAGGAAGGTAGTTATTCAAAGCACGGTAATTGAATCCATCATCGCTGATTGCATAATGAACAGCTTCTTGACCTGGACCATTGCCAATAAAGTAGGCAAATAAATAAGCTTCTGTCTTGACCGGCTCAGAGCAAGAGTTCAAAGTCAATGCACAGGTACAAAGAATACCGAAAAGAAGATTCTTAAAGTTGATCATTTTAATTATTTTGATAGGTTTTTATATCTTTTGATGGCTTCCAAGAAGTAGTAATCTCCATAAGACAGCGGTGTATCCACTTCAGTATTTTCAGGAATATGTCCTACACCATGCTTTAAGATAAATCCTCCATTTGTTTTTGTTTCGGCCAAATAAGGTTCAGAGGAAAGAGATGTCAACATGGTTTCTGCATTTTGGAAATATTTCTCAGACTTGTCACTTTCCACATAAGTTGATAATTCAAAAAGTGCAGAAGCAAGGATTGCACCTGCCGAAGAATCTCTCAAAGCATCGGGAATATTTGGAGCATCAAAATCCCAATAAGGAATCTTATCTGCTGGTAGATTTGGATGATCCAAGAGAAAGCTAGCGATATTATTCGCTAGTTCTAAATATTTTTCATCTTTGGTAAACCTGTACATGACTATATATCCATACAATCCCCAAGCCTGCCCTCTTGCCCAAGCCGACTCGTCCGCATACCCTTGAGCGGTGTGCTTTTTGTTTACCTCGCCAGTTTGTGGGTTATAGTTGACTACATGGTAAGTGCTGTAATCCTCACGGAAATGGTTTTTGATCGTATTGTCAGCATGTGTGATTGCTATATCTCTGTAGGTTGTGTCTCCTGTCTCTTCAGAGGCCCAAAAAAGCAATTCCAAATTCATCATATTGTCAATGATCACCAAGTAGTCTCCCTCCTTGGAATCCCATGATTTGATCAAACCTACTTTTTCATCAAACCTAGTACTCAAAGATTTTGCACTTTGGATCAAAATATCTTTGTAGTCTTCTTCTGGAGCAATGTCGAGTGCATTTCCAAAGCTGCAAAACATCATAAACCCAAGATCATGCGTAGTCGTATTGAGCTTTTCTTTCTCCAACACTTTCATAATTCTCTTGGCTTCTGACAAAAGTGTAGCATCTTGATTTTGTTCGTACATGTATAGCAAAGATCCTGGGTAGAATCCACTGCACCACCATCCTGAATTTGATGTCTCCAGTCTATCTTGATCCGCATGATAAGTCTTTGGGAATCTATTTTCAGGAAGAATTCCCATCAAATATTTATACTGGTCAGAGGCCTGAGATACTACATTATCTAATTTTGCACTCAAGTCATTATTTTGGGTTTCGCTCTTTGTTTCGGTCTGACAACTTGTGAAAATTATCAATGAAAATAAGATAGCTGATGTCAAAAGGCTTTTCATTGTATAGGTTTTATTTTAGTGATTAATTTCGATGATTTTTATTGGACTTGACAGTCCTTCTGTAATTCCTTCTGCATCCAACTGCTCTACATTTTGGACAAATAAATGGAGTGATTGCCTCGCCTTCCAAAGCCCAATATCATAAGTAGGTTCCCACTGACCCACTGAATATGCTGTCAAATCTCTGACTGCCCAGCCAGAATTGTTTTGATAGACAAGAGACACTTTATTGCCTCTTTCTTCATCCCGGTATATGATATAAATACGCTCCTGATTATCTACAAGCAGTTGAGGTCTGGAAATTGGAATTCTTTTGGTTCCTCCACCGCCCAAAGCAAAGGGTTCGATTCTGTGATTTGGGCTTACTTTTTGCCATTTTCCATCATTATGGAAAATTACATGAAGCTGAGGAATATCTTCTTCAGCCCAATATGTGGCGATGTATGGATTGCCATTTTTATCCGCGGCCATGGCAGTCTGATTGATTAAGCTGCTATTTTGAGGGATTTTCCAGGCATACTCTGCTGAACTTATGGTAATCGGTAAAGTGTATTTCTCTCCGGTTGATTTCTCCCAACTTACTCCTTCATCTCTGGATACGGCATAACCCATATCATGATTGGTGGAAACGTCCCAAGACTCCCTCCAAACCCAGCTCAAGTGGATATTTCCAAGCTGATCGACATAAGATTGCCAATAGGCATTCCTTTCTCCTTCTCCATCAATGAGCTTGTTGTGCATCTGATTCCAAGATTTTGATTGGGTATCATATTTATTGATCAGCAGATTTCCTCTTCCTGAGGATCCAGACCTGTACATAAATATCAAATTCCCGTTAGGCAATCGGTGAAATTCAGGATAGGTGACTTTTGATTCTTCAAGTCCTGTCATCCTCTCCTTTTCGCCAAATTCCAAACTTAAAGGATACTTGCTTTTGGCATATCTCAATTCATTGTCATGATGATCCCAAGATAGATGAACATAACCATCTCCATCCAAAGCCAGGCTGATAGAATTGTGTGCGTCGCTGGTATTTCCTTTGAACGCTGTCTTTTTTAATTCCCAATTGTCAGAATCTAGACTTCTTTTACCTATCACTACATACCCTTCAGGATCATAATAGGCCACAAACTGATTTTCACCATCCGAGTCAAGAGAATTCCTTCTGAAGATAACTGTATTGATAGAATTATTTGCCCAACCTTCTCCGACCAAAGTCTCTAAGATGGGGGCTTTTTCTAACTTTTGTATTTTGCAGGAAGTAATAAGAAGAATCAGAATGAATGATATCTTGATTTTTTGGATCATCTCAAATTGCTTTGTCAATTACTGCTTTTTTACCTCCCCAAATTTTCTTCTGAGTCCATTCTTCACTTGGCTTAGACCAAAAATCTGCTGATGATGGCAAGCCAAGCACCAAGAAAACTTCAGTACATAAGTATAAACTTCCTGTAGAAATATAAGGCTCTGCCAATTCTGGTTGAACGCCATTAAACCCTAGTTTTAGCCAGCCATTGTGATCAAACATCGACTCAGACTGCATGTGTTTGTCCACGATTGCTATCAATGCTCCACGAACTTGAGCAGGAGCTATTTCTTTGGGTAATTCTTCCCACAGTGCGATTTGAGAAAGTGCTTGAAATGCACCAAACCTATAAGCCATGGATCTTCCAATTACGGGATAAGTTCCTTCAGGGGAAATCAATCTTTCTTGGATGGCTGCATATCTTCTTGCTCTTTTGAGGGAAAGCTCAAAATCAGCTTTATTTCCAATTCCTGCTTCGATCAAGGTCTTAGAAATATCTAAGATCATCGGTTGAATCACAAAGCTATTGTAATAGTCAAAGTGAAATTCAGGACCATCACCATAGACCCCATCTCCCAAATACCATTCTTTATGCTTGTTGAGCGCGTAGGCAATTCTAACCTGATCACCTTCCCCGTCAAACTTGATCAAGGCTGCTTCTACCATGGCTGTAAATAGCAACCAATTGCTATAATAAGGATTGATACTTCTCGTAGACTTTAATGCCTCGATGGTATTTTTCTTAGTTTGGGTATCTAATCTATCCCAAAGCTGGGTTGGAGCACGCAATAATCCTTGTGCTAAAAATGCAGCATCAACAAGTGGTTGACCAGCTTCTGTGAAATTCATAAAATCCTTAGCCCTCGGATCTGTTGCGTTTTTGAGGGATTGATGAACCAAAAGGATGTATTTCTCTCTCAAGATCCCTTCCTCAGAATCATCTGGGCCGAGCTCCAACCAAGGAGCCATACCAGACACAAGTCTACCAAAAGCTTCCAAGTATGTCACTTTATCTCTATCTCCATAAGCATTTGGAGCCACCTCGACAGGCATATTTTCTTTCAACTTATCCTGACTCAAATTTGTCAAAACAGGATCTGCAATCTTGGTAAGGTGAGAAATAAATGTTTTTCTGTCTTCTTGATTATTCGCTTGGGCATTTCCAAAACACCAAACTAGAAAAAGGATGCTGAGTATTTTGATATTTTTCATTTTTCTGTTTTTGAAAGTCAGTATCATTTTATACTTAATTCCCATCAGGCTTCACAGTTGAAACTCTTTTACTCAATGGCCAATAAAAATCTTCAAATTTTCTCGGTTCAGCAGGGTTGAACTTTGGGAGATCTTTTTTGAGATAATACTTCAGGTCTAGGTCTGTTTTAACCAATCCTTCCACAACACAATTAGCCAGTTCATAGGCTCCATAAGTGCTGAAATGCGTATTGTCTGCAAAAGCTTCGTTCTGTCCCTCGAATGTTCCCGCAGGAAAATGGACAAATGCTTTTTTGGAATATTCAAATCCCATCGCCTCAAAAAGTGTTTTGCTCATTGCATTTAGATCAATCAAAGCTACATTTTCTTCTGATGCAACCTGACGCATTGCTTCGGGGTAATCACCTAGGGTATTGACGAGCTTACCATCACTATCAAAATTTCTCCTGTACATGGATGTTACCAACACAGGAACACCACCTTTAGATTTAGCTTGCTGAATATAATGTTTCAGTTCATCCTTATAGGTTGTAAATGCTTCTAAATAATTGTTCCCCGGTTTTTGATCGTTGTGCGTAAATTCAATAAAAAGGTAATCACCTCTTTTCATCAAATTGAGTATTTTTTCTAAACGTCCCTCTCTTTTGAAAGCAAGAAGACTTTCGCCTGATTCCGCATGATTGGCGATTGCAATTTGATCAGGCTGAAAGAAAAACGGAAACATCTGTCCCCAAGCTGCCCAAGGCTCATAAGCTTGATCAACCACCGTACTATTACCAGCTAAAAAAACAGTGATGGCATCTTCCATTTTTGTGACTTCAACAGCACAGATTTTGGGAATTTCTCCATTAAATTCTAGTGTAAGCTTTTCGTCCCAGTGAAAATAATCCTTCTCTCTTTCTTTAAGCGCAACCTTTTTGTCTGTTCCCTGTATGTTCGGATGCCTTACATTGACGATAAATTCTCGATTAAGGACTTCTCGATCAAAGGTCTGCAGCTTATCAATCATCATCCGGCGTGATTCTGCACGGACTACATTGACCGAACTCCCTTTTAAGTCTCCAAAAGTCACCTTCACTTTGTAGTTTCCTTCGGGTACATTCATAGAAAAGTAAAACGGGCGATCACTTTGCATAAATCCATTTTTAGAAGCTTTCCCTTTTCTAGGATTCACCGATTCCAAACCATCAATTTCTTCGAAACCAAAGCCTTTTGCATGGTCAAAAAGGTCATCCTCGGATATGGCTATCCATCCCTTTTTGGTTTTTTCTTTGCCAAAATCAAATTTCCAACTGACTTGCTGCTCCGCTAAGGAGCATGAAATTTCACAAAAAATTAGAAAGGCTGTTAAAATTAAAGAGCGTGGATTTTTCATTTGATCGGAACCTGAATAATTAAAAGTATTTGACACTTTAGGATTCTTGCATCAATAAAAAATCAAAGAGAGTAAAACCACTCTCTTTTCATTTTAATCAAAAAAAGGACATAACGCTGGGCTATGTCCTTTTTTGGATGCAAATTATTTCAAAATCTGCAAAGAGCTGTCATTGATTTCAAATTCATTTTCTTGAAGCAGTCTGATGATCTCTGCTCCTGCAGCGACTACAGGACCATAACCATGTGCTGCAAATTTATTAACAGGTCTGTGATAGTAGAATGCCGGGTCAAATGCCATTCCTGTACCTACACAAGTTCCTTCGACTTGGCCTTTGTCATTGACCATCGTGGCTACTGCATTCCAGGCCAAAATAGCCATTGGCGCATGTGCCATATCATCAATCCAACCTTCATTCACCGCAGCTGCAATACAATAAGCATAAATAGCGGTAGCAGAAGTTTCTAAATAAGAATCATTTTTATCCAAAAGTTGATGCCAAAATCCAGATCCTGACTGCAATGCAGCAAGCCCTCTAATGTGTTTTTGCAAAAGATCCAAAACCATTGCTCTTCCAGGGTGATTTTCAGGTAATACTTTCAGTACCTCAACTTTGGTCAAAAGTGCCCAGCCATTTGCTCTTGCCCAATGAAATTCAGGATGAACTTCCATGTCAGCTACCCAGCCATGCATGTAAAGCTCTTTTTCTTTATTGAACATGCGATCAGAAAAAAGTTTAATCTGATTTACTGCTTCGTCAAAGTATTTTTGTTCGCCTGTTTTTTTACCCATCTGAGCAATAGCAGGAACACTCATGTATAAATCATCCAGCCAAAGTGTATTATTCAAAGGTCTATTTCTAGCCAAAGTACCATCTTCCAACTTGAATTCTTTGTTCATGATATAATCCATAAAATTCGAAATCAATGGATTTACATTTGCATCAAGACCATTTGCTTCAGTTTTGATAAATGATGCACAAAGTGCTCCGCAATCATCCAATGCTCCAGGAGCCACTATCGAATGTAGGGCATGTCTTTTGTCACCCATTTTTTCAAAATGCGGATACAAATCTGCTAAAAACTTAACTCTGTTTTTGGTATAATTTGTATAGGATTCATCTCCTGTAATCTCGCCAGCCAAAAGCATCGCAGAATAAGTCACTCCCCATTCGTAACTCAAAAGTCTAAAGTCTCCTTTTTTCAAAACTGACTTTTCATCAGCCTTACTAAAATCGGTAATTTCAGTACCACCCTCTTCCGTTAGGATTGTCGTATGGGTAGTTTCCTCCAAATATCCTTTTACACGATCCAAAACAGCCTTCACTTCTGAAACTTCAGGAGCTCCGTAAGGTGTCGGATAATCCGGCTGCAACAAGTGTAGCGGTGTATTGCTATCGGTCATTTCTTCCTCTGCTGTTGTGTTTTCCTCTTGTTGCGTTTGGCAATTCAAGAGAAAAAGTGAAAACAAGATCAAAGTAAAAGGCTTTGTAATTCTGGTTATAATGTTGTTCATCGTTGTTTTAATATAGTTTACACCAAATATAATTCAAAAATATACATCTGAAATTGAATTCCTTCCTGTAGTGTCGGGATAATGAATATGATTTACAAATTAATTATTATAGCTTATACTGTAGAGTGAATTCAAAACCAACTCCGCTCTTTATAGAAACTCCCAAATTTGATGTTAGAAAATTAAATCATTTGTAGTTTCTACTCAGTTTAAAACAAAAAATCACCAAAGGATAGGTATTGATCCCTTGGTGATTAAATTTTTAATTTGATGCTCAATTCTTGTCTTAGTATCCTGGGTTTTGATACTCTGATCTAGCTGCTTCATTTAGCGGTACTCCATTTTGGTCAGTCAACTGCACCAAGTAGTTAAATGGCCAAGGTCTAAAGGTATGGAAAGGTTGCATTTGACCTTTTCCATTCCCATTTTGTCCATTTCCTCCAGCTGTATTCGTAGCAGCGGGCCAGAGACCAGTTCTGTTTGATGCCATTTGGTTGAAGTGCATCACTCTATCATAAAGTATCCCAGCATTATGTAAGTCTTCCCACATAATTCCTTCGGCTAAGAACTCGCGGTTTCTCTCATTATAAATAAAATGAATAAACATGTCCTTTTTTGTATTGACATTAGTTATATATCCTTCACGAATGGCTTCGGGAGTTCCTGGAGTGAAGTGGTTTTCAGACACCATAATAGCATCATAAGAATTTCCTGCAGCTGCAAATGGGGGCTCCAGTTCAGAACCGTCCAGCTCTTGAGCTTCAGGATACCATTCTGCAAAAAGAGACGGACGATTTTCTCCACCTTTAAATGCAGCTCTTTGTCTCAAAACATTAATATCGTCTACGGCTAATCCATAGTCTCCTTTTCTACCATATGCTTCAGCTCTAATCAGGTAAGTTTCTGCCAATCGCATCAATATTGCATCTCTAGTACCTGCCTCAGAATTGAAATTTCCTTCGTCTGTACTTCCTCCTCTTGATGGATCTACATATTTTTTGACCGAAAGATATGGTGCTGTTTGCGTTGCCAGACCCATGTTAGCCCCATTGATAAATAGACGATAGTAATAGTTTCCAGTTTTTGAAGACCTTACCCATCTTACCATAAATTGATATGGCTGGCTCATGACCTCCATTGAGTCTAGGGCATTATCTCTATCATTTTCTAAATAAATGATGGCTCTTTGTCCATTTTGAATTCTTCTTTCACCAGCTCTCACTTCAGGTTGATCGGATGGTTTGTTGGCATTCCACCACGCAGCAGTTTCTTCTGTCCATCTAAACGAAGTAGAGTTAGACCCCATATTGCTTATATATTCATGGCGGAATGTCTTCGCAAACCTAGAATCATGCATTTTATCCTTAAAATTATCATAACCATAGTCTGTCGGCTTAAATGTACCGAAGGGCCTTCCATATATCATGGCTCTGTTGACTCCTGATTGTTCAGTATAGTTTCCAACATGATAGTTCACAGATCTATTTCCTCCAAATCGACCATTTAGTCCAATATTCGCATCAAACTGGGCTGACCAGAGTACTTCTGGATGCGGGCTTGTCTCAGAGATTGCTGGATCAAATAATGTTTCATAGTCAGGCGCTAAACCTCCTGCTCCTGAGATTACTTCAGATGCAATTTGAATAGCATTATCCAAATCTGTGGGTACATTTCCTTTATATAATCTTCTCAATGATTCTTCACCACTATTTGCAAATTCCGCAGCCTGAGCTCTATTGAGGTAAAGCTTTGCAAGGAAATGACCTGCGGCCCACTTATTCAGTCTTCCTCTTGGAGCAGAAGCCGGTAAATTTTCATAAGCAAAGGTTACATCGTCAATCATTTGGCTATAAACCTCCTCCAAACTAGCTTTGGGGAAATAATAGATGCCATCATCTTCTCTCCTAGGCTCCAAAAGCAATGGAATATCTCCCAATTGATTAGAAACTAAATAAAAAGCCCATGATCTCAAAAATAAAATTTCCCCCTTCCTTTGATTGGCAAAAGACTGGTTTGTACCAAAGATTCCTGGACGACCATTTTCGAGAACATCTAATGCAATATTACAATTATTGATATGTGGATAAGCCCCCATAGGAGCAAAGCTGGCATTTGAATTTCCAAGGTAATTGAATACATTATTTGCAATATTACTGAGGTCATTTCCATAAATACCCACTTCCATCCTTGCCCATGGAGCACTCGAGGTCATATAAGCGTCAGTCTCTGCTTGTGTCAACCTTGCCCCATTAGCTTCCCATTCGTGCTTTACTCGAGCGTATACATAGAGCCCATTAATTAAGGATTCTAATCCATTCTCGTCATTAAAATAATCTTGTGTAAGATTGGAGACTTGTCTTTCTTCAAGAAAATCTTGGCAAGAACTAAATATCCCAATTGCACCAATTAATATTATCCAAATATATTTTTTCATCTTTTCTGCTATTTTGAATTAAAATCCTGCTCTTAGTGTAAATACCAAGCTCTGTGGTAAAATGGTATTGTTATTCATCCCGCCAAGAGGATCTCCGGCTGAATTTCTATTTTCCCAAGAAGTGTCATCATCAGGGTTGATACCCCATCTTACTACATCTCCACCAAAAATAAACGGATTTACAACTTGCATATTCAGCTGTAGGGTTGACATTCCCAACTTCTCGATATACTCAAATGGAAAATCATAGGCTAATGAAATGTGTCTTATCGTGACGAACGAGCCATCATTAAATTGTAAAGGATTTACAATATTTTGAACATTTGCACCTATAGATGGTAAAGGCCATCTTCCATTCGGATTGTCAAAAGACCAGCGGTCATTTTCAACTCTTCCGTTTGGAAATATCCCACCGATACTTGGTAAACCTCCAAAATAAGTCTGTCCAAATCTACCATACGCCATGAAACTCAACGTCCAGTTTCTATAATTCATCGTGTTTGTTATACCACCTGTCCATCTAGGTTGTCTGGTACCTACTACTACCCTGTCATCACCATCTATTCTATTATCGCCATTTTGGTCAACGATTTTTACAGAGCCAGGATAGAAATTATGTCCATTCGCATTAAAGAGCGCCATTTGTTCTAAATCAGCCGTTGTATTTTGCCAGATACCATCGTGTCGATAATCAAAAAATGAATGAATAGGAAAACCAATAAATAAGTTATTGGCAATCATATCTTCAGCGCCATTTACCAATTCTAAAATTTGCTCTCGATTCGCTCCAAAATTGAAGTCCGTTTGCCAAGTAAAACCATTTCTTTCCAAATTGATGGTTGAAAGTGTAAATTCTATCCCCCTGTTTCTGGTGCTTCCTATATTTTCAAATTTCTGAACATATCCTGTAACCGCTGGAACGGATCTTCCAAAAATCAATCCTCTAGTAGTCATATCATAAACCTCCAGAGCACCTTTAACTCTTCCATTAAAAAGCCCAAAATCTAGACCTGCATTCCATTGTGTTGTTTTCTCCCATCCTAAATCAGGGTTTTGTACAAGCTGTGGTAAAAACCCTATTGCTGCATCACTTCCAAAAGAATACGGATTCTGACTCAATGGTCCCGTTGTTGTATATGGATTTACTGCTGAGTTTCCAGTAACACCAAAACCAAATCTAGGCTTCAATTCATAGATCCAATCAATGTCTCTCAGAAACCCTTCTTCTTGCATTTTCCAAGCTGCTGAAAATGACGGGAAAAAATCCCATTTATTCCCAGGAGCTAATACAGAGGAACCATCATACCTACCTGAGGCTGTTAATAAATATTTATCCTTTAGTGAATAATTTACCCTTAACATCCAAGATTGAAGCGTATTCTCTGTAAAAGAAGAACCATAGCTGTCAGGACGACCTACCGTGTTTGAATTGAGGTTGTACCATAAACTTGCTGGAACCACTGTGTTGGAAACATTCATTCCCATTCCTTCTCTTCTAGAATACTGCGAAGATTGCAATAATGTGAATCCAAAAGAATGGTCACCAAAAGTCTTATCTGCAAAAAGGAGATTTTCTGTTACCCAGGAAAAATTCTCATCTTTGGACATCCCAGCTGTATTTGGACGCAGATTGATATGATTAGATGAGTTTGGGCCAGTCCAAGAACCACTTCTAAAATTTCTTATTTGTCCGCCAAAATTAACTCTATACTTCAACCAAGGAGTAATCTGAACCTCAGAGAAAATATTTGCTAAAATGGAGGTAGTCCTTCTTTCATTAAGTGCCTGACCTATATCCATCAAGGGATTCCACAAGTTGAGATTACCTCCTGGGTTTCGTATCAAGTTGCCTTCATTATCTCTAGGGACGGCATAGGGGAATTGATTATTTGCGCGTGAGAATAAGTCTTTTGAACCTGTATTACTCGTATTTGGCCCCATGAAACCATAGTTTTGGATTGAAAATGATCCCAATACAGAGGAACCAACCGTCAGCCACTTCGTTGGATTTACATCCCCATTTAAGTTTAGTGTGAACCTTTCAAAATCCTGATCTTTTTGAACTCCTGTCTGATTGTGATATCCAAGAGATAAGTATAATCGTGACCTTTCTGTACCCGAAGACAATGATATTTGGTGAATATTAGTGATCCCCTGACGAGTGACGTCATCTTGCCAATTGTAATTCCCTACATTTTCTGAATTGTAGATTGGCACTTGATTAGGCCATCCTAAAGCTCGCTCCTCTGGAGTAGTCGGCCTAAACCGAGGAGTTACACCAAACTCTTCCCACTCGTAACCTTGCCAAACCATATCTCTGGCAACTGGATCTTGGCCAAGCCCCATTACTTGCTGATCTAAAAATGGGTCTGGATACCATGGTTGTGCGGGAGTATTCAAATCTTCATTATTCGCATCTCCATATAATCGGCCATTGATCAACGATTGTCTCCAGATATCTACATATTGCCCTCCAGACATCCAATCCGTCAAGTTTTTGTAGGAGTCCATTGAGACTGATGCACTGTAGTTAACTTTTATCTGACCTTTTTTACCCTTCTTGGTAGTTACTAAAATTACTCCATTTGCTCCCCTAGAACCATAAATTGCTGTAGCAGAAGCATCTTTTAAAACCTCTATAGACTCTATATCATTGGGACTTATATCGTTCAAAGAAAAAGAAGTAACTCCCAATTGAGACACTACTGGAATTCCGTCTACGACGTAAAGTGGTTCATTTGAAGCGTTTATAGATCTGTTTCCACGAATCCTGACAGCAGGCAATTCACCTGGTCGCATATTCGTTGTCACATGTACTCCAGCAGCATTCCCTTGGAGTGCTTGAGAAATGTTTGCAATTGGTCTTTCTTCCAAGGTTTTAGAACCTACACTTGTGATGGCACCTGTTAGATCGCTTTTCTTTTGAGATCCATAGCCTACTACAACCACTTCTCCGAGCTGTTGCAAATCCTGGGCAAGTTCCATGTTTATCGTACTTGAGGATCCTACACGAATTTCTTGAGTAACATACCCAATAGAAGAAAATACCAAGATAGTATTGTTGTCTGGTACAGAGATAGTATAGGTCCCGTCAATGTCGGTTACCGTTCCCGTTGTAGTACCTTTGATTACAATATTCACCCCAGGAAGAGTGACCCCATCATCTTTATCCGTTACGACACCAGTAATATTTATGTCACTGACATTTTCAGAAACAGAACTGAAAGCATGGGAAAAACTTGTGCTAAGTGTTATCGATAATACGACAAAGAATGCAGTGCGTATCCGAAAGTAATAGTGATAAATAAAATTTTGCTTCATCAGGAATTGGGTTTGGTTTCAGTTTTATTCTTTATATTGACTATATAAAATATTCTCTTTCACATCATTTTTTCAAAGAATAAGAAGGTTTTTAAATGAAAGAATTATAAAATTATATTGACTTAAATAGAAATCAATCCTGTTCTGTCATGCTTATATATTTTGAATTTTATCTTTATCCAATTTTTAAAAATCAGGAGGGAACAGGATAGGAAAATCAAGCTTTTGCCCTAGATTTCCATTTAAGCTATTTTAAGTATAAGATATAAACAGCATCAATAACCAAAAATCACCTACCCATTTCTCTAAATAATGCCCAAAAACCATGAAGATAAAAGCCATTCAATTTTCCTTGAAGACAATTTTCTCACTGCTCCTCCTTTTGGCAATCTCCAGTTTTGTGATTCAAAATTCCTCCAATCCAGACTCGGAAAAAACATCCATTTTCTTGATTGGAGATTCCACAGTAAGGAATCAATCTGGCAATGGCGGTTCAGGTCAATGGGGTTGGGGTACGTTTTTGCAGGATTTCTTTGACAGCACAAAAGTTGAAGTGCATAATCATGCTATGGCTGGTCGAAGCACTCGGACTTTTATCAAAGAAGGACGTTGGGAAAAAGTGATGGAATCGCTAAAACCAGGCGATTATGTCATCATGCAGTTTGGGCACAATGAAGGCAGCAAGCCTGATACCACAAGAGGAGGGTATCGGGGAGTTCTCCGCGGAATGGGTGATGAAACTCAGGAATTAATTTGGCCAGATGGTACCGTGGAAACTGTCCATACTTACGGTTGGTATCTGATGAAATTTATCAAGGAAGCCAAGTCAAAAGGTGCCTATCCAATCGTAGCCTCTATGATTCCTAGAAACAAATTTCAAGATGGCTCAGTGGAGAGAGCCAATATGGATTTTGGGCTTTGGGCAAAAGAAGCGGCAAGGAGAGCGGGAGCAGGATTTGTGGATTTGAATAGCATTGTCGCTGATCAATATGATCAATGGGGGCCCGAAGTAGTCAAAGGGCTATTCGAAAAAGACCATACCCATACCAATGAAGCTGGAGCTCGAATCAACGCGTGGTCGGTCATCCAAGGTCTCAAGTCACTTGAAGATGAAAAATTACTGGCGCTTTTGCCAAGTAAGAAACCTACACTTTATCTTATTGGAGATTCTACAGTCAAAAACGGCCAAGGTGATGGCTCTGGAGGGCTTTGGGGATGGGGAGATTTTATTGCACCCTATTTTGATAAGGAAAAAATCAAAGTGGAAAACCATGCACTGGGAGGAACAAGCTCCCGAACATTCCAAACCTACGGGCTATGGAACAAAGTGCTTGATAAAATTGAACCGGGAGATTTTGTGATTATGCAATTTGGCCACAATGACAGCAGTCCGCTAAATGATGATGCACGTGCAAGAGGGACGATTCGAGGTTCAGGACTTGAAGCGCTGCATATTTACAATCCTATCACCAAGCAACAAGAAACAGTCTATTCTTACGGCCAATATCTTAGAAATATGATTTTGGATGCCAAAGCAAAAGGCGCTACACCGATAGTTTGTTCGTTGGTTCCTAGAAATAGCTGGAATGAAGGTAAGGTCAATCGTGCCTCGGATGGCTATGGACTTTGGGCCAAGGAAGCTGCTGAAAGAGCCGAAGTGATTTTCATTGACCTCAATACCATCATAGCAGATGGTTACGAATCAAAAGGCGAAGCCTTTGTTCGTGAACATTATTTTAACACAAAAGATCACACCCACACGATAGAAGAAGGTGCAAAATTTAATGCTGAAGCCGTAGTCAAAGGAATTTCAAGGAATCCTGAAAATCCACTCAATGGATATTTGAAAAAATGATGGCATTTTAATATTTATACTTGGGGAAATATAGCTAAATGACTTTCAAATTAGAGTCAGTAAATTGAAAATCAAAACCTGACAGGTTCGTATCGAATTGGGTTCGATTAAGCCTTTTCTGAATTATAAACCTGTCAGGTTTGACTCCTTTTTTTGAGACAATGTAGAATCAAACTTACCTTTCAATTTCATAATATTCAGGAGAACCAGCTGACGTGACAGATATTTGATCCAAAACGATTCCGGTCTGATTGACATAAATTCTCAAAACCTGCTTGCCCGATGCATCAATGCTTACTGGATAAGTAACCTTTGCATGATTCTGTAGCGTATTTTGTTTCCATTCCTCGCTCCTGCCTCTTGTATTGGTCGAAAAAGATTTGCTGTTTTTACCATTTATTTCCAAAGTCACTTTATGGTCAAAGGCATTGGCATGGGTTGGCATCAAGCGAACTTCTATGTTATAAACTCCAGTTTTTTCTACATCAAATTGATATTCCAAATAGGGTTGCTCCGCCTTATCAAAAGTAAAATTATCCAAGGGAAGCAAAGTGACTGCCTGACCACTATAGCCCAAAGCCTCCACCCTTTTCCACTCGTAATTTCCTGAGCTCTTTGACCCTATATAATCCATTGCCTGAATGGCTATTGGCTTGGCAAGATTATCCTTTCGATCAATAGACGTCTTTTCTTTTTCCTCCAAGTGAAAAGTTGGCATATCAAATACAGGGAGTTTGCGTGGATTCATGGCCATCATCTCATTCCATTTTCCATTACTGACCTTTTGATTGTAGATTTCAGTCAAGCTGTTGATTTCTTGATAAGCTTCTTCCACTAGCTTGGTCAATCGCTCTTTTTCCTGTTGGTTTTCGGATAAAAAAGCCTGCTGTGCAAAGAGAAACTTATGATTCATCAAAGCCGCACCTTTCACCGGATAGGATACCAATTGGAAAAATGCATCTTGTCTATCTTCGGGAATTTCTTTCTGAATGGTTTCTACCTTCCGCACCAAATCATTATAGTATTCTATCCTTCTACTCACTTCATCATTATTCTGATCTGCTACAAAAGTTCCCATTTGTGTTTTGGTAGTCGGCTCCGTTTGGCTCCAGCCCATATATTCCGGCTTTCTCAATACCGCCAAGCGGTAATATTCTTGCATGATTTGTGAAATTTGCTCTGCATTCCTTTCACCAAACTCCCTCTTACTCCAAGTCAAGAGGTGTTTGTCGATGCTCGATTCGGAAACACTGTTGATGTCCCAAGCCATATCCAAGAAAAGCTCCATGGTATATTCTGCGGGCTTGATATCTCCTACATTGGCAATCCAGATTTTATGCGCTCCATTCTGATAGGCTCTCGACATCTCGTACCAAATCAATCCCGGCTGTGTAGTGGCGAGCCACAAATAATCATGTGGCCTTCCCCAATAACTCAAATGATAATAAACCCCACTCCCTCCTTTGCGCTTTTGCTCTTCAGCATTGCTGAGCCTTCGGATATAGCCATAATTGTCATCTGACCACATCAAAGTCACATCTTCTGGCACTTCCATTCCTTCATCATAAAGATCCAAAACTTCTTTGTATAAGGTAAAAACCTGAGGAATATCCTCAATTGGCTTCTGATAAGTGTTAGCAAGCATTTCCCTTTGATCTGAGATAATCTTCTCGAGCAATTCTACTCGTTCGGAAGTACTGGCATTTCCTTCCATTCCAGAATCATGGATTCCTCGCATCCCCAAAGTAATCAGCCCTTTGGTTTCCTTGGTTTCCGAGATTCTTTCTTGCCAATATGCCTTAACTTGATCACTATTTGTGAAGTAATTGAACTCGCCGTATTTTTCCTTATCCCATTCATCGACATTATTCCGAAGCATGGGTTCGGCGTGGGAGGTCCCGACGAAAATCTGATATTTCTCAGCCATCTCTTTGTTGCCCGGAATGCTGAAGAAAGCCTTGGTAGACGGGTGCATCGCCGGCCAAATGGTATTGGCTTTTAGCCGGAGCAGCAATTGGAATATCTTTTCGTAAGTTTTCGGACCAATGTCTCCCACTTCAGGTTCAAAAGTCTTAGCTGCCCAAGGTTGCAACCCCCAGTCTTCGTCATTCAAAAATATCCCTCGATATTGCACCGATGGACCTGAGGCAATTCCCCCTTCAGGTATGTTTATTGCAATTCTGTCACTTGGCTGAACGGTTACATCTGCCCACCATTTCCAAGGGGAAATTCCCAAGCGTTCTGCCAATTCAGAAATTCCATACACCGTCCCACGAGCATCACTCCCAAGGATAATAAGGCTATTTTGATTTTCCTCAATGATAAAATTCTCCCATTTTCCATCAAGTTCATTTGCAAAATGTTCTGAAAAATTAAGTGAAGAACTGGCTGTACCAATGTAAATCCCATTTTTCTCCGCATCATATTCCTTCACAAACTCGATTTCAATTTTCCTACCGGAAATGATTTCCAAGTCCCCCAAAAAATCTCCCACAGCCCATTTTACAAGTTCTTCAGCTTCCTGATCGACATAGATGCTTGTGATGTTTTCCCGATCTGCAATCAGAAACTCAGTATGCTTTTGCGCCGAACAAGCGAAAAGAGACATCAGGAAAATGGAAAATAAAATCGACTTTTTCATGGCTTGGGTTCAAGGTCATTCAATGATTTCTGTTTGCTAAAAAACAGAAACATGGTTTCAAAATCAATAAAAAGAAAATAACCACTGTTCCCATCCTGTAGTATGGTGGTATTGATTCATTCAGTTGGCAATACAAGTCGGCCCTTACTACAGGACAAATCAGGATAGATACGAGATATTCATCAGCTAACTTCACTTTTTACAATTTCAAACCTCTAAACCAAAAAATCAATGAAAGAATTATTTGATCTCAGTGGCAAAAATGCCCTCGTAACAGGCGCAACCCACGGGTTAGGAATGGCGATGGCTACTTCCTTAGCAAAAAGTGGTGCCAACCTGATTTTCAACGATATTGATCAGCAAAAAATCGATCAGGCAGTCCAAGATTATGCAGCTAATGGCATCACCGCTCACGGTTATCTTTTTGATGTGACAGACCAAAAAGCGGTGGATGAAAATATCACAGCTATAGAAAATAAATTCGGTCCTATTCATATTCTTGTCAACAATGCCGGAATCATCATGCGGGTTCCTGCTTTGGAAATGGATCCTCAGGATTTCAGAAAAGTCATAGACATTGATTTGGTATCTCCCTTTATCATGTCTCAGCGCGTGGCCAAAACGATGAAAGAAATCGGTGGTGGCAAAATCATCAACATCTGCTCCATGATGAGTGAACTCGGCCGGGATTCTGTGTCTGCTTATGCTGCTGCAAAAGGTGGTCTAAAAATGCTCACCAGAAATCTTGCCACTGAATGGGCAAAATACAATATCAATGTCAACGGCATCGGACCAGGCTATTTTGCAACTTCTCAAACAGCACCGATCCGCGTGGGAGGTCATCCATTCAATGAATTTATCATCAACAGAACTCCCGCAGGACGATGGGGCGATCCTGAAGACCTTCAAGGAACTACGGTTTTTCTAGCAAGCAAAGCAAGTGACTTCGTAAATGGTCAGGTGATTTATGTTGATGGCGGCATCCTCGCCACAATCGGCAAACCTGCAAACGAGTAGTGAATGTCTTATACCACTGATAAACACGGTTTGTTCTCAGTCAATTCTGTGTTTATCGGTGGTTTTCTTTAGGTAAAAGGATATAAAGTTTTAAAAGCCTTAAAATAGTCTAAAAACGGGTTTGACAGGTGGATACAAAAAATAACACTATTATTTCACCCAAAAACTTTCACGACGCAATAGAAAAAAGCGAATCATAAATGAAAATGAAAGACAATGTTCCTTCTTAATCTATTGGGGTAAATAGGTCTAAAGTCTTTTGTAAAAAATATAGTCTGTCTTGATAGGGTCTATATTTGATTGACGGAGGTCTGAGATTATCTGTCCTCTATGGTGAGTATGATGATTTGCAATATGAAATAAGATTTCTTGAATAGAATTTCTGTATTCCTCGCCCTGGGAATTTCGGTAAAGGATCTCATTATCCAGTTTCAATTCATTCAGAATCTGTAAAGTCTGATGGTAGTTTTCATCATCCAATCTTTGGCATTCCTCAAGCGTGTGCACTTGGAAGACTGCCAAGCTCTGTGCTCCCTTGATAATTCGGGTGATCCAAATTTGCTGCGCATTGATGATATGGGAAAAAAGTGGAATAGTTCGCTCAGAAAGTGTTTCTTGATGCTCGATCAGCTGTTTGCACAAGTTCTGATTGATGTAATGATGGTAAGTAAAGATATCGGTGAAGAATGGAATCATATTTTTTTGATCTGGATTTGCTGAATCTATCAATGTTTGAAATTCAGGTTTTAATACTTTCCGGGATTGTTTGTTGTGTGATTCTGCTGCAAGAGAAGAGGAGAAAGGTTTCTAAAATTTTAAAGGTCAACATGATTCAGCTTGGAAACGTGGGACATTTCGAAGCGATTAGCTATCGGCCTTAGATAATGTTACTTCGAGGAACAAACCCTTCGGATTCCACTTACCGCCCCATGCTATCTTAGGTGCTGTTGCCAGTATTGTCCTTATTTTCACGCTACATTAAATTCCAATTCGTTCATTTCTACACTAAACTTAACGTTAGCTTTTAATGCTTTAAAGACTTTCAAGATCGTTTCGATGGTAACATTTTTTGTACTCCGTTCTAATTTCGAAATCTGGGATTTTTGGACACCTATAAGTTCTCCAAGTTGTTCTTGGGTCAAATTCCTTTCTTTCCGCACGGATTTTATCATTTCTCCAAGTAATTCCATTCGCAGGTCAAATTCATATTTGTCCCTTTCTGGAGTTCCTATTTCCCCTATATCCCTGTCTTTGAGCTGGCCAAGGGTCATCATTTTCATTTTTTTATTCTTTGTTTCCATAGTTTTATTGTTCAAAGTATTCTTTTCTAATCCTTTCCGCTTTTTCGATATCTGCTTTCGGAACTTTATCAACTTTTTTCACAATTCCATGTGTTGAAATGACAAGTGTTTCAGATTTGTCAGTTTTGTCCCAAAATGCGAAAAGTCGATATTGCAGTCCGCTATATTTTGTCCTGAACTCCCAAATTTCATCAGTCAGTTTTTTGAACAGTTTCGGGTCAAGTCCAAGTTTGGCCTTGTCAACGTTGTAGTATATTTTTTGTCTTGTTTTCAAATCCAACTTTTCTAAAAACTCGAGAGCTTGTTCAAGAAAAATGACGTCAAAATATTTATCCATTCAGTTTTTTAAATCATAATACAGAACAAAGATAATAAAAAGTTGAATTATATGGAAACATTTTGTGGTTTGTTCACATTACTGGCAATCGGGTCAGGCGAGGGAATTGCACCCCCACCTTCCCACAGAACCGTGCGTGAGACTGTCTCGTCCTGAAAATACTTGACACTTTTTTTATTAATTTCTCTTTATTTCCGATAGCCATTCAATTGCCTCCCGATAAGGATGCGGGACAGGCTTTTCAGGGCAAACGTTCAACTGAAATCTTTTTAGACATCGGGTCATGACCCGATTCTTGGATCATAAGCCCTTTCAAGTCTTTCATCTTGAATCTTATGTCTCAAATCTCACATCTCACCCCTCACTTTTCCCCCAAAATAGCGAGACAATGCATCGCGGCCAAGCCCCATTGGGCAGTCGCGTTTGTGGAAACGCCTAGGGCTTCGGTGCGGGGGGTGAGGACTTCGGGGCCGGAGATTTCTTTGGCGACTCCATGTCTGCGGATGCCGCCTTCTCCTGCGTAGAATTCTTCCCATGCTCGTTTTGCCAAGCGAGGATCTGATTTTTCTTTTGCTACGAAGGCTGTCAAGCGCGCATGACCTTGTTGTAAATTGAGTTTTCCAAGACTATTCCCGAGGACTTTTTCTTGTTCTTCAGGGCTGGCATTGTACATTTCGCAGTATTGAAGCCAAGCTTTGTTGAAGGACTTCATGTCCACCAATTCATAGAGTTCGATGGCGATCTCGGTCAGCCCAAACACCGCTGAAAGATGGGAAGCGGAGGCTCTTTTGGTTTTGACTTTCTCGAATTCTCCTGTTTGTAGGTTCATGCGACTTCCCATGGAGTAGAAACCTTTGGGTTGGTTGCCGATGGAGCGCATGCTGTTGAGGAGTTTTTCGCGAATTTCTTTGTCCTCTGTTCTTTCCCATTCGGTAAGCCAAGCGGCGGCTACAGAACCCCAGTCTGTACCGAACCCAAGATAAACTCTGTTTTGATCGTCCGTTCCCCAAGTTTCCTTGGGTGCTACTTTTCGGATCGGTACGACTTTGAGCAGTGCTTCAGCGGCATTGACCTGCTCTCGCATCAAGTCGCCTGTGCGCTCGTCTGCTGTGAGGTAGTAGAAAAATCTTCTGTTGGCAGCGGTACTGATTCGGAGCTGCTTGGCGCTACATCCCCAATGCATCACATTGTGCCTACTTCCGAGCGGAGCAAAAGGCCCAGAATGGTGAACATCAACTTCTCCCGTATGTCGGGTCATGGCTTCTGCTATACGGAAGGCTTCTTTCTTTCCCGTTTTCAGATAATAATACCAAAGCCAAAGGTCCGTGGACAGTTCTGAATTGTCCCATGCAAAGCCACCTACGTCATACCTCCACATATGTCTATCGGTATCGTAAGTATGCATAAAGTCCCCAAAATCCCAGAATCCATACCATTTGTGCTCCTCGACTTGCTTTTGGTAAAAGTGGAAATACCAGTCAAGTTGCTCGTTGAATTCTTTGGCGCGATCGCTTTGGAGCTTGTCTGTGTACCACAATCCTCCAAAAACACCAACCTGAAGCATGTATTCGGAGTCTGCTGTCAGCAGTGGTGGCTCTTCGAGGTAAGTACACATGTCGTTGAACTGGCTGTGACTAGGCGTGGAATCCAGTGCCCAGAAATTCAACTCTGAGGTTCTTGCCACTCCTTTGGCTGTGCCAAATCCTGGTTCGTAATCTTCATAAGTGATATCCAGAGCATCCAACTGCTTGGGATAGGTGTCTTGTCCCATGCCATCATGGTAGAAGCGCAAATCCATGGCAGGGGAGTTTGGCGCCCAAAGCCAAGCCGTCACTTCGGCTGTATCGGTATGGGCATTTTTGATGTCCAACTGTCCGGGAAAACTTTCCCAAAAATTCCTTACTCCAAAGGCAAAACTCCCGCTTGGCCCACCTACTGCTGCCAATCCTCTGGCACGCTGACCATGGGCGGAATTCAGCCAAGAGTGTCCTTCGGCGGTTCTTTTTCTGATGGAAAATGAATCTGCATCCCCTTGGAAAAGTGTGTAATCCCCAAAAGCTGGAATATAGTTGATGTTTTTGGAGACATTTGCTGGGAATTCGCTGATTGGAGGCGTCTTTTCTCCTGCAAGCTGCGCCGCAATGATGACTTTTCCTGGATCTCTCCTCAGACCTGTAAGTCCTCTTACCGCTTCGCTAAAAATCCCATCATTCTGACCCGCAAACCGAATATGCCTATCATGCAATTCATCCTGCATGGGTACATCGAACTTCACCCCAATGCCTTTGATAAAATCGGTCTCTTCCTCTCCGTCAAAAATAATGGTATGCACCATTTTGAAGGAAGCGGCTTGATGGTAAAAGTACAATCTGACCACGTAGGTGATAAAATCTCTTCCCGCTTCAGATCGGTGCGAACCTTCTATCTTCACCACGCTTCTAAGTGCGCCTTTTTGCTCAAGGGAAATCTTGGATATATTTCCCTGAAAATTAGTTTTCTTAATCTGATCGGCAGCATCTTCATCTGAGACATTTTGGTGCAAAACCACCAATCTCCCATTTTGGGCTAAGGTTTTTTCACCTTTTTGGATGCTGGTGATGATTTGATTGCCAGATTTGGGGATGGTGTACAGCAAGTCACCTGTATCGATCTTGATTGTCGTATCTGATTCTTCGACTTTCATCCCTTGCAGCAATTTTGCTTTGCTGGTAGGTGATAGTTGGAAAGCTGTATAGCTAAGTTCTATCGCAGGAACTGCATGCCCTGTCCACTTGAGCGAACCATCCGGCCAATATGCCAATGGCCAACTTTGCACAGGAATATCTTCCCTCTCAGAAGAAACCAAGTCAAAGCCAGATTCTCGCTTGACTTTTCCCTTAGGCCAGCAAGTCCCCCAAGTGAAACCTTGATTGTGCTTTGGTGCAGTATTTCCCAACCAAGCGAGTTGCACGCTGTCTTTACTTCTTTGGAAAAAATGGGCATTTGCCATCATCGGGGAAAGCAAATACGCTCCGCCAGTAAGGGCTGTAGATGCTTTTACAAAGGATCTTCTGGATATTTTTGGTTTATTTTTCATAGTGTCTGATGTTAATTTTGAGGACGGAAACCTGACAAGTTTTTTACAGATCCGCATTTGTTTTTAATCCATTTCTGGTCATCAAACCTGTCAGGTTTTAAATGGTAGGTTGAAGTTTACGAACAACCAAATCACTTATTTCATGTCTTGACCAGGTAGATCGGAATCCAAAGTATCCCTTTTCCAATGGCTCTGGGTCTTCATATTCGAAAAACAAGATCTCATCTACCCAAAAGCTAACTTTTCCATCCTTGCAGATGGTTTTGATTAGGTAATCACGATTGGCTTCGAGTAGGTAAGGAGCTTCCAAAAACTCCCCGAGAACAGGTTTTTCTCCTAGGTAATATTTCCGGAATCTGGTAGTAGAATTGTAATTTCCACCAAAACCCACATAGTACAAATGCATGTCATCGTAGGATTCGAATTTTCCAGATCTGTTGAACATCCCAATCTGAGTGGGATCACTTGCTGCCCAAAACTGATTTAGATCCGAGAGTCGATCATTTCTTCCAGAATCCAACACAACTTTTCTTTTATAGCTGATTTCATAATTCCCCTCTAATTCCAAATCCAACCAAACAGTCACGCCTCCTTCTGTGTCCATGATCAGCTTTCCATCTTCTGTAAATACCTCCGATTGGGGATTAGAATCCATTTCTACTTTCCAAGTCTTGAGGTCTAAGGGTTGAGAGAAATTGCTTTCGAATATGATTTCTGCTTCTTGATTTGAGATTACTTCTTTTTCGTTACCTTCTTTTTTAGAATTTTGGCAGGAAAATAAAAGAAGAAGGATTATGAAAAGAGAAAATTTTGATTCTTTCATTTTTAGTTTGCTTAGATGATTTTAAAGAAAATCGTAAATATTCAACCAACTCGAGGCTGTTGTACTTCAGTTTTAATACTTGCCTCTTGTTTCTAGTCTTTCACATCTCGAATCTCGGTCATTTCCTTATTTTAATAGGAACTTTGTTTACACTTATCACTTAAATTTAAAGTACTAGTCATATCGAACAAAGTGAGATATCTCCCATATAGTCAATATGACTCGCTATTTTTTCTTGGTACAGTCAAGTCCTAATTTTACATTGACGCTTTTTTCTATTGATTTTACCTTTTTATACTAAGCTATTCAATTGCCCCGTCAGGGCAAAAGTTCTCAGATATTTACTTTGACATTGGGTTGAAACCCAATGTTAGTTTCAATTGCCCTTTCAGGGCATTTCAAAGGCATCTTAACTCTTGTATTTTGCACCTTAAATCTTTGCTACTTGATTCTAGTTTCTTGACTCTTATTTCTAATCTCTCACCTCTCCATCCCTTCTCCGATAAAAAAGCTCGGATGCGGGGGTTGATTGTAAGCTACATTTTGCCAAGCAATTGCCAAGCGATACATAGGATCATGCATTAAGGTAACGATTCTGTTTTGGGCTGGAATGGTAGTGGTATAAATCCGAAGTTCGGAATTGTCAGCAGTCCTCCATATTACTTCCTCCCTCCAATCTCCTAATAAATCTGCGGTAAGGCAAGGTGTTGATTTTGTTCCGTTGTTGGAGTCTACACCTTCGGGTGAAAATATGGGAACAGTCTTTTTTTCCTCCCAATTCCATTTGGAAATGGTGGTTTTATCTAAGAGTTCTCGCAATAAATCCCCATCCCACCAGATTCCAAAATTAGTGGAATTGGGTGTTTCTGGATAAATTACTTCACCAGTATCTACTCTCCTCGTTCCGCCTGGCGCTCCCCAAAGTTCCACTCCGGGATAACGAGGGTCAATATCAGCAGTCATGCCTCTCCCAGCATCAGAACCGGGATTGTTTGACCAGATGATTTCCCCTGTCTTTGCATCAAATAGTGCAGAAGCAGGAGTTCCCAATGGAATTGTTCGGCCTTCGTTTTCATGGATACCAAAAACTTCCATCCCAGGCCTATTTGGATCCAAATCTCCAGCATGAAGTGCATCACCATGTCTCAGGCCAGTGGTGAAAAGTCCCTTTCCATCATGATTGATAGTCATTGCCCCAACACAAATTTCATCATTTCCATCTCCGTCAAAATCACCTACAGTTACAGAGTGGTTAGCCATACCAGAATACCCTTCCCATTCGGGCAAAGATGAATCAAAAACCCATTTTTGGGTTAATTTACCATCTCTGTAATCCCATGCTGCGGCAACAGTCCTTCCATACCAACCCCGAATCATCACAGCACTAGGAAGCATTCCGTCCAAATAAGCAACACACGCACTGAATCGGTCGGAACGGCTTGCGCTGTCATCATTTCCACCATTGCCACCTATTCCTCCCCAACCATCAATAGGATATCTGTTGGGGACATAAATTTCTGACTGTAAAGCCTTGCCAGTTGCACCTTCGAATACAGTCAGATACTCTGGACCTTCGGCTATTTTTCCAAAAAACTTTCTGTCTTGAGAATCATGGTTTCGCCAATCTTTATTGGCTTCTCCTATAATATTTCCCAGTCCATCAATACTTCCATCGGCGGTTTTGCAGATCATTTCTGCTTTTCCATCACCATCAAAATCATACACTAAAAATTGAGTGTATGCGGCTCCTGATCGAATATTGATTCCTAAATCAATTCTCCACAGAAATGTACCATCCATCTTATAGGCATCTAAAATCTGATTTCCCGTAAGTCCGAGTTGTGGTGGGTTTTTGGCATTTGAAGGCTGCCATTTGAGGATGATTTCATATTCACCATCTCCGTCCAAGTCTCCCACACTGACATCATTAGCTGAGTAGTCATACTTGACTCCACCTATTTCACCTCCTTCAGGAATTTGAAGTGGAATAGATAAATACTGTTCAGTGGTAGTGTTAGCAGGTATTTTTGCAAATTCAGATTGTCCAAGCTGTATCCCATTGAGCAAGGTTACCAATTCATATTTTGTGTCTCTATCTATTTGAAAAGTGTGATCTACAAAGTCTGTGGTTGCGGAAATTGGCTCCTGATTGAGTTTAATTCTTTGCTCATTTTCCTGGCGAAAAAGATCAAAAGTGACATTTTCAGGATCATTTCTCAAAAGCCTCCAGCCAATATAACTTTGGTTTCCATTGAGAGGAATGACTACCATTGCTCGATTTAGGTCTTCTATCAGTCTTTGAGCGAAAAGCGAATTTCCTATCAAGAAAATAACAAAACAGATCAATGGCGCTTTTAAGATATTCACAACGAAAGTATTTTTGGGTATTTGAAAATTACTTTATTCCTCCGCAAAAAGTCTCCTGTGGTGTCATGGATGGGGAAGATTGGGGTCTTTATTTATAAAAAAATGAATATTTATTTTTGGATGGATCTATGCTGAAAAACCTGAGGGCGTGTTGTGACAAGCCCTCAGGTAAATTATTTTATGTCCATCTATTGGGTATTGCTTCTTGAGTTATAGGTATTATAGGACAAGAAGCTTATTACAATTAATTATCCACAATGTTTCCTTCAACTACCGTTCCTTCTCCATTGGAAATAAGATTGGCTGTGTATCCACCATTACGCACATCATTGTTCAAGATAAAATTCTTATTCGTCCTTGGCAAAGTTTCCCAAATTCCATGACTTTGCTGTTTTGGATTCCGATCATCATAAACTCTGAGGTTCTTTACTGTCACATTCGAGGTTGCGTGATGTTGCTCGGATGCCCTTGAGGTAATACGAACACCTTGTGCACCTGAATTTACGACAGTTCCTCCTTCGACGACAAAATCTTGCGTGTCCTCGATCAGCATTCCATGACTTGTGCTGCCAGAGATATCTACTTCTTTGATGGTAATCCCTCTACTACCTGAGACAGTAAAAACACCTCTTCCACATTCTCTAGCGATAACTTTCTCAACAACTATATTTGGACCACAATCATTTGCGGTACGGAAACCTGCATATCCTCCACCGTTATTGGCACGGTAAGCATCGACTAGCTTCACAGTACCATCTTTAGTATCATTCAAAAGAAGTCCAGCACCTCCTGTGTTTTTGGTCGTAATCGTACCAATAGTAATATTATCCACGCCGTAAGTTTCCACTGCGTGGTGTTTGGTGTTTTCTACGTAGATACTATCCATATAAACATTCTGTGATCTGCTGCCACGGGCTTGATCTATTCTGATTCCCAATCCAATGCTGACAGCTTCAGGGATATTAACATTTATATTGGTTAATCGGATATTTCTACAACTTTGCAACCAAATCCCATATCTTGGATTACCTGTAATTTTAAGGTTCTTGATTTCGATATTTTGAGAAGAAAGTCCTCTTATGGGAACAATAAGATCATCCCCGGTATCATTGACATGCATGGTATGACCCTGAAAATCTAAAATTGTGTAACTAGGAATATCAACTGCTTTGAGACTTCCACTATTTGCTCCAGTTTCTCCAGATGCATGGATGAATACAGTCTGCTTGAAATTTCTCACGGCAAATAATCCGCCTGCTGCTTCTTGTATGGCTCTGATCATATCCGTCCCGGTGTACACCGTATCTTCATTGACTTTTACGATCCATTGATTGTCTTTTTTATAAACATTCCCTTCTCTCGCAAAAGGGTCTGGTGCTGGTGGGGGCGGAGTTGTTTCTTTTGGCTCTTCTGGAACTACTACAACTTCATCGTCGTCATCTTCTACTACAGGCTCTTCTGGACTGGAGCATGCTCCAAGCATGATGAATCCGAGCAAGAACATGCTCAAGGTGTAATTTTTCATTAGTTTAATCATAATTTTTTAGTTAAAACAGTTTAAAGATTGATTTTAGGTTATTGATTTAGTGACCTTCAATAGGCTGGAGATTTATTGAGATTGCTATACCACTTCAGGAGATAGGTTTTGGTTTAGATTTAACCACATAAAGGATTTTCTTTTTTTGAGGTTAATTGACGATTTTTCTTTCAATTAGAAGAGTTCAACCCGCCTCGGGGTTGCTGTCCATAACCATCCTCTATATTCCCCGCATTTCATACGGGGCTACTGAAATGTTGAAGCCCTTCAGGCTTGTATTTCCTGAATAAAATCTTGTGTCTTACTTCTTTTCTCTTGTTTCTTTTTTCTTTTTTCTTCAATCTTGTATCTCACGTCTCAAGTCTCACATCACTTCCCTTGATACTTGATCGTGCGGATAGCTGGTAACTTTGGCATATCCATGTCATAGCCAAAGTAATAGTCTGTGTGTGGTGGTTGGTTGTAGGCTACATTTTGCCAAGCGACGCTGAGTCTGTAATGCGGATTGTGCATCAAAGTGTAAATTCTATATTCAGTAGGAATGGTCGTTGAAAATATCCTCAATTCCTTTCCATCTTCAGTTCTCGTAATCAATTCTTCTCGCCAATCACCAAAGATATCAGCCGATAGATTTGGGTTGGATTTTGTACCATTGTTTCGAACTACTTGGTAATCCGCTCCGGATAAAATTCTATTGGATTTGCTGTTTTCCCAGTCCCATTTATCAATATTTACCCCATCAAGCAATTCTCTAAGCAGATCACCATCCCACCAAATCGCCATGTTTGCTGAGGATGGCTTTTTGTCTGAAATCTTTTCTCCTTTAACATTCCAAACGCCACTCAGACCATCGCCTGATGCCCAGCTTTCAAATCCTCGATATCTTGGGTCAACATCAATGGCTATTCCTCTGCCGACATCAGCAGATTGGTAGGACCAAATCACTTCACCTGTCAAAGCATCTCTGAGATTTGCCCCATGTGGGTGTCTAGCACGTTCATGAATTCCAAAAATCTCCATACCAGGACGATCAGGATCTATATCAGACAAATGCATCGCATCACCATGACCTAATTGGGAACTGTAAAGTCCTCTTCCGTCATGATCAATGACCATGGAACCAAAAACTATTTCATCTTTTCCATCACCATCAATATCACCAACAGACAAGCTGTGATAACCTTGACCCGCATATTTTTTATTTTTTTCATCACCATCATGACTATCAAAAGTCCAAACTTCATTCAAGCTACCTTCTCTCCAGTTCCATGCAGAAATCACAGTTCTGGTATAATATCCTCTACTTAAGATTAAACTTGGTTTTTCTCCATCCAAATAGGCAATTCCTGCCAAAAAACGATCTATTCTATTTCCATATCCATCTCCCCAAATGTCTTTCATTTCATCTGAATTGGGATTTTCGATACTTGGATGTCTGCTTGGAATGTAATCTGTAGTCGCCAAAGCAGCACCTGTCAACCCATCAAAAATGGTGAAAAACTCAGGGCCTTTAAGAATATAGCCGTCTGCATTTCGATGATCTGCATTGACATCACCAATGACTTTTCCTTGACCATCCGTGGTGCCATCAGCAGTCTTGCAGGCTATCTCCGCTCGACCGTCTCCATCCAAATCATAGACCATAAACTGCGTATAATGGGCTCCTTCTCTTATATTTTTGCCAAGATTGATCTCCCAAAGAAAATCACCTGCCAAAGTGTATGCCTGTAAAATTGGGTCTGTTGTAATCCCTTTTTGGGAATTATCTTTTCCATTTCCAACCATATGGACTACAATTTCATATTTGCCATCACCTGTAAGGTCTCCTACGGAAGCATCGTTGGCATGATATCCTTCAGGGGTTCTTAGCGGAATTGAAAGATATGGCTTATCCCAAGCACTGTAAGCTTCATCTTGTTTGGATTCCTTCCCATCATGTAGTGTGGTGACATAATAACTGTTGTCTTGAATGGGGTCAGCCGAGGTGTCTAAAAAATTGTTGCTATCCGAAATTGGATTGCTATTGACTTTGACTGGATCGCCGTCATTTTCAATTCTGTAAAGGTTGAAAGCTAAATCTTCCGGTTCTGTTCCAAGCTGTCTCCAACTCACAAAAATTCCATCTTCAGATTGAATGGCTACCAAACCTCTATCCAGATACTCCATTTGTCTCTGCTGCGCAAAGGACAAAATAGGGAAACATAGGAGTGTAAAGTAGATAATATGGAGTGATATGAATCGTTTCATTTAAGCTTTATTTAATTTGATCCATGTGGACCTAATATTTGGATATGTGGAAATAAAAAAGGGAAATGGCATAAAATAGGCCATCTCCCTCGCATATAACCCAAATAAATTAATTCGCGTCCCAGTTATACGGTAAAAACCAATCTCCACTGAGCAATTTTGTTCTCACAGCTGAGGCTCTGTTTCTGTCCACTGCATTATTTGATTTAGACAGTTTTTCGAATACTTTATCAGCAAGTACTGAAGGGTCTCTTCTCATAGCAACTCGCAAAAGAGTCTGCCATCTGTGTCCTTCAAAAGCTAATTCCAAAGCTGATTCATCAATAATCAAATCTTCTGTCCAAACTACCTCTGCTTGACCTTCTAAATCATCAGGCATCACAACAGAAGGCAAATTAGCCCTAGTTCTCACGCCTAAATGTCTATACCAAGGACCACGAAGGAAGGGAAACTGACCTTCTCTTGCATCGAAATCGTAAGGAGCAGGATAAAAGAGCGTGTTCATCACTTCTGTTGCATCCATCAAGTTTTTGTTGAACCCTGGAGGCGTATATTCTACATGTATACCATTGTTGACAAATGATCTTGCTAATCTGCTCAAACCAGGAAGGCTACCTCGATTAGTTGCTTCAGCAAATTTAAGATGCAAGGAAGCTGCTCTTTCCAAGAACCATTTACCATTCTGTGTAAGTGGTGCTGTCAGGCCGTTGTAATTAAAAGTATATTTTCCAACTTCTGGATTTACACTTTCATAGTTTTTAGTAGAAAGTCTACCTCGAGCATCAAATTCGAAATTGTTGAATTGTGTTTGACTTTCCCAAGCATCTATGATTGCTGTAGAAGGACGAAGTTTGTATTCTCCCGCTCCTTCATTGGCAAAAAGATTTATAAAGGGATAATTTGGAGCAAACTGACTATCAAAATGTATCGCCCAAACCCATTCGTAATTGAATCCTGCGTCAATATTTCTTCCAAAAATCGATCTCCATCCGTTATTATTATTGTTGACCAAAGAATTGATATCATTGGCTTTAGTATATTGAACAGCATGTTCTGAATTACTTCCCCAAGAGATTCTGAAGTTATCATAATACACCCTTCCAGCTCCTCCACCTAGAGGAGTTGAGGTTTCCAAAACTGCTCTATAATTTTCTGCTGCTCTTTGATAGTTACCTTTCCAAAGGTTCAAATCTCCTAAGAGCACACGTTTGTTGATGAAGAATTTGGTGGTTGCATAACCATCTGTACCCGCTGTAAGGTCGATGTTATTTGGATATACATCAAGGTAAGGCAAGGCCTCCATGGTATTGATCAATTGATCCAACAAAGCATCAAATTGAAGTCTTGGAAATAAGGACTGATCATTTACTTCATCAATAGATGTAAGCGTAGTCGTCACATAAGGAACAGTTCCAAAATGAATCCCAAGCTGAAGGTAAACCCAAGATCTTACTGCGGTGATATCCGATACTCTTTGTTCGTACTCACTTGCGCCAATTCTATTTTCGGCTCGCATTCTTCCTAGACCCTCTATTGCATCATTACAATTTAGGATAACCTTGTAAAACTGCTTAGGGTTGGCATATTTGTTATTGTCTTCTGCTCTTACATTGTGTGTACTGATCGCTATCAAATCAGCATCAGCGTTCATTGTTGGCTCAATCAAATCCGCTCTCAGTTCGTTGAGGACGACGTATTGCTCTGCCAACTGCATGAGTTGCCCGTAGATACCGATGATAGCTACATCTGCATCGAATTCATTTTGATAAAACCGGTCTTTATCAAGATCCATCTTTGGCTCTACCTCTAACATATCTCCGCAGCTTGTTACCGCCAATCCTAAAGCGAAAGCAAAGGCAACACTTTTAAATAAGCTTTTATAGCTTTTAAATCCTGATGGTGAAATTTTAAATATATTTTTCATCAGCTCTTTATTTAGTTTTTTATTAAAATTCTTGATCATTACAGTCCGATTTTAAGTCCTAGCAATACACTGCTGAATGTTGGCATCAAGCCATAATCCACACCTTGACCAAATACGCTTCTTGTAGCACTAAACTCTGGATCATATCCTAAGTAATTTGTCAAAGTGAATAGGTTTTGTCCTGAACCATAGATTGTTAGATCCTTCACCATTCTGCCATTGATTGGAATATTGTAAGTGATGTTGAGCGCTTTCAATCTCAAATAAGACCCATCTTCTATCCACCTGTCAGAGAATCTGCTATTTCCATAAGGATCACCAAAAGACATTCTAGGCATATCTGTAATTTGTCCTTCATTTCTCCATCTGTTATTGACAGATATCAATTGATTGTCAAAATTCGTCATCGACTCCAATTGATGTCTTTGATAGTTGTAAATATCGTTGCCAACTGAGAATGTAAAGGCTGCATCAAAAGTAAATCGCTTGTAAGATGCATTCATGCTAAACATGCCAAATAGATCTGGATTTGGATTTCCGATGATTTGTCTGTCATTGTCGTCAATAATCCCATCACCATTGAGGTCTATAAATCTTACGTCTCCCGCTCTAAAAGGAATCAATGTCCCATCTGCTGCTCTAGTTTGTAAGCCTGATGCATTTGCTTCCGAAGTAGTACTAAATACTCCGTCTGTTTTGTGTCCATAAAACATCGCGGCAGCATTTCCTTCCGTGGTGATAACCTCACCTCTCCCAACCGGAGTCAGACGCTGATCATATGGCAATGCCGTCACTTCATTGATATATCTGCCTAAAGTAAGTCCGAGATCTACCTTCAATTCTCTATCATAAACCCTAGAATTGATTGCAAAATCAATCCCTCTATTGGTCATTGCACCAGCATTAATCATATAAAAATCAAGTCCTGTTGCGACACTTAGAGGCTGAAAAGTCAGCATGTTTGATATATTATTTTGATAGAAATCTAGGCTGAAAGAAAGCTTTTGGTTAAAAGTAGCGATGTCAATACCAAGGTTAGTTTTTTGATTTGTTTCCCATTGGATCTCTGGATTTGCTAAGTTAGATCGCACTAATCCTTGCATACCCAATAAGTTACTCCCTCCATATAATTGGAAAGAACCATAATTTCCAATTCCATCATTACCTGTAATACCAAAACTAGCTCTCAATTTCAGTAGGTCTAATGAAGACTCACTCATAAAATCTTCAGATGATACAAGCCATGCACCACTCACAGATGGGAAAACACCGAATTTGTGTCCAAATAGAGAAATACCACTATTTGCTTCCTTGCCTATTCTTGATGATCCATCTATAGAAAGAACGGCGTTCACAAAGTATTTACTCATAAAATTGTAATTGGCATTGGCATAGTAACTCATCCATGCCCACTCGCCTGAAGCGCCTGATGCTCTATTTAAATTAAGTACACCTGATTCCAAGGTGATCAAGTCATCAGTCCCGGAGTTGAATGCTAGGCCTCTATCTTCCTCTATATCATTCCCTTGGTATCTAAATCCAAGACCAACATTGAGGTTATGATTGTAATTGAATATTTTGTCATAATTCAATCTAGTATCACTGTAATTTGATGTCAACCTTTGAACTTGACCACCCATTCTATTGGTGATCAAGGCATTTGGTGTGATCAATTCTTCAACTCCAAGATTGGGAACGAAGAAAGACTCACGAACCTGATCCAAAGTCAATCCATATAAGGAGGTGATATTTAGATTTTCATTAAAATCATATTTTGCATTGAATGATCCGAAAAATCTGAATCTTCTATTTTGACCTTGCATGTTATTGTAAATCGCCATAGGATTCGTTTTCCCAAATTCATCTACATCCGAAATGTTTGGAGATCTAATACCATCTTCTGAGAAAATATTCGGAGCTAAGAAGGGAGATTTTGTTAAGGCGGTATGAATAGGAGAGACTGTCTGAGTCCCTTGACCATACATATATTGGTTTGCAATTGCATATGCAAAAGACATATTGGTACCAGCTGACAGCTTTTCAGTGATTTTAAAATCACCATTGAACCTCACACTTGATCTCGAAAACACATCATTTCCAATGATTCCTTTGCTGTCAATATGGCCTAAGGATAGTGCGTATGTAGCGATATTATCTCCTCCAGATACTTTGATGTAATAATTTTGGTCAAAAGAAGAATTCATCACCAAATCTTGCCAGTCTGTATTGTTCTGAGAATTGAAGTATCCGAGTGTATCGGCTCTTTCATTCATGTAAGGATGAAGCAGTGCTTCTCCTGGAGTCAATCCACTATTGACAAGCATCTGTGAGAAATATGGTCTATACTCTCCTGCATCCATCACAGGCAATCTTCTTGGGCTCATGTTCACACCACCATACGTGTGAAAATCTATTTGAGTGGTAAGACTCTCTGCTCTTGAAGTTGTAATTATTATTACTCCATTTGCGGCTTTCGTTCCATATATTGAACTTCCATCTTTGATAAATGTCACGTCAGCAACATCTTTGATATCTATAAGCGAAAGAGGGTTAGAGAAATAACCATCGATAATTGAATTGTCATATTCATTCATATCGTAAATCATCCCATCCACTACGACCAAAGGCTGAGTGTTTGAATTCAAACTTGCTAAACCTCTGATGAATGTATTAGCACCCATAGCCAGTGTTCCAGATCTTCTGATCATATTGACACCTGCTGCACCACCTTGAAGAGCTGTTTCTGGAGAAACGGCATTCATAGACCAAGAATCTCTTAAATTAATTGTAGAGGTGGCCTCCGTATTATGATTTTCAAATATCCTTCGGTAAGGCAGTTGCACTGAGAAGCCTGATTTGTTCAGATCTGCATCTGTCAATACAATTTCTAATTGCTGTTTGCCACGAATTGGAATTTCCCTGATGACTCTGTCATCCCATCGAAGCTGAATTGTACTTTTCAGAGAAGGGACAAGGATTTCAAAGACACCTTCCGAATTTGAAAACGTGGAAGTAAAGTCTCCAAATGAAACTCCAACACCTTCTATTGCTTGACCATTAGAGTCAAATACGATTTTCCCTTTTACGAGTATTCCTTGTTCAATTGTGGTCGTGTTGACTTCCACAACTTCCTGGTCATTCTGAGCAATCGATGGAGTACTTGTAAATAGCCCAAATAGTAAAAGACCTAAGGCAAATTTTATATATGTAGTATATCTTGTCATGGTTTATTATTTAGGCTTATTCAAAAACTGGTTCAAGTCTGATATAATCCAACACCATTGTGTTCCAATCATTGTTGGTAACAGATGCTGATGTTAGAAGCAAATTAAGATTGCCATGTAGGTCAACTTCGTATTCACCTATTAATACCTCTTCGAAGGTATTTCTTTCAACCCAACGATAACCGAATGTTGAGTTAGTGATATCATTTATTGCAATTCTTTGCTCGTTATTCCTAGGAATATAATTATCATTCACAGCTCTCCAGTAAACCCGGTATTTTACAGAATGAGCTTGAGGAACATTGTAAATCAAATGAAAACTTGCAGTGCCGTGACCTCTTACTAGAACATCTCTCCCTCCTGAAGCCCAACTTCTTGGCCTGATGCTAACAAAGTTACTGCTACCACTTATCCCATTAAAATTTTCTCCTTCTATCTTAATCTCAGGTATTTTGTCTGAAAGCTTGAAATCAAACTTGTTCATAACGTAGACCACTCCATTGCTGCTGTTGATTTGTTCGACAACATTTGCTTGATCGAAATAGACCTCAACACTATCCAAAGACAACATCATAGTCGGTAACTGATCGTAATGAGCTCCTTTCAAAACAAGATCTTTTGTAAGCCCTTTTGCATATGCTTCCAAAATTTCATTTTCGGGTAAGGTGTCTTTGAAGTAGACTTTCAATTCATCTTTGAAAAGATCAAATGCCTCGTCAGTCAACATGATATAAGTATACAAAGAGTCTTCAACACTCAAATCGACAATTTCAGTTTGGAAGTAATTCGAACTCACATTGGTTATCATGTCAGTTCTTTTCATATCGAGAATAAAGTTGTTTACTGCACTTGCTGACTCTTCTTGGATTATTTTCCAAATATTGTCTTTAGGTTCTAATAAACCGTTGACTTTATGTAGCACTCCATTTTTAGCCAGGACATCTTTGGTTGTTAGATTCACTGACGCTCCAGCAGATTGAAAAGAAGCTCCGTCAAACGTGTTAACTTTACCATTGATCATTTTTACTCTAACTGGCTCTGATGCATTTGAACTAAAATTCTCAAGAAAACCAATGTGATTGCCCAAGAAGCGTTTTAAAGCTTCATTATTATTTCTAATAGATGTTGGAAGCGCCTGCAATGCGGTGTTTGTTGGTGCCCAGATTGTATAAGATTTATTATCTGTGATCTCAGCACCAAGTCCGGATGTTCTTATCAGCTCTGCAAAATCTGTCAACTCAGGATCATTTTCCAGAAGTTGTGTCAATTGTCTGTTGCCATCTCTATTTGATTGATTTTGATCATCCCAAGGGTCAGTACATGCCCCAAGAAAGACCAAGACGATAGCGTATATTAATATTCGGTTCATAACATTCATTTTTGAGTAATTAGGTTTTTGAAACAGTTCGGGAAATCTTATTTTATGACCCAAACTAAAGCTTGATCTAATATCAATCTTGGAAATAAGCTTGTCCATCTCGGCCAAACTTAGGCCAAATCTGCTCCATATCTTCTGGAATAAAGTGTATCATATCCAACCAAATTCCACCATTGGCACGACCATTTCCAAAAACTCTATCAAAACGAAGTATATGTTCCCCTGTGCTTGTTACATCTACTACCCCAATAAGTCTTGCAACATGTCTATTCCCATTGGTTCCATTAATGAGGTATTCTTTCCAACCTCTTGCTTCTAATTCATCTTCGGGAAGAGTCGGTGGTGTTTCTTTGGTATCAAATAATCTTGCACCTGGAATTTCTTCTCCGTTAAAACTTATACGAGTGATACAGCTTATATTAGAAGGAATAGGTCTATAAGCCATCCATATTTTGTATCGTCCTCTGATCAATAGCGGCGTTCTTATTTCTGTCCATTCCAATCTATTGTTGTTGATCTGAATCCTCATAAAATCCCCATGATTGAAAAATATTTCATTCAGACCAGGAGGCATGTAAGATACAAGGCCATTGACGGCACCACCTGCCCAAGACATCCTTGACAATTCACCTAATCTAAAGGTATAGATTGGAGCACCTGGGATTCTGAAAACTGATGTCAGTTGTCTAATTTCCGCCTGATCGGCTACGTCCCAATACACAGGTGTAGGAGCACGTAACTTGATTGCGAAATGCTTATCTACACTATGTACAACACCGTTTGTAACAGCAATATCACTTCTCGATCTCACTATTGGAGCACCCTCTTCGAGCACACCAAAAAACACATCCTCGTTGACTAAGACCGTTTCACCTTTGAGACGAATAGTAACCACTTCATCAGGTGCTTTGGTCGCATGGGCTGTTGAAGTCAATAAATCTGCAACAAACTTGATGTCACTTAGGACATGGTATGCCACGTATAAATTCAAACTATCGATTGGATTTGTAGGATCATTCAAATGTGAAAATCTAGAACGAAGATCTGCATAACTATTAAACCCTGCATTTGACAAGACCGCATTTGACTCAGCCAAAACTGTGTACCATACATTCTCTTCCTCTTGGTTTAAAGTTTCAAACCAACCTGTTTCTTTCAGTGCCTCTGTAAAAATTGAATAATTAGGGTCTGATTCTAACTGCTTAGCTGCAGTCAAAACTGGCGGTGACAACACATTGTCTATTACGTGCAAGACCCCATTACCTAATGTAATGTTACTTTCTGTTATGGTTGCTTGTCTATTTACTCTATAAACTGCGCGTCCGTCAAGAAACTCAGCACCTGTGACCAAGTACTTACCGAATTGAGTTGGTATTCTTAATTTTCCATCTGTAAAACTTGCTGTAGATAAAGTATCGCTCAACAAATGAAACCTTACAATATCTGCAGCTTCAGACTGCGTAAGGCTGTTCAGATTCAAACTATTGTCTGCAAGATATCGATCCACAGCATCATTTGTGGGAGCAAAGAAAGTGTATGTTCCATAGGCATTGAGATAGGAGGCGGTGTTAGACACTTCCAATATCTGCTCTAAGCTGGAAAACTTCTCGGGGTTATTTCTGATGTAACTTGTAATGTTGACATCATCAGAAACGTTGACATTTGCAGGCGGCTCAAATTCACATGCAAACAAACCCAACATCAAGAGTAAAGTCCAGACACCACTCTGCATTAGTGCTTTTTTGGTTATATGGGGAGTATTCATATCGTTAATGTTTTAGGTTATTGTCTCTTATCTTAAATAATATTCATTTTGAACCAAATTAGGATTCGCATTTAGCTCTTCATTAAAAATTGGTAAATAATGACTTCTCGTATCACGCAATTGATTGATTATTGAGTTCAGATTTGTCACTGGGGCATTTTCAATGGCAACAGAAATCAACACATCCAAATTGCTGTAATTATTCATTTTGGCTATCCTTAGCAAATCGAACCATCTTTTTCCTTCAAAGGCTAATTCTCTCGCTCTTTCATTGAGTATATATCTCAAAATACCTTCTGAATCTGTATCAGCAGGGTTTTCTAAGGTAGACTCACTTGCCCCACCTCGTTCTCTAATCAGCGCTACAATTTCCAAGGCTTCTGCACCTCTATCCAATTGTGAAAGTGCTTCTGCTTTCATCAACATGACATCTGCAAGTCTATAAACTATCCAATTTGCAAATGATTCGGTAGCTGCTCTTCTCGTGTTAGGTCCAAGGCTCGTATACTTAAATATCTCTCCAGAAGGCTTCAAGGACGCATCAATACTTCTCAAATCGATATCATCCACTCTATCTGGGTCAAATCCAAAAATATCTTCTAGTACAGTTGGATAGGCGATAAATCTTCTACCTTGATCCATGCTAAACATTTGGAAAAAAGGATTATTCTGAGGTGTTTGATATTGAATTTCAAATATACTTTCTACCGAATTTCCCTCTATAAATAAGGCTCTTGCCCAATTCTCCTGAGGCACTAGACCATAAGGGCCTGCTAGTACTTTATCTGCAGCTTGCAAGGCTAAGTCGTAATTTTCCATCCAAAGATGAACATCCGCTTGAATCGCATTTACTGCATACTTGGTCATTCTGCCTTTTGAAGCAGCTGGAGTCTCGTGCCCTTCATAAATATCTACTTCTGCTAGTCTGAGATCTTCTAAGATTTGGGCCAAAACAGCTTCTTTAGAAGATTTTGCAGGTGCTAATTCGTCTTCATCCGTATCTACTGCATCAATCACTAAAGGTACTTCACCAAAAGTCCTCACAAGATAGAAGTACATTAATGCTCGAAGCGCTCTTGCTTCTGCAACATAATTTTTCATATCAGCTTCCCTAAATGTCTGATCTGTCTCCAAGGCTAATGGAGCATAGTCCACAACTAGGTTACATAAATTGATCGTTCCATAAAAAGAAGCCCAATCTGCGATATTATTTACTGGCTGAATATTTCCAAATATTATTTGAGTGTCATTAAAATTCGCTCCTTGGTTCAAACCAACCATGTAAGCTCTCAATTCACCCCAGAGAAACATCATCTCTGTATTTTGACGCCCTCTAAAGTTACCATTCAATGATGCATAAGCTCCAAACATCGAAGCGCGCACTTGCTCTTTGGTTTTCCAATAATCCTGCTTCACTACGCCATTGATTGGTCTCATATCCAACCAACCATCGCAACTCGTACTCATGATGAGGAGCAAAGCAATCAAGAAAGTATTTATATATTTTTTCAACATGATAAGTTCTGTTTAAATGTTACTTCACTTCCTTAAAATCTTGTATTAATCCCTAAGGTAAATGTCTGAACAGGAGGAGTTCTTGCGACATCATATCCAATTTGGAATAACCTATTTGCATTGTTACTTGTCATACCAACTTCTGGATCTTGTCCCGTATAATTAGTCCAAGTAAATAGGTTCTCAGCAGTCAGGTAGAAGCTCAACTCACCAAGTTTGGTTCTATCAAGGAAGGTCTTTGGCATGGCATATCTTACTGTCAGCGTTCTAAATCTTAAGAATGAACCATCCTCAACATATCTATCAGATCCTAACCAATTGTAACCTGTCCTGATCAATGCTCTTGGCATATCTGTTACATCTCCTGGATTTCTCCATCTATTCAATGTAGCAGCATTCTGATTTTCATAATTGAACATATTCTCAGTGTCCATCTTAGTTCTGTTCACAATAGATACTCCATATCTAAAGTTGAAATAACCAGATACCTGTAGATTTTTGTATTTCACTCGTGGGCCAAAACCACCAAATAATTTAGGGTTTGCATCACCCAACCACACCAAATCCTTGTAATCTATGTTACCATCATTATTGATGTCTTCATACATAGCGTCTCCAGCTTGAAACTGGTAATTGGTGTTGGGGTAATTGAAAGCCATTTGAATAGGGTCTCCATTGGGACCTATAATCGGATTGCCATTTGCATCTCTAGCTATGGTTGCTTCTCCATCTTTATAGACTCCTTTATATTTATAGCCATAAAATGAACCTAAAGGCTGACCCACTTGAATATTGACATAATAGTTTCCGTTGAACTGCATTTGCTCAAGGTTGTCTGTCTGATACAATTCACTGATTGCTCTTACGATATTATCATTTCGAGCAATATTCATATCAAAATTGATCAATAGATCTTTTGACCTATGAAGTGTAGTAAATACTGACAATTCATACCCTTGATTATCCATTGTTCCAATATTCATATTGATAGAATTGAAACCTGTGGTACTAGGAATTCTCAAATTATCTAAGAAAAGATCCGTGGTTCTATTTCTGTAGACATCCAAGGCAATGTTGATTCTACTTTGCCACACTTCAAGGTTTAATCCCAAGTTGATTTGAGATACTGTCTCCCATTTGAAGTTTGTCAATTCTAAACTTTGAGGGATAATTCCAGCTTCACCTAAGTAATTCCATGGAAGATTGGCATAGGTACTAAAATGAAGATAATCAGCTCGGGGTGTATTTCCACTTTGACCATAACTCGCTCTAAAGCTTAATTCATTTACGAAATTTTGGTCTAGCATAAAGTTTTCACCTGATACTCTCCATCGTCCAGAAATACTTGGGAAAGTTCCCCATCTATTGTTGGAGCCGAATTTAGAGCTACCATCTCGTCGAATAGCCCCATTGATAATATACTTGTCTCTAAAGCCGTATTGAAAATTCGCTACTGCACCCACACTTCTTGATTGACTCGTGAAGGTGTTTAAGGAAATGTTATTATCTCTAGTAACAGACCCTGGATCTTGTAAAAAAGAAGAAGGTGAATTGCTAGTTCCTACTCTATAGCTATCATTTCTTTGATCCCACGTGGTGAATAGTAACATAGCCATCAAGCTATGATCTTCATTAAAATCTTTGGTGTAATATAATTTAGTAAAGGTCTGCGTAACTAACTGATCCGAATTTAGATTAGTCGCTCTATTCACATTTTGATTATTCATCGGAAGACCTGTCACAATCTGCGGAAGGAATTCGTCAGTTTTCGTATTGTTGATATCAAATGCTACGTCAGATTGAAACATCAACCCTTCAAGAATATCATATTGAAGCGTGAACTTTGGAATAATCCTGTTACTCACAGCCACATTTTGTGACTCTCTGGCCATGGCTACTGGATTGTATGTGCCAGGAAATCCTCCCTGAATATTAAATTCAGGTGAAAAATAATTAGGCGTTCTATTTCCATTGATGTCGTATTCATAAATCGACATATTTGGCATTCTTCCATATGCAACACTTCTTACATTTGGTCTCCAGTTTCTAGTAGTTTTAGAATTTGTATAAGCTAAATCTGTCAAAATTCTAATTTTGCTCGATACAAAATAATCCAAAGCTATTCTTGTCGAAAATCGATCGAAACCAGTTCCTACATTTGTACCTACTGAATTGTTTTTATTGACACCTACTCGATATCTGGTTTTTTCACCACCACCTGAAAGTGCAACATTGTGATCTAACATGTAACCAAGTTGCGTGATTTCATTGATCCAATCCGTATTGTTATTGTAGTTATAGAAGTAATAAGGATCTCTTGGGTCATATGAAAACTCTTTGGTGTTTTCTGTATTCAAAGGAATACCAAAACTATTCATGAAGCCTTCTGCAATCAATGTAGAATATTGGTTTCCATTAAGCATTGGGATTTGATCTGGCTGTCGCGTCACTGCTCCTCTGAAGGAGTAGTTGATTGTTGGTTTTCCTTTTGCTCCTCTTTTTGTTGTGATGACCAAGACACCATTTGAACCTCTTGTTCCCCAGATAGCTGTCGCTGCTGCATCTCTTAATACAGTAATCGATTCGATATCAGCTGGTGCCACGTTTAGTAACTGAGCATATTCTTGCTCATTGGCATTTGCAAAATCAAAGGAAGAAGTCTCAGTTTGGAAAGGAATTCCATCTACTACGATCAAAGGCTCAGAAGTGGAATTGATAGAAGTAGTTCCCCTTACACGGATCGACATCCCTGCACCTGGATCACCTGAGTTGGATACGATGTCCACACCAGCCATTCTTCCTTGCAGCGCCTGATCAATAGAAAGTGCTGACATTTCTCGTAATAATTCCGCATCTACAGTGGTAGTGGCAGAAGTCATTTCTCTAGGGTCGATTTTCATCATACCCTGATCGACATATTTTTGAGCAGTCACCTCTGCTACATCCAGGTCACTGATGTCTGATACCAATGTAATATTGATTTCTGATCTATTATTAATCGGAATCGTTTGCGTTTTGTAACCAATAAATGATACTCTCAGTAAATTTTGTTTGCTGTTTACCCTCAAAGAGAAGTTCCCATTAACATCGGTAGCCATCCCTCGAATCGTTCTTTCATCGTTTCTATCTATTTCCATGATAGTCGCTCCAATGATTGAGAGTCCATCATCTTTATCTATGACTTTTCCTCTCACAATCTCTGTGGCCTGCTGTGTTGCAGCTGTCTGAGCTTTTACTCCTGGAAGAAAAATCCAAAAGCACAGTATTACCCAAAGCGCTTTTTTAGTAAAATTATACATATAAATTTCTTTTAGTTTTGGGATTATTGATTAAAACTCTAGGATTCTATCCAACTGATGAATGACAGCTCTATTGGCCAAGACATTACTTTGAGGAATGATAACATTCGCTATGTTACCTTGACCATCTCTCACTGTCATCGTAAATGGTGGGGTATTACCATTTGCACTATTGTCAATGATTACCTTCTGTACTTCTCCACTGAGTGTAGCATAGAGCGTGTTAAATTCTTCTCCGCTTGGATTTACTATCTTTTTTCCGTCAGGTACAATGGTGTTTCTTGGAATAAAATGATACTTTAAAAAAGCAGCGATTTGCTCTCTTTCTTCTGCATTTCCTGTATTTGGATTTGCAGGCAATTTCCCATCAATTATCGCTTGATCTATAGCATCATTGGATGGAACCAATACCGTAAAGAAAGCACCTGAGCCTACTCCTTCTATTTGCAAGGTCTGTCTATTGTAGATTGAAGATCCATTTAAATATTCTGAGAATCTAGAAAATTGAGGTGTCTCAAAAATCGTTTGGGCGAGTGTTTTTTGTGTAAAAGTCAACAAGCCGTCCGTGTACAAAACATACCCGTTATTTGCCAAATGTGATTCTGAAACAATGAAATTTAGTTTTGTGTCATTATCAACATTTCCCGAGGCAAATATTTGATTGTTTTCAATTCTTACATATTCGCCACCAAACGTCTCAAAGATTTTTGGTGTATTCAAATCTGCCAATTCAGAAGGATCACCCAATCTAATCATAGACAGTTCAAGCATTCTGTTGATCCTATCAAATGCAAGATTTGCTACCCCGTTAAAAGTCCATTCAGTCGGAGTACCTTGATTATATTCAAACCCTGCATCTACAATTTGCTGATTTGACATCATGATAAGACCGAAATTTTGTCCAGGAGAGGAGATCGTAAACCTGTAATTATTTAGCAAAGTCCTCATGATACTATAAGCTGGATTCAAATATGGTTTCCCATAGACTGAGAAGAAAAAGTTTCCTTCTTGAACCTTATTTGTTCCATAAAAGAGTCCATTGCTCAATATTTTTTTATCTGTAATATTCGATCCTAAATCAAATCGGGCAGCTTCACCAAGGGCATTAGCGTTTTCAGAAAATTTACTCGGCCATACAGCTGATTGGAACATGTGCATGTTCACGAAATCAAATATGATTTCATCTGGCACATTGCTAAGTGCTCCATAATTTTCTAAAAGTATATCGTCTAAGAATTGCTGTAAAGCAGTATTTTCAGGAGCAAACAATGTCCAAGAATTTGATTGAGCATCGTTTGCATTTCCCCTTAGGAAATTTTCGTTATTAGGTGCAAAAGCCAGCTGACCGGTGTAGGACTTTACGTGGACAGGTCCCATGAGCTGCTGAAGTGCTCCGTACCTTTCTGTAAGCTGAGGATATGAATTAGCATCATAATTCACAGCTACATTATTATTTCTTGGTCGATAATCCATTTCTAGGATGGATTTGAATAAGCTATATTGAGGCTTACTCATTAAATAATCTTCAATGTTTGGAAGTGGCTCAATCACCCTATCCAAAACATGAATAATACCGTTTTCAGCACGAACGTTTGAAATCGAAATATTTGCCCTATCTACTTGAGCACCGCTAAACGATCTATTATAAAAAGCTTCAATATCTTGTCCCGTGATATCTTGTTGTCTCAAATAATGATTCAAGAAATAGGGAACATGTTTGTGATTGTTATCATTGATTGCAAAATTACCGATACCATTTCTATTGGTCGCGATAACTTCCATTTGCTGACCGTCTACTTCTCTTCGTGTCACCCCTGTGTAGTATGCTGTCTTCCTTCTAAATGCCGAAGAAAGCGTATCAGCTCCAGGACCTGTTTGGTAAAAACCTAAAGCAGTCAAGTCATAAGCATTATAAATCAGTGAATAGGCAACGAGCTGAAACGCTGTTTCGTCATCGATATCCTCCACACCAGAGATTCCTTTTTCATTAAAATATGCCTCAAAAGCATTGTCATCTGGCGCAAATACTGTCCAAAAACCAGCTGAGCTCAGGGTTTCTTTGTACCCTGCCTTTTCTACCAATCTCAAATAGTGATCAAAATTTCCGCTAAACCTAGAAGAATCTGATAACACCTGAAAGACTGGTCCCGCTAAAGTTGCAGGTCTAGCGTAATATTCATCAAACTCCTGCTGGCAACTTACCATGGATAAACTCATAATAATTGCCAATAGAGGTAGATAAAATCTAATGGTAAATTTGTTCATATATTATTTTGGTTTATTGAATTTTGTATAAAGAAGATAGAGACTCTTAATTTTCAACAAAGTCAGAATTACTGATTCTTCGAAAGAAATATAATTTTGCTATTTCACCTTATTTCGAAATTTATAAAAATCAAGTACCCTTGGTATCCTGTACTATACTGTAATTCAAAAATATATTTGAGATCAGAAATACTATTTAAATAAAAAAAAACACGCTATGAATCTGAAAAATTGCTCTGGAACATAATTGTTTAAGGAAAAGGCTATTTTTTTTCTAAAAATTCATTAAAATCATATAACTATTGAATATTCCATAATTTGTCGTTTTGACAATAGTTAATTTTGATTATTAAAAAATGAAAATCTCCACGAAATCATCGTTCTAAAAATCACATTCCGAAAATTCAAAAAGGGCTTTCGCCCTTTTATAATATTTAAATTTACCAATTTTTTGGAATCGGAATGATGCAAATATTCATTGACCTATCATCTTCAGAAAGCATGGCAGATTGAATTTGGATCTTGGTCCCTTCTGGATTGAATGTAGGATGTGGATGATCAGCTGCTGTGGCCTTATGACCCGTAGAGAGAACTTTCATCTCCTTGGTATTTCTATCAATCAAATAAATTGTACGGGAAAAATCATCTCCCACAGCCCATCTTCTATCGGGTGATCCATGAACATGCCATAAGCCACTTCCACTTTCTGTCTGTCCTTCAATTCTCATTTCTCTTGTCCTTAAATTGACAATAGCTAAACCTGTGGGTTTCTCTCTTGTCCCTGAAGGACCCCAAGATGTTTCTTGTCCAGGGTTTGCAGCAGAAGATTCATTCCTATTTTCTGTACCAAAATCAACTGGTCTATGACCCATTATCGCCATAGCGACTTCATCTTTGGAGATCACTGCTTCATGCGTGACCCATTCATATTCAGACTCGGGATACAATGGCCTCAATCCTGTTCCATCTGCCAAAACTGTCCACGTTCGCTGTGGAGATTTCCCTCCAGTTTCCCAACAAAAAATGATCTCATTGGCTACCCAAGGATTGGTCTGAACATGCCCTACCTGAAAAGGTACAGAAACTACATGGGAGATTTTTCCAGATTTCAAGTCCATCGAAGCGATCCCTCCCGGACCAGCACCCATATTCCTTGGTCCAAATGTTGGCTCAATTGACACATTTGCAGCCAAATGTTTTGCAGACTCTTCCTTATTGGTTTTAAAATAGATTTGACCCTCTTCCGCATCTAGCGCCATATCTCCTCCATTACCTATGGATTTTGGGACTACCCCATGAATAGTTTCATATACTGACTTTACTTTGAGATTCTCTGTCATACTATCTTCAAAAAGCTTTGCAAGATCGATCGAAACAACTTCCATATCTCCTGCATCCAACTTCCTCATATAATAGAGTCGCATTTCTTTTCGCGCTAAAGTCAACATACCATCATAACCTCCTTCGGTCACTTGGATAATATCTCCTGTCGTTTCATTCACTGCCATCGCTTCTCCTTTGACGCGATTGGAGCGGAAAATCAGCCAATTCCCATCTGCTGTCCACTGTGGGTGCGTAGGATAAATTTTCGAATCGCCCGCAGGAGTACTCGTCAAGAATATTAGATCAACTCCTGTAACGGGGTCTTTTACTACTTTTCTCTCTGATGGAAATCGGGTGCCTATTTGTGATTGAACCTCACAAATACCAATAAGAGCACTTAATATGATTGTGAAAATAAATGTCTTCTTCATTATTCTTGGGTTATTTTGTTCACTTGAATATCTACTTGAATTTCGCTGACTAAATCACGGAGGTATTGTTCGAAATATGCTGCTTCTCTAAAACCTTCATCACTTAACTCCCAGGCACCAATAGCGTAATATTCTATGGGTTCATTATTGACAGTTTTCATTTTAGCTAGGTACGAATCCGTTACATTTCCTTCCTGCGGTGCTTCTATCATTTCTATGAATTGAGCTTTAGGAAGAATCAAAGCCATCCCAATGATCCATTCTTTCTCATAACCCTGTGCATCATGCGTCATCAAGACTACCCAGTCCTCGAAATCATCAATTTGCTTGATTCCTTTATCATTGTGGATATTGACCAAGCCGATAGCAATGTGCTCGTCACCTTGTAATCCATCGAACTTCACCTCGTTTTTGAACCCATACATGCCAGGTACAATGCTCACTTTTTCTTCTACTTTTGGATATTTTCGATCAAATGCATCCCAATTATTATACTCAAAATGAATGATGGACCGAACAGATCCTTCGGATAGGATCTTAAAAGTGCTTTTCTCAATGTTATTTACCGAATCAGTAACCAAAACACCCAATCTTGCTGGCTTATCATCTTTCAGAAGGGTAAAACCACCAAGACCAACGGAATTCCCAACTGCCAAAATATCCCTTCCCCAATCTTCCATCGTGTGATAATTGTCCTCAACTTCTCCCTTTGAATTAACGCCAACATCCTTCGGGCTCATGGCTGAAGTCTTTTTCCCAAACAAATCCTTTGAATTTCTGCCATCAAAATAATGTCTAAACCCTACTTTATCATTTTCCCATGAAGGGCCATCAGTCTGATAAGGCTGGTAACCTATACTTCTTGGAAGCTCGTCAGCAAGCAATACATCCCCTTTTCTGGAGGTAACTGCTTGATCTATTGCATCTCTTTTACCAAACCTTACAGCTGTTCGTTTTTCGTATTCTCTTGCCTCCTCTACCCACGCTAAAGAAATCTCTATTTCTTCATTTGGCGCAAAATTCCAAACTAAGAAAATTTCATCCCATTCCCCATCGCCATCAATATCATCCAACTGTGAAGGAATGATTTCTCCTGAAGCAGTTTTTATCAATGGATATACAGCTTTTGAGCTATCAAAATCAATTTCTGTTCTTGCTATTTTGACCCCTTTGTCCACCAATTCTATCGTGGAAGGATTACTTAAAAGGAAAGTTATTCCTGTATTTTCTTTCTCAGAAGTCTGGCAACTTTGAAAAGCGATTGTAATTACTGCTAGAAATAGAACCTGAACTTTTTTCATAATTGGTTTGGGTTTGTTGTGTAAAATAGGTGTGTTTTTTCAATGAATAGAAAATAAAAAACCACACCACAAAGAGGCATGGTTTTCAAAACTAAATTAACCCTATATATTAAAACATTTTTTTATGGCTTCGCTAAATATGCTTTCAACTTAATCACTTCAATTCCTGCATCTATCACTGAGCCAACCCCATGTTTTTCATTTGGTCTTGCTGCTCGATTATAATAGAAGATCAAATCATCACTAATTCCAGTACCGACACAAATATCCTTTACTTGACCATCCTCTGTGATCATAATTTTTCGTAAACCTTCCCAACCTCGCAATGCTACAGAAGCAAACCGCTTGTCAATCCAACCTTCTGTAATCGCTTTTGCGAAACCTTGGACAAACATGGCCGAAGCGGATGTTTCTTGGTAAGAGTCATTCTTGTCAAGCAATTGTCTCCACAGACCATCCTGATCTTGGTATCTCGATAACCCAATCAATTGCTTTTCAAGATTCTTTTTTACTTTTTCTTTCCCCGGATAGCCATCAGGCAATCTTTCTAATAAATGGATCTGAGATAACACCAACCAGCCATTACTTCTCCCCCAATGGGCAACTCCATTTTCCTCTGTATCGGAGTAATAGCAGTGGAAATACAATCCGTTGTGTTCATTCCAGAGATATTTATCAAAATTCAAAACTTGATTGATGGCATCATCAAAGTATTTATTCTCTCCCGTATAAACTGCCAATCTAGATAAAAAAGGAACGCTCATATACAGATCATCTGCCCAAAGTGTCATTTCTTGTGGAAAGGTTCTGACCAAAGTTTTGTCAAATAACCTGTCTTGTCCATAAGTAATCCTTTCGGTTCCATTTTCGATATATTGCTTGTATCGTGGATTGTCATCTTCTTTCATCAACTCCAACATACTCGCCGAAATCGCTCCAAAATCATCCAATTCCAACATCGTCCAAAGTTGTCCTAAAGGATATCTGTGGTGTGGCCTGTCGTTTTTAAATCGGTTTTGGAAAAATTCGTAATTATCAAAACCATGAGCTATATGATTCTTTGCATAATTGTAATACTTCTTGTCTCCTGTATGTTCTGCTAAATGCATCATCGCAAGATTAATCACACCATTGGTGTAATGCCACTCTCCATATTTCGATGCAAATGAAACTTCCTTGTCTTTAGGAATATCTTTGTAAGAGGCATAATAATTACCTTGCTCATCGACAAACCCTAACTTATTTTCCGACAATATAAAATCTGCTATTTTATGCACGACGGCTATATCAGACGCTTCGTTACTTTGCTGCGCAAAAACTTGTGTTGTAGATAAAAATGCTACTAGGGTTGCCACAAAGGCAAATTTTAGACAAGATTTTTGAGTCATAGTTTTGGGTTATTGCTTTAGGATTCGCTAAGAATTGAGTTCTAAAGTGGATGATCAGCTAAATTAATCTATCGAAAATTAGAGTTCTTCTTTTGATTTCCTATCCTGTACTTACCCGAACCTAAAAATCAAACATAGTAATGATTTTTACCTCACTGTACTGTCCTGCCCGGGACAGGCTTTGCCATTTTTTAATTTGTCCAATAGAAAATATTCCTTTAATCTTATACTTCTAAATAAAATCCAAGCCTATGAAAACTTTTGCTCTTTTTGTATTTTGTGCATTTGCTTCCTTGCTAAATTTCAATTGTACATCTGAAAAAGCAGAGGTTTACGTCTTCTCCTATTTCACAGGAAATGGGGAAGATGGACTTCACTTGGCCTATAGTATAGACGGACTAAACTGGGGAGCTTTGCAAGAAGGAAAATCCTTTCTAACACCAACAGCAGGAGATGATAAATTGATGCGGGACCCGTGTATTATCAAAGGAGGCGATGGACTTTACCACATGGTTTGGACAGTGAGTTGGACTGAAAAAGGCTTGGGTTATGCTTCCTCTCCTGATTTGATTCATTGGAGCAACCAAAAAACGATCCCCGTAATGGTGCACGAAGCAGGCGCCAGAAATACTTGGGCTCCTGAGATTTTTTACCATGAAGAAGAGGAATACTACATGATTTTTTGGTCTACAACTGTAAAAGGTAAGTTTCTTGAAACTCAATCAGAAGAAGAAAATGGCTATAACCACAGGAAATATTTTACTACTACTAAAGATTTTGTCACTTTCACTCCAACAGGACTCCTTTACGTACCAGGCTTTAATGTCATAGACGGCACAATCATCAAAGAAAATGATGAATACATCATGTTTGTCAAAGATGAAACAAGAGAGCCTGCCCAAAAGAATATTCGAATTACCAAAAGTAAGTCACTCATTGGTGGGTATGGGCCAGCGTCAGAACCGATTTCAGGTGACTATTGGGCAGAAGGGCCGACAGTGACTAAAATTGGAGATGAATGGATCGTTTATTTTGACAAATACATTGAAAAAAATATGGGCGCTGTTGCTTCAAAAGATTTAGTCAATTGGACTGACATTTCAGATCAAGTTTCTTTTCCAAAAGGAACGAGGCACGGAACAGTCTTTAAGATCAGCTTGGCAGAATTAGAAAAACTCAAAAAGGCTGTTTTATAATTTCCCCGAAAGTACAGGATACATATTTGGATAAGATAGCTGTTATTAGGCTATTCATCTCAACCCAAATCACCATGTACAGAAGAATTTCCGCAATGCTATCCATTGCCTTACTTCTTTGCTTATCAGTTATTTTTCCAAGCAAAGCACAACACACCGAGAAATTTTTTCTTAGTGGGACCGACAATGAAAACACTGAAACATGGGAGTTTTTCTGTTCTTCGGGAAGAAAAAGCGGTTTTTGGAGTACGATTGAAGTTCCTTCGCATTGGGAACAACAAGGGTTTGGAACTTACGATTATGGTAGAGACTATGTGACTTATGGTCGATCCCACGAGTTTGCTGACGAAGTGGGATTTTATAAAAGGACTTTCAAATTACCATCAGATTATAAAGGAAAATCTCTTGAATTGGTCTTTGAAGGCTCAATGACGGACACTGAAGTGAAAATTAACGGTAAAAGTATTGGGCCGATACATCAAGGTTCATTTTACAGGTTTTCGTATGACATTACAGACTTTGTAAACATTGGCAATGAAAATTTGATAGAAGTCAAAGTCAGCAAAATGTCCGCTAACAATTCTGTCAACCGTGCTGAGCGATTTGCTGATTATTGGATTTTTGGAGGAATTTTTCGACCTGTTTACATTACTGCAAAACCAAATCAACATATTTCACATCACGCAATCGTCGCAGAGGCAAATGGAAATTTGGAAGTTCACCTTGAAATGCAAAATGTCACAGCCTCCAATAAAATCACTGCATCACTTTCAGATTTCGATGGCAAAACCATTAAAGAATGGACTACTGCAGCAAATGATGAGGGAAATTTGATCTTAAAAAACAAAATCGAAAACGTCAAAACTTGGAATGCAGAATTTCCAAATCTATATCAACTCAAGATTTCACTGAAAGACAACAAAAATAAAACTCTTCATGAAGTAGAAGAGCGCATTGGCTTCAGAACTATCGAGATCAAAGAAGGAGATGGTATCTACGTCAATGGGGTAAAAGTAAAAATGAAAGGTGTCAATAGACATGCTTTTTGGCCGGAAACAGGTAGATCTCTCAATCCTTCCTTAGACCTTATGGATGTCATGCTGATGAAGGAGATGAATATGAACTCTGTGCGAACAGCCCATTATCCACCTGACAAATCATTCCTCCACATCTGTGACTCACTTGGGCTCTATGTTATGGACGAGCTAGCAGGTTGGCAAAATGCTTATGACACGGAATCAGGCCGAGTTTTGGTCAAAGAATTAGTAAGGCGAGATGTCAATCACCCTTCGATCATCTTCTGGAGCAATGGTAACGAAGGAGGAACAAACAAAGCTTTGGATGGAGATTTCGATCTTTATGATCCTTCCAAAAGACCGGTGATTCATGCCCATCACAGACCCGGAAATGAATTCAATGGAATCGATACTGATCATTATGAAAACTATGCAAGTTTGCAAAGAAAATTTGCCGACTCTACCTTGATTTACATGCCAACAGAGTTTTTGCATGCGCAAGATGATGGTGGTGGAGCAGCCGGACTCCATGATTTTTGGGAGTTAATGTGGGCTTCCAAGATGTCAGGTGGAGGATATTTGTGGGTATTTTCTGATGAAGGTTTAGTCAGAACAGATATTGGAAACAAGATCGATGTCAATAGAGTGAATGCTCCTGATGGATTGCTCGGCCCACACAGGCAAAAAGAAGGAAGCTTCTATGCCATCAGGGAAATTTTCAGCCCTGTGAAAATATTCATAGAAAAACTCCCTGAGGACTTCAATGGGGAAATAGAAGTGGAAAACAGATACCATTTCACCAACTTATCTGAAGTAAATTTTGAAGTGGAATGGGTCAAATTTAGAAAACCAGGAGATCCTATTTCTGGTCATGAAGTGATTCAAAAATCCAGTTTAGAAAGTCCAAAGATTGCTCCTGGAGAAAAAGGGAAAATCAAAATAACCGATCTCACGTTGCTCGATGAAGCTGAAGGTCTTTACCTAAAAGCAATAGATCCACATGGGGAAGAGGTTTATAAATGGTCTTGGAAAATCAACCCCCTTCAAGCTATTTTTGATGCGATCACTAATTCACCACAAGAAAAAGCAAAATCAGAACTCACGCTAAGTGACAGTTTAACTGTGATCTCTGCGGGAGGCTTCACATTAACTTTTGACAATTCGAATGGAACGCTATCTAGAATCCAAAAACCGAGTGGAATGGATCTCAGCTTTGGTAATGGGCCCATTTTCACTTATGGAGAGCAAGAAGTAAGCAATGTTGAAATATTGGAAGAGGGAGAAACCAAAACTTTGGTCTTTGAATACGAAGGTCACTTAAATCAAACCAAATGGACAATCCACCCAAGTGGATGGGTGGAGCTGAATTATACCTACACACTTCCTGAAGGAGGGTATGCTTATCCGGGTATCAGTTTTGACTATCCTGAATCAAATGTCATCAGTGCCAAATGGCTCGGAAAAGGACCTTATCGAATCTGGAAAAATCGTAATCAAGGAACAATTGATGTTCATCAAAACCTATACAACAACACCCATGCAGGAAGTACTCCATGGGATTACCCTGAATTCAAAGGTTATTTTGGAGATATCTCCTGGATGGAAATCAACACTGCGCAAGGTAAATTCTATGTGGTTTCAGAAAAAGAAGGCTTGAATGTCAGACTATTTGACTTTTACGGGATGGCAGGTCCTATCAGTCATCCTGAATTACCAAAAGGAGATATTTCATTCTTTGATGGAATTCCGTCCCTAGGAAGTAAATTAGCTCTTGGAATTACTTCCAATGCTGCCGTATATGGTCCGCAAGGCGAAAAAAACGCTATGAATGGATCTTACTCCCGAACTTTATATTTCTATTTTGATATCATCAAAGATCCAACATTAAGTCATGATAAAACAAATCGCTTTCCGAATGAAGATTAAGCCTGGTGCAGAGGCAGAATATAAAAAAAGACACGATGAAATCTGGCCTGAATTGCGTGATTTACTGAAGGATTCTGGCGTAGTCAACTACAGTATATTTCTAGATAGAGAAACCTCTACACTTTTTGCTGTACAAGAAGTCACAGGAGAAAGTGGTTCACAAGATTTGGGAAATACTGCGATTGTTCAAAAATGGTGGGCCTACATGGCCGACATTATGGATACCCATGAAGATCATTCACCTGTTTCTGTTCCCTTGGAAGAGGTTTTTAGACTGTAAGCTATTTTCACCATCTTCAATAAACTCGCCTCAATGAAATTTCCCAGTCATAAATACCTCTCTCTGATTGCCAGCATCATCATCTTCTTTGGAGTAATATCGTGCGGTGATAACAAAGAGGAAGAAATCATCGCCTTCGAAACAACCGTAGACCAATGGCCAATAGTCACCAAGGAAAGCAAGCCTTGGACAAGATGGTGGTGGATGGGAAGTGCGGTTGATAGGGGAAATATTGACTTTCTTCTAGAAGAATATGAACAAATTGGACTAGGCGGTGTAGAAATCGCACCAATTTATGGCGCAAAAGGATTTGAAGATAGGTATCTAGAATTTCTATCTCCTGAATGGATCGCTGTTCTAAAACATACTGTGGATAAGGCTGGTGAACTTGGTATGGGAGTGGATTTAACACAAGGAACTGGTTGGCCATTTGGTGGTCCTCAAGTAAGAATGGAACACGCCGCTTCCAAGATGATTATTCAAGAATACGGACTCACCAGTGTACAACAAGTGTTAGAAATTATTCCTCAAGGTAAAAATGAAAAAGAGGAAGTAATGATTTTGCTCCATGTCATTGGTGTTTTTAAGAATGGGGAGCGAAAAGAAATCACAAATTTACTTCAAGGAAATGTCTTAGAGAAAATCCCTGGTGATCTTGAAAAAGTACAGGCAGTCTATCTTGGAAAAACAGGCCAAAAGGTCAAAAGAGCTGCACCAGGTGGAGAAGGATTTACTTTCGATCATTTTTTCAAAACAGCAGTCAACAATTACCTACAATCATTTGACGAAACTTTTGACAAACAATTTCCAGATTTTAGAGCATTTTATAATGATAGCTTTGAAGTGTATGGGGCAGACTTTACAGCAGATTTTTTTGATGAGTTTGAAAAAAGAAAAGGCTATGATTTGAAATTGATGCTTCCTGAATTCCTTGAGAATAATGGAAGCGAAAAATCAATTCGTGTCAAATCTGATTATAGACAAGTATTAAACGACTTGTTAATTGAAAATTTTACGGAAAACTGGAGTGATTGGGCTAAGGAAAGGGGCAAACTCACCAAAAACCAAGCACATGGATCTCCGGGCAACTTACTTGATATTTATGGAGCAGTAGACATTCCAGAGTGCGAAACTTTTGGGTCTAGCTATTTCCCTATTCCAGGCTTGAGGAGAGACAGTGCTGATATTCGAAACGTAGACCCTGACCCAATCATGCTCAAATTTGCATCTTCAGCAGCACATTTGACAGGTAAAAACTTGGTTTCTTGTGAGACATTTACATGGCTGGGTGAGCATTTCAAATCGTCTTTTTCTCAAATGAAACCTGAGCTTGACCAAACGTTTTTGGCTGGAGTAAATCATGTTTTTTACCATGGTGTCACTTACAGTCCTCAAGATGTGGCTTTTCCGGGTTGGCTTTTCTACGCCTCTCTCAACCTTAATCAACACAATAGCCTCTGGGACCATCTCCCAGCATTCAATCAATATATTACTAGAACACAATCAGTACTTCAGGCAGGAAAACCTGATAATGAATTACTTGTTTATTGGCCAGTTTATGATGTCTGGGCAAATCCGGAAGGGAGAATGGAGTTGATTTCTGTACATCATATTGATAAGTGGCTACATCCCACAGAATTCTACAAGCAGTCAAAATCTTTAATGGAACTCGGGTATTCTATCGACTTCATTTCTGACAAAATGATCTCAGGCGCTGATGTCAGAAATGGACAAATCAAAAGTCATGAAAATGCAAGTGCTGCTAAAACGCTAATTATCCCGAAAGTAGAATTTATGCCATTAGAAACATTGGAAAATATTTTGATGCTCGCAGAGAATGGAGCTACAATTATTTTTCAAGCCAAACCCGCAGATATTCCAGGGCTTCAAGATTTAGAATCAAATAGAGAGAGCGTATCTAAACTTTGGAAAAAAACAGGACTAGAAAGCAAAAACCAGGTTTCATACGGAAAAGGGAAACTTTTACTTTCAGAAAATATAGCTTCAAGTCTAGAGCAAGAACAGATTTACCCCGAAGGCATTTCCGATTCGGGACTAAAATTTATCAAAAGAAAAATAGGGCATGACAAATACTACTTTGTCGTCAACCATACCTCCAGACTCATCAGTCAACCTGTAAATTTTCTGACCAATTCTGAAAATGCATACCTCATGAACCCCTTGGATGGAAAAATTGGACTTGCAAATTCAGTAAGAAAAGACAAATACTTGGCAATAGATCTTCATCTAGAATCTGGAGAATCGATTATCATCAGGACAACTGACCAAAAATCAGATCAAGTATCAGGTTGGAATTACTATACTGATCCTACTTCAATATCAGAAATCTTTGCTGATTGGAGGATATCATTCGATTCAAAGGGCGGTCCAAAGACTCCTAAAGATCAAACAATTCCTAGCTTAGCAACATGGACAAATCAAGGTGACACTGATGCTGATTTTTATTCTGGAAAAGGGACTTATCATGGTTCGTTTAATTTTGACTTGGATAAATCAATGAATTACACTTTGAATTTTTCTAAGGTACATGAAAGTGCTAAAATCTGGATCAATGGAAACTTTGCTGGCCAGGTTTGGAGTCTTCCTTTTAAATTGGACATCTCAGGCCTGCTGGTACAGGGTAAAAATGAAATCAAAATTGAAGTTGCTAATTTGATGGCGAACCACATCAGGTATTTAGATATCAATAATATTTCTTGGAGAAATTACCACGAAATCAATTTCGTCAACATTGACTATAAGCCCTTCGATGCATCTAGCTGGAACGTAATGCCCTCTGGATTAGATGGAAAAATTGAAATCAAAGGATTTAAAAATTAATTGGTAAAAACTTAAGCTTTTTTTATGCAGGTAAGTACATGTAAGTTGACAGCGAATTAATTTCTGTATAAGTGTATGAAAAACAATTAATCTATAAAAATATAGTGGTCTTGGGATAAAAACAGAATTTTATTTGTTTTTCAATTATAATATAAAATTTTATTGACTATTTTTTTATAAAGCTATGCATAGCATATCATAAATCCCTTTTATAAAAAGATATTTTAATCTAAATTACAATCGATTGCACAAATAATAAACCCACTATGATCACACTTGATACTCTAATTAGAATTGAAAACGATTCGCGCGTTCCGAAGTACCAGCAATTAGTCCAATCCATCATTGAAAACATTGAAAGAGGATACCTTACTATTGGAGAGAAGATTCCATCTATAAATGAAATTAGTGAAGAGTTTTATCTCTCTCGGGATACCGTTGAAAAAGCCTACAACCAACTTAAAAAACAAAAGATTATTCATTCAGTAAAAGGAAAAGGATACTATGTCGCAAGGAATGTATCTCAATCCCAGACAAAGGTTTTGTTTTTGCTCAATAAGCTAAGCAATTACAAACTAAGGATTTACAATTCATTTATAGAAAGTCTTGGCAATTCCTCAAAGGTAGATCTCCACCTCTATCACTGTGATCATAAAATCTTGCTCAACATACTAGAAGAAAATATGGGAGCTTATGATTACTATGTGGTCATGCCACATTTCAAAGACGAAAACCAAAAGCACCAAAATGATAATGCACAAGTAATCGAGGCGTTAAAAAATATCCCTTCTGAAAAATTGGTGATTATGGACAATATGATTCCTGAATTAGGAGAAAATGTCGCTTCTATTTATCAAGATTTCAAATCAGATATCTATAAAGCCTTAAAAGAAGGAATTGCGAGACTAAAAAAATACGAAAAGATCGTCCTCGTCTATCCAGAAAATGTGCTTTATCCATATCCAACAGAAATCAAATGTGGCTTTCATAAATTTTGTGTCAACCACGGTTTTGATTTTGAAATCATTCCAACCATATACCCTGAAATGGAATTGGAAACCAATGATGCCTACATCACTATAGAAGAAAATGATCTCGTTTGCTTGATCAAACAAATACGAGATCAAAAATTCACCATGGGAGAAGATATTGGGGTTATATCTTACAATGACACTCCTCTTAAAGAACTTTTAGGAATTACTGTAATGTCAACCAATTTTAAAGTGATGGGCGAAACTGCGGCCTACATGATCAAAAAACACAAGCATGAAGTTGTGAAAAATGTGTTCAACTTTATCGATAGAGGATCGATCTAAATAGTGTACAACAAAGTACAGGATAGTTCTTTTATCTATTGCTGATATTTTGAGCATTCTTTTCAACCCAAAATGATTATGAGCGAAAGCACAGGCTTAATTGCAAAACTTAATGCAATCAATGAATACGAACGTCAACCCATACCAGAGAATAAACTTAGGGGTTGGAAAAAATTTATCGGAACGTATGCAGGCGAACATACAGCTGGAACAGAATTCGTACTAGGCCCACTCTTCGTAGCTCATGGAGCAACTGCTATTGATTTAGTCACTGGATTATTAATTGGGAATATTTTAGCAGTATTAAGTTGGGCATTCTTTACTGGGAGAATTGCCGTCAAAACCCGACTTACACTCTATTATCAGTTAGAGAAAATTGCTGGTTCCAAATTTACCTTATTGTATAATCTAGTAAACGCAGGACTATTTTGCTTTTTGGCTGGAGCAATGATCGCTGTATCTGCTACCGCTGTTGGTATTCCTTTCAATTTGGAAATGCCGACACTTACAGATGTTTTACCAAACTCGCTGGGTTGGGTATTGACCGTATTTGCTATAGGCACCATTACGACAATAGTCGCTATGTTTGGTTTTGAGCAAGTTTCAAAATTTGCAAATATTGCAGCACCTTGGATGATTATGGTATTTATCGCTGCCGCTGTAGGTGTTCTTCCTCGACTAGGAATCAATTCAATTTCTGATTTTTGGCCTGTAGCCCAAGAGACAATCTGGAGTGGTGTACCCTTAGAAGGACAAAGTAAATTCACCTTTTGGCACATCATGTTCTTTGCATGGTTTTGTAATATGGCTATGCACATCGGAATGGCTGATCTTTCAATTTTAAGATATGCAAAGAAATGGACAGCTGGATTTTCTACAGCTTCTGGGGTTTTCTTGGGACATTACATTGCTTGGATAGCTTCTGGAATTCTATATTCTCTCTTTTTATTAGAGTCAAACAATAGCCTCACTTTCGCTCCAGGACCGATAGCTTATGAAGCAGCTGGAATAGCAGGTGCAATATGTGTAGTGATAGCAGGATGGACCACAGCAAATCCAACTCTTTACAGAGCAGGTTTAGCCATTCAATCCATAAATCCAAATTGGAAAACCTGGAAAGTAACCCTGTTTGTAGGCCTTTTCACCACGATAGCCGCTTGCTTCCCTGCTTTGGTGATGCAATTGTTAGAGTTTGTCGCTTTATATGGATTGATTTTGATGCCACTTGGAGCAGTGATTTTCATTGATGTCTACTACATGGAGCGTTGGGGACTTAGGAGCAATTATGCCTCTCTATCAGGCAAAAAGTTGAATCCAGCTGTGGCATTCACTTGGGTAGTCACTTTAGGATTTTGCTTGGCACTAAATCTCTTAATGGGAATTGAAATTTTCTTCTTAGGATTGCCGGGATGGTTTATAGCGGTCATTGCTTATTTGGTTTTCAGTAAATTATTTCAAAAACCCTTGGTATCTTCAGCTTATCTTCAAGAAACCATAGCAGAAAAAGAATTAAACTAAGAAAATGACATGAAAAATCTAATAATCATATTATCAATCATTGGATTACTACTCACTATCATCCCTTCATTCTTAGTTTTTTCAAAGTATATCGAACCCGCAACTTCAAAGATACTCATGTTTATAGGAACTTTGATTTGGTTTTTGACCGCACCATTTTGGCTTAATAAAAGCACAGAAAAATCTGAAATATGAAACAGATCTTCTTCACGATTGCTCTTTTCTGTGTTTGCTTCAATTCATTTTCTCAAAAAACAGAGAAAATCAAGCTCTGGGAACGCGAAGCTCCATTTACTAAAGAAGTCATCGAAGAAGATAAAATTAATGAAAGAGGGAACGTTGAACGTGTTGCCATTCCTGATATTACAGTTTACTTTCCAAGGGAGGAAAATGCAAATGGGCGTGCTATTTTAATCTGTCCTGGTGGAGGATATAGCAACCTAGCCATCAACCACGAAGGATATGATATTGCCAAATTCTACAGTGAAAAAGGTTATGTTGCCGCAGTTTTGAAGTATCGATTGCCAGATCCAAACATGGTCTTCGAGCCTTGGAAAGTTCCTTTGGAAGATGCCAAACAAGGTTTAAAAATTCTGAGAAATTACGCTCAACAATGGCGCATCAATCCAGAAAAGATTGGTGTATTAGGCTTTTCAGCAGGCGGACATTTGGCTTCTTCTCTTTCAGTACATGGAAAAGCAGAAGATTCTAGTCTTCCAAATTTCAGCATTCTAGTATATCCTGTCATCAGCATGGATAAAGGGGTGACGCATGAAGGTTCGAGAAAAAACTTACTCAGAAATCAATTAAACTCAGAATGGGAGCAGTTCTATTCTAATGAAAAGCAAGTTACTAAGGAGACTCCTCCAGCATTTTTAGCCCACAGTTGGGATGATCAGGCAGTTCCTGTAGAGAATACCATTCGCTATGCAAGTGCTTTAGCAGCGTTAGGTATCAGAACAGAAGTGCATCTTTTCGAAAAAGGGGGTCACGGCTATGGCATGGGAGACCCCAACAGGCATGGTACCGCTTCACAATGGATTGACTTGAGTTTGGACTGGCTAGATCAGTTGTTGAAATAGAATCTGAACAGGTGAGTAAAGGATAGTCGGCTCAATGGATTTGGGTATTTTTGACTGATTAGGTTTTCATCTTTTTGAGAAAATTCTCTTTACTGAGTAGTCAAAAAAACAGAGCTTAATTTATAAAGATGGCAATATCTTTCTCTTTTGATGGATGAATTAGGTTTAGAATTTCTAATGATTATTACTCTTTCAAGACTTGAATTGCCTTTCTTTTTTAAATTCAAATAAACCCAAGATCAAAAAATGAAAAAATTCGCCTTTTTTCTCTTCATAATTTTACTTCGTTTTCAACCAAACGCTATAGCTCAATCTCACCATGAGCAATTTTTTCAATCAGAAAATATCACTTTACAAATTGCATTCTACAAGCCTGATTTGTTCAGAGTAAAAATTGGAAATCAAATCCCCGATGATGAATTTTCCTACATGCTTGCTCAACAACAATGGCCTGCTATTGCAGTGAGCAGGGAAGAAAATCCCGAATCCTATTCCTTAGAATCCAAAGCGCTCAAAGTTGAAATCGATAAAAAAACACTTTCAATTAAAGTGTATAATGCTGACGGCGATCTGATTTCTTCAGAAGAGGCCACAAATCACGGGGGCTATTACCAAAAGGAAGTCAGTGTTGGTATTTCCAAAAACATATTTTCTGACGAACATTTTTTTGGGTTTGGTGAAAGAATGGATTTCATAGATCAAAAAGGAAAATCATTAGAAATGAATGTCGGTAGAGGTCTTCAAAGGCCGCATATTATTGGTGCATACAATATCCTAGAAGCCAATTACGCACCAGTTCCATTTATGATGAGTACCAAAGGTTATGGCATTTTCTACCACACTACACAGCCTAGTACTTTTGATTTGGGAAAATCGCAGAAAGACAGATTGACGTTCCAAGCTGAAGGAACACACGTGGATTATTTTTTCATGTATGGTCCAGAATTTACTCACTTGATCAATCATTACACGGACTTGACAGGAAAATCTCCTTTACTTCCCCGCTTTGCCCATGGTTTGCATGTTGGGACTTACAGCGGAGGAACTTGGGGGCACGAGCATCTGACTTCAGGAGAGTACGTCATTGCGCTTGCCAAAAGATACAGACAAAAGGGAATCCCATTTGATGTCCTACACTTAGATTCTACTTGGAGGCTATTCGGTAAAAACGGGGGAAGCGGAGCCACCTCTTTCGAATGGAGAGAAACATTTACCGATCCCAAAGGAATGTTTGATCAGCTCTATAATATGGATGTCAATATGGTCGGCTTACACGTTAGACCCCGATTCGACAATGGAAATAGCCTAAATTTACTTGACCAAGCACGTGAAGCAGGTCATGTCTACCCAGAAGAAAATAATAAGGGCGAATTTGTTAATTTTTTCGATGAAAAAGCAGTCGATTGGTGGTGGGAAAATGGTGTGATGAAGATTGCTGAAATTGGCGCCATGTTTTTGAAAACTGATGAAGGCAGCGCATTTGGAAGACAAGCGAACGAAAGCAATAAAACAGGTCCTACGAGTGCTGAGGCAAAAAAATTGCATAATGTATTTCCTGTAGCCTACGCGAAAGCACCTTTCGAAAAATTCAAGAAACACAACAACATGCGTGGAATGAACCACACGCGTGAAGGATATGCTGGCATACAGCGTTATCCATTCATTTGGGCAGGAGATTGGCCTAGTGAATGGCAATATTTCGCTCCGGTAATCCGTGCCGGAATCAATATAGGACTTTCTGGAGTTGGGTATTGGTCTCACAATATGGGAGGTTTTGAGCATGATGCAGATCCCGAATTATTTGCAAGATGGGTTCAATTTGGGATGTTTAGCCCTATTGCCCATGTTTTTGGAATGGATCATCCCGGCTACAAGGAGCCTTGGAACTATGGGGCAGCTGCTGAGGAGATTTTTACCAAATATGCAAAGCTACGGTACCGCTTGATTCCATATATTTACTCTACTGCATTCCAACAGCATCAAACAGGAATACCAATAATGCGTGCATTGGCTTTGCACCATCAAGATGATCTCAACACCTATACAATTGACGATCAATATTATTTTGGAGATCAGATGATCATTTGTCCAGTGACCACAAAAGGTGCACAGACAAGAGTCGTATATCTTCCTAAAGGTAAATGGTTTGATTTCTGGACAGGAAAATCCTACGATGGGAACGAATATTACAACATTGTAACTCCTTTAGAAACCCTTCCAATTTTTGTCAAAGCTGGTGGAATTATTCCAATGCAAGACGATATTCTTTTTGATAATAGAAAAGATTATGGAAGGATTTCGCTGGAAGTATTCACTGGAGCTGATGGGAGTTTTGAGTTGTATGAAGACGATGGTTTATCAGAAAAATATACAGAGAGTCAATACGGTTCTACGCGAATAGAGTCAAGAAGTATCAACAACTCTAGGCAGATAACACTTTTTGAAACAACTGGAAATTACGATATACCAACCAGAGAATTTCTTTTGAAAATCCATTATGAAAAAGTGCCACAACTTGTCCAAATCAATGGAAAGGATTTTTTTCAGACGGATGATAACCAAAGCTGGAGCTATGACAGTGCAAAAAAAGTGATTTTGTTGCACACCCAAAAATCTAAAAATCAAAAACTTACAATAGATATAAAATAACAAGTAAAAATCAACAGTACACAACAGGACAGTAATTACCATTTAATAGAATAAATTTCCTTTTATAACTTAAACCTTGTTTACCATGGCTATTTTGGAACAAAAATTCAATCATGTCTCTTATCTCTGGGACGAGCAAAAAGCTAATTCTTTCGGCAATGACGAAGTTGCCCTTTTGATATACAGATCTAACATCCTTGGAGCAGATCTACGAATCACCAACTACGGCGGTGGCAACACAAGCTGTAAAACTTATGAAAAAGATCCACTTTCTGGAAAAGAAGTAGAAGTGATGTGGGTAAAGGGCTCAGGTGGAGATATTGGTACATTGACCAAATCAGGACTTGCAGGTCTTTATGTTGACAAGCTGAGAGCTTTGGAAGGCATATACAAAGGAATAGAATTCGAAGATGAAATGGTCGGTCTTTTCAATCATTGTATCTACGATCTAGACTCCAAAGCACCTTCGATCGATACACCACTTCATGCATTTTTGCCATTCAAACACATTGATCACCTTCATCCAGATGCAGCCATTGCTATTGCAGCTTCTAAAGAAGGTGAAAAAATCACGCAAGAGCTTTTTGATGGGCAAATCGCTTGGATTCCTTGGCAGAGACCAGGTTTTGACTTAGGTCTTCAATTGAAAAAGGCTTTGGACGAAAATCCAGGGATCAGAGGAATCATGCTTGGAGGCCACGGACTTTTCACATGGGGTGACACAGCTTATGAATGCTATATCAACAGCCTTGAAGTAATCGAAAAAGCTTCCCAATACCTTGAAGACAACTATGGTAAAAAGAGGCCTGTTTTCGGTGGTCAAAAAATCGAATCACTCGAGCCAAGCAAAAGAAAAGACCAAGCAGCCATCATTTCTCCATTGTTGAGAGGTCTTGCTTCCAGCTACGACAGAATGGTCGGTACGTTCAGTGACTCAGATACTGTTTTACAATTTATCAACTCCAATGATTTGGGAAAATTGGCACCTTTGGGGACTTCATGCCCAGATCACTTTTTGAGAACCAAAATCGCCCCTCTTGTACTAGACATTCCTGCCGACCAAGACCTAAGCGACTTGGGTACCATCAAAGAGCACATCAGCAAGTTGTTTGCTACATACAGAGAAGGCTACAAGGACTACTACGAAAAGCACAAAAGATCCAACAGTCCAGCAATGCGTGATCCAAATCCAGTGATCATTTTATGGCCTGGTGTTGGTTTGTTTTCCTATGCAAAAAACAAACAAACTTCAAGAGTAGCTTCTGAATTCTATATCAACGCAATCAACGTAATGCGTGGTGCTGAAGCAGTATCAGAATATGTTTCTTTGCCATTGCAGGAAGCTTTTGATATCGAATATTGGTTATTGGAAGAAGCAAAGCTTCAAAGAATGCCAAAAGAGCAGCCTTTGTCAAGGAAAGTAGCCTTGATTACAGGAAGTGCAGGAGGTATCGGAAAAGCAATCGCAGACAAGTTAGCCAAAGAAGGTGCTTGTGTGGTCTTGACAGATCTTGACGGTGACAGATTGGAAGAAGCCGTGAAGGATTTTGGAAAAGATACAGCTATCCAGACAAAATTGAATGTATTGGAAAATGACACAATAACTTCTGCCTTCAAAGCCGCAAACCTAGCATTCGGTGGTGTGGATATTGTCGTGAACTGTGCAGGTCTTGCTATCAGCAAACCTTTGACAGAAACTTCAGAAGCTGATTGGGATTTGCTGAATGATGTCCTTGTAAAGGGCCAATTCAAAGTGAGTCAAGAAGGTGTAAAAATACTAAGAGCACAAGGTCTTGGTGGAGATATTATCAACATTGCTTCTAAAAATGCCCTCGTATCTGGACCAAACAATGTAGGATACGGAACTGCGAAAGCAGCTCAAGTTCATATGTCAAGGTTGTTGGCAGCAGAATTGGGACCTGACAAAATCCGCGTGAATGTGGTGAATCCTGATGCCGTGATCGAAGGATCAAAAATCTGGGAAGGCAAATGGGCTGAGGGAAGAGCGAAAGCTTATGGTATTTCTGTAGAAGAATTGCCTGCTCATTATGCAAAAAGAACATTGTTGAATGAAATCATCAGTACAGAAGATATAGCAAATGGCGTTTTCGCTTTTGTAGGTGGAATTTTATCCAAAAGCACCGGAAATATCCTTAATGTGGATGGCGGAGTAGCTGCCGCATTTGTAAGATAATTACCTCAAACCTATTAATACTCAAATTCCTTTCAGGTTTTTTCTAAATTAGGCAATACTTTAGTCTAAACCTGGAAGGTTTTTATTTATCTAATATGATTATCTGCAATAACATCAAAAGCCAAATCAAAAGGTTAGTACAAGCGGATAATCGTTATTGGTTATTGGTTATTAGTCGATAAGTTATCGGTGCATCAATTGATTTGAAATATATCATTTTGTTTAGCCATTGATAATAAAGCGAATACACACATTATTTAATTATTCCCAAAAATGAAAATCACACAAAGCCATATAGAGAATTCCAATGCTGATTTGAAAAAGAATCACATGGAATCTTTCGATTTTTTATCCAATCAGCTTTCCGATAAAGGTGTAGATGTAAATTTGGTCGTTGAAAAAATCAAGGCATTGCAAATTGCTATACCATCATGGGCACTTGGTGCTGGAGGGACTAGATTCGGACGTTTTTCAGGTGCAGGCGAGCCAGCTGATTTGATTCAGAAGATTCAGGACATCGGAATCATCCACGCACTCAATAAATCAAGCAACGCCGTATCACTTCACATCCCTTGGGATATTCCCCAAGACTATGAAGCTATCAGGCAGATCGCTAAGGATCTCAACATCAATTTTGACGCAGTCAATTCCAATACTTTTCAAGACCAAGCTGGACAAAAAGTGTCCTACAAATACGGTTCTTTGGCTAATTCAGACAAAGCTGTAAGGGAACTGGCAGTAGAGCACAACAAAGAAGTCATCAAAATTGGTGAAAAACTTGGCTCCAAAGCGTTGACAGTGTGGCTTGCAGATGGATCAAGCTTTCCAGGACAACATAGTATCAGAAAAGCATTAGCCAATACGCATGATTCACTAAGCTCCATATACGAGTACCTTCCTTCAGATTGGAAAATATTGGTAGAATACAAGCCTTACGAGCCAAATTTCTACAGCACTGTGATCCAAGATTGGGGTACTTCCTTTTTGTTGGCTAATAAGCTTGGGCCTAAGGCATACACACTAGTGGATCTTGGACATCATTTGCCAAATACAAATATTGAACAGATCGTAGCGACATTGATGACAGAGGAAAAATTGGGTGGATTCCATTTCAATGATTCCAAATATGGAGATGATGACCTTACTGTAGGAAGTATCAAACCATATCAGCTGTTCCTGATTTTCCACGAATTGGCACAAGGTTTTGCAGAAACCAATAACCCATCACTTTCATGGATGATCGATGCAAGTCACAATGTAAAAGATCCTTTGGAAGATCTCTTGCAGTCTGTGGAAGCCATCAAGCTAGCGTATGCCCAAGCTTTGATCATCAATCAAAAAGCCTTGGAAGAAGCACAGCAAAATCATGATACCGCCAAAGCACAAGAAATCTTGCAGGATGCCTACAGAACAGATGTGAGGGCATTGGTGTCAGAAGCAAGCAGACAGTTGGGAGGAGCAATCTCTCCAATAAAAGCCTACCGAAAAGTTGGTGTGAGAAATGAACTGATCAAGGAGAGAGGAACTGATAGTAAAGCCAGCGGATTATAAGAGCTTGTTTAAACTTTATCCTTTGGCCTGCGATTGTGCCTCTTCCGCCCACTCTTCGGCTATTTTCGGGGATGTAGCGGTGCTACGACCCCAAAAACGAGCCTCGATTGAACGAAAGATGCATCAATCTCGGCTTCAAAAACAAAATTTAAATAAGCTCTAATGATACCTGTTACTGCCATATTTGATATAGGGAAAACCAATAAGAAGTTCTTTCTCTTTGATGCAAATCTCAAAGAGGTATATAAAGTATATCATCGTCTGGAATACATAAAGGATGAGGATGGTGACGCTTGTGAATCAATCAAAGAGTTGACAAATTGGATTAAAGCTACCCTTACCCATGCATTGGCATTGGAGGAATTTAATATTAGAAAACTCAATTTTACAACCTACGGAGCATCACTTGTTCATTTGGATAGAGAGGGAGACCCGATCACACCCTTGTACAATTACACAAAAGAATATCCCAAGGATCTTTTAGAGGATTTCTATAACAAATATGGCCCACAGGAAAATTTCTGCCAGGAAACATCCTCACCTGCCTTAGGCATGATCAACTCGGGTTTACAACTTTATTGGCTCAAATACCGCAAACCTGAATTATTCAAAAAAATCCACAATACGCTACATCTTCCTCAGTATCTGAGTTATTTGTTTACAGGTAAAATGGTCTCAGATTACACAAGTATCGGTTGTCACACCGGTCTATGGGATTTCAAAAACAACAGCTATCATCAATGGCTAGAAAAAGAAGATCTTTTGAAGTATTTGCCTAGAGCAGTGGATTCGGCAGAGACTTTCCCTATTTCCTTTCGCAAGCAGTCCATGTCTGTTGGTGTGGGTGTTCATGATTCTTCATCTGCACTCTTGCCGTACTTGATTAGTAATGAAGAACCTTTTGCCCTTTTATCTACAGGAACCTGGGCCATCAGTATCAATCCTTTCAACAGTGAGGAATTGACTTTGGATGAATTGGAGAAAGACTGTCTACATTTCATCGGAATCCACGGGCAGCCTATCAAGATTAGTCGACTTTTTATCGGTGAAGAACACAAACACCAAATCGAGAAGCTTTACGAATATTTCAAGTTAGAAAAAGGATATTACAAGGCTTTGAAATTCGATCCTATCCATTACGCAAAAACAAAGGCTAGGAAAGCCAAGAAATTCCGTTTCGAATATCTAAAACCGGAAGTTTATGGAATATCACAGGCTGAGAAAAATGATTTTTCACAGTTTGATTCCTTTGAAGAGGCCTATTACTGCTTCTTGGACGAGCTCACCGAACTTCAAGTGGCATCACTTCAATTAGTCCTTGCAGACACTTCTGTTAAGAAGTTATATATCGATGGTGGTTTCAATGCCAATGAAATGTTTGTAGAAATGCTCCGCCAAAAACTCCCAACCATCAGCGTAGAGACAACAGATTTTGCCTTGGGAACGGCACTCGGTGCTGCGATTTTGGTAAATCAAATACAAGTATCAAATGAAAAATTACAGCGATCTTAGGATTAGTATAGCTTAAAAATATGTCATTAAACAAAAAAGTTGGACTCTTTATCCCTTGCTACGTAGATCAGTTTTATCCTAAAGTTGCCATTGCGACGTTGGAATTGCTGAGGAAATTAGGCTGTGAGGTGAGTTATCCCATGAACCAAACCTGCTGTGGTCAGCCCATGGCCAATGCAGGGTATGAAAGGGATACTGTTGCTACGACCCAGCATTTTTTGGACACGTTCGAAAGCTATGATTATATCGTCTGTCCTTCTGGAAGCTGTGTCCACCACGTCAGAGACCATGCTCCTAGTATCGAAGGAAAAGAGAACAATCAAAAAGATATTCAGCAGAGAGTCTATGAACTGACTGAATTTATCACCGACATTCTTAAAATCACCGATATCAAAGGAAGCTATCCCCATCGAGTGGGATTCCATTCAAGTTGCCACGGTCAGAGGGGCCTAAGGTTGGCATCATCAAGCGAACTTAATCAGCCCGTTTTCAATAAAGCCAAAGAGCTTCTCGCAAATTTTGAAGGTTTGGAATGGGTAGAATTAAGTAGAAAAGACGAATGCTGTGGTTTTGGGGGAACATTTGCAGTGACTGAAGAAGCTCTTTCCATCCAAATGGGAAAAGACCGACTCCAAGACCATATCAGCAAAGAAGCAGAAATCATCATCGGGGGGGACATGTCCTGCATCATGCACCTTTCAGGAATTGCTTCCCGAAACAAGCAATCCATACAGTTCAAACATATTGCAGAAGTACTAAACGAGGCCATGCTATGAGTCATCCTATCCAAGCAGCAAAATTTCTAGAAGATAAATCAAATGCCAAATGGCATGACGAGACCTTGTGGTTTGTCCGGGATAAGCGTGATACATCGAGCAAAGGCATTCCAGAATGGGAAAACCTGAGGGAATTGGCATCCAGTATCAAAGATAATGTTCTCAGCAACCTCGATTCCTACCTTGTGGAGTTTGAGAAAAATGCGATCAAAAATGGCATAAAAATCCATTGGGCAAAAGATGCAGAGGAACACAATCAAATTGTCCTTTCTATCTTGAAAGAGAAAGACTGCAAGGCCATTGTCAAAAGTAAGTCCATTTTGACAGAGGAATGTCACCTGAATCCATATTTGGAAGAAAATGGTGTGGAAGTCGTCGATACAGATTTGGGAGAGCGGATTGTACAGTTCCTCAATCAGCCACCAAGCCATATCGTTCTGCCAGCAATCCACCTCAAAAAAGAACATATTTCGGAGATTTTCCATGAAAAACTCCAAACAGAAAAAGGGAATAATGATCCTTATTACCTAACACAAGCAGCAAGGAAACACCTTCGAGAAAAATTCCTCGCTGCTAAAGTTGCCATTACAGGAGTCAATTTTGGTGTTGCCGAAACAGGGGAGTTTGTAGTCTGCACCAATGAAGGAAATGCAGATATGGGTGTGCATCTGGCTGACACGCACATCGCTTGTATGGGGATTGAGAAATTGATCCCTAAGAGAGAACACTTGGGTGTGTTTCTCCGCTTGCTCGCTCGCTCTGCCACGGGGCAAAGCATCACCAATTACAATTCCCACTTTAGAAGTCCCTCCGAGGGAAAAGAGATTCATATCATTCTTTTGGATAATGGCAGAACCAAGCAGCTGGGAAGAGAGAAGTTCAGAAATTCACTCAAATGCATTCGATGTGGAGCATGTATGAATACTTGCCCAATCTATCGAAGAAGTGGTGGATACTCCTATGACAGTGTAGTCCCTGGACCGATCGGATCGATACTTTCGCCAGGAATAGATCTCAAAAAACACAGTTCTTTACCTTTTGCTTCCACGCTTTGTGGCTCCTGCTCCGATGTCTGTCCGGTCAAAATTAATATCCACGAGCAACTGTACGAATGGAGACAGGAAATCACCAAAGCTCAATCTTCTATCAATGCCAAAAGCATTGCTATGAAAATTGCCAATGGAATATTTTCCACCCCTTATGCATATAAGCTTAGCGGACAAATCATGCGAGGAAGCCTCAAAATCCTTCCAGAAAGCGTCACTTACAGCAATCTGAATACCTGGGGCAAGGAAAGAGACCTTCCTGAATTACCCAAGCAATCTTTCAAAGACTGGTACAAAAACAATGGCAATGAATAGTAGAGAACATATCCTTAGCGAAATCAGGAAGCTAAAACTTCCAAAATCTGAGCTTTTCGGAATTCCAATATTTGGTATTGAAGGTGATCTTTTAGATAGTTTCAAGCAAGCAATACTTTCGAATAAGGGAGAGGTAATTTCAGAAGATGAGTTAATAGATAGCCTTCAATCTGGAGGTTATATCAATATTTATACACCTTTAGATCAATATGCAACTTACAGCAATTGTGACCTTCCTGAGGATCCTCATGATTTCAGAAACCTTGATCTAGCAGTCGTTAGAGGGCATTTTGGTGTAGCAGAAAATGGAGCTATTTGGCTGGATGACACTGTACTCGCACATCGTGTTTTACCATTTATAACAGAGCATCTGATCATTGTATTGGATCAAAAATCAATCGTATCAAACATGCACGAAGCTTACAGCCGCATCGGTCAAGAATATTCAGGCTTTGGCGTATTCATAGCAGGTCCATCAAAAACTGCAGATATTGAACAATCCCTTGTGATCGGTGCACATGGAGCAAAAAGCTTGAGAGTAGTGATGCTAGGCAAAGAGAAAGAAAAAGGCATATTAACCTGATTAAATATTTTTAACCTGCACAATTCAAGCCTTTTGTTTTAATTATCTACAAGAATCACGTATTTTGCAAAATATTTAATTGAGCAATGATTCAGAAACTCTTTCCTTTAGACAAAAACTATATTCTAAGACAGGCGCAAACTGCCATGGAAGATAGAATGCTTGAATTGATGGTTTTTGAATTGAAGAGATCATACACGGTGCTTTATAATCCATTGATGTTGATGGACAATACTTTCAATCAAATCTTGGATGCGCATGATTTTCCTAAGGATAGATTAAAAGTCATCTATCACCAACTTTGCGGAGTTTATAGATATAAGTTTGGCTCTAATCAATTGGAATTACTTTTTGATGGAAGAACACATTTGGATAAGTTCCAAGAAGATTGGACAGGTCAATTAACCGACTGGATCAGAGAACTTGGACAGCATGAACAATATGTGAAGACAATGCTTCGTATGACTGTACTTTTTGATACGGATTCAAGAGCAGAGTGGTCAGAAAATCAATGCAAAGCATTTATCAATCAATACTTTGATTTAAAAATTGTCAAGAGAAAAGGCGAACTAAAGCTCAAAATAGCATAAGTTTTAATTTTCAGATTTAATATAAACAAGAAAGGCTCCGATGATCGGAGCCTTTCTTGTTTATTCTACAGTTACTGACTTGGCCAAATTCCTTGGCTGATCCACATTACAACCTCGCATCACAGCGATGTGATAGGACAGCTGCTGCAATGGAATCACAGAAAGCAATGGAACAAAGGCCTCTGCTGTATCAGGAACCTCCAATACGTGATCTGCCATTCCTCTTACCACGGTATCACCTTCGGTGACAACAGCGATAATCTTTCCTTTTCTCGCTTTTACTTCCTGGATATTAGAAACCACCTTTTCATAAGAGGTATCCTTAGTAGCAATAAATACTACAGGCATTTCTTCGTCAATCAAAGCGATAGGACCATGCTTCATCTCTGCAGCAGGATAACCTTCAGCATGGATGTAAGAAATCTCTTTCAACTTCAATGCTCCTTCAAGCGCAACTGGGAAGTTATATCCTCTTCCCAAATAAAGGAAGTTTCTAGAATCTTTATAGATCGCAGCAATTTTTTCGACATTATCATTCATGGTCAGTGCTCTCTCAACTTTAGCAGGTATTCCTTCTAGTTCGTTAAGAAGCTGTACATATTTGCTTTCTGTCAAAGTTCCTCTTTGGTATCCAAGCATCAGCGCCATCATGGTCAAGACCGAAATTTGTGCTGTAAAAGCCTTTGTAGAAGCAACTCCAATCTCTGGCCCTGCGTGGGTGTAGCAACCAGCGTGTGTTGCTCTAGCAATGGAAGAACCCACCACATTACAAACACCAAAAATAGTTGCCCCTTTAGATTTTGCCAGTTCGATAGCCGCCAAAGTATCGGCAGTTTCACCTGATTGGGAAATGGCAATTACAAAGTCCTTCTCACTGATTACTGGATTTCTATATCTGAATTCAGACGCGTACTCTACCTCCACAGGAATCCTTGCAAACTCTTCAAAAAGATACTCTGCTACCAAACCCGCATGCCATGAAGTACCACATGCGGTGATGATAATTCTATCTGCATTTTGGAACTTATTCATATAGTCTCTAAGACCTCCAAGAACCAGCCTGCCATTTTTTGCATCCAATCTTCCTCGCATACAATCTGCGATCGATTTCGGCTGCTCGTTGATTTCCTTCAACATGAAATGTTCGTAACCCCCTTTTTCGATTGCTTCAAGTTCCATTTCAAGCTTATTGATATATGGGTTGGTTTCCACATTTTCAATAGTTTTGATTTGAAGGTTGTTATCACGAATTACGGCAATTTCGTAATCGTCTAAGTAAATCACCTGATTGGTATATTCAATTATTGGTGTCGCATCTGAAGCTAAAAAATATTCACCTTGACCTACACCGATCACCAATGGAGAACCCTTTCGCGCTGCAATCAGCGTATCAGGCTCTTCCAAGTTCATAATTACAATAGCATAAGCACCAACAACCTTGTGAAGTGCAAGTCTGACAGCTTCCTCTAGGCTACAATTGTTGTTTTTATGAATATCTTCAATAAACTTCATGAAAACCTCAGAGTCTGTCTCACTTTGAAACTGGTAGCCTCTATTCATTAAATCTGTTTTGAGGACGTCGTAATTTTCAATGATACCATTGTGAATCATTGCAAATTGCTCGTTTGAAGAATAATGCGGGTGCGCATTTACATCATTCGGTTCTCCATGGGTTGCCCATCGGGTATGGCCGATCCCAATCTTAGATTTTAAATCTCCTTGTCCTAAAAGATGATTTTCCAATTCGGAAACTTTCCCCTTCTTTTTGTAAACATTTAGGCCGTCCTCGTCAATCAAGGCAACCCCAGCACTATCATAGCCACGGTATTCTAACCTTTTAAGACCTTTGATAATAATTGGCAGCGCTTCTTGCTGCCCAACATAAGCTACTATTCCACACATAAGTAAAAATATTTAAAGAATAAAGGTAAACTTTTTCAAAGTAAGAATGCAAAAACCCAACCGTAAAATAATCCATCCTAGATTGGACAAGAAAATTTTTCGGTTGGGGTCAATTAAGCTTTCAAGCTTCAATATTGATTTCTAAAATGCTCTAATTTTAGAATAATAAATTTTCAATTTGATATTGTTTTGATCTACTGTAAAGCCTCTGAATGATTTTTTGAAAATATCTCCACTTCCCTGTTGTGGTGGAGCCGCCGGAGTAAGTAGTAAATCATTTCTTTGAAGACCTTGTCTGTAAACTGCGTTCATGTAAGAAGTCATTCTTTGACGATAAGTGTTGATATTACTGTTATAACCCATATATGCCGGTATATCAGTAGCTGGCTCTAAACCTCCATTCTCATCTGACAACAATTGTGCTTGACCATCTTGTTGAACGGTCAAAAGCCTCCCCATACTGTTACTTAGAAATGAATTTGTCTCATCTGTAAAATACATTAACATAGACAAAGGGGGTCTATTCGTCGCCACATGATTCCCAACTGGACCTATTTCCATGGTGATTTCGTTAAAAGTCACATTTTGTAAAGTATCCAAAAACGCATCAATAGGACTTGTGTCAATTTTCATTACTAAACCAACATTTGATTTTATACCAACTCTATTTCCAACATCATATGATTGACCTGGCTGACTGATTACTGCGGTTGGTGTTCCACTTCTATCGCTATTCACAAAATTAAAATGCCTTGATTGGGCTGTTGTAATTGAGTAACCTCGTGATACGGTATCTCCTTCATTTTTATAATAAACAACTATACCAGTACCGTTTCCAACCCTTATTGAAGTTGACGTATTTTCTTCTGTGTTTCCCTGAAAAGCAATTCCAGAAATCAAATTTCTAAAGGTAAATACATCTCTAAATGCATCTCCTTTTTTCAATTCATCAAAAATAAATTGGGAGAATCCTGATTCCATTGGAACTGATACTATTGTATCTTGACTTGCAGAAAAGTTAAAACTTCCTGTTGCAATCGGTTCTGGCTCAAAATCCAAACGATCATAATTATAATAAATAGTATCTAAAATCCTTTCATTTAACAAGTGTACAGAAAGTGTTTTGGGAGTGCTTAAATCATCTCCAATAACTGTTTCAACTTGAAAATTAAATTTAACAGAATCCAATACGGCATTTTCATCAGGTCGAATACCTGTAGGACTGATCGCCAGACGACTAAATCCAATTCCTTCAGTTTTCCCAAAGAAATCATCATTTAAACCACCAACGACCATAGACCCCGCATTAGTAGTTATAAATGAGTCAAGCAAAACCATAGAAGCAGAAAGGGGTATTTCCGTATAGAAAACCCCTATCTGATTATTGTTGGGATCCAAGTCTAACCCTAAGGTAGAAGGATCGCTGCAAGAACTCGCAATGGATAATGTGATGAATAGACCTCCAACCAGCTTAGCTGGCAAGGTCGTTATAGATGTTGTAATAACTTTCAAAAAGTTGTTCTTCTTCGTCGCTGTTAATCTCACACTTCTTGTCTTTAGAGCACTCTTCAATTAATTGTGTTAATTTCTCTGAGATATCTTCGTTCTTGATGACTACGTCGGCGTATTCCATTCCAATTTTTAGGAATCCTTCATAGTCTTTAGATTTCAAAGGAGCGAGTATGGCATCATCAATATCAACCATTTTCACTTTCTCAAACAAATCGTCGCCAAATTTATGGGTAAATCCTGTATTATAAATAGCAAATACGGATTTTGTATCTTTAAATAACGGTTCGTTTTTGTAGGTAGTTTTCAAATACATTGGAATTAAACTTGTCATCCAATCATTACAATGTACCACATCAGGAGCCCATCCTAATTTTTTTACTGTTTCAATTACACCTTTACAGAAGAATATGGCTCTTTCGTCATTGTCTTCGTAGAATTTTTCCTGCTTATCATGAAAAACGTGCTTCCTCTGGAAATAGTCTTCGTTGTCTATAAAGTAAACTTGAAGTTTTGCATTAGGAATAGATGCAACTTTGATGATTAATGGTTTTTCTTCCTCACCAACAGCTATGTTGATTCCTGAAAGTCTCACTACCTCGTGCAACCTGTTCTTTCTTTCGTTAATCAAACCAAATCTAGGAACAAGAATTCGAATTTCCATACCTTTTTCTTGCATCGCCTGTGGAAGGGCTCTTACAAAATTAGCAACTTCAGAAGTTTGTAGGAATGGATTGATTTCGCTGGCAACGTAGAGAATACGAAGTTTAGACATATCTTGTTATTTTTTGTTGAGGGATAATACGGGACTACAAACTTACAAAAAAATTCCTTCAAATCCATTGTTTTTATCCGGAATAACATAGCTTTGCGGCTATTTTACATTTTCCAAAATATTCATATTGTGACAATCCTTAGGACCAAACAGGCTGTAAAATCAGCTTTACAGATTCTTAGAAATAGTCAAAAAACCATCGGATTTGTTCCCACAATGGGCGCTTTACATTATGGTCATTTGTCTTTAGTAGAAAGTGCAAAATTATCTTCTGATGTAGTAATTGTCTCTATTTTTGTAAATCCGACTCAATTCAACAACAAAGAAGACTTTGAAAAATACCCTATTACTATCGATGAAGATTTACTGCTCTTAGAAAAAAACGGGGTTGATTTTGTCTTTTTACCTAGTGTGGAAGAAATGTATCCGAGTCCTATTTTGCTAAAAATGGACTTCGGAGACCTCGACAAAACGCTCGAAGGAACCTTCCGTCCTGGTCATTTTAGTGGTGTTGGAGTAGTGGTTTCTAAATTGTTAAACATTGTTAAACCTGACAAATCCTACTTCGGACAGAAGGATTTGCAGCAAGTTGCAGTCATCAAGCGATTAGTTGCAGACTTATCCATTGATACAGAAATTGTCGTAGTTCCTACCATAAGAGAAGCCGATGGCTTGGCTATGTCTTCAAGAAATGTAAGATTAAATGCGGATGAAAGATTGACCGCAACCATCTTATACAAATGCTTGGATTTTGCCAAAGATGAACTTTTAGCGGGTGTCGATTGGTTTGTGATCAGAGAAAAAGTCACCAAAAGATTTCATGATGAACCAGAAGCAAGATTAGAATATTTTGAACTGGTAGAAACAGAATCTTTAGAAAAGCTTGAGCAAATAAAAGGACAGACCGCTGTCTCAATTTGTACAGCAGCATACATTGGCGATGTGAGATTGATAGACAACATTTCTATAGTTTAATTACCTTTGCACAAAAATTTGAATTCATGCATATTCAAGTATTAAAATCAAAAATTCATAGAGTAAAAATCACTCAGGCAGAGCTTCACTATGTGGGCAGTATCACAGTGGATGAAGACTTGATGGATGCAGCTAATATTATCGAAAACGAAAAGGTTCAAATCGTCAATGTCAACAATGGCGAAAGAATAGAAACTTACGTGATCAAAGGGGAGCGAGGCTCAGGTATGGTTTGTCTCAACGGACCAGCCGCTCGCAAAGCTCAAGTAGGCGATATTGTCATTATTATTTCTTATGCTTCTATGGATTTTGAAGAAGCAAAAGTACACAAGCCCGTATTGATCTTTCCTGACGATCATAATAAAGTGATATAATATTGAGACTTACTATCAAACAATGGATCCAGGTGGTGCTTTCCTTAGGGGTGGCCATCTGGATTTTTTGGTTTTTGTATAAGGACATCAGTCTTGCAGAACTTGCTGATGTAATCGCTGAGACATCCATCTTATGGCTTGGAGCTTCTTTCTTGATCGCTGTCTGGGGGTTTTGGCTTCGCGCTTGGAGATGGAAATTACTCATCGATGCTGGAGAAACTCATCATACCTCTACTTGGAGGGCTTTTTGGGCATTACAGATTGGATATTTGGCTAACCTAATCGTTCCTCGTGCAGGAGAAGTAGCGCGTTGCGGAGTTTTGAAAAAAACAGAAGGAATAGAAATGGGCAAACTCTTTGGAACGGTGATTTTGGAGAGAACCATCGATTTACTGTTCATGGCCTCCACGATTTTTTTAGCCTTTTTCTTTGAAAGAGAACTGTTTGTCAAGCTATTTTCTGAATTAATATCTTTGGACGGTCTTTTTGAAAAAATCAATAATGCCCTTCCTATTTTTATTGGTGGTCTAGTCATTGCGCTAATTTTCTTTTACTATCTATTCAATAAATATAGAGACAACAGTTTGATCAAAAAGCTGCGACATTTTGTAAGAGATTTGATCAAAGGAGTAGTCAGTGTAAGAAAGGTGAAGAATCAGCTCGGTTTCTGGGCTTCATCGGTAACAATTTGGGTCACTTATTATTTTACCATGTTTTCTGTGGCTAAAGCAATCCCAGCCACTGCCAGTTTGTCACCAAGTGCTGTTTTGATGGTCATGGTCATGGGAAGCATTGGCATGATTGCGCCTGTTCAGGGTGGAATTGGAACCTTCCATGCACTTGTGGCTTTCATTTTGATAAGGTATGGATTATCAGAGGAGCAAGGGAAAATCTTCGCAGCCATCATCCATGGAAGTCAAGTGTTGACCATCATTGCTTTGGGTTTATTGGCATTGGGAATTTTCTTCAAGATCACTGCCAAACAACAACCTAAATCTTCTTAAATTCGTAATACCAACAGTTAAAAAATAAAGCTATGATCATACTTATCGTCGTTGTATTCGGAATCGCGGGATTCGTTGTAAGCAACAGATTAAAAAGCAAATTCAAAAAGTATTCACAAACCCCACTTCAGGCAAACCTGTCTGGAAAGGAAATCGCTGAGCTGATGCTGGCTGATAATAAAATTTATGACGTGACAGTCAATTGTGTAGAAGGTCAGCTTTCGGATCACTATAATCCTGGAAACAAAACTGTAAACCTGAGTCCTGACGTCTATTATGGAAGAAATGCAGCAGCTACAGCTGTTTCTGCCCACGAATGTGGTCACGCAATTCAACATGCCACGGCCTATTCTTGGCTACAAATGAGATCCGCTATGGTTCCTATCCAAAATGCAAGTGGTAAAATCTTAAACATTGTATTGATTGCATCCTTGTTAGGTGGGTTTTTGATCAATCTCCCTTATGAAATAATTGGATTCATAGTAGTAGGAGCTTATGGAATTATGACACTATTCACATTAGTAACCTTACCCGTCGAATTTGATGCGAGTAGAAGAGCTTTGGCTTGGGTCGATCAGAGAAACATTGTTACGCGCTCAGAATATGCCATGTCAAAAGATGCATTGAAATGGGCAGCAATGACTTATGTAGTTGCCGCTTTAGCCTCTTTGGCAACATTGGCTTATTACATCTTTATTTTCTTTGGAAACAGAGATTAAAGAATTCTGGAAACCAAAACATTGATTTTGAGTTTACATAAGAGGAGCAAGTAATTGTGCCTCTTATTTTTTTGAATTATCTTTCAGGCGCAAAACAAATAACCCAAATATTGATATGAACTTTGAATATACAGAAGAGCACTTAGCAGTGCGCGATGCAGCGAGAGAATTTGCACAGGCGGAACTACTTCCTGGAGTGATTGAGAGAGATACAGAGGCAAAATTTCCCACCGAACAAATCAAGAAAATGGGAGAGTTGGGCTTCATGGGCATGATGGTGGACCCCAAATACAATGGTGGCGGTATGGATACCGTGTCCTACGTATTGGCGATGGAGGAAATTTCAAAAATCGACGCATCAGCATCAGTCTCTATGTCTGTCAATAATTCTTTGGTATGTTGGGGACTAGAAAAATATGGGAACGAAGAGCAAAAAGAAAAATACTTAAAGCCACTGGCATCAGGAGAAATCATTGGAGCTTTTTGTCTTTCTGAACCAGAAGCCGGATCAGATGCAACTTCTCAGAAAACTGAAGCCGTTTTAGATGGTGATCATTATATCCTCAACGGAACAAAAAACTGGATAACCAACGGAAATACCGCTAGTGTGTATCTCGTAATCGCACAAACTGACCCAGCAAAAGGACACAAAGGAATATCAGCTTTTATTGTCGAAAAAGGATTAGACGGATTTATCGTAGGTAAAAAAGAAGATAAGTTAGGAATCAGAGGCTCAGACACACATTCCTTGATGTTTACCGATGTGAAAGTTCCTGTAGCAAACAGAATAGGTGAAGAAGGGTTTGGATTCACTTTTGCAATGGAAACTTTGAATGGAGGAAGAATCGGTATTGCTGCACAAGCATTGGGTATCGCTTCTGGCGCTTACGAATTGGCTTTGGCCTATTCAAAAGAAAGAAAAGCTTTTGGAAAAACCATCAGTCAGCATCAAGCAATCCAATTCAAATTAGCAGATATGGCAACAAGCATTGAAGCTGCTAGATTGTTGGTCTATAAATCTGCTATTCTAAAAGATCAAGGAAAAGACTATTCCTATGCTTCGGCAATGGCCAAATTATATGCATCGCAAGTAGCGATGGACGTCACAGTGGAAGCTGTACAGGTTCATGGTGGCTATGGCTATGTAAAAGAATATCATGTAGAGCGCCTCATGCGTGATGCTAAAATCACTCAGATCTACGAAGGAACAAGTGAGATTCAGAAAATAGTCATATCACGAGCTATTTTAAGATAATCCAATTTGACTTCAGCTAAAAGGGTAAAAATTAAATTTTTTGCCCTTTTTCTTTTTTAGATGAAACTTTTATTAGATAAGTACAGTGATTTCTAGAAAATTATCCTAGATTTACAGAAAAACCATAAAACCTACTTTCATGGAATATTACAATAAAGTCATAGAATCCGTAGGAGTTCGCTTTCTAAAAGGCAATAACTATAAAATCGATAAATCTGTAAGTGTTGCGGACTATAATGATACCGAAAACACAGTGATTTTACTTCATCAAGGATCTCTCAAATTCTCAGAAGAAGGAGAGGGTGTAAATGAAGGTGAAGTTTTATTTATCCCTGCTGGTAGAAAAAGCAATGTGACATTTGGCTCAGTCAATAAAAAGTCTGACTTGACAAACGAAGCTTTTTTAGATAACAAAAGAAAATACCTCCAAACAATCAGTTTCAAGGATATCAAATCCTTAGAAGAGGATTGTATCACTGTAGTCAATTTTGACGCAAAGGTTTTTGATGTCGTAAATTTCTTCAATTCCTTGGGTATTCCTCCATTCGTCATCAGATTCAATGACAGAATAGCTACTGTAATCGAAGATATTGTTAAGGAAAATGAACAAAGTACTCCAGGAAAAGAGCGTGTAATTAAGTTGCACACCGAGCTCTTAGTCATCGAAATTGTTAGGCATATTTTGAAAAACAGACTCTTTGTTGAAGAATTATCTACAAATAGTACTTATTTCAAAGACCCTAGATTGATTGATATGTTCAATTATATCAAGAAAAATATTGGTGGTGATCTATCCAACAAGGTCTTGGCAAAAGTAGCCAATGTATCGGAAGATTATGTAGGTCAATACTTCAAAATGCTCACAAGTATCAATCCACAAGATTATATCGAATATCAAAGAATGGAAGCTGCTGTAGAATTGCTAAGAACTTCCAAGAAAAGTATCCGCGATATCGGCAAAGAGGTTGGATACAAAGACACCGCTTATTTCTGTAGAAGATTTAAGATGATGTATGGACTTCCAGCTGGTAAAATGAGAAGAAGAGAGTCACTAATTAATGTTCAAGGATAAATTCAAAACATTGATATATTCCAAAGCCTCAGTCAACAAACTGAGGTTTTTTTCTGCCCCATTGCCAATAACCACAAGGTCTGCTCCTGCTTGGTAAGCGATTTTGACTTTTTCCAGACTGTCTAGTCCACCCCCTACAATAATCGGAGCCGAAACCGCTTTCTTTACATTTTGAATAATCGCAGAGGAAACAGGTTTTTTTGCACCACTTCCTGCATCCAAATAGAAATAACGTAATCCCAAAAACGATCCTGCCAAGGCTGTTGCTACTGCTAATTCAGGTTTATTATTAGGTAAAGGAATAGTCTGACTGATATAGTTGACACTCGTAGCAACACCCCCGTCTATAAGCATATAACCTGTCGGCAAGACTTCCAGATTTGATTTAGCTAACAATGGAGCAATCGTCACATGCTGACCAATCAATAAATCTGGATTTCTCCCAGAAATTAAAGATAGAAACAGAATGCCATCTGCATGATTAGAAAATTGTACCACGCTGCCTGGAAAAAGAAGAATTGGTAATTCTGAATCAACTTCTTTTATCAATTTGATAATTCTGTCAATATCATTCTTCTCAATGAGGCTCCCTCCAATAAAAATAAAATCAAGGTTGAGCTGTGACATTTCTTTCACTTGCTGTAAAAAAGAAAGATCCTCGACTATTTTGTCAGGATCTATCAACCAAGCAAGGGCTTTTTTTCCTTCCTTGAGCAGTGCTTTTAATTTATTTTCAATCTTATTGCCCATCTTCTTTTTCTTCTTCTTGAGAAGAGAAATAGCCATTAATTAACTTGTCCCTGCCATAAGCTATGGCCATAGGGAGTAAAATTGCAGCCATTCTAGCGGTAAAACCGGATTGCTTTTTTGCATTCAACTTTGCTACAATCTCGTCATCCAAAAGACCTTCTTTCTCTAAGACGTTCATGATCTTTTTATTTTTGCTGTTCTTTTTACCTTTGAGCAATCTCACTAGACCGAAAGCAACAAGTCCTCCTGCTAATATTCCTGAACCAACTTTCAACCAATCTTGTGAATCTGACTTAATCAAATTCAATTGTGCTTGCAAAGTTTCTTCAAGCTCTTCGGCTTTTTTTAATAAGTCCTCTTTCATGGTCATTTATTTTTTGCCTCTGAAAATAAATGTTCTAAAAAATTGCTTGAAGGAATCAACCAAACTTTTTGACTCTCTGACCAGATATAGCAATACGAAGAGCAATAAATAAATTAAGGAAACGTAAAGAAATCCTTTGAAGGGTGAATACAAGATCTCTCCAAGATAAAATGCAAGGGAAAGACTTGCAAAGAGTAATATCATCAGTGACGACAATCCCATCAAAACTAAAATGAAAATCCTTGAAAATATATCGGAGAACTGATCTTGGATTTCACTCTTTACTATTTCTACACGAACTTCAATCAATTGCTTGATGGTCTGTATGATTTCTGAAACATTCAGCATAATCGTAATTTTAAAAATTCAATACTTGGTTTTAACAATACAATATACAGCAAAAAGCTGGCTACAAAAAAAATCCACCATCATACCTCGTTGTTTTCTGTATAGTACATATAAGTCAAGACGGTTTGCAAGGCTTTTCTAATTGCAATATTGATAGGGAATTGCTCTTGGGTCAACTGAAAATCAATATTGTACAGTTGAGAATAAGCATCACCACTAGAAGGTACTGCGGCGCCATCTTTAATCGCCAATGACGACTTTTGATAAAGCTCTGCCTTTTGCTCTTTAATAATCTTACAGGTAATGAGTTCCTTTTTACCTTCTTTATTTCTTCTGGCTGCACTTCCAAAAAGTCTACAAATCATCCCCCTATTTGCATAATCAGAACAAAACCCAGATTTACCGTCTTCGCTAAACGACTTATATATGATACAGTTCGCATCTTCCCCTACTTCGTCAAGCAATTCAAGTGCTTTTTCAGCTTTGCCTTTTTCATAAAGATCGAAGGCAAGCGGTAAAAACTCCAGTACTGATGCGTGGACATTCGGATTAGCGCAACAGGCGCCACAGCCACTGACACAAGACAGCTGACTTTGCTCCATAAATGCTTTTATTTCAATATCCAGTTCGGTAAATACCTGCCTGACTTCCAGCGACTTTTCACGTAAATTCATATACAACTCAATAAAAGTCTGCGAAGGTAACTCCAGTTCTGATGTAAAGCAAAATATTTTTTCACGCAACTTTTTTGCTCTAAATTCAATTAATACTAGGGTTAATTTCTCTAGTGTAAAAGAAAAATATAACTTTGGCGGCTTAATGTAATTTTTAAGCGGCTATTAATCGTTTTTTTATTAAAGTAAATAATTATGAGCGAACAAAACGGAAACATCGATCCTCAACAAGAAGAAAGAATCAGAAAAGCTTTCAAAGAAAGAGACTGGAACGAGATTAAAAGTGCAGACTCTTGGGCAATTTTTAAAGTAATGTCTGAATTTGTCGAAGGCTTCGAAAAATTATCTAAAATTGGCCCTTGTGTCTCCATTTTTGGATCTGCAAGGACACCTCGTGACCATCATTATTATAAAATGGCCGAAGAAATCGCTGCCAAACTTGTGAGACACGGCTACGGTGTAATCACAGGAGGAGGTCCAGGTATCATGGAAGCAGGGAACAAAGGTGCGCATTCAGAAAACGGAAAGTCTGTTGGTCTCAACATAGTACTTCCCTTCGAGCAATTCAATAATATCTACATCGATCCTGATAAGCTGATCACATTTAATTACTTCTTTGTAAGAAAAGTGATGTTTACCAAATATGCACAGGGCTTCGTCGTTTTACCAGGAGGATTCGGGACTTTAGACGAATTATTTGAGGCCTTGACATTGATTCAAACAAACAAAATCGGAAAGTTTCCTATTGTCCTAGTTGGTAAATCTTACTGGTCAGGATTAGTCGATTGGCTAAAAACCACCATGTTAGAAAACAAAAACATCAACGAAGAGGACTTAGACCTCTTTTCCGTGGTAGAAGATGCAACAGAGGCGGTAAAAGTTATAGACGAATTCTACAGCAAATATTTACTTTCCCCAAATTATTAAAAATTGCAAAAATTCCATGTATATATCATCTACGGACTCCTTGTCCTGCTTTTTGGCTTGTTTTTTCTGTATCAACCACAGAATAAACAAGCTGATATCAATTATGACGAAGTCTTAATCGAGCAAGAGGATGGGGAGAATCTCCGGATGATGATTCCTGATAGTAGAGCCAAACTTTTTGCCCTTCCAGAAAAAATTGATTTCGCAGGTGAAAATGTACCGCTAGAAATAGAAGAGGTCAGGGAGCGATATGAAAGGGAAATTTATGTAAATGCCTATTGGCAGTCCAACATGATTCTCTTGATGAAGCGCTCTGCGAAATATCTGCCCACAATAGAGCGCATATTGAAGGAGCACAATATTCCAGAGGATTTCAAATATTTGGCTATAGCTGAGTCGGGACTTCTTCACGTTACATCCTCTGCTGGCGCAAAAGGATTTTGGCAGTTTATGCCGGCCACTGCCAAAGAATATGATTTAGAAGTTAGCAATGATGTCGACGAGCGATATCACTTGGAAAAATCTACGCATGCTGCCTGCAGATATATCAAAGCTGCATACGCAAGATTTGGAAGTTGGACTTCTGTAGCAGCGAGCTATAATATGGGAATGGGAGGGCTTTCTCGAAGAAAAATTGATCAAAGGCAGAGTAACTATTATGACCTTTTGCTGAATGACGAGACAAGCCGCTATGTTTTTAGAGTCTTGGCTTTCAAAGAGATTTTTGAAAACCCAGAGAAATTTGGCTTCAATCTTAAAGCTGAAGATTTCTATAAGCTTCCCCTAACTCGAGAAGTAAAGGTTGATCAAAATATAAATGATCTAGCCGAGTGGGCAATTCAACACAACAGTAGCTACAAAGACTTAAAAATTCTTAATCCTTGGCTTAGATCAGGTAAGTTAAAAACTGCTAGAGGTAAAGATTACCTAATTCAGCTTCCTGTTTGATTTTAAGCAAAAAAATATTTTTTCTTATTCCATTATTGTTGATATCTTAACTGCATACAACTCTTAATTTTTATTGTCATTTTATGAAGAAGATCATTTATGCCCTACTTGGACTTATTGTGGTCATTGTTTTAGTGCTCCGAGGGGTTCCATTTCTCATCAACAGCTACCTCAATAATAATGCTGATAGAATCGTCAGCAATATGATCACCAGAACAAGTGGTTTTGGAAATCATCAAGTGACATTTGGCAAAATCAAACTTGATTATAACTACTTCGGCACTTACCTAGAGATCAACGATATCAAAATTGGCCCTACCGAAGAAATCCCAACAGATCAAGTCAAAGTAAATCTTCATTTGAAAGAAGCGAAAATTACGGGGTTCAAATGGGCAAGTTTTTTATTGGACAACTCGATCGAAATAGACTCAGCAAGCCTTGAAAACCTTGATGTGGTTACCTTGACTCCCCCTATGGATTCATTGAATCTGGAAAAACCCCAAGCTAAAAGGGAAAAGTCAAACAAAGATTATGATGTAATCGGAGTCAAGTCCATTGCTTTGAAAAATTTCAACCTCCAAAATAGGGATAGTCGAAATGACTCTACAAGACTCGATATTATCGATTTATCAGTATCTGCACAAGGGTTCGTATTGACTGAGGAGGATATCCAAAATCCAGCTTCACTTTTTGATGTTGCACTTGTTCATGGAGAAATCGGTGGAGTCAATCTTCACTTCGACGAATTTAGACAAGTAGCTTCATTGAAAAATCTTAAATTCGATACCAATGATCAAACGATGCATATTGAGCATTTCGATTTATTGAATAAACTCGATAAGTATGCATATACCACATCTTTCGACAAGAGAAAAGGCTGGATTCAACTTAAGAATGGAAATCTAGAAGTCAAAGGAATGGATTTCGATTCATTTTTAAGAAAAGGGGTCTTCGAAATAGATTCACTGATTGCAAGTAATATGGAGCTCGAATCCTTTACGAATAAAAGAGTCGCTGAAAATCTTGACAAAAGACCTGCGATGGTTCACGAAATCTTCGAAAACGTAAACACCAGCATTCATATTAAAAACACCCAACTGAAAAATGCTCATATATTGATAGAAGAACGTCCCGATAATGCTTCTCCAAAAACTGGAACTATCTTTTTTTCTGATCTAAATGCCAATATTAGCAGCATTAGCAATCATAAAAATGGTGTACACCAAGAAGAAAATAACCTGAAAATAAATGCCGAGGCGATGTTGATGGGTAAAGGAAAAGTCAACATCGAAATCAATTATGTTTTAGACGATTCTTTGGGAAACTTCAATATTAGGGGAAATCTAGGCAGAATCGCTCTTCAGGAAATCAACAGTATGGTGGAACCTGAGGCAAAGCTTCGCATCAAATCAGGCGTAATTGACAGATTAGATTTCAATGTTTTTGCCAATGATTACGATGGTGAGGGGGAAGTAATCGTGAGGTATGACAATTTGGAAATTGAGCTCCTTAATGATGAGTTTGTAAAAGATAAAAATCTACTTAGAAGAATTGGTTCCTTTATTGCGAGTAAGGTAATAATCAAGTCTCAAAATCCACGAAAAAATGGCGAGCTCCAGAAAGGAGTCGTCTATGCAAAACGAATTCAACATAAATCAGACTTCAATTATTGGTGGCAATTGATTTTTTCAGGTATCAAATCTACCGTAACGGGTGAAGACAAAGCTGCCATGATCAAAAGTGCCAACGAAAACGCTGATACTACAAAATAAAGTAAGAATAAAAATCAAGTTCTGCCAAATCCGCTAAACCAAATAGCCTGAATGCGGTTTATGAATCTGTAATCCTCTTGGGAAGCACGGATTTAAATCCCTATTTTTGCAAGCTTGATAAATAAAGGTTTAGCCCCTCCATGACAGAACCAATTACCGAAAAACAAGAATACATTGAGATCTATGGTGCACGCGAGCACAATCTCAAAAATATAGATATTAACATTCCTCGAAACAAGCTTGTAGTAATTACAGGCCTAAGCGGCAGTGGAAAAAGTTCTTTGGCTTTTGACACCATCTATGCAGAAGGACAAAGACGCTACATGGAAAGCTTTTCTGCTTACGCACGCTCCTTTTTGGGCGGAATGGAAAGACCAGATGTGGATAAAATCAATGGGCTTTCACCTGTAATCTCTATTGAGCAGAAAACCACCTCTAAAAATCCAAGGTCTACAGTAGGCACAGTTACAGAAATTTACGATTTCATGCGCTTACTCTATGCTCGTGCAGGAGAAGCATACTCTTATTTGTCAGGCAGAAAGATGATCCGTCAGACAGAAGATCAGATTGTCGAGCAACTTTTTGAGAGTTTTGGAGGAAAGAAATTATATATCCTCGCACCAATAGTAAAAGGAAGAAAGGGTCATTACAGAGAGCTTTTTGAGCAAGTCCGTAAAATGGGCTTTTCAAAAGTGCGTGTAGATGGTGTGGTCATGGATGTCATTCCTAAAATGCAAGTTGACCGATACAAAATTCACGATATCGAAATTGTCGTCGATAGAATTATAGCTGAAGAAGAAGACCGGTTCAGAATCACCCAATCATTGAAAACAGCTCTTCAACATGGGAAAGGCATCATCATGTTGAGAGATGAAGAAGGAAATATCCATCATTTTTCAAAATACTTGATGGATCCGACCACAGGACTTTCCTATGACGAACCTGCTCCAAACACTTTTTCATTCAACAGTCCCTATGGTGCATGTCCTTCTTGCAATGGTCTAGGAGTAATCGAAGAAATCACCAAGGAAAATATAATCCCTGATCCAAAATTGAGCATCACAAGAGGAGGAATTGCCCCTTTGGGAGAGTTTAGAGATATCTGGATTTTTAAAAAAATAGAAGCAATTCTCAAACAATATAAGTGTAGCATCACCACTCCGATAGGAAAATTGCCAGAAGAAGTCGTGGACATCTTACTCTATGGAGACAAGATGGAAGTAGAAGTGGGGTCTGTCAAATATCCTGGAACCACTTGGACGACAACTTTTGAGGGAATTGTCAACTTTCTGACCAAACAACAAGAGGGAAGTTCTGACAAAATCCAACAATGGGTGAGTGAATTTACCACGACCAAAGTATGCCCTGATTGTGAAGGATATAGATTGAAAAAAGAAGCCCTTCACTTCAAAATAGCTGAAAAACATATAGGAGAGCTGGCGGTGATGGATATCACTACACTTGGCAATTGGTTTGAAGATGTAGAGTCTAGAATGACCGAAAGGCAAAATCTTATCGGTAAAGAAGTATTGAAAGAAATTAGGAAGCGTATTGGTTTTCTTTTAGATATTGGCTTAGATTATCTTTCACTTAATCGCCCTTTGCGTACACTTTCAGGTGGAGAAGCACAGCGAATCCGACTCGCTACGCAGATAGGGACTCAGCTGGTTGGGGTTTTATACATCTTAGATGAACCGAGTATTGGCCTCCACCAAAGGGACAATGTCAAGCTGATCAAAGCTTTGCAGGATTTGCGAGATTTGGGCAACTCAGTCATTGTGGTTGAGCATGACAAAGACATGATGCTGGATGCAGATTTTGTGGTGGATATTGGACCCGGAGCAGGCCGACATGGCGGGCAAGTTGTCGCTTCTGGAACACCCACCGAGTTTTTGAAACAAAAAAGTATCACCGCTAAATATCTTTCTGGAGACCTGAAGATCAAAACACCTGAGAAAAGAAGAAAAGGAAATGGGGAGTTTTTGACTTTGAAAGGAGCGAGTGGAAATAACCTTAAAAATGTAACTCTTAAACTGCCACTCGGCAGCATGATTTGCGTGACGGGTGTTTCTGGTTCAGGAAAAAGTTCTTTGATTCATGAGACACTCTTTCCTTTACTAAATAGACATTTCTACAATTCTAAAAAAGAGCCATTAGAACATAAAGAAATAATTGGTCTCGATCTTTTGGATAAGGTAATTGAAGTGGATCAGTCGCCAATTGGCAGAACGCCTCGATCAAATCCTGCGACTTACACAGGTGTATTTACTGATATCCGGGCTTTGTTTACCGATCTACCAGAGTCAAAGATCAGGGGTTACAAACCAGGGCGATTTAGCTTTAATGTGAAGGGAGGACGGTGTGAAGACTGTGAAGGTGCGGGTATGAAGCTCATCGAGATGGATTTCTTACCTGATGTGCATATTCCTTGTGAAACATGTAAAGGAAAGCGCTACAACCGAGAGACTTTAGAGGTAAGATTCAAAGGAAAATCTATTTCGGATGTGTTAGATATGACTGTAGAGCAAGCAGTAGAATTCTTCACATTTCAACCTAGGATTCTTAGAAGGATACAAACGCTAAATGAAGTTGGGCTAGGATATATCACACTTGGTCAACATGCTACGACACTCTCAGGTGGAGAAGCTCAAAGGGTGAAATTAGCAACCGAGCTTTCAAAAAAAGATACTGGAAAAACTTTCTATATCCTAGATGAACCCACCACGGGTCTACATTTTCAAGATATTGAGCATCTTTTAGAGGTTTTGAATAAATTGGTTGATAAAGGAAACTCAGTACTTGTCATTGAGCACAACATGGACATCATCAAGGTGGCAGATTATGTGGTAGATCTAGGTCCTGAGGGGGGGCAAAAGGGAGGAGAAATTGTGACGCAAGGAACTCCAGAGCAAGTTGCCAAACACAAAAGCAGCTACACTGCAAAATTCTTAAAAGAAGAATTAGCCTAAAATCACAATTTGACTATCAAACATGCTGAGCTTCCATTGATATAATTGCTATAAGGTCTTACTTTAGTGTGATTATCTTTGATACTGAACATGAACAAGACAAGACTATATTGGATACTACAGATACTAGGTTGGTTGGCCTTTGCGCTGATCAACCTTTTTCTTGTGTCTTTAGAGCGTGGGATTTCTTCTGTTCAGATTCGTGCTTTTTTGACTTTGGCTGCATTTTATCTGATTTCTACCCATGGACTTAGATATGTTATCAATAAATATGGTTGGTTCAACCTAACTTTCGGTCAGCTCATATGGAATACTTTTCTTGCGCTATTGGTACTCGGTATATCGAATACCGTTGCTCAGATCATCATCAACTGGGGCTTTGATATACTCAATCCTGTAGCTGATTTCAGACCAGTGAGTATTGCTGGGAATATATTTGTCAGCTTCTTGTTTTATTCACTTTGGGTGATGCTTTATTTTCTCTTTCACTTTTTGGACAATTATAACCAAAGTCTAAAGTATCAAGCTAAAATCAATGAAATACAGCTAAATCACCTTAAAAGTCAGCTCAATCCACATTTCATTTTCAATGCGCTCAACAGTGTTCGCGCGCTTGTAGATGAAGATCCAATAAAGGCCAAATCAGCTATAACACAGCTTTCGAATATTCTCCGTTTTTCTTTGATGATGGACAAGAAACGGGTAATCGATTTCGAAAATGAATTCAACACAGTCAAAGATTATCTTAATCTAGAAACCATCAGGTTTGAAGAAAGACTAAGTGTGCGATACGAAATAGAGAATGAAGCCTATGATTACAGGATTCCACCCATGATGCTGCAGACTATTGTCGAAAATGCCATCAAGCATGGAATTTCAAACCGGCTCAAAGGAGGTGAAATCATTATCAAATGCTATGAAGGATTGACTGATGACTTGTATATTCAGGTCAAAAATAGCGGACAGCTGAAAAGTCAACCATTTGCAAAGAAGAAAAACGGAGAAGGGCATGGCATCACAAACACCATTCAAAGGTTGAAATTAATTTATGGTGAGCGTGCAACCTTCAAAATATTCAATTCAGGTAACGATTTTGTCATAACTGAAATAAAAATTCCAAAACAAAGCCTTACATTAGGTTAAAATTTAAAAAACAATGAGAGCACTAGTAATCGACGATGAAAGATTAGCAAGAAAAGAGCTAATCAATTTATTATCTCAATATGATCATGTAGAAGTTGTAGGCGAAGCTGCCAACGTGGATGATGCAAAAGAGAAAATAGACGCGCTCTTGCCAGATGTTGTTTTCTTGGACATTCAAATGCCTGAGAAGACAGGTTTTGATCTACTAGAAGAATTGGACAATGTACCTCATGTAATATTTACTACCGCTTACGATGAATATGCTTTGAAAGCATTTCAAGTCAATGCATTAGATTATTTATTAAAGCCAATAGAACCAAAAAGGCTTTCTGAAGCCATAGAGCGACTTCAAAAGAAGCTTCAAGATCAAGTTCAACACAGTGAAGAATCTTCAAGCAAAAGTGAGGACAAGAAGCTAACCTTAGACGATCAGGTCTTTGTAAAAGATGGAGACAGATGTTGGTTCGTAAAATTGATCAATGTGAGGCTATTTGAATCAGACGGAAACTACATCAAAGTTTATTTTGAAAACAACAAACCAATGATTCACAAATCATTGAATGCTCTTGACGAAAGATTAGATGAAAAAGCATTCTTTAGAGCGAGTAGAAAGCACATCATCAACTTGAGTTGGGTGGAAGCCATAGAGCCTTGGTTTAATGGTGGACTTGTAGTCACACTCAAAGGTGGAGATAGAATCGAGGTTAGTAGAAGACAAGCGGCAAGATTCAAAGACATGATGAGTCTTTAATTCTTTTGACTATTTCAAAAGAGAATAAAAAAGTTTAAAATTATTGATTCTACAAACATATTTTTGTAAATAGAATCTTATATAGGATTTTATACACATAAAAACCTATTTGTTAATCCTAATAACGTAACATTTCCCATAAACCACTTATGAAAGAGGAAAGAATTCTGATCGTTGAGGACGATGTAAATATTGCCGAAAATATCGAGGAGATTTTAGAACTTTTAGGCTATGTCAACATAGATATCGCAAACTCTGCAAATCAGGCAATCAAAATTGTAAAGAAATATCGCCCTGATATGATATTTATGGATATCAAACTGAAAGGTGATAAAGATGGTATTGAATTGGGCGAAATCCTGAAACAAATGGTAGATGTACCATTGGTTTTTGTGACTTCTTATAGTGACCCGACTATCATCGAAAGAGCAAAAAGAATAAATCCAGCAGGCTTTATCGTGAAGCCTTTCAACACCAATGATATTCATGCTATTGTAGAGATTGTTCTTTATAATAAGCGAATCAACCCTGTATCGGACCAAGCTTCTGTCAAATCAAAAGATGAAAGCCCATACTTAGTAACAGATGCTGTCTACATCAAAGCGGATAATGCTTATGAAAAAGTCCCTTATGTAGATATCTATTATGTAGAAGCCAATGGCAACATGGTCACCATCTTTACAAGACACCGGAACTATACCATTAGAAAATCGATGAAAGATATGGAGGAAAAACTTCCTTCCAACCTTTTCCTGAGGGTACAAAAATCATTTATTGTACAACTAGGGCAAATCGAAAACTTCAATACCAAAGAAATCACACTGGAATCTGGAGCGGTCGTACAAGTCGGAAGACAGTACTATAATAGCTTCCTAGCCAAATTGAATACAATTACTGAAAGTTAAAAAAAAGGTGAGCAAGACTCACCTTCTTTTTTTATCATTAAATCAAAAATTTTAAAAACTTAGCTAGCCAAGTAAAATTCGTGCTTACCTGAAGCTGTTAGAAACTGGCATTTTTTGAAAAGTTCATGGAACTTACTCTCTAAGTCTGATTTTTCACCGTAAAACTCTGCGATCACCTCTCCATTTTTATTGATGAAAGTAATAACAGGCTCTGCCTTTAAGTCAGGTAAATCTAATTCTATATGCATTGACAAAGTTTCTGCCTCTTGTCTAATTTCATTAGCATGGACCGAAGTCAACTGCTCACCAAGTACCTTGTTTTCTTGTGCACCAGCACTAAAAACGATCGTAAGTGCCATGATTAATCCTAAAAAGGCACACACATTTTTCTGAGTTAAAATTGAAGTATTCATATTATTTTTTTTGTAAGGTTTTTTAATTTCTGTCCATTCCAAATGCGGACAATTATCTTATGCCAAAATCTGATCCTTATTTTATAAAATATTGATTAACAGTTTATTATGTGTTATTTAAAAAAGCTTATATGTCCGTTATCGAACAATCAATTTTTGAAAATGATACAAAAATAAAGGTGAATAAGGACCTTTAAAGTTTAATCTGCTTTTGTTAAAAATTCAAAAAAAGACCCGTCAACTTTGAAAAGCTGACGGGTCTTGAGCTGATGTTCTATAATTCTTAAAGAAACTCGTTGGCTAAATTGGCCAAGTCAGAGCGTTCTCCTTTTTCTAGCTTGATATGTGCATAGAGGGGATGATCTTTTACTCTGTCTATGAGATAGGAAAGACCATTACTTTGAGAATCAAGATAAGGCGTGTCTATTTGAAAAACATCTCCTGTAAAGATGATTTTTGTGTTTTCTCCAGCTCTGCTTATGATCGTCTTTACTTCATGCGGTGTCAGGTTTTGTGCTTCGTCAACGATGAAGAAGATGTTTGATAAAGACCTTCCGCGAATGTAGGCTAAAGGCTGTATGACCAATTTCTCCTGATTGATCAACTCAGTAATTTTTTGATATTCTTTATCGGATTCTTTGAACTGATTTTGAATAAATTTCAAGTTATCCCAAAGCGGCTCCATATAAGGATTCAGCTTAGATTTGATATCACCTGGGAGAAATCCAATATCCTTATTACTCAAGGGAACAATCGGTCTTGCTAAGTACACTTGTTTGTAATCTCTTCTTTGCTCAAGTGCTCCAGCTAATGCTAATAACGTTTTTCCTGTACCAGCTACACCTTGAATAGAGACCAATTTGACCCTTGGATTCATGATCGCATGGAGTGCAAAAGTCTGCTCTGCATTCTTTGGCTTGACACTGTAAGCCAATTGCTTATCCACCCGTTCCATGGTATTATCCTCGGCATTGAAGTAAGTTAGTACAGAGGTTTTTTCATTTTTCAGGATATAATAGCCGTTGGACTTTATCTTTTTCCTACCAAAAATCAGCTTTCCCTCCACATGATGTGAATCATAAAGCTTGTTGATGATATCCACATCTACATTTTCAATCAAGAACTTTCCTGTATTCTCGAGTTCGTCAAGATTTTTTATTTTACCTGTTTCATAATCCTCTGCATAGATATCGAGTGATTTTGCTTTGAGGCGAAGATTGATATCCTTGCTTACTAAAATCACTTTTCTTCCCTGCTCTGTTTGCTTAAGGTGAAGTGCTGCATTGAGGATTTTGTGATCATTTTTTTCCTCGCCAAAGATTTCGTTTGCATTGATATTGTTGTCAGGATTCATCAAAATCCTGAAATACCCCTTCGTCTTGCCATTGAGAGGTGTCCAATTGTGGATCATGTTGTCCTTGGAAAGATTATCCAAAAGTCGGATGAATTCCCGCGCCTCAAAGTTCTTGGTATCGTTTCCTTTTTTAAATTGATCGAGCTCTTCCAATACTGTAATCGGGATGACCACATCATGCTCAGCGAAGTTCATGATGCTGTTGTGTGCATACAGAATAACTGAAGTATCGAGCACAAAGATTTTACGGTCTTTATCAGATTTAGCTCTAGGCATAGGTTGAAAATTTTAATGGTTGTTAGCTGTCAATAAGTTAAAAAAATAATAGTAGGATTACCATGCATTTCCAGAAAAATAGATATTCAAGGCTCAAAATAATAGTTATAAGATTGATTTTCAGCCTTATAAATTCTCTTTCTTAGTAATTTTATTTTTAACACAAAAAGCATTAGAACTTTAAGCTTGAGTAGATGAAAATCTATCAAATGATCTAAAATTTTTAATTACTCAAAAACGCTTTGAATACTTTTCCCCAATAATTATTCTCAGGAGTGGCATGCTCAACACCATCTTTTGTAAGAAGGGCATTTTTGTAGGGTTCATTTTGATTCCATAACCATCCAAGCACAGAAACGTCTGTGTGTTCTGCTGCTTCAAGAAAATGTGAGACTGGCATTGGATCACCGACATTTTGTACTCCAATTTCACCAATGACAAAAGCAAAGTTCTTACTTTTCACTGCATTGAGCCTGGCTACAATACTCTCTTTACTGGAATTCAATAGCCACTTTTCATAGGCATGAATATCAAATAGGATATTGAACCTCCCTTCTAGAAGTTGATTGCCTTTAGACAAAATTACTTCTTCTGATTGGCCTTGTTCATTACCTGGAACTAAAATTATATTGTAAAAAGAAGCGATACTGCGGAGATTATCGACCATATCCACCATGTCATTCAGCCACCGATCATGTGTATATCCATTCTGATTATCCCAATGGTAAGGCTCGTTCCATACTTGAATCCACACGTCAGGCTGTTCTTTGAAGTGCTTGGCTATCTCCTTCATCTTTTGTTTGTATGCTGGATAGAAGTTTTGTTGAGCAGGATTCATACCGGTGATAAGCTCTTGATTGCCAGCTTCATCTACCCATCCAAATGGACAGAGTATCGTGACTATGCCATGTGCTCTATTCTGATCTACGATTGTTTGAAGAGGATGGTACCATACTCCATCACTTCCCTGAATAGGGTTTCCGGCTATTGGCTGTTCTCTTAAGTTGCCGATAAATTCTCTGACAATTTTAACCTGCCAATCATTCATCAATCTTGGGTCATTGAGACCAAATGTCTGCATGGCATTGACTCCTTTATATCGTATTTCTTCTTGATGATATAGGATGGAGCCTTTATCTATGGCAAAAGTTAAAGTAGAAAGATCCGGAATTGGGAAATTTGAATCACTTGGGTCTTCTTTTTGAGTACATGAAAAAAAAAGACCCAAAAGAATAACACACTTAATACGTTTTATAATCCCCGACTTCACTTTGCTCTATTTAGTTATTAAGAATTATGCCTTCAAGTTATTTAACATCTCTTTAAGATTTCTAAGGTCTGTTGGTTTGATAAGATAATTGCCGTGCAGGTCATATTTCTTCGCCATCAGTAAATCTTCCTTTTTACTTGACCCAGTCAGAATATAAATCGTGATTTTTTGTTCAACGGGTATTTTTATAAATTCATCTAAAAATTTCCAGCCATCCCAATTTGGCATATTCAAATCTAAGAGGATCAATTCGGGTAAATTTTTACCCGACTGAATAATGGCACTAAGCATATTATAGGCCTCAAATCCATCTTTACAGACCATGATATTGTCTACCATGCCAGAAAGTTCCATATACTTTTTTGTAAGCATCAGGTGAATTGGGTCATCTTCAATGATGCAAGCGAGGTTAATTTTTTTCATAGGGTAAAATGATTTTAAAGGTAGTTCCAACTCCTACTGCACTTTCTACTTCAATTGTCCCACCCATACTTTCAATCTGATTTTTTGTAATAAATAATCCTACACCTCTAGAGTCATCATGTTGGTGGAATGTTTTATACATACCAAAAAGCTGATCTCCGTACTTTTCAAGATCGATTCCTTGACCATTATCTTTGAAGGAAAGTATCACTTTATCATCAGTAACATCGGTGAGGATGTCAAGCTTGGCAGGTCTTTCCATCGACCTATATTTTATGGCATTCGTGATAAAATTAAGCGTGATACTATCCAAATAAGCCGTGATTCCTTCAACCTCTACTTTACTATCTACCTGGTTATTGACCGTTACTTTTGAAAGGCTTATCTGTGCAGCTAGGCTATCTATATTCTTTTGGACGATTCTTTTAAGATTAACTTTAGCCTTTTCCTTTTTACTTAGATTTACATTTACGACCTCCGTGAGGTCTTCCACAGTCTGCATCAAGTTATCTGCTCCTTGGTGGACAAGTTGTAAGAGTTCATTGTCTTTCAGCTCTGGGTTTTCGAACTGAAAAATATCTAATAAACCTGAAATACCCGAACTATGTGAACGAAGATTATGCGAAACTATATGTGCAAAATTCCTCAATCTCTTGTTTTGGTCCTGTGTAATATCTAACAAAGACTTGATTTCAATTTCTACCCTTTTTAGCTCTGAAATATCTGCCGCTACACCTAGGTAGCCTGTAATCTCCCCTTCTTGGACAACCGCAGTGATGGAAAGTAATACAGGAACCGTAAATCCATCTTTTCTTTTATATGTCCATTACTTAGTGTTAAACTTTCCTTTTACTGCATGATGGATAAAGACATCAAAACCTGAAATAAGTCTACCCTCTTGTTCAGATAGTTCCTCTCCTTCTTTTAGAACTTCTGAATCCAGATGAATAACCTGTGGGGTATACTTTCCTATCAGCTCTTCTGCCTTGTAACCTGTTAATTTTTCTGCTCCAGAATTAAAAAGGGAAATGACTCCATTCTTGTCTGTTGCTATAATAGAAACCTGTGTACTCGCATCCAGTATAGCTTTGAGTCTTGCCAAGGCTTCTTGGAGTTTTCTTTTTGACTCCTTTTCTTCAGAAATATCTCTAATAAAAGACCATATTAGTTTTTTACCTTTCGTATCTTCCACTACCACGCCTTGCAATGCCACAGGGTAGCGAGACCCATCCTTGCGAATATACTCTTTTTCAAAAAGATCAAAACTACCCTTTGACTGCATTTGATTCAAGGCCACGATTTCAAGAGGCTCGTATTCCTTTGGTGTAACATCCCAATAGCTTAATGCCATAAACTCCTCTTTGGTATATCCTGTAGGTTCCAAGAGTTTTTGATTTCCGTCTAGGAACTTTCCTGTTTCATAATCATTAAGAGCTATTCCTATAGGAGAGAGAACATACAAAGTCTCAAGTAAGCTTTTGTTATAAATCAACTCTTGCTCGGCATTTCTCCTATTTGTAATATTTCTACCCATTCCAACTAAGCCTCGAACCTTTGCATTCTGGTCATAAATCGGAAACTTAGAAGTGAGCAACCAAATTTCATTTCCATTTTTATCTGTCAATACTCCTTCTTCATTGAGTAGGCTTTCACCATAAAACAGTACCCTTTCTTCTGCCTGTGATGTGCCAATAGAGACTTCAGGAGGGTAGATCTCATCATCTGTTTTACCCAAAACTTCTTCTTCAGTGCGTGCTCCACATAATTCTACATCTGCTTTATTTGCGATCAATTTATGCCCTTCCAAATCTTTGACATAAATTGCATCTGGGCTACTATCAATTATAGTTCGCAATAGAGATCTTTCTTCAAGTAGTTTTAATTCTATATTTTTTCTCCCTGATATCTCGATTAGTGTACCGTACATTTTCAGAGCCTTGCCCTCTGCTGACCATTCAAATATTTTTCCTCTGACATTCACCCATATCCAGCTACCGCTTTTATGCTTCATGCGCATTTCTAGCTCAAAAAACATTTTTTCTTTTTTAAAGCACTTCTTAATTACATCTTGCGCTTTCAAAAGATCTTCTGGCATGGCATTATTGAGCCATTTATCAAAAGTAATTGGCTGCAATTCTTCGACAGTATATCCGAGTAACTCAGCAAAACGGTCGTTGATGAATACTTCATCCGTATCAATATTCCATTCAAATGTACCCGCTTGAGTCCCTTCCAAAACAGCCCGATATCGATTTCTAACTTCTACTATATCTTGGACAGGCCTACCCTCAGATATGACAAAGATTACTTTACCTCCATCATCAAAAATAGGCTTCATGCTAAATAAAATAGTGATAGGTGTTTGATCAGCTACCCAAACTTCAACTTCATGAATAATAGTCTCCCCTAGAAGAACTTTTTCAAAGTTTGTTTTAAGCTCTTGTCTTGTTTTACTTGATATTTGCCACCAGTAACAATCCCAATAATATCGGCCTATCACATCGCTGTGTTTGAGACCAGCCATATTGATAGCTGTATCATTAGCATCTAGAAGGACACCTTTATCATCAAGAAACATTATAAAACTAAAGGTGAGGTTAAAAATACCTTTGAATTTAAGCTCGTTTTGCTTGATTTCAGTAATATCCTGAAAACTGCCAATAATTTTTTCTCCTAGTTTTTTACCTGTGCTTCTCACCCAACGTTGATTTCCTTTGGCAGTAATCAAAATACAGGTGACATCAAAGCGCTTACCCAGCTCCATGCAATCAGTAAGTGCATCAATGATTATTTTCCTATAATCGGGATGGTAGAACTCTATGCCATTGTGCTTATTGTGATCAAAGTCTAAGTCAACTTCATGGATTCTATACACAGTTTCGGCCCATTTTGTCTGACCTGATTTGATATCAAGCTCCCATGACCCTATACTATTTGCCTGTTCAGTTTCTTTGAAAAACTCAATATTTTTTTGCAATTCTAAATTCAACGCAGTCATTTCATTTTGACTTCGTCTAAGTTCAAAAAGTTTAATGGTCTGATTAGCTAAACGCTGTAGCTGATTGAGTTGATCAGCAGTAAGCTTTTTGGGAACATCATCAATAACACAGAGCGAACCTAATGGTAATCCATTTTGGGAAACAAGCGGAATCCCCGCGTAAAAAATCACATTCGGATCATCTTCTGTCAATGGGTTGCCAGAAAATCGCTCATCTTGTCTGGCGTCTTCCACCACAAACGGCTGATTTGGGGTATGAATTGCATGAGCACAAAAGGAAAAATCCCTTGAAGTCTCTTTCACCTCTAATCCATGGTGAGAAAGAAACCACTGCTTGTCTGCTGTGACTAAACTGATCAGTGAAATTTTGGTGCCACAAATCTTGGCTGCCATCTCAGTAATGAAATCAAAGTCTTGATCCTCTTCAATCCCTACTATCTGAAAAGACGCCAACTCTTTTAGTCTTTCTTCCTCGTTTGATGGGATTTTTGGATTTTGCATAAATTTGGATTTAATAGGTTACTTATAATATTCAATCATAGATTGAAGGATTATTGAAGTAAAAAGAGTGCTTTTTATTCATTAAACAATTAGTCGTCAGTTGGTGGAAGCATCACTATCTTACTCCAGTAAGATTTTATTACTTCTGCAAGGTTGTCTAAACCATATATGTCTTCTGGCTTGACGATATAGGAACTGGATTGTTCTTTATATGCTTTCAGGATATCTTGTTTTCTAGAAGACGTGGTCAGCATCAAAATAGGAATTTGTTTGAAAGCCTCCATTGACTTGATTCGTTGCAAAGCTTCATGCCCATCCATGAGTGGCATATTGATATCCATCAAGATCAAGTCAGGACCTTTCACATTTTCATATGGTGTTTCTTTTTTGAGAAACTTTATCGCCTCCAATCCATTGACAACGTGATAGAATTCCTTCAAAAACTGTTGCTCTTCTAATGCTTCTCTGATTAAAAAAGCGTCTTCTTTGTTATCTTCGACTAAAAGTATGTTCATTTTTTTCATTTGATTTGATTCAATTTGCTGCTATCAATAATTAGTAAGAGAAGCCACATTAAAATACATAATTAGTATATTATTTCATATTTTATCATAAAATGTTAATCAAATTTATTTGTTTTTAGTGGCTACGATTTGGGAATTGTAAATTTGAAAACTGTACCTTGAGGAATATTTGACTCAAACCATATCTTTCCTTGATAGGCTGAAATAATTTTTTTACAACTGGCTAGTCCTATGCCAGTACCACTATAATCTGTGTCTGAATGCAAGCGTTTGAATATTTCAAACACCTTATTCTGATGTTCTGGAGCAATACCAATACCATTGTCTGCTACGCTAAAGGTCCAACATTTTTCATCTTCTTGCCAATCAATATTAATTTCAGATACTTGACCCTTAGGCTGATACTTGATTCCATTATCAATAAGATTAGTGAATAGCTGAACAAAAGAACTGGCATCTCCTTTAATCACTGGCAGGCTTGATTTTGTAAAAATCACTTTACTAAGTTTCACGTCATTTTTATAATTTGAAATGATGGAATTCAAAAGCGCATTAAGTTCGATCGGTTTGTCATCTATATTACCTGTTTTCGAAAAGTCCAAAATATCTGTAATCAATTCTTTCATTCGATTGGCATTATTGTAGGCATTATCGATGTAACTATTTGCCTTTTCATCTAACAATTCCCCATATCTTTTTTGAAGAATAGAAAGGTAAGTGGTAATACCTCTCAGCGGCTCTTTTAAGTCATGTGCAGCGATATAGGCAAACTGTTCGAGCTCTTCATTTTTTTGCTCGAGCTGTCCTTGAATAGATTTAATATGACTGATGTCGGTTGCAGCAAATAAATATCCTTTTGTAAGGTTTTCTAGTTTGATTTCAGTTATTGATATCAAAACATCGATTGTTGATCCATTGGCTTGCTTAAATGTCCATTCTTTACTTTTATACCTACTATCATTAGCAAATGCATTTAACAATTCCCTATCCTCTTCTTTACCAGTTAGACCCTTTAGCGTTTCTATCGATGCTTTCTCCCATTCTTCATCTAAAAATAAAATTTGTTTTATTGATTGACCAACGAGCTGCTTTGCTTCAAATCCTAAAAGTTTATGTACCCCAACATTGGTGTTCAATATTACACCATCTTTATCAGTCGAAACGAAAGCAACTTCTGTAGTTGCTTCCATTAATGCTTGATTTTCTGCCAAAAGGGCTTTCAACCTCATTTCAGCGCGTTTTAGCATAGAAATATCTATAATCTGGGAGATAAAGTATACAATATTACCTTCTTTATCTTTTACCATAGATACTGCTAACATGATATAAACGATGTGTCCCTTTTTGTGAAAATATCGTTTTTCCATTTGATAATGACTTCTCTCACCTTTGATCAATTCATTCAAAAATGATAAATCTGCATTGAGGTCTTCTGGATGAGTGATGTCTTGAAAAGTAAGGTTTTTTAACTCTACTTCGGAATATCCCACGATTTTACAAAGCCTTGCGTTTACTTCTAACCACTTGCCATTTTGATCTAGCAAGGCCATACCTATGGCAGCATTTTCAAAATTTCCCCTGAAAGCTACTTCACTAATCGTAAGAGCCTCTTCTTTTTGTTTCCTGATCGTGATGTCCTGAATGTATCCATGCCAAATTATACTTCCATCTGTATTTTTGTATGGTGTTGCATTTCCTTCTACCCAAATCGTTTTCCCAGAAGGTAATATGGTACGATATATATCACGCCACTGCGTCAAGTTGCTTGCTGATTCTTGGATGCTAAGCGTGACTTTTTCCAAATCCGCTGGATAAATCGACTTAAAAGCAAAACTCGCATCTGTTTTTACCTGGTCTGGTGTTAAACCGTAGATATTTTCGATTCCTGTACTTGCATAAGGAAAACAAGAAGATCCGTCTGGATTGAGTTGGAACTGATATATCACTCCAGGTATATGTTGACCTATCAACTCAAACCTTTCTAAAACTTGGTTCTTTAGTTGTTCAGCGTCTTTTCTTTTGCTAATATCCTGATGCGTGCCATACATCATTAAAGGCTTGCCATCTTCGGTCCATTCAAACACTTTTCCTCTATCATAGACCCAAACCCAGTGCCCACTTTTATGCTTCATTCGGGACTCCATTTCATAGAATTCGGATTTTTGCTGAAAGCAGACATTCAGTCGGAGACTTGATTCTTCTAGGTCTTCAGGATGTGCGAGCATCATCCAAGTTTCAATACTTATAGGCGCTAACTCTTCTAATGTATACCCCAACATTTCTGCCCATCGCTCATTGAAAACAGTTTCTCCAGTTTGAACATTCCACTCCCACGTTCCTACAAGAGTTCCTTCTATCACCGATTTATATTTTCGTCTGGTATCAATGATTTCCTGAATAGGACGCCCTTCAGGAATGATGTAAATTACATTTCCCTTTTCATCAAAAATTGGCTTGAGGCTGAAAAGAATAGTGATTGGGCTTTGATTTGCTATCCAAACTGCTACTTCATATTCTAATGTTTCTCCAGAAAGTACTCTCTGAAAGTTTGCTTTGAGTTCTTGTTGCGTTTTAGTGGATATCTGCCACCAGTAGCAATCCCAAAAATACTTCCCAATTACATCCCCCCGCTGTAAACCTGCCATATTTAAAGCCGTATCATTCGCCTCCAACAAGATGCCCTTGGTATTCATAAAACCAATGAAGGAAAAAGTGGAATTAAAAATACCTTTGAATTTTAGCTCATTATTTTTGATACTGGTAATATCCTGTAAACCACCTAAAAGTTTATCTCCAACTTTGCGACCTGAGGCTTTTACCCATTTCTGATTTCCTTTTCCTGTGATTAAAATACATTCTAAGCTAAAAGGTGTATCATTATTTATACAATCAGAAACTACATTTGAGATAATCTCTCTGTAATCAGGATGGTAAAAATTCAAGCCATTTTCTTTATGATGCTCAAAATCTTTCGGGACTTCATGTATGCTATAGACCATTTCGCTCCAGATGGTTGCTCCAGTAGAAATGTCCATTTCCCAATATCCAACACCCGAATCTTCAAGAATAGTCTGCAATTTTATTTGTTCCTCTCTTAGGGCTGTAATATTTTGATGAATGCCCAACATCCTTAATGGAGTCCCCTTTTGATCACGAATAGCTTTTCCATAACACCTGATCCAAATGATATGACCTTGCTTGTGCGTATATCTTACCGTCTGATCATATGGATAATTCTCATCAGAAAGATGTCTATGGAAATTATCTGTTGCTACTTTAAGGTCATCCAAATTGATTATCCCTTGCCAGGCACTTGGAGTATGTGGCATCTCAGCAGGATTGTATCCCAATACTTGCCAAAACCTAGCATTCATCCACTCATTCTCAGGTTTTTCAATATCCCAATACCACATTCCATCTAGACAAACCTCTTGGATAAAATCAAAAATGCTTTCGTCTTTTTTGACCAAATCATACAATTCTTCTCTTAAATAATTCCCTTTTACTATATCCATCTGACAAAACCAGTCTCCTAATGAGCCTATTTATTTAATTTTTTAATGTGTCTATCTCTTGGAAAAAATAGATCCACATCACTTTTTACCACTACTTATAAATAATACACTTAATATATAATGAATTAATCTGAAATTAAAAATTTTAGCCCCCTATTAAACAGTTGCAACAAGGTGTCATATATTACTTTCCAAGTTTTAGTTGCCTTTACAGGGGTGGTTTGGAATGGCTGTAAGAAAATCCCTAGATTTGGTATGATAACATTAAATTTATGAGAAATACAATACTTCTAAGCTTGGCCTTGCTGATCCTTTTTTCTTGTGGTGGAAATAATGAAACTGCTGATAAGGTTTTTATAAACGGATTCATCTACACTGTTGAAGATAATCAACCCACTGTAGAAGCTGTAGCCATCAAGGATGGAATCATCATTGCTGTGGGAACAAAAGAAGAAATTCAAGCATTTGTCGGCAAAAACACAGAAACCATCGACCTGCAAGGTAAAACCATGACACCAGGATTGATTGAATCCCATGCTCATTTGATGGGAATCGGATACAACAAGCTGGATATAGACTTAATGTATGTCAAAACCTACGATGAACTGGTAGAAAAAGTAGCCGAAGCTGCTAGCAATGCTGAGCCGGGAGAATGGATCACAGGTAGAGGTTGGCACCAAGACAAATGGATCGAGATGCCCGAGCAAACAGTCAATGGATTTCAAACCCACGATGCCTTAAGTTCGGTCACTCCTGACAATCCTGTTTACCTTGCACATGCATCGGGACATGCTTCGTTTGTCAATAAAAAAGCCATGGAACTTGCTGGCATCACACCATTGGGGAGTGAAAATCTCAAGCAAGAAGTGGAAGGTGGAGAAGTCATCCGCGACGAAATTGGCAATCCAACAGGCGTATTAGTAGAAACAGCTTCAGGCTTAGTGGCAAAATTAATTCCAAAAGATACTCCAGAAAGGGCCGAAAAAGCGCTAGAACTCGCACTTCTGGAATTGGCCGAAAAAGGCATTACTTCCTTTCATGATGCTGGTGGAAATCAGGATTTGATCGATCTCTTGGAAAAATTCCAAGCTGAAGGAAGATTGACCTCAAGAATGTACGTGATGCTCTCCAGCAGAATCCCTGAGCTTCTTGAAGCTTGGTACAAAAAAGGACCAAAAATAGATCCTGATCATATGGTGACTGTTCGCTCTATCAAGCTCAATATGGATGGAGCACTAGGACCATGGGGCGCATGGCTATTGGAAGACTATGAAGACAAGCCAGGCAGCAGAGGTCATGAAACCATGCCAATAGACAAGGTGAGCACAGTGGCAGAAAAAGGCCTCCAACTCGGTTTTCAGGTAAATTCCCACGCCATTGGAGATAGAACCAATAGAGAAGTATTGGATAGGTACGAGGCTGCTTTTGCCAAATTCCCTGAGGTGACAGATCATAGGTTCCGTGTAGAACATGCACAGCACTTACATCCAGATGATATCAGCAGATTTGGGGATTTGGGTGTTATTGCAGCCATTCAGGCAATCCATTTGAGTTCTGACAGACCATGGGCAATCGGTAGATTGGGAGCCAAAAGAATCAAAGATGGAGCTTATGTGTGGCAGAAATTGCTAGGCTCGGGTGCAGTGATATCTAATGGTACCGATGCACCGGTAGAGCCTGTTGATGCACTTCCATCATTTTATGCGTCAGTATCTAGAAAAACTTTGAAAATGACACCTGAAGGAGGCTATGAACCTGATCAAAAACTGACAAGAGATCAAGCCTTAAAATCTTACACACTTGCCGGTGCTTTTGCAGAGTTTGAAGAAGACTTCAAAGGATCTATCAAAGTGGGAAAAGCAGCTGATTTCACTGTTTTTGATAAGAATATTATGGAAATCCCAGAAAACGAGATTCTTAACACCAAGGTGATGATGACTGTAGTGGGAGGAAAAATAGTATTTAAGGCAGATTAATACAATCAATATTATACTTCTACACACTTTACCAAACTAAGAGCAGAAATTACAGCCCCTTCCATATAACCTGATGATTGTGATGCCGTCTCTGTACCGCCAAAAAACAATTTATTTCCCAAATAACCTTGATGAAATAATGGATGTCCATTATTTTGATGCGGTCTCTGATTGGATTGATTACCGGCTAATATAAAGTCATCTGTCCAGACTTTATCAAAATACGCCAAGGGTGTAGAAGCTTGCGACCCTAATAATTGATTGAGTTGCTTTAAAACAAGTTCTTTTCTCAAATCTTGTGAATACGAAGTTGCACCTCCATTTAAGAAACCAGTAAAACCGAATTTATCTCCCTCAAAATTAGTGTGATCATACATTTCGCTTATTATCCCTGAATGGCTGTATAGCATTCCAGAGTATCCATTTTCTCTCCAAAAAGGTATGCTGTACTCTAACACAAATTTAATGCTACCTGCCATCCATGTTTGAACATTTGGCATCAAATCCTTTAAGTCTTGAGGTAGTTCCGGATAAATTTCTATTTTTTTGGCAACAAGTTGTGGTGGAAGACATAAAAATACTTGCTTCGCATAAAATTTATCTCCTGCTGTGCTTTCTAATTCAATACTATTATCAAGGTCTTTAATGACTTTTATCCTGGTATTGAAGTGCATTTTTTCAAATTTCGTTTTTTGAAATAATGTATCAATCAAGCTTTGCGTACCCTTAACCATTCTGTAAGAAGGCTCATTAGATTCAGGAACAAAAAATTCTTGTGCAGGCTCAAAAGATTTAGTCTGAAAGAGTGATTTTCCTTTGGAAAATTGGGGAAACTTTTGAACCCCCAATTCCTCCATTAAAAAAAGTAAATTTGGATGCATCTCTGAAAACCAAGTCGCACCAAGTTCTAAAGGAGTATGCAATACGCCCTGTTGAGTCTGAATTCTTCCTCCTAGTCTACTCGAAGCTTCAATAAGCGTCACTTTGATGTTTTTCCTGTCAAGAAGGTATGCTAAAGTGAGTCCACTAAGCCCTCCTCCAACAATGACTACTTGTGATGTTATTTGCATGTTGTTTTGGATGAAGGTTATAATTCGGAATGAAGGTAACTTAAATTAAAAAATTACACAGTGTACAAAAGACTAATTTTTATACTAATTGTTTAAATCATCTTTTCCCCCATTATTAATCTTTTCTTCTACCTCTTGCTTTTCCTCTTCATCGGCTTTTTCTAAGCCATCTGTATTGTCCTTGTCAGGTTCATAGTTTATAGTAATCATAATCGGATAATGATCAGAACCGATCTTTCCCAGCTTTTGAAGACTGATTAAACCAAATTCCTTGGAATAAAAAATATGATCAAGTGGATAGCGCATCAGCGGTATAAAAACGCTGTAAGTATTGAATAAACCTCTTCCTTCGCGCGGATCTACTAACTCACTGTATTTTCTAAAAAGCTTGGAAGTAGCAGACCAACCCACGTCATTCAAATCACCGGCAACTAGGGTTGGATATTCAGAGTCTTTGATTTTTTTCCCAATTAAGAGCAATTCTGTATCTCTTTCATAGGTGGCTGTTCCCGGTTTTGGTGGCTCAGGATGAACTCCATAAAAATCGATTTTTACCCCTGATTGTAAAGTAATCTTTGTAAAAATAGATGGAATATCTTCTTTGACTAAAAAATTTACTTTGCTCTCAGTTAATGGGAATTTTGAAAGTAATATCATTCCATAGGTGTTCTCAAGAGGATATTTGATAGCGTAAGGAAAATCATCATCAAGCTTGGCAATAGAAGTCGCCCATACTTGATCAGGTTCGTTGATTAAAAGAATATCAGGCTTTATCTTTTGAACCAAGTTATGAAAACTCTCTTTATCCTCATTTTCCATTCGGACATTTACAACAAGTAACTTCAAGCTGTTTTCTCCTTGTGGTTTGTTACTATCTTTTGCTTGTACTTTGTAAAGTGGCGTATATACTACAACAAATTGAATCTGATAGATTAACGAAACTAACAAAATGATCAAGAATGGAAGCTTAAATTTCCATTTGAAATCTACATAAATAGAAGCCAAAACAAACGCTAGAAGCGTAGAAACAGCAATTTGAATTCTCGGAAAATCAAATATTCTAATCCACCACTCAGCAGAGTCGATGAGTGGTAATCCTGTCGTAATGAGAACAACGGCGCATAGAATTAGCGTAAATATTTTCACTTTTTATACCTGAATTCGTTTCTCTTTCTGAGGTTTATATTAAGAAGAACAAATTTGATTACACCCTCTCTTAAGTCATCGCAAGCGATACTTGAAGTAATCATGATTTATAGAAAAGTTTGAGATAAATATTGATTTCAAAGAAAATGTCATTTATTGATTTTTCCCAAAACAGTGTTTTCCTCTAGTCCCTCCTCATAAACTGACCAACTCATCACTCCATTTTTGGGCATGGTAGCAGCATCAACAATTCCTTTTCGCTCTTCACTTAACTTTTTGTTGTTTTCTTGAACAGACTTTTCGGTTCTATTTGTGCCAACTGATTTTTCGTCCAATAAGCCATTTGTTTCATGGATATGGTCAAGAGGATTGTTGATAACTTGCCAATCTTCACCCAATTCAGGACTTTTCCCTTCGTTCCAAGGACCTTTAAACTCATCTCCTTTTGACATCTTAAAGTATTTGTTGCTATATCTTGGGTCACTTTCTAAGATTCCTGGAGGGAAATTCGGTTTGATATTCTCCAAAGCAGCCTGAAACATTTGAAAGTGTGCTACCTCTCGAGTCATCAAATATCTCAAAGACTCTTTTACATAGACATCGTCCGTATATTTCATAAGGTTTTCATAGACCATTTTAGCACTTGTCTCCGCACCTACATTTAAGCGAAGGTCTGCTGTCAGATCACCCATACCCATGATGTATGAAGCATTCCAAGGGTTTCCAACACTATCGGTTAATGTTGGTGTCCCACCACTTACAAGAAAAAACTGAGGATTAATCATGGCCTCATGAATGTAATTTTCTTTCGCAGCATTCCCGTCTAGCATTTGGTTGAGATCAGATTCATCTGCTGCGTTTTTCAACTCACCGTTGACACCAGTGAGCAACATTTGGATCGTGGCACCAACGATTTCAAGATGGCTAAACTCTTCTGTCGCAATGTCCATCAACATATCATACTCTGCGGGATACGCTTTACGACAGCCAAACGCCTGTACAAAATATTGCATGGCTGCTTTGAGTTCGCCATTAGGACCACCAAATTGTTCTAAAAGTAGTTTTGCAAAACGAACATCTGGCTTAGAAACCCGCGCATTAAATTGCAATTCTTTTACGTGATGAAACATGATTTTAAAGTTTAAAGCTTGAAAAACTAATTGAAATGAGTTGTGTTAAAATATTGGTAAACAAAATTACGTGCGTTGAAACAAAAAAGTGTTACAATATTATTGGGTAATGTTATGTTATTTCACCCGTATTCTCAGTTAATTAAAATTTTAAACCTTTCCTGCGAATGCAGCAATTCCAACATGGACTAGCATAAAATGATCCATAAGGACTTTGAAAAAGTGAAGGCAAAAAATCTCAATCCTAATCGATATTCGTAGAAACGTTTAAAATTGACTCTTTAGTAGGAAGCCCAACTCCTGGAGGTAAATCCAGTACAGGATTATCATTATTGGAAATACCTCCATCTTGATCGTCATCATCCCTTCCCTGATCTTTGCCTACCACCATTTTTATAACTTTATAAATGATATAAATATTTAAGATGATAAAAGGTATGTAAAGTGGATGGGCTATTATGTAATCAAGCATAGCGTAGTGAAACCAAATTTTTAGATCAATATAAAATCAAACCTCTATCTTCCATAATTGTTTGAATTACAGTAAATTAAAAATTTTCAAGCAATATGATTATTCGAAATCACGTCAGGATAGAAATTTATCACAAATAATCTCAGGAATAATCGTTATCCGTCGATTGCTATAAATGCTTCTATTGAACTAAATATCAGTATTCTGTTTGGCTACTGATATAAAAGCGGATATACATCTTAATGAATTGAGTTGGGAGAAAAACCAGATTAAAAGCCTTTTTTACCTAATAACTATTATTTCCAATTGAAGGAAATATAAATTGATTTATCAACTACAAATTGTAAAGGAATCCAAATCCTTCAATTATGTAAGTTAATCGACTAATTATATAATTTATTAGTATGTAAAAACGGTAGCTTGCATTTCATTTTAAAAAACAACCATTATGGAATTCGAAAATAAAAATAAAAACAAAAGCGAAGGCAAAGGGACCAAGGCTATTGAATCTCAAACTGCCAAAATACCTTCTCAAGTATTCTTATGGTCTGCTTTAGGATCAATGGCGATCTCTGCGGGTCTGAAAATTGCTGGTCGTAAACATACCGCATTATTTGTTGGCCAATGGGCCGCCCCATTTTTACTATTAGGTATTTACAACAAATTAGTGAAGTTAGATGGTCATGATAAGCATGACAACGGCTAAACGAAAAAGCCCCATTTTGGGGTTTTTTTTATATTCATTTTGAAGTTTAATGTTGAGTCTATGGTGTCTTGCAGGATTATGAAGGACCTTCCTTTCCACCTATAACGGCATTCAGCTAGTAGACGGCGTGCATGTCTGCGGTAGGCAAGCATTCGGAGCCGTTCTCTTCCAACCTACTCCTAACTTCTTAAAGGTTCTAAACTTTCAATTTACTCTGAACCGCCCGCTATATCCAAGGTGATGTTAGAGTGCGTTATTCCTTTTGCCGCATTAAAGAAAGGTCAATCCAATTCTTTTATTCAATCCTTGTTCAAAAATCCGGATAAGGGTTGACAACTGGATATTTCCTTTTCCATTTTCTAGCTTAGAGATATAACTTTTCTTTGTTCCTGCCTTTTCTGCCAATTGTTCTTGAGTCAGATTTGCTTCCTTCCTCGCTTCTTTTAGCATTTCGCTGATGATGAACATCTGGGCATTCTCTTCATACTTGTTCCTGCTTTCACTTCCAATTTTTCCATGTTCCAATTCGATCAGTTCATCGAATGTTTTGACTTTGCTATAATCCTTCATGATCCTATTTCTTTGTTTGAAAATATTCCTTCATTAATCTTTCTGCCTTCTCTATTTCATTCTTTGGGGTCTTTTGGGTCTTTTTTTGAAAACCGTTGAACAGAACCACCAGCCTTCCTTCATCAAAGCAGCAGAAAATTCTATAAATGTTTGATTGAAATTCCACTCTTATTTCAAATAACCCCTCAGTTCCTTCAAGATGCTTGAGAAACTTTTCTGGTACCCTTTCCACTTGCTTGATCAGCTCAAAAACGTATTGAATCTTACTTTTAACCTTATCATTTTGGCTTTGGTAAAATTCAATAAAGTGGTTTTCATAAAAAATGATCTTCCTTACCATATTCACAAAGTTATCTCAAAAGATAACATTTTCCAAAAATGCAGCGGTTTCTTTTAATGCACCACAACGGGATTCAGCTTGGAGACGGCGGGCATGTTTGCCGCCAGGCAGGCATCCGTAGCCGTATACTTCAGGCTTATTCCAAACTTCTTAAAGATAATAAACTTTCAATTTACTCGGAACCGCCCGCTGCCTTCCAAGGTGATGTTATGCACTGTTCTTTTTCATTTTTTTGAGGCAATTAGTTCAAAAATCAATTCTTTCAATATTTCTAAATCACTCTCTATTGTTCCTTTCATATATCTTTCAAACACACTTTTATTGTCAGGAGGGTTTAGGTTCAGAATCAACCCTTTTTCCAAGGCCAATAACCTTAAAAACTCTCTTTGTGCACGTCCGTTACCTTCTCTAAAGGGATGAAAATAATTTACATTATCTAAAATTTCGGCTAACTTCTCTGCTAATTCTTTTCTTCTGTTTTTTCGAATTTTCTTGTAGTCAGCTATTAAAGAATTAATGTAGCTACTGGCATTATCAAAATGGATGGTGGGAAAAAATTGTTTTCCATCCTTACTTATTTCCACAACCCGTTTTTTGCCAGCCCAGATATATATATCTTGAAACAAATGCTTGTGAATATCAAAAAGGTTTTCAATTCCTTTAATCTTAATGGGATTATTGTAAAGTTCCTGAAGTCGTTTTGTTACTGCTCCACTTTCAACAAAAAGCAATACTTCCGGATCTGTAATTCCCGGAATGTTTTTTAAAATTCCTGTTTTTGGGTCTACATAAGTATAATCAAAGTCTATGTACTTATAGGAATCAGACATAAGCCTTTTCTTCCGCAAACTTCACCAATTCACTCAATGAAATTTTCCCTTCTACATAATCCCTGATTATTTCAACCCCTTTGGGTGTAGGTATAAAACCTTCAAACATATTACTTCCTAAAGCATTTGCTGTGCTTTCTAAAGTCTTTAAATCTGAAAATTTCACTCCCATTATCGTCAGGTTATTCCTATCAATTTCGATTGTAGCAAACATATGTTTTGGTTTTAATCCTTCGACGAATTTACAAAATTTCCGTCATTTTATTCTTAGGTCCCTCTTTTTTAGAATAGTGCATAACGGTTAGTATATGAAAAGTAGGCGATTTCGAAGCACTAAACTTTCGGTTAAGCACAAAGTTAGATACAAGCCAAAAGCCTTGAATTTACTACTGTTTCGCCTATTTTTTATATACATTGTTGTGCGTTCGGCTTTTTATTTCTGTTGGTATATTACTTCCCAAACTGGTTCAAATTCTAATTCGTTAAAGTCAAATGAATGTAAATTGCTCCCTTTATAAATTCCGTTACTAAAAGTGTGTTGTATCCAATTTACAAAAGTCCAATTTCCTGTTTTCTCAGGCTGGTTCCATCTTCTTGTTTTAAAGATTGTTGCCTTTGAGTTTATCTTTTCTGACAATTCTCTCAAAATTGGTTTAGAGTCAATTTTTAAATTCTTTGCAATTGACACTACTATAAAATAACCAAATTTTAAATCACGTTTATTTTCAAAGTCTCGTTCATTTGATATCGTAATATAAATGTCGGGCGGAGTTTGTCTTTTGTCGCAAATTGTCCAAATTGGTTTCCATATTTCAAGGTTTAGGAAGTACTCTTTTAGGTCATTAGGTATTGTCCACTTATCGTGTGATTTTTCATCCCATTTCAGTCGTCCAAGTTTTATGTCCGAATGAAAGATAAATTCTTTGTTGTCCTTTTTAGAAATTCGCTTTTCAGGTTTATACTTTATGGCTTTAATTCCTATCTCTTTTACGTTTTCAGTTTGCTTTATGAGTAAATCAAAATATGGTTGAAAGTCTGACTTCCAATTGTTTGCTATCCAAGGAGATTTGTTTTCGTCCGTCTGCCCAAAAATCAAGTAAAAATCATATTGTCTGTTCCAACTTGAATCAGAGTTGGTCAAATTGTCGTAAAGGTTTACAAACTTATTTCCTAACTCCTTTATTAAATTCATTTTCTGCTGGTTCTTGTTTCATTTCTAAGCTGACGCACAACGGTTTTCTTCACGCAACAATTGCGCTATTTGTTCCATATGGAATGTATTGCGCAACTGTTGCGTATATTTTTAAATTATCTAAACATAAAACTAATTTCTAAATATCCAATCCATCTAAAGGACTTTTAATTTGATCAAACCCTTTGGTAGTTATATGAGTATAGATTTGAGTAGTTTTTGGGCTCTCATGACCTAACAAACTTTGAATATACCTTAAGTCTGTACCATTTTCCAAAAGATGGGTAGCAAAAGAATGGCGTAATGTATGAACTGTGATCTTTTTCTTAATTTCTGTTCTTTGCAATGATTGTTTGAGAATACTTTGAATACTCCTTGCAGAGTATTTAAGAGGTTTCTCAATTTTACTTCCCTGACCCTCAAATAAATAATAATGGGGCCGTTCCTGCTTGATATATATGCGCAAAATTTCTAACGCCTTCGAAGATAATAAAGTGTATCTATCTTTTTTACCTTTTCCTTGCTCTATCCTTATCTGCATTCGATTAGAGTCTATATCTTTAATTTTAAGATTAATTAATTCGCTAATTCTCAATCCCGCCGAATAAATTGTCATTAATATTGCTCTGTGCTTCAAATTAATTGTTGCTTTTAGAATTGCCGAAACCTCCTCTTCACTCAAGACCTCAGGCAATATCTTTTCTCTTACTGGCCTATCCACATGATAGTATTTTCGCTCTCCTCCTTTTACCTTCTCGAAATAGAACTTAATAGCATTAATAGCTTGATTTTGATAAGAACTTGAAACTTTTCTTTCATTTACTAAATATCTCGAAAAATCCATTACTTCCTTTTCACCTAATTCTTCCAAAGGAATTTGAACAAAATAGTTCAAAAACTCTTCAAATAAAGGAACGTATGCTTTGATAGTCCCTTCACTATACCTTCTCTCCTCCAGCTTATGAATATACTCCTCCGGACACTTTCTGTAATTGGGTATTTCAGCACTTGACTTTCTCTGAACCTTGTCAGGCCTTGCTTCTTCTCTGTAAATAAGCACTAAACCAAACTGCTCAATCTTCTTTTTTATCTCCTCCAAAAACTGCTCAGAATAAGGAATACTCCAAGACTTGCTCTTACTGTCCCACTTATAATACGGAAAGCTCTTAAGCACTTTCATCAGCTCAGCATGAAATCCAAAATACAAGCGAAGTCGCGCCTTAGCTGTCTTGACCATCAATACTTGGTTATTATCTAATAAAACTACCTCATCTTTCTGCGGAATTTCAATCAATGGTCGTTCGGTGATTTGATGCAAGCGATCTCCAAGATATCCTTTCAACAGCTCAACGTTTCCGGGATAATGGGGAATCTCCCAAAAAAAACCCTCCTTATTCCAGCGAGAATATCGGATACTGCGAATAAATTTTATGTCATCCTCATTCTTGGGAATCCTTAGAATTATTTTTCTCCCAATGATTTCGATTGATATGGGTCTTTGCTCCATAAGCGCTTATTTATTGCCAAAAAAACAAAAGCTACTTTCTAAAATACCTTAAATCAAAACCAAGTAAAAATGATTGATCTAAATTAAACGTTTAATATCCGCCTAGGCCTCTCTCTTACACCTCAACCAAAAAAAGCCCCTGATCTCTCAGAGGCTTTTCTTAATACCAACTTTCCCAAAGTTGAAGTTATTAAAGATTACTTGTGTGTTGGTTGACCCACTCTAAAATAGCTTCAAAATCGAATTTTCCTGATGCTACTGAAATGACTAAATCATATTTCTCATCATGTGATGCATCAATATCCTTTCCGAAATTCATCAAAACCAAACGCATTAAAACATAACCGGTTCTTTTATTTCCATCCATAAATGGATGGTTCTTGACTATACTTTCTAATATTGCTCAAGCTTTTTCTTCAGGACTTGGATAAAACTCTATTTCTCCAAAACCACCAAATGGACGTTCAAGTGCTGATTTTAATCCGTTTTCATCTCTCACTCCAGACAAACCACCGAACTCTTTAATCAAAACAGAATGTATTTCCAATACCTCTTGGTAATCTATCATTTCGCCAATTTTTCAAGGAGCTCTCTGTCTTCCTTTAATATTTTATTAAAATTGAGTGATAGTTTCATTTTGCCCGCAGTAGTTTTTTCAACTTGACGAAGATATTGTAAAAGCTCTTCCAAAACTTCTTCGGGAAGCTTATTTACAATTTCTACAATTTCGTTTTTTATTTCCATAGCAACCTTAATTCATACTTGATTAAAACACCTTTCTTCGGTTGTAAGTTTTTATGACGTCTTAGCTAAAGATAAACAAATTATTACAACCAAAAAAAGCCCCTGATCTCTCAGAGGCTATTTTCATATACAAACTTTGTGTCTTAGCGCCTTTGTGGCACAACCACTTACTTAAGAAAAAGGATATTTCCCTTTTGCAATCATATAATCTGCTATCTCTCTTCTCAAGGTTCTCGTATCTACCAAATCCATCTTAGTAAAGCGCTTCAAGCCCATCAACATCACTTTCTGCTCGTCACCTTTAGTGAAAGAACCAATTGCTTCTTTGGCAGCTGCATTGATTTTATCTACTGCAGTAGAAAGATAAACTTGTGACATAGCTATCTGATTTTTACAAGTTTCCTCGCCTTTCATACTTACCAATTTTTCGGTTCGAAGAATAGCTGATTCTGCTGCATAGATTTCGATCATCACATCAGCTAGATTCATCATGATCTCTTGCTCCGATTCGATCTTATCCTGAAGTGCCATGGCAGCTTTGCCACCGACCATTAAGAATACTTTCTTCAGTTTCTTGATTACTTCTTTTTCCGCTGCAAAAAGCTCCGAAGTATCTACCGTTTCGAAACTTGGAACTGAAGTCAGTTCTTGAGAAACTGCCATTGCCGGCTCAAAAAGGTTAATCTCACCTTTCATTGCTCTCTTAAGAACCATGCCCACCATCAGCATTCTGTTGATTTCGTTGGTTCCTTCGTAGATTCTCACGATTCTAGCATCTCTGTAAGCGCGCTCCATTGGGGCATCGGCAGAATAGCCCATTCCTCCATAGACTTGCACACCTTGATCTACTACATAATCCAACACCTCTGATCCATGAACCTTAGAAATCGCACATTCGATCGCAAATTCTTCCACACCTTTCAGCTTGGCTACGGCATCTTCCATTCCTCCTGATACCAGGTCATTGATCCGGTCTTCGATATCCTGTCCAGCTCTGTAAGTCAAAGATTCTGAGACATACGTTCTGATCGCCATTTCTGCCAATTTGGACTTGATTGCACCGAATGTATTGATGCTTACGCCAAACTGTTTTCTTTCTGTAGAGTATTTGATACACTGACTGATCACTTCTCTAGAACCGTTTAGAATTCCTGCACCAAGCTTCACTCGGCCAATATTCAGGATATTCACAGCGATTTTGAAACCATTGCCTCTGTCAGAAAGCATGTTTTCTGCTGGAACTTTACAATCGTTGAAGAAAACCTGACGGGTAGATGATCCTTTGATCCCCATTTTCTTTTCCTCTTCATTCATGGTAATTCCACCGAATCCTTTTTCTACTACAAAAGCAGTAAGGTTTTTATCATCTTCGATTTTAGCAAAAACGATAAAGATATCTGCAAAACCTGCGTTTGAAATCCACATTTTCTGGCCATTGATCAGGTAGTGTTTTCCATCTTCAGAAAGCGTTGCTTTGGTTTTCCCACTATTGGCATCTGAACCAGCATCGGGTTCAGTCAAACAATAGCAAGCAGCCCACTCACCTGTGGCTAACTTAGGTAAGTATTTGGATTTTTGTGCTTCTGTGCCGTAGTACAAAATCGGCAATGTTCCGATACCTGTGTGCGCGCCGTAAGTGGTCGAAAAAGAACCCGCAGAACCAATGATGTCTGCCATCAGCATAGACGTATTGAAGCTCATGCCCATTCCACCATATTCCTGAGGAACTGCAATGCCTAAAAGTCCAAAATCACCTGCTTTTCTGAAAATATTTGGAATAATTTCAGGATTTTTCATGCCGTCAATCTCTTCGATATTTGGAGTGATTTCCGTATCGATAAAATCCTGACAAGCCTGCGCCATCATTTTTTGTTCTTCATTGAATTCCTCAAAGATGAAGATTTCTTGGGCCTCAGTTTCCTTGATCAGAAACTCACCCCCGTTGATTGATTGTTTTGTTATAGTTGACATGTAAATTATGTTTTAATTACTTTGGATCGATGTTTAGAAACAAGAGTCAAGATAAAAGAAATAGGAGCTGGAATTCTCAAGATAAATCGAGTCTTATTTCTTGTCTCTTACTTCTGTATTCTATTTTAGCAACTCAAACACTCCCGCTACTCCTTGTCCTCCTCCGACGCAGGCGGTTACGAGACCGTGTTTTTTGTTTTGACGACGAAGTTCGCTGAAGAGCTGAACGGATAGTTTTGCTCCCGTGCAACCAAGTGGGTGACCTAAGGCCACTGCACCACCATTGACATTGACGATATCAGGATTCATGTCGAGTGATTTCATCACCGCCAATCCTTGCGCGGCAAATGCCTCGTTCAGTTCAATCAAATCAATATCATTCAAAGTCAATCCAGCTTGCTTCAATGCTTTTGGAACAGCTTCTTTTGGACCTATGCCCATGATGCGTGGCTCTACACCTGCTACGGAATAAGACATCAATCTCGCAATTGGCTCCAAGTTCAATTCCTTCACCATTCTCTCAGACATGACCACCACGAAAGCAGCTCCATCGGAAGTTTGGGAAGAATTACCAGCAGTCACTTGACCTCCCAGCTTGAAAGCAGGTCTCAGATTAGATAAAGCTTCCAGCGTTGTTCCTTTTCTTGGTCCTTCGTCAGTATCAATGATGTGTTTTCTGGTTTTTCTTTTTCCATTGTCGTCCAAATATGTTTCTTCTACTTCCACAGGGACGATCTGATCTTTGAATTTACCATCAGCAATTGCCGCCAAGGCTTTATCGTGTGATCTTACAGAGAATTCATCGGCTTGTTCACGGGTAATTTCATATTCCTTGGCCAATTCCTCAGCAGTCAATCCCATACTCAAATAGTAATCAGGATTCTGTGAAGCAATTTTCCAGTTCAATGCGGTTTTGTAACCCATCATTGGAAGGAGAGACATCGATTCTGTGCCACCAGCAATGATGCAGTCCGCCATACCAGCCTTGATTTTCCCTACTGCCAAGGCAATGGCTTCCAATCCAGAACCACAATATCTATTGATGATAAAGCCAGGATTGTCTACGCCCAAAGCCAAAAGAGAAATCATTCTTCCCATCTGCATGCCTTGCTCGCCTTCAGGAATTGCATTTCCAACGATCAAGTCATCGACCATTTTGTTTTCCAATCCAGGGGTGTTGGCTACAAGATGCTTGATCACATCAGCAGCCAAATCATCCGGTCGATAGAATCTAAAGCCACCTTTTTTGGCCTTTCCTACCGCTGATCTATATCCATTTACTATATATGCTTCCATTTTTTTGTTTCTAAGTAAGGTAAATTTATTATTTCAGGTATTGTTTCAGTTACGGTTGAGATTCAAGAGAAAATACTCGACTGAGAGTTTTAGAAATTCAACCCCGCTGGGGTTGTTACTTACACTATCTACTTCGTTCCCCGGGTTGCGACCCGGGGCTATTCAAAGTTTAACCCTTTCAGGGTTTTGTTTTTCTCTAATCTCATGTCTCTTGTCTTACGTCTAACATCTCTAATTTCTCAGCGGTTTACCTTTGAACAGGATGCTGTGTATTCTTTCGAGTGTCTTTTTCTCGCCTGTTAAGCTTAAGAATGCTTCTCTTTCGAGATCTAGAAGGAATTGCTCACTGACGAGTGTTGGTGCTGATAGATCACCGCCAGACATCACCCATGCTAATTTTCTTGCAATTTTAGCATCGTGATCTGAGATGTATTTTCCGTACTGCATACCCGTAATACCTGCTTCGAATAGTGCCAAAGAGGTTTTTCCTAAAACTTTAATATCCGTTTGTTGAACAGGTTGCGTATAGCCAGCATCATACAATGACAATACTTTGGCCTTGGCTTCCGCCAGTTGACGTTTTCTATTTAGCGTAATGGAGTCTTTGACTTGTAGGTATCCCAAACCTCTTGCTTCTTCTGCTGAAGTCGAAACTTTAGCTGTTGCAATATTCATAAAATACTCTTGCAGCCTATTCAACTCTACATCACCATCCTTGATATCATTAGAAAATCTTAAAGTCATCTCCTTGGTACCACCTCCTGCAGGAATCAATCCTACACCAAATTCAACCAAGCCCATATACAATTCTGCATGGGCCTGAACCGCATCAGCGTGAAGTGACAATTCACATCCACCACCCAATGCCATATTATGAGGCGCAACAACTACTGGAACGGAGGAATATCTTGCTCTCATCATCGTATTCTGGAATCCAGCGATCATCAAATTGATCTCATCGTATTCCTGATCTCCGGCAAACATGAATAGCATCGCAAGATTAGCTCCTGCAGAGAAATTACCTCCTTCATTGCCTATGACTAATCCTTTGTAAGATTTCTCAGCCATGTTGATGGCCGTATTGATTCCTTCGATGACTTCTTGACCAAGAGAATTCATTTTGGTATGGAATTCCAAGCCAATTACCTCATCTCCTAGATCATAAATAGTTGCTCCTGCATTGCCCCAAATTTTCTTGTTGGCCGCTTTAAGCGTATCAAGGATAATAAACTCTTCCTGTCCAGGAATTGGCAGGTAAGTTTTGGACTTGACATCATAGAATTTCTTCTGTCCTGCTTCTACTTTATAGAATGATTCATGTCCTGCGTTAAGCATTTCATGGACCCATGCAGCAGCTTTTTCGCCAGCAGCTTCCATTTTTTCAACGGTGTCTTTTACTCCAAGAATATCCCAAGTCTCAAATGGACCTAATTCCCAACCGAAACCAGCACAAACGGCCTGATCAATTCTATATGTTTCGTCAGAAATTTCTGGAATTCTGTTTGAGCAGTATTTGAAAAGATCGTAGAAAGAGGTTCTATAAAACTCTCCTGCCCTGTCATCAAAATTGACCAAAAACTTGATCCTCTTTTTCAAATCTTCAATTTCCTTGGAAGCTTCTAAAGCTTTGAACTTTGGCTTTTCTGCATCCTTGTATTCAAAAGTCTTTAGATCAAGCTCTTTCAGTTCTTTTCTACCATCATCATGACGGATCATTTTGAAATAACCTTGGCCTGTCTTATCTCCCCACCATTTATTATCATAAAGTACTTTTACGATATTTGGCAAGAGAAATTTATCTCTAGATTCATCGTGCTCTAGCGTTTTGTAAAGGTTATTGGCAACATTTACTGTCGTATCCAATCCAACCACATCCATGGTGCGGAAAGTAGCTGATTTTGCTCTACCGATGATCGTTCCTGTTAATTTATCAACTTCAGAAACACCCAATCCCATTTTTTCAATGGCATGCATTCCTGAAATTATCGCATAGACACCAATTCTATTGGCAATAAATGCCGGGGTGTCTTTACACAAAACAGTTTCTTTTCCTAAGAACCTGTCTCCATAATCCATCAAAAAGTCAACGATTTCGGGATTGGTTTTGGGACCAGGAATAATTTCTAATAATCTCAAATACCTTGGAGGATTGAAAAAGTGTGTTCCTGCAAAATTTACTTGAAAATCTTCAGATCTGCCTTCACACATCATATGCATTGGAATTCCAGAAGTATTAGAAGTAATCAAAGATCCTGGCTTTCTATATTTCTCTACTTTTTCGAAAAGTGATTGTTTGATATCCAATCTTTCCACTACAACTTCCATGATCCAATCGTAATCCTTGATTTTTGGTAGATCGTCGTCAAAATTTCCAGTAGTAATTCTATTCACGTTAGCTGCATCATAAAGTGACGCAGGTTTATTTTTAAGCGTGCTTTGCAAGGCTGAATCAACTAGCCTATTTCTAACGGCTTTGTCTTCAAGGGTTAGACCCTTTTTCTTTTCATCGTCATTCAGCTCTCGAGGAACGATATCGAGAAGCAATACCCTTACGCCGATATTGGCAAAATGGCAAGCAATCCTCGATCCCATTACTCCTGAACCTAAAATGGCAACTTTTTGAATGTTTTTTTTCATAAGATTATATTGGTTTAGAGTTCGTACACTTTACTCTTGTACTGATTTGGGTTTATGGTTTCTAATTGAATTTTATCTATCGTTTGATTGATTTTATGGAAAACTTTGAAAAATATGTCCAATTCTTCTTCACTGACATCTTCTCTAACTTGTACGTTGAAATCCTTTATTGTTTCTACTGAAATTTCTTTTTTCCGCTTTCCTTCATCTGTGAGATATATGCGAACAGATCTCTTGTCCACAGAATCCTGCTTTCTAAAAATCATTCCTTTTTCCTCCATGGTCTTAAGCATTCTTGTCAAACTACGCGCTTCCAAACCCATCAAAGGAGCGATCTTCGTCGCAGGAGTACCTTCTTTGGAATTGATATTGATCAATACATAACCTATAGATGCAGTAAAATCCTCTAAAGCTGCCTTTTGGTTATACATTCTTGAGATGGCATGCCAAGAGCTTTTTATATGGAAATCTACCGTTTCTTCACGTTTCATGGGCATAATAGTATTTACATGACCAATTTAGGAAAAATTTGTTATGCATACATACTATTTTTTGAAAAAGTTATGCATGCAGAGGAAATTTAAAAATGTTTTATTTTACTATAAAGAAATATTATTCTGTTTGGGTGTTATTTACTACGGATTTAAATATAAAATGGTATAGAAAACTGATTATACCAAAATAAGTTTCTAAAAAAAATTATTCATTTACTTAATTGAAAAAGGTGATTAAAAGATTCTTTATAATCTACTAATCACCTTTTTAACTAGTCGACTGATTACTCAATTAACTATATAGTCCCTCTATTTCTTTTTCAAATTTACTATGAATCACTTTTCTCTTCAGTTTCATTGTCGGTGTCATTTCTCCGGATTCTATTCCCCAAGGCTTTGGAAGTAATTTGAATCTTTTGATTTGCTCCCATTTTCCAAAATACTTGTTCAATTGATCTATCTCTCTTTGATACTTTTCAATCATATCGGGTTTTTGAATCATTTCTTCATCTGATGTGTAAGGAATGTCTTTGTGCTTGCAATATTCTCTTAAACCATCAAAACTTGGAACAATCAATGCTGCTGGATAATTCTTATTTTCTCCAACCACTATCAATTGCTCAATTAGGGAAGATTCCTTGAATTTATTTTCCATTGGCTGCGGCGCAATATATTTTCCACCAGATGTCTTGAACATCTCTTTTTTCCTATCTGTGATTTTCAAGTAATCCCCTTCGTGAAGCTCTCCAATATCTCCGGTATGGAACCAACCCTCTTTGATGACTTCATTGGTCATATCAGGCTGTTTGTAGTATCCTTGCATGACATTAGGACCTTTAACCAAGATTTCTCCGTCCTCTGCTATTTTTACTTGAACATCATTGACTATTTTTCCCACAAATCCAATACGAATATCTCTCAGGTTACAAACCGACACTGCTACAACTGGAGATGTCTCTGTCAATCCATAACCTTCGCATACGGGAATTCCTGCACTCCAAAAAACTCTAGCCAATCGAGGTTGCAAAGCAGAAGCACCAGAGTTGATTTGTAAAATATTTCCTCCTAAAGCTTCTCTCCATTTGCTGAAAATAATCTTATTCGCCAGGTTCAACTGAAAATCGTACCAAAATCCTTGAGATTTATTGGGTTCGAATTTCAAGCCTAAATCTAATGCCCAAAAAAACAGAGATTTTTTTATGCCTGTTAACTCATATCCTTTAGAAACTATCTTATCATAAACTTTCTCCAATAATCTTGGTACTGTATTGAATACTTGTGGTTGTATTTCCTTAAGGTTTTCGCCAATTGTTTCCATACTTTCAGCATAATAAATGGAAACACCCATGTACATAAAGCAAAAAGATCCTGTCCGTTCATAGATATGACATAGAGGTAAAAAACTCAAGGCCTTTGACGTGCCTCTAGGGATTACTAGCCTATCTTCTACAGCCAATAAATTATGAATGATATTTCTGTGACTTAACATCACGCCCTTTGGTCGACCTGTTGTACCTGAGGTATAGATGATAGTAAAAAGATCATCAGACTTGATTTTTTCTTTTTTGGATTCAAGTTCAGCTAGATTTCCAGATTCACCAGATTTCATAAAATCCTTCCAATTGGGACAACTTTCTAACTGATCAAATGAAAGAATCTTGATATCAGTATTTTCCGTGGCGACTTTTGCTTTTTGATAAATCTCATCATTCCCCACAAAAACCATTTTTACCTCTGCATGCTCAAAAATATATTTGTAATCATCTGCAGAAATAGTCGGGTACATAGGAACTGAGATTGCTCCTATCTGTTGAAGTGCCAAATCAATAAAATTCCATTCAGGCCTATTGTCTGAAATGATTGCTACTTTTTCGTTTTCATTTATTCCTACGGAAATAAAAGCTAGGCTCAAATTATCTACAATTGATTTGAATTCTTTGGAAGAATAGCTTTTCCATTCTCCATTGATTTTTTGAGCCAATGCTATTTTTTTGTCATAAGTAGCAATCTGGAAGTTGATGATATCAAAGATTCGATTAATCTGCATGATCTTTTTTTTTGGGTTTGATAAGGTCATTCAAATTATAAAAATGTAACGAAGAAAACAAGACGCATTTTCCTTGAGTTATCCACCTCCATTTATAAATAATTGGTTAATTCTTAAAAAGAGAAAGTTAAAGTTATTAAGGTGTGGATTTGTGGATAAAAATTGATGATTTATTTCTCCACTCAGGTAAGTGTCATGTTTTAGATGTTATCAACGTGTTACCCACATCCAAATTTTGTATAATGTTCTAAATAACAGGTTCTTTCTATTTTGAGATTAGAATCCTGTGCATAATATTTTTTACCTAATTGTAGATATTTAAATGTGTTTGAAAATGTGGATTACTGTTCATGATTATCGACTTATCCTCATTGTGTATTGACTTTTCTCATTCTGTTTTAGGCTTGGTGTATAATGTAAGAGTTATGAGAAAGTTGTTGACACTTATTCACAAATTATTTTGGTGTTATGCACAATTTGGCGTTTGTTTATTTGTTTTAAAGGTTCCATTTTAATTGTCCTCTTCATTGTTTGTATCTATATCTTTGGTATTATTCATATCAACAGATTCTATAGTATTGTTAGTTTTTGTTATGACTGTGATTTCGTTTGTCCAACCTGCTTTTACAATGATGTCCATTGATTTAGGATCATTTGGATTTTTGTAATAAAAGACTTTTTCTGCTTGTCTATTTTGTACCATATTAGATGGATCCCATCTTCTGTTTTTATTTTCGTCGAATATTACACGAAGATTATATGTCCCTGCTTCAAAGTCTACAAAAGAATATTTATTTGTATTTTCAAGAAACACTTCTTTGACTATTTTGGTACCAGATTTATCTAAAAGTTGTACAATGAGATGCTGAAAATCCGTGTCGATAGTAACATCTAAGGAAGTTACCAAGGTTTTCGGATCTAATTTTTTATAGTTGGCCTCTATTTTATTTTCATTATATAGTCCTTCTACATCTTGGAATGTTGAATCAGCAGCAAAAATGGTAAATGTTGAATTCGTAAGACTATCCGTGATAGGGATGTCAATATTTAATTTTGTATAGTTTGTGCTGTCTTTTAAGTATATCCAGTCTTTTTGTATTTTAATGATGGATGCTGTATCGTACTTGACGAATAAGGAATCTAGGTTGATATTTTTAACAGGTTTATTGAAAGTTATTTCTGCATTGATTTGATTGAGAAATCCTATTCCTGAATTTATGGAATGTTCCAACTTTTCTTTGACTCTATCACTTTCTTCAAATTTTAAATAGACAAGTGTATCTAATGTAAATCCTACAGAATCTTTGAGTATTACCCTTGTTTGAATGCTGTCATTTCTTAGGTCTGTATGATAAAAGCGAAGATTTTTTTCTTTCAATCGATAGAATAGTTTCTCATTAAAATTTTCTTCTATAATCTCTATATTCGTAGGGAATTTACTAAGTACGACATCGTAGTTCTCTCCAACCGATGAGCTCCTATTGATTTTAAGCTCTGAAATATCTGCTTTAGAAAGTGAAAAATCTATCCCGCTTATATCTTTGTCAATGTTTAGCGTATCTCCAAAAAATGCATAAGGCTCTGATTTTTCTTCTGCTTTGAGGTTATTATTTGAATCAAACCAAGCATACGCTCTGTATTCACCAGCCTTTATATTGGTAATTTCAAAGTTTCCTGAACTATCTGCTGCTGCTATATAATATGGTGTTGCAGTTAAAACGTCTGTGGTATCATTTTTTTGGTATAGACCTACGAGGACATCTTTTATAAATTTTTCCTTTGGAGGAAATATGTAGGATACATTTCCACTCAATTTTAAGCTATCGATATATTCACCAGTAGAAAATACAAGTTTTAGATTTTCAGCCGGGTTACTTTCAGTGATATCTTGAATGCTTTTTTGAAAGTTGAAAACATAAGTAGTGCTATCTTCTAGCTCTTGATTTAGTTTGATAATAACCTTGTTCTTTAAAGCTGTTACCACCATTTCATCTTTATTGATTTTAGGTGTGATGATTATAAGCTTATTTGGGGTTTCTATTTTGACATACTCATCGAATTCAAGCTCAATATTCTGTGGCTTTGTGTTTGTTGATTCGTTGATTGGTTTGATTGAAACCAATTTGGGTGGAGTTATATCCTTTTCACCACCCATTGGTGTACTTTGTTTTGCGCAAGAGTATAATATTATAATTATAAAAATGGATAATATTTTAATTATTAATTTCATTTCTTCTTTAAAATATATAATATACTTGAGTAATTATTTTCATTTGATTTGGCCCAATTATTCGATATTATCCCATTTTTCATGGCCTTTAAGTATGTTTTAATAATATTTTGTTGCGGATAGATATGTTTCTCTGATAGGATGGATACATAATAGCTGTCGAACGGCATTGGCTTTTTATCAATGATCAATAGGTTCATTTCCTTTGCTAAGTATGACATACTTTTTTGATTGAAATGATAGAGATGCCTAGGGACATCAAGTGCTGCCCAATGATTACGATAATGTTGGGAATCCCAGGAATCAATATTGGGTAGGGCTATGATAAATGTGCCGTCTTTTGTTAAGTGTTTAGATAGTCTTTTGATCGTTCTTCTTAAACCATGCACATGTTCTAGAACGTGAAATAAAGTAATAGTATTGTACTTTTTAGATGGCGCTAATTCATCAAGATTGGTAGAAATATCTAGTCCAAAAGATTGTCCTATTTTTCTAGCTTGGTCATTGGGTTCTATACCTGAGGTTGAGAAACCATTATTTTTAGCTTCCCGAAGGAAATATCCTGTCCCACAGCCATAGTCTAATACCTGACTTTCTTTGGGACTATACTGTTTTAGTAGGTTAATTTTACTTTTTAAAGTTATTTTCCTGACTTGTTTATAAAGGGTATTCGTAATGTTAGTTGATTTGTCTTGATGCGAGATATAGTCCTCAAATTCATAGTATTTTCCTATGGATTCTTTACTTGGTCTTGGATTGGTAAAAATCAAGTTACATTGACTGCATTTACACAGACGAAAAGTTTCCTTACTAACAGAATGATCTTTAGCATCGAAATGATTAAGAAAAAGCCCACTTTTACAAAGTGGGCATTTGGTTAATCTTTTATTCATGTTATCTTCCTAAATAGACGGTTAAGATTGATAAATCCGCAGGGGAAACACCGCTTATTCTTGATGCTTGACCAAGTGTTTCTGGTTTTACTTTATTCAGTTTTTGTTTTCCTTCTGCTGATAGTGCGGTGATTCCTAAATAATCGAAAGTTAACGGTATTTTGTAATTCTCCATATTGGAGAGTTTTTCTACCATTTGTGATTCTTTTTCTATATAGCTTTCATATTTTATTTGAATCTCTGCTTGTTCTAATACTTCTTTGCTGTATTTTGATAGATATTGCTTGAATTCAGGGTCAAATTCCATGATATCTTTAAGACCTAATTGCGGTCTTTTAAGCAATTTATCGATAGTGACTTTTTCTTTTATCGTTGCAGTATCTAAATTTTCTAAACCTTCATTGATTATTTCAGGAGATAATTTTTTCTGTTTTAGATCATTGACTAGTTTTTGAGTATCTGATTTCTTGTCCATCATTTTTTCAAGTCTCAAATCATCAGCTAATCCTATTCTATGACCAAGTTCTGTTAACCTTAAATCAGCATTATCTTGTCTTAAGAGAAGTCTAAACTCAGCTCTAGAAGTAAACATTCGGTAAGGTTCTTCTGTGCCTTTATTAATTAAATCATCAATTAAAACACCTATATATGCATCAGATCTTTTTAATAGGAATGGATCTTTTTCTTCTACTTTTAATGAAGCATTGATTCCAGCAACAAGTCCTTGTGATGCTGCTTCTTCATAACCGGTAGTACCATTTATCTGTCCTGCGAAATAGAGGTTCTCAATTAATTGAGTTTCTAGCGTTAATTTTAACTGTGTAGGTGGGAAGAAGTCATATTCAATTGCATAGCCAGGACGGAACATTTTAGCGTTTTCAAATCCTGGTATTTTGCGCATTGCTTCATATTGAACGTCTTCGGGTAGTGATGTAGAAAAACCGTTGACATACATTTCTACAGTATTCCAGCCTTCAGGTTCAACAAATATTTGATGCCTCTCTCTTTCTGCAAATCTATTAATCTTATCTTCTATTGACGGGCAATATCTTGGCCCAAGGCCTTGAATTCGACCATTGAACATAGGAGATCTATTGAAACCTGTCTCAAGAGTATTATGTACTTCTTTATTTGTATAGGTAATCCAGCAGGTATGTTGTTTTGTTAGCGGTTTTGTTTCGTCAGAATAAGAGAATTTCTCTGGGTTTTCATCACCATATTGTATCTCCATTTTGGTGTAATCGAGAGATCTTCCATCTACTCTTGGAGGTGTTCCAGTTTTCATTCTACCTGCTTCAAAGCCTAATTGAACCAGTTGTTCTGTTATGCCTTTAGCTGCTCCCTCTCCGGTTCTTCCACCACCAAACTGTTTTTCACCTATGTGGATCAATCCATTTAAGAATGTTCCATTGGTTAGTACCACCGATTTAGCTGGTATTTCTAATCCTATGCTCGTTCTTACACCGGTTATTCTCTTATCTTTCACAATAAGGCCTGTGATCATTTCTTGCCAAAAATCCACATTTGGTGTATTTTCTAGAGCTAATCGCCACTCTTCAGCAAATCTCATGCGGTCATTCTGTGTTCGAGGAGACCACATAGCCGGACCTTTTGACCTATTTAGCATTCTAAATTGTATCATTGATTTGTCAGAGATAATCCCTGACATTCCACCAAGTGCATCAATCTCTCTTACTATTTGTCCTTTAGCAACTCCTCCCATAGCAGGATTACATGACATTTGGGCAATAGTGTTCATGTTCATGGTACACAGAAGTACCTTAGAACCCATCTTTGCAGCAGCATGTGCAGCTTCACAACCTGCATGCCCCGCCCCTACTACTATTACATCGTATTGTGGAAACATAATTTGTATTTGATGTTCCACGTGAAACAGTTGGGAGCCTTAATTCTAAAACTCTATGTGTTTCACGTGGAACGTTTATATATTTTCATAAAGAGAAATGGATTGATCTTCCATTTCTCTCATCAATTTAATATCTTCTTTGCTTTTGTCTTTGTATCCCATCAAGTGCAAAACACCATGGCTCATTACTCGATGAAGTTCTTTGTAGAATTCTATATCTTCTTTTATGGCATTTTCTTTTACTCTGTCTATACTGATGAATATATCCCCTTCTATCATTTCTTCATCTTCTGAGTTATCAAAAGTGATGATGTCTGTATAAGTATCATGATTGAGATATTCTACATTGATATTGAATAGGTATTCGTCTGTACAAAATATGTAAGTCAGTTCTCCGATTTGGTAACCTTCTTTTGTTGCTATTTCTTTTAGCCACTTTTTGTGAAGGTTTTTATCTTTCAATTTGAAGCCTGAATCTTCATCAAAGAATTGAATTGCCATTTTAATACATATAAAATTTTAAAATAGTTTTTCTACCTTCCTCCTCAAAACTGACATCGTCTGCTAAGTGCTTCATGAGAAATATTCCCCTTCCTCCTGTTTTTTCTAAATTTTCTGGAGATGTTGGATCTTTTAGAGCTTCAATTTCGAATCCGCTTCCTTCATCTTTGATGATGAATTTTATTTCCTGTTCATCAAAGTGAAGTTCCAAATCTACAATTTTGGTGGCATCCCCTTTGTTTCCGTGTAGAATTGCGTTACTCACACATTCTGTCACAGAAATCATGATATTTCCATAGATATCATCATCAATATGATATTTCTCTTTGGCATTATCAATGAAGCTCTCTATGATTTTAATATTCTCAATTAGAGAAGGGATTGAAATTTTTATAGATTTCATGAAGCTATTGTTGTATAAATAATATTTTAATAAATTATAATCAGTTAAAGCTCTATTAAAATAGGACAGTGATCTGAATGATATGCCTCTGGCAAGATAAGAGCTCTTTTTACTTTCTCTGCAATCGAAGGTGTGGCCATATGATAGTCAATCCGCCAACCTAAATTCTTTCCCCTCGCTCCTGCGCGGTAACTCCACCAGGTATATTGATGTGGTTCGGGATTATGTAGTCTGAACGTGTCTACAAATCCATTTTCTGTGAATTTATCCATCCATGCTCTTTCTTCAGGCAAGAACCCTGAAGAATTCTTGTTTGAAATAGGATTATGAATATCTATTGGTTTATGACAGATATTATAATCCCCACTGATGATCAAATTAGGGATTTTTTTACTTAAATCCTGTGAGTATCCATAAATGTCATCCAAGAATTGATATTTGAAATCTTGTCGAACATCTCCAGTGGTTCCTGATGGAAAGTAAGCTGAAATAAATGAAAAATCATCGAAATCTGCTCTAATCATCCTCCCTTCATCGTCATAAGCCTGTAAACCCATTCCATATTCTACATGATTTGGTTTCTGTTTAGAAAGTATAGCTGTTCCACTATATCCTTTTTTGACAGCGGGAAACCAATTGATATGATATCCTAAATCTTCAAATACGCTTTTGTCAATTTGGTTTTCGAGTGCTTTGACCTCTTGCAATCCGATGATATCAGGATTTGTTGCTTTTAGCCATTCTGCAAAACCTTTATTTAAAGCTGCTCTTATTCCATTGACATTATAGGATACGATTTTCATTCAAATTAGATTTTATTTAATCTCGATTTCAAATTCTTGTTCAAAATATTCCAATACATTGAGTTTTAGAAGTTTTTCTTGTTCCAATACATCAAAATGAGGCAATTTGCCAATAAGTTTCCAATGTGGCCAACCGTCTTGATCTATATAATCTAATTCATAAAATCCTGCTAAGCTGAGGACTTTACAAATGGCAATATGCATCAGGTCTTGTTTCTGTTCTTTTGTAAATGTCTTGTTTCCCTGTCCTAATTCCTGAACACCTATTAAAAACAAAACGCCATTGAGGTCAGTAGGTTTTTTTCCTACTAACTCCTGAAGACCAACAAGGAGTTTTGACCAACGCTTTTCAAGATCGAGATCTTTTTTAAACATGCTTATTTCCTTCTTCTTCTAAGAGTTCCCAATATTCTGCTGCTCTTCTCAAATGTGGGATTACTATTGATCCACCAATCAGAGTAGCGATTGAAAATACTTCAAAAACTTCTTCTTTGCTTAAACCTGCTTCATAGGACTTTCCAAGGTGGTACTTGATACAGTCATCGCAGCGGAGCACCATAGAACAAGCTAGGCCAATCATTTCTTTTGTCTTGACATCTACAGCGCCCTCTGAATAGGCGTTGGTATCAAGGTTAAAGAAACGTTTCATGACTTTATTATCAGCCGACATGATTTTTTCATTCATTCGACTTCTGTAATCGTTGAATTCTTCTATTAAATTCATTAACTTTTAGATAAGTATTTATATAACCAGCAAATATAACAGGTATTTTGCTGTCATTCAGTTCTAACAAGCCTTTTTGGATATGCGTTTCACTTTTTTTGAAGATTTTTTGGCTTTGGTTTTTCCTAAAACCTGCTGTGTCTGTAAGAGAAGCCTTTTTGACTTCGAGAATCAACTATGTAAAGTTTGCATAGGCTCGTTGCCAATTACTAATTATCATCTCCATCCACAAAATAATGATCTAGTAATCAAAGTGATGGGATTGACGAAACCTAATTTGGTGATGTCTTTTTTAAGGTTTACTAAACATGGAATGAGCCAAAAATTGCTACATCAACTGAAGTATAAAAATAAACCTGAGGTTGGTGTCGAGTTGGGGACAATCTACGGGCATTTGCTTAAAAGAAATGGTTTCGCGTCCCATTGGGATATGGTGGTGCCCGTGCCTCTTCATCCTGAAAAGCAAAGAAGGAGGGGCTACAATCAAAGTGAACAATTTGCTAGAGGAATAGCAGAAGTATTAGAAATTCCGATGGTTCAGGGTTTGATTAGAACACAATTTACGGAGACGCAGACTAAAAAATCAAGAATAGAGCGAATCATGAACGTTTCAGAAGTTTTCTCGGCAAATAGTGAGATCGAGATGGAAGGAAAAAATATTCTGTTGGTGGATGATGTGATGACTACTGGAGCAACCTTGACATCCTGCGCCAATGTGCTTTTAGCTGTAAATGCCAAATTGGTGGATTTAGCGGTGATTGCAGCAGGTAGATTCTGATAGATTAATTCTATTTATACCTATATACTTGTGAATTTTAATACCTCTTCTCTCCAAAAATCATCAAAGTCTTCCTCTCTGATTTCAAGTAGCTTACAAATATGTTCAATTAATTGATCTTCATTATTTTCAATTTGCAACAGAGAATTAACCAAATCTACACCTCCTTTGTTGTAAGCTGCTTGGCATAGAATAGCTCCAGAAGTATAAAATGCAGCATTTTGCCAACCCCATTTTTTTTCTAAAACGTCCAAAAATTTCACTTCTGAGTTTTGAGTTAATTCATTTGCTAGTCTTTCTGCACTTTCTTCAAAGGATTTTCCTCCTTGGCCTCCCTTCCATGTGGCAAATCCTTCTTCGATAAGTGGATGCCTGTCAAACTTCGGAAGTATTAAATGAATAAATTCGTGCGGATAGAACTCTGATCCTATTCCACTTAAAAGAATTCGATTTTCATACATTCCTATTCCTGTAGTGTAGCCAGCAAAGAAGAAATCAAAATTGAGTAATTTACCCAAATCATCACCATTTTGAGTGATATAAAAGTCAAATTGTTCCCACTCTTGAAAGTTAAATTCTTTGGTGATCTGATTACAGAAATCATTTGCCTTGTTCGCTAATACTCTGTCAAACTTATGACTAGCAGGAAAGATGAAGTTAATTTTACCAACTTTTTCTTTATTCCAATCTTCAGTAATTATAGGAAGCGCATTTTTCAATTTCCATTCATTTTCCTCTTTTACAGCATAGAGTTTTGTAATGCACCAAGGGTTTGATTTGCTATATTGGGGCTCTTGGTCTTCTGCTGAAAAAATTGTTCGAATGGCATAGTTCTCACCTTCTTTTTCCAAGGAGAGTATTTTTGGTTTGTAATATTTTAAAAGTTGTTCGGACGGAAATTGATAAAGTAGTTGTCTAGAGAAGTCAAAATCATTGTAAAGACGTTTTTCTTCTGTATTCCAAAATTTATTATCTGAAACTATATCCGGATTAGAATTTAAATATTCAATCCAAAGTATTGCGATTTCTTTTATTTTATTTTTACTCGTGTCAACTCTAGCGTGAATTTCTACCTCAACATTTTCGCTAATGCTATCAATCTGAGCTTTATTGTTGATGTTTTTATTTTCTAAACTTAACGGATTTTTATTTTGACAACCGATAAGTAATGCAAAAAGAATCATGATGAATAAATGTGTTTTCATTATATCCGAAAAAGAAATGATTTGAATACTGCAAATAAATGTAAAAAAAATGAATTCTTAAGTAGGATCATCTTTCAATACTTGAGTTCAGTTCAAGTTTAAAATTTTAGAGAGCTATTTTACTCATATTAAAATGATGCTGTAATTCTTTTATTAGCTTGGATTTAACTACATATTTTCTTTTAGAGCTTAATGTATTATTACCAATCAAATAACATGCATTGAAAAAATATTGATGAACTTAAATATTTGTTTAGATAGATTAGGGACAATTTTAAAATAGTAATGATTTTTTAGATTTTGTAACTTTTCTTCTTGGGGAAGAACTTTACTTTTGTTAAAAAATTAAAGAAGGTCTGCTTATTATGATTTTTATATCTTTTTTATTCTTTCAGCTATACCTATAGCTTGAAATATAACTAGATAAATAATTTTATTGCTTTTGTGAATTTGCAATAGGAATGGTTTTGTTCAGAAGAAGACAAATTACCATAGAAGCAAAAAAATTGGTAAGTCATATAATTAATAGTGTCCTTTCTGAAAAATCATTAATCCTTATTTTTTTATTATATTTTAAAAATACCTAAATAAAGGATTTAATATTTTTTATAAGTATAAAAAACAAAATATTTATATAATTATTTGTAAAAATACCAAATGGAATAGTTCTTGACTTTTATGTTCCGAACCAAAACAAACCAATATGGCAGAAATTAAAATTGAAAAGAAAACGCCTATATGGCCATGGATACTTTTAGCAGTAGCCGTAATTGTTGTCTTATTTCTCGTGTTATCGAACAATGATGACAGTGAAAAAGTCGAGGATATACAAGATGATAGAATAGAGCAAGGATTTGGAGGATCTACGGATGTAAGACGAGCAGTAATAAATAATTCTGCTGTTTTCGCCTTTGTAAGTTTCATCAATGAAGATCCTGATTCGATGGGACTAGATCATGAATTTACCAATGAAGCGCTTTTGAAATTGACAAATGCAACAAGTGCTTTGGCAGATGAAATTGACTATGATATTCAAAAGGATCTAGATAAAGTTAAAACACATGCAGATAAAATCACCAAAGATCCTTTTGATACGACACATGCTAATTCTATCAGAATGTCTGCAGGAATTCTGGCCAATGTTTTACAGAATATACAGCAGAAAGCTTTTCCAAACTTAGAAAGTGAAGCTGATGTAGTAATAAAATCAGCGTCAGCTATAGAGCTTGAAGCTCTTACTTTAAACCAAAAAGGAGATATTAAAAATTTCTTTAGAAAGTCAGCTGATTTGCTGGAAAAAATGAATAATAATTCACCACAAATCTAAAATCATGTCAGAAAATAAAAATCTTTATTACCTAGATGAACTTTCCGATTTTAAAGTAGCCTCAGATGATAGCGATGTCAGAGGATGGGAAGTATTAGATGCCGATAGTCGAACGGTAGGAAAAGTAGATCGCTTGTTAGCAAATAAAGAAACTAAACGTGTTGTCTATCTCGATATTGAAGTTGATCAATCTTTGATAGAAGTCGGACACGAGGTCTATAATAAATCTGCGAATGATGGAGCTCATGAATTTATTAACAAAGAAGGAGAAAATCATCTCATCATTCCTATTGGACTTGTAAGGTTAGATAAAGAAAATGAGAAAGTCCTCACTGATGAGATTAAACATAACACCTTTGCTAAAACAAAAAGGTTTAGCAAAGGATCAGATTTAGATCGTAAATATGAGTTAACTGTTATCGAACATTATTTCCCTGAAAATGAGCTCAAGGAAGACGAAGCTAAAGACAACAGATTTTATGACCGTCAGGAATTTAGAAGTCCATCAGACAAGGAGTGAATTTTTTAATTGAGTCAAAGTTATCCCGGGAATTGATATTTTCATTTCCCGGGATTTTTCAAAAAATCAATCTTTTAGATCTGAAAAGTCACACTAATTATATTAGCTCAATTTTATCTATTTCTAATCTGAAAGTTTCAGCTTTTCCATTTCCTATCATAAACCTAACCTCCTGAATCTGATTGGCATTGAAATTTGGCTGATTCAATTTGTTTCCTCTGAAGGTCGGTATCATGCTGTCAAGTGGGATTTCTAAAGTTTGCCAGTCTCCACTTGTTTTAAAGGTATGTATGTAAGAGGCTCTTTCGTTAAGGTTAGCTTTTATTCTAAATTGGTATTCTTTTCCATCTCCTTTCAAATGTATGATAGCTTTTTTGTAACCTGTTATATTCAAGGGCTTAAAATGATATTGCATTGATGCAAATCCGCCATTATTATCTAATGAAACGTCTCCAGTAAAAACTGCATGACCTGCATCACTGCGAGAGATTTTGCTTTTGGATTTTCCTCCCATGACCACGTCGTTTTCTATTTTCCAAGAAGACCAATCTGGAGATGAATTAAAATCAAAGATAAGTAAGCTGTTCATCATGAATAGTGTTAAAAATAATGCTTTCATCGTTGTAGTTTATTTGTTAGGGTAAGTACTTCTATATTGAAATAACCTACTCATGATCAAATAGTTTAGATGACTGGAAAACGATGGGATTTTTGTGTAGTTATTTTTTACTTTACCAACTTCCACCGGCACCGCCACCTCCGAAGCTACCACCACCGAATCCTCCGAAAGAGCCACCTCCGCCACCTCCAAAGCCTCCTCTACCTGAGGAAAAGTCTCCAAATTTACCTCTACTTCCACCGCCGAGCATATTTGCTAACATCATAGTGGTGAAAAGATCAACCCCACCACCTTTGCCACCCATGTGGTTGTCGTTGTCCTTCCTGTTTCTGATGAGGGGTAAAATCACGAAAACGAAGATAAAAAATAAAAACATCAACAAAGCTCCTCCTGAATTTCCAGAAGAGGTTACTTTTTCCGCTTCATATTCTCCAGAAGCAAGCTTAAATATCATATCTGTAGCTTTATCCAAGCCTGTATAGTAATCTTCCATTCGGAAGTTTGGTACAATGAGTTGGTCTACGATTCGCTTAGCTAAAGCATCTGGAACAGCACCTTCCATGCCATATCCCGTCGCAATAAAGACTTTCCGGTCTTTCATTGCTGCTAAAATAAGGATGCCATTGTCTAGGTCTTTTCTTCCTATTCCCCAGTTTTCGCCTAACTGAAATGCATAATCACTGATGTCATACGGACCAACAGAGTTGATCAAAACTATGCTGACCTGGGAAGATGTGCTGTCATTGTAAGCCACGAGCTTACTTTCAAGTTGTCGGACTTCGGTATCAGAAAGTGTTTTTGAAAAATCATTTACCAAGCGAGGAGGGTTTGGTTTTTCAGGAAAATCTCCTTGTCCCCAGCTTGAAAATGAAAACGCAAATAAAAGGAAGGTTATGAAAAGGTGTTTTTTGATCATGATGTCTTATCCAAAGGATATTTCGTCAGGGAGTTCGTTAATATCCCCTTTTTGTTCATAAGGAAAGTGTGCCTGAAGTTGTTGACCAGACATTTCAATGCCTTTTCTAAGTCCTTCAGTAAAGGCGTTGGCCTTGAAATGAACGACCATTTCTTCTTTGATTTTTTCCCAGAAGTTGTCAGGTACTACTTTATTGATGCCAGCGTCTCCAAGGATGGCAAATTTATGTTCAACAACATCGAGATAGAAAAGCACCGCATTGCGGTGCTTTGTCTGATGCATCTTGAGCTTTTCAAAAACTTCAGCAGCACGGTCTAGCACATCACCTTTGCAGTGGTTTTCGATGTGAACTTGAATTTCTCCTGAGGTTTCTCTTTCTGCAGCTTTGATAGCTTCCAGAATGATCTCTCTCTCTGCTTTGCTGAATAATTTTTCCGCCATGATATGTTTTGATTTAAAATTCTACAGTTGGAGCATTTTCGGCACCAGCAGTAGCTTCGAAATAGCCCTTACGCTCAAAACCATACCAACCAGCGAAGATGTTGTTTGGGAATGTTCTGAGGTTTGAATTATAGCTCTGTACAGATTGATTGAAGTTTCTTCTTGCCACAGCAATTCTATTTTCTGTGCCTTCTAGCTGCGCTTGTAGTTCAAGAAAGTTCTGATTTGCTTTTAAGTCAGGATATCTTTCTACTGCTACAAGGAGTCTGCTAAGAGATCCACTCAATTGGTCTTGAGCTTCTTGGAACTTTGCGATGTTCTCAGGAGTCAAGTCATCGGCTTGGAGCGTGATGGAAGTGGCCTTGGCACGGGCCTCGATTACCCCTGTCAATGTTTGTTGTTCAAAGTCTGCATAACCTTTTACAGTATTGACAAGGTTAGGAATAAGGTCAGCTCTTCTTTGATATTGGGTTTCTACTTCTGCCCATTCACCATTGATGGTTTCTTCGGTTTGTACGAAAGTATTGTATACGCCTACTGCTTTGGTGTACACAAATAGCCCGATTAGAGCAATGACAATAATAGGAATTAATGCTTTTTTCATAGGATTGGTGTTTTTTGAAAACAATGCAGGTATTTGACGTAAATTTAAGAGAGAGGTTTATAAATCGAGCTATTTTTTTGATATATCTCAAATGCAATAATTTATTTAATTTCCTTCATCTGAAGTGCCAATTAAGTTTTTGAGGTAAATATAGAAGGTTGTGCCTTTTCCTACTTCACTTTCTACCTGAAGATTTCCATCGTGGGCGCGAATTTGTTCTCTTACTAGATATAGACCTAATCCCTTGCCTTCTACGTGCGAATGGAACCTTTGATACAATCCGAATAGTCGATCTCCATAACGATTTAAATCTATACCTATTCCATTATCTTTAAATCTAATGACCGTAAATAGTTCTTCTTCGTAGGTTTCAATGCTAATTTTAAGGTTTCTATCAGGATGTTTGTATTTGATTGCGTTAGTTGTGAGGTTGATCAAGAAATTTTCTAAATGTGAATAGACATAGTTAATATATGGTTTTTTAGAAAAGTCTTTATGAATACTTGTTTTAGCCTCTGCAAGTTGTTTTGAAAGACTTTTTTCAATGTTTCCACTGAGGGTTTCAAAATTGACTTTTTCAATTTTGGGAAGCTTATTCTTCTTTATTGCAACAACATCAATTAGATCTTGAAGAGTATGGTTTAATATTCCTGTAGAGACTCTCAAGTTTTCAATAATCTCAATGTTCTCGTTATCAGCGGGTTCTACACTGTTATATAGCTCCAAAAGGGAAGTAATATTTACAATTGGAGCTCTAAGGTTGTGAGAAATAATGTATGCAAACCTTTGGAGTTCTTCATTTTGAGACTTGAGATCTTTGATCAAAAGTGTTCTTTCTTCTTCGGCATTTCTGCTTTCTGTGATATTTTGGGTTACTAATAGGATTCGATCTATTTGGCCCTGATTATTTACTAAAGGAACACCGCTTTTCGTATAATATTGATTTCCAATTACTAATTCAAAAATGACCTGCTCACCCTTCAAAACTTTTTTTAGATGACTAGTTACTTCCTTTGCTATTTTAGGGGTATACTTAGCGATTAGAGGAGTGCCGATTAAGTAGCTTGGGTCGATATCTTGTTGTCTATATTCCTTTCCATCCGTATAGACATACATCAAGTTTTTATCAAAAACCTCAATGGTTCCTTTTGGAAAATTTTCAGCGATGCTTCGAAATAACTGTTCTGACGAAAGCAATCTTTTTTCATAAGAGAGCCGACTTAATTCGGCACCAATTCTATCTGAAAGAACTTTGAGTATCGTCGAATAAGCATTTCCAACTTGAATCTGCTTGCTATTCATCAATACTAGCATGCCTAGTTTGTTTTCATTGATATCTAATATGCTTATCCCCATGTAAGCAGAAATATTCATTTTGACTAAATCTGCATCAAGTGGGAATTGCTTCTGTACATCTTGTAAGATGATCAGTGGAGAGTTTGATCTAAGACAACTTTCACATGGAGAATTTGCGATTTCGTATTGAAAATTTTTGAGTTTTTTACCATTTTTAAAAATAGAAATCACAGAAGCTTTGTCATTTTTTTCATCTACTTCAGAAATAAAGCAATATTCCATTCCTATTTTCTCGGATAAAAATAAGGTAAGTGCATCAAAAAAGTCATTGCCGCTAAATTTTGAAGTTCGTTCTGTAAGCTCTGCAAGTACATTATGAACATATTCCTGCTCATTGATGTCTTCTATGATTGCTTCAAAACTATTTTCATTAATCGCTTTTGCACGTACTCTAATATGAAAAAGTTGTTTTGTAAAGTAGCTGATATACGGCCCCTCATAATATCCAACACCATCTTCTATGGTGCTCTTATAAGTTTTGGATATTGGATGATTTTGTACTAACTCAAAAAGATTTCTTCCTATTAATTGCTTCTCTTCCTCAAGACCAAGGCTAGATAGAAACCGCTTATTTGCGGCAATGATTTCACCTGTTTGATCAAAATGAAAAATGGCAAGCGGATTTTCATCGAAAAGCGATTTGTATTTTAAGAGGTTCAGCCTTGATTCCTGTTCCTTTATTTTGCTTTCTGTGATGTCAATAAAAATTCCTGCCCAGATAGATTCTTGTTGGTATTTTTGTAATCTGTTTGAGGCTCCATATACCCATTTTTCTTTTCCCGAAGCAGTTTGGATTCTGAATTCAGATGAAAATTGTTGATTCTGAGTGTAGGCATCTCTATCAGCATTTAAGACAGACTCAAGATCTTCTTTTAAGATTAATCTTTCAAATGATTTCTCGTCTTGGATGATTTCACTAGGATCTAGTTCTGCTAACTCCTTGCTCCCTTCACTCACAAAAATATACTGATGTGTATTATCTGGAAAAGATTTGAGCATGTAAACAATCCCAGGTACTACACCTGTAAGTTCATCTAAAATAGTTTTGTTGTCTATCAGTTCTTTTTCTATCGCTTTCAATTCGGAAATGTCTCCTATGACTCCCAAAACGATATCAGAATTTAAATTGTCTTCATTGAAACTCCTTATTTCGTCTTGTAAGAAAATATAATTTCCATCCGCATGAAGGAATTTATAAATGATAGTATTGGAGTGTTTAAATCCTTTTTGAAAAACTACTCTGTCGTCATGATGAATTAATTCTTCCCAGGCTTTTTTGGTGAAATCTTTAAAATAAGAAGGGTCATATCCCAAAACATTTTTGATAGCTCCAGATATATGAAACTCGTTGTTCTTACGGTCAAGCTCATAAAATACTAAGTTATCTATTTGTGTATTTGAAATATTTTGAACCAATTGCTTTTCTAATGCCGACTGGGAAGTGTGGTATTCCAACTGGATCAAACTCACTCCTTCACTGAGCGTCTTTTTGGTCAGATACAATCGGTTTGGGAAAATTGTGACAAAAGAATCCTCCTTTTCCTTTTCGAATCGCTTTAATGATTTTTCATCTACAAAAGAAAATTTTGACTTGATCAGTTGTTGCCAGCTATCAAATTTATTGGAATCATTGTTTTTTTGGATAAAAGGGTAATTATTTTCGCCTACTAGCAGCCACGCGTATTTGATGTTACTTGGTATATGAAAAGGAGATATAAGCGCATTGATTAGATAAGACCCGTCTTCTTGACTGATTACATAACCTTCAATTTGAACCCAGAGAAAGCTGTCTTTCTTGATTATAATAGGACAAGTAAATTTATCTCCATTGCCAAGTGCACGGAATAGGTATTCGAAAATAGGTCTTTCGAGTGTTGGAAAAATGGTTTCAAAAAACTGCTGTTTGTAAAATTTTGTGTCTCCATTGATTAATTCACGGATTTCTGACGATATGTACAAAAGCTCGAAAGTACCGTCTTGATATTTTTTCAGGGTAAGAAGAATATTCTGAAATCTAGATCTGCGTTGTTCAGACATCTTATAATTAGATTAAAATTTTCCTGTTTATTGTATTAATTCACTAATCTCTTAAAAATATTACCTACCAAATATACTAATTTCATAAGAGAAACAAGAATAGATAAGCTTAGAACTTTTATTTCAATATAAATTGAACCATTCTTTTTAGTTTTATTTCAGATCTATTAATCCACTAAATCTGGCGTCTCAGAAAGAATTTGAACTCAAGTTCTTGCAAAATTTCTGGATTTGCATCACTCGGGCGCTTGACTTTAATAGTTATTTCTCTTCCCACTTCTGATCTAAGGGCTTTTATGATGTCAGATAGCTCCCAAAAGTCAACAGGTATCCTATTTATCTCGATGATTTCATCAAGCTCTCGTACTCCTGCATTATAGGCTGGAGATCGCTCTTTCAACTTTGCAACATAAATTCTTCTTACTTCCGTTGGTAATACTTTCGGAGTAATACCACTCATGTCAAATTCAAAAGGATTTGTGAAAGTGACAGATCTTTTGAACATAAAACGTTCCCTTGGATAATCAATGATGAGTTCAAGTCTACCAAGAAGCTCAGACCCGATGCTTCCTTGTCTACCCGTTTCTTTGATGATGTAGCTGTACTCTGTTTCAAAGGGATAGGATGCTATTATATTATCGAACCTTAATCCTTGAAGAGAGACAAATTTTGCTCTCCCTACTACGCCATATAGATCTCCTCCAAGTGATCTTCCTAAATCGGTTTCTAAGTTAACTGGAGGAATGACTATTTCATCAGTGGTTTCTGGATTGAGTAAAAGCCCATGGTTTGCTCCAGTATCTATCAATAGTTTGGTTTTTAAATCTTTGCCTGCTACCTGCTTTACTTTTGCGCTTATATAGGGTTTGTTGTATTCTACGGGCATATCTAGCTTTCTGAAGCCAAAGGGCCTCCATTTTAAAGCGTCTGTTTTATAAAAATATATTTTCTGTCTTCCATAATTAATTCTGATCGGATTGAATTTAAAAAATTCATAGCCTAGCACTCCATAAATTGGAATTCCGATTACACTTTCCAACTCAAAAAAATCTTCATCTAGGACTAAAATAGTCTGTGCTTTTCCTTCTACATTTCCAAGATCAAAGTGATTGTTTGGAGATACAGAGGCAGTTAATACTGTTTTCCCATCGGCACCAACTAAATTTAGACTTCTCGTGTATTCTAATCCTAAAAGATCGGAAACAGTTTTACTAAAGAAGATATTGGTTCTCACCCCAGTATCAATGATAAAGTTAACAGGTTCATTACCATTGATTGAAACGGGCACTATGATTAGGTTATTGGAATTGATAAAAGGTATTTCTGTTTTTCTTGATTCCTCTTTCATGTAAAATCCAGGAATTTGTGCAAAACAGACATTGCTGAAAAGGAGGCAAATTTGGGCGATTGTTATTAACAGAATTTTGGGCATAAAATCCTAAATGGCTGATTCTTTTTCTCTGATTAATATAAGAATAAATAAAATGAAAATATGTTTTCGATAAATTTTAAATATCTTGAATAAATGCAAAATAACAGGGTCTTTGATTTATGAGATTACTTGATTTAGTTCTCTATTAAGTTGAAAATATCTAAAAAATCCTGCATCTTTAATTTTAGAAGTGTTTGATATGGCAGAAAAGTCGGTAGTAGATAAAGCAAAAAAGATTTTTGAAAATTTCCTTTCTAGACAAGGAAGCAGGAAAACTCCTGAAAGGTTCTCTGTAATAGATGAATTGTATGCGCTTCCTCAAGATGAGCATATTGATGTAGAGGGGCTCTTTTTGTTGATGAGAAATAAAGGTTACACCATCAGTCGGGCTACTATATATAATACGCTGGATCTTTTGGTGGAATGTGGTCTTGCTGTCAAGCATCAGTTCAAAGACAAAGTAGCACTTTATGAACAAGCTTTGACTTATAAACATCACGATCATCATGTCTGTAATCAGTGCAGAAAAATCCGTGAGTTTTCTGACGAAAGGCTGAATCTGATCAAAGAAGCCATGGGTAGAGAATTTCAATCAGCAATAAGCAGTCACTCTTTGGTACTTTATGGAGATTGCAAAATTCAAGATTGCGAAAATATTCAGTATTGAGAATCTACCGTTTGAATATTTTTTTATAAATGGGTTTTCTATAAAGAAATTGCAAGTATAAAGCAGGGTAAAGCAATAATGTCATAATTCCAAAAGGTCCCTGATAAGTAATTTCATCTCGAATGATTGATCCTTTTCCTGCTTTGATGATTCTATGTTTGTGCTCCCATGATTTTAAGAAAAAAGGAAGCGCTGTTCCTTCGTCAATGAAGTAAAATTCCTTATCATCTGTCTGATCATCAGTGATTTTACTGGTCCATTTTTGTTTAAAAAAAATAAAATTCAGTTCCAAAGTAACGATATCTCCCGTTGCAGATCCATCAAAACGAAGGAGTTTGACTGGTGGAAATGGAGGGCTTAATTTTGAAAAAAGAGTTTGGTCAAATCCTGCTTTGACTGTGAGGTAATCTTGCTCAACGGGAGTTTCTATTATTATTTTCATCTAAGGAAGATAAGAGGGAATATTGAAAAAATGTTTGAAATAAAGATTCAATTTTTGCACGTTTCAACTTGCAGAAGGGTGCTACGAAATTTTCAGATTCTTGAAGTGAGGCTACAATGAATTATAGCTTATAATAATTTTGAACCATATATTCATCGCATTTATTAAAAAGAGGAAACCTTTTGAGGCCTCCTCTTTTTCTTTGTAATTTTTAATTGAGTTTCCTCAAGTATTTGAAGAATTCCGAATCAGTGGAGAGTACAATACTTGTATTTTCATCCATAGATTTTTCGAAACTTTCCATAGTCCGCAAGAATTTATACAATTCAATAGATTGTCTATTTTTATTGTAAGCAGCAGCATAGATATTGGTGGCTTCGGCATCAGCCTTACCCTTGATTTCTTCTGCTTCTTTGAAAGCTTCTGATTGGATTTGAGCAAGGTCTCTTTCTTTGTTACCTTGAATAGAACTTGCTCTTCCTTGTCCTTCCGAACGGAATTGATCTGCAATTCTGTTTCTTTCTGAGATCATACGTTCGTAAACGCGGTCACGAACTTCGTCGACGTAGTTCATTCTTTTGAATCTAAAATCGAGAATCCTAACACCAAGGTCTGTGGTTCTTTCATTCGCTTTTTTTAGCACTATTTCCTCTATTTTGTCTCGACCTACAGAAATATCTGCTAAAATCTCAATTTCCTCCATAAAATCCTCTGTGATTTCAGGAGCTCTATTTGTCGATCTGACGATTTCTAATAGGTCATGACTTGCAATAGCATTTCTAGTTTCCCCATCCAAGATATCATCTAACCGAGATTGTGCTGAGCGCTCATCTCTTAGTCTGATGAAAAATTGAAGCGGGTTGGTAATTTCCCAACGCGCGTAAGTATCCACGAAGATGAATTTCTTGTCCTTCGTGGGTACTTGGTTTTTGTCACCATCCCATTCTAAATATCGCTTGTCGAAGAACTGCACTTTATGTAAAAATGGAGTCTTGAAGTTGATTCCAGGGGAGGTTCTCGGTTCACCTACCGGCTTACCAAATTGCGTGACTATAGCCTGTTGCGTTTCGTCCAAAATAAAGTAACTATTGAATAGCAAAACTGCCAAAATAGCACCCAGTACGATATATCCTATTCTATTTTTTTTCATTGCTGTGGCGTTTTTACTTTATCAATATTCAATAATGGCAAGACATTGTTTCCTTTTTCATCTACGATAATCTTATTACCAATCTGAGGAAGGATTTTTTCCATTGTCTCTAAGTAGATTCTTTGCTTAGTGACCTCAGGTGCTTTCATATAGGCTTCAAACAAAGCACTGAATCTTTCCGCTTCACCAATGGAACGATTGACACGGTTGAGTGCAAATGCTTCTGCAAGTTGTATCGTTTCTTCTGCTTCTCCTCTAGCTCTAGGTATGACTCTATTGTATTCAGCTTCAGCTTGGTTGATCAAAGTTTCTCTTTCTTGCTGCGCTTGGTTTACCGCATTGAAAGAAGGTTTGACCGGCTCTGGAGGATTTACATCTTGCAATACGACTTGGTCAATTCGGATTCCATTTTCATAATCATCACACATCGTTTGCAATAAGACTTCCACACTAGATGCGACTTCTTGCCTTCCGACTGTCAAAACTTCATTTACTGTTCTATCCCCTACGACCTTTCGCATGGCAGACTCGGACATATCTCGTAAGGTTTTGTCAGCATTTCTCACTTTGAATAAATACTTGAAGGAATCTGTGATTCTATATTGTACCACCCATTCCACATCTGTGAGGTTCAGGTCACCGGTAAGCATCATGCTTTCGTCACCGTAGCCAGCCTTTACATAATCCGAACTTCGGCCTGCATTTGTGGTCCTGAATCCAAACTCTTGCTTGAGTTGTCTTTGAACTGGAATTTTAAACATCTTTTCGATTCCAAAAGGGAGCATAAAATTCAACCCAGGTTGTACCGTTCTGTTGTATTCTCCGAGTTGTACGACGACGCCTTCTTCTTCAGGACCGACTGTTCTTATACTTGAAAAGATAGCAATCAAGAGAAATAAGCCAATGACAATCTTTCCCAGATACTTTTTGATCCAGTCGGGATTGATATTGATTTCATAATTTTTTTCTGACATGTTTAGAAATATTTAATTTGATGATATTTAAAAGTGTTCGAAAACGGATGAATTAAGTTTCAATATGAGAAGAAATAGGCTAAATACCTTAAGGAATTTGATTATTCAGCGGTTTGTATTCCTTTTGAAATTGAAGAACTCCTTTTTGAACTGAACCCTGGTGATGAGTACAATCTCTAATACACACTTGGATATACTAAAAGGCAATTACAAAAATTAAGAATAAGGTCAACCAGATAAAATCCATGAAGAACCAATATTTCGTGAATAGTTCTATCCGCATTTTTTCAAATGGATTGGTCAGCATTATTAGATTCTGAATGGCATCTTTTTCTTTTTTATTGTATTGTACCATCATGATCAGTGCGAATATCATTGCTCCTACCAAGTGGAAAATATGAATGCCACTGAGAATATAAAGAAAACTTCCGCTCGGAATTCCCCTGAAGTCTATTCCCATACCAGTCAACTCTCTCCAACCGACAATTTGAAGTATAGTGTATATGAGGCCTAGCAAGAAGGTCGTGAATAAGCTATTTTTTAATTTTGTGGTTTCTTCATCCTTGTAATGAAGGATCATTTTGGAGCAAGTATATCCAGAAAAAATTATGACAATCGTACTCAGAATAAACGAACGGGGCATCTTGAATCCTAATCCATCAAGATTGCCATATCCCGATGCTAAAAATGCCAAGGTCAAAAATAAAAATATCAGCCCACTGCCAAACATGCCCAAATACATCAAAGTTTGATACGGGTGCATGTTTTCTACTTTTTGAAACCAAGTTTCTTTCTCTGTTTTCATCTTGCCATTTAAATCATCTGCCATCTAAACATTTTAATGAGGCATAGGTTCAAGGAAATGGCTTCAAATTCATAAATGTCTCTTGAAGGCTTAACAAATCAATTCCTTACCTTGCATAATATTTCATATCAGCAATCAAAAAGCATTTTGGACAAAAAATCATTCTTATCCCTTTACGAAAAAGATCCTTTTGTACAGACCTTTTCCGAGCAACTAAAGTACCGAAAAAATAGAAATTTCCAGTTAAAGGGAGTTTCTGGAAGTTTGGACATGGTGTTGTTTACGTCAGTTTTTAACAGCATCGGAGGCTTTCATTTGATTGTAGCACACGACAAAGAAGAAGCTGCTTACCTTAATTCTGATCTTCAGGAGCTACTCGGAAAGAAAGACACTCTACTTTTTCCTTCTAGTTACAAAAGGCCTTATCAGTTTGATGAAGTAGAAAACGCCAACATACTGATGCGAGCAGAAATCTTAAATAAGATTTTAGCAAAGGAAAATAAAAACGAGGTCGTCATTACTTATGCAGAGGCACTTTATGAAAAAGTGATCAACAAGCGCTCTCTAAAGGAAAACACATTTGTAGCATCCGTTGGGGAAAAAGTTGACATGGAATTCATAGCAGAGATTCTTTCTACCTATGATTTTGAAAAATCCGACTTTGTCTACGAACCTGGGCAGTTTTCCATTCGTGGAGGAATTTTGGATGTATATTCTTATGCCAATGATCTTCCTTATAGAATAGAGCTTTTTGGCCGAGAAATAGAGAGTATTCGAACTTTTGATCCAGAGACCCAGCTTTCTGTAGATCAAATTGAATCGATCAGTATCATTCCAAATGTGCAAACACGATTGCTTCAAGAGGTTAGGCAATCATTCTTGGAGTTTCTGCCAAATGATACGGTTCTTTGGCTGAAGGATCAGCAATTTACTTTTGATGTATTGGATGAAAATTTCGAGAAAGCCTCCAAGCATTTTGAGCAAATTGTGAATAATACCAATAACGATAAACTCCTTCCCAAGCCGAGTGATTTGTTTGACAATGCGAGCGCTTTTGAAACTTTGAGTAATTCATTTGTTAAGGTAGAGTTTGGGCATAAGTTTTATGGCCTTGACAGTCAAGTCATTCAATTTGATACACAGCCACAGCCTTCATTCAATAAGAACTTTGACCTCTTGGTTGAGAATTTGGTGAACAATGAGAAAAATAGCTGGCTGAATATCATCTGCTCTGAAAATGACAAACAGATCAACAGGCTAGATAACATCCTACATGAATTAGACCCCACGCTCAAGACGCAATCACTTTTAATTGGGTTAAGAGAAGGGTTTGTGGACAAAACATTGCGGGTAGCATGTTACACGGACCATCAGATTTTTGAGCGTTTTCACAGATATAAAACCAAAGCCCGATCCAGCAAATCAAAGGCCCTAACACTTAAAGAAATCAAATCCCTCCATCCGGGAGATTACATTGTCCATATTGATTATGGCGTAGGAAGGTTTGCAGGATTGGAAAAAGTAAATGTCAATGGAAAGCTTCAAGAGGCAGTTCGATTGGTATTTAGAGATGACGATTTGCTTTATGTGAACATTCATTCTCTTCATAAAATTTCTAAATATTCAGGACAAGAAGGCACTGCTCCTACCATGTCCAAATTAGGTTCTCCTGAATGGGAGAATAAAAAGAAAAAGGTAAAAGGCAAAGTTAAAGACATTGCCAAAGATCTGATTGCTTTGTATGCCAAGCGGAGAAATGCTCCTGGATTTCAGTTTTCACCAGATTCGGTCTTACAGGTAGAGTTAGAAAGTTCTTTCGTGTTTGAGGACACGCCTGATCAAGCCTCAGCAACTGCCGATGTGAAAGTAGATATGGAAAAGCCCTATCCGATGGACAGGTTAGTCTGTGGAGATGTAGGTTTTGGTAAGACGGAAGTAGCAATTCGCGCAGCTTTCAAGGCGGTGAATGATAGAAAACAGGTTGCTATCTTAGTTCCTACAACGATCTTGGCTATGCAGCATTTTCATACATTCCAAGAGAGATTAGGAGACTTTCCTGTGAAAGTGGATTACATCAACAGATTCAGAACTGCCAAAGAGATCAAGGAAATCACCAAGCAGGTAACTTCCGGTGAAATAGACATTTTGGTAGGAACACACAGAATTGTTAATAAAGACATCAAGTTCAAGAATTTGGGGCTTTTGGTCATTGATGAAGAGCAGAAATTTGGGGTAAAGGTCAAAGATCAGCTGAAAGAAATGAAGCTAAATGTAGATGTGTTGACTTTGACTGCTACACCGATTCCAAGAACGCTTCATTTTTCTTTAATGGGTGCAAGAGATCTATCCGTGATTGCAACGCCACCGCCGAACAGGCAGCCTGTGACGACAGAAATCCATACCTTCCAAGAAGAAGTCATCCGAGATGCAGTGGCATTTGAGTTGCGGCGTGGAGGTCAGGTTTTCTTTGTTCACAACCGAGTGGGGGAAATAGATACCATTGCGAATATCATCATGAAGCTAGTCCCTGATGCGAGAGTAGCAGGTGCACATGGACAGATGGATGGAAAGGCATTGGAAAAAATCATGGTGAAGTTCATTGAGGGTGAATTTGACGTATTGGTTTCTACCAACATCATTGAGTCTGGACTAGACATCCCAAATGCCAATACCATTATTATCAACAGGGCACACATGTTTGGTTTGAGTGATTTGCATCAAATGCGCGGAAGAGTGGGTCGAAGCAACAAAAAAGCATTCTGTTACCTTTTGACGACACCTACTACTGGCTTGACCACAGAGGCGAGGAAGCGACTACAGACATTGGAAGAATTTTCTGATTTGGGTGATGGCTTCAAGGTAGCCATGCGAGATTTGGATATTCGAGGTGCGGGAAATCTTTTGGGTGCAGAGCAAAGTGGATTTATTACAGATCTAGGTTTTGAAATGTATCATAAGATTTTGGACGAGGCCGTACAAGAATTAAAGGAAAATGAATTTGCTGCCTTATTTGAAGTTGACCTGAAGGAAAAGGTTGAAATCCTTGTTCAGGATTGTGTGATTGAGACAGACATGGAACTCTTGATTCCAGAAACCTATGTGAGTAATATTTCTGAGCGATTGAGTTTGTATTCCAAACTAGATAATATCAAAAAGGAGGAGGAATTATTATCTTATATTAAAACGATACAAGATAGATTCGGTCCTATTCCCGAAGTTGTTGAAGATTTATTTGAAACGGTTCGTCTTAGATGGCTTGCCGAGCAGCTAGGATTTGAAAAACTGGTTTTAAAAAATGAGATAATGAAATGTTATTTTGTGCCATCATCAAAAGAAAGTTATTTCAAGTCGGAAGTTTTTGGACATATATTGAGGTACGTCGGAACACAGTCCAAACATTGTAAGATGAAAGAGCATAAACATCGCTTGATACTCACTATCAATGGTGTAAAGGATATCAGTAAAGCAAAAAAGTGGTTAAATGATATGAAAATCCAAAAAAATTAGAAATTTTTGGTAGGTCGAAAACTGTCACTTTGGAGATATTTTTTGTATAATATCTCTGATTTAAGACAAATTCGTATTTCGAGTTAGGGGAAAGAGAAAAAATAATATTGTGATAAGATATTATTGATTATATATTAGCGTTCTATTTGTGCACAAAAAACACTAAATGTCATATGGTTTTTGGAAAAAATAAATTAGGATTAGTCGCTGTTGCAATGCTTTTTGTAGCGACTGGTATCTTATCATCATGTAATAAAACACCTGGATACGGAAGAAGGACTGCTGCGAAGCCAGGAAAAGTAAGTGCTACCACGGGAGCAGAATTTAGTTTCGATGCCAATGATAGTACCAACTTTGTTGTCACTAAGATGGCTAAGCAGGTTGTTGGTCCTAACTTGAAATACATTCAAGGAGGAAGAGCGGTTATTGGTTCACAGGAACAAGACATTATGGCTTTCAGAGATAATGTTGAAAGAACAGTCACTATCGCATCTTTCTACATGGATGAGACGGAGGTTACCAATAATGATTACAAAGAATTTTTGTTCAATATGCGGAAGAATGTAAGTGCCGATTCTGTATTGAAGTTAGAGCCATCTGATAAAGTATGGGCTGGAGCAATGTCTTACAATGACGTTTATGATACCTATTATTTCAGATTTCCAGGTTTTAATTTCTATCCCGTAGCAGGTGTTTCTTGGGTTCAAGCTACAGCTTATGCGAAGTGGAGAACAGAATACGTAGGCAATTTGATGAGAGAAAAAGAAGGCATTGACAGTACCTTGACAAAAAATCAATTGATTGAGAGAGGTGTTGCCATACCTGAATACAGACTTCCAAACGAAGCAGAGTGGGAATATGCTGCAAAAGCGATGATTGGAACGCAATACATGGATGAAAACCAAGAGTATGGTAGAATTTATCCTTGGGATGGTAGAGGTGTAAGAAACCCATACAATATTAAAAGAAAAGGGAAACAAGGAGATATGTTGGCCAACTTCAAGAGAGGTAGAGGAGATTATGCAGGTATAGCTGGCGGTATTGCTAATGATGGAGATATCATTCCAACAAACGTTTATAACTACCCACCAAATGATTTCGGTCTTTACCAAATGGCTGGGAATATGAATGAATGGGTACAAGATGTTTATAGACCACTTTCATTCACAGATTTTGATGATTTGAATCCATTAAGAAAAGATGGTATTTATGATGAAGCTGAGGATTATAATACTACGCTGATTGATGATAATTACAGAGTTTATAAAGGAGGATCTTGGAGAGATATGGCCTATTGGTTGTCTCCAGGAACAAGAAGGTTTATGCATCAAGACTCTGCTACTAACCATATTGGATTTAGGTGTGCCATGATTTCTGTTGGTGCAGTAGGAAATTAAAGTTTGAAGAATGTTACTTTAGACAATGTTTTGTCGGAAGTATTTTATTAAAAATAGAAAAAGGAGCTCTCGGGCTCCTTTTTCTATTTATTTAAGCCTCCAATTTGACCGTTTAAATTCAGAGAGTACCTCAAATTCAAAAATTTGTGATAAACTGGGCAGAAAGGGTTAAATTTCTCTAATTAAAAGAACTTGAACTATGCTATACACATTACAGAAAACGTTGCGTATATCTTTGTTGGTTTGCTTGACATGGTTTGCCATTAGTCCAGCGATATCCCAAAGTGCGTTAACTTATCAGACCCCACCAAAAGAAATTGCTGACTTGGTACAGGCTCCATCTACGCCTTCCGTTAGCTTTAGCCGAACAGGTGAATTTATGTTGCTTTTAGAGCGATCAGGAAATCCATCTATTGAAGATTTAGCTCAGCCGGAATTGAGAATTGCCGGTATGCGTATCAATCCTGCTACCAACGGCCCTAGCCGAAGTGGAGCAGTAGAAAATGTAAAAGTTAAAAACACCCGTACAGGTGTAGAAAATCAAATCACTGGACTTCCTGCAAATGCAAGATTAGGCAACCTATCTCTCTCTAAAGACGAGAAGTATGCTGCTGTTACAAATACGACAAACACAGGTATCAGCCTTTGGGTAGTTGATTTGAGCACTTTTGTAGCTAAGAAGCTGACTGACGAGATTGTCAATGATGTCATGGGAGGAACCATGAGTTGGACTCCAGATAATAAAATTCTCTTGAAAGCGATCAATCCTAAAAGAGGATCAATGCCAGTAGCACCTTTGGCTCCACTTGGCCCAACGATTCAAGAGACTTCTGGAAATGCAGCCCCATCAAGAACTTATCAGGATTTGTTGACAAACAGACATGATGAGAACTTATTTGCATACTTCATGGATTCACAATTGATGATGGTGGACCTTGATGGTAACAAGACTCCATTTGGTCAGCCGGGTATGTTCTCTTCAGTGAGTCTTTCTCCTGATGGAAGCTATGTGATGGTAGATATAATCAAAAAGCCATTCTCTTATTTGGTACCTGCGTCAAGATTCCCTTACGATGTACAGCTTTGGGATATGACAGGTAGAAATATCAAAACATTCGCTGAAATTCCTTTGGATGAAGTTAGACCAACAGGTTTTGATGCTACGGTAACAGGCCCAAGATCGATCAGCTGGAGAGCCGATAAGCCAGCAACATTATACTGGGTAGAAACTCAGGATGGTGGTGATGGTAGGGTTGAGATTGCTGAGAGGGATATTGTTTATACCCTTGATGCACCTTTTACAGGTACAAAGTTGAAATTTGCAAGTACGCCTTACAGATATGGTGGCATCTCTTGGTCTGACGATAGCTTTGCATTGTTCAGCGAAAGATGGTCAGCTACTAGAAAGCAGATCGTAAGGTTGATCAACCCTTCTAAACCAATGGACAAAGGAACGGTGATCATAGAAAGATCTTCTGATGATATTTACAATGATCCAGGAAGTCCGGTTTTCACAACCAACGAATACGGTAGAGGGGTGATTTTAAGAAAAGGTGACGATGTATTTATGACTAGCGAAGGTGGTTCACCTGAAGGAAGCATGCCATATTTGTCTACTTTCAATGTGAAGTCGAAAACAGAGAAAATTCTCTGGAGAAGTCAGGCTCCTTTCTATGAAAGAGTAGTAAAAGTATTGAATGACAATGCAACTGAATTTATTACGTCGAAAGAGGGTGTTGAAGTGCAACCAAACTATTGGTTAGTCAATACAAGAAAAAGAATTGCACCAGTTCAAGTAACTAATTTTGATCATCCTTACGAGTCAATCAAAGGAATCAATAAGCAGTTGGTAAAGTACAAAAGAAATGACGGCTTGGATCTATCAGCTGTAGTCTACACTCCTGAGGGATATGATCCTGCTAGAGATGGTAGATTGCCAGTATTGATGTGGGCTTATCCAAGAGAATACAAGTCTGCCGCGGTAGCTTCTCAAGTAAGAGGTTCTCAGTATAGATTTACAAGATTGAGCTGGGGTTCTCCATTATATTGGGTGACGCAAGGTTATGCTATCATGGATCAGACAGAGATGCCTATTGTAGGTGAAGGAGATTTAGAGCCAAATGATTTCTTCTTGGAGCAGTTGGTAGCTAACGCAGAAGCAGCAATCGATTATATAGTTGATTCTGGTATTGGTGAAAGATCAAAAATCGCTGTTGGAGGTCACTCTTATGGTGCATTTATGACTGCAAACTTGCTTTCTCACACGAATCTATTTGCTGCGGGTATCGCAAGATCAGGTGCTTACAACAGAACATTGACTCCATTTGGATTCCAGTATGAGCAGAGAACATATTGGGAAGCTCCAGATGTATACAATACGATGGCGCCATTTATGCATGCTGACAAAGTGAAAACTCCTATCCTATTGATTCATGGAATGGCTGATAACAACTCAGGTACTTTCCCAATCCAATCAGAGCGTTACTACAATGCTTTGAAAGGACATGGAGCGACGACAAGATTGGTATTCTTACCTCACGAAAGTCATGGCTATTCTGCTGAAGAGTCTATTCTTCACACCCTGTATGAACAACATCAGTGGTTGGAGAAATATGTTAAGAATAAATAATTGTCAACAGCCCACAGTCAATAGCTGATTGAAATAAACTTCATACAGGACCGTAAGTGGCGACTGTTATGAAAGTTGATGAAATGTAATTAATTGCCTCAATATATAGAAAAAGAGCCTCCATTAGGAGGCTTTTTTTATTTTTTGCCACTGTCGCTTTAAATTTAGATGTTGGAATTTCAATTTTACAAAAGAGAAAACTTTTACTCATCTGCTTAACTTTCTTGATTTCTAGGATTATGAATTATATTAGCCAATCTGAAAAATTCAAGTACAATCCTTATGAATCTGAAACATATTTTAAAAACTTTCCATGAATTGAATGTAGACGAGTTGTACGATCTACTCCGTTTGAGAAGTGAGGTTTTTGTGGTAGAGCAAAACTGCGTTTTTTTGGATTTAGATGATAAGGATCAGAAATGCTTTCATCTGCTTTTATACCAAGAAAATGAATTGGTTGCCTATACCAGGATTGTTCCTGCAGGTTTATCTTACGAGGAGGTTGCCATTGGCAGGGTTGTCTCTTCTCCTGCTTTTCGAGGAAAAGGACTAGGTCGAAAAGTAATGGAACTTACTTTAGAGGCTTGTTATCAGCTTTTTGGCTCTTGCGATATTCGCTTGGGAGCGCAAACTTATGCCTTAGGTTTTTACGAATCTTTGGGATTCAAATCAGATGGCGAGATCTACGATGAAGATGGGATTGAACACATAGAGATGGTACGAAAAGCTTAAAGCTCTCCTTTCCCTAAAAAGATTTACGCTTAAATTCAATAATCTTGTTTGTAGTTCATTCAAACCAACTTAGAGCTTCGTGGCTTTTTTACATTTTAGCCACGAAGACACTAAGTCACAAAGGGCTTTTTACATCCTTTGAATGAATTCCATGAAAACCTTCTTGTGTTTTTCCAAATCAATATGGTGTGAAACTGAGGCTCTGACAATGTAATCTTTGTCGCCTTCCTTGGTAGTCCCTTGGGTGGATGTGGCCGGAATGGTCCAGTAGCAACCTTTCAATTGGCCGTAGCTGACACAGAATTTGCTTTCATCTGGAATCTTAGTGATCATCAAATCAATCAATTGTAGATTCAATTCCCTTTTATGGGCCTCTTTTTCCTCTGGCGTATTTCCTTTGGTAGGAAGGTCTAGTGAAAATACAGAAGGAGTGAAGCCCCTTTCTGCCAGTTCTTCTGAGACAAAGTTGATCTTAGCTTCTGGCAAATTCACTTGAATGAAATTGACAAATTCTCTGGTATTGATATAGGCATCTTGAATTCTTTGATTCATAGAAGGCAGCTGTCTGGCCAAAATCTCGTACTGCTGTCCCGTTGCTTCATTGTCACATAAGGCTAAGTGAAGCCCGATCTTATCCATCAATTCCTCAGCTTTTTGATTGGCCACGCAATAGCCTGCCGTGCATTCTCCCCCACTTGGAAACTTAGACCCACTGGCGTAAGCAATTGCAGGAACAACTGAAAGCGTATTTTCTTCTCCCAAAAAGTGAACATTTGGGCAGAAAGTCTGATCTAGAATAAAAACAGGTTCAATGGCTGTCTCTCCATTTTTGGTTTGACGAGTTTGGCTTAAGACTTCTTTTAGGCGATCCAAATCAGGAACTTCCACTCTTGGGTTGGTTGGAATTTCTGCTATGATAAAGGGTACTGCGTCTTTTTCGGCCAGTTCGGTCAATATCCTGTCTAGGCTTTGGTTCATGTCGTTGCCGGCATCCACGGGTAAGTCCACGATTTCTACATGAGGCAAAGCGGCAGCTACCCTTCTGGCTTGGTCATTGGTGCCCCCGTAGCAGTTGGGCGGAACAATAAACTTGAGTTCCTTTCCCGGGTGTTTCTCCATGGCATCGTGGATCAATCCCATCATGATGGCATATTGAATCGATAAGCCACTGGAGGCAACTAGAGGTTTGACATCTGTACTTGTGATGTTGGCGATGGATACGAATACGTCGTCTTTGTAGTTGACGTCTCGATCATCTTGGGGTATTTTGATTGATTTTCCTGCTAATATCTCCAATGCTATCAAGCAATTAGCTGGCGTCATGGCTATCGTTTCCCTTCTTCGTACATGCTGAATTTCACCAATATATGAGGCATGCTCTTTTTTAGTGATATGAATAATACTTCCTAAAGATCCATGCGTGGTAATCACAAAATCGCTGTTGAAATCATCTTGAATTTCCCCGATAGCGCTGGATTGAGAAATCAAAACTCTGCTTCCATCAAAGTCGGGAATTTCCTCTTCAGCACTCACCTTTTTCATGTCAAATTGATACCCGTAGATCTCACGAACCAATTCAGCTCCGAAGAAATTAGAAATATTTTCCGTGTAGAGTAACTGTGTTTTTCTACTGAGGAATAGGTTTTTTCTGAGCACAGCCAAAATAGGAGCTGTTTTGGAAGAAAAACTAATGACATGGTCAAAGGGCAATTGATTCAATTCGGCAATGGCCCATTCCAAAATACTGGACAATGGATGACCGAGGCGGATGTAGTCATAGGCTGTGGGTAATTGATTGAGTTGCTCTGCGTCGATGGAGTTCGACTTTAACAAGCTTTCAAAATGCTCTAAAAATTGGGTTTTGGCTAGCTTTTCTTCATAGATATCCAGGCGATGCGTGGTGAGCTTGAGCCAGTCAGCTGGCATATTTGATAAAATCGTTTGAAGATGCTGTTGAATTTGGGTTTGATTCATAGGATGTTTTGAATTGGGCGGCAAGATAGTTTAAATAGGAATATGGTTATCCGAAATTATGCCAGTAACTAAGTTTAAAATCTGAATTATAGCTGATGCCGACGGTCAGCGGTCGACAGCTTGATTGAAATGAACTTCAAACAATATTATAAATGGCTGCTGGTATAAAAGCGGATACACATATTCATCAATATTTAAAGAAAGTAACAACGAGGATGTATTTGAGTTCCTGAAAGCATGGGAGAAGGAGAAATTTAGAGGGATGAAAAAATGAGTGTTTAGTGGATTTAGTTAATAGTTAATTAGGGATTAGGTGGGGTAGTTCTACAAATTGATGTTTATGGGAGTGGGAATGCAAATCTCGAAAAACCGATTGATGGAATTCCAATACCCGATACATGCGATCAAAATTGTATTTGTTTGTTTTGCGACAAAGCACTAATTTGATGGATTATATTTAAAACACCACCATGAAGAAAATATTCCATCTTTGTCTCTGTCTGATCAGCTTAAATCTTTTTGCACAAGAAACGCTCCCATTGAAATACCGAAATATTGGTCCTTTTCGAGGAGGAAGGTCTGTTTCAGCCTCAGGCGTGATAGATGATCCATTGACCTATTATATGGGAACTACAGGTGGAGGTGTTTGGAAGACTTCCGATGCTGGCCAACTCTGGGAGAATATATCAGATGGATTTTTTGAAACTGGCTCTGTGGGTGCTATTGCAGTTTCGCCAACCCAATCTAGAATTGTCTATGTAGGAATGGGAGAACATGCGCCTAGGGGTGTGATGACTTCTTATGGTGATGGAGTGTACAAATCAATTGATGCAGGAAAGACTTGGAAGAAAATGGGTTTGGAAAAAACCCAGCACATTTCCAGAATCATTATTCATCCAGAAAATCCAGACATTGTATATGTTGCCGCTCAGGGAGCCTTACATGCTCCAAATCCAGAAAGGGGAATTTATAAAACTACTAATGGTGGAGAAACTTGGGAAAAGATTCTTTTTGTGGATGAAAAAACGGGAGCCTCTGAATTGTCTATGGATAGTAATTTTCCAGAGGTACTTTATGCAGCCATGTGGGAGCATCAAAGGTTGCCTTGGAAAGTGATCAGTGGTGGAGAAGGCAGTGGATTGTATAAATCTACAGATGGAGGGATGACTTGGGAAAAACTTCAAAAAGGGCTTCCAGAGGAGATGGGTAAGATGGCCATTGCAGTAGCTCCATCAAACTCTGAAAAAGTATATGCCTTGGTAGAAAGTGATTCAGATAAAGAAATGGGCGGACTCTTTGTCTCTGACAATGCCGGTGCTTCTTGGTCCAAAGTCAGCAGTGATCATCGCTTGGTTCAGAGAGCTTGGTATTATATAGAGCTATTTATAGATCCTCAAAATGAAAATCAGATCTATGTGCTGAGTGCACCTGCGCTTAAGTCTATAGATGGGGGTAAATCATGGGAAGTCATGCCACGTGCACATGGGGATTACCATGATTTGTGGATCAATCCTAAGAATCCCAAAAACCTTGTTATTGCTGATGATGGTGGTGCTGCAATTTCCTTTAATGGTGGAAACACTTGGTCTAGGCAGGATAATATGCCAACAGCTCAAATGTACCGAATCAATACTGACAACCAATTTCCTTATAAAATTTATGGGGGACAGCAGGACAATTCTTCCTTATCGATCAGCAGCTTGGCCTTGGGAAAAGGCGGGATTGACCAAGAGAACTGGAGTGCCAGCGCAGGAGGAGAGTCCGCTTTTCTTGCCTTTGATCCTGATGATCCGCGCTATGTATTAGGCGGTAGTTACCTAGGTACCATTGAAGTTTTGGATGTCCAATCTAAAGGTTCCACTAATATTATGATTGAGCCAATTCAGTATCTAGGTAGAGACGCTTCTGATATGAAATACAGGTTCAACTGGAGTGCTCCCATCATTTGGTCACAGCATGAGCCAAATACTTATTATCATGCCGCTCAATATGTGTTGAAAACACAGGATATGGGAAATTCTTGGGAGGTTATCAGTCCAGATTTGACCAAAAATGAAAAGGAAAAACAAGGAAAAGGTGGAGGTCCATTTACCAATGAGGCTGTAGGGGCAGAAAACTATGGAACCATTGCGTATTTGGTCGAAAGCCCACATGAAAAAAGAGTTTTGTGGACTGGGTCAGATGATGGTCTGGTTCACTTAACAAGAGATGGTGGCCAAAGTTGGATAAATGTAACGCCCAAAGGGATGCCTGAAACGCTTATCAATGCCATTGAACTCTCTCCGCATCAACCTGGTACAGCCTACATCGCAACCACGCGATACAAATTCAATGATTATACTCCAGCGATTTGGAAGACTTCTGATTATGGAAAATCTTGGGTCAATATAAGCAAAGGAATTCCCTATGGCGCTTTCACAAGGGTAGTCAGAGAAGATCCAAAAGTCAAAGACTTGCTTTATGCAGGAACCGAAACGGGGATTTACTTATCGAGAGATGGAGGAGTGAGTTGGAAATCTTTTCAGCTCAACCTTCCAGTTACCCCTATTACAGATTTGAAAATTGCCCATGATGATTTGATTGTGGCGACTTCGGGTAGGTCTTATTGGATATTGGATGACCTTAATTTGGTCAGAGAATTAAAACCTAGTGTGACCTCCTTGCATGCTTACACTCCTAATCCGATAATTTATGGTAACTGGAGTTCTGCGATGAACAGTAACAGCGCTGACGGTAAGGGAATTTTGACAGGTGTGAACCCAGCCAATGGTGTAGTATTTTACTATCATTTGCCTGATGATTTTGATTCAGAAAAAGAAATCACCTTGACGATCAAAAATAGCGAGGGTAAGCTTATCAGAACCCTCACATCCGAAGCCGATCCCGAATTTAAATCTTATGATGGTGGTCCATCGACAGCACCAACACTTTCTAAAAAGAAAGGCGTGAACAGGTTTGTTTGGGATATGAGATATACTGGTATGCCGGGAATACCGACAGCCTACATAGAAGGGTCTTTTAGAGGTAGAAGAGTGGCACCGGGAGACTATCAATTGGAATTGAATGTAGGAGGTCAGCAGAGTGTGACAATGGCCAAGATTCTTCCTAGCCCGCTTATCTCTATAACAGATTCTCAGTGGTCTGAATACGATCAGTTGATGGAAACAATGGAAGGCGAACTTACCGAAATGCATGAAATGGTGAATCAGCTAATGGGTCTACAGTTAAAACTGCAAGCCTTTTTGACGGGTATTTCAAAAGATGAAAAGCAAAAAGACCTTCATCAGAACGGAGAGAACCTTCTTCAGCTGATGCAAACTTGGGATGAAGATATGGTTCAACGCAAATCCAAAGCGTATGATGATGTGGAGAATTTCCCGAATAAGTTTACTGCGAATTATTTATTCTTGATCAATCAAACAGAAAGCAGTATTCCTAAAGTGAACGCAGGAAGCAAAAAGCGCTATGCTGAGTTGCATGAACAATGGCTGCTATTGAAAGCTAGAGGGGAAGATATTCTGAATAAGTCAATCCCTGAATTCAATAATCAAGTAAAAGCAGCAGGATTCGGAGTACTTTATTGATATGAATTTATAAGAACCTGGTATGTCCTGATTTTAGAAAGGTTCTGGCATAACCAACAATCTATAATTAGAAACCCTTCTCGCTTTGACGAGAAGGGTTATTTTTTTGAATTAAAATATCAGTGGAAATAGGAAGCGGAGTAAGAAGTCGGTTTTTAATAAATGAATTTCCTGATGGATACCGTTTGATTTAAATCGTAAAAAGCCTCGCTCATTTGATTTTTTCCTTGGTTCATTTTTTTGTGGGAGGTGTTTGGTGTCCTGTAGGATACTTTTGAATCATCAAACATTAAAAACAAACCCTTAAAAAAATATGAAAAGAGAATTGGTATTGCTCAGAACTTTCTCACTAGCGATGGCTGGTGGTATGATTTTACTTGCTTCAGTTGCCTTTAAAAATAATGGTAACCATCATTTTGAAGAAATCGATGTACAGAGAATAAACATCGTGGAACCCGATGGCACGGTCAAGATGGTCATCACTAATGTGGATAAATTCCCAAATGGGGACACTAAAATCAACGATCGACCTACCAATGCAGATAGAAAGAAACGTTCAGGAATGCTTTTCTTCAATGAAGATGGAATCGAGTGTGGAGGTTTTATCTATGATGGTGCTTTGACAGAGAATGGACACAGTTCAGGTTTATCACTTACTTTTGATCAATATGATGGTGATCAGGTGATGCAATTGCTGACAACAGACAGCAAATCTGGCGACAAGAGAAGAGTGAGTAGCAATTTGGTCTTTATGGATCGACCTGCGAAAGAGTCACAACAAAAGACAAAGGAAATTATGGAGGAACTGCAGGCTTTGAGAAAGACAGATCCAGCTGCAGCAAGGGCCAAAATGCAAGAATATCAGGAACAAGAATTGATTGGTGGAGCGCCACGAGTGATGTTGGGCAAGTCGGGGAGTCAGAACAATGGGTTGTTCCTATTCGATGATCAGGGCATGCCGCGTGCCATGTTTTACGTGGATCAAGCGAATCAGGCCAAACTGGATTTCTTCAATGAAAAAGGAGAAGTGCTCTACTCCTTCCCTCCTGCAGCAGAAACAAATTGATCAATTTATAGCCCTTTTGGAAGAAAGGGCTATTTTTACACTTTAGTTTCCAGCGATGAAGAAGTTTTTCCAATCCCTTTATTTAAGCAAATACTTTTTGGCTTTTATAGTCATTTTCGCCTATTTGGAATCCATACAGATCAGGTTCTTCTTTAGTAAATCCTTCCGTTGGTTTTTATTTACTCCAGACGCAGCCATAGGTCAGCTGATCAATGCCATGCTTTTGTTTGTCATCATTGGCTTGGTGATCCGAAGGTTTGAAGAGAAGCTGACACTTAGCCATGCGCTTTCGGTATTCACTATTTCCCTTGTTGTTTATGTGATTGGTAATAATATCCTGTCCTTTTTGATCTCACTTGCTTTCAATACTGTAGCGCGGAATTTCAATTTTAACTCCTTGGCAAGCTCAAACATCAAATATGTGGTTGATGTATTCGTCTATGGTGGATTCTTCTTGGCGCACTATTACTTTCACAAAAATCAAGAAGACAAAAAGAAAATTTCCGAGCTTGAAAAGGCTCAGATTGAAAGTCAATTGTCTAAGCTCAAGGCACAATTGGATCCTCACTTTCTCTTCAATAACCTGAATGTGCTAGATCAATTGATTGAAGAAGATCAGAAACAAGCCTCAGCATTTTTGCATGATTTCTCAGATATCTACCGCTATGTGCTTCAGTCTTCGGATAAGCAACTCGTAAGTTTAGAAGAAGAGTTGGAATTTGCACAGCGCTATTTCCGATTGATGCAGCAGAAATATGGGGATGCCTATATTTTGAAAGTTGGTAGTGTGATTTCGAAAGGAGCTCTTTTGCCCGCATTGAGTTTACAGTTGCTGATAGAAAATGCCATCGAGCATAATCTAGGAACAGAAAAAGATCCTGTATTGATTGAATTGTGTTTTGAAGAAAAGTCACTTTCTATCATCAATTCACTCAAACCCAAGAAAAATTCGAAAAAGAACGGAGGCAGGGCATTGCTAAATTTGAAGTCCCAGTTTCAACTCTTTGGTTCCGCTGAAGTGCTTGTAGAGAAAAGTGAAGATAAGTTTGTGGTTCGACTCCCCTTGATATTTAAAGATGCGCATTGAGATATTGATTATAGAAGATGAGCTTCCGGCGAGAAGGAAGTTGAAGCGCTATCTGGAGCAGCTAGAATCGGAGACGGTAGTTTTGGCCGAATGCAGTACGGTGGAGGAAGCCATTGTTTTCTTTGAAGAAGGAGGAAAAGCAGATTTAATAATCTCTGACATTGCCTTGCAGGATGGAAATGCCTTTGATATTTATCAGGAGATCGCTTTAAAATCACCCATCATTTTCACTACTGCCTATGGCGATTACATGATGGATGCTTTTGAAAGCAATGGGATTGATTACTTGTTAAAACCATTTACTTTTGAGCGATTTGAAAAAGCCTGGAAGAAATTTTTGCTTTTTGCGCAAGCTGCACCAAAAACCTCGCAAACTCCATCAAAATCTGTAGATTCAGACAGTTTCAAAAGTAGATTTATTATCAATACAGCAAAGGGAAGTTACTTTTTGGAGGTAAGTAATGTCTCTTTTTTCCAAGCTCAGGATGGGATTGTCAAAGCCATAGATTTGCAGGGGAAAAGCCATCTGATGCCTGTTGCTACTTTGAAGGAAATAGAGGAAGTTTTAGATCCGACGAAGTTCTTTAGGATCAACAGGGCTGAGTTGGTTCATCAAGTTGCCATAGAAAGAATGGAGCGCTATGGGAAAAACAATTTGGCTATTCAGCTTGTAGGTTCTGACAAAAAGCTAGTGACGAGTCAATCTAGTACGGCTGCATTCCGAGAGTGGGTGGAGCAGTGAGATAGGAAAAGAGGGGAATCTCGCAAAGGCCGCTGAGAAGCAAAGGCTGCAAAGTGATTTTACCACGTATGAACGCAGTGGATTTTAGATTGTAGAGGGTAAATTTTAGATTTTTGGGTTGCACAGAGTTTCGCAGAGGAGTCACGGAGGAGCACGGAGTTTATTTTTTGATTTGAGTCTCACGCGGATCCTCCCTAAAGTGAGGTAAACCTCCCAAGAGGGAGGCAAGTGCACAGATTCCACAGATTTCACAGATTTTATTTTTACCACGGATGAACATGGTGAATTTTAGACTTTAGATTGTAGAATTCAGATTTGGGGGTGGTAGTTTTTTGGGTTGCACAGAGTTTCGCAGAGGAGTCACGGAGGTGCACTGAGTTTTTTGATTAGGGAATTGCACGTGGATCCTCCCCCTGCATTTCTGCGGGACACGGCTAAAGGGAGGCAAGTTCGCAGAGGGAGGCAAGTGCTCGGATTTTTTTACCACAGATGAACACGGGTGAATACTGATGGACTCGTTGGATTTTAGATTTTAAATTGTAGAATTCAGATTTGGGGGTGTGGTAGTTTTATGGGGTTTGGTTGAAATGATTACTTTTTAGAGATAATGGGTTTTTTGGGTTGCACAGAGTTTCGCAGAGGAGTCACGGAGGTGCACGGAGTTTATTTTTTGATTTGGGAATTGCACGTGGATCCTCCCTCTGCAATTCTGCGGGACACGGCTAACGGGAGGCAAGTTCGCAGAGGAATTCTTTCACATGTAAAAGGCAATTCAAATAGCCGTGTCTTTTGTGTTTATTCGCGGGAGAAATTTATTTAGATCGGTAAAAAGATATCAAGGCGTAGTTTCAAACTACGCCTAGTCGGAGTCGAATATTAAAATTAGAATGGCACTGTTTTAAGCAAATGGAGGTAAAGCAGCCTCGTTTTAGTTGGATTTAAAAACTTAATCTTTAAATTTAAAATGTATGAAGCAGTAACTCTCAATAAATTGAAATCAAACCAATCCACACTACTTAAAAAAGTAAGAATTCTAAAGACCTTTTATCGGGCTTTTTCTGCGGCTAGTCTTACGCTAACCGTTGTGAGTTGGGGGATCATCTGGACTTCTGGAAATGCAGCTTTTGCCCCATTGTTTTGGTTGAAATTATTAACTTCTGTTGGCATTATCTTTTTCCTCCAAGATGATATGAGTAAACAGTTTTACTACTTTCAAAATTTGGGTTTCAATAGAAGACAGCTTTGGTCATTTACCATGGGTTTTGATATTTTCTTGTTTTTATTTGGTTACTTTTTGATCCTAAAGTTTTTATGAAGCATACTTTAGAAGTGGATGGTGTCATGCTGAGTTTTGGGCAGAATCGTGTGTTGCAGAACATCTATCTGAAATGTGAATCAGGTAGTGTGACGGGTCTTCTAGGAAGAAATGGATGTGGGAAATCGTCTCTGATGCGGATTATGTTCGGGGAGCCGCTGACAGAAGATAGGTCTGTGAGAATTGACAATCAAAGTCTATTGGGGAGTTTTCGAGATTCTAAAGACATGCGCTACTTGCCTCAGCAGCATTTTATTCCAAAGCATCTTTCATTGACGAGCGTATTGGATGATTTTGGTTTAGAGAAAGATAGGCTTCTCGAAAATTTCCCTGAATTTGATGCCTTTCCAAAGCTCAAAGTTAATCAACTTTCAGGGGGTTGGCAGCGAATTTTAGAACTGTATATCATTTTGATGTCAGAGAGTAAGTTTGTGCTCTTGGATGAGCCTTTTTCCCATATCATGCCTTTGCATGTGGAGACTATCAAAAGGCTAATTGTGGAGGAAAAACAAAATAAAGGGATCTTGATATCTGATCATCTTTACGAGCATATCATGGAGGTCTCTGATCAAGTGTACATGATCAACAATGGAAGAAGTTTTCTAATTGAATCCGCTCAAGATCTTCATGATAATGGGTATATCAGGCTTAGATAGGTTTGCCATAGATTTAATTGTACGGGGAGCGGGGAAGTGATTTTACCACGGATGAATGCAGATGGATTTGGTTATTGGGGATTAGTTAAATAAGTAAATTGAAAATTCGACGCCTTTCAGGGTCGTTGGGTTAATTTATCATTTTTTGTTTCTATAAACATGTAATCCCTTCGGGATTGGGAAAGGTTTTCATTGTCCCTGAAGGAGGTAAGCGAGGAAATTTACCACGGATGAACACGGATGGACTCGGTTTTTTTCTTTGCGTTCCATTGTGAATCTCTGCGGCAAAAATATTTGCCACAGAGTTGTGCGGTGAAGCTCAGAGGATTTTTTATGATGGATGTCCAGTTTTAGGCTTATATCTTATCATAACGCATTGGAGTTGGTGGTGCGCAATTGGAAAATCCACCTGTATGAGTATCGTTGCACTGGTAAAATAATAGAATCATTACGCTGTTATTTTCTTCGAATGAAATCTCGGCTTTATCAGGAATAGAACTCACATTATCACTCTCAATAAGTTCTTCGCTAGTGGCAGGAGGGTTTTCCCATTCTTCGGCATTAGATATTGTATTGGTTCTTAGAATAAGCTCACCATCTTCAAAGGAGTAATTCCCTGTTGAAACTGACAATATTCCAGTTTGAAAGTCTCCATTCCCCTGTATCCTTTTAGATATGTTTTCAAAAGTACCATTGGGCTGAAATATAAAAGTTGATTCTAAGGTTTGATTTTCGTACTCGGTCTCGTTGACCCAAGATCCTCGAATTCTTTCTCGGTTTAGATCTTCGTCATCTTCTATGCAAGAAAATACAAAAACTGGTAGTAAGAGCAATAAGTATAGCTTTCTCATTTGATTAGCGTTAGTTTAAAAGGTAATTTTCAATCATTGATATATTCATCTGAAACGATTTCTACTTGAACCGTTTGCTGATTAGCGGAAAGAACTTTCCAACCTTGAATGCTTCTTCCCGACCAAGTTCTCAACTCTACATTGATAATCTGATTAGATATTGACCAATTTCCATTAAAGTCAGAAGTTGTAATTGGAGGTGTACCGCACCAGCCTGCGTTCGCTCGATTGACCAAGTTGCCATTTTTTCTAAAAATAAAGCCATAGGTATCAGGAGGCAAATTGGTTTTCCTTTCCAAGGTTAGCGTATTTCCTAGATAATTGCTTACTGTCCATGCACCAAGAGGAAATTCTCCAGATTGTGGAATGGAGTCATCTTCTGCACAAGACGCCAATAACAAGAGAACTGAGAAGGCTAAGATTAACTTTTTCATAAAAATTGAATTTTGGTTACTTTTTCAAGACGGATAATCATATCAAAGTGTCCCACAAACTAATGATTTTTTTGCAAATTGGTTTTAAAAGCACGCGAAGCGAAGAGTTTTTACCACTGGTGGATATTAGATTTTAGAGGGTAGAATTCAGATTTAATCAAATCAAAAACTGTGTTTTTGGGCTTTATCAGTGGCTTTCTGTCTTTTAAATTTTTCCTGTTTGAAATTTAAAGCATAGCCTTTACCTTGTATGCTATGAAAATCAATCTTGAAGAAAAGTATTCCAAAATAGCAGGTTACTGGCATCCACATATCATCGGTGAACTGAATGACAATTATGTCAAACTTGCCAAGCTAAAAGGTGATTTGGTGTGGCACAGTCATCAGGAGGAAGATGAGATGTTTGTGGTGATTAGTGGTACTTTGATGATGGATTTCAGAGATGGGAAGACGATTGCGACCAAACCTGGAGAAATCCTGATTGTCCCCAAAGGTGTAGAGCACCGCCCTTGGACGCATAATGAAGAGGTTCGGGTGATGCTTATCGAACCCAAATCAACCCAACATACGGGAGATATTAAAGTTGCACAGACTGTGGAGGAGTTGAAGTGGATTTGAGTCTCACGCGGATCCTCCCTAAAGTGAGGTAAGTTCACGGATTTTTATTTTACCACAGATGAACACGGGTGAACACGGTGAATTTTAGATTTTAGATTTTAGAATTCAGATTTGGGGGTGTGGTAGTTTTATGGGGTTTGGTTGAATTGATTAGTTTTTAGAGATAGTAGGTTTTTTGGGTTGCACGGAGATTCACAGAGGAGTCACGGAGGTGCACGGAGTTTTTTTGATTTGAGTCTCACGCGGATCCTCCCCCCGCAATTCTGCGGGACATGGCTAACGGGAGGCAAGTGCACAGATTTCACAGATTTTTATTTTTAGCACGGATGAACACGGTGAATTTTAGATTTTAGAGGGTAGAATTCAGATTTGGGGGTGTGGTAGTTTTATGGGGTTTGGTTGAATTGATTAGTTTTTAGAGAGAGTAGGTTTTTTGGGTTGCACGGAGATTCACAGAGGAGTCACGGAGGTGCACGGAGTTTTTTTGATTTGAGTTTCACGCGGATTCCACAGATTTCACAGATTTTTATTTTACCACGGATGAACATGGTGAATTTTAGATTTTAGAGGGTAGAATTTAGATTTGGGGGTGTGGTAGTTTTATGGGGTTTGGTTGAAATGATTACTTTTTAGAGATAGTAGGTTTTTTGATTTGGGGGAATTGGATTTGCTTTATGTAAGCCTTTTTGGAAAAGGGTTGAAATCAGCTTTACAGCTTAGTATGGTGTGGTCTTTTGCGAGATTTGTATGGATTTTTTCTGAGGTTTGAATAGCTAGGAATCGAGTAGGATATATGTTTGATATGGGTTTGATACGGAGTAGATATGGAGATGATACGGAGAAGATACGGATGGATATCACATTATCTATGCTTAGAAGTCCAATTAAGGGTAAGTTTAAGATAAGTGGTTTATAAGGTTTCGACTGTAAATATTGGATATAGCTAAGGAGTAATTTCGTCTTGTTCCTTGTTAATTGGGTTGTATATTTATTATCTGAAAAAATAGCAGTGTAATGGACTTAGAAGAACTGAATCGGCAGATAGGCAAATTAATGGAAGAACAAAACAAGCGTTCTCTTCCTGAATTTGAGGGGTACTCACCTTATGAAATGAACATTGTTTTCCATGATACATTTGGTATAAATAGTCCTATTCAATTACAAAAGCTGAGTTCTGAGGATTATGATCAGATTCCTATGCTTCAGCAGGTCAAATACTTGTGCAGTATCATTGAAAAGGCGGGTTCCTTAAAACTCACCGCAAAGGGATTTTTGCCAACAAAGTTTGTAGCTGAGCTTTATGCACAAGGGTTTATCAAAGATGATTTTATTGATGAGGGCCATTACAAGCTCTATAAGGAGACAGATTCTGATTCCATTCATTTGACGAGAATTTTGATTGAGTTGACGGGGATTGCCAAGAAGCGATTGGGAAAATTATCGCTTACAAAAAATGGTCAGAAGGTATTGAAAGATGATTTTGAGTTATTCAAACTCCTGTTCGATACTTTTAGAAACAAGTTCAATTGGGGTTATTTTGATGGATATGAAAATCAGCCAATTGGTCCTTTGGGTTTTGGATTTACTTTGATTTTGTTGTCCAAGTACGGAGGAAAGCCAAGGTCTGACGTTTTTTATGCGGAGAAATATTTGAAAGCTTTTCCCGCTTTGCTCGATGGATTAAATCCGGGTTACACTACCGTGGAGAAGTATGCTGCAAGTTGTTATTCGATTAGAACCTTTGAGCGGTTTATGAATTATTTTGGTTTGGTAGCGCTTGAAAAAGAAGGAGTCATTATCAAGGACATCGTATCTGTCCAAAAAACACCCCTGCTCGATAAGTTATTTAAGATTAAGGCGCCGGAAGGGAGGAAGTAGTTGAGTTTGAATAAGCAAGAAAAAATCACCTGCCTGAAAGCTTACTTGGATAAGCCTGGAGAATCGTATGCTGATAGTTTTAAATGGGAAATAGGGATCATCCTTGGGGGTTTTGACGAATCCAATCTCAACTTACGATTTTTGGAAAACTTATCGGAAGAAGCTGCCATTTATGCATTTGTAGATCGGCTGACATCTCGAATTGTGATGAAATACGATCCGGAATGGGAAAGCTTGGGAGATTTTGTCTGGGATTATTTGGGGAATGGATGAATTATATACTTTCACAATCAAGATTGATTTCTAATAACTATTATTTTATCAAAGATCAATTTAAAAGATCCCTCAATAAAAAATTCAGATAATAGGTCATGATATTTTGAAATAAGAAATTCAATCCTGTCTTTTTAGTGTATTCCCATCACATATGCGTTTAGAACTCCGTTTATTGATCAATTTCATGATGACGTGAAAATCTCCAAAAAGTTAAAATGACTAATCGAAATAGATTTAGGTTGTTATTTCAAAATAGTAAAAGAAAATTCTTTGTATTTTGTGCAAAATAAGATTTTATGGCAGAAGTAATTAAAGATATTTTAGGTCCATTCTTAGAGCAAGCGCAAACTTCAAACTTAAAAACTAAGCATTATAAGAAAGATTTTAAGGGGCTAAATGTTAAAGTGAGCTTTGGACAAGGAGGATTGGCTAGAATACCTTGGGTTTCATTTTTGGCTGAGGGTCAATCAACAGCTAATGGAATATATCCTGTATATCTTCTATACAAAGATTACAATATACTCATTTTGGCTTATGGAGTAAGTGAAACAGTTAAGCCAAGTTCACAGTGGGAGTTTAAAAGTCCTCCAAAGAAAATTGTTGATTTTTTTCAAGAGAAAAAGTTAAGGGTAGATAGGTATGGTGATTCTTTTGTTCATTCAGCATATGATTTGAAAGATGGTTTGGATTGGAATGAATTACAAAAAGATATTGAGTATTTAATTGAGGAGTATAAAAAAGCGGATCTGGAATCTTTCAAAGAAACGGCTTTTGAAATAACAGGTTTTGATTTTTTAGACTTAGTTAGGTCAGTAGCTTTATCAGGATTTTATTTTAATCAATTAATGGTTGAAAGATTTTGCGCATCATTGATGGCAAAACCCTTTTTAATTTTAACTGGCCTTTCAGGTTCTGGTAAAACCAAACTTGCCCAATCCTTTGTTGAGTGGATATCGACTGATTCGAATCAGTATAAAATTATTCCCGTAGGAGCAGACTGGACCAATCGTGAACCAATTTTGGGCTACCCCAATGCCTTGGATCTGAATGAATATATCAAACCAGACTCTGGAGTTTTGGATCTTTTGATTGAAGCAACTAATAACCCTGATTTACCATATTTTTTGATTTTGGATGAGATGAATCTGAGTCATGTGGAGCGGTATTTTGCTGACTTCCTTAGTACCATGGAATCTGAAGGAACGATATCTCTCCATAGCGGAATTCAACCGATCAGTGATGTCCCTCCCAAAATCCGAATACCCAAAAACCTATTTATCATCGGTACGGTCAATATTGATGAAACAACACACATGTTTAGCCCTAAAGTTCTGGATAGAGCAAATACCATCGAGTTCCGAATTACACCACAGGAGATGAGCTCCTTCTTGGACCAAATCAGGGAAGTCCAAATGGAAAACCTCAAATCCAAAGGAGCGGGAATGGCAAAGAGCTTTTTGGAAATGGCCTTGGATAAATCTGTTCCATCTGAGGGAATGGACAGAGTCAAGACCGAGTTAACCAAGTTCTTTGTCGAACTAAAAAAAGCAGGTGCCGAGTTCGGTTATCGATCAGCCACCGAAATACTCAAACTTATCGACCGCTTGGGTAAGATTGATCCAGACTTAAGTCCAGATACCAAACTGGATATTGCCATTATCCAGAAATTACTTCCCAAGCTACATGGTTCCAGAAGAAAGCTTGCGCCTGTCCTGACCACCTTGGCCAATCTTTGCTTGAAGGAGTCTATCAAACCAGAGAAAGAGAATGCATCTATTGATATCATGGTTTTCGGAGTTGATACAGAGAATATCAAATATCCCATTTCTTATGAAAAGCTCTCTCGCATGCATAAGGCGGCCATAGAAAACGGGTTTGCTAGTTTTGCAGAAGCATAACCTATGGCTGCTGTTTCCAACATATTGATTGACCTGTCTGATGTTGAAAAAGGATTGGTTTTGGAAATCCTTGAAAAACAGGCAGGGACGCTTTTTGATGAGGATCAGAAAAGCATAGAAAATAACGAAGCCAGGTTTCAACTTGTAGAAGGTAGTTTTTATGAATATGATTTAAACAATTCAAAATATTCATTAGCTTCTGGAAATGTCCGTATCATTCAGCCATCACAAAAACGCCCCTACACTGGGATTATTGCTCCAAATATTTTTGTAGGGACTCTTTATCTAAGTTTAAAGAAAGAAGGAGTTGAAGACCCCATCAAAAAAATCCCACTTGAAGTACAATCCAAAAAAACAGGCTATCGGGATGATTACCGCGATATGCTGGAATTCATCACGGAGAAGTGTACCGATCTTCTTCTACAGATAAATTCCCCTGTTTATCAGAATTTCGAACCTAATTTTGAAAAAGACATTTCAGAAAATGTACTTTATCAGCGATTTATTTTTCTAAAATCCATCATTGGAACTTCGGAATTTCATGAGGCAGTGCATCGAATCGTTTCCTTCCCCAACACGAAGTGGGAGGAAGAAACAGAACTAAAGGATGTACGGAATGTGCGGCGCTTTTCCAGAAGTGCAGTTGTTGAGCTCGTCAAAGGCAAAAACCGTATTAAGATTCCCTCTTCTCATCCTTTAGTCACGTATGGTTTGAATTCTGTTCCTTCCAAAATTCTTTCTTCTCGAAAGGTGGATTCAGTGGATACCCCAGAAAATCGTTTTATCAAGTATGCCTTGGAGACCTTTTTAAAGTTTAGTGTAGAAATAAATGCTAAGGCTAAAAAACTAAACAGACAGAGTCAACTATCCAAAGAATCAGAACAATTGGTAAGTGAACTAGAAAACCATTTATATCATACCATTTTTAATGAGATTTCTGCTCCCCACCTTTTGAAATTAAACAGTCCGGTTCTACAAAGAAAAGAGGGGTACCGAGAGGTTTTGAGAGTATGGCTAATGTTTGATTTAGCAGCCAAACTGATATGGAAAGGAGGGGAAGATGTATATGAGGGAGGTAAAAAGGATATTGCCACGCTTTATGAATACTGGTTGTTCTTTAAGTTGCTGGAAATCCTTCAGCACCTTTTTCAGGTCGAACCTAATGAATTGCAACAATTGATTTCAATCAAGGATGAAGGATTGAATGTCAATCTGAAACAGGGTAAATTCACCGCACTAATAGGGATTTTCAACTCTGGAAATCGTAAGTTTCACGTTCAGTTTAACTACAATCGGTCATTTCAAGGAAAAAACGAATACCCTAAATCAGGTAGTTGGACCACCACACTACGTCCAGACTACACCCTTTCCGTATGGCCATCTGGAATAAGTGAAACTCAGGCAGAGCTTGAAGAAGTAATTGTTCATATACACTTTGATGCCAAGTATAAGGTTGATAACATTTTTCAGATTACAGATCAGGAAGAAGGATTGGACGAAGAAAAAACAGCCAATAGAAAAGGGATCTATAAAAATGCCGATCTCCTGAAAATGCATGCTTATAAAGATGCTATTCGCAGAACAGGGGGAGCCTATGTCCTGTATCCAGGAACAGTCCCCATTGAAAGAAAGGGATTTCATGAAATTATACCGGGTTTAGGAGCTTTTCCGGTTCGGCCATCCAAAAAAGACGATGGGACGAAAGAGCTGGAAGTCTTTATAAAAAAGGTAATAGACCACTTCATTAATAGGGCATCCCAAAGGGAAAAAATCGCTTTGAAATCATACGAGGTTTACAAAAAAATTCCAAAAGGCGAAGATCGGATAGACGAATCTCTTCCTGAACCTTATGGGATAAATAGAACTTTGATTCCTGATGATACATTTGTTTTGGTAGGTTATTACAAATCCCGGGAACATTTGGAATGGATCAATAAAGAGAAAAAATACAACTTCAGGACTGGCACAGGGAATGGCTCACTTTCTTTGGATTTTCAAACTGTAAGCTCAAAATACTTATTACTTCACACAAAAGGAGATCAAGAGTCTTCAATGCTTTGGAAGATCGTCAGTAAGGGGCCCAAAGTTTATTCGAAGGCTGATTTGTTGAAACTTAAATACCCACTACCAAACAGTGAGTTTTATTTGGTTGTAGATTTGGTGCAAGTTACCGATGAAGAATTTAAGGGAAAGAATTGGAATTTTAGGAGTTTGAAAAATTACAAGAGAGGGAATGCTTCTGCTTTTCCATTTACTACTACCTTGGCTGAATTGATCAAGAATTAAGTTTAATAAGGATGAAGGAACGAAATCATTTAATCGACTTTAATGAAATCTCGGATCATGCTAGTTTTGTTAATCAAATTACTTCTCTTTTTAATATACCCTCAGGATCTTCGATTAGATTAAGAGTGAATTTAGGGAGAGAAAAGTTTTTATATTCAGATTTTCTATTGCTTCTAATTTCAAGCATAAAGTGTTTGAAATCCAAGAATATAAAAGTTAATGGTTTAATTGAAGATTTCTCATTGGATTCTCCGCAGGCTCAATATGCAAGTAGAGTTAATTTTTTCAGGCTACTTGGATTAAATTTATATGAAAAGTTTCCAAGAAAAGATCCATCTGGTCGATTTACAGAGATAACTTTTTTTGATAAAGACAACATAAGGCAAGTGTTCGATTCAATTATGAAAATATTGCTCGTTAATGGTGTAAATGAAGATATGCTTACTGTTCTTAATTTTTGTCTTTATGAGGTTCTTGATAATACTTTAAATCATTCTTCCGAAGAATTTAAATATGGGGCAGGATCAGGGTTTTCTTGTGCACAGTTCTTTCCCAGAAATCACGAAGTAAGGATAATAATAGCCGATACAGGTCAAGGAATATATTCAGCACTGACAAAACACCCTAAGTCAAAATTTAAAGACTTAACTGAAGGAGAAGCGGTCTTAAGAAGTGTTGATAAAGGAGTAACAAACAGCGAAGGAATGGGCTTTGGATTATGGGCTACAGCAGAAATGATGAAGAAAAATCAAGGAGACTTTATTGTTCATTCAGGTAATTATCAACTTAATAATTTTGAATTACATCAAGTACCCTATTGGCAAGGCACCTTTACATTTCTAAGAATTAACACAAATATTCCTGTAAATTATATAGAGATATTTGGTGAAAATTCTGATCAACTTGATATGTTTCAAGAATATAAAGAGGAGTTTTTTGGTGATTTCGATCAGCTTTGGTAACTTTAGGTTCAATTTTTGGGTTAATAACTATATGACAATCAAATTCTCACATTTTGGAACTCATCTTGGCACAAGGTTTCTTGGTGAAACCGTGAGGAAGGATATTGAGCAAGCTTTAGTATTTGAAGATTTTGTAGTGTTTGATTTTTCTGGCGTAGAGTTTATATCACATAGTTTTGCAGACGAGTGTTTTGGTAAACTTTTACTCTCTATGAAAATTGAAGAGTTGAAAAGCAAGACTACTTTTAAAGATGCCAATATTTTGGTAAAGAGAACCATTGCATTTGCTTTAAAGGAAAGATTATTGCAGTTGGAAACTGCCTAAAATCTCACCAATTCCACAATCCCAACACCTCCGCTAACTTCTCCATTACTTCTAAAGACACATTCCTTTTGCCTTGCTATATACCAGAGATATAGGGGCGATTGAGCCCAGACTTTAAGGCCACTTCCTCTTGGGACAGGCCTTTTTCTTTTCTGAGGGTTTTGAGTCTATTTCCAAATTTTTCTTTAATATCCATCCTGCAATCTGAAAAATTGTGGCCTATTGTACCACGGACTATAGTCTACAAAATGCTATTTAGTTGTATATTTGGTTCAAACTTATTTCAAATGAATAAAACCATCTCCGTCTCCACCGAATATCTTTTTCCTTCAAGAACGATTGAAATCTTGGAAATACAAAGTTTCAAGGAAAGCAAACAAGTTTATGTTTACAATTATGAAGGAAACCATTTCAGATATTTTGATAGCTTAATTGGGTTGTTGCAGTTCTTTGAATTGGGTATAGAACCAAAAATTGCTTTTGAAACAGAAAATGAGTTGGATGAATTTTTAACCAATCAATTTTAATTTGTCAAAATACTCTCCCCCCAAAAAAAACACCCACAGACTATCTTTTGGAAGATTTTCTGTGGGTGCTTGAAGCCTTCTAATTTAGCTTAGAAATGCTGAATTTTAATTATTGAAAGTTAGCGCCTATGTTACCTTGGCCTACTATTGTACCTAGATTTGTGGCACTTAGGTGGACATTTACATAACCGTCAACAGTTAAGATTTGAGCATACGTGTAAGGAGTATCTGTTCCCATCATTCCTTGTCTCGTATCACTTACACTAGTTCCTGTAGCACCTACTACTGGATTGAATGTATATAAGATTGGTCCACCTTCAGCAGCACTATTTGCGTGAATGTGTGCAGGATGCATGCCATCTGCTGGAGTACCTGTCAAAGTAATGGTTGCTAATGCAAATCCATTTACTCTCTCTTGGAATGTGATGTTACCTGAGATTCCAGCAACTGCTGTTTCGTTCAAAGGATATGTTCTTGCTGTAGCCGTTAATTCATTTGATCCGATATCGCCTTGCGCTACGATAGTTGCTAAAGCTTCTGCACTCAAATGTACGTTTACATAACCATCTACTTCTAAGATTTCATCATATGTATAACCTTCTTCGCCATCCATTGTACCTGCACGGGTATCAGTCTTACTCATACCTGTTGTACCGTTTACTGGATTGAAAGTAAATAGAATTCCACCGCCTATTGCTGCAGAGTTAGCATGGATATGTGCAGGATGCATTCCATCATCAGGTGTTCCGTCCAAAGAGATGGTTGCTAAAGCAAAACCATTCACTCTTTCTTGGAAAGTTATTTCTCCAGAGATTCCAGGGACAGCTGATTCATTCAGTGTATATGTTTTTGAAGTTCCAGTCAATTCATTTGATCCGATATCACCTTGAGCAACTACAGTTGCAAGTTCAGTGGCGCTCAAATGCACATTGATGTAACCATCGAAAGCTAATACATCACTATACTTTAATGGAGTTCCATCATCTTGCATGGAGAATGTTGTTTCACTGATTCCTGTAGTTCCATTTACTGGAGTTAAAGAAACAGCGATTCCACCACCTGTAGCGGCAGAATTAAAATGAATGTGTGCAGGATGCTGACCACCGTCTGGGGTTCCTTCTAGCGTGATAGTCAATTTGGTGTTTCCGATAGAAGTTTCCTCCAACAATGCGGTACCACTAATGCCTGAATTACCTACAGCGGCTAATTCATAAGTTTTGGTTTGGCCAGAAAATATTCCGTCCGGATCAATAGCAGGGTTCTCGTCATCATTACAGGCCGCAAAAGTTAGGGCCACAGCAAATAGCATTGCTACTTGTTTGATTCGATTGATAAATAATGTTTTTTTCATGTGTTTATAATTTTTTCATGTTCTCGTGAAAATTTCCTTTTTGTTAAAAATTGAAATTTTAAATTCTTAAGGTCGATTCCACGATGAATTTTGATAATGTGAAAACCTAACAACATTGCTAGGCTTTTGTTTTTGTTTGCTTGAATTCAAATACGATGAAGCAGAGCAAGTTGGATTGCCTGATAGATCAAAAATTAAAATATGCTTATCCCCAATGACATCAGTGTATAAATACTTCGCTTATGATAGTGTGAATAATTTTCGACTGGGCGCACAAGCGTCAACTACGCCACGGCGCACAAGTGACAACAGTTGATTGAAGTCGAATCAGACAATATTATCAATGGCTACTGGTGTAAAAGCGGATAAACATATCAGAAGATAGTTTGCAGTCACTTTTGAACTGATTAGTTTAAATAAGATAAACAAGCTTCTCTACATTCTTGACAAGCTTTTGCGCAAGCTTGACAATGATCGTGTGCATGATTTCCACATTCTTCTGCGCAGCTTCCACATATTTTAGCGCAGTATTTTATGAGGTCATTGACATCTTCAAAGCTTCCTGCTAAAATTTTGCTCGTCGACAGGCATATTGTCCCACAAACTTGATCTGTTTGAATACAGTCTCGCATATGGCTTACGTTTTCTTCCTGAAGGCAGGCATCAGCACAATGGAAACAAGCGTTTGCACATTCCTGAAGTTTGATCATTAATTCTTTGCGTTTCATAATAGTTGTTGGTTAAGGTTAGAAATTTAATTTACAATTATCCGCATTAACACCAGCATTAATATTTATCACTTATAGTCCAAGCGGATAATTGTCCACCGTCCTCGGCCGACAGTCCACAGCAAAGACGAATAAAGTGTGTTCATTATTTAAGTGGCTACTGGCAAGAGAGCGGGTATACATATTTTATTTAAAAAAATGTGCAATTACCTAGCCATAGGGAGGTTTTTGAAATCTAATTTTTGAGATTGTATATCTCTTACTCTAAACAGATTGAAATGTCCAATTAGAGGTATTTTCAGCCAAGAATTCTTGGTTTTTATTTGAAGTAAATAAGGTGGGAGGATTGGGGGATTAGTTGAATTAGTTAATTGGTTGACTGTTTAAGGAGAGCAGGTTTTTGGGTTGCACGGAGATTCACAGAGGAGTCACGGAGTTGCACTGAGTTATTTGATTTGGGGATTGTACGTGGATTTTTTTTACCACGGATGGACACGGATGAACACAGTGCATTTTAGATTTTAGAATTCAGATTTGGGGGATTAGTTGAATTAGTTATTGGTTGACTGCTAAAGGAGAGCAGGTTTTTGGGTTGCACGGAGATTCACAGAGGAGTCACAGAGTTGCGCAGAGTTTTGATTTTGGGATTGTATGCGGATTTTTATTTTACCACGGATAAACACGGATGGACACAGTGCATTTTAGATTTTAGATTTGGGGG
>NZ_BMFD01000001.1:98517-228451 GCF_014637795.1 Belliella aquatica | reverse complement strand
TAAAGGAGAGCAGGTTTTTGGGTTGCACGGAGATTCACAGAGGAGTCACGGAGTTGCGCAGAGTTTTGATTTTGGGATTGTATGCGGATTTTTATTTTACCACGGATAAACACGGATGAACACAGTGCATTTTAGATTTTAGAATTCAGATTTGGGGGTGATGTTGATATTAGTGGGATTGGTTGCCTGTTAAAGGAGAGCAGGTTTTTGGGTTGCACGGAGATTCACAGAGGAGTCACGGAGTTGCACAGAGTTTTGATTTGGGGATTGTATGCGGATTTTTATTTTACCACGGATGGACACTGTTTTTCTCTGCGCTCCCTTGTGGCTAAAAATATTTATTGCAGAGGATCGGGATTATGGGGATTAGTTGAAATGTTTGTGTATTTTTTTATAATAAATAATTAAAAACCAGCATTATTATTAGTCTCATGGTATACGATCTTTTATAAATTATATATTTCTCCCAACATATTCTTCCTTAATACCGTAGTTAAAACAGGTGCTTTTTTTCGGCATTGGTATAATTTATTTTCAACGAACCACGATGATTTTATGAAATTCAAAATTCTTTTACCCGCGCTATTCCTGTTTTTTTCTGTTGCACATGCACAAGAAATCAAAATTGATGCAGGGCTTGGTTTAGGGACAACTTTCGACAATGGGGCTTTTGGACCTGGGAAAGTTTTGGCTACAGCTGCTTTGAACTACAGAACCGTTTCCCGATTTGATTTTAGTTTGGATTTTTTGACAACAGGACAATTGAGTTTTTCCGAACGAAAGCCTATAATCACTACAGCTAATTTTGACATGTATAATTCTCGATTGGCTAATTGGACTAATGTTATGTTTTTTACTCGCTATAAATTTGCCATCAAAGATCCTCGACGTTATGCCTTCATAGGTGCTGGACTAGGTCTAAGCCACGTTTCCCAACGGGTAAATACGAATGATACAAGACGTGTTTACAAAAACAATTTTGCTGCAGGCCTTGAGGCTGGCCTTGTAAGAAATAATATCACTTTGGGCTTACGCTTTATTACGCCTGTTGAGGCTCCTACTTTCCAAGAGATCAATGAAGCTGATGGTAGAGAAGTGGTTTATCCTGAGGCGACTTTTATTCCTTTGATGTTTTATGTAAAATATGACATTGTCAGGGTGTGGAAAAGATGAGGCTCTCGCAGATTTCGCGGATTTCACGGATTATTTTACCACAGATAAACACGGATGGACACAGTGCATTTTAGATTTTAGAATTCAGATTTGGGGGTGATGTTGATATTAGTGGGATTGGTTGCCAGCAAGAGGAGAGCAGGTTTTTGGGTTGCACGGAGATTCACAGAGGAGTCACGGAGTTACGCAGAGTTTTGATTTGGGGATTGTACGTGGATTTTTTTTACCACGGATGGACACGGATGAACACAGTGCATTTTAGATTTTAGAATTCAGATTTGGGGGTGATGTTGATATTAGTGGGATTGGTTGCCTGCAAGAGGACAGCAGTTTTTTGGGTTGCACGGAGATTCACAGAGGAGTCACGGAGTTGCGCAGAGTTTTGATTTGGGGATTGTATGCGGATTTTTATTTTACCACGGATAAACACGGATGAACACAGTGCATTTTAGATTTTAGAATTCAGATTTGGGGGTAATGTTGATATTAGTGGGATTGGTTGCCTGTTAAAGGAGAGCAGGTTTTTGGGTTGCACTGAGATTCACAGAGGAGTCACGGAGTTGCGCAGAGTTTTGATTTGAGGGTATACAGATCCTCCCTAGGGGGAGGTTTTTACAGCAAAACTTGTCTTTCTTCTACATATACAGGCTCTTTTGTTCAACCCTTTTCGGGGTTGGTGGGGTGAGGAAGTTGGGCTATTTCCCTAGGTTTCACCTAGGGTTATTAAGAAGTTCAACACCTTTGGGTGTTGTGAGCTTTATTAAGCATTTTATAATTCACAGATTAAAACCTGTGGCAATTGAACTTGATCAATTTTCAGCTCTTTTTTTCTTCATAATTCATAATTCGAAGTTTTACATTCGACATTTAGAGTTTGATTTACCAAGGATGAAGGCAATTATGGAGATTAGTTGATTTAGTTATTAGTTCTTGAGCTCTTGGTACTTTGTAAAACTTGTCCGCCGTGGCGGATTATACTTTGTACATTACTCCTTCTGTTTAATTTTTTCATTTAATCGAAATAATTTGCTAATTTTCGAACTAGTTTGAATTCGAAAAAAACTACGTGTCGTTGATTTTGCTTCTTCGACCGAACCGAGCCACTATGAAAGTTTCAGCTGACCAGCCTTTTGAAATTATTTATTCTCTTTTTAGTCATGAATATCTAGGATTGCTTTTTGAATCCTTTGTGATTCAATTAGACGAAAAAGGGCGATTGTCTCTTGCGCATCAGAATATTTCTCATGTCAATGCGAATGAATTTGCCTCAGGTTTGGATGAGGTGGACTATCAGCTGATCAAGATGATGGACGAAATGCAACAGGATGCCGTCACCAAAAAGCTCAACACCAAAAAGCTTAAGCCTAAAGAGTATCTCCGTAAAATTTACGATGAAAAAACAGGCAATAAGGTTTCTCAAGAAATGATAGAGCTCAAATTGGAAGGTTTGAGATCAAGAATCCTGGAGAAAATGAAGGGTAAGCGACTTTTTGAAATGGCCAATGATGGAAACCCGATTTGGAGGGAGATTTTCATTATGGAGGAGCCTGCTTCTGTACTTTTTCACTTTAGAAGAAATGAAGAAAATACTCACTACTTCCCTACGATCAAATATCAAGGAGAGCGTCTAGAATGGCAGTATCGCAATGCCTATTTGATCTGTAATCAGCCAGCATGGATGGTGGTGGACAATCATCTTTATCATTTTGCCAAGGGCGAAGATGGAAAGAAGCTGATGCCTTTCCTCAACAAGAAATTTATTGTCATCCCTAAAAAGGTGGAGCAGCAGTATTACCAAAAATTTGTCACGCAGTTGGTTGCTTCTTTTGATGTTTATGCCAAAGGGTTTGAAATTAAAGTAGAGCGCAGCCTTCCTTCGGCAGTTTTAAGCTTGAGCGATCTTCCGGGTGCACCAAAAGCGGATTTATTTGGTAACAAAAACGCCGAAGAAGAGGAAGAGAAAATAGTTTTCGACTTGAAGTTTCAGTACGGAAACTATGCTTTCCGATCTGAAGAAAGTGCATCCAACAATGTTGAATTGGAGCAAGAAGGAGACAATTACACTTTCCATAAAGTAATCCGCGATGTGGTGAAAGAAAAGTCTTATGGAGATTATTTGAAAGACTTAGGCCTTCCCGTTAAATCTTCCCGCTTCGCTTTGGAGAAATCAAAAGCCTTTGGCTGGATCAATACCCACAAAGAAAGCTTGGAAGAAATGGGCATCAAAATCCAACAGTCTTCCACCTTCAAGGGAAAACGCTATTTTATCGGACATGCTCAGATCTCTGTGGAGGTCAATGAAAATATTGATTGGTTCGACGTGAATGCCTTGATCAAATTTGGTATTTACAAGATCCCTTTTGCCAAGATCAGGAAGCTTTTGCTTCAAGGAAAATCCGAGTTTGAGCTGCCTAATGGTGAAATTGCAGTTATTCCTGACTCTTGGTTTGTGAATTATTCGGAGATTTTTGCCTTCCTTGAAGACAATGAAAATGTAGAAGAAAAGACCTTGAGGTTGAAAAAGCATCATATTGCTTTGGCACAAGAGCTGCAAAACAGCAACCTCGTGCAGTTGACCATGAGCAGGAAGCTTGAAAAGTTGCGGGATTTCTCTCAGATCGAAGAATATGACTTGCCAGAAACTTTCAAGGGAACACTCAGACCGTATCAAAAGGCTGGTTACAATTGGTTGAGGTTCCTCAACGAATATCGATTTGGTGGTTGCTTGGCAGATGACATGGGTTTGGGTAAAACTGTACAAACCTTGGCACTTTTAGCCCACGAAAAGAAAGTGTCTGAGGGTGCGACTTCCCTGCTTGTGATGCCGACTTCTTTGATTTACAATTGGGAATTGGAGGCTAAGAAATTTACCCCTGGATTAAAGATATTGACCTACACTGGAACTCAGCGAATCAAGGACAACAGTCGATTTGCGAATTATGATTTGGTCTTAACTTCTTACGGGATTATTCGATTGGACTTGGAGTTATTGAAAAACTTCTATTTCAACTATATCATCCTAGATGAATCTCAAGCGATCAAAAATCCAGGAAGTATCATTGCCAAATCAGTGGGCGAGTTGAATTGTAGGCATAAGTTGATCTTGACAGGTACGCCTGTAGAGAATGGCACGATGGATCTATGGTCACAGATGAACTTCATCAATTCAGGACTTTTGGGCAATCAAAACATGTTTAAAAAGCAGTTTTTGCAGCCTATTGAGAAGAAGAATGACATGGATAAAGCCGCAAAGCTCCATGCGATGATCAAGCCTTTTATCATGCGAAGGTTGAAAACGCAGGTAGCTACAGACTTGCCTGAGAAGGTGATCAATGTCAAATACTCTTCCATGACTGAAGATCAGGAAAAGGCTTATGAGGAAGTGAAGAGCTACTATCGGGAGAAGATTGTTTCCGAGCTTTCCACACCGGGAGCAAAAAATCAGCAGTTTACTTTACTTAGAGGTTTGACGCAGTTGAGACAGATTGCCAATCACCCTAAGTTGACGAATAAGGAGTATGAAGGAGATTCGGGTAAGCTTGATGATGTGATTCACATGCTCAAATCCACAGCGAGTGAGGGTCATAAGGTTTTGGTATTTAGTCAATTTGTAAGGCATTTGGCTATCGTGAAGGCTTATCTGGACGAAAATCAGATCAAATATGCTTACCTCGATGGCTCTACGAAAGACCGACAAGCACAAGTCACTTCTTTCCAAGGAGATGATTCTGTCAAGATATTTTTGATTTCCCTGAAAGCGGGAGGTGTCGGTTTGAACTTGACCAAGGCGGAGTATGTCTTCCTTCTCGATCCATGGTGGAATCCTGCTGTGGAGGCACAAGCCATCGATAGGGCACATAGAATCGGGCAAGAAAATAAGGTGATGATTTATAAATTTATCACAAGAAATACGGTAGAAGAAAAAATCATGGCTTTGCAGGAACGTAAGATGGCACTTGCCGGAGAACTGATTAGCACGGAAGAAAGCTTTATGAAGAGCTTGAGCAAGAATGATATTGAGGCCTTGTTGGAGTAATAAGTTGAAAGGTTTGAATGTTTTAAGGTTGGAAAGTTGATTGGGGAACTAGTGGATTAGGGGACTAGTCAATTGAGTAAATAGGTGATTGAGGGGCTAGTTGACTCAACTCACTGATCATTATTCGACCAATAACCTAATTGACTAAATAACTTTTGTGTTTAAGTTGAATGAAAAACCTTAATTGAATGAAAATTTATAAGGCAAACAGGAAGGGGTTGATCAATTATTTATTGATGGGATCTATTTTATTACCAGTAGTGATTTTCTTTTTCGATATGCGTACTTTCACGGAAAGCCCACTTATTCTTTTGCCTTTTTTGAGCCCATCTACGCTGCTATTTTGGATTTATGTTGACACTTTTTACAAAATAGAAAATCACCACTTGATTTATCATTCAGCGTTTTTGAGAGGAAAAATAGAGATTCTTACCATAAAAGAAATCAGAAAGGGAGAAACTATGTGGAGCGGAGTAAAACCTGCGCTGGCAAGTAAAGGTCTGATCATCAAGTATAATAAATATGATGATGTTTATTTAGCTCCAGAAAATAATGATGAAATGATTGCGGACTTATTGGAGATAAATCCAGAAATCAAATTGACAGTAAAACATTAAAAGGAATAAAAACAGATGCTTTTTAATTCGATAGACTTCGTAATATTTTTACCGATAGTATTTGCCCTGTATTGGTTTGTGATCAATAAGAATTTGAAACTTCAAAATTTATTGATTGTAATCGCGAGCTTAGTATTTTATGGTTGGTGGGACTGGCGTTTTCTTTTTTTGATCATCTTCAGTACGATTGTTGATTATACCATTGGACGCCTTCTTTTTATTGAGAAAAATCAAATCAAGCGTAAAACCTTACTTTGGACAAGTATTTTAGTGAATATTGGCTTTCTTGGTTTCTTCAAATATCACAATTTTTTTATAGACAATTTTGTGACTGCATTTACCTTTTTTGGATCAGAGATAAAAGCCAGCTCATTAAATATAATCTTACCTGTGGGAATTAGTTTCTATACTTTCCAGACATTGAGCTATACGATAGACGTTTATAAAAGAAACTTAGAGCCTACCAAAGATCTAATCGCATTTTCTGCTTTTGTAAGTTTCTTCCCTCAATTAGTAGCTGGGCCGATCGAGAGAGCGACAAATTTATTGCCTCAATTTTATAAAAAGCGTGAATTTGATTATTCAAAAGCTGTGGATGGAATGCGTCAAATCCTTTGGGGGCTATTCAAGAAAATAGTAATTGCTGACAACTGTGCGGAATTTGCAAACTTAATTTTTAACAATTCAAGTGATTTCTCAGGGAGCACCTTAGTTGTCGGGGCCATATTTTTCACATTTCAGATTTATGGTGATTTCTCAGGCTATTCAGATATAGCTATTGGAACTTCCCGCTTATTTGGCTTCAACTTAAAACAAAACTTTGCTTTCCCTTATTTCTCACGGGATATCGCTGAATTTTGGCGACGTTGGCACATTTCTTTGTCCACATGGTTCAAAGATTACCTTTACATCCCTTTGGGAGGAAGTCTTGGTGGTACTTGGTTGAAGGTGAGAAATACATTCATTATTTTTATTGTTAGTGGCTTTTGGCATGGAGCAAATTGGACATTTGTGGTGTGGGGAGCTTTGAATGCCTTGTATTTCCTACCGCTTCTGCTTACTAAAAACAACCGGAATAATCTTGATGTAGTCGCAAAAGGGAAATTCTTTCCGAGTTTAAAAGAGTCTGCTCTTATGTCGCTTACTTTTGGTCTCACGGTACTGTCATGGATTTTTTTTAGAGCCAATTCTATTGATCATGCCTTCAGTTATATTGGATCAATTTTTTCTTCTTCGTTATTTACTTTACCGGAGTTCTCTGGAGTTGGACGTGCATTTAGACTGTTTATTGTAATCCTTATTTTTATGCTTATTGAATGGGGTGGTCGTGAAAATCAATTTGCAATTCAACAGCTAGGTTTAAAATGGAGCCGGCCTCTAAGACGTGGAATGTATTTCATATTTATCATTTTGATATTTTGGTTTGGGCAAAATGAACAGCAGTTTATTTACTTTCAATTTTAAACTATGAAGAAGTTTTTACTAAATACTAGCATTTTCGTCATTCCATTCATCTTGTTATATTCATTCAATGTGTATTACTATGATCAAAGAGATGAAGATGGTGACCTAGCGCGAATGGGATATTTTTATTCGAATCCTTCTCCGAAAAGTCTCATCAACAGCCAATACAACCTATCTAAGCAATACAGGCTATTGTCAGAAACCAATTTGACCTCAAAAGAATCCTTTGATGTGATTACTATAGGGGATTCTTTTTCAGAGCAAGATGATTTTGGTTATAAAAATTTCTTAGCAAACAAAGGCCTATCGGTTCTGCACATTGATAGATTTATCTCTGGAAGCAATCCTTTACAGTCTTTAGTAGGATTAATGAACTCTGGTTTGTTCGATATTATACATCCAAAGTATATCGTTTTACAATCTATAGAAAGGGACATCAACGATAGAACAAAAAACATTGATTTTGAGGATAGCATTGACTTGAAACAACTATCGCGTAAAGTAAAGAATCACAAAAGTGAAGCTCCCAATTATAATTTACAGTTTTTTTCAGACGCAACGCTAAAAATGCCTCTGAACAATTTACAATACTTGTTTGCTGACAAACCGTTTTTCTCCAATACCTACAAAGTCAGCACAAATAGCGAAAATCTATTTACCAATAATCCAGACAATTTGCTGTTCTATAAAAGAGATCTTCAGAAATTAAATGCAAAAAATGATTCCTTGAGAACTCTAAATAGTATCAAAGTACTGGATAAATTGAGTAATTTATTAGCTCAAATAGATATTGAATTGATTGTGATCATTAGTCCTGATAAGTATGATTTATATTATCCATACATAGAAGATCAATCGAGATTTACACCACCTGTCTTTTTCTCGATTTATGAGGATGCTGAGAAAAGTTACAAAAATGTGGATACCTATCGCTTGCTGTCTAGCAGGTTGGGAGTAGAAAAAGATATTTATTATTATGATGACACCCATTGGTCTCCTGTAGGTGCAAATATTATAGCAGATGAAATTTACGATTTGATGATCCGCAATGAAGGCAGCAAGTGAATAGATGGCTGATATTTATGTGGATAAAATCGTCGACTGTCGACAGCCATCTACACCATGGCGCATAAGCGATCTCAGCTGACTGAAATGAACTTCATACAATATGATCAATGGCTACTGGTGTAGAAGCGGTTGTACCGATTAAATTATTTGAACTTTAAGTCACAAACCTATTTTATTATGGATAAAGCAATTTTAATCATTCAATGCAAGGATCAGAAAGGGATTGTCTCGGCTGTGTCAGCATTTTTATACGCTTATCAAGGCAATATTCTTGAAATAGATCAGCATGTAGATCAAGAATTGGGGATGTTTTTTATGCGGGCTTCCTGGGAATTGGATAGCTTTGGTTTGGCAAAAGATGAAATTGAAACCGTCTTCCAAGCCCAAGTAGGCGCAAATTTTGGCATGGAGTATCAATTGTATTTCAATGACAGAAAGCCTAAAATGGCACTTTTTGTATCTAAACAGTCCCATTGTCTTTTTGATATCTTGAGTCGTTATTATTCAGGACAGTTTGATGTAGAGATTCCTTTAGTTATCTCAAACCACAAGGATCTAAAACGAGTGGTTGAAGCATTCAGACTTCCTTTTCATTATATCCCGATGAACAAGGAAAACAAGAAGGCTACAGAGCAAGAGCAGATTGAGCTTTTGGAAAGTCATCAAGTTGATTTTGTGGTATTGGCTAGGTATATGCAGATTCTGAGTGGGGAGTTTATCAGAAAATTCCCGAATAAGATTATCAATATCCATCATTCCTTTCTTCCAGCTTTTGTTGGAGCGAAGCCTTATCATGCAGCGTATGAAAGAGGAGTGAAAATAATTGGTGCTACTGCGCATTATGTCACCGAAGAACTCGATGCAGGTCCCATTATCGAACAAGATGTTGCGCGTGTTCGTCATCATAACACCGTATCTGATTTGGTTCAGATGGGTCAGGATATCGAGAAAGTGGTTTTATCCAAAGCAATCAAATATCACTTAGAAAACAAGGTCTATGCGGTAGGGAATAAAACAGTGATCTTCTATTAATGGAACTCAGATGACTCGGATGAGAGGAGTTTTCTAATTAACCTTTCAAATCATGGTTTATTCCCCATGCTATGTGAATCTTTATTTTTTAATCACTATTTGACCATTAACTTAATTAACTAAAATTGTGATCCGCCACGGCGGACAAATTTTACAAAGAACCATGTACGAAGTACAAAGAGAGGGCAATAGATCTAGTTCCTAATCAACCCAATAACTTAATCAACTATTCTCCTATTTCAACAATCGCCTTCCCAATGACCTTTCTGTCAAGCATGTCCTGAAGGGCTTGTGGGGCGTCTTGCAATGGGTAAGTTTGATGAATGTGTTGGGAGATTTGGCCTTTTTGAATCATGCTGACTAGTTCCAGGATATTTTGCTGATTTTTTTGTGGTTCTTCGGAAGAAAACCTCCCCCAAAATACACCCATCACCGAGCAACCTTTGAGTAAAGTTAAGTTAAATGGCAGTTTTGGGATTTCGCCTGCTGCAAATCCAACTACAAGATATCTCCCTTTCCATGCCATGCCCCGAAGTGCAGGCTCGGCATATTTCCCTCCTACCACATCCAAAATCACATCGACTCCTTTGTCCTCAGTCAGTTCCTTGATTCGCTCTTTGAGGTTCTCTGTTTCATAATTGATCACTTGCTCAGCTCCATGTAGTTTGCAGATTTCCAATTTTTTGGTAGTTGAAGCGGCGGCGATGACTTTAGCTCCCATGACTTTCCCCAAAGCTACAGCAGCCAACCCAACGCCTCCCGATGCACCAAGAACGAGCAAAGTCTCTCCGGGTTTGATTTCTGCCCGATCTTTCAAGGCATGATAGGCAGTGCCGAAAGTATAGAGCGTAGATGCTGCAGTGATAAAATCCATTTGTGGTGGAATGGGAAAAACACGATCAGCTTGGACTTTTACTTTTTCTGCAAAACCTCCCCAGCCACAGAGTGCCAAAACCCTTTGTCCTACTTTGAGGTTTTTGACTTCGGGACTGACTTGCTCTACAATTCCCGATATTTCTCCACCGGGGGAAAAAGGGAGTTCTGGCTTGAACTGATATTTATCCTGTATGATCAGCACATCGGGGAAGTTGACCGCGCAGGCGGCCACTTGAATCAGCACCTCTCCTTTGCCCAAAACTGGCTCGGGAATGTCCGTATAAATCAGGGTATCAGGTAATCCGTGTTGTTGGCAAAGTATAGCTCGCATAGATAAAAGTTTTCTCTAAAATAGGCAATTGATGATATAAAACGTAATTTTGCCCACGCAAATCGCTTTCAAAAGCCTTGAACTTTGCATGATTTTAAATTCATAATATTTCCATATATCGGTTGAATTCAATCAGATGTGGAAAATAATCCAAACCCAAGTATGTCAGTAAAAAAATATATTCAGGACAATCAGGAAAAATTTCTTAATGAACTTTTAGATCTACTTAGAATTCCATCGGTCAGTGCAGACCCCAAATTCAAGGGAGATGTTTTTGCAGCAGCGGAATTTGTAAGAGAGAGCTTAGAGAAAGCAGGTGCTGACCAAGTAGAACTTTGTCAGACAGCAGGCTATCCGATCGTCTATGGAGAAAAGATAATTGATCCATCGCTTCCAACGGTATTGGTATATGGTCACTATGATGTGCAGCCTGCGGATCCTTATGAATTGTGGGATTCGCCGCCATTTGAGCCAGTAATCAAAAAAACAGCTAGACATCCCGAGGGCGCTATTTTTGCTCGTGGTTCGGCAGATGACAAGGGGCAGTTTTACATGCATGTAAAAGCATTCGAAGCCATGATGGCCAACAATGACCTGCCTTGCAACATCAAATTTATGATAGAGGGCGAAGAGGAAGTTGGTTCTGAGCATCTGGATATTTTTGTCAAAGAAAATAAAGAAAAATTGAAAGCAGATGTGGTATTGGTTTCTGATACACATATGATTTCCTTGGAGAACCCTTCGGTGACCGTAGGTCTTCGTGGTTTATCTTACATGCAAGTGGAGGTGACTGGTCCAAATAGAGATTTGCACTCAGGAACGTATGGAGGAGCAGTTGCCAATCCAATCAATATCCTTTGTAAGATGATCGCATCTCTTCAGGATGAAAATAATCACATTACTATTCCGGGCTTTTATGATAAAGTGGAGGAATATTCAGCTGCTTACAGACAAGCGTTGAATGATGCTCCATTTGATTTGGAAGCTTACAAAAAAGAATTGGACATCAATGATGTGCATGGAGAAGCAGGATATTCCACGATTGAGAGAGTTGGAATTCGACCAACTTTGGATGTGAATGGAATTTGGGGAGGCTACACAGGAGAAGGTGCCAAAACAGTTCTTCCTTCCAAGGCTTATGCAAAGATTTCCATGCGTTTGGTACCCAACCAAGATCATAAGGAAATCTCAAAACTATTTGAAGCACATTTCAAATCCATTGCTCCAGATTCTGTAAAAGTGAAAGTTACCCCGCATCATGGAGGTCAAGCAGCGGTTGTATCCACAGACACTCCAGGTTACAGAGCGGCAGATTTGGCCATTCAGGAAGCTTTTGGTAAAAAAGCGATCCCGACCCGAGAGGGAGGTTCTATTCCAATTTGTTCTCTCTTCCAACAAGAACTTGGCTTAGATCCAATTTTGCTTGGTTTTGGATTGGATACGGATGCATTGCATTCTCCAAACGAGCATTATGGAGTGAAAAACTACTACATGGGAATAGAAACTATCGCTTTGTTCTTCAAATATTTCAAAGAGCAAGCGGGTAAATAAATTGCCTTTAGAAAAACTCCAAACTGCATATTTCGCTGAGTTTGGAGTTTTTCTTTTGTCTATTCCTAATCGAACATTTATCACTGAACTTTCTTGGTTCAATTATCCTTTTAAAAATCAGTTTAGCATCCAAACACATACCATGTCAAGACTAATTAAATCTTCACTGATTCTTTCTCTTTTTTTACTCCTTACAAGCACTGCTATAGCGCAAATGATTGCTCCACCGAGGTGGACGATTCAGTTGTCCGAGAAGGAACCCCAAGTTGGTGATGAAGTAAAGTTGATCTTCAAAGCACAGATTCCGAGAGATTGGTACATCTATTCCAATGATTTTGATCCAGACTTGGGTCCTATGTTGACTGAGTTGGAGCTTGATGAAAAAAATTCAAGTGGTTTTAGCTTAGTTGGTAAACTGAAAGCGATCAATCCCAAGAAGAAATTCGATGAAGTTTGGGAAGGTGATGTGACCTATTTTGAAGGATCAGGCAGCTTTGAGCAAACCATAAAGATTACTGCGGAAAACATCACAATAGATGGGTTTTTGGGGTATCAAATGTGTACGGATGTGACAGGTCAGTGTGTGCCATTTGAGGAGGATTTTGTGATCAAGGCAAAAGCGATTGCTGTGGTAAGTCCTGCTGTAGTAGATGTAACAGCTGATTCTACAGAGGCGGAAGTTGAAGAAAATATTGTAGCAGATTCTGTTGAGCAGGAAGTGGTTGTTCCAAACCAATCAGCATCAGAAGAAAGAACTTATATTGATTTAGAGGCACATGGTGAGCAAGAAAGTTTGATTGGTTTTATGATTTTGGCATTTTTAGCAGGGTTAGCAGCTTTGTTGACGCCTTGTGTATTTCCGATGATCCCGATGACCGTTACTTTCTTCACGGGAAGGTCTAAATCAAGGGCTTCAGGAATAAGAAATGCTTTTGTTTATGGATTCTCCATTATCGCCATTTATACGATTGCCGGTACGGCGGTTGCTGCCATTCAAGGACCTGAGTTCGCCAATTGGTTATCCACCCATTGGGTTCCCAATGTCTTTTTCTTCTTGGTTTTCATCTTTTTTGCATTTGCCTTTTTGGGTTTGTTTGAGTTGACCCTTCCTAGCAGTTTTGTTAATAAAATGGATGAAAAAGCCGATAAAGGCGGGATGACAGGAATATTCTTCATGGCATTCACATTGGTTTTGGTATCATTTTCATGTACAGGACCGATTGTAGGATCTATTTTGATTAGTTCTGCTGGTGGCGCATTGTTGAAACCAATCTTGGGCATGTTTGCCTTTTCATTGGCTTTTGCCATTCCATTTACGCTTTTTGCTGTTTTCCCACATTGGCTAAACTCACTTCCAAAATCAGGTGGATGGTTGAATTCTGTGAAGGTAGTTTTGGGTTTCCTAGAATTGGCTTTGGCATTCAAATTCCTATCTGTTGCCGATCAGGTATATCATTGGGGCTTGTTGGATAGGGATATTTACATTGCCATTTGGGTTGTTATTTTTGCTTTGTTAGGCTTTTATCTCTTGGGAAAAATCCGAACCAAGCACGATTCACCGATGGAAACTATCGGAGTGCCAAGGTTGATGTTAGCGATTTCTACATTTGTGTTTGTGGTATATTTGATCCCTGGACTTTGGGGAGCGCCATTGAAAGCACTGAGCGGTTACCTTCCTCCTATGGCAACACATGATTTCAATATCATGGAAAATAGAGGTTCAGGCATCTCAGAAGCAAATCAACTCGATGAAGTCCCGAAATATGCAGATCTCTTACATTTTCCTCCGGGAGTTCAAGGCTACTTTGATTATGACCAAGCATTGGCGGTAGCTAAGCGAACAGGAAAACCCTTGTTTATAGACTTTACGGGTCATGGATGTGTGAATTGTAGAGAAATGGAAGCTCGAGTTTGGTCTGATCCTCAGGTGATGCAGCGATTGAATGAGGATTTTGTCTTGGTGGCTTTGTATATCGATGAAAGATTTGAATTACCCGAATCAGATTGGTATGTATCCGAGTACGATGGCAAAGAGAAGAAAACCATTGGGAAGCAGAATGCAGACTTTCAGATTACCAGATTTAATAATAATGCACAGCCTTATTATGTGATTTTGGATCATCAGGAAGAATTGCTTATCCGCCCAAAAGGCTATGACACAAGCATCCCTAATTTCATCGATTTCCTAGACACTGCGAAGGAAGAGTTTACAAGAAGGTAGGAGGAATTATTTAACCACAGATAAACACAAAAGACACGGTTTTTGGATTTTCTTTATGAATGGCGCACCAACTAGGCGTAGTTTGTAACTACGCCTTCATATATTTTTGACAGAATCAAAAAGTATTTAACCACAGATAAACACAAAAGACTCGGTTTTTTTGAATTGTTTTTATGCGTGCAGAATTTCCTCTGATCATCTTTGGTAAAATTTTATTAACCGCAGAGGAACGCAGAGAATAATTGTGTTCATCTGTGTTTATCCGTGGTAAAAAAATTTCCGATAGTTTAATCTTCTGGGATCAGGACTTTGTTAATTCCGTGGAGGACACCATTTTGGCCATGAATATTCAGGAAATCCGAAATAAGGCCAGATTCATTGATTTGGAGTTGTGCTAAATTTACGGTGAGTGTTTGTCCGCTGATTAGCGTTGGTAATGTGGCGCCTTCCCTTAAGTCTTGGGAGAAAAGTCTTTGAGGGGATAAGTTGTATTGCAAGATTCGGCTTAAGGTTTCTGCAGGGATGTCATCAAGTCCAGATACTCCAAGTTTGACGAAAAGCGCTTCAAAGGCCTCATCAGTTGGGGCGAAAAGCGTCACATTATCTTCAAAACCTCGATTCAAACTTGCTGTCAATCCCGATTTTTCCAAGGCAGCATACAAATGCATGAATTGTGGTGATTGAGCTGTTGTAAATTCCAAAATCAATTCAGACAGGGGTTTTGTTGGGGAAAAGATGATATAATCAATGACGTGTACAAGTCCATTATCAGCACCAATGTTGGTGGAAGTTACTCGTGTATTTCCATTGATCCATATGGCTCCATTTGGTGCTATACTGATGAAAATGGGGTCTTCTGTAGCAGAAATATAGGCTCCTGATTCTAGCCCCGCGGCAGGAATTATTCCTCCCAAGAGGTGAGTTTTAAGGATGTCTCCCAAGTTTGGCAAAGCTAAAAGTTCAGCAGAAGTCAAATCATTGTCATTGAGAAATCTTGTAAAAGCGGTATTGTTTGGAGCTAAAAGTGTGAAAGGTCCTTCGTTTGCTAATTCTTCATCAAGATCTGCTTGGAATATGGCATTGAGTAAACTAGAGAAGCCATTGTTTTCTATCACATCTAATATGGAATTGGATGGTGGAAAAAGAACTTTGTCAATTTCGTGAATCATCCCATTTCTTGCCTCGATGTTTCTGGTGATAACTCTTACAGAATCATTTAAAACAATATTTCCTCCTGTTCTGCTAATATTGAGGACTATATTTTCCAAAAATGTCTCGACATCTCCTGTTGGAATTTGGTTGGAGAGGATTCTTCCGGGGATAACATGGTAAACAAGTAGCGCAGCTAGGTTGTCTCTTGGTATATTTTGAATAGAAGAGGCTCCCAAAAAGCGTAAAGTCTCTAGAAAGGCTTCATCATTAGGAGCAAAAATGGTGAAAGGCCCTTGATCAGAAAGGGCTTGTCTCAAGCCTGCATGATCGATTGCTTGTACAAACAAAGATAAATTTTCTCTTTCAGCTGCTGTTTCGATCAGTAGTTGTTCATTGCTTGGAGGAAGATCATGTACATCGTTGCAAGCTATGAACGCAACTGGAAAAATCAATATCAGAAATATATTTTTGAAAAAGGAAGCGGGTTGGAATTTCATCATGACTCAAATAAACGAACTTTTGAACTTGCTGCAGTATTTATACCAAAGTTACCAAGTAATAGTTTTCAATTAGAACTTATTGAGCATAAAAAAAGGGTTGCCATCGACAACCCTTTCTGAGAACTTATTTTTAATAAATTATTCTGGTAATAATACACTGTCAATTACGTGTATCACACCATTTGTTGCATGTACATTAAGAAGGTTTGTAACTAGACCAGATTCATTGATTTGCAGGTTAGCCAAATCAACAGTCAAGTTTGAGCCTGCTAAAAGTGTAGGAAGCGATGCACCTTCAGTTAAATCTTGAGAAAATGCCCTTGTCTCTGGCACCACATGATACCTAAGCACATTTGTTAACAATCCAATTTCAATATCATCGATACCATTAACATCTGGACCTAGTGCGTCATACAGCGCTTCAAAAGCAGCGTCAGTTGGTGCGAATACAGTAAAATTGTCATCGATTCCACCCATGAATGCGTCTACCAGGTCAGCTCTAACCAAGGCAGCAACTAATTGCGTAAATTGTGGTTCATCAGAATTTGCAAAACCAGTAGCTATTTCAGCAATGTTTTGCGTTGGGGCTACTATTACTTTGTCCAACACATGAATGATACCGTTCGAAGCTGCGATATCTGTTTGTGTAATCTCAGCGGATCCATTAATCCATATTCTTTGATCTGGATCAACACTTACATAAAAAGGAGAACCTTCAACCGTATTTACTCTGCCGGCAGCTACATCGCTTGACCCTACAGAACCACTAACTACATGGTAAGTAAGAATATCAGCGAGGTCAGGATTTGCCAATAATTGATCAGCAGTTAAGCCATTAGCGTCTAGGAAACTTCCAAAAGCCTCGTTTGTAGGAGCGAATACCGTGAATGGACCTGGGCTTGATAAAGTAGCAACTAAATCTGCTCTATCCACTGCGGCTACTAGTGTAGAGAAGTTAGCATTTCCAGAGGCAACGTCTACAATAGTGTTTGTTTCGATCATTGGGGTATCATCGTCATCATTACAAGCGACAAGACCAAATCCCAATGCAATTGCAACCGCAGTAATCTTGAGATTCCAATTGAATAAACTGTTCTTTTTCATAATTTTTGTTGGTTTAGTTAAAATTAAAAATACAATACATAAACCTAGGCGCTACTCGTTTTGTTAGTTATTATCGCAAATAAATATGGTAATTGTATTTAAAATGCCTAATTAAGTAAATGAATAGTATAAAAAAGTTTATTTATTATATTTTATTCGCAATGATTCTATGCGGTGTTATACTAAAGTTAAATACAAATAAGCATATTCATCTTATAATAATTATATTTTCTCTCTATGACACAAGTATGTGATTCTATTACAAATAATCTTTCAGATAATTGTCGAAGTGCTCGGTCAACAGTTGAAAGGCCACAGGAGCAGCAGATATAGTTTTAAGTGGCTACTTGATAGAAAGCGGATGTACCAGTTTTATTTAAGCAATTTATACCTACTCTGCCAAAAATTATGACTTTGTGTAATTTGTCTCTTACATTTGGGTTTAAATAGCTGATTAAAATGAACACCAAATCTTTACATTTTATTCTTACCCTATCTTGCGGTTTGTTTCTGCTATCATCTTGTGGTAATACTCAAGAAAAATGTGAACTAGATGAAAAAATTCTTGATGTTCCCATCGACTTATCAATCGTGAGATTGGAAAAGCAATTTTATACCGCCTCTACTGAGGAAGAGTTTTTGTTTCTCCTTGAAGAATATCCTGATTTTGCCAAAGATTACTTGGAAGTAGAACTTTACGAATCCAAAGAGCAGCTTGCTCAAGAATTGATGTTCATCAATCAGGACACTTTAATGCAGGAACTTTATGCAGAGGTTCAAGAAAACTATCCTGATCTAAATCAATTAGATCAGGATTTGAGTCATGCATTTGCTTACATCAAGTATCATTTTCCTGATTTCAATACACCGAAGGTATATACATTTCTGACTGGGTTTAGCAATGACCTTTACATCAGCGATGAGATGATTGTGATTGGACTAGATTATTTTTTACCCAAAGAGCATGAATTTCAACCGACAGATTTGCCGAGATATATTTCAGATCGGTATGATCGAGAATATATAGTTCCCATGGTGGTGACAGCCATTTCTTCCAAATACAACAAGGTAGACCCCAAGCAAAACACTCTGCTGGCAGAGATGATTTTTTATGGAAAAGCCTATCATTTTACAAAAAGTATTTTGCCTTGCACAGCAGATGATTTTATCATTGGATATACCTCTGAGGAAGTGGTAGCTTGTTTCGCCAATGAAGAATTCATTTGGTCACATTTTATAGAGAATGATTTGCTTTATGAAACGAACCCTTTTGAGATCCGAAAATATACGGGTGAGGCACCTGCAACAGATGTAATCAGTCAAGATGCGCCGGGCAGAGTTGGCAGGTGGCTTGGGTGGAATATTGTAGACGATTACCGATTCAATAATGACATTTCATTGGATGAATTGATGGAAATGGAAGATGTTGAAAAATTATTTAGGCAGTCAGGATATAAACCTCGTCAGTAAATTCATTTCCAAATTTCTTTGAATCCAAAACTGCTAATACACGTTTTACGGCCATTTCTTTTGTAAAAAATTGTAGGGCTAGGCTGCGTGCGTTTTGCTGAAATTTTGGGAGGTCCGAAGCGTTTTCAAGCATTTTTTCAATTTTATCTAGTGTTTGCTCAGGCTTGGTCGGATTGTGATAAATACCGAGTTCATATTTTTTGGTAAGCTCACATACCCAGCCTTTATGATTGACTAAAATAGCTTTGCCGGCAGCCAAGGCATCAAAAAACTTATTTGGGCTGTTGGTTTTCAATACCGGCAGGTGGTCAAAGGAAATAAAAGCCATGTCTGATAGGTTCAGCAAGTAGCGCACTTTTTCTTTGTTGCCAAAATCAAAGAATCTGAAATTATTCAAAGCTAGCTTTTCAGCTTTTCGAAGCACATTGGGCAGTTGACTTCCTTTTCCCATGACGAGAAATTGGTAATCTTTGCCTCTATCCATGGCAAGCTTTGCAATATCCAGCAACTCCTCTACAGCATTGACTTGACCGATTGCGCCTGCATAGAGTATGGTAAAACTATCTTTGAGCTTGAGTTTGTGTAATAATTGAGGGTCTTTTTTCTCTGGAGTAAAATAAGCTGTGTCTCCAAAGTTGGGGATAATGGATATCGGTGTTTCGGTCCTTTTTCTGATTTCATTTGTTATACCTGGAGAAAGGGCGATACATTTCAATGCATGTTTGTAAATCCGCTTTTCTAGTGCATAAAGTATGTTTTTCAGAATCGGATTTCTGATCGCCCCAACTTGGATGGGTGCATCAGGCCAAAGGTCCCGTACCTCAAATATATAGGGTAACGCAAACTTCCGCTTTGCCCAAAGCCCTATCAATCCGGTTGTCAGTGGCGTGGAGGTAATGTACAAATAATCTGGTCGCGGCAATTTGGCCACCCACTTTCTAGCCAAGTGGACAAAATGAATAAATGATTTGATCCTTTTCACAAATCCCCACTCTTGACTGTAAGCGACGGGAAGATAGTGTACATGAATCCCATCGATAATTCTCAGGTCATAATAAGGCTTATTGTGTGTAGTAATCATATCCACAGCAATTCCAGCCTCTACCATTCCTTTGGCAAGGTGGTAAGAGCGAATGGCGCCTCCTTCTTCGGGCGTCAAAAAATACTGATGGATATAGATGATTCTCATTGCTTATTTTTCAGCCAGGATGCTAAGATAAACATATTCCAAATCAATAGAAACTGGTCTTTTGAGGCTTTTTGAGGTTCTTTCGTTAAAGGCTGCATGGCTTGTGGAAAATATCTCCCCCAAGTGCCGTGCATATTTTTGATTTCGGAATAAACCCAATTTCTAAACTTTGGATTTTCTGAAAACCATTCTTTGAGCGGAAGGCCAAAACCGATCTTTTTCCTGTTTGCGATCTTTTTCAAACCCCGATTTTCTAATGCGGTTTTGATCAGCTTCTTTCCAGCAAAAGCAATGCTTGATGCCTCAGAAAAGCTCTTGGTCCATTGAATCAATTCAAAGTCTAGGTAAGGGGCTCGTCCTTCGATGCCGTGCGCCATGCAGGCATTGTCATGGATTTTGAGCACATCATTGATGAGGTAATATGTTCTGTCAAAGTGCAGCGCATTTTGGAAATTTGATTCCTCTTCAGGATACCAAGCTAAGAATTTTGAATATTCTTCTTCAGGGATATTTTGTAGAGAACTGAAGTTTATAAAAGTTCTTCGAGGATCTTGATCAATTCCAGATAGGAATTTTTTTAGAGATGCTGGAAGCGGAAATCCTGCTGTAATTCCTTTTAAATTTTTATAAAGTTTTGGTCTTTGAAGGTATTTCAAAAAGGCCAAATGTCTGTTGTATCCTGCGAAAAGTTCATCAGCCCCTGCGCCCGAGATCAAAACTTGAACCTCTTCTTTTGCTTCTTTGGCCAACAGCCAAGTTAGAATGCTAGCGCTGTCGCCAATAGGTTGGTCCAGGGTGTTGATATATTCCTGCCAGTTCTCCATAATCTTCTCTGGCGTGACCAAAATTTCATGATGATAGCCTTCAAATCTATTGGTCAGTTTCCGGGCAAAAGTCGGATCAGCATATTTTCCTTGCAGCTTCTTGTCAAATGCCACCGTGAAAGTCGGCATAGGCTGCCCCGTTTCTTCTAGCCAAAGTTGGTAGAGTAAACTGCTGTCTGCACCTCCGCTGAGGATCACTCCCACTGGTCTTTCGGTGTGGAAATTTTTCAGGACCGCATCCTTAAGTCTGCTTTCAAACTCAGCTTGGTTAGGGCTGGTGTTTGCTAGTTTCTGATGCGTCCAACTGAGATTTTTGAGTAGATTTCCTTCAAAATCGATCACATATCCTGTGCCAGGCAGTACTTGATGTACTCCTTTGAAGAAACTTGCATCCGGGAAGCAGTGTCTGGAATAGAAATATGGCAAAAATTGATCTTGATTGATTTTTGATTGAGAAATCAAAGCCGAATTAATTCCCCTTGCTTCAGATGAAAAAAGCCAGCTTTGATCGTTTTGGTAAAAATAAAGTGGTTTTTCACCAGACGGATCACGCGCTACAATGATTTCTTTTTTCGCTAAATTGATAAAAGTGAAAGCAAACATGCCTTGAAGCTCGGTTATTTTTTCTTCACCATAGTGCTTGAGCCAAAGTAAGAAAACCTCAGAATCTGAATTCGTTTTGAAAGTGTAGCCCAAGTCTAGTAATTGATTTCTTAGATCTTGATAATTGTAAAGTGCTCCGTTCCAAACCAAGACCGCCATACGATCATCTGACCACATGGGTTGATTAGAGGCCTCACTGAGATCAAGAATTTTGAGCCGATTTCCTGCTATCCAAACTTGATCAGTGATTTTACAGAAGTCAGAAAAATCAGGACCACGGTGTGCTGTAGAAAGCATCATTCTCTCGATTGCCTCTTTTCCATCACACTCAGGCTTGATAATCAGATTGATTCCACACATAGTTTATTCTGGTGTAGAAGTCGACACTTTGACCTTGTTGGCTTTCTCAAAATATCTGCAAAAATGAGTTATTGTACATTCTTCGCACTTAGGTCTACGCGCCAAGCAAACGTACCTGCCGTGCAGAATCAACCAATGATGTGCTTTGTGGACATATTGTGAAGGGATATTTTTGATCAATTGTTTTTCAACTTCAAGAGGGGTTTTTGCATTGAGCGGTACCAAGCCTAATCTTTTGGAAACGCGGAATACATGCGTATCCACAGCCATGTTGGGCTGATTCCAAACTACTGAGGTGATGACATTGGCAGTTTTTCTGCCCACTCCGGGCAGTCTAACCAATTCTTCAACTGTTGATGGAACTTCGCTGTTGAAGTCATTGACAAGCATTTTTCCCAATCCGATGAGGTGTTTCGTTTTGTTATTTGGATAGGAGATGCTTCTGATATAAGGAAATAGCTCATCAAATGTCGTAGCAGCTAGATGTTCCGCTGTAGGGAAATGTTGGAAAAGTGTTTTGGTGACTATATTGACGCGCTTGTCTGTACATTGGGCACTGAGGACAACGGCAACGAGCAATTGAAATGGGTTTTCATAGCTCAACTCCGTTTCTGCAACGGGCATGTTTTCCTCAAAATGATCAATGAATGTTTTATATCTTTCCTTTTTCAGCATATCTATTTTTTTTTAAATGATTATCCGAGATGACACCAATATGTGAATAATCGCCAGCTACGCCGTGGCGCAAAAGAGTCCATAGTCAAGAGATCACAGCTGATTGAAATGAACTACATACAATATTATAAATGGCTACTGGTAAGAAAGCGGATATCCAATTTTTTTTATAATTATTCTCATTGACATCAGCATATTATATTAGCACAAATCATCTTGCGGATAATTTGTCAACTAGGCACACAAGCGTCGACGGCTAACGGTCCAATGTATTCCAAATATAGGATTTAGATTATTTTAAATGGTTACTGGTGTATAAATGGAAATACATATTTATTAAATTACAACAAGAACGAGAAGAGATCGTTTAATTTGAAATTGTAAAACAGGTTAGCAATGCAAAAGATATCCAATATGTTCTCAAGAGGCTTAATTTTTTTACTTTTCACTTTTTTGATGTTAGGATGTGCTGAGCAGGAAGAAGTACCTTTAAACCTAGACCCAAGCGTAGCGGCGGAAATCATGGATGATGCTTATGGAAACCATCCAAGACAGAAAATAGATGTTTATCTTCCTGCCAATCGCTCAACTGATAAGACAAAATTATTTATTTGGGTTCATGGTGGAGCGTGGACGGATGGAGATAAATCAGAATTTGGGCAATTCAAACCCTGGTTGGAAGCGGAATTAGGAGATTATGCATTCGTCTCCGTCAACTATCGCTTGTACAACATCACTACAGGAAGCAATAAATTTCCAAATCAAGAAGAAGACATTGAAAACATGATGGAGTATGTCAAATCCCGACTAGCCGACTGGGATGTGGGTTCTGATGTGGTCCTAGCAGGAGGCAGCGCAGGAGGGCATTTGGCCTTATTGCATAGTTACAAAAACAATACGGATGGTTTGGTGAAGGCAGTGGTGGCCTTTTTTCCACCCACAGATTTCCTTACATTTTATGGGTTCAACTTTCTCACTACCGCTTTGTTAGAGGCGCTGATTGGAGGAACACCAACGAGTAATCCTTCGGGCTATGCGAATTCAAGCCCAACCAATTTCATCAATTCAAGCAGTGTTCCGACCGTATTTTTTCACGGGACGTCAGATAATGTTGTGCCTATTCAGCAAAGTCAGTTGCTGGAAAATAAATTAGAAGCTGCACGTGTTCCATTTTTGCGTGAGTATATTCAAAATGGTGCTCATGGGTTTTCACCAACTGTGAATCAGGATTTGATTTCCAAAGCTGCTGTGTTTTTGAAAACGAAGCTCGATTGATTTGGATTGGAGAAAGATCATAAAAAAAGCCTGAGTTTTTCGACTCAGGCTTACCGGTTTATTTAAAAGGTTCATACTCTTTCGAGTCCTGTAGATTTAGCTTTCCGAAGAATTGCGTTTACTACTTTTTCGGAAGGATGAAGAATGATTTCGTCCAACTTCTCAATCGTGCTCAGCATGTATAAATATTCTTCCATCAAAGACTCGTCTTGATGTAAGGCCTGCACTAGAAGTTCATTCTCACCCTCACTCATTTCTTGGTAGATATATCTAACCAAGTCATTTGGGGTAAATATTTTTGTCATAGGCAAAGTTTAATTGTTTCATTTTTTTTCTCATATTGATCAAGGCATATCGCATTCTTCCTAGGGCAGTATTGATACTGACTCCTGTTTGTTCTGCGATTTCCTGAAAGCTCAAGTCCATGTAATGCCTCATGATCAATACCTGTTTTTGTGTTTCAGGTAATTCATCAATCAATTTGCGGACAAGGTTAAGGGTATCTTCTTTAATTTGAAGATCTTCCACTGTTTCTTCCGCAAACCTTAAGGTATTGAATAAATTTGCGCCATCTTCCATAATGATGGTTGGATAGCGTTTACTTTTTCTAAAATAATCAATGGCTAGGTTATGTGCGATTCGCATTAACCATGGCTGAAATTTCCCCTCTTCGTTGTATTTATCTGAGTTGAGTGTTTGGACCACTTTGATAAATACATCTTGCAATAAATCTTCTGCAACTCCTTGATCTTTTACGATCAAATAGATGGTGGTATATACCTTTGATTGATATTTTTCCATCAACATCTCGAATGCAGCTTCGCTTCCACCTCTATACTGTGTTATTAGTTCGCTGTCTTTAGGACCAATCCTTTTACTCATACTGTTTGACTTTTAAATAACGTAGAGGTTTATGCCATATTATATTTTTTGGGGTGAAACAATAATTACGAATGCTACCAAATGTATAGATTCAAAAACACTCTTCCAAATAGATGAATTAAATTTTTTAAAGCTATCCTTTTTGTAAATACATGTTTAGAGGCATTATTCAGATGTTTAGATTAATTTTGAAAAAATTAAATTTGGTTATTTATACATGTTTTAGGTGTGGTGATCCTTCATGCAGAAAGTTGGTTTATGAATATTCAATAAAAAATTGTTGAAAATCTTGGTCTGATTATATGATTGAGTTTTAGAAAAATTTTGTGAAAATGTGATATCTTGACAAGGAATTAGTGATTTTTAACTGCACACATCAGGTTGAATAATGGTGTTTGTTGCCTGATTTTATTACCTTCGTTTTTCAGAGGAAAACAATAAAATAGCTATATATATGGAAATCAACGGAAAAATTGTTCAGGTAATGGCTGAGCAAAGTGGAAACGGCAGAAATGGTGTTTGGAGGAAAAAAGATTATATCCTTGAGACAGAGGGAAATTACCCTAAAAAAGTGGCTTTGGCTGTTTGGGGAGATAAAATTGATTCATTCAATCTTCAACAGGGTGATCAAGTCAACGCTGGAATTGAAATTGAAAGTAGAGAATATAATGGTAAATGGTACACGGACGTCAAAGTTTGGAAAGTAGATAGACAAGGTGGAGCAGCAGCAAGTCCTCAGTCTCAGAACAACTCGGCAGCGATGCCTGATGTGACTTCATTTTCAAGTGATGAAGGTGATGTTTTGCCATTCTAAAAAATAAGTAACTGTCTCTTTTCTAGAACCTTTTTAACAAATTAGAAAAGAGACAGTTCAAATTTTTGATTAATTTTTAAATTATAATTGTTTTTTGCTATGTGGGATGATTTTAATGACAATGACTTCAATGAAGAGGATGCGGAAGAGTTTCGAAATGAACGAGACAAAATGAAAAACCATCCACTACGAACCAAATCATTAGAGATTTTTGAATTGACGCATGCATTAGTCGGCTCTCTCGATGAAGCTAGGAGAGAGCTCTATGGAACATTGATGATGGAAAGTGCTGGTTTGCTTGGAGCAAAGTTTTCCGCAGCCCATGGAGTAAATGACTACATTTTAAAAATGGAGAATGCGGTCATCATGAAGGTGCATGCAAGAAGTTTGGGTAGCATGACTTATCAATTGGCATTGGAAGGAACCCATGCAGAAGAGCATTTGCAGTTGCTTCGTGATGCTATTGTAGAATTCAAGGATCTGTTCAGAGTCTGGGTAAAAGGATTTGATGCAACAGAACGCTATGATGATGGCTGGGGACTGTTTTTAGATTAAGTTATTGGAGGTTTTCGCCAAACTTAAAACCCATAAAAAGTCCACCAATAATCATTGCTAAAGTGATGCCTCCAAGAAGTAGGATAACGCCCAAAGGCATTTCCCAGTCTTCTTTTCCAATTTTGAATTTGATGATTTTATTGAAATCCATGTTGTTTTTGATGATTGTCCGCTTTGACAACAGTTGCTTATTTTTCATAAATATTCTTGCGGATAATTGTCAATAGTCCACGGTCAACAGTCTACAGCACACCAAATATAATATTTACATTATTTTAAATGGCTACTGGTATGAAAAAGTATATACTAATAGTGTAGTAACTTTTTACTAATCCCCAATATCCAATTAACTAATTATTAATCCCCAAGGCTTTCTTTCCAACCTTTGAGCTCAAGTTCTCTGGCAGAATCTTCGACTTTTTGTTTGAGGTCTTTTTTGAAGTTATCCATGTTTTCAGCAACTTTTGGATCAAAAGCTCCGATAATCGATGCGGCTAGAATGCCGGCATTTTTTCCACCGTTGAGCGCCACCGTTGCCACAGGAATTCCTGCAGGCATTTGAAGAATAGATAAAATGCTATCCCATCCATCAATAGAATTGGAAGAGAGAATTGGTACACCAATAACTGGAAGGGAAGTTAATGAAGCGACCATTCCAGGCAAATGTGCAGCACCACCTGCACCTGCGATGATGACTTTGAGGCCTCTTTTTCTGGCGGATTCAGCATAATCTATCATTCTCTGTGGCGTACGATGTGCAGAGACAACAGTCAATTCATAAGTTACTCCCAATTCTTCTAGGGCTTTGGCTGCTTCTGACATGATTGGAAGATCAGACTTACTTCCCATGATGATTCCTATTTGCTTGGTCATAATTTATGCTTTTATTTTGATCAATTCTTTGATTTCTTTGGCTCTTGCTTTTAATACATCGAGATTTTCATCCAACAAAGTCACATGTCCCATTTTTCTGAATGGCTTTGTGATTTTCTTTCCATAAAGGTGCACATAGATGCCTTTTTCTTTCATGGCATCATCCAATCCTTCTAACAATGCGTCTCCAGTATATCCTTCTTCACCCAATAAATTCACCATCGCAGCAGGCATTCTCAATTCAGGGTTGCCCAAAGGCATATTCATCACTGCTCTGAGATGCTGTTCAAATTGAGAAGTGAAATTAGCTTCAATGGTATGGTGTCCGCTGTTGTGCGGCCTTGGGGCGATTTCATTGACCAAGATTTCTCCTTCTTTGGTCACAAATAGCTCAACAGCTAGAATCCCAATCAGATCCAATGCTTTAATAACTTCAATAGCTACTTTTTTTGCTTTTTCCTCTATTTCGGAACTGACTGTAGCTGGCGCAAATAAAAATTCAACCAAGTTGGCTGTTGGATGAAAAGCGCACTCCACTGATGGATAGGCGATCAAATCACCCCTTTTGTTCCTCGCAACAATTACTGCTAATTCCTTATCGAAATCTATTAATTTCTCCAACAGACTTGGTGCTTCAAAGGCATTTTCTAAATCTGCAGCTGTTCTCAAAATCTGAACGCCACGCCCATCATAGCCTTCTTTTCCCAACTTATTAACCGCTGGTAGGAAATCTATATTAGAGGTTACATCTGCTTTATTCTCTGTCAGAATAAAATCCGCTGTTGGGATGTTATTGTCTTTGTAAAATTGCTTCTGTTCTCTTTTGTCTTGGATCAACCTGATCAAATGTGGTTGAGGATACACTTCCTTACCTTCCTCTACCAACTTTTCAAGTGCATCCGTATTTACATTCTCAATTTCGATGGTAATGACATCGCAATTTTGTCCAAATTCATAGACAGTATCATAATCTGTCAATGAACCTCGGGTAAATTTATGAGCGATAGCCTTACATGGCGCATCAGGATCGGGGTCCAAAATGTGGATATCTATATTATAATTGATGGCTGATTGGATGACCATTCTTCCTAATTGTCCACCACCAAGGATTCCTAATGTCTTTTGTTGATAATTCTGTTGCACTACGGGGTCTTTTGTTCGGTCAAAAATAAGGAAAAAAGATTTGGGATGATACTTTTCTCTGTCTTGATGTTTTTTGTGAAAAAGTAAAGTTCAAGAGTTTCTTGTTTCAGCTAGGTAAAATTTTCCTGCCGTCTATCATTTTGATCTGATGATTTATATGTTAGGTGAAACACTTTTACTAAATTGTAAGAGACATGAAAGCATAGAACACCCATAGATTTTATCAATGGAAATAATATTTCATGCTAAAATATTTTTGGTAAATTGTAAGTCTAATTGAAACAATAAATCTAAAACAATATGGAACACATCAATGAAACGGGCAATACAGCCTATAATGTAAATGGAGGGGGTAAGTGCCCTGTCATGCATGGATCCAATACACAAATCGGTAGTAGTGGTGCGATGAATAAGGATTGGTGGCCAAACCAACTTAATCTCAATATTTTGCATCAACACGCTCCAAAGTCAAACCCTTTAGGAGAGGATTTTAATTATGCGGAGGAATTCAAAAAACTTGATTTGCCGCAAGTAAAGAAAGATTTAGAAGAAGTATTGACTACTTCTCAGGATTGGTGGCCTGCGGATTATGGACATTATGGACCATTTATTATTCGATTGGCTTGGCATGCTGCGGGTACCTACCGAACAGGAGATGGTCGTGGCGGAGCAGGAACTGGCAACCAAAGATTTGCACCCTTGAATAGTTGGCCAGATAACGGAAACTTGGACAAAGGGAGAAGATTGCTTTGGCCAATCAAGCAGAAATATGGCAATAAGATTTCATGGGCTGATTTATTTATTTTAGCTGGAAATGTGGCTATTGAGTCTATGGGCTTGAAAACGTTTGGTTTCTCTGGTGGTAGAGAGGATATTTTTCAGCCTGAAGAGGATATTTATTGGGGAACAGAAGACACTTGGTTAGGAAATAAAAGATATACAGGTGATCGTAACTTGGAAAATCCATTGGCGGCTGTGCAAATGGGTTTGATTTATGTCAACCCAGAAGGTCCAGATGGCAATCCTGATCCTTTGGCATCAGCAAGAGACATTCGAGAGACCTTTAAGCGTATGGCGATGAATGACTATGAAACTGTTGCTTTGACGGCAGGTGGACATACATTTGGTAAGACGCATGGTGCGGGAGATGCGGCTTTAGTCGGTCCTGAACCAGAAGCGGCACCGATGGAACAAATGGGTTTCGGCTGGATTAGCAGTTTCAAGAGTGGAAAAGGAAGAGATACCATTACAAGTGGACTCGAAGGTGCATGGACGCCAACACCAACTACTTGGGATATGAGTTATTTCGATGTGCTTTTTGGTTACGAATGGGAATTGACAAAAAGCCCGGCAGGTGCACATCAGTGGGCGCCAAAGAATCTTGCCGACAAGGACAAAGCACCAGATGCAGAAGATTCCAATATCAAAGTGGGCATCATGATGTCTACAGCGGATATGGCGATGAAAATGGATCCTGAATACAGAAAGATTTCTGAGCATTTCCATAAGAATCCTGAAGAATTTGCAGATGCATTCAAAAGGGCTTGGTTCAAATTGACGCACAGAGACATGGGTCCAAAAACCCGTTATTTGGGTTCGGAAGTTCCTGCAGAAGACCTTATTTGGCAAGATCCTATTCCTGCCGTGAATCATGATTTGGTTGATAGCGAAGACATCGCTTCTTTGAAAGGAAAAATCCTTGCATCAGGTTTATCAGTGTCAGAGTTGGTATACACAGCTTGGTCTTCTGCTTCTACTTTCCGTGGGTCAGATAAAAAAGGTGGTGCTAATGGCGCTAGAATTCGCTTAGCTCCACAAAAAGACTGGGAAGTAAATCAGCCTGAGCAATTAGCGAAAGTGTTAAATGTTTTAGAAGGCATTCAAAACGATTTCAACAATTCTCAATCAGGAAATAAGAAAGTTTCAATTGCTGACTTAATTGTCTTGGGTGGTTGTGCCGCGATAGAAAAGGCCGCTAAAGACGGTGGTTTTGATATCACAGTGCCTTTTACTCCAGGTAGAATGGATGCAACTGAAGAGCAAACCGATGCGGAATCATTTGATTGGTTGAAACCGGAAGCTGATGGATTCAGAAATTACAGAAGAGCAGCATTTACCGTAGCGGATGAAGAGATGTTGATCGACAAAGCACAATTGCTTGAGTTGAGTGCTCCTGAGATGACTGTTTTGGTAGGAGGTATGCGTGTATTAGGAGCGAATTATAAAAATTCGAAACATGGTGTATTTACGAGCCGTCCAGGTACATTAAGTAATGATTTCTTTGTCAATTTGGTTGATATCGGAGTAGCTTGGGCACCTTCTCGCAAGGAAGCGGATACATTTGAAGCACATGATCGCAAAACAGGAGAGGTTAGAAGAACAGGTACCAGAGTAGATTTGGTGTTTGGGTCTAATTCTCAGCTGCGTGCCATAGCAGAAGTATATGCGCAGGACGATGCCAAAGAGAAATTTGTAAAAGACTTTGTCAAAGCTTGGGACAAAGTGATGAATCTTGATCGTTTTGATCTAGTTTAAACAAATCGAATACATGAATGTAAAAGGTGATCTGGAAACAGGTCACCTTTTTATTTTTCTCTAATTTAGAACAAGCTGAAAACCATTTTCTTATTGTAGGGTTTTTGAAATATGAAGAAATACGCCAGCATAGACCAAACCAGAAAACCCATTGTACAAATTACTTTTACGGGTGAGCAAAGTACAGATGAAAATTTTCAAGCATATTTAGACGAAACGAAAGCCTGCTATGCGGATCAGCAGAAGTTAGCTATGATTTTCGATGCCTCGAATGCTAGTTTGCCATCACTTCGTCACCAAAAAATGCAGGCGGCATGGCTAGATGAAAATACAAAACTAATGGAAGACTATTGCTGTGGAACGGCTTATGTGATTTCAAATTTGGCCATAAGAGCGATTCTAAAAATGATTTTTTCTTTCCAAAAGCAACCTGTTCCTTACAAAATTTGTGAGAAGCAAGAAGAAGCAGAAGATTGGGTACAGCTTCAATTGAATGCTAAGGCATAAAAAAAGCTCCCTGAGGAGCTTCTAATATAATTGAGTAAGTGTGTTTAAATTCTTCGACCGCCGATCAATCTAAGAACAATTGAAATAACAGCAAGCACTAAAAGAATGTGAATCAGTCCACCGGCGCTATACACAAAGAATCCTAAGATCCAGCCGATTATCAAGATCACTGCGATTAAATATAATAAAGAATTCATAGTATGTTGGTTTAGTAAATAATTGATTTACATACCCTTAATCAAGTACTATGCCAACAACTAATTTTCATTAAATCTGATCCCCATCAGTTCCATCAACTTATGAGCATTGAAGCTTGGGCAGGGACCTTCTTTGATAGTATAATCAAAATGAATCTCTTTGTCGGTGATTTCGCTGTGGAAACTTTTGTTCACCAGATAATTCAATTTTTCTTCCAATCCACTCAGCTCAATGTCATGGGTAGAAATGATTCCTTTGCCTCCTGCGGCATATAATTGATGAATCAGAGCTTCACTTCCCATAATTCTATCCGCAGTGTTGGTTCCTTTTAGAATTTCATCCAACAAAAAGAATACCTTCACTCCAGATTCGGCAGTGTCAAGCAAAAGCTTTATTCTCGCCAATTCTGCATAAAAGGAGCTGACACTTTCCCCTAAATTATCGGAGTTTCGCATGCTTGTGAACAGTTGAAAACTCCCCATTTCAAAAGATTTCGCAAAAGGGCTAAGGCCAAGGTTAGCCAGGACCATGTTGATTCCTAAAGTCCGCATAAAGGTGGTTTTGCCAGACATGTTTGCTCCAGTCAAAAGCACGATGTGATTGGAATCAGACATGCTAAAATTATTTCCAATAGCAATGTTTGGGTGTAGTAATGGATGACAAAGGTTTTCCACTTTTATTTCTTCCCCGTCAAGCCACTCTACTTTGCAGCTGAGCTTTTCTTCTTTGGAAAAAGATGCCAGAGAAATCAAAACTTGCCAATCTTCAAAACTCGTTTCCCATTGATTGAGGTATTTTCCGTTCTTATTTTTCCACAAAATCAGTTTCCACCATAGAAATAAATCAGTCCAGAAAAGTAAATTGAAAATCAAATACATCAAATTCAGCCTATTCTGAATCATGAATGTTTTCTGTTCCAAAGATTTCAAGACTTTTGGGGCTTCGATTTCTTCGTTTTTGAATGCATGCTGAAGGGTTTTCAAATGAGTATCTTGGAATTTTTCATTGACCAAAAGGGAAGACCAAAAAGCGAAGGTTTTCACATCTCCTTGATTGGGCATCAGCATGGCGGCTTCTTGAAGCGGCTTGAAAACAGTCGCGAGGAATACTCCTCCCAAAAGAATCCAAAGTCCAATCCATCCAAATGGCATTCCAAAATATAAGGTGCCGATCAAGAGGGCCAAACCTCCGACCGGACCAAGTACCATTGGGATAAATAGCCAGGATTTAAAAGAAATCGATGATTCTAGCCATTTGTAAAACTCATCTTTGGATTTTTCCTTCTTGATAAATGCGCGTCCCAGGGCTTCAAAGCTTTGAAGAAACTCACCTTTTGTCGAGAGTTCCCTGATACTTGCACTTCGCTCTTTGGCCGTACTTGGATTAAATTGACTTTTCATCCAAGAGACCAATTTTCCCTTACCTCCTTTATTCACAGTATGGTTGAGCATTTGGAAAAGGGAATGCTCCCCAAAAAGATCCAAGTCATTTGCAAAAGGATGGCTTTTTTCTTGAAATTCAATTCCCGAATCAAAAGCGCTCAGTTTTCTTTCTTTTCTCAGTTGAACATCCCCGCGCATGCGGATCAATTCTTTCAAAAACGCTTCCTTATCTTTTTGCTTGTTGAATTGCAGGATAAAATAGACAAAAAGCCCAATCAATATTGGCAATAAAAGTAAAAGTAACCTTACCTCACTGATGCCTACGATAGCAACGACAAAAATCCCAAAGAATAAAATAAGTCTGATAATGGAAAGTCCCGCTGCTTTTTTCTTTGTGTTGCTGAGTGTTATTTCTAGTTTACTAAAGTCTATTTGATCAATCATTCTGCAAAATTAGTGTTTATAAATGATTTCAACAGTTGACAAATCAATATCTGTTGGAATTCCTAAAAGGAAACGCGTAAATAGCCTTAGTGATTTTTTGTTTTTCTGATTTCGATATATTGGCACAGGCTACAGCAATCCACAATTAATCCTTAACTTTGTCTTCCATATAACCAACCCATCAATCCCCCATGAACGAAAGGTATATGCAGCGTGGTGTTTCTGCTTCAAAAGAAGATGTTCACCAGGCAATTTCTAAGTTGGATAAAGGACTTTTTCCCAAAGCATTTTGTAAAATCGTAGAAGATACACTTGGCAATGACCCTGAGTATTGCAACATCATGCATGCAGATGGTGCAGGTACGAAGTCCTCTCTGGCTTACATGTATTGGAAAGAAACTGGGGATCTGAGTGTTTGGAAAGGTATCGCCCAAGATGCCATCATTATGAATACCGACGATTTGCTTTGTGTGGGTGCGATCAATAATATTTTGGTGTCATCGACCATTGGTAGAAACAAAAACCTTGTACCGGGAGAAGTGATTTCTGCACTTATTGAAGGAACAGAAGAAGTTCTTCAAATGCTTCGAGACAGTGGAGTAAATGTGGTGTTAACTGGTGGTGAGACAGCAGATGTGGGAGATTTGGTCAGAACGATCATTGTGGATAGCACGGTGACTTGCAGAATGCGCCGGGATGAAGTGATTTCAAACGATAAAATCAAAGCAGGAGATGTAGTCGTTGGGCTTTCATCTTTTGGCCAAGCGACATATGAAGAGTTTTACAATGGCGGAATGGGCAGCAATGGCCTGACTTCTGCGCGTCATGATGTTTTTTCTAAAGTGCTCAAGACAAAATTCCCTGAAAGTTTCGATCCTGCTGTTCCTGAGAGTTTGGTTTATTCTGGAAAATATGGATTAACCGACCCAGCGCCAGGTACTCCTGTGGATATTGGGAAATTAGTCCTTTCTCCTACGCGAACTTATGCGCCGATTATGGTGGATGTATTGAAATATCTCAGACCGAAGATCAGTGGAATCGTACATTGCAGTGGAGGCGCACAGACCAAAGTGCTTCATTTTGTGGATAACGTACATGTTATCAAAGACAATCTGTTTGAAACCCCACCTTTATTTAAAATTATTCAGGAGGAAAGTGGAACAGATTGGAAAGAGATGTATAAAGTTTTCAACATGGGTCACCGCATGGAAATCTATTTGGAAGAAAGATACGCAGAGGAAATCATTGATATCGCTGAAGGATTTGGTGTAGAAGCCAAAATTATCGGACGAGTAGTACCACATCAAGGCAAGAAAGTTACTGTTCAGGGTGCTCACGGTACTTTTGAGTATTAGAAATACCAGATTAAGGGCTATGATGAAATAAATATTCATTCCAATTAATATTATGCTTCAAAAAGTCCTTTCTACATTTTTCATCGTGCTTTTTATACTTTCCTTGGTTGGGGTATTGTTGACAAAATCTATTGACCGGTCTGATTATAAGACAAAGGACTATTATCTCGAGACCATTTCAGATCTTGAAAATCTCGAGCCCAACTTTTCAGAAGGGGAATTTTGGCAGGTGGGTTGGTCCAAAGTCAACGCGACTCCTGAGCAACCTGCAAACCTGGTAGGTTACGCACCACGTGGAAAATATGAATTTGTTCTAGATAGCAGTTTTGTGAGGGTTTTGGTTGTTGGAAACGGAGTTCAAAATATTGCGATTTTGAATTACGAGTTGCTGATCGTTCACCCCTATTTAGCAGAGAGGATAAAAACGAGTATAGAAAATCAAGGCTTGCCCATCGATTTTACTTACTTCACTGCTACGCATACTCACAGCGGAATTGGAGGTTATATTCCTGGGTTGATGGGCAAAGTTGCTTTTGGTGGGTATGATGAATTCATCGTAGAAATGCTCGAGCAAAAAACATTGGAAGGATTAGAATCAGCTTTGGCAAGTCAAGATACTGCTTTTATCAATTATCAGATTTCTCAAACAGATACTTTGGTATACAATCGATTCATCAAAGGAGGACAGGTTGATCCTTTTATTCGACAGTTGACATTTCAGAAAAAGTCAGGTGAGCGTGCAGCATTTTTAACATACAGCGCCCATCCGACTACTTTGGCGGTAAAGTTTATGGGCTTATCGGGTGATTATCCACATTATTTGATGGAGAAATTAGAAGATAAAATGTATGATTTTGCTTTGTTTGCAGCAGGGGTGGTTGGAAGCCAAGGTCCTGCTCGAACAGGTAATCAACCGGAACATACAGAGGCTTTTGCAGAAGCCGTTTATCAACAGAGTATCAGAAATGTAAAGCAAATCAGCCCTGTTTCAAAAGAGAAAATTGCATATTCAAAGCTTCCTATAGCACTTCGTGAGGCACATTATAAGTTGGGCGAAAATGTGAGATTAAACCCATGGATATTTGAATCAGCTTTTGGTAAAAGCAATGCTCATTTTGATGTATTGTTACTTGGTAATACACTCTTGCTCAGTTCAAGTGGTGAGATATCGGGTGTATTTATGAAAGATTGGGAAGCCTTAGCAAAAAGTCGTGGGCTTAATTTAATATTGACGACCTTCAATGGGGGTTACATCGGATACATTACTCCTGATGAATATTATGATTACGATTACCACGAAGCTCGAGGGATGAATTGGTATGGACCATACAATGGGGCGTACTTCAATGAGTTGATTAATGGCTTGATTTTGAAAAGCTGGTGATATTTTAGCTCAATTTCGGCTCAAAAAAAAGGGTTTCAATTTCTTGAAACCCCTTTGATTTATTCTTCAAATCCTGTCATGTCTATCTTTTCATCTTCCAGATAGTGCGGATACATTTTCTTATGTTCTTTTTTGACTTCTCTGACCAAGACCTCTCTAAATTCTTCGACATTCTGACCACTTTCCGCGGCCATGAAAACAGGAGAAATACCAGTTTTTTTCTTGTATGCTTCTGCGAGTTTTTCGAAGTCTAGGAAATTACTTTCTTCTAATTCGATTTCAGTCATATTCATTTGTTCCTCTTCGGATGGCATCTGCGATACAAGATCGATTTTATTGAAAACAAGCAACATTGGTTTTTCGCTCGCTCCGATTTCATTCAATGTCTCGTTGACAACAGCGATATGATCCTCAAATCCTGGATGGCTGATATCTACTACATGGATCAAAAAATCAGCTTCTCTGATTTCGTCCAAGGTAGATTTGAAAGACTCAATTAAGTGTGTGGGTAATTTTCTAATAAACCCAACTGTATCAGAAAGCAAGAAAGGAATATTTTCAAGCACTACTTTTCTCACCGTAGAATCGACTGTAGCAAAAAGCTTGTTTTCGGCTAAAATATCAGTTTTAGTGATCAGATTCATCAAGGTGCTTTTTCCGACGTTAGTATAACCCACTAACGAAACCCGAACTATTCCTTTTCTACTTTTACGTTGAGTCACACCTTGTTTTTCTACTTCTTTGAGTTTCTCTTTGAGAAGTGTAATCCTTCCGCGGATGTCTCTCTTATCCGTTTCAATTTCTTTTTCACCTGATCCACCACGCGTGGTTGTCCCACCTCTTTGTCTTTCCAAGTGAGTCCACATATTAGTCAGTCGAGGCAAAAGGTATTGAAATCTTGCCAATTCAACTTGAGTTTTTGCTTGTGCAGTCTGGGCTCTTTTGAGAAATATATCCAAGATCAAGAGTGAGCGGTCATACACTTTTACTTTAAGTTCATTCTCCAAGTTTCTCATCTGTGATGGAGAAAGGTCATCATCAAAAATCACCATATCGACCTCAAAATGTTCGATATATGTTCTGATTTCTTCTAATTTTCCTGTTCCAACAAAGCTCTTCACATCGGGTTTTTCGAGTCTTTGAGTGAATTTATAGACAGTTTTTGCACCCAATGTCTCAGTCAAAAAAGCCAGCTCGTCCAAATAATCATGAACTTGTCTGTCCGACTGCCCTTGCTTGATTAAGGCTACAAGTACAGCAGTATCTTCTTTGGGAGCTGTTTCGTGTAATTTTTGAAGTTTTTTGGAATATTTAGTCATATTATATTTTGAGCGCTGTCATTGAAAAGGAAAAGATCAGCTTTTTAGTTCCTGTTCTATTATCTTACAAAAATACCATCCTCGGATGAATTCCTATTATCTTTGATGCTTTAATGAAAATAAAAGTCCACAAACTTCGTAAACTAAATCAGATCATATGAAAATTAATTCAACGCCCTTCGAAGGAGTTTTTGAACTTGTACCCCGAGTTTTTGAAGATAGTAGAGGTTATTTCTTTGAATCTTTTAAAGCTGAGGCTCTAGAATCACAAGGAATTCATGTGAATTGGGTGCAAGAAAATCAATCTTACTCCCAAGCAGGGACTATTCGTGGACTTCATTTTCAAAAAGAACCCCATGCTCAGGCCAAGTTGGTTCGTGTCATCATAGGAAAGGTCCTCGATGTGATTGTAGATTTAAGAAAGGATTCAAAAACTTTTGGACAATCGTTGAGTATTATTCTTGATAGTAAGATCAACAATGCATTATATATTCCAGCTGGCTTTGCACATGGTTTTTCGGTGTTGGAGACGGCAGTTTTCTTATATAGATGTTCGAACTATTACAATAAAGAAGCCGAGGGAGGAATTCTTTGGAATGATCCTGAGTTAGCTATTGACTGGCAAGTAGAAAATCCAATCTTATCAGAAAAAGACAATACTTGGCCGACATTAGAAGAATTTAAAAGACAAACGGGAGGTTTATAAATGAGTATTTTCGATTTTTTCAAAAAGAGTCCATCCAATACATCTAAAGAAAAGCTTCGGTTAGATTGGATGCAGGTGGATATGCACTCTCACTTGATACCTGGTGTAGATGATGGATCAAAAACATTGGAACAATCCATAGATTTGATCCAAAGGCTCAAAGGTTATGGGTTGAAAAAAATCATCACTACGCCCCATATCATGTGGGAATTTTATAAAAATACGCCTGAGATTGTAGTCAAAGGGATAAAGACACTGAGAGAGGAATTATCAAATCAGGATATCGATATAGAAATTCATGGTGCGGCAGAGTACTATTTGGATGAATTCTTTTTTGAGAAAATTAAAAGAGGAGAGCAGTTGCTGACTGTTTCAGACAATTTGATTTTAGTAGAGACGGGATTTATAGAGAAGCCTGCGATTTTTCTGGAGACTTTATTTGAGCTAGAACTTCAGCATTATAAGCCTATATTGGCTCATCCTGAGCGGTATTTTTATTTGCTGAATGACAAGAAACTAGTTCATGATTTATTGGATAGAGACGTTTTTTTTCAAATTAATCTGCTTTCATTGACAGGGTTTTATTCCAAAGAGAGCAAGTTATTTGCCGAAACGCTGATTGATGAAAACAGGGTGAAGTTGGTGGGTACGGATTGTCATAATGGAAGGTATTTGGATGCTTTGGAAACACTTCCCCAAAGTAAGTATTATGAAAAATTGCAAGCGCTGGACTTGTTGAACAAGACTTTATGAAAATACTAGTTACAGGTGCATCAGGATTGCTTGGGAGTTATATTGCTGATAAGTTTCTTAATTTAGGAGAGATCTATGCGCTCAAAAGGGTAAAAAGCGATACGACTCTTCTTCAGGACAAAAGAATCAATTGGATAGAAGGAGATATCAATGACTATCAATCTCTAGAAGCTGCATTTGAAGGTATGGACATGGTTATTCATGTGGCAGGATTGGTTTCATACCTTGACAAAGACAAGAAGGCATTGATGGAGGTGAACTTGGTGGGTACTACCAATGTGGTCAATGTCATGCTCCAAAAAAACATCAAAAAACTGATTCATATTAGTTCTGTGGCCGCCCTTGGAAGAACACCGGACGCATTTACAGTCACGGAAAATCAGAAATGGACAGAGTCTCCACTTAACTCATCGTATGCCATTTCAAAATATCTGGCAGAACTGGAAGTTTGGAGAGCAGCACAAGAAGGCTTGGATGTCATGGTCGTCTATCCATCTTTAGTTTTGGGAAAAATCTCGGACAACAGAACGAGTACAAAAATCTATGACTATGTGCTCAAAGAAAACTCCTACTATCCATCTGGCATCATTAATTACGTGGATGTAAGAGATGTTGCAGAAGCGGTAGCACAATGTTTTATCAAAGACTCTTGGGGAAAACGGTATATCATCAATGCTGATGCTATTTCATACAAGCAATTTTTCGAAGAATTAGGGAAAGCATTTGGAAAAAAAGCTCCGAATAAACCTATTTGCAATGGAATGTTGAAAATCGTTCTAATAGGCTCTTGGCTTGGAAGATTGTTTGGTTTGAGTAAAATACCTCTCAGTCCTCAATCTGCAAAACTCGCTCAACTCAAATTCAAGATGTCCAATGAAAAGATCAAGAAGGAACTTGATTTTAATTTTAGGACATTGTCTGAAACGCTATCTTGGGCAAAAGAGAACCAATCAGAATAAGCTGTCGTTTGTAAATGTCTTATTTAGAGAATCGCTTCCACATGAATGGAGCACAAATTTATTCTCACAAAGCAAAAAATAATTTGAATTGATTTTGAGACACTAATTTAATTGGTAACTTAAGTTAGAATTTAAAATATAGCCGATGACCGGAGATTTTGAAAACGAATGGAATAACGATAAAGAGTTGGTAGAAAGATTTGAAAACTCCCTCAAAGCCAATTTAGACCTTTATTTTGAAGAGGAGGAGCTGGAGGATATCATCCGCTTTTATTTTGAGAATCAAAAATTCCTCAAGGCACTAAGAGCCTCTTCCCATGCTTTGGAGAAATTTCCATTTAGCATAGAGATCAAGCTACTCAAGGCGCAATGTCTTATTTTCAACGATGAGTTGGAGGAAGGTCTTGAGCTTTTAGAAAATATCAACAACATTTCTCCAAACAATGAAGAAATCATTTTGGCTTTGACCAATGCGATGATGATTTCTGGCAGTATCAAAGAAGCGATTGCCATGCTGGAGGAATTTCTTCCCTTAGCAGAAGACAAAGCTGAGGTTTTTTACTCTCTTGGTACCTTTTACCGAGCAGATGAAAATACAGAGAAAGCCGTTTATTATTATAAAGAATGTGTCAAAGTCAAGATCAATCATGAAGATGCGCTTTTTCAATTGGCGATGATCACAGAGGAAGAAGGGTCATTTAATGAAATCTTAGAATTTTACCAAGAGTTTATAGATCAGGATCCGTATTCTGCTGGTGCTTGGTACAATTTAGGTGTCGTCTACAACAGACTTGGAAGGTTTGAGGATGCGATCAAAGCCTATGATTATGCTTTGATCATTGATGATACTTTTGCTTCGGCATATTTTAATCTCGGTAATGCTTACATGAACACCGAGCAGTTTGAGTTGGCGCTAGAAGCCTATCAAAACACGATCAACTGTGAGGGTACCAATTCTGAGAACTGCTGCTACATGGGTGCTGCTTATGAAAAGCTTGGGCAGATTGATCAGGCTTTCAAATACTTCAAAAAGTCAGCAAAATTAGATCCTGAATATGAAGATGCTTGGTTTGGCTTAGGAATGTGTATGCTGAAAAAAGAGAAATTTTTTGAAGCTATTCATTATTTCAAGAAGGCATTGAAATTGTCTGACGACAATGCTAATTACTGGGTTGGTCTGGCTGATGCGGAATATCAGTTGGGAAATCTTCATGCAAGCTCTGAAGCTTATGAAGAAGCGATCAATTTAGAGCCTGGAATTGTAGAAACGTACATTAATCTTTCCATAATCTATTTTGATCAAAATAGATTCGAAGAAGCAGAAGATGTGATCAAAGAAGGGATAGAAGAGTTGCCCGAAAACTCAGAACTGTATTATCGCTTGGTCGTCTATTTGATCAAAGCGGGTAAATACAAAGAAGCCTTTACTTATTTAGAAAATGCATTAACTTTGGATTTCGAAAAGCATACAATTTTGTATGATTTGATGCCTGAGGTGAAGCACCAAAAGGCTATTTTCAAGATTATCTCTCAATTTAAGGAAGGTTCTTCACCTTCCTAAAATCATTTTATCACCTGAAAAAATCAAGAAAATGAACTACGTTTTAAACAACGTTCCTGTACGTACAGAAAAACCACGTTCTGCAGGATTCACCATGGTCATGGACAAGGGTCTCAGTATCAGAGAAGTTGAGGATTTTGTAGATGCACATGGAGAATTTGTTGATATCGTTAAATTTGGCTGGGCCACATCTTATTTGACAAAAAATCTAGCCCAAAAAATAAGTATTTACCAAGACGCAGGAATCCCTGTTTATTTCGGAGGAACCTTATTCGAAGCTTTTGTAATCAGAAATCAATTTGAAGACTACAGAAGAGTGCTAGAAAAGTATAATTTGAGTTTTGCGGAAGTTTCTGATGGATCGATCAGCCTTGCGCATGACAAGAAATGTGAATTTATAGAGACGCTTTGCAAGGATGTCACTGTATTGTCAGAAGTAGGTTCAAAAGACGCTGCTAAAATCATCCCTCCATACAAGTGGATTGATCAGATGGAAAAAGAACTTCAAGCAGGTTCTTGGAAAGTTATCGGAGAAGCAAGAGAAGGGGGAAATGTTGGGCTTTTTAGAGATTCTGGAGAAGTAAGACAAGGTCTTGTGGAAGAAATTTTAACCAAAATTCCTGAAGAAAAAATCATTTGGGAAGCTCCGCAAAAGGAACAGCAAGTGTGGTTTGTGAAGTTGCTCGGTGCGAATGTCAATCTAGGTAACATCGCTCCAAATGAACTGATTCCATTAGAAACTATCCGACTGGGACTTAGGGGTGATACTTTTGATCATTTCCTTGGAGATATAAAATTATAAAAAACTTGGACTGCTTTATCTCAACAAGGCAGTCCAATTCGTTTTCATTCATGACTCAATTCAAAGATACAGTCCTTACCTTTCTGAAAGGAATGTCAATGGGCGCAGCTGACATCGTTCCTGGTGTGTCGGGAGGATCAATCGCCTTAATCACAGGAATCTATGAAAAGTTGCTCGACAGCATCAACTCCATAGATCAAACTGCACTTAAGTTGCTCTTCAAATTTCAAATCAAAGCCTTGTGGAAGCACATTAATGGTGCTTTTCTAGCAACGCTATTATTGGGAATATTGACCAGCATATTCGCACTCTCTAAGTTGATCACCTATATGATCGAAAACCATCCCATTCCGGTATGGTCATTTTTCGGTGGTCTGATTATCATTTCTGCTATCATTATTCTTCGGGATATCAAAAAATGGTCTTTGGCTGTTGTCGTAGCTATTTTGATAGGAATCATTGGCGCCTATCTATTTACCAGTATTCCACCAGTAAGTTCACCTGATGGATATTGGTTCACCTTTGTTGCTGGCGCAATAGCTATTTGTGCGATGATTTTGCCTGGAGTATCAGGAAGTTTTCTTCTTTTGATGCTAGGCCAATATGAAAGAATATTAGCTGCAGTATCGGAAAGAAATATTTTGGTTATTGCCATTTTTGGAGCTGGATGTATCACGGGGCTTTTAGCTTTTAGCCGCGTTATTTCTTGGCTTTTGAAAAAGCACCATGCCATTACTATTGGATTGTTGTCAGGATTTATGCTGGGTTCTATCAACAAGCTTTGGCCTTGGAAAGTCGTGTTGAGTTATCGCTTGTCTTCTTCTGGAGCTCAGAAGCCACTTTTGACAGAAAATATTCTTCCTCAAAATTACCTTGCTGTAACTGGAGAAGAATCCTTATTTTTACAGGCAATATTGGCTTTTTCTTTCGGTATTCTGTTGGTAGTTGGAATTGAAAGACTTGCTTATTACATGAAAAGACAATGAGAAAATTCGGCTTAATCGGTTATAAACTTACCCATTCCTTCTCCAAAAAATATTTCACTGAGAAATTTGAAAGAGAGGGCTTGTCTGATTGTCAATTTGATCTTTACGAATTGGATGAAATCGAGCATTTGAAAGACGTTTTGGCTCAAAATAAAGAGTTAGAAGGCTTGAGTGTAACCATTCCTTACAAAGAAAAAGTGATTGCTCTTTTGGATGCATTGGATCCTGCATGTGAAAATATCGGTGCAGTCAATTGCATCAAATTGAATAATGGAAAGCTTACAGGGTACAACACAGACTATATTGGATTCAAGATTTCACTTGAAACCTGGTTGGGTGAAGATCGTCCAAAAGCCTTGGTTTTAGGAACGGGAGGTGCTTCCAAGGCAGTTATTCAAGCATTGAAAGACTTAGAAATTGAGTATTTGATTGTGTCCCGCACACCAAGTGATGTGGAAGAATTGATTACCTATCAAGACCTAAAAGTGGATGATAGCATCTTAAAAAGCCATCATCTTATTATCAATTCTACTCCTCTTGGGACATTTCCAGAGACAGAAGTGATGCCTGATATCGATGTGAACTTGATCACAAATCAGCATAAAGTATATGATTTGGTCTATAATCCAGAGAAAACTTTTTTGATGCGTTCTATGGAAGCGCGAGGTGCGGTAGTTAAAAATGGTTTGGAAATGCTACATCTTCAAGCAGAAGCTGCTTGGAAGATTTGGAATTAATTTCTTACCATTTTAAAAAATTATCATGTACTGGAAAAAACTATCACACGAACAAATAAAAGAAATCGTATTCAAAGCCCTTGGTGAAAACCTTGATTATAGAGGCGAAAGACCAATTCTAGGTATTCCCGGGACTTATTTGGACACTTCAGAGTTCTATCCTGACGCTCCTTTTCTTCAGGATGCCCCATTTATGTCTGCTATGGTGCGTAATCCCAATCATATTGGTGTGCACACTTTAAGTGAAAAATCTGTCTTGGAAGTTTTCGAAGGGACACAAAAGATTGAGCGCGATTTAATTCACTTGGTTTCTGAGGAAATTTTCAATGGAGAACCAAATGGCCAAGATGGATACGTCGCTACTGGAGGAACAGAAGCGAATATCCAAGCCATGTGGATATACCGCAATTATTTCATGAAAGAGCATGACGCTCGACTGGGAGAAATCGGTTTAGTCTATTCTGAAGATTCTCACTATTCCATGCCAAAGGGGGCAAACATTCTCAATATTCAAAATATCATTCTTGAAGTAGATTCTGAAACTAGGGAGATCCTTAAATCATCTCTGGAAGAGAAAATCAAAGAAGCCAGTGCGAATGGAATCAAATACTTCATTGTGATTGCCAATTTATCCACAACGATGTTTGGGTCGGTGGATGATATCGATATGTTGGGGGATTTTTTCAGTAATCAAAATGTGGATTTCAGAATTCATGTCGATGCTGCTTATGGAGGATTTATCTATCCTTTTACCAATACGACGAGTCGCTATACATTCCAGAATCCCTACATGAATTCGATCACTGCCGATGGGCATAAGATGCTTCAGACGCCTTATGGCACAGGTTTGTTTTTGATCAGAAAGGGATATATCGAATATGTGAAAACTGACGAAGCGCAATACATCCCTGGAAAAGATTATACCATCAGTGGAAGTCGCTCTGGTGCCAATGCAATTTCGATGTGGATGATTTTAAAAATTCACGGTTCAGAAGGCTGGAAGTACAAAATGGAAACCCTCTGTGACAAAACTGAGCGGATTTGTAAGAAACTGGAGAAAATGGGTGTAGAGTATTTCAGAAATCCATATAACAATATCATCGCAATCAAGGCCAAATACATGTCAGCCGAACTTGCTGACAAATATTATTTGGTTGCAAATTCTTACGAACACAAAGCTGAATGGTACAAAATTGTGGTGATGCCTCACGTCAAGCCCGGTACTATCGATAGCTTTTTGATGGATCTTTCAGGAGAGTTGAAGTCGAAGAAAAATTAAGATAGTTAGGAATAGAAAAAGCGGAGATGTAAGATTCTCCGCTTTTTTTATGCCTAAATCACAAATTGTCTAAAGGTGAAAACGATATTCGATTAATAATATTCATTTTATAAACATGCGACCCTTTTAGGGTCGTTGGGTAGGGTATTTATCCTATGATTTCTATAAACTTATTATCCCTTCGGGATAAATAAAGATAAAATCTTACCGAATAGAGTATGCTTTTTTTAAAGTTAATGTTAGAAATATTACTGATATAGATAAGCTCAATGTAATTTTGGTTAGTTTCTATTATAGATCAAGATTGATAAATCTCGACCTCGAAGAGGTTTTATGTTTCTAGGAAAACCAATATGCACATGCCAACCCAGACCCCACTGGGGTCGAATATTCTCTTTCGACATGGAAATCAGACATAGAATATCCATTGGGATAAATGGAGAATAAATTTTACGCTATGTACACGCTAATTTTCACATGATAGAATTTTATACTATTGAGCTGTATTCAATGCATTCCTGATCTCAAAAATAATCAATAGCACTTCTATATATAAGTTGATAATAGGTAGAATCCCGACCTCGAAGAGGTCATATGTTTGTAGAAAAACCAATATGCACATGCCAACCCCGACCCCAATGGGGTCGAATATTCTCATTCGATATGAAAATCAGACATAGAATATCCATTGGGATAAATTGAACATAAATCCAAATTTTCTAAATACACTTGCATTCAATGGTTTCAAAAACAATACTTTATGTCTATTTTAACATGTAGAAAATTATTTCAGGGTTTAAGCGAAAAAAATGTCTGGTACTTTTTCACAAATTTATATTCAAGTAGTATTTGCTGTAAAGAATAGAGAAGCTTTGATTGAAAGTGCATGGGAGGAAGAACTCTTTAAATATATCACTGGTATTGTTCAAAATAAAGGTCAAAAACTTCTAACAATCAATGGAACACATAATCATATACATATTCTAATTGGTATGAAGCCATCCTGTTGTCTTTCTGATTTGGTCAGAGAAATAAAAAAAGCCTCCACTAATTTAATAAATAGTAGAAAAATGACCAAGTTCAAATTTCAATGGCAAGATGGGTATGGTGCTTTTTCTTATTCACATTCTTCTTTGGATAAGGTTATTTCTTATATTAACAATCAAAAGGAGCACCACAGAAAAAGGAGTTTCAAAGAAGAGTATTATGAGTTCCTGAAAAAATATGAGATTGATTTTAAAGATGAGTATCTGTTTGAATGGATAGACTAATTTATTTTTCAAATCAGTCTTGGCCATTCTTTTTCATTTTAAATCCCAAATAGTAAGCATACCTAGGGTGTTCAAATTTTATAAAGGCCGTATTCCATACAATCCAGACCTTGAAGAGGTCTTAGGTTTCTAGAAAATCAAGATTTACATCCCAACCCCGACCCCAATGGGGTCGAATGTCCTCTTTAGATTTAAAGATCAAGCACTTTATCCCTTCTAGACAAATAACATTTTACTAACTTACCCTCGAATACTTGAAAGATCATTTGTGAACAAACTCATCACCGCGTACAGCTATTGGAAATTACTCAGTTGGAGGAAAATCTCTAACTATTTTTTGTTATTCTCTTCATTTCACTATAGCCGCTGGATCAAAAAACCTATAGTCTGGGGAAAACCTACGACACTCTCTATAGAACCAACCACAAGCTGTAATCTCAGATGCCCGGAGTGCCCAAGTGGCTTGAGGAGCTTTTCCCGTCCAACCGGGATGATACAGGAAGCACTTTTCAAAAAAATTATTGATGAAAATGCAGCTGATCTTACCTATTTACACTTATACTTTCAAGGCGAACCTTATTTGCATCCACAGTTTTTGGAATTGGTAAAGTATGCGAATGAACGAAAAGTCTTCACAGCTACCTCTACGAATGCACATTATTTAACAGACCAAAATGTAGCTAAAACATTGGATTCAGGGCTGAAACAATTGATTGTGTCTATGGATGGGATTACTCAAGAAATTTATCAAGATTATCGGGTTGGGGGGAGTTTGTCTAAAGTTCAGGAAGGACTGAAATTACTGATTGAAAAAAGAGCAGAAAGAAAGCAGCGCTATCCGCGAATCATTCTTCAATTTCTCGTGACAGGAAAAAATGAACATCAACTCAATGAATTGAAATCTTGGGCAATTGAAATGAAGGTAGACGAGTTGCAGCTGAAGTCTGCACAGATTTACGATTTTGAAAATGGCTCTGAGTTAATTCCAAGCGAAGAGAAATATTCGCGATATATATTAGCGAAAAGTGGAAAGTGGAAACTCAAAAAGTCCATTGAAAACAAATGTTGGCGCATGTGGCAAGGCGCTGTCGTGACTTGGGATGGGCGTGTGGTCCCCTGCTGTTTTGATAAAGATGCAGAACATGTTATGGGCCAAGTTAATTATACTCCGATGGCTGAAATATGGCAAAATTCAAATTATCAGCAATTTAGGAAACAGCTTCTTTCAGACAGGAGGGAGATAGAAATTTGTAAGAACTGCTCTGAGTAAATGAAAAAGCCCTTATTTTAGCTGTTAGGCTATTTCTTTACTGCATGGAATAGTTATCTTTACGCAAGTTTTCTCATATTTTATACTGAAAGATTACCATTCTTGCTTCTATGGAGTGAACGTTTTCATTTTCATTGATGCAATTGATCTTAAATGTCCTTACCCTTATGCATTCACCTCTAATTTCATTATTTAGAAACCTTTGTGCTGCAATTATTCTCTTTTCAGCCCTTTTTTTAGTGGTTCCGAATCAAGTTCAAGCCCAGTCTTTATCTGATATTTCTAGTATCAATGTAGAGGAATTGTCTGATGAGCAGATCAAAGAGCTTTTGAGAAGAGCAAGCGAAGCAGGGCTTTCTGAGGCTGAATTGATCCAAATGGCACGATTAAGAGGCTTGTCTGCTTATCAGATTGAAAAGCTACAAGAGCGAATTGAAAAAATAAATTTCGCCGGATCAATGGGTAGATCTACCTCGGGAGGCGCCTCCAAAAGAGAACCACGTACCCAAGGTGACATCAATGAAATTACGCAAGGCATATTCAAGTTTCAACAAAGTGGTGCACTGAAAGAAGAAGAATCTCCTTATTTTGGGACTGACCTTTTTTATAACAAAAACAGGAAATTAACCTTCGAACCTAACTTAAATCTAGCAACTCCAAAAAGCTATATTTTGGGAGCTGGAGATATGATTTATATAGATATCTATGGCCAATCTGAGAAATATTACGAAGCGAATATCAATCCTGATGGGTTTGCGATCATCGATAATATCGGTCCAGTAAGTCTTTCAGGTAAATCGATAGAAGAAGCCACAGCGATATTGAAAAATAGAATATCTGGTTTTTATGAGGGAATGAGAGGATCAAATCCAAACACCTTTATTCAGGTGACCCTAGGGAATGTCAGAACAATAAAAGTCCACTTGGTTGGTGAGGTCAGGTTGCCTGGAACATTTACGCTGAGTGCTTTCAGTTCGGTTTTTAATGCACTTTATGCAGCAGGGGGGCCAAATGAAAACGGTACCATGCGTAATATCAAATTGGTAAGAAACGGGAATGTTGTATCTACGATCGATATTTATGATTTTCTAATCAATGGAAAAGCCAATCTAAATCTCCAAATCCAAGATCAAGACATCATTTTGGTGGAGCCTTTTGAAGGTAGAGCCACGATGGAAGGTGAAGTAAAGAGAAAGAAGATATTTGAAGTGAAGAATGGTGAAAGCTTTGACCAATTACTCAAATACGCAGGAGGTTTTACCGATGAAGCTTTTCAAGACCGAATTACAGTGACGAGGGTGACTGGTAAACAAAGGGCAGTCTCTGATATCTTCAAAAATCAATTTGAAATTTTCACTGTAAAAGGTGGTGATATCTACACCATAGGAAAAGTACTGAATAGGTTTAGCAATAGGGTTCAAATCAAAGGCGCTGTATTCCGTGAAGGGAACTACGCACTCACTGAAGGGTTGACACTTAAAAAATTGATAGAAAATGCTGATGGGATTAGAGGAGAAGCCTTCTTGGAGCGAGCGAGTATCCTAAGAACCAAAGATGACTTGAGTACAGAAATCATCAATGTTAATCTTCAAAATATTTTATCTGGAGCTGCTCAAGATATTTTACTGGAAAGAGAAGATGTTGTCAGAATTTCAAGCATATACGATCTCAAAGAAGAAATCTATGTTCAAATTACAGGAGAGGTAAAAAAGCCAGGAACATATCCTTTTTCAAAACAAATGACTGTAGAGGACCTCATTATTTTGGCAGGTGGACTTAGAGAAGCTGCAAGCACTGAGGATATTGAAATCGCGAGAAGAATTGAAAATCCTGAATCAGGGGTCTTTTCTACCTTGATCCCTATCACCATCAATCAAGATTTGAGTCTTTCAAATGAAACGGAAGTTCTCGCTCCATTTGATAATGTGATTATCAGACGCAAGCCTAATTTCACTTTGGAGAAAATGATCTTTATAGAAGGTCAGGTAAATTCTCCAGGTGCATTTGCCGTGCAATCAGCCAAAGAAAGAATCTCTGATGTCATCGGCAGAGCAGGTGGTTTGACTGCCTTTGCTTATCCAAAAGGGGCAACGTTGATCAGAAGAACAGAATATTATGATACAGAATCTGAGCAACTTAGAAGACAGAAAAACCTGATCGATCTTCAACAAAAACTCCAATTCGACCCGAATAATACTGAAGCACAAGAATTACTTCTTGAAAGGTTATTCAAAGACTTAGGAAATAGAGAAGCAGATCAAAGTAGTGCGGCAGAAAGCTCTGCTGTATCTAATGTAAAAAAGGAAACGATTTCTGGAATCGCCGAAAGTAAAGCTGATATTTCTCCTATTAAGATCAAGCAGACCGAAGCAGTGGCTATAGATTTAGAGAAAATCATCAATAATCCAGGGTCCGATTATGATTTAATTTTGGAAGAGGGGGATATCATTTCTATTCCGAGACAACTACAAACCGTAAGAATGCGTGGTGATGTCGTCTATCCTACAACCGTAAGGTATGAAAATGTAAAAGGGCTGAAACACTACATCAATAAAGCTGGCGGTTTTGACAATAGAGCAAATAGGAAGAGGACTTATGTGGTCTATGCCAATGGGGAAGTATCGAGAACTAGAAATTTCCTAGGCATACGAGCCTATCCGAATGTTGAGCCCGGTGCAGAGATTTTTGTTCCTACAAAAGGACCAAAAGTAATGCTTAGACCTGGTGAGTTAATAGGATTAACGACTGGCTTAGCCACACTAGCATTGATTATCTCACAATTAAGTCAATAAGAAGCATGTCAGAAAAGCATATTTTGGACGATAAGATTACTCTTAAAGAGGTTGTTTTGAGATTTAGATTTTGGATAAATTATTTCCGGAGTCAATGGAAATTGATACTTGGAATTGTTTTGCTTGGGGGAATACTCGGAGCCGCTATTTCAATTGTTAAAAAGCCAGTTTATTTAGCAGAAACTTCTTTTGTATTGGAAGAATCTGATATGGGAGGTATGGGAGGCATGTCTGGATTGGCTTCATTGGTGGGAGTGAATTTGGGTTCTTTAGGAAGTTCAAGTGGCCTTTTTCAGGGAGATAACATCATGGAGCTCTATCGCTCTGACAATATGATTGATAAGGCACTTTTGAGTCCTTTCGATGAAGAATCCCTTTTAATTAATCGATTTATTGCTTTCAATAAGCTCCAAAAGAAGTGGAAAAGTAAAGTAGATTTGAGTGCTTTTGATTTTTCAATCGAAAGAGCTTCCTTTTCTGTGACACAAGATTCTGTTGTGAAGGAAATCACTAAGCTGATTAGAAAAGATCATCTTGGGGTGAATAAGCCTGATAGGAAATTGACCATCATCAAAGTAAGCATTCAATCTAAAGATGAGGCATTTTCAAAAGTGTTTAATGAAACTTTGGTAGAAAAAGTGAATGGTTTTTACTTCGAAACCAAAACCAAAAAAACTGCTGAAAATCTGCAAATTCTGCAAACACAAGCAGATAGTGTTAGAAAAATACTGGACGAAAGTTTAGTGGCTTTTGCCAATACAGCCGATAGAATTCCCAATCCCAATCCGCTTTTGCAATCCGGAACAGTAGATGCCCGAAAAAGGCAAATTGACATCTCTGCTGCCTCTTCAGTGTATTCAGAAATTGTCAAAAATCTGGAAATTGCCAGAGTCAATCATAGAAACAATTCACCCTTAATTCAAATCATAGATTCTCCAAGATTCCCATTACAAAGAATCGAAATCAAATTAAAAAAAGGAATTGTATTTGGAGCTGCCATCGCTTTTATCATGCTTTTGTTCTCGCTTTATTTGACGAAGCTGTATGAAATCTATGTGAGAGAAACCCGATAACCTTTTACTTTTTTATGCTTGAAAAAACATCCCCCTTTCCATTTATCAATCTGTTTCGAAATAAGTCGATTCAGAATTTCATTTTTTTGGCAATTATTCAAGCATCCAATGTTTTAATTTCTTTGATTTCTATGCCTCTGCTTATTCAAGGAATTGGCGTAGATCAGTTTGGGTTAGTGAATTTGGCGCTATCTGTAGTTGTCTTGGCCAATATCTTTGTGAGCTTTGGGTTCAATCTTAGTGCTCCTAGGGATGTAGCGATCAACCAAAAAAACAATACGGAACTTTCTCACTTAGTTTCTAATATTTTTTCAGGAAAGATCATTTTAGCGACTATTGCTTCTGCAATAATTTTGATTGCTATTTTTGGATTTAACTTATTTCAAGAATATCAGATTATCTTGATTTTTTCTTTGTTTATGCTGTTCTCAGAGGCAACTATGCCGCTTTGGTTTTTTCAGGGAATGGAAAAAATGAAGTTGATATCTATTGCAAATATCTTCAGCAAGCTCCTTTTCTTGATGGGGATTGTCTTATTTATCCACAGTCCAGATCAATCCAAATGGGTTAATTTTCTGTTGGGAGGAGCAGGATTTTCGATTAATCTTTTACTGATTTTATATATTCATTATGAATTGGATATTACTTTTTATAAACCGAGGTTGAAACAAGTATTTCAGTCTATTCAATCCAATACTTTGTTTTTCTTTTCCATGCTGGCCTCTCATATTTCGGTCAATGGAGGATTGATTATTCTTTCTTTTTTTGCCAATTCAAACACTTTAGGGATGTTTAGCTTGGCTGAAAAGATCGGATTGGTTTTGAGGATGTTTCCCGCATTAGTTATTCAAGCTACCTATCCAAATGCTTCCAAACTCTATCAAAATGATAAGGAAAAATTCTATAGATTCTGTATCAAAATAGCTGGCTGGGCATTGTTAATTGGAACATTTATTTCCTTGACCACTTATTTTCTTGCACCAATCATTATTAAAGTACTATCAAAAAAAGAGCTCCCAGAAGCAGTAACCTTCTTAAAAGTATTGGCTTTTGTACCCTTTCTAGCCTGTCTTAACAATATCAATGTGATTCTGTTTTTAGCCAAAGATCAAAAAAACTTAATGTTTAATTCTTCTTGGATAATGTGTTTATTTATGGTTTTATTGTCCATCGCTTTGACACACTATTATGGTGGAGTAGGTCTTTCATTTGCATTGATTTCAACAGAATTATTTGTGTTTTTTATCTGCATTATGCTCAACCTCAAACATAATAGAAAAGAAGTGACTGATATTTTTAAAATTATTTCTGCCCAAAAATAATTAAAAGTATATCAAATTCGACTTTTGAACTTTAAAACCACCAATAATGATAATATTTTAAGTGAATAAGGTTTAGTGCCATAAATTCACAGGGCACCTGAAAGAGTTGCAGATAGTCTTCTCCAGTTTGATGGCTGGAAAATTAAAAACAGCGAGTCTAATAAAGCAATTGGTAATACTTTACTGTAAAGAAACTTGTATATTTTAATAAATAGATAAGTATTCAGATATAGGTAAAATAGATAATTGGATCTCCCCATCTACTGTTTTTACAAACTTTAAATTGCCCCGATTGTCAAAATCCACATAATCAATATCTTTAAATTGTTTCAGCGACAAAGAGTTGTCTGTTACTGTTAACAGATAATATGGATCTGCTAAACCCTCATACCTTTTTTTTAAATTCATATTAAGTATTAAAAATTTGGTTTCGTTTTCAAAGTAAAGAGATTTTATAAAACCGGAATCCCTAAGTCCATTTTGAAATCCCTTTGGAAATAATTCATTAAACAGTGTTTGATTATTACCAAAGGTATCTATTCTTTGAAAAAGATCTTTTTCTACTAGTAAACCCGCTTTAATATCATATGTTGCTAAAAAATCCGCTTTAGAATCTCCTAGAAGCAATTTATTGTCGAATTGACTAATCACTAATTTATTGATAGGAACTGGAAAATTCACTTCAAATGAATTTATAAAATCTCCGGACGAGAATTCAAGCACATTAAAATTCCAATTCTGTTTACCATCACTTCTTTTGATTATCAGAATTTCATTTTTCGATTTTTGGAAAAGGAAATAAAAATTCAAAAAATTACTTTCAAATAATTCGTTTAATTCATAATGTTTTTTTTCTTGAAAATTTTCATCAAACAATTTTATTTGGTTCTTACCTAATAATAGAAATCCATATTGATTGTTTTGAACCCAGAAATCACTTAACATCCCTTGAGGATAATTAGCAGGCTTTTTTTGAGTATCTAAATTGACCCTTGAAATTACCTCACTAGTTATAATATTACCTAATGAATCAGACTGAAGAAATTCGTTTTTATTAGTGATCAAATAGATATTTTCCCCATCAAATTCCCATTTCAAAATATTTGTGTTGGGTTGGTACAGAGTAGATTTTTTATCGATGGTCAACGTCAACCAAGTTTCTTTTTTTTCTAGAATAGGAATTAATATTTCTCTGTCTTTATTTGAACAAGAAAAATTTGAAATAATTAATAACACTAGTACAGCTTTTTTTATCATTTCAATTTCAAAAATACTTTGGTGTTCTTCAATCCTTTCTCTAATCTCTTTTTCTAAACACTGAAAAAAGAGTAGAGAGGTTATAAAAACATAAGATATATATTTCATATGCTTAAGTCAAAGATGTCAATTCTTAAAGAGTCTTCCTTGAGAGTTTGATCAAACTGATTATTTTTCATAAGTAGAAGTCCTTTCTTACTGACTGAAATATTAAAATGATTATAAACTTTTCCGGGGAAAAACACTTCTTTTAGTAAATTAAAATCTTGATCTAAAGTTAATATAGAAAACTCTTGTTCATAACTGTTGGGAAAATATTGCTTCCCATCAACATCACTTAAGGGTAGTACCGCAACTCTATAATAAAGACTCTTCCAAGGATCATATATGATCGCTCTATATCTTAATGCCGATAAAGTGGTTTTATCTGCCTGATCCCCTTTTGGTGCGCCCGTATAGGGTCTTGGAACCTCTTTATCCAAATTACTCTTTGCGGGTTTTTTTGATACTTTACCATTTTGCAGATCATATATAAGCAAATAATCTAATAGTGGCCATGAAATCACGGTTTGCTTCTTTTCGTTAAAAGTTCTAGAAAATGTAAGATCAAAGATAGACCAAATTTCATTTTGATAGAATGTAGGATAAGTTATCAAAGAATCGAATTCAAGTTCCTTTTTTGCTAAATCATAGCTCAGAGATAGAGGATATTGGTCGTTTATATTAGAAGGATTATAAGTATCAAAAAGTGGATATCGCATAAAATAAAGCTCATCATTTATTTTCACTGTCGGATTAGACCCATTTGTAGCGTGATTAATTAGGGTTCTCGCCTCTGATTGTACATCCCTATGACGTAATCTGTCAATAAACTTCCCTTCATCATTTATGATAATTCCACCGCTAACTTTTCCTTTTATAAACAAAAAAATTGAATCTGAATTGTGATAAGTAAATCCTTGTAAAATCCCAGTAATACCTTCAGGACCATCTATGGGCACATCTATTCTTTTCACTAATTCACCTGACTCCAAAGAGTATTTATCTACAGAGTTTGTTATTGGATTTAAGGATAAAAAGAAATTTTTAGCAGAATCAGAGTAGGTATTGATGAAAAAAAAATCCAAGGAGGTAGAATCATCTAAACTTAAAGAAACTTGACCCTTTAAATAATCATCATAAACCAAATAACTATTTGGTTTATCATTTTGACATGAAATTATGGTAAAAAGAAGAAACAATATTGGGATTAAGTTTTTCATATATATGCTTTAAAAAGCTTTACCCAAAAAATTTATGGGTATGGCTAGGAAATATTTTGTCAATAAAGAACCTAAAAAAGTAAGAAGCAAATTTTTAGTTTAAAAATTTTTACAGAATTAAAAGTGTTATTTTATGGGGGTTTTAAATGATCCCAGTTTAGGTAGTCTAATAGCTAATGCTAAGTGGCCAGAAGATGGAAATCCAGGGCATACTATAAAAATAAATTTATCTTTTACTCTGCTTAATGATCAAAGAACATATATTATGGCTCACGAAATTGGGCATACATTAGGATTTAGACATACAGATTGGGATCAAAATGGAGAATCTATTTCAAAATTTGTTCCTAATTCTAATTCAACTTCCGATGGAGCAAATCTTGTTCCTGGAACTTGGAGTGATGATCCTCTTTCTATTATGAATTCAGCTTCATATAATTCTTTCTACCCCTCTTGGCAGGACTTTTCTTATACGGATTATTTAGCAATCAGAACTACTTATCCTTTAAGTCTTTCGGAAAAGCCATTATATACGTATCAAACAGTTAGCACTGGTGGTGGAAATTATACTACTGACTTTAGTGTTTATGAATATTCAAATAACGGAATGATTTACAAAGGCTGGGGAGGATATATATATGATACCCAAGTATCTGGTTCTATACCTATTTATAAATATTATAGTCCTTTAAGTACATGGTATGTAATTTCAACTGATCCAGGAATTCATATAAATTTCCCAGGATGGGAGTTTGTTGAAATTTTGGGATATGCATTTAGCAGTAGTGGACCAAATAGAATCCCTATATACGAATTCTACAATCCTTCAAAAGGTTTTTATCATTCTTCCAATTTTAATGAGGATCAAGCTTTAGGTACAGGATGGGTTAATAATGGAATTAAATTTTACACCATGGAATTGCTTTAATTTATTTAAAAAAACCCAATTAGAAAACCTTGCTTAAACTTTATAGTTTTTGCGAGGTTTTTTTATAATTTTATTTTCCAATGAAAAATAATTCAAATCCTTCTGTAGCTATAATCCTGGTTAACTGGAATGGATTTGAATTTACTCGGGCTTGTCTTGTCTCCCTTTCTAGAATCGACTATTTAAATCATCAAATTTTTGTTGTAGACAATGGCTCTACTGATGATTCCGTACAAAAACTGAAAGAAGGGTTTCAAAATATCACGTTATTGGAAAATAAAAGTAATCTGGGTTTTACTGGAGGGAATAATCTTGGTATCAATGCTGCTATACAGGCCAATTTCGATTTAGTACTTCTCTTAAATAATGACACAGAAGTGGAGCCCGATTTTTTATCTAATTTGGTGGATTTTCAACAGGCGAATCCAGAGTATGGCATCGTTCAACCCTTAATTTTATTCAATCAAGAAAGAGATGTCATTTGGAGTGGTGGTGGAAAATTCCAAACTTGGTTAGGAAGATCAAAAACGATAGCTGATAGAGATCCTTTAAATCAATATTCAAATGAAGTCCATAAAGACCTTGATTGGGCAACTGGATGTTGCATGCTTGTACCTGCTTATATTTTTAAAGAGGTAGGTCTGTTAAACGATGCCTTTTTTGCTTATTTTGAAGATGTGGATTTCTCTCTTCGCGTGGTTGAATTTGGCTACAAAATTGGTCTTGAGCCGAAAGCTGTAATTTATCATGAAGCAGGAGCTGCCTCCAAAAAGCAATCTTCAGAAGGTCAGTTGAGCCCTACTGTTTTCTATCTTACTGCAAGAAATCAGCTTTTCCAATTGAGACTTCATACCAAATTTCCACATAATCTAATAGCATGGCCATATCAAATCTTCAAGTTTCTGATTTGGATAACTTATTTTTGTCTCAGATTACGGATTAGGAAAGTTAAAGCTGTTATTTTTGGACTTTACGATGGGTTAAGCAAAGACCCAAAATCTCAGGAATTGTTGCCTCCTCGGTAAACAATTTGATTAGTTTTACTTCTTAATGATTAATAAGCCATTTAATGATTATCCATAAAAATTGTCCAATCTGTTCTTCTTCTAACATTGTCGGAGATGCGATCGACCTTCATCGATTCGGACCGCATATTTCAAGAGCAAGATGTAAAGATTGTGGGTTAGTTTTTGCCAATCCAATGGCTGATGCGAATGACCTATTTCAGTATTATAACAACTATTATGATAAAGATATTTATCAAAGTACAGATTACAAAAGCACAATAAAAGAGGAGATTTTAAAAGTTAAAAGTCTGGATAAAGGTGAGATTTTCAAAAGTGCACCTCACTTCAGTATTTATGAAAAAGTAGGGAAATTTTTGGATGTAGGTTGCGGACTTGGAATGGGCTTGGCTTATGCTCATCAACTTGGATTTGAGCTATATGCTACAGAATTTGATCAAGGAGCGATAGATTTTGTAGAAAGTGAATTTCCTGTCAAGGTTTTTAAAGGGGAGTTATCCACAGCTAATTTCCCAGACAATTATTTTGATTTTATCCATATCAGCCACGTTATTGAGCATGTATTGGAGCCTAAAGCTTATATAGCTGAAATGAAGAGGATATTAAAGCCAGGAGGAACACTAGCTATAGGAACTCCAGATATGTCAAGTCTACTCTATAAAAGCTACAAATGGCTGAATCACCTGCAACTCAAAGTTCCTCGAATCATCGATGGCCTAGAGCATACATTTATTTTCCCTAAACACCTTTTGGCTGCTTTAATCAAAGAACAAGGACTTCAAATCAAATTGCATTATTCACATACCTTAGGAGATAAATATAGTAATCTGATAAAATACAAAATGCCTCTGAAAAATAAGCTTACACGAGTAGTTCAGAATTTCTTCAAAATCAATCAATGGATAGTCTGTGTAAAATAGGCATTACAAGAAACCATTATTTTTTTTCTAGTTGGGAAATAAGAACTTTACTTCCCTAAATTTGAGCTAACAACATCCACTGAATGCATTTTATTATTTTTGTAATCTTATCCACACTGCTCTTACTGACTATTTTTTGGACAGGTAGAAATGCTATTCTGCAAGGAAAATGGGAATATATCATCTACTTTCTTTTGATTTATTTTCCAATTTATACAGTCTATCTTAGTGTCACTTACGCATCAACTGAATCGGTATTCGTAGTCAAATCACTGCAGTTCTTCAAAGATTTGATTGTGATTTTTGCTGTTTTCATTTTTGTGCTTTTTCAGAAAAATATCTTTCAATATCCGTTTCGGCTTACACTTGTGGATAAGTTATTTGCTGCATTGATCCTATTAGCAGTATTTTTTCTTTTCGCTCCTATAGGAGAAGCTACCTTCTCAGGAAAAATCTTCTATTTTAAGGGAATGATTATTCCAGCCATGGTCTACTTTATGGGCCGAAACACCAAATTCAATGATAAAGAAGTGGCGTTGGTATTTAAAATTATTTTTGGGTTAACGGTAATTGGTTTTGCAGTCAACTTAATGGAAGTCGTTTTAGACACACATTTTCAAACGTTTACCGGTTATGCGAGTTTCAATCAGGTTATCAACAATGTAGAGCCAAGTGGGAATTTTGGGCTTTCTTGGACCTTTGAAACACAAGCGATGACCAAGAGGCTAGCTTCTGTCTTTTCAGATCCTTTAGAACTATCAAGTTCCGTCTTGATGGGATTCGCAGCTGGGTTAATTTGGTATTTGACGAGTAAAAGAGAAGATTCAATTCCTTACATTTTTATCATGCTTTTTGCAATGGCAAGCTTGTTTTTTGCTGCATCAAGAGCCTCTTTTGCATCTTTCTTTGTGATGCTGTTTTTTATTGCAATCACTTTTAGACTTTATACCTTGATCATGATTGGCTTTTCCATGGTGGTCTCTTTTGTTGTTTTCGTAGTTTTCTTTGCTTCTGAAGACTTTTATTTCTTCGTCATAGATACACTCACTTTCCAAAACCTCTCCAGTGTGGGGCATCTCGTTGAGTGGCTTGTGGCACTAGAGGGAATGATAGAAAATCCTCTTGGTGTAGGGTTGGCTATGAGTGGAAATGCCGGTAGTGTTACTGATGATTTGAGGATTGGTGGTGAAAATCAATTTTTGATCTATGGTGTACAACTCGGTTGGATTGGAATGATTATATACATTTTACTCTTAACTTTTTCAATTATCCACAGTATTCGTGTTTTTAGAAATACAGACAATGTGATGACTGCGAGAGTCGCTTTCACAGGTGCAGCTGCCAAAACAGGATTAATCCTTCCACTTTTTACCGCCAATGCAGAAATGTATTTATATATCAGCTGGATTTCTTGGTGGATGATCGGCTATGCAATGAACAACTACTCAAAACTCAAAACCGATGAAGCCTAGGAAAAGAGTATTGATAGATGTGTACTACCTACATGTAGCCCAAACGGGCATAAAAACTTACATCCTTTCTATTTGTGAAGAAGTTAAGAAAAATACCAATTCAGAGCTTGAGTATATTATCAGTCCTGATTTTGAAAGTGTAAGTCAAAGCACTTTTTTCAGAGGAAAAACTCCAAAATGGAAAAATCTTCTTTTTCAATTGTTATACCTTTTTAGGAAGCAGCTTATTCTTCCTTTGCTTTCCTTCTGGCATCAAGCAGATCTTATTTTCAGTCCTGATATTCTAAGTCCAATGTGGGGAAGAGGTAAAAAAGTGTCTGTCATCCATGATACTTTCTTTTGGGACAATCCTGAACATTATCAAAAATCATGGCTAAAATACTTTTTATATTTCCTCAAAAAAGGTCTCCAAAAAAATGCTTCTGTGTTGACAATTACAGAATTTTCTAAGAGTCGTCTCCGAAACATGAATGAATTCAGGGATCTAAGAATCGATGTTGCCTATCCATCTTCTGCCTTAGGTAATACTGTGGATAACCCATTAAAACCTATTTCAAAATTGCCGGAAAGGTATTTTTTACATGTGGGTGTCCTAGAGAAAAGGAAGAATCTTAGCATGTTGATCAAAGCATTTTCAGAACTTATCCACATTCCTGAGTATGCAGATTTCAAACTTTATCTTGTAGGACAAAGAGGCCCAAGAGAGTCTCTTGATGATTATGATAACCTGATCGCTTTAGTGAAAAAGTACAAGCTAGAAGAGCACGTTATTTTCCCAGGCTATGTCAGCCAAGGACAGTTGCGCATCTATTTTCAACATGCACTAGCTTACATTTTCCCTTCCTCTAATGAAGGGTTTGGTTTGCCTGTTTTGGAAGCGTTTTCATTTGGTTTGCCTGTAATTGTCTCCAATCAAGGTGCACTGAAGGAAGTAGCTGGAGATGCTGCATTAATTTTGGAAGAAAATACTTCTGAAAATCTGCTCATTAACATGATCAAATTAATTGAAGATGAGCATTTGAGAGAAAGTTTAGGAAAGAAAGGGATTATGAGGTTAAAGAAATTTACAACGAAGAAGTTTTTCTTATCTTTGAACCAAACTTTCAACGATATTTTAAATGAGTAATTTCCTAGGGAAAAGTATTTCAAAAATCACTGGAATTGACCTAAGCGAAAGGTTTGGTGATGATTGGGATAGTTTATCCACATTGGGAGTGTTTTTTCGAATGAGTATTTGGCTGATCCGAGGTACATGGTATAGATGGAGATTAAAGTCAGTGAAAGGTGTTTTTTTAGTAGGGAAAGGTGTGACATTAAGGCAAGCCCAGTATATTGAAGTGGGACGAAATTTTATCGCACAAGACCATTGCGAAATCAATGGACTTTCGCAAAAAGGCTTAATTTTTGGAGACAAAGTGACTGTAGGCAGCTATGCAATTATCCGACCTACAAATTTGTATGGTGGTGAAGCTGGTGTTGGTCTAAAAGTTGGGAATAACAGCAGTATTGGTCCGTACAGCTACATTGGTTGTTCAGGGCATATCGAAATTGGGGATAACGTAATGATGTCTCCTAGAGTCAGTATTTATTCTGAAAATCATAATTTTGAGGATGTGGATAAGTCCATGATAGAGCAAGGTGTTACACGATCTTTTGTGAAAATAGAGGATGATTGTTGGATAGCAGCGAATTCTATTATACTTGCCGGAGTTACGGTGGGAAAAGGTTCTATTGTAGCAGCAGGGTCCGTGGTAACGAAGGATGTTCCACCATTCAGCATTGTTGGAGGAAATCCCGCAAAAATTATTAAATCTAGATTAAAATGAAGCGTGATTCTTTAGATAATTGGAAGAAATTTGGGAAAACAGACCCTTACTTTGGCGTACTTTCAGATGAAAAATACAAAACAGAAAACATTACAGAAGATGGATTGAATGAATTTTTTGAAACAGGAGAAGCGTATGTAAAAGAAACTGCTGAGAGAATTGAACAAGCATTTTCTATTTCTTTGGAGCAAGCTTCTATTCTGGATTTTGGTTGTGGAGTTGGACGATTGGCTATACCTTTTTCGAGAGTGACTCGCAAGGAAGTCGTCGGCTTGGACATTTCTCCAGAAATTATTGAAAAGGCTAAAGAACATGCCCTTACATTTGAAAGAGAAAATGTAAGATTTCAAGTGTATGATGGAAAAAACCTTCCAGAGCTCCCTTCTTTTGATTTTGTAAATTCTTATATCGTCTTACAGCATATTGAAGTCGATCGAGGGCTTGCTTTACTTCAGCAGCTATTGGATAAGGTGAAAATTGGTGGAATTGCGCATATACAGGTTACTCATAGTCATGAATTGCCAACAAGATCCTATCTGAACTTTTATTTGAGAACAAAAGTACCAGCATACAACTTTTTATATTCTTCAGTCAAAAATAGAGAGTTTACATTTGAGCCAGTAATGCAAATGAATCTATACAATACCGATTTACTCAAAAGTCTTTTTGCTAAATATTCAAGTGATGTTAAAGAAGTAAAAACGAATCATGGTGGTATTTTAGGCAGTTTTTATATGATCAGAAGAGAATATTAGATCCATGAAAGAAGGAAATCAAAGGATATTGATGCTTCATAGTTCTTCAGATCTCTATGGTGCTAGCAAAATGTTTCTGCTGTCTATTACTTCGCTCAAAAATAAGGGCTTTCAGCCTATAGTGGTGCTTTCGGAAGAAGGGCCGTTGGTACATGCTATTCAAAAGCTTGATACGGAGGTCCATATTCAAAAATTAGGAATTCTTCGAAGAAAGTATTTCCACTTATCTGGCCTGATCAACAGAATTAAGACAATTTCAGCTGCAAAACGGTACTTATCCACATTGGTTAAGGAGAGAAAAATCGATCTGATTTACTCCAACACTTCAGCTGTTTTGGTTGGTGGTTGGGTTGCTAAACAAAACCATATTCCACACATTACCCATCTTCATGAAATCATCCAATCACCAAATTGGTTGAGAATGTTTTTAGGTAAGATTATCAATAAAAATTCGAACAAGGTTATTGTTGTCTCGCAAGCTGTCAAAGACAATTGGATTGATCAGATTGTGTCAGAGAAAATCACACTATTGTACAATGGGATTGATTTTCAATACTATCAACAGGTTCGTGATGACATCTTAGATGAATTGCCTGAGGTTATCCCAGGTACAATAGTTATAGGAATGATCGCACGTGTAAATCACTGGAAAGGGCAGAACTACTTTATAGAAATTGCGCAACTGCTTTCGAGAAACTTTGATCATTTACATTTTGTGATTGTAGGAGATGCTTTTCCTGGAACGGAACACTTTATTGATGAATTGAATGAAACAATAAGTAAATCAGGGATCAAAGAAAAAATCAGCTACTTGGGCTACAGGAAAGATATTCCTGAGATTTTGAATACATTGGATATTTTTGTTCTCCCTTCTATTCTTCCAGATCCATTGCCCACAACTGTATTGGAAGCAATGGCTTCTGGTAAACCGGTGATCGCTACTGATCATGGTGGAGCGCGGGAGATGGTGATCAATGGCGAAACGGGCTATTTGATTCCTCATGACAATGCGAATCGGGCTGCTAATATCATGCAAGATTTGATAGAGAAAAAAGAGAAAAGAATAAAAATGGGTATTGCGGGGCAAAAGAGAATCAAGGAATATTTTTCTATAGAAGCTTATTTGAAGAGCTTCTCAGAGGAAGTAACATCATTAGTTTCTAAATGAATTGAATAAAGACCACTATATTTAACAACCACTAATCGCCACTTCATAGAATAAATGGAAAAAGACCAAACTACCCAAAGCAAACAATTTAAAATAGATTACCACCCTTTTATAGAACCGGAACTTGATGCTAGATACTATTTACAGTTGCCGCCTGACAAAGAAATATTGACGATGATGGCACCGTTAAAAGCTGGGTTTGGTCATTTTTTCTTTTTGGAAATTGCTAAACGAGTATCTGAAATTTTCCCAAACACACATTTTTTGATTGTCAGTGATGAAGTAGATTCCGCCTTTGAATTAAAATTGAAATCAAAGAAAGCGGAGCTTGGACTTAGAGGAAAGCTAGATTTTATAAAAATGAAGAAGGATATTCCTGATGCGCTAAAGGCTTCTAATCTTTTTTTATTACCAGAAGCCGTTGTTGACCCTTCAACAGTACTGTTAAAAGCGATGGCCACGGGATTGCCTGTGATAAGTACAAAATGTGAAACCGCAGAAATGATTGTAGTAGAGAATGAAACAGGCTTTTTGGTCACTAATGGCGATTTGGAAAATACGATAGAGAAAATTAGCATCATTATCAATGACAAGTCTTTAGCCAAACAAATGGGCAAATCAGGTCAGGAAAGAGTTATTCAACATTTTGGCATCTAAGAAAGGAAAGAAATGTCTTACTCGACTCCCAGCAAGAAATTAAAAGTAGCGATCCTAGGCGCAAAGGGTTATCCTTATGTTTATGGTGGCTATGATACTTTGGTAAAGGAACTTGGGGAAAGACTTCAAAAGAAAGGTGTTGAAGTTACCGTATATTGTCACAGAGCACTTTTTAAAGAAAGACCACCTTATGTCAATGGAATAAAATTGGTGTATACACCTGCCATCGAAAAGAAAAGCTTAACGCAGCTGACGCATTCTTTTGTTTCCATGCTACATGCTTGTTTTTCAGATGTAGATGTGATTTTTGTTGTCAACTCAGGCAATGGTCCTTTTGGATTGATCTCCAAAATTTCCGGAAAGCCAACAGCCATTAATGTTGATGGTTTGGAATGGTTGAGACCAAAATGGAAAGGCTTAGGATCAAAATATTTCTTTTGGGCATCAAAAATGGCGACGAAATTCTACGATCAGATCATCAATGATTCTGATGAAATGCAGCGCATTTATCAAGAGTTATTTGGAGCCAAATCGAAGGTGATTGCTTATGGGGCTAACCCCGCCTTAAGTTCTGATGCGACCAAAATCAAACAATGGAATTTAGAAAAAGAGGGCTATTTTCTTATCGTAGGTAGATTAGTTCCTGACAACAATGCGGATATCATCATTGAGGGATTTGCCAAATCAAGTTCAAAAAAGAAGTTGGTTATCGTGGGAGATGTTCCTTATCAGGATGATTATGTGGATAACTTACGGAATATTCAAGATAACCGCTTAATATTCACTGGTTATGTAACTGATCCTGAGGAGTTGAAAGCACTATATCATAATTGTTATGGTTACTTCCACGGCCATGAATATGGAGGTACAAACCCGGCCATGTTGAAAGCTTTAGGTTATGGTTGTGCTATTTTAGCATTGAATACTGTATTCAATCAAGAGATGCTACAAAACGGGAAACATGGCTGGTATTTTGAGAAAAGCAGCAATTCGGTGAGAGAAATTGTGGATAAGTCTGAAAATTCTCCAGAAGAGATGAAGCATCTAAGAGAAACCTCCCGCTCCGGCCTCACCCAGAAATACAACTGGGACCATGTCACCGATCAATATTTGGAGGTATTTTTTACCCTAGCTAAAATGAGGTGAACCACAGATAAACACTGAAAACACAGATAGATTTTTATTTTCATCTTATATTATCTTCAATAGTGAAAATTCAAAATAGCAACAAATTGAAAGAAGAATAAATTTAAACGTTTAAGATTTATTAAAAAGAAATTTTCTAATTAGTTTAAGAGAAAACTGAAAGCATGAATGATTTAAATCAGATTTCTAAGATAATTGTTGGAGCCGCATTTGAAGTCTCTAATAGACTTGGATGCGGTTTTTTAGAAAAGGTTTATCATAATGCCTTGATTGTTGAGCTAATTCATCAAGGACTGTCAATAGAAAGTCAAAAAATGTTGCCGGTTTATTATCGAAATGAACTTGTGGGTGAATATTTTGCTGATATCCTTGTTGAAAACAAGGTCATTGTAGAATTAAAAACTGTCAAAGAGATTGAGTCCATTCATTTTGCACAACTTTTAAATTATCTTAAAGCAAGTAATAAAACACTTGGCCTATTGATTAACTTTGCCAAACCAAAAGTTGAAATAAAAAGAGTTATCAATTAATATGATTTATCCAGAAAAACCGTGTTCATTCGTGTTTATCTGTGATAAAAAATTAAAAATCTGCGAAATCCGTGGAATCTGCGAGAGAAAATATGGAAAAAGAAATCATTTATACATCAGAAGCGCCTGCACCGATTGGGCCGTATAGTCAGGCAGTGAAAGCTGGGAATACACTTTATATTTCTGGACAAATTGCGCTTGATGCAGAATCAGGCGACTTGATCAACGAAAATATCACTGAAGAAACTCACGCTGTGATGAAAAACTTAGAAGCTGTCCTGAGGCAAGCTGGATATGGATTCGATAATGTAGCGAAGTGCACCATCTTTATCAAAGACATGGGTCAGTTTGCTACAATCAACGATGCATATGGCCAATATTTCAAAGTTAACCCGCCTGCAAGAGAAACTGTGGAAGTCAGTAGACTCCCCAAAGATGTCAATGTGGAAATCTCCTGCATTGCAGTTAAATAAAATACAAAAGGTGGCTCGTTGAGTCACCTTTTGTATTTGATGATGGAGCGAAACATCCCGTTGAACATCAGATAGTGTAGAGGTTTTACCAAAATCCAATAAATACGTCCATAGTATGCATAGGGCTGAAATTCTACTTTTTGTAAAAACTGACTTCCTTTGATTTCAAAAGTTATCCACACTTTGCCTGGCAACTTCATTTCAGCTTCCATTTTCAGGGTTTTTTTAGAGTTATCCACATGGATTACTCTCCAGAAATCTACCTGATCACCAGCTTTAAGAATTCCAGCCGGTCTTCCTTTTCGATAGCCAACTCCTCCAAAAACACGATCTATTAATCCTCTTATTTTCCAAAGAGATGTTCCAAAATACCATCCCCTATCACCACCTATATCACAAATATTTTCCCAAACCTGATTCTCCCTCCCCTTGACAGATTCTTTCCATTCTTCAGTTAAAGTCTCTCTTTGGTTTGACGGCATACTTCTTCATTTTATGAATTCTAAAAACTAATTTTGATACAACGAAGTTTAGAACTTATGCCATTTTTCCCCCACCAAAGCGAAATTTTAGTGTCTCCCCAAACCAAAACTGAGGTGATGCGCAATCTGGGGAAAGTTACAAAAAGCATGAATTTTCTAGCTTATGATGCTTTGAAGCAAAATACACATCTTTTCAATGGAACAATCAAGGAAAACAGCTTTAGTATTTCATTAGTCATTGATAGAGCAGATAGCTTTCTCCCTTTAATAAAAGGAAAAATAGAAGACACTCCGATGGGTTCCATATTGTTTCTTTCCTATTCATTATTTCCAAGTTCAGCATTCTTTTTAGGTTTTTGGACAGTTGTATCACTTTTGTTGTGTTTGTTTTTTGGTTTAAACTCAGAAAAGTATGTGTATTCAGCCCTTTCTTTTGGTTTTGCATTATTCAATTATGGCTTTGCATGGGCCCATTTCAGGAGGAAGATCAAGTTGTCTCAGGCGGTATTTCATGAAATTTTGGAAACGAAAAAGACCGAATAACAAATAATTTATATGGATTGTGGGACCTAGGTCTTAATTTAGCACACAGAAAAGTAAAACTCTTAAATCTAACAATATAATGAGCATCAGAATAGAAAAAGACACCATGGGGCCTGTTGAAGTTCCTGCTGACAAATATTGGGGCGCGCAGACTCAAAGGTCGATCAATAATTTTAAAATTGGAGGTGAGCGTAACCGCATGCCGATAGAGATTATCAGGGCCTTTGCCATTTTGAAAAAATCAGCAGCATTTACGAATGCTGAATTGGGTGTTTTGGCTCAGGATAAAGCAGAGATCATCGGCAAAGTCTGTGATGAGATTTTAGCCGGTCAGCATGACGATCAATTTCCATTGGTAATCTGGCAAACTGGTTCTGGCACGCAGTCAAATATGAATTCTAATGAAGTCATTGCTTACAGAGCGCATGTTTTATTAGGAGGATCGCTAGAGGATGAAAAGAAGAAAATCCATCCGAATGATGATGTGAATAAGTCTCAGTCGTCCAATGATACTTTCCCAACTGCCATGCACATTGCTGCTTACAAGATGGTAGTGGAGACGACAATTCCAGGAGTTGAGAAGCTGAGGGATACGCTGAAAGCCAAGTCTGAGAAATTTATGAATGTGGTCAAAATCGGTAGAACACATTTTATGGACGCAACTCCACTTACTTTGGGGCAGGAATTTTCCGGTTATGTGGCACAGCTTGATCATGGCTTGAGGGCATTGAAGAACACGCTTTCCCACCTTTCTGAACTAGCATTAGGAGGTACTGCGGTTGGAACTGGCTTGAATACTCCAAAAGGATATTCAGAATTAGTTGCTAAGAAAATCGCTGAGTTCTCAGGGCAGCCTCTTGTCACTGCGCCAAATAAATTTGAAGCATTGGCAGCACATGATGCAATTGTTGAATCGCACGGTGCTTTGAAGCAACTTGCAGTAAGCTTGATGAAAATTGCAAATGATATCAGAATGCTTTCTTCAGGACCAAGGTCAGGAATCGGAGAAATCTTAATCCCTGAAAACGAGCCAGGATCTTCCATCATGCCTGGAAAAGTAAATCCAACGCAAGTAGAAGCCATTACCATGGTCGCTGCACAAGTGATGGGCAATGATGTAGCAATATCTATTGGTGGATCCAATGGGCACTTTGAACTGAATGTATTCAAGCCTATGATGATTGCCAATTTCCTTCAATCGGCGAGACTTCTAGGCGATGCCGCAGTTTCATTCAATGACAATTGTGCCATTGGAATCGAACCTAATACACCTTTTATCAAGCAACACTTAGAGAATTCTTTGATGCTTGTGACAGCTTTGAATCCACATATCGGTTATGAAAATGCTGCTGCGATCGCCAAAAAAGCGCACAAAGAAGGGACAAGCTTGAGAGAAGCGGCAATTGGTTTAGGATTACTGACCAACGAACAATTTGACGAATGGGTGAAACCTGAAGATATGATTGGTAGTTTGAAATAAAAGAAATCAGATTAAAATTTAGGGTATGAAAAAAGTTATCAACACATTATTTATGGCAGTAATGCTGACAAGTTTGACAGCTACTGCTTCATTTGCAGCAAAAGATAAAGACAAAGAAGCAAAAGAAATCTCTGCCGAAGATCTTAAAAGATTGGAGGAAATCGATGCTAGAGTTTTAGAAATCAAAGAAATGGATTTCAAAGAAATGAGTAAAGCAGAACGAAAAGAAATCAGAATGGAACTTAAGGAACTCAATAAAGAGGCTACTGAAAGAGGGAATGGTGTTTACATTTCTACTGGGGCGCTAATTATCATTTTGATCCTGTTGATCATTTTGCTTTAAGAATTTTAAGCTTCTACGCAAAGAATAAAAAGAGCGGTAGTTTTTAAGAATGACTACCGCTCTTTTTTATTTAACACCTCCTTTTTTTTGGATAGTTCGCAGGTGTTTTTGGCTTTTCAGCTAAGGCAAAATAGTTATGGGTATTCTAAATCATCTGATGTACTGAAAGCTCGTCTCCTGTTTATCGATTACTATTTTCTGCATTCATTAAACTGGTTAAATTTCTTAGAGGGATATCTGCAGAGATTCGTAATTCCAAAAATGAATAGTAGATTTGAAAAGTGAAATCGCTCAAAAATCTTTATAACTACTTCAATCTCCTTTCATTTGATGTTGTAATTGGCGCCATCGCTGGAATGCTATTTTTCGCACATATCCTCGGCCTTACATTGAATATTGAAATAGTTGTCGTTTTGGGTCTGACGGTCTGGGTCATCTATACCCTTGATCATTTGATGGATGTCAAAAAAACCAATAGCCAGCCCAATTCTCCGAGGCATGTTTTTCACTTTCAAAATGGAAAGGCGCTTCAAATAGCTGTTGGAATCGCTTTTGTTTCCGTACTTATACTTCTTATTGCCTCGCCTACCCTTCAATTTGTAATTGTTCCAGGGCTTATTCTTGCTGCTATTATTACCTGCTGTCTAGGATTAATTTATTTTTATGGGAAGAAAATTGCCTTTGTAAAGGAGTTTTTAATCGCAGTCTTTTACGTCTTAGGCATTGCACTCGCTCCTTGCTTCCTATTTGAAAAACCAATTCCAGCATCTTTTTATTCTCTACTAGTTTTATACTTTTTGGTTGCATGGATAAATTTGTTAATTCTATCCTATCTGGATAAAGAGTCAGACCAAAAGGATGGTTTTGATTCTGTCGTCAACTGGATCGCCCCTAGAAAGCTAAAAAAATTTATACTTGGTCTCGGAAGTTTAGGAATCATTTTATCCCTTTATCTACTTTTTAGTCAAAAGTCTTATTTTAATATTTATACCAGTGTCTTACTCTTGATGTTGTTGATTCACCTGGTTTATTTTTTGGATAAAAAAAATCAAAACGTATCTGTTAGAAAAATTTTAGAGGCCAGTTTTCTACTTCCATTTTTGGTTTTATTATTCTGATTATATGCATATCCCCTTTCATGTCAGTAGCCATCCAAAATAATGTAATCATCAGATTATCGTTTTCCGCGGACTGCTGATCATTATCCGCTATAATTATAAGTAATATTTTCACTTACTGATGTCATTGCTATTAATCCTATTGATTGGCTTTCCAATTGTAATCTAAAATCAAGAAAAAGATAGGTTCAAAATTGATTTTTTAGCAAAAATAAATCATTCTCTATTAAATCTTATCTTACTCATTATCAATGAATAATGATGTTTAATACAATTTGAAGAAAATAAATTGAAATTCTATGAATTCAATTTATTTTCAAATATTATATGGATTTTTCAGGTTAATTCTACTTAAATTACTGATGGTTTACGGTTGGTGGCACTTTAAATTTTTAGTGAAGTGCAATTGTTTTATTAGTATTAAATATTTAAAAAAATTGTTGATGCAGTTTTTATATGTTTTAAGATTGTTTGTTTCTTTTTTACTGCTGCTTGTGTTTTTTCAGGTGCAAGCTCAGTCTGATAATATTGCTTTGGGAGCATGGCAAACACAAATCTCTAAGGACAAAAAGTATCTTAGTGAAAAATGGAGTCTTCAAAATGGGCTTCCGGTCAATAATATCAATCAGATGTATCAAACGCCTGATGGTTTTATATGGTCAGCCACCTTCAACGGTCTTTTGAGATTTGATGGGGTGAATTTCAAGCTTTATGATGTGAGTAACACACCTGAATTACCGTCAAACAGGATTACTACAATTACAGCTGGTCAGGGAAATAGTTTTTGGCTAACCACCGAGCAACACCACCTGATTCACTACGAGGGAGGCAATTTTACAGTTTTTGAAGGGATTTTAAATGCTCAAGAATTACAAGTGGTTGTAGACGGAGATTCTTTGACATGGGTTTTGGCACAAAACAGAGTGAATCAGTTTGATGGTCAGACCAAGGAACTTGAACCCATATCGCCTGTATTTTCAAAAGAAAATGAAGCTAATTCACTTATTAGATTAAAAAATGGATTTATACTTATCGGCTTTGGAGAAGAGGGAAAAGTTCTAAAAACCAAATATCCTTATGTCAATTTTGATACCGTACAAACTTTTCATAAAGGTAAAGCAAGCATTCTTTTTGAAGATAGTAAGGGACGACTTTGGGGAGCACACAATAGAATCAACTTTGCCGAGAGGGATCGAATTGTTGATTTTGCAAATGAACCGGAAATTTATTCAGGCTGGTCAGAGGTATCAGCATTTTATCACGGGATAAAAGAAGATAATAATAACCATGTCTGGGTGGCTTCAGAAACGGGATTGTACAAAGCCACTGATGGAAAATTAGAATACATTTATAAAAAGCCATTTTCTTTTGCTCCAGATATCAGTGTGTGGCGAGGAGCAACGATGACTCAATGTAGAGACGGGTCAATCTGGAATATACAAGACAATAAAGTTTTTCGAAATGGGGAGTTGCAGTTTGAAACCGAATCACTTGCAAGTTGTATTTTGTGTGATTTGGAGGATAATATCTGGGTTAGTGTATTAAGAAAAGGATTTCAAAGGTATAGATTGTCAATGATAGAAAACATTGTTGTTGACGAATATGAGAATAACTTCTATGGTGTGTATGAAGATTCGTCCGAACGATTATGGTTTGGATCGTGGGTTCATGGGATGCATTACAAAACTGTAGATGGACAGTTAGTTTCATTTCCATTTGGTAGAATAAGAGGAGCTTTAGCATCTTTTCTTGAGGGGTCAGACGGGACTATTTATGCTGGCAGATTGAAAAGTAGTTTGAAGGATGGGAATTCCCTTGGTTTAAGAGAAAGTTTTGAAGAAATAAAAGGGTTGAATGAAAGCGTTTTTGCAATAAAAGAATCCAAAGACGAGACTATTTGGTTTGGAGATAAATTTGGTTTGCATCGTCTAAGAAAAGGGAAAAGTGAGGTTGAGTCAGTGAAGTTTGCCAATGACAAAGTGAGTTTTCCTGTCAGGTTCATACTGGAAACGAGTGGCAACACACTTTGGATGGCAACAAATGGCGGGGGGATACGAAAGTATAATTATGAAACTGGAGTGTTTGCTCTCTATGATATTTCACATGGTCTATCTAGCGACAATGTTAGGGGGCTGATGGAAGATAAAAAAGGAAATATATGGATTGCTACTGAGGATAAAGGACTAAATAGGCTCAACCCTAACACTGGGGAAATTAATGTTCTACGATCAGCAAATGGACTTTTTCATGATGGACTGCATAATCTCATTTTGGATGATTTTGGAAGGCTTTGGATGAGTACGAATCACGGGATTTTTTGGGTTAATTTTAAGGAATTAGAAAATTACTTTGACAAAAAAATCGATAGAGTCAAGTCGATCGCCTATACCGAGAGAGACGGAATGCTAAATAGAGAAGCTAATGGAGGCTTTCAAAACTCGGCTTTAAAAAGTAGTAATGGTGATTTGTACTTCGCTTCGCAAATGGGCATAGTGAAAATCGATCCAAATACAATTGGTTTAGATATTCCACTTTCAAAAGTAGTAATAGATCAAGTTTATTCGAAAAACAAGAAAGTTGCTTTTGAAGATGGACAAATCAAATTGGAACCTAATGAAACAGATTTTTCGATTGATTTTACCAGCCCAGGATTTACAGCACCAGAGAGAGTTCGATATAAATATAAGCTTGAAGGATTTGATAAATATTGGGTTGAAAGTGGTGTTCGGAGAGAAGCTATTTATACCAACGTTCCTGCAGGAGAATATAAATTCTCGGTAGTAGCATTCTATGAAGGAGGCTTGGGCAATGCAGTGATCACTGAAATAGCTGTCATTAAACTTCCCAAATATTATGAAACCCAATGGTTCAAATTAGGAGTGCTCTTTCTATTTACTTTTCTAGTGATTGGATTCTATAAGGTTAGAGTTCGTCAGCTTAAAAAGAAGCAGCGGGAATTGGAGAAGTTGGTGGAATTGAGAACACATGATTTGGAAGAGGAAAAAAAGCTAACCGAGGCTCAAAAAGAGAAGTTAATTGAATTTGATAAAGAGAAAAATAAGGTCTTTGCGAATATAAGCCATGAATTTAGGACTCCATTGACTTTGATTTTGGGGCCACTGCAAGAGTTAAGAGAAGGTCGGGACGGCTGCATCTTAACGCAGGAAGCAAAAAGCTCTTTAGACATGGGCGTGAGAAATACAAAGAGGCTGATCCGACTAGTTGAGCAATTGATGGATCTTGCTAAGCTAGAAGCTAAACAAATGTCTTTGGATCTTCAACCTTCACCCTTGAATGACTACTTGATGGATATTGCCTTATCATTTCAGGGAATTGCTGAGAGCAAAAGTATTAATTACAGCATTCATATGCCTGAGGAAAGTGTCATCTTAAATTTTGATCCAAATCAGTTTGATAAAATTATTGCCAATCTTCTTTCCAATGCTTTCAAATTTACACCAAGTGGCGGAACTATTGATTTGAGCCTAAAGGTAGAGGATCAGGAGGCTATAATTGCCGTATCAGATTCTGGTATTGGAATATCTAAGGATAATCTGCCTAGACTTTTTGATCGATTTTATCAAATCGAAAAGTCAGAGCTTCAGCCGGGAAGTGGAATTGGACTTTCTTTAACAAAGGAATTGACAATCCTTCATGGCGGAATGATAACAGCCCAAAGTGAGCTTAAAAAGGGTACAACGCTTACCTTAAAATTTCCTTGTGAAGCATGTCTTGATATGAAAGACGTAGGTACTCTACAGTCATTTAATATTTTTCAAGAATCAGATTTTGAATCGAAAGAGTTGCCTCAAGAGCAAGAGGAAAATGAGGATTATTCATCTGATAAGGCTGTCATACTTATCGTAGATGACAATAAAGATATCCGAAAATACGTCATGAATCACCTCAATAAAAAATATAAGGTGATAGAAGCTACTTCTGGTAGAGAAGCTTTGTTAAAACTAGAAGAGTCCCTTCCAGATTTGATTATTTCTGATGTGATGATGCCAGATGGAGATGGGTTTTTCTTTCTTAAAGCGATTAGAAGCAATCCTAATTGGGCATTTCTTCCTTTTATTTTTCTTACTGCAAAAAATCAAATCGAAGACAAACTCGAAGCTTTGGAGATCGGGGGAGATGGATTTTTACCAAAGCCATTTAAAATGGAAGAACTATTGGCAATTGTCAAACATCAATTTCAACTGAGAAAAAGATTACAGGCCCATTATTCATATTCAGAATCTAGCACTACAGATTATGTGACTTTTAATCATGAAAACTCCAAACTAGAGTCTAGTGAAGCGCAATATCTTAAGGTTCTTTTTGAGATCGTTCGAGAGCATCTTTCTGATGAGAAGTTTACTGTCGAATCGCTTGCAGATAAAATGAATCAAAGTAGGTCGAACTTGTATAGGAAAGTTTTTTCGCTGACTAATGAGACACCAAGTAATTTATTGAAGAGAATGCGACTTGAGAGAAGCGTTCTCTTGGTAGAGTCAAGGGCAGGAAGTATCAGTGAGATAGCCTATTCATGTGGGTTTAATAGTATTGCACACTTTTCAAAAATTTTTAAAGATAAATACGGTAAATCTCCGTCGGACTACGCCAATAGCTTTATACAAGAAAAATAATAGGATTATCCGCAATTAAGTCAGTCAGTAAATTTAATACGTGGATTCTCGCGGATAATCGTCAACAGTCATCAGTCAACTGATGATAAATGTAAACTGAATACATTATTTAAGCGGCAAGTGGTATGCAAGCAGAAAGACACAATGAATAAATGTGGTTTTTAACTTTTTGAATCATCTAAACAAATAATTGCAACATCACAACAATTCCATTTTGTAGATCTTCGCTACATTTGAGTTCTAGTAAAGCTTACTTTATTATTTATAGGAAGCAGAGACTTTGTCTCTGCCTCCTTTCATTTGTCTAAACGGAGTCCTTATGAAATCAACTTCTGACAAACATAAAGATAGCTCTTCTGATTACGTCAGAAAGGAGGTGGATTTTTTATTAGAAATGGCTTCACCCGATTTTTCATCTCCTCCAGATTCTTTCGAAGACTCTAGAATCTTAATTGTATTGGAAAATAAAAATAAAATCGAAAAGTGCAGATCTCAATTTAAGAATGTTCTTGGAAGTGGGGTATCGTTACATGTAATTCATAATCTACAATTTTCGGACAACCTGTACACAGATCATTTTGATTTGATTATTTTTCAAAACAATGGTAAATCGAAGTATTTTTATTCTGATGCAGAGGTGATTGTTCCCAATGGTGCATCGGAAAGTTTTAAAAATTGGTTTTTCAAATCCCCCAATGCAGAAAAAATTCATCGTATCCTTCAGAAGCTTAATCCTAACCTCTAAATGAAATATGATGATATGTAGAATCACGAGTATGTGAATATTTCACTTGTATTCAAGACAATACTTATCACTGGTCTTTTACGTCATGGCGAACAAGTGACCACAGCTGATTGAAATGAACTTCATACAATATTACAGATCGCTACTGCTAAGGTAGCAGATACTCGTTTGTCACCATATAGATTTTGTTTAATTCCAAGATTTGATGTTTTTAATTGTTTCAGACTTACAGGATAAAATTTTAAAGATATCTTTTGAATCTATAGCTCTATAATATTTTTCAATAGAAATCAAGTTTTACCCCATTTCCATATTCTTAAAATCAATGTAGATTAAAAAGGTCTTATTACTATATGTGTAATAAAAAAGCTTAATAAATAAAAATAATGTAAAGTTTTAACTATTTTATTGAATAAATTTTAATGAATAGAATGTTTTATTAACTTTGAAACATCAAACAAAGACAAAAGGTCAAAAAATTGATAAACAACTTGTAGGATGTTGAAATTGGCAGACAAGCCCTCCTGTCTCGAGGGTGGAGAACCTAGGATAAAGCGAATATCGAGCTCGTATTTTTGCCTAACTACTCCGTGGAGGTTCGAATCCTTCTCCTACAGCCAAATTTTAGAAGTGTAAGACTTCTAAGAATTAAAATTTGAAAGTATTATACTGTAGGATGTTGAAACTGGCAGACATGCCCTCCTGTCTCGGGGGTGGGGTCCCGGCATAAAGCAAATATCGAGCTCGTGTTTTGCCTAACCGTCCCGTGGAGGTTCGAATCCTTCTCCTACAGCTGGTTATTTTGGGTTTATTGTTAATTGACTAAAGCTGTGAGACTTTGTTTCGCGGCTTTTTTATTTTAGATATCTATTATCATCAGTAGTCAGACAAATTTTTTATTTCAATGTCTCTTGATGCACTGATAACTGATAACGATTGTCCGTTTTAATTTAAGTGCCAAATCTTCTTCCATGTTCAATTGCGGATAATCATTTTTATCACTTCCCAAAGCCTACAGGCTCCAAATTATTCATGTTTCTTAAAATCCAAGCTTGCCTTCCGTAAATATACCCCGTTGGTTTGGCTGGAGACCACCTCCTTGGATTTGGTAGTGTGGCGGCGATTAATGCTGCTTCATTACGTGTAAGTTTGGAAGCAGATTTTTTGAAAAAGACATCTGCGGCAGCTTCTGCCCCATAAATTCCATCTCCCATCTCTATGACATTGAGATAGACCTCCATGATACGTTCCTTGCTCCAGATAAATTCTATCAAAACTGTAAAATAAGCTTCAAGTCCTTTTCTTACTAAGGTTCTTCCAGGCCATAAAAATACATTTTTAGCAGTCTGTTGTGATATTGTACTCGCGCCTTTGATACGTTTTCCCTTTTTATTTCCTTCCCAAGCCTTTTTCATCGCTTCAATATCAAAACCATTGTGCGTAGGAAATTTTTGATCTTCAGCAGCGACTACTGCTTGTGGGAGATGCTTTGAAATATTGTCAATAGATTCCCAGTTCTTGTATAGGCGAACTTCTTTTTTATCATCGAAACTTTGTTCCCAAACACGAATGAGCATCAATGGAGTAATTGGCACTGGGACAAATTTATAGACTACAGTTAATCCTATGGTGATAATGAAAAACCACATCACCAACTTAGCGAATAACAGAAGGATCTTTTTGAATATTTTCATAATTGAAGTTTTTAAGCGAAAGCTGTCGCCTGTATAAATCTGTAATAGAATATAGAATCTCTCCTTTCACTTAACTCATCCATTGCCTCTTGCATGGCTTTGATTTGAGCGGATGTGATCAAACCTTCTTCCAATAAAAGCGGTGCACCACTACTCATTAAGTTTTTCCAGTATGTAAAGACAGTTTTTTTATCTTCTGAATTTCTACTATCTAGGTGAAAACCTCCCGATCGAAGCGAGATATCCGAATATCCAGTTTCCTCTAAAAGATCTCCCAACCTCGCTCCCACATCTGGATCACCTCCAATGTTCACTTGATAGTCATTGTAAACTTTCCAGTAATCCATAATAGCAGGGACTAGTGGATAGGTGTAGAATGTGGCATTGAATACTTCCGTGATGACGACTTTCGCTTGAGGCTCAAGAAAGGTCTTCATGCTTTGTAAGACACGAATCGGATCTGAAATATGCTCCAAAACCCAACAGATAAATGCCGCGTCATATTTCTTTGAAAGGGATAATTCTCTTGCATCCTGATTGACAAATTCTATCTGTGGTGCTTCATAGCCAAGGTTTTTCATGTTTTCCTTTGCTTTTGCTATTTGTCTAATCTCGTACTCTACACCTGTGATTTGTAGGTTTGGGAATTTTCGAAGCAATATTTCTGTCTGAGCGCCTACCCCACTACCTATTTCTAAAAGTTTTTTGTTTTTAGAAAAATCTATGAAATCATAAATCGGCTTTTCGATCACAAGAGCTTGGTTTCTAAGTCTATCTTGTTCGGTTTCTAGGTAGCCGTGGATGTATTTTGATGGAGTGTTTTGGCTCATATTATTGACTATTCAACAGCAAATTAAGCTGAAATTTACTGGATTTTTAATACCTTTAATTTTTTTAAAACAGATAAATCTATGAGTCAGCTAAGAATTGGAAGTTTTGAAGACTTCGAAAAATATATTGGATTAGAATTAGGGGTTTCCGATTATCATAAAATTACACAGGAACAGATCAATCAATTTGCTACTGCTACATTGGATCATCAATGGATTCATACAGATCCTGAGCGCGCAAAGGCCGAGGGAGCATTTGGTGATACCATTGCGCATGGTTACTTGACGCTTTCGATTGTTCCATATCTTTGGGGTCAGGTTGTAGATGTTCAAAATCTAAAGATGATGGTGAACTATGGTATCGAAAGCCTTCGATTTGCACAGCCGGTACTAGTCAATAACGAGGTGCGACTCAATGCAAACCTTAAAAGTGTGGTTAATCTTCGTGGTACCATCAAGGCTGAAGTTAATGTGAAATTAGAAATTAAGGATCAAAAGAAGCCAGCTTTTTCAGGTGTTTTGGTTTTCTTATACCATTTTCAATAGGAGTTAAATAATATCTTAAGAGACCTAGCAGGTTTTCAAAACCTGCTAGGTCTCCCTTTTTTTAATCTATCATCTCGGTCATAATCTTCGCAGAAAGCAGACAAAGTGGGATTCCTCCTCCTGGATGAACGCTTCCTCCACAGAAATAAAGATTTTCGATCTCCGAGGAATAGTTTGCATGCCTCAAAAAAGCCGCGTATCTGTTATTGGAGCTATTGCCATAAAGCGCTCCATTGGCACTTGATGTCTTACTTTCTATCGTCCTCGGTTCAAGTATTTCTTCCACTTCAATCAATGGCTCAATATCTGTCTTCAATATTCTATTGATCTTTGCAATAATATTTTTCCTTGCTTCCTGGATCAGTGTGTCCCAATCTTGATCTTGGTTATTTGGCACATTGATCATGGTAAACCAATTCATACAACCTTTAGGTGCATCATCCTCTTTATAAACTGAGGTGATGTTGATATAGACCGTTGGGTCGTGATAAATACTGCTCTTATTGAATATATGCTCAAACTCCTCTTTGTAATTATTACTGAAAAGGATATTGTGAAGATCTAGTTCGGAAAATTCCTTTTTGATTCCCCAATAGAAAATAAGTGCAGAACTTGATTTCGCCTGATCTAGAAGTTTTTGAGGCTGTTTTTGTTTTTTGAGAATGGTCTTATATGCATTGACCATATCCATATTGTTGACAATAAGGTTAGCCAGCACTTCCTGCTGATTGACTTTAACACCAAGTGCTTGCTTCTTTTCCACAAGGATTTCTTCAACCTTAGCATTAAAATGAAACTTCACTCCTAGATCTAAAGCAAGCTTATAAAGACTTTGGGTGATGTCATGCATTCCTTTTTTTGGAAAAAAGGCACCTATATTAAATTCAAGATGAGGGATGATATTTAGGGTAGCTGGGGTTTCGTAAGGATTAGAACCGTTGTAGGTCGCGTAACGGTTGAAGAGTTGCACCGTTTTTTCCTGTCGGAACTGCTTTTGATTAGCACCATTCATGGTATCAAAAATCCCTAATTTTCCCATTTTCAAATAAGACCGGAGTGCTTGAGGATTGACCCAGGTGTTCCACTGATGAAGTGATCTATGCATAAAAAGAGGGGCAAGATGTTCGTAGATGTAAGCCGAACTTCTGAGGGCTTTTCTGATATTTTCAGAGGGTTCGCCTAGTTTGGTTTCTACTTCTTCCGCAAATGCATTGACATCTCCATATGCTTTGAGTGATTTGCCATCTTCCCAAAAATAGTGGCAGGCGACATCCAATTTGATATAGTCGAAATGCTCAGAAGGAATTTTCCCTGCGAGGAGAAATAACTCTTCGACTTGCTCAGGAAGAGTAAAAAGTGAGGGTCCAGCATCGAATCGATAACCCTTGCGAGTGATTTCAGAAAGTTTGCCTCCCGGATAAGGGTTAGATTCAAATACTTCTACTTGGTAGCCCTTTACGGCGAGTCGAATAGCAGCGGCGATTCCAGCGATTCCAGCTCCGATGATGATTGATTTTTGATTCATTGTAGTATAAACTCACTTGTAAAGTTATGGTTTAGATGAAGAAAAAGGGTAAATTTAGTTTATCAAAGATATTATTTAATAGCATATTTTACGATAAAAAATTTTGCGAAACATGCACAAAACAGAATTATAATTTTTAAATGCAAAAAGTAAGATTTGAAAGATTTGACGAGTAGCTTTAATTTTTCTGATTTATCCAAATATTGTTTGGTAAGTAATTAATTATCAGTGATGTGTCTGATTTATAGGGATCCCTCCTTTAGCTTTTTTAGGTTTAATTCCTTTTGAGGTTGTCGATTTTTTTTACAATAATCTGTATGATAATGATGTGATTCTAAAAAATCAATTTTCATAAGACGCCATTCTTCTTCAGTTAATAAAGGGATAAAGTACTTCATTTCTTTGAATAGCAATTTACTTCCTAGTTCAAAAAGATCAGTCCCCAAGTACTCTAAATCAGCATCTGCAACGATCATTTCCAAATGATTTTTTGGTTGTTGTGGTGTTTTAGTTGCTCTGATCATTCCACAGATTATCTCAACTTCATCTTCGTCTAAATCGAAAGCAGGTAAATCTCTTTTGGCTTCCTGACAACTGATTTCTTCATGTCCGTCTCTTTGTATTAAAAAACCTAAATCATGAAATAATACAGCGATTTTGAGAAGTGTAAGTGATTTTTCTTCTATGTTTTCTGATTTTGCAATGTATTCTACGCTATTTAAGACATGCTTAGTGTGGTGTACATTGTGGTATCTAAGGTAAAGAGGCGTATTTTTTTCTAGTTTGTCTAACTTTTCTTTAAAGAGTACTTCAAGGTTTTTCATGTGCTTATTTTGGATTTTTATTCTAAGACTTGGTAAGTCAAGAAGGGCTCTTTTTTATTTTTGAGATTTAACTCGCCAACTTTTTCACAGTGAAATGATTCCTTGACTAATTCATAGCTCTTTGATGAAATTAAGATTTGATTTTGCGCTGCTGCTGCTTGCAACCTAGCTGCTACATTGACTGTGTCTCCTATGACGGTAAAGTCAAAACGCTTTAAGGTAGAGGAACCGATATTTCCAGATACCATTTCCCCTGAGTTTAGCCCAATAGAAACCTTAGGTTTGAATCCTGAATCTGTAGACTCTTCATGAATCTTTCCGAGCGTTCTTTTGATCGAGAGACAAGCATCTAATGCTCTATCGATATGATATTCTCCTGTAAATACAGCCATAATAGCATCACCAATAAACTTGTCTACTACCCCACTTTCTTTAATGATTTCCTGAACCATGATATCAAAATAGCGATTCAGCAATTCTACGACTTGATCTGCACTTTCGTTTTCACTGATAGAAGTAAAGCTACAAATGTCTATAAAAACCACCGTGCCTTCTATGATTTCATTAAGGAGCATGGCTTGTTCTATTTCCTTTCCTCCCATGAAATTGAGCACCGTCTCATCCACATACATTTTGAGAATGTTATTTTCTTTGACAGCTTTTAGAGTATCCCTAAGCATAAGGACGTGATTCATCGTGCGGTCTATGGTAATCTCGAGATCTGCAAAGTTTACTGGTTTGGTGACAAAATCGAATGCTCCTCGATTCATCGCAATCCGAATATTGTCCATATCTCCGTATGCGGATACAATCACTGACTTCAAAAGTGTGTTTTGTTCACTTAGTTTTGAGAGCAGCGTCAAGCCGTCCATTTCAGGCATATTGATGTCACTCAAGACAATGTCTATGTCTTTATGGATTTGCAATTGCTCCAAAGCATGTCTTCCATTCATGGCGAATACAAATTCATATTCGTTCTGACGGATTTTTTGTCTAAACTTCTGTTTGATTAAAATTTCTAAATCCTCTTCATCATCGACTACTAAAATTTTTGCCATTCTTTTTTAATCTTACTATTGGTTGGATAATCTTTTTATTTCTGCTTTTAAAATATCAAAATCTATGGGCTTCGTGAAAAATTCCTTCGCTCCTGATTTGATAGCTTTGTCATAGTTTTCTGTATCTCCGTATGCTGAAATCATACTGACATTGATTTCTGGAAACTTGATTTTGATCTTATCCAAAAGCTCTAATCCTGTCATGCCAGGCATATTGATATCTGAAAAGACATAGACGAACTGCGGGGGATGATCGCTACCCAAAATTTCTAAGGCTTCATTTCCTGAAAAGGCAAATGCTAATTCGATTTCATTTGCACGAACTTCCTTTCGGAATTTTTGCCTGAAGAGCATTTCAACGTCTCTTTCATCATCAACAATTAGTATTTTCATATCTTCTTATTTTTTGTTTTTGGGTATGGTGATTACGAACTCCGTAAAAACTCCTTCGTCAGAATTGATAACTATCGTACCTCCATGATCTTTTATAATATCATTTGTAATACTTAGTCCTAACCCTGTTCCTTCTTTGCCTTTTTTGGTTGTGAAAAAAGGCTCTAGAATTTTATCTTTGATTTCTGAAGAAACACCCATGCCGTTGTCTTTTATGATAATGACTATTTGATTGCCATCACATATCGTTTGGACTGTAAGTAGGGCATGAAAATCATTCTGCTCAGATTCTGGGAGTGAATAAATTTTTTCTCTAAGTGTATCAAAAGCATTGTTACACAAATTTAAAATTACCCGGCTAAATTCTTCAGGGTTTAGCCTTACCTGACCCACTTCAAGATCTAGAGCTAAATCAATTTTCACATTTATGGCTTTTTTATTAGCCCTCATGCCGTGAAAAGCCAAGTTTACGTACTCTTTGATCATCTCGTTGAGATCAATTTTTTCTTTTTCACCTGTACCTCCACGACTGTGCATCAGCATAGATTTCACTATGCCGTCCGCTCGACTTCCATGATGATGGACCTTTTTTAAATTTTCATTGACATCATTCAAGATGTCGATGATGTTATTTTTGGCGGGGCTATCTTCTATTGTTTTCAGTTCTTCATTGATCTCTTCAATCAATTCCATGCTCAATTCAGAAAAGTTATTCACAAAATTCAATGGGTTTTTGATTTCATGGGCGATTCCAGCAGAAAGTTGACCTAGGGATGCAAGTTTTTCTAGCGCTATCAATTTCATCTGAGTCGCAGCCAAAGTATGCTTTACCTCTTCAAGGGCATCCTTGCATTTTTTGTTTTCTAGTTCAAACTTCTCTCGTTCATCACTCATAGAGCATTATATTTTTGGAGATAATTTATTCTTTGAAAAATTCACTGACTTAAAACATTATTTAAAGATTGAAAAAACAATTACTAGCCTTTCCAAAACCTATTTTCATCATCTAGCTCATCAAGATAAGATTTTATCTGATCATGTCCTTTTTTTATGACTTTTTTCCATTTGCTATCATCGAGCATACTTACAGCTCTTAGATTAATATCGAAATAGAGTGAGACTTTCGATTTCGTAATTTCTTCTTTTTGGATACTTTTGAAGGTCATTGAATTTAGCAGTACAGATGTCACTACTGGATCATCAAACTTTTTGGTTTTGCTGAAAGTCCCTTTTATCTGTTTCCATATGGATGGGATATCTTTATTATTCACATCTTGAGGTTCTGTGCCTGAAAGGGAAATGGCAATGATATGCTTGACAGGAAACTGATACATGGGGTCGACAGGGAGACCATCTGATGTGCCGGCATCTATATGAAGTTGGTCGCCGATTACCACAGGAGGAAAAATCCCTGGAAGTGAAAAACTCGCTTGGACATGTTGCCAGACCGGTCCATGACGATGGATTTTCACTTCTGAGTTGGAAACTGTGGCCGATACGCAATAGGAGTTGATCCAAAGGTCTTCGAGGTTTGTTTTTCCAAAAATAGATTTCATAAAAGCACTAATATTTTTCTCAGATGTTGAAGAAAAGACGGATAAAAAATAGTCGTTGACAGAAAGCTCTTTCTCACTCGCATTTTCACAAATCTCATCGATTTTTCCAAAGTCAAAATCCGCATAGGCCATACTGATTCCATAAAGTGCACCTGCACTTGACCCACCTACAAAATCGATCTCTACACCAGATTCCAATAATGCCTTTACTGCGCCGACATGGGCATACCCTTTTACTCCTGTTCCACCCAGTATCAATCCAACTGCCTGATTGGTGATGATTCGGCAGAGTCTATTCAAATCTTTTTGATTACCCTTTCTTGCATGAATATGAAGATGAAATGCTCTATCCTGAAACCACATTGAGGTTCCGGTTGGAGTTTTATGTTCATTCTGATGGAGTAATAGCAGATATGTTTTTTTGTTTAAAATATGTTTTTCATAGAGATGATGCTCTTTTTCTATTTCGTAGAGGTTTGGATCTGCGTAAAAATTTGAAGCAACGACAACAAGGTCGGCATAAGCCAAACAATGTTTTGTCCATTCGGGATTAGTCTGATCAGCTATCAGAATATTGATGCCAGCATGATTTTCAATTGCCTCAAAAGCTTCGCCAAAGGATTTTTCTCCATCCAAAGGCATATAAAAGGGATTGACAGACCCAAACGACTTTGAAAGATTTTCTTGGATGGCATTCACCCAATAGCTGAGATCCAAATCACCTTGCAGTGGGATAATAGTGATATTTTTAGGCGCGGCTTCTACATGTTGCTGAAGGATATTTCTCCGAAGTCTTTTGATTATAAAATTCGTAAGCGCTGATGCAAAGTCAGGATACTTTTGGACTATGTCTTTATATTGTTCTTGACCGATTTGAAGGACACTAGAGTTTCTGATTGCCACTACACTTGCCATTCTTGGCTCTTTGGTAAAAAGCGCTATTTCTCCTACAGGTTCCCCTTCTGCAATATCTCCTAAGATGACAGTGCCTCCTTTTTCTTGACTAGTTGCGCGAAGTCTACCGCTGATTACTATAAAAAGTTCGTTCTTGCTATCACCCTGTTTGAAGAGATATTCGCCTGCTTTAAGTTTTATCTTTTTACCTTTTTGATAAATTTCTTGAAGGCTCGCAGGATCCATCTCTTCAAAGAGTTTTTGAAGCAATTGATGTGGATAATTTTCCGGGTTTGAAATATCGGCCATATTGTGGGAATAGTTGTTTATTAAACTATTTCTTAAAATTATAGAATTAGCCTACCAATATTTTGTTGATAGGTTGCAATCTTTTGTTCTAGTGTTTCAGGATCCGTTTTTATAATTATTACCTTACCCTCAAACAGATGTTTTTATTTTTTTAAAAGTGCAATTTCTTCAATTGGTACCCCTCTCCTATATCAGGTAATTTATCGGTTTAATCTAATGGAAGAGTAATGATAAATTGTGTCCCATGATTGGGTTCACTTTTGACAGCAATCTCCCCGCCATGTACCTTGATGATATCATAACTTAGGCTCAAACCCAGACCTTTACCTAACCCTGTTGGTTTGGTCGTGAAAAAAGGTTGAAATATTTTATCTTTGATTTGATCAGGAATACCATTTCCGTTATCTGAAATAATGATTTCTATAATACTACCTAGATTTTTGGTACTGACTTGAACTTTCGGTATGTAACTTTCCGAAACTTTTCTTTTGTCATTACAGGCATAAAATGCATTGTTAAAAATATTCAGAAATACTCTCCCAATATCTGAAAATGCTACGTTGACAAGGGGGATTGATTGATCAAAATCTGTAGAAAAATCTGCTGAGAATGATTTGTCTTTTGCTCTAATTCCATGAAAAGAAAGTCTGAGGTATTCATCTGCCAAGAGATTGATATCAGTCGGTATTTTTTCTCCAGAATTGCTTCTGCTGTGTTCGAGCATTCCTTTTACAATAGAGTCTGCACGCTTGCCATGATGGGTGATTTTTTCTAGATTCTTACTGATATCTTCCAGGATTTCATCTTGGAGTTCTTCATTTTCATCTTTTGTATCGATTTTTGTTTCTCGCTTCTTAACTCTCAATTCTCGGATTTCTTCAAGCAATTCTATGCTTACTTCTGAGAAGTTATTGACAAAATTGAGTGGGTTTTGAATTTCGTGAGCGATGCCAGCAGTCAATTCTCCTAAAGAAGCCATTTTTTCGGCATGGATGAGCTGTGATTGGGCGGCTTTGAGCTCTTCTAGCGTTTTTTCTAATTCTGTTTTTTGTCTGATTAGTTCATTGGTGCGATCTGCTACTTCTAATTCTAGGGAAGCTTTTACGGATTCGATGATCTCCATTTCCCGTTCTCTTTCTATCGCTTTGAGTCTTTCTATTTCGAGGGCTTTTCTTTGTTTTCTGGTGATGAAATACATGACTACAGCCCATATAAAGGCAAATAGTAAAGCTACTTCAAATACTTTTTCCCATTCCTTGTAAAATCTAGGATTGATTATCTCAATCAAGTCTTCGATCACTCCTAAGATTATTATTGGAGCTACTGCATTGAGTAATGTTTTGGTGCGTTCAAATTCTGGGATTTTATAGACTAGATATCCCAAATAAGCGATAAGAGCTACTGACAAAATCTTGATAATTGTCGCTATAATATAAGCTTCCGAAAACTCAAATGAACCACCAGCAATCCATAAGGTTGATGCCACTACAAAACCTACATTTATCCATTTTTTTAAAGGAGATGTAGGATTAAACTTGATAATATTGGATCTCAGGTAGTAAAGGATGAGTAGAGAAAAGAAATTTACAAAATACATAATCTATCCTTTTGCGGTTAAAAACATCGTTTCTAAAAATTGATCTGTTGTGTTGATGGGTAAGTTCTCCATAGTTGTATCTCAAAAGACGAAAATCACAAAACTAAATATAATGATTTGATAGTGATTTTTTGAAAAAGTGACTGAGAATTATATTATCAGATTAAAAAATTGTACTTGATTCAAATAGGTTATACCTCTTTTTTGGTACTTTAGGTGTGGATATAAATAAAAAAACCGGCCTAAGTTTGAATTTAGGCCGGTAGATAAAAATTTCGGATTCTTAGTTTTTATGCTTAAATAAATAGAACACACCCAATTGGAAGCCTCTGTTTTTATAATCATTTGAGGCATTTTCGCTGATATTACTCAATCCAAGGTTGTATCTGGCATCTATTCCAAATCCAGAAGGTGGATGAACATAACTAGCGCCTAAGCCAAGACCTAGGTCAATGCTTTTGAAATCGTCTTTGACATCAACCTTTGTATCACCTGCGACAGCTTTAGCACTTGCCAATACACCAAGTTGAGGACCAGCTTGAATTCTGAAGCCATTGTCAAACATGTATTGTAGCAGAACTGGAACATTGATATAACCTAAATTCAGGCTATTGTCAGAACTTGCAAATTTTGCACCTTGCATGGAGTAGTAAATTTCTGGCTGTAAGCCAAATTTATCTGTCAAATGCACGTGACCAAGGAGTCCGATATGTGCACCTAATTTTTGATCAAAATTGCTTCCCGTAACGTTGTAGACGTTTAGTCCACCTTTTACACCAATATTTACATGTTGTGCTTGAAGTGTACTTGTCATCATGATTGCACAAAGCAATCCAATTAAATGAAATTTCATATTATACTTTTATTTATAGTGTTTGTTGAATTGTAGGCTGGTCTAGTAAAAGTGGTTTTTTAAAAGCTCTTAAAATATCTGGATACAATCTAATGTGGGTAGAGCATTAATGGTGCCCCGTTTGAAAATCTCAATTAATAAAGCGATTTATAAATTATGCTTGTTGTAAACACAAAAAAAGCTGAACCTTTCAGCTCAGCTTTTTTATAGGTTTAAGGTATATCCGATATCCTGAAAGCACTTTTGATATAAAGTGCAGGTAGCGGGTATCGAATTAATTATTTTCGTTTTTAATTTCTACTTCTACATTCTTTGTTTTGACAGAGCCACCGTTGGTACCAATTTTTATTTGAGTATCAGCTTCTTTTTCTTTTTGAACTTCTGTTCTAATTTCAGTTTTGGTGACTTTTTCGGTCTTGTCAGTACATCCGAAAGACATTGTCAAAGCGAGAATCCCTACTACTGCTAATATTTTCATTGTGTGTTCTTTTGTTGTGAACTAGCAACTAGTCAAAAGCTATACCAAAGAAATTTTATTTTGAAAGAAGCGTTATAAATGATAGAAATATCTGTCTTAGTTAAATTTTAAAGTCTGAAACAAATTATCATATTCAAATTTGGCCAAGGCTAGGTGTTTATCATCTTTTGGATCTCTTGTTTGATTGTGCTGAAGTCTAAAGGTTTTGTAAAAAACCCTTTAGCTCCGATTTTGATTGCACGATCATAATTTTCTATGTCTCCATAGGCTGATATCATGCTTACATGAATTTTTGGAAACTCTGATTTCACTTTTTGCAACAATTCTAATCCAGACATTCCGGGCATGTTGATGTCTGAAAATATGTATAATACTTCCGGAGGAATTCTTGATTTTAGTATTTCAAGTGCTTCTTGTCCAGAAAATGCAAAATCAAATTCAATCAAACCATTTCTTATCTCTTTTCTGAGTTGTTGTCGAAAAAGCATTTCAACATCTCTTTCATCATCTACTACTAAAAATTTCATTTTTATTAATTGTTTTATAATTACCACCTTAAGTTTAATTAGATATACTGGTTTTTTGGATAGATTAAATTTATAAAAATACGCCATGATAAATGATAGAATTGGGACGAATGCTACAGTAATCTGTCCGAGTGAAAACATAAAGTTTTCGAAATACTGAAATCTATCAATTCAAAAATTACTCAATCCAAAGTTTTTACGCTTGCATCAAAGGGTGTTTTTGGGTTAATTGAGGAATACCAGAAAAAAAGCAATGTTATACAGGAGAAAACAAGATAATGCGACCAAATAAGGCTTATAATCCTTTCCATTACGCTTATCCATCCATATAAGTGCTATGAGTATGAGATTCATAATTCCATAGGTAATTGGCATAGCGATCAAGTCATTTTGAAAGATTGTATAAGTCCATCTTCCAATTGTTGGGTCTATAAGAACAATAGCTGATGCGATGAAATAGCGCATATGTTTAGCAGCTGTTTTTCGGTGCTTGATTGCTAATGCATAAAAAATAATCAACAAGGTCATGGTGCCGATAGGAAAAACTAAAACATTATATTTTTCACTTTGAATGAGATTATTTATCATGGGTAAAAAACTCATTATCCAAAGGGGAAAAATAATATAGGTAACCTTACCCAAACGTTTATGCCACCGATAGTGCTTGTTGACTATTAAAAATGGTTGTAATATCAAAATTACTATCCACAAGGCGGAAAAAAAGAAATGCAGGTGCACCAGAATATCAATTTTCTGAAACTGTGTAGGAAAGAAACTGAAGTAACTAGGGTAAAATCCAATGCCTACCAAAGGAATGATTATTAAGAAAAATAACCCTGTTTTTGTGTAACTATTTTCTATTATAAAAGCCTTCGTTCGATTGTCCATAAAGTATGAATGATTTTTCATTTACCATTGCTTTTTGATTTCCAAATCGGCAAATGGTCTAAGTCATTTTATTAAAAAGACGTTATTTCTGACTATATTCTAATTTATGGAGTCAAGTTAAATACCCAGCCTTCTCTATTTTTATTACTTAGGACGAAATGGCTGATATTCTTCCCGAATAGAATATTTTTCTTTGCGAAAGACGAGTTTAGAGAATTTAAACAGCCGTATTTAAAGCTATTCTTCTGCTTTCTTTTAGATTTTGAATACCTAAATATTTTTTAAATATCTATTCTCGAAAAATAATTTTATGTTTGACACATGCTATATGTCCACCAATTTCTTCTGAAAATCAGCAGTTTAATAAACATATATTTTTGCATAGCGACCTTTACGTTTTTTTATTTGGCCACTTCAAATTCCTATGGACAGAACCCACATATTGACAGCAGCTTATTTAAGGAGGGTTTACTTGAATTAAAATTTAATGATAGCTGGCGATATCATCCGGGAGATGATTTGGAGTGGTCTAGCCCTGATTTTGATGACTCCAACTGGTACAAAGTAAACCCAATTGACCTAAAAGCTTATCAAATGCCTGACAGCTTATGGTCTGGATTTGGCTGGTGGAGGATTTCGTTTACTGCGGACAAAAATACCGTTGAAGCGATCGAGAGGCTCTATTTTTATTCATGGGGAGCAGCGGAGATTTATTTGGATGGGGAGCTTGTGGAAACTTATGGGAGTTTTTCCACCGATGAGCAATTCGAAAAAACCTATACCCCCGATTATGCACCAGACAGACCTTTGAAAATTACCCCACAGGATGTCCATACCTTGGCGGTCAGGTTTTCAAACCATCAGGCAAAAAATAACTTTAAAATATTTAGGTACTTTTCTGAGAATCTTGGCTTTGATGTTGGGTTCTCTTCAGCAGTCCGAGCAAAATATTCAGACTTCCGATATCCCAATAGCTTTGCCACACTATCCGTAATCGTAGTGGTGCTTTCTATTCTGTTGCTGTTGCATGTTCTGTTATTTTTCAAGTTCAGGAGAGAGGAGCCTTACCTGGTGATTACGCTTATCACCTTTTTCTTTCTATGTGCAGCCCTTTGTGCTCATATACTGCTGTTTGCGGAACTTACTGGTTTTTCAAACCCAATATTCAGTGGCATTTTAAATTCCACGGCTTTTGCTTTGGGTTATGGTCTTTTACCTTATTCTCTCAGCTCTCTATTTAGAACACAAAAATATTATTGGACCAAGCATCTTGTTTGGTTGGCTCTATTAAGGACTGCCAATTATTTCTTCCCTGTTTTCAATTTCATTCTTTTTGATGCTATTATCATACTTGCCGTCATTATTTTGATGGTCATCATCATGCGGATTGCCATTAAAGAGAAATACAAAGGGGCGCTTTATGTAACATTTGGGGCTATAGGTACTTCTGTTTTCTTATTGGTCAATAGGATGGTCAATGCTGACCTCATCACGCTGAGTACATTCTTTTATTATGTAGACTTGATCTTGTTGTATATCAGTTATCCATTGGGCATTTACATTTATATCACCAATCAGTATGGCAGGCTTTTTCTTGCTATGGAGCAAGAGGTCGAAGAGCGAACATATCAACTTCAGGCCATGATCAACGATTTGACGAAAACTCAAAAGCAGCTTTCATCAAAAAACGATGAAAATGTCCTCTTACTCAAGGAAATTCATCATCGAGTGAAAAACAACCTCGAAGTAGTCTCAGGATTGTTGGCTTTGCAGTCTGCAAAAATTGAGGACCCTAATATGCAGGAAGTGATGTTGGCGAGCCAAAATAGGGTACAGTCAATGGGGATATTACATCAAAAACTGTATCAAAGCGAGCATTTGGCATTTATTGAGATGAAAAATTACTTTGATAATCTTTGCATCAATATTTTGGATTCCTATAATGAGAGCGAAAGGATAAGCATAGATATCAACATGAATGAAATAGATCTTGATGTTGACACAGCCATCCCATTAGGACTTATCGTCAACGAACTGCTTACCAATTCACTGAAATATGCTTTTCCATCGGGTGAAAAAGGAAACATCGAATTAAGTTTGGTAAAATTGGATGAAGACAATTTTCAATTAAAAATCAAAGATGACGGAATTGGGAAACCTTCAGATGCAAAAGCTAAGGGAACTGGTTTTGGTACTCAATTGGTCGATTTGCTTACTCGTCAAATTGATGGCAAATTGACTCAGGATGTGAGTAGCGGGACCATGATTATGATTAGTTTTAAAAACAAATAGCTCATATTGCTAGAGCATAATCATATGGCTTTTTAGCAATTCAAAAGCTATCATTTTTTATGGTTTGGAGCTGTGGGATTTTAATTGTGGATAAAGGATGTCTTTAGAAAAACAGGTGATATTTTTTAATTCTTTGATAATTTCCAAGGAATGGGTGGTTGATAATTTTATAATCTTATTGAGAAATCATGTAACAGAAGGGTTAAGTAGAAGAGTTAGATTTGAATATCATAATTTATAACTTTTAAATCACAATAACATGAGCCAACAAAAAGATCAAAACCGCAATGCCCAAAATGACGACAAGTCAAATCAGAAGACCAACCAAGAAAGAGGCAGTAATGATCTGAATCAAACAGATCGAAACAAAAGAGATTCTGATAGAGAAAACGATCACGACGGTGACAAGAAGCAAAAGCATGATGTTGCTTCTAAGGATCAGAAGTCTTCCCAAGAAAGAAAAGATGACGATCAAAAAGCAGGAAAAAGCCAATCTGATCGTGAAAACCCGAATACCAATGCTGAAAATGAAAGTCAGAAGCAGAAATCGGGACGTTAAAATTCACCACAAATCTAATTGAACTCTCAAAAAGATGAGATCTTTAATCTGATTATAAACCCTTCTACGAGAGTAGGAGGGTTATTTTTTTTGAGAAATGCTATTAAAAAAAGGACTTCGTACTAAATACCAAAAAGTTTGTTTTTTCTCTTCTTCAAATTCCGCCAAGCCAAATTTGATCTGATCGACGGCTTTGTGCTTGTAGGTGCCGAATATTCTATCCCATAAGATGAAGATGTCTGCAAAATTGGAATCTGTATAATATTGATCCTGATCATGGTGAATCTTGTGCAAGTTGGGTGTGGTAATGATTAACCCAAATGAGCTATCAATCCAATTCGGAAATCGAAGATTGGAATGACCAAGAATCTGAAATAAGGTGAGAACCAGGAAGTACAAGCCTAAAATAGATAGATCAAAACCAAAAATAGCTGAGGCTAAAATAGTGGCACTACCAAACCATAAATACACTTCGAAGGGATGTGCTCTGAAATACGTTGTTGAGTCCATACTCGTATCACTATGATGCACGCGGTGAAATCGCCAAATGATAGGTACGAGATGAGAAATACGGTGAAACCAATATGCGGATAAATCTAAAATAGCAATTCCCAATACTGCCTTGATCCAAAAAGGGAGTTCAAGAATAAAAAACAAGCCGATTTCATATTGATTCAACCATTCGATGGCATTTACAAAGAGGATTGCCCAAAAAATATTTAGCAAGATAAACACAATCTGAAATAGGAAGCCTTGCCATAAATGCCTCCCTCTATTTTTGTAAGAGAACTGAGTTTTCAACAGCTGTTCTAGACTGAAGAAAATTGCTATCAAGCCAATTACAATGTAATTAAGATCAATAGAGAGAAGAAAGTCGAGGGTTTTTGTCATGTAGCAGGATCAATTATTTTTTATTCCATTGAATGATTATTTCAGTAATAAAGAGTGGAATCACCCAAGATATCCAAATGGCTGTTGGACCAGTTTCTTGAAAAGAGCCCAATTCATTGTAGAAAGGTTGACTAGTAAGCCATCGGAATAGCACAAAAGCAAATGTTACAACATAGCTTCTGATCATCCATTCTTTATGAAGTTGAATGCGGCGTAAGAGAATAAATCTAAATGCCATAGCGGTTGTGGAAAACCAAGCAGCAGCAAGCCCCAACAGAGCAAGGCTCCAAGTCCAATGAATGGCTAGTCCTGTGGTAAGCGAAAGTGCAATCGAACTGATTACTGCAATCAAGATCCCCAGAATATAGCCAACTCCCATCCATCGATGAATGTAGAGATACTTATTCCTGAATGCACTCCAAAACTGAAAGGGACCTAAAGTTAAAGCAATTAATCCGCCTGTAATATGGCCGATTAGTGGCCATTTCATCATCCAAAACCTTCCGAAAACCACTTCTTCAAACCCGAAGTAGGGAAGTGCGTCGTTTAGGATAAATTTTCCTGCAAAGAATGTTAAGAAAACAACAGCTAGCCAACTAAGTAAGACCTTAGAGCGGCTGGGCGCTATAGAAGAGTAATTTGACATGGCTTTTAATTTTATTTGCTTGACCTAGAATTTATGCATTTCCAATTCGATTTCAATCAAAAACTCAGGCATTACTAAGCCCTTTACCTCTATCCAAGATCCAGTTGGAAACTGCCGAGTATAGACGGAATTCCTGAATTCGGCATGTTCTAAAAATGCTGGCATATCGGTTGTATAAATATTCTCTACGAGGACATTTTCAAAGGAGCAGCCATAGTGCTTCAGCACCTTTTCCAAATCGGAATAGCAGTTTTTCATTTGTTGAAGGAAGTCACCCACAGCAGTAGGATTACCTTCAGCGTCCATACTGACTGCACCAGAGACTTTGATGCTGTTACCAATTTTGACAGCGTGGGAATATCCATAAGCTTTTTCAAGTTTTGGTCGAAGGGAGAAGTATTCTGGTTTTTCTGATTTCATAGGAATAATTTAATTTTCTTGACTATCGATATTAGAATCAAGCCCTCTGAAAAACCCATTGAGTCTTTCAGAGGGCTTGATTACAAAAAAGACTTTAATCTTGCTTTGAGTCGCTGTTGAAGATATCTCTTACGCAGACATACTTTCCATCGCGTTTTTCCCAAATAGCCATATACTTACCGGTTGAAATTACTTTTCCCGAAGCATCCGTTTGAGTGGATTTACCCACTTCTGTGACCGTATTTTCATCGCCAAAGACATCCAAAGTCTCATATTTAACTGTAACTCCTTCAGGTCGGGATGACATACTTGTCTCAAGTTGCTTTTGAATGGCAGCTTTGCCCACAGCCATAGGAGAGTCGCTTCCCATACTCACAGCATCCTCACTATAGAAAGCTAGCAAAGCTGTGACATCACTTGCATTATCAGCGGCCGCCCATTCATTTTCCAATTGCTGGATTTCAGACTTTATTTTCACCATATCTGCCTTTTCAGCTACTGGCGCTACGGCCACTTCTGAGGTGGTTGTTTCTGTTGGAGCTTGATTACAAGCCACATTACAAATAGAAAGAGCGATAAATAATGTCGCTAAGTGAAGAGAATTTTTTGTTTTCATTTTTTTGGTGTTTAGTGCTTACCCTGATTGCTTCTTTAAGTATGGATTAAATTTCTGCTGTGTTACCATAAATCGATGGATTACCAACCCAGTGAACGTTATCCAGTTTTTTAATGGAAACCTCTGTCAGGCAAATTGTTATGTTTAAGAAATCTAGTCTTTAGAACTGAAAATGGTAAATGTTTGAAGATGAAGCGCTAGATATTTTGTCCCAGTGCAAGGATTAATTTCCCCAATGAAAAAAAAATTGGGCTTCGGCTGAAAATTTTCACCTTTAGCTTCTGCCCATTTTAATCAACTAGACTAAAAACTCAACATTTTCCGTAATCAGCAAGTGTTTATTTATTAAGCCGACTTATTTCTTTATCTAATTTGTAGATATAATTCCATGACAGGTCAAGAGATGATCGAAATGCTGCTTGGAGTTCATCTTTTTTAGCTTTTCCAGCTTGTTTTTCAACTGTTTGCCATACTCCTTCCAGCATAATATCCATGGCTGCAAAGTCTTTGTAAGGCATGACATGATGGTAGCTTGGGCTTCCAGGATCAGCAGTTTGCCACTGATACCAATAGCCATTAGGTTCTAAATTAGCTTGTTTACGAATCGCTTCTACTTCTTTGACTACCTCCATCATCTTGTGACCGTTAGCATTGTTAAGAGAGTAAAAGGACACCCTTATGACATCTTCTGTGAGTAGTGCATTTTTGCTAATCCCAGGTTGCAGCCGTGTAATATGATTGGTAGCCTTTTCAATATGCGGATTGATCAAAGTTCTTCCAAGATCTTGGCAGGATGCTCCTGATTCATCAGATTTATCCATTTCTGCCCAGTTTGCCATTTCGGAGGCAAGGACAAAAACAGTACCTTCACCTTGTTGCCTTTGCCACAAGCGCCAGGTCCAATCCCCGTTGTTTTCGGAGTAGCAAGCCATCCAAGCCTTGATTCCTTCACGGAATTGCATTTCATGGCCAGGTTTGATAACCAATTCTGTCACTGATAGTAGTGGACCAAGATTTTCATTTTGAGCTTTCGCATTTTGTGGCATTAACAAAACGAGTGATAGCGTGAAAATCGCGAGATATTTCATGTTGTTTTTCATAGAAGTTTGGTTTTATAATTAGGATTGAATATCTAAACCTTTAACAAATCCTGCTACTCTTTGAGGATGAATGACCCTTAAAAGTGTCCCAGCCTTTGGTATTCTTTATCTAAAAAAATTTTTAAAAGACAAATTATTGATAATCAACAACTTTTTATGTTATATTAAAAGCATGAATAGGCTTTTAATACCATTCTTTTTCGTTATTCACCTCAATGCTTTTGCTCAACTTGTCAATGGGGGAGGTAGTATTCAATATCTCAGAATCTTTGAGGAGACAGATGATTTTGGTAAGGAGTATCTTGATGTACTTGAGGGATCAATAGAAAATGTCAAAAATGATACATTGAGATTCAAAATCATCAATGATTTGGGATATCATTATCATACCCGAAACCTTCAAAAGGCGCTGGAAATTATCAATCAGGGTTTAAGAGAAGTTAGAGCTGCAGGTAACGAGCTTTGGGAAGGGAGAATGCAGGTGAGCGAAGGGGCCATATTACTTCGAATGGAAGAACTTGATCATGCCGAATTGGTCCTTACGAGCGCGCTACAAAAATTACCCGAAGTGGAGACTTGGCTACTGTTGACTAATATGGGGTATGTATTTGAGCGCAGAGGTGACCTCAGTATGGCTTTTGAATATGCTACAAGGACATTGCAGCTAGGGGAAAAATACAGGGATAAAAAGGCCATTGCTATGGCTTACTCAGATATTAGTAATCTCTTTTGGAAACAAGGAAAATATGAAAAAGGGGTAGAGTATGGTAAAAAGTCTATTGCGCTTTTTGAAGAAAGGGGAATCTATGACCTCGATTATGATTTTACCCTTCATGTACTGGGTAATAATCTTGTAGAGCTAGACCAATTTGAAATTGCCTTACCCTATTTCAAGAAGTCCGTAGAAATTGGAGAGAAGTATGGGTTTTATAATAATTTGAGTGATTCACACATTGCCCTTGCTGAGTTGTACATACAGATTGAGGACTTTCAAAATGCTGAAATATCCGGAAAAGAGGCCTTAAAGTATGCTGAACTGCTTCAGAATGAATTTATGGTTGTCAGATCACTTTATTCGCTAGGGAAACTAAAAAATCAAGAAGGTGATTACGAGTCAGCCATAATCTACCTAGAAAGAAGTATTAGGACAGCTACCGATCAGTTTGGAGATTTATACTATTTAGGATTGATTTACCGCGATTTGAGTAGTGCATTGGAAGGAGCAGGTCAAAGCCATGAAGCTTTGCAAGCATTCAAAAAGTTCAACGAATTCAATAAGCTCGTCTTTAATTCAGATGCGGATAATAGAATAGCGCAATTGCAAACAGAGATGGATTTCAACCAAAAGGAAAACACGATTTTGTTGCAGGTAGAAAAACTCAAACGTCAAGAAACCATTCAAATTTTCACTATGGTTTTGACTGGATTCATGGTGATTTTTTTATTTATTCTTTATCGAGTATTTCTCAAGAGAAAGAAATACAGCATGTTGTTAGAAAAGCAAAACAAGGAAAAGGAATTTTTATTGAAAGAAATTCACCATCGCGTGAAAAATAACCTAGAAACTATCTCAAGTCTTCTTGCTTTACAGACAGCACAAATCGAAAATCAAGAACTTCATGATATCATGTTAGAGAGTCAAAACAGAGTTCACAGCATGGGGATGATTCATCAAAATTTGTATCAAGGGGATAATCTTGCAGCGATAGAGATGAAGCATTATTTTGAGAATTTAGGCAAGTTTGTTATTGATTCTTTTGATGCTACCGATCAAATTTCTCTAAGTGTATCGATGGAGGCTTTGGAGTTGAATGTCGAAAGAGCGATTCCCATCGGTCTAATCGTGAATGAATTGATTACTAATTCACTAAAATATGCATTTCCAGAAAATAGAGAAGGGAAAATTACAATCAGCTTGTATCAAAACAATGCTCATTTGTATTTACATTACGCAGATGATGGAATTGGTATGGATACAAAATCAAAAATAAAAGGAACCGGATTTGGGACGCAATTAATCAAACTTTTGACTCAGCAACTTGATGGGAAGATGACATTAAGTACCCAATCCGGTACGGAAGTGTATTTTGAATTTCACTTTGAAAAAGCAGCATGACAGACAAGACGAAAATTCTTATTGTAGAGGATGATATGATTATTGCAGCGAATATTTCTTTGCAACTATCAAAGTTAGGATACGAAGTTACGGGTATAGAATCTCGAGGAGAGGATGCTGTCAATCATGCCTTAGAAAATCGCCCCGATATCATCTTGATGGATATACAGCTTAAGGGTAAATTGAATGGAATCGAGACGGCGAAGGAAATTCAGAATACAGTAGATATCCCTCTAATTTATTTAACTGCAAACTCAGATGAGGCATCATTTCAAAAGGCCAAAGAGACCCACCCCTATGCCTTCATTTCAAAGCCTTTCAACAAGCTTAATCTAGAAAGAACGATTGCTTTGGTTGTGGAAAAGATAGCTATCGAAAATAATGAGGTTAAAGAAGTTGATGATTTAACTGACATCTTGGACGATAGGATTTTCATTAGAAACAACGGTAAGTTGATCAAATTGATGTTGGACGAAATCCTCTATATAGAAGCCGAGAGGAATTATTGTAACATTATCACCTCTAATCAAAACTATCTTATTGTCAGTCCGCTGAATGCCTTTTGTGAAAAAATGGAAAGGAAAGATTTCTTGAGGGTTCACCGGTCTTTTGTTGTCAACATTAAAAAACTTGATGCCGTAGCTGATTCACACTTAGAAATCAATAGAAAAGTCATCCCAATCAGTAAGATGTACAAAGATGATCTTATGAAAAGCATCAGAAGAGTATAGTTGATTTGAGACTTCCTTTACCCCACTTTCCCATCACCATTGATGTCTTTTCCACTTTGTTCTTCGAGCACTTTCAGCGTTTTCATGAGTAATTCCTGTGTTTTGTACAGTTCATTTTCCAGATAGGCCACTCTCGCTTCTAAAGTAGCGGCTCTTGATTGTTGATTAGAGATTTGGCTTTGCTGAAATAAATTCCAAAATAGTCCCATGCTTTAATTTTTTAAGTAAATATAAAAGTTAGTTCCAATATTTTCCTCACTTTCAATTTTTAATTCTCCCCCATGGGCTTTAATAATATCATGTGTTATTGAAAGACCCAAGCCAGTCCCATCAGTTCCCTTTTTGGTAGTGAAGAATGGCTGTAGAATCTTATCTTTGATTTCATCGGGAATGCCGGGCCCGTTATCTCCGATAGCTATCCGAACTCGACCATTTTCCAATCGAGTGGTTACTGTCAATTTCGGTAGGTAGCTTTCCTGAATTGCGGCTCCATCTTGTGTCTTCAAAACCTTGTCCCGCATCGCATCAAACGCATTGTTACACAGATTGATCACCACTCTAGAAAAATCCTCTTTCAAAAGTGGAAATTCTTTTACTTTATCATCCAAGTTCAAGACAATATCTACATTGATAGGGTTTTTGCTGGCCCGCATCCCGTGAAATGACAGGTTGACAAATTCCTTGATCAATGCATTTAAATTCGTTTGTTCCATTTCCCCTGAGCCACCTCGAGAATGCTGTAACATGGATGTCACGATTCCGTTGGCGCGGGTACCGTGGTCATTTATTTTTCTCAGGTTGATTTTGATGTCTTCCAAAGTTTCATCGATGATTCTTTCGTCTATTTCTGATGGTGAGGAAGCTCTTTTCTCCTGAATTTTACTTCTTGCTTCTATAATTTCATCAATCATTTCAATAGAAACCTCTGAAAAATTATTGACAAAGTTCAGTGGATTTTTGATTTCATGGGCGATGCCAGCAGTAAGTTGACCAAGGGAAGCTAGCTTTTCTTGTTGTATAAGCTGTGCTTGAGTGAGTTGAAGTTCCTGATATGCTTTTTCAATCGCCTTGCCTTGCTCAAGCTCTTTTTGCTGATTTCTTTCTCTTTCCTTTCGGATAGTTTTGCTTTTTTGAAATACATGAATCTGCTTGATTGCCACCAAAAGAATTATAAAATAGATCAAGTAAGCCCACCAAGTCCTATGCACGGGAGGAAGAATTGAAAATTTATAAACGGCCTCTTCGGACCATTCTTTTCCTTCACCTTCACTTGGGCCAGTATATCTGGCCATGACTCTAAATGTGTAATCACCCTCCCAGAGATTACCAAAACTGACGGTGCTGGTTTTTATAATCGGACTCCAGTGTTTACTATATCCTTCTAAGATATACTTGTATTCGATTAGATTTGATCTTACCAGTTCATCTGTTCCGAAGTCAATCGTTATTTGATTTTGAGCATAAGGTAGTCTAAGGTTTAATGGGTAATTATCAAATCGTTGGACTTCGGAGAACTCAATTTTTGCGAACTCTTTATTTTGTGTTTTTCTTTCTTCTGCGCTGAGGACCTTACCAAATACGATTACTTCTTCTGTAATATTTGCCCATCTTTTGGTACTGTCTGTAATAATCTCCTCCTTTTCATTTTTTAAAGAAATCCAACTTACTGGATTTTCATAAATGCCAATACTTTTAATTTTGATTGAAGGTTTTTTATTCCTTTTTCTTAAGGCTTGATAGTTAAATTTCACTAGCCCTGTTTTATCACTTCCATTTCCAGCCCAAATTTCTCCATTCCTGTCTAAGTACATTCCTGTATTTACATCTTTGACAGGATAGCCATTTGAAGTATTGTAGTATTCTATTTTATCACTCAATTTTTCAAAGGGATAGGTGGCTACATCCGCAGGAATCACTGTAAAACCCCGATTTGTTCCTATGAAAATATTGCCTTCTAAATCCTCCAAAAGATCATAAACTGTGTTATCAACCAAACCCTCAGCTTTTGTGAATGAAGAAAAAGACGCACCATCAAATCTGGAAACACCACCACCTTGGGTGCCAAACCAGAGGTTTCCAACCTTATCTTCCAGAATACTCCACACGATGTCATTGGTAAGCCCTTGTGCTGTGGTGTAATTGGTGAAGGATTCTCCATTAAACCTAGAAACACCACCACCACCTGTACCAATCCAAAGTTCCCCTCTCTTGTCTTCATGCAAGCTGTAGATCGTATTGTTGCTCAGACCTTGGTTTGTTGCATAAACGGTAAAGCTAGATTGTCCCAATGGCATTGTATTCCAGTCAAATTTCACCAGACCGCCACCGCCTGTACCTATCCAAAGATTTCCAAACTGATCTTCTTTGATTGTATAGATAATGTCATTAGGTAGACCATTTGTTGAATTGAATGTGGTGAAACTTGCCCTTTCATTATTTTCAGACTTTTCCCTATATAATACTAAACCACCCCCTCCTGTGCCAAACCATATATTCCCATTTTGATCCTTGACTGAACAAATGACAAGAGGATTCGGCAAACCTTGATCAGTTGTATAGTTTGTAAAAGATTTTCCATCAAATTTTGAGATGCCACCCCCATCTGTTGCAAACCAAAAGCTGCCATCGTTGTCTTCTAATATACCATATACACTGTTTTTGGCTAAGCCTAAATCGGAAGTATAGTTTGTAAAAGCGGCCCCTATGTAGAGCGAAATGCCACCTCCCGCAGTTCCAAACCAAAGACTTCCTGATCTGTCAGTAGAAATACTATAGACCACATTTTCGCTCAATCCTTCTGCTGTGGTATAATTGGTAAATTTCAGTCCATCATACTTTGAAACTCCACCACTTCCGGTGGCAAACCACATGTTGCCCTCAAAATCCTCTTCGATATCCCAAATATCATTGTGAGCAAGCCCATCAGCTTTACTGAAATTGGTAAAAGTTCCTCTGTTCTCTTTATTTGTGTTGTACTTCGAGACACCCCCTCCTTTGGTTCCAAACCAAAGATTTCCTTTTCTATCCTTTGTGATACAATTAATCGAGTTCTCAGCTAAACCATCTTCTTTGGTAAAATTCGTAAAGGTTTTACCATCAAATCTCGACACTCCATCATTTCCTGTTCCAAACCAGATAAAGCCATTGTCATCTTCAGCAATTTTTATGATTGAATTGCTTGGAAGACCATCTTCTTTGTTGAAATTGACAAATGATTTTCCATCAAATTTGGATGCTCCTCCTTCACCAGTTGCTATCCAAATGTCTCCGTTTTTGACAGGGGTAATTCCATATACAATGTCGTTGGCTAGACCTTCAGATTTGGATTTGTTAGAAAAAGAATAACCGTCATATTTAGATAGGCCTCCACCATCAGTTCCAATCCAAATATTACCTTCGGCATCTTCTGCAAGACAGTGAACCAAATTATTAGAAAGCCCGTGCGCTACGGTGAAATTGGTGAAAGAAATCCCATCATATTTGGAAACTCCAGCTCCCCAAGTTCCAAACCAGAGGTTCCCCGCTCTATCTAAGAGAGATGAAGTGATGTTGTCCAAACCCAAGCCGTCATCCGTGGTGAAAGTGCCAAAATGTGCTCTTCCTCCATTGCCCGTGTAATAATGATTCCCTTGCGAATCAAAAATAGCTTCCCCTTTTTCATTCTTCAAATATGGTCGCCTAATGGTTTGAGGAAAAGTAACTGTTTGGGTTTGCTTCTCTTCATCCTGATAAGTTAGTACTTCTAAGGGATTTTTTGGAAGATACTTTATGATGGGTTTGGGTTGGTCTTTTAGCCATATTTTCTGAGGCCTCAGTGAGTCACTGAGAAGATCCAAAGATATTACAAGCGGTGGGTCGTAGACTTTTTGGATGGGAATAGTTTGCTCTGAATCCTCCAAAACGGTGTGATTGTTTTGGCAAGACATCATAAAAATAAGAAAACTGAAGAAGCCCAAAGCTGATTTTCTATACTTCATCAAACCAACTTTGGGCACATGATTTATACTTTTATTTTTAAGGTTCATGCTTTATTCTTTCAATCTTACGTCTTTATCACCCAATTAGGGGAGATTTTTAATTGCATTGCTTTAGACATCATTTAATTCAAACTTCCTTAATTTGACAATGAGGATGAGTTTTTTAGTGATTTATCTGATGATGATTCTAGGTGGTGACTGACCTCGCGCGTAGGTCATGGATTCGTGGATAAATACTGTGTAAGGAAACTTCCCCCTAGGACTATTTGCAGATACTGCCATGACCAAAGGATTTCCATCACTTACATCTCTTGTTTCAAGACCAAAAATCCGACTATCAGGAAATGCAAAAGAAGCATCTGAGCCCTGAACTATCCATCGAATTCGATCTCCTCTCCTCAGGGTGACATCACTCACAGAGTCATCATCTTCTGTAACTACTCTCCATTCATCTCCAATGATTTTTACGACTAGCCTATACTCTACTCTTCCCTGTTCTTGGTCTAGTTGACTTTCATCAAAGTTGCTTTGGAAATATTGCCCCGAAAGGAATAATAATGGAGTTAAGAATAGAAAAGCTAAGATTTTTTTTAAGTACATAATTTGTTTTTTAAGGTTAGAAAAGAATTGTTTTTTAAATTTTATGCATTTCCGCTTTCATGCCAGTAGCCATCCAAAATAAGGTAATCATCAGATTTAGATCATCAGTTAAGCGTTGTCCGCGGACTGTTGACAATTATCCGCTATAATTCAGGTTTTTAACTTAGTTATTGGTGGAATTGCGGGTAATCATTTAAATTCATATGAATCATATCTTTCGGATCAAATCAGTTTTTGTTTCTTCAACTTAAAGGATACAAGCTGCTATATATTTTATGTTTATTTCTTTAAATATAGTCAACAGACTCGTTTTAATTCATAAAATATGTAATTTATATTGAGTAAAATGTCTTTCACGAAATTTTACTTTTTGACAGTATTTGATTTATGTTTTTAACATTAGTGATTGATTCTATTCTCGCAAAATTCATTCAGGCTATTGGCAATCGAATAATAAATTCCGTTCCTTTTCCTTCCTCAACTTTTATATTAATTTCTCCCCCATGCGTCTTCACAATATCATGTGTAATACTTAGCCCAAGTCCAGTTCCCTCCGTTCCTTTTTTCGTAGTGAAGAAAGGTTGGAAGATTTTGTCCTTGATCTCATCTCGAATCCCCGGACCATTGTCCTCAAGTGATAACCTAACCCAACCCTTTTCAAGCATTGTGGTCACTTTTAATTTTGGCAGATAGTTTCCATCAACCACTGCTCTATCATTGTACTCCGTACTTGGTACTTGGTACTTTTTCACTTTCTCCCGCATCGCATCAAAAGCATTATTACAAAGATTGATCACCACCCTAGTGAAATCCTCTTTGATCAAGGATACCTTGCCCAAATCAGTATCCAACACCAATTGGATATCTACATTGATAGGATTCTTTCCGGCCCGCATTCCGTGAAAACTCAGGTTGACATATTCCTTGATCAGGGCATTGAGATCCGTTGGCTCTTTTTTGCCAGAACCTCCACGGGAATGCTGCAACATCGAAGTCACAATACCATTTGCCCGCGAACCATGCTCATGTATTTTCTTCAAATTGGCTTTTATATCCTCTAAAATCTCATCCTCAATTTCATCAGCCTCCGTCTTGAGTCTTGCATCTTGTGTCTTGTATCTTGAATCTATTATCTCCTCCATCATCTCAATCGACACCTCCGAGAAGTTATTCACAAAATTCAGCGGATTCTTAATTTCGTGGGCAATTCCTGCCGTGAGCTGGCCTAGAGAGGCGAGTTTTTCCTGCTGTACTAGTTGGTCCTGAGCTGCTTTTAAATCTTCTAGCGATTTTTGCAGAGCCAAATTGCTTTCTTCAACTGCTTTTCTTTTCTGCACCAATTCTTCGATAGTTTCTTCAAGAAGAATGGTAGTGGTACGCTTTACTTTTTCCGTCCGATCTGATTTGAATTCCAAAATGGTCAATTCTTTATCGACATCCTTCAACGATTTAGTGATGGCGGCTTTACGTTCTTCAGAAAGGTTTTCTATCTGTTGAAGAGTGTCGAAGATATATTGGAGGTGTGTGTTCATTTATTTCTCCTTTAATGCCACGCAACATGTGGTCAAATTGTGCATTTCCAAATTTCCTCCGGCCATTCTTCCGAGTTCCGCATTGGAAAACATCCCTGCCATAGGCACATTCCAAACCTCTTTCACACCTTCTATCTCAGCATTCATCATCGGGCCAAATGATAGAATCCTTCCTCCACAGCTGAATACAACCACGGCGTCTGCTTCAGGCATTTCAGTTTCTTTGAGGTTTTGAACGCCTTTGACCACTTTTTCCATTACATCCCAGTCAGGTGGTAAAGAAAAGCGTATCATTGAGCCTTCAGGTACAGAGCCACTTGTATAAAAGGAATGGTCTTCCCAATCAACAACTAAAGCCGGACGCATGACCGGATTACCTTTTTCCCGCTGTAATTGTAAAGGGAAATTAGCTGCGAGTTCCGTTACTATATCCTTGTTATCAGGGCTGACGTTTTCTAGTCCACCGTATTTTGTGGTAATATCTAGGGCAGGGGTGCCATCAATAGTAAACACATGATTTCCTTCACTTTTGGTTACCACTTTTTCTGTTCCCACGGCTTTCCATCCACAAGTAGCGATACCGCTGACAGCCACTTTTTCTTCATCTATAGCAATACAAACCATCCCGTGATTATTTTCCCATCCGTTCGTAAACACCCATGTTTCCTCAAAAGCATAGTCATCACCAGCAGCTCCTCCAAACGCATTGACCTGATTACCAGCGACCTCTTGAAGTCCTATCAACACCTCTTCACCGTCTGTAGTCGCGTTGCTGGTCACCAGAAGGAAAGCAACCTTTTCAAAGTCCTGACTGGCTTTCCCAGCGACAGTTTTTGATGTTTCCCGATAGCTATAGTTTTGAAATTCTGCTGAATGAATTCTGAAATGTTCTTTTTTGATGTCTAGGAGTAGGATGGCTATCGAGCCTGTTTCGATCTCTTCATCGATAAACTCGCCGTGAGTGGTAGAACCAAAAACGGTGATCCCAGCTTCGTCAAGTAAGCTGCAAATAGCTTTGCGGTCTTGAGCTACAGACATAAACACGATAGCAAGTGTGGGCTTGAATCCAACAGACATGCTTTCATCCAGTGCCGTTTTAATTTCTGCTTTTGACTTACCTTTAATTGATTTTGCTTTCATGGTCCTTAACTTAGTCGTGAGATTGTTTTTCTTTTAGTGCCACCCAGCTTACTGTTGTTCCCTGAAACTCACAGCGGCCTTTATCCAATTTTCCAAATTCACCCAAAGAGAAATAACCTATCATGGGTTTGCCCCATGTGGATGCCAGCCCTTCTATTTCTGTGGAGATCAGCGGACCAAAAGTCCCTAATCTTCCTACACATGAAAAAACCATTAACACATCGGCAACCGGCATCTCCTTTTCTTTGCTATTTCTGGTGGTTTCTACTACTTTGTCAATCACATCAAAATCAGGTGGAAGGGAGAAACGGAATTGATCTCCTTCATTTACACCACCTGCAATCATGACGGATTGATCAGCAGGATTGAAAAACAGCGCAGGCTTCATAATAGCATTTCCTGATGCTCGCTCAAACTGTAATGGATAGCCCAGATCCGTTGGAATAAATCCACTTCCTTCTGAATTCGTCCTTACTATATCATTCCCTAAGAATCTTTGAATGACATGCATCGCCGGTTCATTGTCAATGGTTAGCGCCCAGTCGCCTTCACACTTCGTGATTTTTTTTGTAGTTCCAACAGGCTTCCAGCCTGAAACCGCCAGACCGCTTATCGCAACCTTATCCTGATCAAGAATGAGTGCAAGCAATCCCCCTTTACTAGATGCATCACTGGTAAAAATGACTCCTGAAAAATCAGCCGGATCACCACTGACGCCTCCCGCAATCATGATATCTTGGCCTGCCGCATCCGTTAATCCTCTGGTAACTTCATCGTTGGAAACTCTGAAGTCTAATGGTGAAATGATGAAGCCCGGATTTGAAAAAGCGGTCTTACCGTATATGCCGGCATTATAACCGGCTTCGTAGGCAGACGATCCCTCGTAATCGTTTAATATAACTTTGAAATTCTCTGGTTTGATATCCATAACCAGAACTACGATATCACCCGGGTTGATTCCTTGTTCAGTAAATTTTTGAGGTGCTGTTAATCCGAAAATTGCAATGCCCTGTGTCCCAAAAATAGAGCGGAGTGATTCCGCATCGTCCATATTGCTTATCATAATGATAGCAAGGGTCGGTTTGAAATCCTGCCCATCAGATAAGCTGGAATCGCTTATGCTTTCCTCCAATGCTTTTTGTATTTCTGAAGGTGTTTTTCCTTTGATCGATTTTGCGTTCATTTGCTTAGTTTGATAATAAAACTTGTCCCTTTGTTGATAGCTGTTTCTATTTCCAGTTCCCCCCCATGAGCCTTCACAATATCATGGGTAATACTGAGACCTAGTCCTGTCCCTTCGGTTCCTTTTTTGGTGGTGAAGAAAGGCTGGAAGATTTTGTCCTTGATCTCATCTGGAATCCCCGGACCATTGTCCTCAAGTGATAACCTAACCCAACCCTTTTCAAGCATTGTGGTCACTTTTAATTTTGGCAGATAGTTTCCATCAACCACTGCTCTATCATTGTACTCCGTACTTCGTACTTCGTACTTTTTCACTTTCTCCCGCATCGCATCAAAAGCATTATTACAAAGATTGATCACCACCCTAGTGAAATCCTCTTTGATCAAGGATACCTTGCCCAAATCAGTATCCAACACCAATTGGATATCCACATTGATAGGATTCTTTCCGGCACGCATTCCGTGAAAACTCAGGTTGACATATTCCTTGATCAGGGCATTGAGGTCCGTTGGCTCTTTTTTGCCAGAACCTCCACGGGAATGCTGTAGCATGGAGGTGACAATTCCATTGGCACGCGATCCGTGTTCATGGATTTTCTTCAAATTGGCTTTTATATCCTCCAAAATCTCATCCTCAATTTCATCAGCCTCCGTCTTGAGTCTTGCATCTTGTGTCTTGTATCTTGAATCTATTATCTCCTCAATCATTTCAATCGATACCTCAGAGAAGTTATTTACAAAATTCAGCGGGTTCTTGATCTCGTGGGCAATTCCCGCCGTGAGCTGGCCTAAAGAAGCAAGTTTTTCCTGTTGAACAAGTTGAGATTGAGTGGCTTTGAGTTCGGTCATAGCGGATTCTACCCTGGTCTTGGCTTGCTCCAGCTTGACAAAATCCTCGTATCTGGCGTAGGCAATAGAGAAAGCCTTGGCCAATGCCTGTACCAATTCCAGTTCATTTTCCTCCAAGGGACTGACTGCGCCGACATATAGCATTCCCTGATCAAAAGGGACAAAATGCAGATCTAGCGATTCGGGAGGAGCCGCTGTCCCCTGATAAGTACTGCCATTCTGAATCTGATCCTGTTCCATCAATTGGTTGATCCATTGAACAAAATCTTCCTTATTCCAATGCTGTCTGAGAACCTCTCCTTTTCGCCAGGCCTTTACAGTCTGATAGGTGAGTTCGCTGGCTTTATAAGGAAGCCGCAAAACCCCAAGGGAGTTGCCTTCGGGTGAAGAAAGGTAGGCTTCGACTATTTTTTGTTTTTCTTGGATAATAAAAACCCCACATCGGATAAATGGAACACCAAGAACGGTCAGCTCTTTAAAAATTAGTGGCGTGATCCTGTCAAGGTCAACAGCATTGCGCATGGATGAAATATCGGCTCGAACACGGTCCAATGAAGCCTGTCGCATGGCGGTTCGGGCGCTGGCTTGGGCCATTTGCAAATCCCTGAACCGCGTATAAGCAAAGGAAAATACTGCCGTTGCTCTTTTTAAAAGTTCCCAGCTTTCTGAGGAAATCTCTCCGGGAGCAGCAGCACCAATATAGCCATTGGAAAATTTGTACAAATGATAGGTACGATCAGGAATAGTCTCTCCATAAAAATTACTGATCCCAAACAGGTCGGTTTTTTCTTCGCAGTAACGGATCCATTCAATTCTTTGCTCACCCTGCATCAGAATGGAAGTCTGATTAGAAGAAGAACGATAAAAATCAAGCATTTTCCTTCCCACCCAAGTATCCTGAAGGGCAATAGTCATTTGGTCTGTTATCGCTTTGTTAGGGTTATCCGGATTCTTAATGGTAAACCAACATTGGGTCAATCCGGTACTTTCATCCTGGATGTAAATAGAGCTAGTTTCCAATTCCTCGACTCCCAATGCGCCCATTTCTTCTCTGAGAAGTTGCGCAACTTCAATGAGTTCATCAGGACTCTGCATCGCCAATGACCTTGAGCGGACTTTTTCCAATGCTGCTTCGATTTGCGCCTCCCTTGCCTGCGCTTCGGCTTTTTTCAGGTCTAGGAAACGGGTGTAGGTTTGATCAAAAACAATAGTAAACCGTTTGAAAATAGCATGGGCATCGGTCACCTTTTCATAGGTAATGAACAGGATAAATCCACCGTTGAATTTGCAGAGGTGGTTGATCTGATAGGTGGGTAGGGAAAACCCTTTTGCCTCGATATTTTCAAAAGTGGATTTCAAGTCGGGGAAGGTTTTCATGTATGCATAGTGATCTTCCAACGCTTGACCACCGAGTTCCTGAACAAACATTGTATGATCACTCAGGATGAATTCACCCATTTCATCAAAAGAGGCTTCACCAAACAAGCGAAGCTGAAAAGGCGTTTGCATGATTCCTTCGCTACTCATCCAGGCAGTAGCTGTTTTTTTATCTTCAGCGAGAATATTATACCCACAACTCCATGCAGGGATACCAAGCGACCTCACTTCTGTAAACAGCAGGTTGGCTACTTCAGGTAATTCCTCACTACTTTGCATGCCCATGGTACGGGAGCGAACTTTTTCTAGAGCGGTTTCAATTTTTGACTCTCTGGCTTGTGCCTCTGCTTTTTGCAAGTCTAGAAAGCGGGTGTAGGTCTGGTCAAATACCTTTGCAAATCGCTTAAAGATCTCCTCTTCAGGGCAAGGCTCAGTGGTAATGATGACCAAATAGCCCTTTGAAAAGTAGGCCGCATGTAATTTTTGCCATTCCGGCCGCTGCATTCCCGCCGCTTCCATATCATCAAAAATATTTTTGGCAACTGGAATTTCCATGAGCCAGTCATAGTGCTCTTGCAATTTATCCCCTTCCAACTGAACCGTCCGGAATGAATCTCCCTCAAGCCAGCCTTCGTAAAGTGTGGAATGGGCATAATCGATTACATTGGGTAAAAAGAAACCACGAGAAAAGCCATCTTCCAGGCTCAACCACCATTCATCTTCTTCGCGACTTTTTTCGCACAATACAAATCCACAAGTCCATAGATTGTACACCAAGTCATTCATTTCTGCAAAAAGCACATTAGCCACTTCTGCCAATTCATCAGAGTTCTGCATTCCCATGGTTCGGGAGCGGACTTTTTCGAGGGAGGTTTCAATTTTAGCTTCTCTGACCTGAGCTTCTGCTTTTTTGATATCAAGAAAGCGGATATAGGTTTGCCTGAACTCTTTTGCAAAGCGTTCGAAAATTTCAAGTTCCTCATCTGTATAGGGTTCTGCATTCCATTTTACCATAGAAACAGTTATCTCTTCCAAAAAAGCATCTACTATTATTGAACCTGGAGTGGCATTAACATAATTGACAAATTCATCTGACACAGCTGGTGCATGCTTCCAATAGTGGTCGAGAAATTCATTCTTCTCTTTCTTTGTGAATGTTTTTACTTGGATGGGCTGTCCAGTCTTTTGGTACTCTTTTACAGCTTTTTCTGTTTTTGTGAAATACGGAGTCTCTATATAAGGAATGAGAATTTTATCGGTTGTATTTTCTGCCTCCGGCGCATAGCTCCATAATTCCCAGTCTCTTTTTTTTGTGATGGGGCCTTCGATAAACGTGACGTTATCAAACCTTATACCTACTGCACTCAGTTGTTCGCCAAATAACTCAATGATACCGAGGAGATCAGACTGGGTTTTCATGGCCATGGTCTTAGCTCTCACTCTTTCCAGCGCCAATTGGATTTCAGCTTCCCTGGCTTGTGCCTCTGCTTTTTGCAAGTCTAAGAAACGGGTGTAGGCCTGATCGAATACCCGCACAAAACGTTGGATGATATCTATTTCATTTTTGGCTAAAACCTTTCCTTCAAAATCATTGACATTAAACACTGCATTTTTAACCGCGACCATGGAAATGGTATAGTTGGTGCTATCGAATATCATGCGCTTGATATCCTCGGGCAAATGCCTGAATTCAGCAGTATGTTCAATCACATAGTTATAGAAGGCATCTTTTTCTTCTTTTGAATAATGACCCACAAAATAATCCAATTGCTCTTCAATGGCCCCGTACAAATCTTTCGGTACAGGATTATCAAAGTAAGGGAGACGATAATTAGTGATGACCAGGCCAGCTTCATTTTGACCACAGACAAAAGCATTTAAATCTTTTGAGCCTTCAATGTTTGTGGCGATGCCAACGGCAGTAAATGGGATTTGCAGGTCTTTTAATTTCCCGAAAAGAACAGAGACCACTTCTTTTAGCTCACCGCTTTTATGCATGGCCAAGGACCGGGAACGTACTTTTTCCAGTGCAGCTTCTATCTGTGCTTCCCTTGCCTGCGCTTCTGCTTTTTGGAGATCAAGAAAGCGGGTATAGGTTTGTTCGAAAACTTTGGCGAATCGAATAAAAATATCATGTGCTTCCGGGCAAGGCTCGTATGTAATGAACATGAGGTTGCCGTGAGAGAAATTTGCGAGGTGGTTTATCTGAAAAGTAGGGCGGTGCTCACCAGCCTGAGCTCGCTTTTCAAAAGCTTCTTTAATACCAGGAAGCGTAAGAAAATATCGGTAGTGTGCATCCAGGGTTTCTCCTTCCAATACATCTACAAAAAGCTTGTCGCCCCTGTCCCTTGATTCCTGAAAATGGATAAACGTGGCCTCTTCAGTAAGCGGAATTTTGACACCCTCTAAAATAGCGCCATCGGGACTACCCATGTAGGAGGTGAAAACCGTATCACCTTGCTCCCAGATATTAAATCCACATGCCCAGGGCGGCACACCTAAGGTTTGTATCTGCTGAAACAATAGCGCAGACGTTTCGCCCAATTCACTGCTATGCTGCATGGCCATGGTTCTGGCGCGCACTCTCTCCATGGCCAGTTGAATCTGTGATTCCCTTGCCTGTGCTTCGGCTTTTTGTAGATCGAGAAAGCGGGTGTAAGTCTGTTGGAATACTTTTCCAAAGCGCATCAGGATAGCATTCTCTTCAGCTGTATAGGGAGTCATTGAATAATGCTCAATGTACAATCCCACATTGTCCAGCAATACGGTGGAGATGGCAAGTGCCGGTTTGTTGAAAATAGCTTGCTGCGCTTCTTCAGTCAATTCCGGAATCAATTCGAATAGATCCCGGTAGAACTTGTTTTTTACTTCAAAGGGGAGCAGATTGGCAAAGAAAGATTCTTCTTTGGTTTTTGCCTCCCGGTAACTGTTCCAATGAGGCGAATCAAAATAAGGAATGGTGATCTCAGTGGGCACTCCTTGTTGGTGATCTGCCAGCCAGATATGCATATCCTCCCGCTCCTTGTAGTCCAGAATAAATCCTGCATGGTCTACATGGATATTCAAATCCACAAATTGATCGAACACCACCTGAATAACCTCTTTGAGTTCTTCGGTATGGTGCATGGCCATGGTCCTTGCCCTTACCCGTTCCAGTGCCAATTCGATTTCTGCTTCCCGGGCTTGGGATTCGGCTTTTACCAAATCCAGATACCTTCTGTAGGTTTGTTCAAACAGAGAACTGAACCGCTTAGTAATTTGAATTAATTCGGGTTGGAATTCACGGGGACTGAATGCATAAAAAAATCCATGCTCGAAAATGAAACAATGTTGGATCTCTTTTTTAGGTAATTTTTCGATCGGGATCTGAATTTTGTAGTCAGGTGCTTGATTGAGCATGCGGTAGTAACTCAGCAAACCTTCTCCTTCCAACACATACTTGTGAAAGGGAACCTGCTCTAGCCAAGCCTGACGGGCTCTCATTAGCATGGGGTGCCAAGCCATATCGATGTTGCCGATATGCATGTTGACTTCCTCTCCGGTTTTGCGTGCCGTCCAAAGCTGATTGTTTTCGTTTTCATGGTTCAGGATGCCGATCCCAAACCGGGTCCCTTCATCCACCCCTAATGCCGTGAGTTCACTGAACATCTTGACCACACATTTCCCTACATCTTCGCTGCTGTGCATGGCCATAGTCTGAGCTCTTACTCTTTCGAGCGCTGCTTCGATCTGCGCTTCTCTTGCCAGTGCTTCAGCTTTTTGAAGGTCGAGAAATCGCTGATAGGCTTGGTTGAACGCCCCTGCGATTTTCAATACGATGGTTTTGGTGTCCTCGGAGGGAGGACTTACCAGGTCAACGCCGAGCAATCCTTCCGTAATTCTGGCGCAAGCACTCCATTGATGGGTTAGGATTCCCTTTGTTAAAGCTTCTTTAAAAGCGTTGGCAACCTCTGGATTTATTTCTTCTATCTCGGAAACAGCCTTCTCTAGTTTTTCAAAGGGATAATCAGCAATGAAGTAGTTCAGGTCAGTTTGCTGGAGGATTTTAAATGGGTATCCCATCATTTCATACTTTTTGAAGTCGAATTGAAGGGTATAACTGTTCTGGTTTCCTATATTTCCCGGACTTGAAAAATCCCAGGCTTTCACCCATCCATCCTGATCGACCAGATAAAAAGTGACTCCTGAAAGTCCTTCGATCTGAAGCCAGTTAAGTTGCGTTAATATTTCTTTGTTTACTTTATCCAGGTCATCGGGATGGTGCATTGCCATGGATTGGGCACGAACACGTTCCACCGCAACTTCAATCTGTGCTTCCCTCGCCTGCGCTTCGGCTTTTTGGATTTCCCGAAACCGTTGGTAAGCCAAGGAAAAAACTTGGTGAAAACGCTTAAACAAATTCAAAATATCCTCAGCCATGGGTTGATACAAAGTCAGACCAAGTCCGCCTTCGCCTATGGACAAAAAGCAATAATCCAATTTGGTAACTTTATCCAAAAATGGATCAGGAAAATGGTTTTCGGTTTTGCGATGCTCTCGAAATTTTTTCAGTTCCTTTCCTTCAAGTGTTCCAGTAAAATGCCCATCCTTAGAAGCCAGCATTTGCTTGACCATGCCATGTTCTACTGGACTTTTGAGGTATTCTGTTTTTTCAACAGCGGTTTTGTCATAAGGGGTGAAATACTGATAGCAGAGGTATTGACCTATGTTTTCGTCTATGATCGCGAGCTGAACATTTCGAATTTCTGTTACACCGAATTGTTGCAACTGATCTGAAATTACCCGACAGACATCTAGCATATCTTCCGGTTTTTTCATGCCCATGGCTACTGCACGCACTTTCTCCAGTGCCGCTTCAATCTCCAACTCGCGGTTTTTGTTTTTAAGATCTGCTGTCTGCTCGTCAACAAGTTTCTGGAGTTTCTCTTTTTCCCGCTTCCATTCTTCCATGTGCCAGTGATCATTTTCAGTCTCTACCGGGGTGGAGGCGTGCCAGTGGGTTACCTTCCACTGCTCAGCGCTGTACTGCATCACACAGCTGGTTCGTAAATAAAGACTATTGGTGATTTCTTCCGAGACGAGGGTAAGCGTTATTTCTTCTGCAATGACTGCACTGTTATCGTCGTCTGATATATGGGTATACAGCCGCTTGCGTTCAACAGATGGTTCAAAGCGTTCCATTTGCTGGTACTGAGATTTAAATAAATCTATTAATTCATTTAACGAAAAAATCTTCTCGTCTTTTGTAGTGCCAAAAAGCATCATGCCAGGATCAACGATATCAGATATATCCTGATACGGTACCAGACAAAATCCCACATTGACGATCAGGTCATAACTTTCTTCTAATAATTTTTCCTTTTGAGAATCCATGCTAGTCTTTTTGCTCCACTGCCATACTTTATTAATTTAAAATCCGTGTCATCCTTAAATCCGTCCAATCCCTGCCTGCTGCAGGCAGGCGTGGTTCAGACAAGAGGCAATCGAATCATAAACTCCGTCCCCTCTCCTTCCTTACTTTCCACCCTAATTTCCCCACCATGTGCTTTGATGATATCATAGCTCAAACTCAATCCCAAGCCTGTGCCTTGGCCTGTTGCTTTGGTGGTGAAGAAGGGTTGGAAGATTTTTTCTTTGATATTTTCAGGAATTCCGGAGCCGTTGTCTGCTATGCTAATTTCTACTTGATTATGGTCGGGACTTTCGCCGATCATTCTACTGCTGATTTTTACCTGAGGTTTGTAGCCATTTGATGCGTGTTTGATTCTTTTTTCATTTACCGCAAAAAATGCATTGTTGATTAGATTCAAAAACACCCTTCCCATGTCCTGACGGATGATTTTCACCTTAGGTAGCGTACTGTCCAGCTCGGTGACAAAGTCAGCGTTGAAAGTTTTGTCTTTGGCGCGAAGCCCGTGGTAGGAAAGTCTCAGGTATTCATCCACCAACGCATTGATGTTGACTTCAAGCTTTTCACCTCCACTCGATCGGCTGTGTTGAAGCATTCCTTTGACGATGGAATCGGCTCGTTTGCCATGCTGATTGATTTTATCAAGATTCTTAGCAATGTCTTCCAAAATCTCCTCTTCCAACCCAGGATCTCTTTCAGCCTCAGGAAGGAATTTCTCTGCTTTCAATTCGTCCAAAAGCTCATTGGCCATGCTTGAAAAGTTGATGACGAAGTTGAGGGGATTTTGGATTTCGTGGGCGATGCCAGCAGTTAGCTCACCCAAAGAAGCCATTTTTTCACTTTGGATTAGTAGTTTTTGGGCTTCCTTGAGGTCTTTCAGGGTTTTTTCGACTTCCAATTTGGCAAGCTCCAGTTTTTTGAAATCTTCATAGCGATCATAAGCTACTGAAAAAGCTTCTGCAAGGGATAAACCTAATTTTAAATTTTCCTCTGAAAGCTGCTCCGTATTTCCAATATACAGCATGCCTTGTTTGAAAGGTAAAAAATGAAGCTCAAGGTGGTTAGGAGAAACTCCAGATTCATAATTTTCCTTAGATTCAATATAACCTTGGTCCATCAACTTTCCCGTCCATTGATTGAAATCTTGCTGATCCCACTGCTCGTGAAAAGCAGTTTGATTTTTCCATGCTTTCACAGCACTTTCTGCAAGAGGAATACCCTTGAAAGGAAGGTGAAGCACGGCAATAGAATTGCCTTTTGGTGTGCTGAGGTAAGTGTGGATATTTTCCTCTTCCTCATCCATGATAAACAAGCCGCATCGGATAAATGGAATTTTCAATTTTTTCAACTCTTCCCAAATTAGCGGAGTGATTTGTTGCAAATCATTTGTAGTCCTCATAGAGGCTATTTCTGCTCTAATTCTGTCAAGAGAGGCTTGTCTAGAAGACTCCAAAGCAAGATTTTCTACAGCCAATCTTTTTTGCTCAAGCTCTTCTATGGTCTCTTCGAGGAGAATAGAAGTGGTTCGCTTTACTTTTTCGGTACGTTCTAATCTGAATTCAGCAATTGTTAAGTCTTTGTCAACACTTTGAATGATTTTTTTCATTTCTTCAAGTTGCTGATCATGGATGGACTCAACTCCTTCAAGCATTTCTAACAGCTGTTTGAGGTGAGATTTCATATATTTTGTTTGGGAATTAAGTTTGAATCTTTTTGTAGGTATGAATCTTTAGTGCTGTTGTAATTTATTGATATATATTGGTTTAACTTATTTTTTTTCAGATAATACCACAAGTGAACAAGTGTTATTATGAAATTCATGCTTCCCTTTCGTAGCTTTTCCCATTTCCCCGTAACTGAAAAAACCAATCATTGGGGCATTCCATACATTTTTTACTCTATCAATCTCTTCACTGACCATCGGGCCGAGAGAGAGATGACGGGCTTTGCAAGAGAACATAATCATCGCCTCGGCTTCATTGAGTTCCTTGTCTTTGACGGTTTCACATTCGTCGACAACTTTATCTATAACAGAGTCATCAGGAGGAAGGGAAAACCGAACTTTGGATCCTTGAGGAACACTTCCGGCACAGACGAGCGAGCGATCTTCTTTATTGGCAAATAGTGGAGCCCGAATGACAGGTTCCGCATTTTCGCGTTGGATTTGCATTGGAAATTCTGATCCTACATTCATGATCACATCTTTCCACTCGTCAAGATTTTTATTGATACCCATGTATTTGATCACCACGTCTAGGGCAGGTTGATCATCGATGGTGTAGACTACATTTCCTTCACTTTTTGTGATTGTTCTGACTGTGCCCACAGGCTCCCAACCACTAGAAGCCAATCCTTTTACATTGATTTTATCCTCATCCAAGATGATCACGACAAGGCCATTGATGCTATAATGTCGGTTAGTGAAGACATAAGTCCCTGACATTTTGAAATCATCTCCTGCTAGCCCGCCAAAGATGGTCACCTTCGGCCCAACAGCTTCTTCAATGCCACGAACAATCATTTCGCCATCAGTACTGATCCCTCCTGATGCTATGATAAATGCTGGATTTGAAAAAGTCTCCAATCCCTGTTGGCCAATTGATTTGGCTACAGCTAAAGTTTGGCTGCTTCCTGTTTCTAAGTGCACAAGCTTATAATGGTCGTGGCTGATATCCAAGAGCATCATGGCAACAGATTCTTCACCAATCTCACCGTCTATAAATTCTCCAGCTGTGGTAGAACCAAAAATATCTATCTCATGCTTCTCAAGAAGTCTACAAATGGCCTCCCTATCTTGTGCCACGGATAGAAATATTACAGCAAGTGTTGGTTTAAATCCATCTGATATGGCATTATTGAAGGCACTTTCAATCTCCTTTAAGGAGTTTCCTTTTATTGTTTTCGCTTTCATAATTGGTGTCTTTTAATTTTTGAATAAAGTGGGCAGTTATTTTTTTGAGGAGGAACTCGTCTCCGTTATACCGTCTTCGGCGTAGGCTTGAAGTCCGAAACCTTTCACCATCACGTAGTCGCTCATAATCAAGGCCCCTTCGACCCAGCCTTGTTCTGGTGACCATGACTCATTGCAGACAAAGAGGTTTTCCGAAGGGTTGTAAATATTTGGATAAACATCTTCGTCATTCACATTGATTTTGTACTGATGATAGCCGTATCCAAAATCCCCTTCACCCCAAACTCGATAAGTGCTCAAGACAGGTTTTGGTACTACCGCATCTTTATCCAGACCAAAAAGTAACTTCAGTTGAATCATCATCTCGTTGACGAGAGCCTTAGATGCCGGTTCTGTGTTGGGTGGGTTTACAGGAAAATCTGGAGTTTGATAGCTTTCTCCAATATTTTGAAGTTCCATCCAGAAATTTCCCCGAATGTAGTCCGTGTATTGCGTAAGCGCTGCAGGTCCAATGTACTTTTGATCTTCATCATCATTCTCTGGGAATTGAGAAAAAGTGTATACCGACCCAAGTGGTAAATCAGAAAAGTTAGGCCCGTTGGTAAGGTTAATTTTTTCATGTGAATGCCACCAACGCTCCTTAAAATACAGTCCGACTTTAGTCAATTCCATGTTTTTGACGCTATTCACGGCTTCTTTGAAATGCTTATTCTCGAGTAGAATGGGAGAATTTTCTGTCAGGATTTTGAGTGGCTTCTTCGGAATGGCAAGAATGACTTTTTCAGCATAATAGCTGACCGTGTTCCCCGTCAGTTCTTCTCTTCCTTCAACAAAATAACCTTCCCCTTCTGTTTTTAAAGAATCTACATTGATTTGAAAATCAAAGTGGCCCTGTTTTTTTGTGATTTCATTTTCTAATGCTTTGGGTAATCCTTCAAATCCGTTGGCCAACGTTTTGAATGGTGTGGCTGCGGGTTTGGGGAAATCGAAAAGAATCTGCAAGCCTTCGCCGGCATTGATATATTCTTGGAATGGACCCATAAAGCCCAAAACATGGCTGAGCATCTCAATGCATTCTTGTGAAAGTCCATAGGTGCGAAGTAAGCTCCAAAAACCCCATTGATTAATTGTTATTGCATTTCCTTCATAATCATTAAATGTACAGTGGTTTCTAAAATGAATCCATTCTTTAGGAGATTTTGGGTTTATATCCTTCGGCATGTTGTTTTGCCTTAAGATTTCATTCATCACTTCGGTAAGGATATCCGAAGGTTCCTTTCCTTGTTCGTTTGCTGATAAGGTAAAAATCTCCGACCAAATTTTCTGATTGCTATCGATTGCATCTTGTACAGTGAATGACCTCCCTCTCACATAGTAGCGATTATTGCCATTTCCCATAATAAAAGGAACGGGTTTCAGGGGGTGGCCTGCTGTCTGCATGTCGCAGATAAGCTTCCAAAGATGTTGCATTTGCCCACTTTCTTTGGGCACAAAACGCATCCCTCCTTCTTCATCGTGTACAGATACGATTTCGCCATTGATATCTTCGATGTCTACAAATGTGGTTTGGAGTCGACCACCTGTTCGGTGGAGTTTCTCTACAATTTGTATTTTTAGGTTTGGATTGTCTGACAGCAGTCTCCAAGCAGCAAAAAGTCCGCTCATGCCTGCGCCAATGATTAAAACATCTGATTTTTTTGTTTGATTGTCCATGGTTTCAAAAGATTACTTGTTGACAAATAGTGACCACGCTGAAGGATAATCCCTTTCATTGAGGTTGATATTTACTAAGAATGCTGCATTTGGATTGTTATTGATGGTTTCCAAGACATTGTGGAGGTCTTGGACGGTATTGACATTGGCACTCTGCCCATTGGGTGAATTGTTTGAAAAAGCCTTCATCAAGCTTACATAGTCCCATTCTTGGAGTATATTGGCTTCTTCAAATGGCTCTGTAGAATCTTGTTTATAAGGAGCAGGATCGAGGAGCATTTGCTCTACCCCATAGACCTTATTGTTCATGACAAACACCACAGTGTTTCTTTTTTCCATCACCATCGTAGAGACAGCCTGACAAGTAAGTTTGAATGCTCCATCTCCAACAATCACAAGTGCGCGGGTTCCATCGACAAAGGAAGCCCCTAGTCCGGCAGGGACACTCCAACCTATGGATGCCCAAATATTTTGTGCTTGGATGCCATTTGGCCTTGTGATTTTTAAAGATGAAGTACCACCAAAAGTAGAGAGACCTATATCTGCCATGATGATGTGATTTGGTGTGATAAAAGAATCAAGCACACTATAAAACCCATCATAAGTGATCGGATCCGATGCATTAGGAGGTACAGGAGCGCTAGGAGGTACAGGTGTTGACCACTTAGGTGTATACCCGTTTTTATCGATCAAAGCCAAAAGTGCGTCGAGTAAGTTGGAAAGGGACACTTGAACATACAGCTCATTGCCTGCCTTGACCATGCTGCGGGAAACATCAATGTCACTGATTAGGCCCAAGTTATTGCTCTTGACTCCGAATTGGTTCAAATCTGTATTCCACACCCCGAGGCCAATCAAGCAGTCACTTTTTTGAATAAACTGATTGGTATAAGCTGAAGTAAAAACGCCATCATGCAAGCCAATAAACCATGGGTTATCCTCCGGAATGATCGCTTTGCCGAGCAAACTGTAGGCGTAAGGCGCTTTGATTTTATCCAATAGTGCCAGAAATTTATCTTGCAAATGATAGGTTTGAATTTCCTTTCCGATCCATAGCACGGGAGCTTTGCTGGCACAAAGCTTATCGTAAATCGACTGCGCAGCACCATCCAAGGCCGTCACGATCTGTGTAGCGTACTTGTTGGACGTGGCAGCAGCCATTTGTCTGAGGATTTCTATAGATTCATAACTTGCCACAGGAGATAGTTCGCCTACAGGATCTGCGCAAGGCATGTAGTAGCAATCTTCTGTGATTTCTATTGCAACAGGTTTCCTTTGGCTGATACAAGCTATTAGTGCCTGATCGATTTGAGCAGGGGCAGTCAGAGGATTGCTTATTTTCTCAAATGCCACAGTAACAGGTTTGTAAACCTGAAGATTTGCATCACCACTTCCGACATTGTGGTGGTACAGTTCAGCGCCATTTATTTCGTCAAGAGCTTTGGTATTGCTCAATGTGCCAATGATGGCAACGACGGGAACGTCTTCCACAAAAGCTCCTCCGATTGCATTCAGTAAACTGAAGGAGCCTACACCGGTGGTGACAGCTACTGCTCCAAGTCCATTGATTCTAGCATATCCATCGGCCGCATATCCGGCATTGAGTTCATTACAATTCCCAATTCGCTTGAGTGTGGTTTGCGTATCGACAATTTCCAAAAGATCACTGGTATAATCCCCTGGAACGGAAAATAAGTGGTTAACACCCAGTTGTTGTAATCTGGTCGTGAGGTAAGTTACTACGTTTGTTGAAGCCATATTTTAAAAGATTTAGATGGTGGTTATAAAATGTCAAAGTGCTATCAATAAAATGCTCTATTTAGCAGAAAGTCAGTGTTATAAAGGCTATGATTTTAGCTTGTTAAAATCATTTTAACTCGTTTTTTATTTAATCATTTTGTCAAAAAATCGAGCGAGCAAGATTTAAAAATTGCGCGATGCCTGATTAGAATGAGAGGTGGAAAATGGAGATTTCCACCAAGCTCAAAATGATGTAAACTTTAATAAGCTGCTGAATAGTGATGCCATGGCATCAATTAGCTGCTTCCCCCTAACCACTGAACTTGTGATTAAAATATTTGAACAAATGATTGATTTTCACCGACTTGCTCTAGGGTAAAAATAGACAAGAGCGGAATAAAAAATTTGTCTTTATGATGCAAAGGTTTGTCCTTATGGTGCAAAGCAGAGTAATAGCAGCTTTGAAATACAAAAAAGTGCTTGTATTTGGCTAAAGGAGGTAGTTTCCTTTATCGGGAATAATGTTTCTGATGCCTCCTACGGGATTATCAACATCATCCTTGTATCTAGGAATCAGATGGATGTGGGCATGCATAATTGTTTGTCCACCAGAGTCGCCAATATTGATTCCAACATTAAACCCATCAGGTTGAAATTTTTCTTGGAGCATTAATTTGACATGATTTAGCATAAAAATACATGCAGATTGCTCCTTAAAAGTCAAATCAAAATAACTGGAGCAATGTCTCTTTGGAATGATCAGGGCATGTCCTTCATTAACTGGAAACTTATCATAAATCGCAAATGCAGTTGCTGATTCGGTAATTAACTCAGTCCCTTTATTGGGGTGGCAAAAAATACAATCTTCAGATTTAGAGATTTCCCGTTGATTGATAGGAATATATTCATAAATCTCACAATTGTCATTTTTGAAACATGAAGGATAGGGTAAAATGACATTGCATTGAAAGGTGGGTTTTTGATGGATTTTATGTGTACGATACCCCACATAAACGAGGTCCCTGCGAACAGCAAAATAAGCTTTCCCATTTGGTTTTAGGAGACTTGAAACCTCCATTAAAACTTTTGCTTGCTCTTCGGGCAGCAATACATTCAGAACATAAAAGCAAATGACCGTGTCAAACTGCTTTTTCGGGAATTCGGGAAAATAATGTTTATCATATCCGGTTACGCTTAATCCTTTTTCATTCAATATTTCAACATCCTTTCCAAAACCACATCCAAAATCGAGTATATCACCTTTCAGCATTCCCTTTTCCAGCAAAATCCTAGCAGGGAAAGATATTCTGTCTCTTTCTTTGGCGGTAAGATGGGAGTAGATGTTGGTTGAATTCATGGCAAAAACTGAAAACCGTTGTTTGAAGCAATAGTAATTAATGGAGTTATTCTTTCTTCAAATCTACTTTTATCGAAAACATCAGATAGATTTTCGACTGTTGAAAGTTCAGGAAATATTGTCAAATATTCCAAAAGGAATTTGTTGTTAGGATTTTTCTCAAAAACGATTTTCACAGCTTCTTTTTGTAAATCAAAAAAGGCATTAAAATGCTTCTTTATAACTGGAAGCTTATTGTTTTTTGAACTGTTAAACCTTTTGTCAGCAGGAATTAAATTCCAAATTAGATCGTGAGAAACAAAACTATGTGGGATGAAATGTTCAACATCATAATTATCGATTGTTAGCATTTCACCAGTGTAAATACATTGAATTTCATTTTTTTCCTGAAATACCAAATTCCAAAAATGCTTTCGCTGATCTGTTAACTTATCTCTGACAGCACTTTTTATCAATTTATTTGGGATATCTGGCACATTTGGATTTCGTGCTTGTAGGTATAGTGCTAAATTCCAGTAGCAGAAGTCTTTTAAAATCTTGGCATTTTTCAAAAGGTATTCCTCCCAATAGGGATTGATTTTGATATAATCTTTCTCAAGTTCATACAGACATTTATTTTCGATGTTTTTTGAAAATTCATATACCGATTTTTTATTATCTGCAGATATCCATGGACTTAAAAAGTGATGTGGCACATTTTTATTAAAATGATTCAGAGTTTTAATTGTAGCCCGATTTTGAGATTCAATTAAATTCTTTTTAATTATGTGCTTTTCTTCCTGAATAGTTATTTTTTCGATTTTCTGAATTTCAATAATGGCTTTTTGAAATTGATCTTGTACTCCAAAGCTTAGATTGAAATAGTTTGTGGTGTACCAAGAATTGGCAATCATCCCAGCAAAGATTTCTTTTTTACTGATTTCACGTTTGCCTGTTTCTAGAATTTGAATAATGGAAAGAAACCAGTAAAACTTGTACGTTGTGGATTTATAGTTAAAACAAGTAGCAAGCTTGTGAATTGGAAGACTGTCAGAATATGGTAAAGACATGATTAAAAATTGAAGTAAAAGAAATAGCACTTCAAATTAATCAAAAAAATTGAAAATGAAACTATTAACTCTTTTTCAACCATTACCCAATCCCCCAATCAACCTCCATTACATCCCCCTCACCTTTACATTCATTTTTCCAGTAGTGCGGAGGTAGATGCGGATGTCGTTTTCGGTGTTGTAAATGCCCTCTACCTCGAGTTGGGAATTGAGCAGGGAGAAGTCGGCATATTCAGTTCTTACCTGACCTTGAAGGCGCATTTCTCGGCGCGCTTCATCCAAGTATTCGCCGATTGGGTAGGCAGCAAGCTTTTTGATTTGGGTCAAAACCTGCCCTTGCTTCATCCAAGTGGCACTTCGAGCGAGAATATTTTTGGTGTTGATGTCAAACTCGATCTCCTCAAATCGGATGGATTCGGTCGCTTCATCATATTTCGGCTTTCCCACAAGATACATTTGTCCTGTGATTTGCTTTCTACCCTTTCTGATGGCCAAAAAGTCCATTTTCAACAAAGTACGATCTCCGAAACTTTGGGATTCTAGATTCGATACTTCTAATTCGGTTTTCTTGTCGGTTCGGAATCTTTTCCCTGCAAGATTTTCATTAAGATATTGGTCCAAATCACTGTAGCTTATTGCCAAAGGAATCATGATATCTACCTTATTTTCGCTGCTTTCATTGTAGGTGATGTTGGGAAGAGGTGTTTTTTTGGTTTGCGGTAAACTGCCTATCTGGGAAAATACCTCACCTTCGATTCCTAAAAAGAGTTTTAGTTTGCGATCAGAAGTGACTTCTTCTCTGATTTTGAGTTTGGTAGGTTGGGTGTAAATGTAGGCAGACACACCATCCTGCTCAAGGGCAATGGGCTTGCTAAATCCATCCCAAGCTTCTTGAGCCATCTCCCTAAAATCCATTCGTGTCAGGTTCGAGGCACTCAGTTGATTGTTCAATACACTTTGCAGCTGCTTGCGAATCATCGGGTCGAGGTCAATTTCAAATCCAAGCAAGTTATATTTCATCGATCTGCCGTAACTCTCGATATTGATGTCTTCGAGGGAAAAATCCCAGTTTTGACCGATTTTCGGCCTGAAGCTGATTTCAGGCATCAAGGATTCATTGAAAGGAATAGCTGTATTGAGGTTTTGACCAAAAATCCGCTTTTCAAACTTGAGGTTGCCCGCCATATTCATGGGGATTTGAAGGGAGAGTTTTTTGGAATCTATCGCAGCTAATTTGATGAAGCCTGTTCTATTGACATCGATATCAGTAAAAAATCCGGAACCTAAGTCCAAGCCCTTGTCCGCAAAAAGTTTTTGCCCCAAGGCATTGTTGAGGTTACTTTCAATCATTGAAAAAGGAATTTCTATGGGTATATTGATGATTGATGTTGCTCGGGGAAGGACAACAGGTTCACCGGAATAGGTAGGTTTGTTGGGATTGATGCTTTTGCAAGAAACGGTAAAAATTAAAAGAATCAGGATTCGAAAGGATGTGTTCATAAAAAGGGAATTCGGGTGATGTTTACTTTGCATAGAAAGCGAAGTTTCAAAAAACCTGCCAGCTATCCAAAGCCAAAGATACAAAGGAACTATTTTTACGAATAAATAATTGAACGAGATATCAGATTAAGAAAAATTAAGATTATGAATTGGTTGAATTTAAAAAACGCTACACAATTAGAAGAAATAAAGGCTCAGAGCAGTGACAAACCAGTATTGATTTTTAAGCATTCCACAACTTGTTCTATCAGCAGTATGGCATGGAATAGAATGCAGCGAAATTGGAAAGAAGAGGATCTTCAAAAGGTGACTCCATACTATTTGGATTTACTTTCTTACAGAGCGATTTCAAATCAGATAGCTACAGATTTCGGCGTTTATCACCAAAGTCCACAGGTAATTTTGATCAAAGATGGAAAAGCCATCTACGACAACAGCCACATGGGTATCAGCTATGCCGAGATTATGGAAAAGGTGTGATTAAGTGCAGAGGTTATTTTACCACGGATAAACACAGATGAACACTATTTTTCTTTGCATTCCCCAGCGTTCATTAGCGGCTAAAAATATTTGCCGCTGAGAGCGCAATGAATCGCAGAGGGATTTTACCACGGATGGATTCGAATGAACACAATTTTTCTTTGCGTTTCCTAGCACCATCTGTGAGTATTATTTTAAATCCTTAGGACTACCGTCAGTTTTGCGCGACGCCCACATTTTGGATTCAACAACAAGAAGCCCATCATCTTTGTCAATAAACTTCTTGAAATAATTTCTTAATTGAGGAGCTGATGTATTTAATCTGTTAAAGCACCATGTAGACTCTAATACTCTTACAGCATTAAATTTTTCGAGTTCATCGTATATTTTTTGGTAATCCCGACCCTTTCTAAGGTCATATGTTAAGAAATAAAGTGCCATAGCTTCACGTTTATGTTAGTTTTTATGTTTTGTATCCAAGATCTACTCAGTATAAACACGACAATCAAAAATTATATCAAACTTTCGTGGCTAAACATACCCATTCCCTTTCAAACAAAAAATACCAACTATCGGGTATTTTTACAGAGTAAAAATCTAATTAAGTTAAAGCTGCAATAACTACTTTAATTAACGATAGTTTTCATCATTCAATCTTTTCAATTACTTATCTGTCATTCTTGTAATTTTTTCTACCAAAGAAATTGAAAGGCACAATCATAAATACCAAAAAATCAGTATTTGTAAAAGTATATTTTAATTTTTTTAAAAATAATATCTCTGATTATTAACTAGTTACATCTAAATAATAAAATTAAATTAGTTTAAAACTTGCATTAATCACTAATGATTTATTATAATTGAAAATCAGATCATTACAAAAGGAACTGCGCAGTGATTTTTAGATCGGGTGAATAAATAAATTTTATAAATTCTAATTTTAATAATGATGAAAAGGTTAATAGCTAATTCTTTATTTATTTTAGGAGTTGCTCTCCTAAGTTTTGGATCCATAAATCCGGCAATAAGTTCAGATGGAATCAGTATCTGTACCCAATTAGGAAAGTGTCAGTCTAAAGGTGGATATGTGGATGTAATTGTGCCAGGTTCTGGAGGCATGGAAGGTCAAACAGTTCATGTATGCGGTTTGACAGAAGGTCAAATATGTTGTCAAGATTGTACTCCTCAATAAACGTTAAGATGTTAATGCATATACTCGTAGAGGCATTTATTCTAGATGCTTCTACGAGCTTTAGTAATAAAAAAGTCAATAATTTATTATTTAAGTTGAATGAGAAACCTAATTTTTATAATTGCTATTAATATTCTAATTTTAGGGTTGATTTCTTGTGAAAAAGATTCAAATCAAACATTTTATGAAGATCAGAAGACCTTTAGCTTGGTTATAGAAGACTCCATTTTTGTTAATTATTTGGGTGTTTTAGGTGTGATTGATTTTAATAAGGAAAGTAATCGCTACCTCGCCAAAGACTATAATTACGACGGGCAAGTTTTTATTGTTTTTGATGAACAGGGAATTGTGATTAACAAGTTCGATAATCGAATAGCTGGATCAAATGCTTACAAAGGGAGTTTGTATGGCGTTGGGTTTCATCTTGATGGGTATATGATAGCTTCAGGAGGAGGTGTTTACTTCTATAATGAACATTGGGAAGTAGTTGATTTTATTCCTGATCTGAATACAACAGATCCTTCTTACAATTATTGGCACAAGTTGATGAAAGTAGATACAGATAAAAAAGAGTCTTTTTTATTTTTATATCGCGGTACAGAAGAAAGTAGATATTTGGATGGTATTGATGTTTATCTAACTTCTCCCAATTTTGGAAGGTTTGATGGTGAAATAACTGATCATGTATTTAAAATTCCCAAAGAGTCTATTTATATAGATCAAAGATATGATTTCAACCTCTTTGTCAGATGTTTTGCATATAGCAATTATTCAGGGAAGTTTTATTTGGCATTTGGTAGTGATCCAAATTTATACAGGTATGATTTGAAAAAAGATCATATCTATCCTGATACAGTAATCAACATGAATTTGGAATTTTATGGTCTAGAACTTTCCAATTTTACAGCAGGTAGAAAAGAGGTTTTTGCAGGAGCACTAGACTCTAAGATAGCTAATCTATTGGAAGCAGAAGGAAGGGTTTTTATCACCTACTCAAGTGCTGTTGATCATAATAAGTTTATTGGAAGAGGTTTCTCTTATGACAATAGTCCTGAATCGAGGGCATACATTTCGCAGGAAAAGAAATTTATGTTTACGATTTTTGAAGATGGGAAAAACAAGTTAAGAGATGTCAATATAAATGGTAAACTTGGTATGCCTTGGTATGCTTTTGATAAGAACACCCTCCTTTTCAGTCCTTGGAATAGGGATGAGTCACTGGATGGAGAGGTGTTTTATAAAGTCAAAGTTGTTAAAGATAATGAATAAACTTTAATAGGAAGAATAGAGAAATGAAAAAGTGACACTATCCAGAGAAGTGTGTAAATACATTTTTGGGAAAGTTTATAATTTTAAACGATTTTCAAACATAATCATAAATTGATTAAGGATCATGCCGCAATCTCTGATTGGCATGGTCCATTTTTTTGTATTTTCTTGTACAGCCAAGAATACTGATTTCATGACTGCTTCATCAGTAGGATACGACAATTTGTTCTTAGTATTTTTTCTGATTTTCCCATTTAGGTTTTCTATGATGTTGGTTGTGTAGACTATTTTCCTTATCTCTAAAGGGAATGCCAAGAAAGCAGTAAGTTCTTCCCAGTTATCTCTCCAGCTTTTAATTGCATAGCCATACTTAGCTCCCCAGTTTTTTCGAGCTGATCTAGAGCGGCTTTAGCCGCGTCCTTGTTTGGAGCGCTATAGATTTCCTTCATGTCAGCAGTAAATGCTTTACAATCTTTCCAGACTACAAACCTGCATGCATTTCTGATCTGGTGAACAATACAGATTTGTTTGGTAGATTCAGGAAACACGCTTCTGATAGCCTCTGTAAACCCTTTTAAGTTGTCAGTGGCAGTAATTAGGATATCCTTCACACCTCTTGCTTTCAGGTCAGTGAGTACACTCAACCAGAAGGATGCAGATTCATTTTTGCCTAGCCACAACCCTAATACTTCTTTTTTTTCATTCGTGCGTAAGCCTATGGCGATGTCGATGGTTTTGTCGATCACCCATGAATTTTCCCGAACTTTAAAAACAATAACATCCATCCAGACAATGCAATAAACAGATTCAAGTGGTCTGATTTGCCATGCTGTGACATCTTGAGTCACCCGATCTGTGATCCTGGAGATAGCAGAAGTGGATATGTCAAAATTGTACAAGTCTATTATCTGTTCCTCGATATCACTGACACTCATTCCTTTGGCATAAAGGGATATGATGATATTTTCCACACCATCGGTAATGTTCTTTCGCTTGGGAACTAAAACGGGATCGAATGAACTCTCCCGGTATCTGGGAACCTTAATCTCCAGCTCACCATACTGATTTCTCAGTTTCTTTTTGCTGTGGCCATTTCTGCTGTTTTCACCATTAGAATTTTGGTGTTTGTCATACCCAAGGTGATTGTCCAACTCTCCTTCAAGAATGGCTTCAACACCACGCTTTTGGAGTTGACTTAGAAAGGAGAATAAATCTTCTCCGGTTTTAAACTGCTTGGGGAACTCCTCGCTGAATACATCTTCTTTTTTCATAGGTTAAGTGTGAATTTAGTCCCGAAAAAGTTATTTCTGTATTTTTTTTTAGGCCTATTGAAAGGGCCAAAAAAATTCCAGAATAACTTTTCTTAACTGCATATAGCCTTCAAAGTGACCCCCTATCAGCGCTGCAAAGTGACCCCCCGGAGTTAAGTAATTTTTTTGGTCAGGAATAGTGGACTTACATCGCGTTAAAGTTATTGTTTTTCGGGATTAATATTACGTTTTCTTCTCAGGGATTCTCCCTTTAGTTCTATCCGGTGAGCATCGTGCACAATTCTGTCCAAAATGGCATCTGCAAGAGTTTGATCTCCGATTATTTCATACCATGCACTGACCGGTAACTGCGAAGTGATGATGGTGGACTTTTTACCATGTCGGTCCTCTATAATCTCCATCAGCAACATTCTGCTCTGAACATCCAGGGGTTGTATCCCAAAGTCATCGAGTATCAACACATCAAGTTTTTCGAGTTTGAGCATCTCTTTGATAGAAGATCCATCAGCCTTAGCCATTTTCAGTTGGGTAAGCAACTTGGTCGTATTCGCATAAAGGACTTTGTGTCCTTTGCTACAAGCCTGATTGCCCAAGGCACAGGCAAGATAACTCTTACCTGTGCCTGTACTTCCTGTCATCAGAATGTTTTCTCCTTTTTGGATGTATGCTCCGTCTGCGAGTCTCAATAGTTGATTTTTATCCAGTTCACGCCCAGGACGAAAATCCAGTTCCTCGACAGTGGCTTTGTATCGGAAACGTGCACCACGAAGGCTTCGATCCATCCTGCGGTTTTGACGGTCATCCCATTCGCTTTCCACGAGCAGACTAATCAGTTCATCCGGTGTAAGGGATGCCAGG
>NZ_BMFD01000001.1:0-98507 GCF_014637795.1 Belliella aquatica | reverse complement strand
CGTGACATGCCGTAAAGCTTCATTTTTCTCATTTTTTCAATTGTTTCTTGTATCATTGGAATTGGTGTTTGTTAACTGAAGTATCTGTTGCCACGGATGTTGTGGTGTTTGGGCATCTGGGAAGACTCATCCAGCTGTTCATCGGAAAAACTGATTGCGTCTAAATTTTTGGAAAGGATCTGTTCAATCATAGGATAGGTGTAAACACCATACTCTGACGCTCTTTTGCAGGCTCCAGTGATCCGCTGTGAACCCACTTTGCGGGCAAGATGAAGGATCCCGGAGCAGGATCTATAACCTTGCTCCGGGTGGGGAATAGATTCCATCAGGCTGGATAGGAATTTCCCTACCTCCTTGCTGATCTTATTGCCTTCACTTACAAAGAATTCATAACTCCAATCGGATACATACTTCTGGTTTCCGGCCAGATGATCCCTTAGTGTCGTGTACTTATGCTTCCTTTTATCACGTTTGTGTTTGGCTATAGGATGATACTTGTAAAAGATCTCTACCCGGTCATCATTGAAAAGGACTTTGACTTTCTTTCCCATATACTGATGGGGAACACTGTAGTAGTGTTTATCCTCTCCAAGACAGATGTGGGTATTTTTCATTACAGTGCATACTTTGACACTCATCAGCTGATAAGGAAGTTCGGGAAGTGCCAGCAGACTGTTCCGCTCAAGTGTCTCAAACTGTTCCCTGCGACTTTCCTCACCTCTTAGCGCATAGTCATTGTAGTTAGCTAACAAAGTAAAGAGTGCCTCATTGAGGCTTTCAAGAGATAAGAAAACTTTACCTTGTAGCTCCATATAAGTCCTCTGATATACCAATCTAACAGCTCCTTCTACTAGAGACTTTTCTCTTGGCTGACGCGGTCTTGCCGGAATGATAGTGGTGTTGTAATGCTCAGCAAAGGTTTCAAAGGTCTCGTTCAGGATCGGAGAGTATTTGCTGCCTTTGGTAACTGCAGACCGGAGGTTGTCAGGCACGATCACCCTTGGAACCCCGCCGAAGAACTCCAGCATCCTTGTGCAGCTTCCGATGAAGTCAGGTTTCTGCTGGGTGTAAGTGGCTTCCACATAGGTGTATTGAGCACAGCCCAACGTAGCCACAAAGACCTCTACAGGAAAATGCTCCCCTGTATCAGGATCAGTGACATAGAGCTTTTTGCCCGCATAGTCGATGAATACTTTATCTCCTGCTAGGTGCTCAAAATGCATCGTTAGTCCCTGCTTACCCACGTATTGCCGAATATGTTTGCGGAACTGGCTGGCCTGAAAACCGTCAGGATGCTTCTGTCGGTATTCTTCCCAGAGACGCTGACGTGTCATGCCTTTTATTCGCAACTTCTTAACGATTCCAGGCAATAAAGGAAGTAATACTTCCAGCCTGTCACTTTGCTGAACAGGGGCTGGTGGCCCTAATATTAATTCAGCTAAACCTTCATCGGAAAGCTGATTAACCTCTTCAAAGGAAAGGCCTGTTTGTTGAAATCTTTTAAGATAGGACTTGACAGTATTGCGGGAGACTCCCGTCAATTTGTTGAGCTGCTTGGAGCCATGGCCTTCAAAATGGCCTCGTAAAATTTGTTTGATTTTGTTCATGGTAAGAGTGCGATTGGCCATGGGAATGCTTAATTGTTTGCACTCCTAACAGGACTTAAAAGCCTCTTATTCCATTCCAGAAAAATAACTTTTGACGGGGATCAATTTACATCACCAGCCGGGGGTCAATTTGCATCACCAGTTGGGGGTCAATTTAAATCGTCAGAAGGGGGTCAACTTCATCATTTTTTGCAGTTATGCTAACATCTCGGTAACGATATGGATTTTGAGAATCAAAAATCAAACGAGAATTATTTGTTGATCCTACAATTTCAAATTTTGGTAGTTTAGTTTCAGGACCATCAACTATAGTAAATTTTTTGTTATGGTAATCAAATATCTCTAATCTGTCCCTGCTTATACTCGCTTTGACAAAATATCTTTTAGACTCATCACATGTAAACCAACCAGCATTTAGTGACCCAATTAGAAAATTATCCATTTCATATTTCGAATCAATAATTTCCCAATTTCCGTAGCCAGCTATCCTCTCACCTTTTTTGTTGTATTCAACCAATCTATTTTGATCATCGGAGGAAATCCCTAAAAATGTAGAGTCAGAAGTACTAATCATTCTTATTAAAGAAATTAAATTTTCAGATTGTTTATATTGTTCAATAGAAAATGGATTATTATCTGTTATATTATATTCTGACATCTTTTTATCAATCGAACTATAGGCTAAAAATGTATTTTTGTTAAAACCTAGATCAATCAAACTTACATTAGGCATTTCATTAGGACCAAACCCAACTACTCCTTTTTTTGAAACAAGTTCTAAATTTCTTGGGTTAAAAATATGAATTAGGCATTCTCCCGTAGGAATTTTATTATCTTCTATGACAAATATATATTTTCCATCTTCTCCTGAAATAGTTATAGGGTTCTTTAATTCTTTTAAGTCCTTTTTAATGGAATTAATCTGTACTTTAACAGTTTTATTTGGTTCAAAAATTATGTGTGACTCAGAACTATTATTTTTACTTGGTTTCGAACATCCAATTAGAATTAATAAAATTATTGGACAGTAAAATTTCATAAACAAAGGAAGTTTAAATTTAATCATTTGCATACATATAAATTATTGGTGTCAGATAATTGGCAAGTAATTTATAAATCAATGTGATTGTTCTGGGATTACATCTATTTATGATTATCAATTTTACTCGGAATCACAATTACAAAATCTAATATTCACAATTGTAAGTTTGCGTACTAATGAAAAACAGTTAATTAAGTTTAGATTTTAAACTATTTTAACAATTTTTTTATTTAACGACGAATAAAAATAATAAATGTATTTCTTGAAATAAGTATTTGAATAAAATTAGAGATCAAAAAACCCCCTTTAATTTTTGATTAAGGGGGGGTTATACTTTTAAAGATAACTCTATCCTGATGTAATTAAGAATTATTATTCTTTTATAACTGGTCCAGGAAGAGGATCATGACCATCACAATTGTCTACGTATGAAACATTTGCATTTGGATATATAGTACCATACCTATCATAGCAATCAAAGCTATTTGAATAACAGCAAATCCACTTAGTATCAGGTGGTAAGCTTGGTTGTTGAGCCATTGTAAAAGTGGGAAGAATCATGACTATAGTAATTAACAAGGTCATTAGGTTAATTTTTATTTTCATCCTGATTAAAGTTTAAATTTTTGAACATTATTTATTTTCCAATTTAAATAAAACATTTTAAAATCCAAAAAATAAATTTAATTTTATTATTCAGCATTTGGTTGTGCCAGCGCTTCTGTAGTTGTCAATGATTTGCTTGCATAAATAAGAGATGCGAGAAAAAAGACATAAGACGCTAGACTTTGTTATCCCTGAGTATGGTGGAATTTGTCTAATTATCGTTTAATGCTTGTATAAACCCAGACTTGGCGTGTAAACATTGGTAAAAAAAATCATTTAAAATCTGCTCTATCAGCGTCATCAGCGTGCCAATGTAACGCAGATTTGGAGGAAGTCGCGGATAATTCAACTATCCCAAACAATCCCAATTGACTCTCTTTCCCCCAAACCTTAAAACTTTCCAATCCGCCACGGCGGACAAGCTCTTCCAACCTTCCAACCCAAAGACCCAATCCACCAATCCCCAATACCCATTTATCGAGATTTCTCCCTTTAGTCGAAATGACAGGCTAAAAGACGTCCTCTCAAGCCCAAACTCAATCTTCCAATCCGCGGCGGCGGACAAGTTCCTCTAATCTTCCAATTCACCAATCCCCAATACCCATTTATCGAGATATCTCCCTTTGGTCGATATGACAGGCTAAAAGACGTCCTCTCAACGACAAACCCAATCTTCCAATTGACCAATTTTTTAATCTTCCAATCCACCAATCCTCAATAACCATTTATCGAGATATCTCCCCCTGATCGATATGACAAGCTAAAAGACATCCTCTTAACGACAAACCCAATCTTCCAATCCGCCACGGCGGACAAGCTCTTCTAACCTTCCAACCCAAAGACTCAATCCACTATTTCAACTCTCTCAACTACTTTTAAAATCTTTTTTCGCCTTTTAACCTGAAAAACACCCTTTTAAAATTTACCAAATATTGTTGTTAAACTTTTAGATCAATCGTGATGTCTAAGACTCGATTTAAAAAACCAAACGAATGAAAATTATTACTTACAGATTATTTTTCTTCCTTATCATGATGGCTGCCACCTTGGAGGTTTCGGCACAGCGAACTCAGCAAGGTAGACCAGATTTGAAATTCAAAGGAAAGGTTGTAGAGGGACCGTCCAAGCTGCCTATGATTGGGGCAAATGTGCTGGTAAAAACAGTAACAGACTCCTTGTTAGCGTCTACGGTTACAGATATTGATGGTAATTTTGAAGTGGCAAGACCATGGATTCCAAATGTAAAAGTGGAAATCAGCTTTTTAGGTTTTGAAAAATTCTCTAAAGAAATGGCAATTAGAGATGGCCTTGATTTGGGAATCATAGCTTTGGTTGAAGATAGCAAGCTTTTAGGTGAGGTAGTCATAGAAGGTCAGGTTGTCGTGGGAGAACAGAAGGGGGACACTACCTCTTTCAATGCTGCGGCATTTAAGGTTAGAGAAAATGCAGATGCAGAAGATTTGATTCGTAAGCTTCCAGGAGTGACCATTCAAAATGGTCAGATTCAAGCAAGAGGAGAAAATGTACAGAAAGTATTGGTGGATGGACGTGAATTTTTTGGAAATGACCCATTCTTGGCCATGAGAAATCTTCCCGCAGACGTTATCGATAGAGTAGAAATATTGGATCAGCGCTCTGACCAAGCAAGATTAACAGGTTTTGACGACGGTAATTATGCCCGTACCATCAATATTGTTACAAGAGGAGATAGAAGACAAGGTACTTTCGGTAGAGTTTATGCAGGTTACGGTACAGATGATCGTTATTCTGCGGGAGGAAATATCAATTTTTTCAAAGGAGATAGAAGAATTTCCTTGGTAGGCCTCTTCAATAACGTCAACCAACAGAACTTCTCTTCAGAAGATCTTGGTGGTGGCGGAGGTGGTCGTCCTGGAGGTGGAGGCCGTGGAGGCGCAGCGAACTTCGGTGGAGGACAAGCCAACGGGATCATCACCACAAACAGTATGGGTTTAAATTACTCTGATAAGCTCGGTGAAAAAATGAATGTAACAGGGAGTTATTTTTATAGTAACTCCAACAACAATTTAAGTAGTTTTACGAATAGAGAAATTATCTTGTCGGAAAATAATAGACAGTTTTACGAAGAGGATTTGATCAATACTGTAGAAAGTGGAAATCACAGAGCCAATGCAAGAATTGAGTATGATATCAATCCAAAACATGCTTTGATCATCACGCCTAGCTTGAATTATACAACTAGCAACGCATTTACAGACAGAGATGCATTGACAACGACAGGGGCTTTAGATCCATTGAGTGGAACAAGATCAATCTCTGACAATAACTCTTCAGGATATAATCTTTCTAACAATATTGTTTATCGATACAAATTTGAAAAACAAGGAAGAACACTTTCCACAACATTGAATACAGGATTTAACAAGAGAGATTCATTTGCGGAACTGTTGGCAGCAAACAGAGATTTTATCAGAAATATCAGTGATACAATCAACCAAGAGACTTTTGGTTTGACAGATGGGTTCAATTATAGAGCGCAAATGCAGCTTACAGAGCCAATCAACGAAAAATCATTGTTGACGCTTTCCTACCAAGTTTCAAATAACAAATCTTCTGCCGATCAGCAAACTTTCAGCTTGGTTCCTGAAGTTGGAATCATGGTGTTGGATACTGCTTTGAGTAACGTGTTCGACAATAAATTTATCGTACAGAGACCAAGTATCGGCTACAGATATAATTACAAGAAATGGAATATCAATGCCAACTTGGACTATCAATTTGCGGAGCAGGACAACGAAAGTTTATTTCCTCTAGAAAGAGTCTTCAATAGATCATTTAGTAATTTGCTTCCTGGAATCAACTTGAACTATAGAGATATGGCAACAGGTAGAACTTTCAGAATGCGTTATAGAACCTCTACCAACGAGCCTAGCGTAAACCAATTACAGAATGTGATCAATAATGGAAACCCTCTTAATTTGAGTGTTGGTAATCCAAACTTGGGACAGTCTTTCAACCACAATGTTTTTATCAATCTTGGTAAATTGAACCTAGAGAAATCAAGGACATTCTTTGTGTTTGCCTTTGCTTCTTTGACGGAGAATTTTATCGGGACGAATACATTTGTCGCCCAACAGGATACCTTGATCAATGGAGAGGTACTTTTGAGACCAGGAGGTCAGTTGACACGTCCAGAAAACTTAAGAGGACAGTTTAATACGCGTGTTTTCATGACCTATGGTGCACCTATCAAGGCTTTGAAATCTCAGTTTAATATGAATACTTCAGCGTCATTCAACAGAACACCGGGGATCATTAATGGTCAGCTGAATAGAAATGATAACATTGATTTGAGTCAAGGTTTGACATTGACTTCGAATATTAGCAAGGATTTGGACTTTACTTTATCTACTACAGGTACTTACACAATTGTGAATTCCTCCTTGCAGACTAATCTAAACAACAACTACTACATCCAAAACTCAAACATCAGGTTATATTACTCTCCAAATAATGGAAAACTATTTGTTTCCAATGTGGTAAATAATGCTTTATATAGAGGCTTGTCAGCAGGTTTGGATCAGCAAGTTTGGTTGTGGAATATAGAAGCAGGTTACAGATTCTTGAAAGACAACAAAGGAGAATTTAAAGTCACTGTATTCGATCTTTTGAAGCAAAATAACTCGATCGCTAGAACGATCAATGACATTTCAATCACAGATACATTTACAAGAGTTTTGACGAGATACGCTTTGTTTAGCTTTACTTATAACATTGGAAGCTTTAAGCAACCTGCCAGAGAACAAGGTGGCAATCCAATGATGAGAATGATGCAAGGTGGTGGCGGAAGAAGCTGGTAAGCTAAGTCTGACTCTCAATTAAAAGAATAAAAAAAGCTGAACGAGTCACATCGTTCAGCTTTTCTTGTTATAAAATCTATTTATTAACTTTAAATAAGGTACTAATCTAATTTTTAGTAACTGTAGATAGTTTTGACTGTGGACTTATTCGCTTTTAGGCAATACTACTGTGTCTACAGAGTGGATTACACCATTTGACTGATATACATCAGCAATAGTCACTTTTGATTTGTTACCATTTTCGTCAGAGATGTATAGGTCTTTTCCTTGCATCCAAGCAGTCAATTTTCCTCCTTGTACAGTTGTCAATACAGCTTTACCATTACCTTTTTTGATTGCTGCGGCGATTTCCTTAGAACCCATTTTACCCGCTACAACATGATAAGTTAATATACCTGTTAGCGTAGCTTTGTTTTCTGGCTTCACAAGAGTTTCTACTGTACCTGCTGGTAGTTTTGCAAATGCAGCATTGTCAGGTGCAAATACTGTGAATGGGCCAGGAGTTTGTAAAGTCTCTACCAATCCTGCAGCTTGTACAGCAGCTACCAAAGTAGTGTGGTCTTTTGAGTTTACTGCATTTTCTACAATGTTCTTAGATGGATACATTGGCGCACCTCCTACAGTTACAGTTTTTTCACTTTGTGCAAAGGCCAAAGTTGAACCTAAGAAAAACATGGCTACTAAAGCCGATTGAAATAATTTGATAGTTTTCATAAAATCTATTTTTTTGGTTTTGTTTATTTGGATGGAGATACGAGGCACTTACAAAGCTTGGATTTCAATGGTTGAGATTTTTTTAAAAAAACATGGATATCTGCTTTCATGCTAGTGGCCATCCAAAATATTGTAAGGATCAGTTTAGATCATCCGTTGTACGTGGACTGTTGACAATAATCCGATACAAATCAGGTTTTCAACAGAATTACTGCCGTAATTGAGGATAGTCATTAAAAAGAATGTCAAAACTTAAGAACGAAAAGAAAAAGGCATAAAAAAAGACCGAATCATATGACTCGGTCTATCTTCGTTTTAGGTTTATTGGTATTTGCTTAATTATCTTCTCTGAATTTATCTACAATATATAAAAATAAATTGAAAGATAAGGTAGACATTTCTTCTTTTTTAACTTCCTTGTCACCGCCTTGTTTGTAAAGTGGATTTTCTTTTCTTACTGAAGTACTCTGGGCAGGCTTAATATCTCTATTTACCTGCTGATTATTTTGCTTTAAGTTAAAATCATATTTGGAATCTGTAGCAGTCGATTCATGACTTTCAAAAGCACCAGCAACATCACTTGTTTTTACAGGGACATCCGGAAAGTTCCTTTCCTTTTCTCCTTGTGCAAATGCATTCAAAGAACCAAGTGCGCAAAATAAAATTGCGAGAATTATGTTCTTTCGATCAAATAGAGTAATATTATTTTGTTCTGACATGCTACGTGGTTCTTGTCTGAATAATGTAACAGATATTTATACTGTTAGGTTTTCAAAAATAGTTAAAATAAAATATCTATGCAAACGATTGATTACTCTGATTTTCAAAAGATTGATATTCGAATTGGAACAATAGTTCAAGCCGAGGTTTTTGAAAATGCCCGTAAACCTTCCTTCAAACTTTGGGTAGATTTGGGGGAGTTGGGCGTCAAAAAATCCTCTGCACAAATCACTGATTTGTACCAACCCGAAGGACTGATTGGGAAACAGGTGATTTGTATCTGTAATTTTCCACCTAGGCAAATTGCCAATTTTATGTCTGAAATATTGGTAACAGGTTTTGATGATGGGCAAGGCAGAATTTCATTGGCTACGGTAGATTTTCCTGCTCCGAATGGAGGGAAGTTACACTAAATAAAAATTTTGAGGCCTTCTTCTGTGAGTTCGGCTTTGTAAGTTTTCAATTCTCCACAGGAGCCTGCCCTGACTTCTCCCGATTTCATGTCAAATCGGTATTCATGAAGCGGACAGACTACCTCTGCATAGCCGGTCACCCATCCTTGTTTCAACGCTGCTTTTTTGTGAGGGCAGTTTGATTCGAAAGCAAAAAAATTCTCAGCTACCCGAGATACACAAACTTGTGTTTTTCCAAGTTGTACGGCTTTGATGCTTTTATCAGGAATCATTGCTAAAGCCTGTTCTCTATTTTGTCCGAGTGTAAAGGTTTTCATAATCAAAGATAAAACGGTAATTTAGAAGTCTAAACCTAACACAATAACGCCATGAAAAAAATACTCATTCTTCCGCTTCTATTTTTGATGGGGACATTATTTGCCCAAAATATTGAAGGAGCATGGAAACTGTCCCATCAAAATGGGCAAGAAGTTAAAGACAAAACGATCATTAAAATCTATCAGGATGGCTATTTTTCGTTCGGATCAAAGGAAACCGACACCAATAAATTTATCAGTGCTGGTGGGGGTGAATTTACTTTGAAAGACAATTACTACACCGAAACTTATGATTTCTACACCAGTGATTTAGAAATGGTAGGAGCAACTACGGAATTTTCTTTGGATATGGTCGGTGGAAAAATTGTCATTTCTACAGAAAGAGGTGGAAGTGCATTGGTAGAGATTTGGGAAAAGGTTAGCGATGCCAAAGATGACCTGACGAGAAATTGGGTGTTTACAGGAAGAAAAAGAGGAGAAGAAATCAGTCGCTCTATCCCAGGTGCAAGGAGAACAGTTAAGATTCTGAGTGGAGGACATTTCCAATGGATAGCTTTCAATTCAGAGACCAAGGAGTTTTCCGGAACAGGCGGTGGTACATATTCCGCAGTGGATGGAAAATATGTAGAGAATATTCAGTTTTTCTCTAGAGATGATAGCCGAGTAGGTGCAAGCTTAAGCTTCAACTACGAGGTCATCGATGGAGAATGGCACCACAGTGGGATGAGTTCTAAGGGAGATCCTATCTATGAAATTTGGACAAAATACAATGATGCTTACATCAAGCCTGTTAAATAAGTATTTAGCTGAAGCATAAAAAATCCCAACCAATTCGGTTGGGATTTTTTGTTTCAATGGCTAATGAAGACATTATTTCACTAATAACTTCACTTCTTCATAGCGAAAGCAATCTGTCAGATGATCATTGACCAAACCTGTAGCTTGCATGTGTGCATAGATGGTGGTGCTACCCAAGAATTTTAGTCCTCGTTTTTTGAGGTCTTTGGCTAATTTGTCTGATTCTAGAGTTGTAGCAGGTGCATTTTGCATGGACTTCAATTGCCTATCGATTACTTTCCCATCCACAAATCCCCAGATATAATTGCTAAAACTCCCAAATTGGGATTGGATTTCCATAAATCGTTTGGCATTGTTTACAGCTGCACGGATTTTCAATTCGTTTCGGATAATACTAGGATCCTGGAGCAATTCAGTGACATAGGAATCCGGAAGATCAGCGACAATTTTGTAATCAAAGTCGGCAAACGCTTTTCTATAACCCTCTCTTTTTTTCAAGATAGTAGCCCAACTCAGTCCCGCTTGTGCGCTTTCTAAGATCAGAAACTCAAAATGTGTCTGATCATCATACACGGGTACGCCCCACTCTTCATCATGATATTGGATGTATTGCTCAAAGCCCATACACCATGGACATCTGAATTTGTGAGGATCCTGAGGAAGTGATGGCATTGCGAAAGTTAATTAAGGTACCAGATACTTGCCGTGAGTAACGTAGCGAAACTCACCCAAAGCAAATAAGGAATCAAGAGGTAAGACGCCCATTTGTCGATTGGGAAAAATGCTCTAATACACACCAATATCATCACCCAAAGCGGGATGATGACAATTAAGCCTAAAATGGGCGACTCCAAACCAAAAAATGCTGGAGACCAAATGGCATTGAGAAATAATTGAATGCCAAAAAGCCAGAGCGCTTTTTTCTTAAAAGGATGATTGGATTTCCAAATCAAATACAAGGAAACCCCCATCATAATATATAGGAGAGTCCAAGTAGGTCCGAAAATCCAAGAAGGTGGATTGAAAGATGGCTTTTCTATAGTTTGATACCAAGAGCCTACCGAGGAGATGGTGACTAATGCTCCTAAACCGCCTGCGATTTGGGGGAGGATAATGGAAATCAATAATTTCAGCCAGTTTTTCATGTTAGACCAATTCTAGTAAGGTCATGAATATCGCTAATTTCTTTGGGAATTTCTTCTGTACGATAGCATTATGTTGGTCAAAATATTGATGTTGGTAAGCCATGACGTCTTGCATGTCCTTAGCAAAATACTGTACCGAATAATTAATTCCTCCATCTTCTGAATCATGCATGATTCTAAACATTTTATTTTCGACAAACATATTTGTCTCCATCACATAAGGGACGTGGGTGTTTTTCATCCAATCCAACCACTCTTTTTCCACGTCTTTTTCTACATTGACGGTAACATTATATAGTATCATACTTTTTTATCTTTAATTTTGCTCTGCAAATTTACCAACAAATATTTATCCGCCTTGTTAATTTGAACATATTCCAAAATCAAATCAATTTAGGAAAAAGCAGAAATGAATTCTTTCATGGAAAACACCAATATTCAAAATACTCCTACAACTGTCTTTTTCAACAAGGTTAATATTTTCAAAATTATTATTACCGTATTTCATTTGGTGGGGATTTTGGGAATGACCGTGCCAGTACTTCGTCCATACTTTCAGATTCTTACACCATTTCATCTTCTATTAAGTACCGTATTGCTGTTTGTATTTCATAAAGGCTGGAATAGCGCTTTTTATATATTTTTGATTTTGTCTTTTGGCATTGGCTATGGTTCGGAAGTAATGGGCGTACATACAGGATTTCCTTTTGGAAACTACAGCTATGGGCCTGTATTGGGAGTTCAGCTATTTGAAGTGCCACTTTTGATTGGCGTCAATTGGCTGCTATTGGTTTATCTTAGTGGGGCACTTTTTCATTCCAGAGTCAAAAATGATTATTTGGCGGCAGGTTTGGGTTCACTAGTAATGGTTTTGTTGGACGTTTTGATAGAACCTGTTGCAGTGAAATTAGATTTTTGGGCATGGGAAAATGATATTATACCACTTTCCAATTTTATTGGTTGGTTTGGTATTGCTTTTATTATTCAGTTGATTTACAGAAAATTGTCATTTGATAAGACGAATTTACTTTCTTTGTATTTGCTAATCAATCTAGCAGTATTCTTTATTCTACTCAATTTGCTGTTAGAGTAGGTATGTTAAGCTAACGTTAAACAAAATAGAAAAATTAAGGTTACAAGTATGATGTATGCAATCCTTTACATATTACTAGGTTTTGCCGCTATGGAATTCTCCGGATGGTTTATTCATAAATATATTATGCATGGTCCACTTTGGAGCATTCATAAGACACATCACCAGGCATCTAAATCATTCTTCGAGCTGAATGATTTATTTTCTCTGTTATTCGGTAGTATAGCCGTTATACTTATTATAAGAGGTATTGGGCAGTTGGATTATAGATTTTGGATGGGGACAGGCATCAGTCTATACGGGATCAGTTACTTCTTTTTACATGACGTACTGATACATAGGAGAGTTAAATGGTTTGATAGACCAAAAAATTCTTTTTTAAGAGGAATATTCAAAGCGCATCAAGCACATCATGCCACTAACAAAAAGGATGATGCTGTTTCTTTCGGTTTGTTTGTAGTACCAAAAAGATATTTTAGAGCAAAATGAACGTGAGCACCTATTCAATTAAAGATTTAGAACAGCTTTCCGGTATCAAAGCACATACTTTGAGAATTTGGGAACAACGCTACAATTTGCTTACACCTAAGCGAACGGACACCAATATCAGGTTTTATGATGATGATGACCTGAAACTTATCCTAAATGTAGCCTTACTCAATGACAATGGTTATAAAATAAGTAAAATAGCCAAAATGGATCTTCCTGAGATCCGTGCCGAAGTGGTTAAGCTTTCAGAAAGAACCTTGACTCACGATGATCAAATTCATGCATTGACTATTTGTATGATAGAAATGGATGAGGAGCGCTTTGATAAAGTGCTTACGACTAATATCCTCAAAATTGGTTTTGAACAGACCATGTTGAATATCATCTATCCATTTATGTCCAAGATTGGTGTGCTATGGCAGACAGGAGCAATCAATCCTGCGCAGGAGCACTTTATGAGTAATTTGGTTCGCCAAAAACTTATTGTAGCCATTGATGGACAAATTTATAAAGGTGGAGGAAAGAAATTTTTATTATTCCTACCAGAAGGAGAGCTTCATGAAATATCTTTATTATTTGCAGCTTACCTGATTAAGCTCAAAGGTCATAAGGTATATTACTTAGGACAAAGTACGCCACGTGCTGATCTAGAATTGATCTACAAAATGCACAAACCTGAATATTTGATGACAGTGATCACAACCTCTCCTGGATCAGAACAGGTTCAGGAATATGTGGATAATCTATGTTCTACATATAGTGAATCAGAAATAATTCTCTCAGGATATCAAATCCTTGGTCAAGACCTAAAATTCCCTAAAAATGTGAAAGTGATGAACTATATCAGAAACATTAAGGAATATCTTGAGGAAATTGATGAGGTGCTTCAAGAAAAATAATGAACAAAATATTAAAAATGTTAAACAGGCCTTCGGGCCTTTTTTTATGCTAAAAACAATGTATATACATCAAAAAGGCGGTTTATTTTATTTAATTTAGAAATGTTAGACTTACTTCTCGAGTTTTGTTTAACAAATAAGTAAAAATATTCTACAAAATGTTTTGCGGTTTGTTTAATCATTTCTATATTTGATTCAACAAAAAGAAAAAGCCATGACAACTCTAGAATTCAGTTACTCATTAAACAAACTCTCTAGCTCTTTAAAGCCTTTCGCTTTGAAATTGACAAGAGACATGGATGACGCAAATGACCTAATGCAAGACACAATGGTTAAGGCGTTCACTAATAAAGACAAGTTTACAGAAGGTACAAATTTGAAAGCGTGGTTATACACAATTATGAAAAACACCTTCATTACCAACTATCAGAGAATGGTAAGAAGAGGTACTTTTGTAGACACTACAGATAATCTACATTACATCAATTCAGGTGACGTTCTAGTTGAGAACGGTGCTTATGGAGATTTTACAATGGATGACATTCACGAAGCTATCGAAAGCTTAGATGAAGTTTACAAAACTCCTTTCATGATGCACTACAGAGGTTTCAAATATCATGAAATCGCTGAAAAACTAGAAATTCCAATTGGAACAGTAAAAAACAGAATACATATTGCACGTAAAATATTAAAAGACGATCTTCACGTGTACAGACACAAAAACTAATAATATGTCAAAAAATAATGTCGTAGTAATAGGGGCTGGCTTTGCTGGCCTTTCTGCTGCCACACACCTTGCATGTCAAGGATATCAAGTTACGCTTCTTGAGAAAAACAGTACCCCCGGAGGAAGAGCTAGAAAGTTCGAAACCGAGGGTTTTGTTTTTGATATGGGTCCTAGTTGGTATTGGATGCCTGATGTTTTTGATACTTACTTTGCTCATTTTGGCAAAAAGACGTCAGACTATTATGAGCTTTTGAGATTAGACCCATCTTATGCAGTGATTTTTGGGGACAAGGATTTTGTAGATATCCCTGCAAACCTAGGAGAGTTTAGGGCATTGTTAGAGAGCATTGAGCCCGGAGTAGGTCCCAAATTAGATGAATTTCTTAGGCAAGCTGCCTATAAATACAAAGTAGGTATCCAAGATTTGGTTTACAGACCAAGCCGATCTTTACTTGAGTTTACTAGTCCTAAGTTACTATTGGATATGATGAGGATGGATATTTTTCAATCCATGTCAAAACATGTCCGTAAGTTTTTCAAAGAAGACAAGATCATTAGGTTGATGGAATTCCCTGTTTTGTTTCTTGGGGAGACAGCTAATAATATTCCGGCCTTATATTCCTTGATGAATTACGCTGACATTGCCTTAGGTACTTGGTATCCTAAAGGTGGAATGCACAAAATCATAGAAGGCATGGTTAGCTTAGCCAAGGAAAAAGGTGTGAAGTTCCACTTTGATGCTGAAGTAGATCATATTGATATAGTAAATGGTGTCGCAAAATCGGTGAAAACCAAAAGCGGAAAAGTATTCAATGCTGATGTGGTGATCGCAGGAGCAGATTACAATCATATCGATAGACATGTCCTAGAGGATAAGTATAGCAACTATGATGACAAATACTGGGATAAGCGTGTTATGGCTCCGGGTAGTTTGTTATTTTATCTAGGTATTGACAAAAGACTCGACAATCTCCGTCATCATAATTTATTCTTTGACGAGCCACTAGGTCCACACGCAGATGCGATCTATACCAATCCAAGATGGCCAGAAAAGCCACTTTTCTACGCTTCAGTTCCTTCGATTACTGATCCAACTGTAGCACCTGAGGGAAAAGAGAATTTATTCTTATTGGTTCCCCTCGCGCCTGATTTGGAAGATACAGAAGAAATGAGAGAAAAGTATTATAACATGATCATGGATAGACTAGAAAAATTGACTGGTCAAGAAATCAGAAGTCATGTAATTTATAAACGCTCATATGCACACAACGACTTTAAGTCGGATTATCATGCATTCAAGGGTAATGCTTATGGATTAGCGAACACTTTATTGCAAACAGCGATTCTAAAGCCTTCGCTGAAAAACAAAAATGTTAAAAATTTATATTACACAGGACAGCTGACAGTTCCTGGACCGGGTGTTCCTCCGTCTTTAATTTCAGGGCATGTTGTCGCCAAAGAGGTGATGAAAGAAAACAATTTGTAAATAAAATTGTATATTATCAGTATGGATGCAAAAGCCCTCTTTGATCAGACCACCTTTGAGTGCAGTCGGTTGATTACTCAAAGGTATAGTACTAGCTTTACGCTTGGAATTAAAACGCTTAACAAAAAGTACCACATGCCTATATACGCCATCTATGGTTTTGTAAGGTATGCGGACGAAATTGTGGACACTTTTCATGATCAAGATAAAAAAGCTTTATTAGATCTATTCAAAAAAGATACCTATAAAGCCATTCAAGATGGTATCAGTCTGAATCCTGTGCTTCATGCTTTTCAGATCATTGTCAATCAATATAAAATAGACCTGGATCTAATTGAGGCTTTTCTCCATAGCATGGAGATGGATCTGGATTTCAAAACTTACAACGATTCGAAATATCACGAATATATTTATGGATCAGCTGAAGTTGTGGGTTTGATGTGTTTGAAGGTGTTTTGTGAAGGTGATGAATCTGAATATTTAAGACTAAGGGAGCCTGCTTGTAAACTTGGCGCCGCATTTCAGAAAGTGAATTTTCTGAGAGACATCAAAAGCGATTATGAAGAAAGAGGGAGAGTATATTTTCCAGGGGTAGATTTTTTGACTTTTGACAAAACGACAAAAATTGCCATTGAGCAAGACATTCAAAAGGATTTTGACGAGGCGCTGATAGGAATTAATAATCTTCCTATAGGTGCTAAAATGGGAGTGAAAGTAGCCTATCTTTACTATCTAAAACTCTTTGATAAGATCAAGACGCTACCACCTGAAGTGATTACGCAAGAGAGAATTAGAATTCCCAATTCCAGAAAAATATCATTACTCTTGGGGACATATTTTGGGATGAAATTAGGTTTAGCTTAGAAGATGGAAACTTATCTTTATTTATTGCTCAATATCCTTACGATCTCATTTCCATTAGTAAGATCATTTGAAAATCGTGTCCAATATGCAAAAAAATGGTATGCCCTATTTCCGGCTATCATCATAACAGGAGCTTTTTTTCTTATTTGGGATCATTGGTTTACTATTATCGGAGTATGGGAATTTAATCCTAGATATATTTTAGGGATTTATTTCTTTGAACTACCCCTAGAAGAATGGCTTTTCTTTTTGACAGTTCCTTTTTCGTGTGTGTTTATCCATGAGGTTTTGAAATATTTTGTACCAAAAGATATATTATCGCCTGTAGCAAAGCCACTTACATTTGTTTTAATAGTACTTTTTTTATTAATTGGACTATTCAATTTGGATAAATGGTACACATCAGTAAATTTCTTAGTCGCTTCAGCAGTCTTGATCTTACATTATATTGTTTTTAAAACTGAGATTCTAGGGAGGTTTTATTTAACGTATTTGGTTTCACTAATTCCCTTTTTATTGGTGAATGGAATTCTTACAGGGTCATTTATAGAAGAGCAGGTTGTGAAATATAATGATATGGAAAACTTATCAATCAGATTGTTTACCATTCCTATTGAAGACACGGTTTATTCCATGACTTTATTATTGATGACAATAAGCATCTATGAGATGATAAGGAGTAAAAAAACAATTAAACCCGCTTTAAGTTAATAGGCTATGATGAATCTTCAAGTACAAATAGACCAACATTCTGGCTTTTGCTTTGGCGTAGTGTACGCAATAGAAATGGCGGAAGAAATTCTTGACGAACAAGGCTATTTATATTGCCTTGGAGATATCGTACATAATGATGAAGAAGTAAATAGATTGACTAAAAAAGGCCTGAAAATCATCAACCATGAAGAGCTTCAGGACTTGAAAGATGAAAAAGTATTGATTAGAGCTCATGGTGAGCCGCCATCTACTTACGAGCTATCAATCAAAAATAATCTCACACTAATAGATGCGAGTTGTCCGGTAGTTTTGAAGCTTCAGAATAGAATCAAGAATTCCTTCGATAAAGACGAGACTATTTATATCTATGGAAAGCATGGGCACGCTGAAGTGATAGGCTTACTTGGACAAACCAACAACAAGGCGGTTGTTTTCCAGGATATTTCGGAATTGGATATCCCTAGTTTGCCAAAGAGTATCACACTTTATAGTCAGACGACGAAGAGTACGGACAAATTTTATGAAATCAATGAGATTTTGAAAGCAAATGATATCGTGGTCAACACCAATGATACCATTTGTCGACAAGTTTCAAATAGAGACAAGGAATTGAGAGCTTTCGCAGAGAAGTTTGATAAAATTATTTTTGTAAGTGGAACCAAGTCTTCCAATGGTAAGGTTCTATATAATGTCTGCAAAGAGAAAAATCCGAACACGCATTTTGTTTCTAATCAAGAACAGGTTTGTCCCACTTGGTTTTCACCGAATGATACGGTAGGTATTTGCGGGGCAACTTCAACTCCAATGTGGCTCATGGAGCAGGTCAGAGAGAGATTGATCAACTTCTAATAGGTTCAAAATAGGTTTAATTAGTGTCCATAAAAGCAATCCATACAAATAAAATTGATCCGAAAGGTGTTGTAATAGCCTCTATAGTTATTTTTTTATGGTTTTTGTCATTGATATTGCTCTTAAACTTTAACTTGAATTGGAGAAATCCTTTGACTTATCTAGGAATTTTGATTCAGACACACCTCTACACAGGTCTTTTTATTACTTCACATGACGCGATGCATGGACTTGTCTCTAGCAATAAAAAAATAAATCATGCCTTTGGTTGGTTCTCGGCTCTTCTTTTTTCTTATAACTTCTACTGGAAGTTATTTCCAAAGCATCATGAGCACCATAGGTTTGTTGCGACCGACAAAGATCCCGATTATCACAGCTCTGGCAATTTCTTTATTTGGTATTTCAGTTTCATCAAACAATATGTCACCATCTGGCAAATCTTGCTGATGGCTGTTACTTTCAATATACTCAAGCTTTTTCTACCAACTGAAAATCTTATTGTTTTCTGGATGCTACCAGCTGTTTTGGCGACTTTGCAGTTGTTTTACTTTGGGACATACAAACCACACATGGGTGAGTCTGAAAACGTACATCATTCCAAAACGCAAACAAAAAATCACGTTTGGGCCTTTTTGTCTTGCTACTTTTTTGGCTATCATTTCGAACATCACGACTCTCCAGGGACACCTTGGTGGAGACTTTGGCGGGTAAAAGAAGCAAACAGCTAATCTTTCTAAAAAAAATTGGAATAAGGCTAAACCTTTTTGCCAAAAATTGAATTAGGTATCTATTAATAATCAGATATGAGACTTCTATTTACGCTATTTAGCTTTTTGTTTATTTCTTTCAACTTACTTGGTCAGGGTGGTGTCATCCAAGGGAAAATAAAAAATCCGGTAAATAATGAACCTGTCCCTTTCGCAAACATTATTATTTTGGACTCTGAAATAGGAACTGTTTCAGATGAAAATGGTAACTATAGACTTGAAGACATTGAGCCAGGTCTGTACAATGTGCGTGCAAGCTTCGTTGGTTACAAGAGTAAGACAGTATTCGAAGTACAAGTCACTCGTGCCAAAGCTGTGCAGCTCGATTTTGAATTAGAGGAAGAAGCAGCTGACCTGAATGAAGTTGTAGTCAGTTCTGAATTCACAAGATCTGATGAGACGCCGCTTTCAGTCCGAAGACTCAATGCAAATGAAATAGAAAGATATCCAGGTGGCAATAGAGACATCAGCCGAGTTATTCAATCACTTCCAGGGGTTGCGAGTACAGCGAGTTTTAGAAATGACATTATCATTCGTGGAGGTGCGCCCAATGAGAATAAATTTTATATCGACGAAATTGAAGTTCCTGTAATCAACCACTTTGCAACTCAGGGTTCTTCAGGTGGTCCCGTAGGAATTCTCAATGTGAACCTGATCCAAAATGTGGAAGTAATTACAGGTGGTTTTCCAGCAAACAGAATGAATTCACTCAGTTCTTTTTTTGAGTTTCAACTTAAAGAGGGAAGAAGAGATAAAATGGCTACGCAACTGACCGTTGGAGCGAGTGAGTTGACGATTTCAAATGAGGGGCCACTTGGAGAAAAAACGACTTATTTGATCTCTGCAAGAAGGTCTTATTTGCAAGGTTTATTTAGATTATTAGGTTTGCCTTTTTTACCTACTTTCAATGATTTCCAATTTAAGACAACCACAAAATTCAATGACAAGACTGAATTAACGTTGATCGGGGTTGGGGCGATAGATCAGTTTGCTTTGAACTTTGATGTCCCAAACAACGAAACAGAAGAAGAACTTGAGGAAAGGCTATTTAGATTGGATAATTTACCGATTTCTTCTCAATGGAATTATGCGACAGGTGCCAAATTGAAGCGCTTTAGGGATAATGGTTTTTGGACTTTTATCTTGAGTAGAAATATGCTGAATAATCAAGCTTACAAGTATTTCAACAACGATGAAAGCGATGCTGCAAATCTACTTTTTGATTATACTTCACAAGAAAGTGAAAATAAATTTAGAGCAGAAAATAGTATTTTTGGTAAAGGCTACAGCTTAAAATATGGTGTCAATTATGAATTTGCTAGATACTTGATCAATAATTTTGACAGAAGTACACTTTCTCAGGACGGTGGAGTGATCAGTGTCAATAACAAGGCTTTTTTCAATAGTTATGGTGCATTTGTCTCTGGTACCAAAACCTTTCAGGATGAAAGATTACTGCTATCAGGAGGGGTAAGAATGGATGGGAGTGATTTTGGTGTGACCGCACAAAATCCCTTAAATCAAATCAGCCCAAGGTTATCTGTTTCCTACCAATTTAAGCCAAATTTTTTCTGGACAGCAAATGCAGGGATTTACTATCAAAAGCCGCCCTACACAGCTTTGGGATTCAGAAATAATGAAGGAGAATTGATCAATCAGCTCAATGACATTCGATTTATCCGCTCAAGTCAACTGATCACAGGAATTGAGCGCGTGATGCCTGAGAAAAACAGAAGATTCACTATCGAAGCTTTTTACAAGCACTACAATAATTATCCAACCTCCATTAGAAATGGAATAGCCTTAGCCAATTTGGGAGCAGACTTTGGTGTCATTGGAAATGAACCAGTAGCCTCCAATTCAGAAGGCCGTGCTTATGGGATTGAGTTTTTGGCTCAGCAGCGCTTGTTCAATAATTTTTATGGGATCGCAGCAGTTACCCTAGTACGCAGTGAGTTTACCAATCCCAATACGGACGGATTTATTCCATCTTCTTGGGACAACAGGTTCATTGTGACCATGACTGCAGGCAAGCGATTTGGTAAGAATTGGGAAATCGGTGGTAGATGGAGATTTTTAGGTGGAGCGCCTTATACACCATTTGATATCGAAGCTTCTACTTTGAGAAGCAATTGGGATTTGAGAGGAGGTGGAATCTTGGATTTCAATAATATAAATGGAGTCAGACTCAAATCATTTCATCAATTAGACTTGAGAATAGACAAGAAATACTTCTTCGAAAAATGGAATCTTAATTGGTATTTTGACATTCAAAATGCCTACAATTTCAAAGCACAACAACCAGATGAACTGATTCCAAGTAGAGATAATAATGGAAATATCAGGGTCAATCCAAATGACTCTAACAGATATCAAATCAGATCTGCGATGAATACTGCTGGGACGGTGCTTCCGACAATTGGGATTATTGTAGAATTTTAATTCTTGCTTGAAAGAATTCATAGCTTAACTTTGCTGCCGATGAAAATTACATTGGCAGCTTTTTTATTTATAATAAGCACCACACTTTATGCTCAGGTTGCTGTAGAAACAGATTCAACTTCTAAATCAGGAGTGATTGAAAAGCTGTTTGATTTTGCTGATAAAACAGTGGACTTGATTTCGGGAGAGAAGTGGTCATTTATTCCTGCGGTAGTCTATTCTCCTGAGACGAATCTTGGCTTGGGAGCTAGAGCAATCCGGATTTTCAGATATCAAAATGACACAAATCCACTTTTGCGTCCTTCATCTTTGCCTATTACTTTTCTTTATACTTTGAACAATCAAGCGATTTTCACTACTGAACTTGAGCTATGGGCCAATGAAAATAAGGAATACATTAATGCCCGTTTAGAGTTGACGGATTACCCATTCAAATTTTATGGAATTGGAAATGAACTTGATGTAACAAATGAAGAGTTTTACTCCACTCGTTATGCCTATTTTCATGTCAACTACGAAAGGCAAATAGTCAAAGGACTTTATCTTGGTCCGAGGTATGAATTCCGTATCGATGATATTTATAAGAAGGAAATGGGAGGGATTTTAGACAGGGCTGAGGTAGCTGGTTCTGATGGTCAGCGGCTTTCTGGTTTAGGATTGGTTTTGAATCATGATACGAGAGACAATATTTTCCAACCAAAAACTGGGTGGTACAATAGTGCTTCATGGATGAGTTTTCAGGATTTTTTGGGAAGTAATTTCACTTTCAATCAGTATACCTTGGATTTGAGAAAGTATCTCAACCCTTATAAAAATCAGGTATTGGCTGTTCAAAGTTATTGGAGCTTTACAACAGGAAATCCACCCTTTCAGCATGTTTCATTGATTGGAGGGAGTGATTTGATGAGGGGTTATTTTGAAGGTCGGTACAGAGATCGGCATGCCGTGGTACATCAGGCAGAATATAGATTACCGATTTATAGAAATTTCGGAATGGTGTTTTTTGGGAGCGCAGGCCAAGTAAGTGGCCAACTAAGTCAATTTAGTGTCAATAGAATGAAATATGGTGCTGGATTTGGATTTCGTTACAAGTTGAATCCCGAAGGACTCAATATCAGGATAGATATTGCTTTTGGAGATCAGCGAGCCTTTTATTTTGGGCTGAATGAAGTGCTTTAAACGAACTTAATCCTACTTTAAAATGTAAGAAAGGCCAATTTTTCCCATTACATTTTTTCTATCATCTCCTGGTACAAAGTAAAAATCTGGATCATTTTCAAGGTACCATTTGTAATTCAAGGTATTCACATATTGTAGGCTTCCACTCAAAAGTAGATTTCCAAATCTCCAATCTGCAAATAATCCTGGAACAAGGTCGATATACTTATTTCTCCAGTCTTTCGAGGTTTCCATTCGGAAGTAATAAAAGTCATTGTTGTACACGATTCTTTCAAATTGGAATCCAATTCTATTGTATTTTTTCACCCAACTGACTTCTAGCCAATTTACATTTGCAGCAGGTCCATAACCCATACCCAAAACCTGTCCTTGATGGGTATAGCCGTGTCTAATATGATCATGAATATACCAAGTGTCTAAATTTCGGATACTTTCTCGGATAGTTTGACCAGTTTGAGTCATCTCAGCACTAAGTTGAATGTATTGTTCTTGTTTTTTGAGTGGGAACATATTGCTGAATCCGAAAGTAAAACCGCGATTTCTTTCAGGAGTGACCAAAAAATCCATGAGTCTTCTGCTATTTCCGTTAGTGCCGTATTCTCCATAAAACTCAAAGTGTCCTTCTGGACTCAACCATCTAAAAAAACCTGAGCTGAATTGTTGTCTTTGATCTCTTTTTTCATTTTCTACCTGACCGAATTTTTTCTCACCATTAAAGATCGGTAAGTAATCCTTCAGTTCATCCATATCAGCGCGATACATGTGATTGGTAGAAGCATAGCCCAAAGAAAGTCCTGGTACCCATTTAGGTTGATAGGTTAATATTAAACCTGAGAGATATCTCTCACCATTTTCTCTTTTAGGAATGTGAACTGTATTTTGCTGAAAAATATAGTCTTGGTGAGGAAGTTCGTAATTGGTACTATTTAAATGACCTGCGATGACCTGTCCCTCAAAATGGCCAATGGCAGTTTCAACTGGTTTTCTTGTATTGACGGTCAAATGTGCAAAGCCGGGAGCATTGTTACTTAAAATCAAGGAAGATCTTTTTGCAGGTCCCCACCAAAGATTTTCTGTAGATAGACCAATAGAGAAAGCACCAGGATTGATTCTTATGCTAGATTGCCCCGGAAGGAACTTACGATACCTGCTTGTTCCGAATCGCTCTGGCATATCGATTCGATTCAGATATTCATAATAATAAAGGATTGTAGACTGATGTTCTATCGGAAACCCTACAAATTCCTTATTCTCAGCGACAATAAGCTCAGGCTGGAATTGAATGCTAAAAATCCCATAACTCGCAAAAAAGCCAAGGCTGTATAAGGTTTGCATTCCCTTATTTGGAATCATAGCTCCGTCATTCTGACCGAAAGTAAGATCCGAGTTGTATTGACTCAAAATGGTCATCGGCATTAATAAAAAGGTGCCTTGATCTTTCTTTCCAAACCTTCTGTTCGTTGCCGAGGTATCAAAATCATTAAAAGTACTGTCTAAATCTAAGCCGGTATATCGATCAAAAGCTTGCGCAGGGTATAGCGGGCGTATAGAAAACGAACTGTTTATATTTAATTCTCCAAGAAGCTGTTTCCTTCTCATATATTCTTCCATCCCCGGTGTATTAAGTGGAAGTGTTTGTGCAGTCAATTCTCCTAAAACCAAGAGAATAAATAGAAATACAAAATTGATTTTAATTAATGTCTTCATACCCTAACCTACTTATCTTACCGTCATTGCACTTACTTCAATTTTACTCACTGACCAACTTTCATCACAGAGTGGACTGAATGCGTTAGTTTGCATCAATTCATCTCCCATTGTTATTTTCACGCTGTCTTGAAAATGTCGAAATGTTTTGGTGATGGAATATCTTGTTGTGTTGTTTGGTACCCCAGCAGTACTGCATAGCCCAGGAAGGTTGGTTTGGACTGCACCTTCTTTTGGAAAATTTTGCTTGAAAAATTGCTCTGGATAGGATTGCCTTAAACAATATGTGGAAACACAAACACTATTTGAAAATGTGGTTCGATAAACCTCTTCATCATCAAGCTTAAAGTACCAATAATCAGGTCCAGAGACCCCATCATCCAAATTACCATCCCAACTGTCATGGGCCAAAACTTCAATAGTAATTTTTAAAGCACTGTGTGGTGGAATATCGTATAGTTTTACCCACACCTCTTCATTATGGTAAAAGCCCATAATCGTATCATTTTCAAATACAAAAAGTCTCGAATTATTGAAATTTCTAAGGTCTAACTGATTAAAATTATTTGAGTATATCTTTTCTTCCCCAAGTAATTCATCTTGGCAAGCACCTGCGGAAATAAGAATGATGAACCCGAAAAAATAATTAAGAAATGGTTTTTTATAATTAACTCTCATGCTACAAATCTTTTGATTGAATCCACATACCTAAAAAACAAGCAATTGGATTTCAATTAGCCTACAAATAAACGAAATTAATCTACAAAATGTCTAATTCTAGTTCAATAATCCGAATTTGTGGGGCTTTGTCTCCCCATCATTTATAGCTAATTTAGCTATTCGAAATAATGTAAATTTAATATGATCAAGATCACATTGGTAGCAGGTGCTAGACCTAATTTTATGAAAATAGCCCCAATCATACATGCGATTAAGGCGCAGATAAAGGACGGAGCTAGAATCTCGTTTAGATTAGTGCATACTGGTCAACATTATGATAAAAAAATGTCAGGTGATTTTTTTGATCAATTGAACATTCCTGAACCTAATGTCAACTTAGCTGCTGGGGGAGGTTCTCAGGCGGAGCAAACTGCTGCTGTGATGATTGCTTTTGAAAAAGAGCTGGAAACCAATAGACCAGATTTGGTGATTGTGGTGGGTGATGTGACTTCTACCTTGGCTTGCTCGATCACTGCCAAGAAGCTTTGCATTGACGTGGCCCATGTAGAAGGGGGAATACGATCTGGGGATTTGACAATGCCAGAGGAGATCAACAGAATGGTGACAGATAGCATTTGTGATCATTTCTTTACCACCTCGGAGATAGCAAATGAAAATCTACACAAAGCAGGGTTTGCCAAAGAAAAGATCCATTATGTAGGCAATACCATGATCGATACACTATTGGCTAACAGATCAAAATTCCAAAAACCAGAAGGAGTAGTATTTGACGCTTTGGAAGCTAAAAAATACTTCGTACTCACGATGCACAGACCTGCCAACGTAGATCAGGAAGGGCAACTTAAAGCAATGATTGATGCAATTATTGAAGGGAGTAATAACATGCCGATTATTTTCCCTGTTCATCCTCGAACTGCCAAGAGCTTGGTGAATCTTGGAATTGCCTATTCCAACTTGCACCTTGTGGATCCTTTGGGTTATTTGGAGTTCAATTACTTGGTGGAAAATGCCTTTGCAGTGATCACTGATTCTGGAGGAATTACCGAGGAAGCAAGCGTGATGAACGTACCTTGTTTGACTTTGAGAGACAATACAGAAAGAGCGGAGACCATACACTTGGGCACAAATGAATTGGTTGGTACAAATCCTCAAAACTTAGCACCTTTTATGGAAAAATTAATGAAAGGGAAATGGAAATCCTATCAAGGAATCCCGCTTTGGGATGGAAAGACAGCTGAGCGAATTGTGGATAAAATTATGGAATTATACGGATGAGTAAGTTTAGAATAGATGAGTTGGTTGCTCAATTGGATTTGAGGCCACATCCAGAAGGAGGGTTTTATAAAGAGATATACAGATCTGATTTAGGAGTTAACACTGCTTCTGGAGAACGAAGTATCATGACTTCAATTTACTTTTTGTTGACCTCTGACAATATTTCGAAATTTCACCAGATCAAGAGTGACGAAATGTGGTTTTATCATGAAGGATCACCATTGACAGTGCACGTGATTGATGAAAGTGGGCAATATGAAAAGATAAAAGTGGGTCCTGCCGGTGAAGAAAATAGGCCCCAACAGATGGTTCCTGCAGGGGTGATTTTTGGGTCTACAGTAGATGAGTATGATTCTTACTCCTTAGTTTCTTGTGTCGTTGCACCAGGATTTAATTTTGAAGATTTTAAACTTTTTAGTAAAGAAGAGCTCTTGCCAAAATTTCCCGAGCACGAAGAAATTATCCAAATACTTACATAAATCCTGTAGCTTTTAGCGCAGCCTCAGCGATGATGCCATCTTGGGCGGATGTCACTCCAGATATCCCGATGGATCCAATGATGATTCCATCTTTGAAGATTGGAAGGCCTCCTTCCACAGCTGTGATAGGCATGGTAGTCAAATGTACAGCACCGCCTTTGATCATATCTTCAAATGCTTTTGTAGGGCGTTTGAATTCAAAAGCAGTTTTGGCTTTGAGTTGCGCGATTTCAATGCTTCCGATTTGTGTGCCATCCATTCTTCTCAGCAAAATCAAATTTCCTCCTTGATCAAGAATCGAAATGACTACATTCCAGTTTTCGGAAATGGCTTTCTCCTGCGCCGCATCAGCAATTTTTGTGGCATTTTCCAGATTGAGATAGGGCTGGGTCTGGGCTTGGACCAAAGTGAACAATGAAATACCGAGTAAAAGTGTAGTGAAAATATTCTTCATGATGTAGAGGGTTTGATAATTAAAATTCAATTTCAGAATTAATTTCTATATATAAAATAAAGTCTACTTTAGTTGATTTTTAACTAAATAAGAAATAGGTTTGATTATGAAAAAACTCCTTTTGCTTCTTTTGATTTCTTCTTTCATCATCGGTATTTACTCCTGTGGAGGAAGTTCTTCAAACTCTGATTTAAATAAAGAATTCGAATTTGTAAAAGTGGATTCCTTAGTCATCGATATTTTGAAGACTGTCCATATTCTAGACTATCATCACGAAAAGAAGCTGTACTTGATCATTCCTCAGATGAGTATGGAGGGTAGGTTTATGATCATTGACAAAAAAGGACAAATTGTAGCAGAGAATACACTAGCAGAGGGGCCTGATGCTTTTGGGTTAGTAACCGCTAGGGTTGGTTTTGTAGGGGATGAGATTATGGTGGTTACAGATGGGAAAACCTTCGTTTATGATTTGAATCTGAAAGTTCAAAGGAGCTTTCCATTTGAGCAAGGGATTCGGTTTAAACTGATCAATTTCACTCGAGATAATTTAAGCACTTTCAAAACCAAAGATGGGAATATTTCTGCCGTTGTGAATATGAATGATGCATTTTTACAAACTTATCCAGTGGATTATTTTGATACCCTGAATATGGTTCATTTGCAGAATGTCAAGACAGGCGAAATTAAAAAGGGTGGAAAAATTGATGAAAGCAGTGCTTTCAAGCAAGGAGTTTTTATTCCTTTTATGGATAATCCTATCTACTTTTCTGATTTAAATTCTACTTCAATTTCTAGTATGATGTGGGGTGATTCTATCTTGTATCAAATGGATCCTAATGACAATTTCAAGATTGTCAATAAGATCAACTTGGAAAGAATCACGCCGAATAAGTTGATAACTGTTCCTCTAGAAGAAGCTACAAGAGCCGCTGTTCAAGAGCATAGAGGAAACAACGTCAAATTTGGTGGTGCTTTCTTTGAGATTACAGGTTATGGTGATGAGATATTAATTGGCTATAGAACAGGTTCTGATCTAAATATGGTTTTTGAGAATCCAAGTGAGGAGCAACAGAGATTAGAAACAGAATCTAGAAAAAAATACTATTTCTATATCAAAGATGGAAAGCAAGTAGGGAAACCTGTTGAATGGAATTTACCTGGAAAAATTCAGCTTAATGTTGGACCCAACAGATACTTACAATACGGAGATCAAGCCGAAATACATGATTTTGAAAAAGAGTATCAGTGCTATTATATTTATGAATTGAGAGAAAAAGATTAAAGATTATGTGCAACAAATGATTTGGTCATACCAAGAAACTTCTCTTTATAGATCTTAGAATTTGGAAAGAGCATTTTCATTTCAGTTCCGGTTAGTAACCTGATTTCCTCAAGATATTGCTTGGCTGCATCAGGATCCCACTTTCGGGTCTGACTAAGCTTGGTTTTTGTAAGAATGTCAAATAGGAGTTTGTTTGGGAGATATTGTGCAAAAGGAAGCGTATAGTGAGCTTCTATGATAAAATGCTTATTGGGTGATTGGATAAAATGTTTTTTACCTACGCGAACACATTCATTGGCCATCTTGACTTGATTTTCCCAAGTATAAAGATGCTCAATAACAGAATTGGAAAACACCAAGTCAAATGTTTCATTTTCGTATTCAGACAGATCAGTCGCATCTCCAATAACTGATTTCAGCTGAGGATGTCCTGTTTCTGAGGCTTCTAAATTGAGTAAAATAATTTTAACATTGTATTTATTTAAAAAATCCTTGTCCTTCCAAAAATATGCAGCGCCACCTACATCTAGGATATTTAGCTCAGAGCCAATTGGAAAATTTTCTTTAATTAAGCTTTCAAATACAAAAAAACGTCTACTTCTGAACTTATTCCCGATAGATTCGGGATTGTCAGAAGGACTTAATAGGTGTTTGATTTTTGACATGGGCAAGATTGCCTTTTAAAGCTTTGGCAGAAATATTGAGAAGTAAATAATTAATTACCTCAAATGTAATACTGCTTTGTAAATCTTTTTTAATTTTACACTCAAATTTAATTATTTGAAGGTAAAAGTTCATATAATCGATTAAATAAAGGAATCTAACCCAAGTCAAATCTCGTTATTTGATTCGTAGGGCTTATCAATTTTTATGAAAAGACGTTTTCACAAATATTTCCCATGGCTTTTTGTTCTAGGGGATCTTTTAGTACTCGCGATCGGACTCACCGTGACGGCTGTCCTGTTCAGTTATTTTATCGATTATCCAGAAATCAACCTAGCTCTATATGGTTATTTTCTTCTTTTTTGGTTGCTTATATCAGTTGGTAGGAAAGATTATAAAATAGGAAGGACTACTGAGGTTGGCTTTACCCTGAAGCAGCTTCCCGAATCTTTGATTTGGTTAATGGGCTTGATGTCTATTTTCTGGGTTTCAACACAAGAACACCCCTTGGGTATTTTTTTCCTCATAGGAGTTGCTGTTACGTCAGTAATGTTTTTGGGTCTATTTAGAGTGGGTGTACATTTAGCGCTAAAGCAGTATAGAATCCAAGGGAAAAATTATAGAAATGCCATTATTTTAGGCAAAAGTGGTGTGAGCACTAAGCTGTCGCAAGTCTTTAAGCAAAGGAGAGATTTTGGGATTAATTTTCTTGGCTTTTATGATGATTTAGATAATAGAAGTATTAATGTCAGAGGTGGTCTACCTCAATTTTTTGAAGAGGCAAAAGATTTAGATTTAGATTTGATTTATGTGAGTGAAAGTCTTGACTCGGGTTTTATCAAAAAGGTAATGGACTATGCCGACGATAAATATATCAAAGTAAAGGTCATTCCTAATGGCAATTTGCAATTGGAAAAGAATCTTTCCTTTTCTAAATATGGGGAGTTTTTTGTTATCAATGTCAATGATATCCCTTTGGATAATGCCATGAATCGTGCTTTCAAGAGGGTCTTTGATCTCGTTTTTTCACTTTTTGTTTTGGTATTTATTCTAAGTTGGATGATTCCATTGGTAGGGATCTTGATCAAGTTAGAGTCTAAAGGACCGATATTTTTCATTCAGGAGAGAAATGGAGTCAATAATCAAGTTTTCAAATGTCTGAAGTTTAGATCTATGACCCCCAATGATTATGCGGATACAAAGCAAGCTACCAAAAATGATCCTCGTGTGACACGAATTGGTGCATTCTTGAGAAATACTTCCCTTGACGAGATGCCGCAATTTTTGAATGTATTGATTGGAGACATGTCAATAGTTGGCCCAAGACCACATACGATTCCAATGAATCAAACATTTCAACTTCAAGTAGAAAAGTACAATTCAAGACACAAAATCAAACCGGGGATTACGGGCTTGGCACAAGTAAAAGGTTATCGTGGGGAAATTGAAAACCTAAGACAAATCAAATCTAGGGTTAGATTTGACTCTTTTTATATCCAAAATTGGACAATCTGGATGGACATTAATATCTGTATCAGGACAGTAATAGAATTAATCTATAACAGAGAAAACGCCTATTAAAATAATTGATTTTCCAGAATGGTATAGGATGCAATTTTACCAAAAATAACCTTGTAGATAATTTTCAACTACCTCCCGGCGCACAAGAGTCAATAGCTCGCCGATCAAAATATTCCAAAAACAGAATTTAGATTATTTAAAAGATAACTAGTGAGCTAGCTGTTATAGAGAATAAACTCAATTGAGTTGGTTGTAAAGCATAAAAAAGAGAGATCCTTCATTACGGGATCTCTCTTTTTTGTTGAATATGGACACGGCTTATACCTTCATTAAAGCATCTAAAAAACTCATGGTTTCCCCTTTATTTTTGAAGATAATCATCGGGATTTCATTATTGAGATTGATGAGTTTTTCAGCTGTGCTGCCTAGTAGTATAGCTGCAGAGTTGGTTCGACCTCTACTTCCCATCAGGATAAGGTTTATGCTATGATCCTTTGCTGTTTGTATGATGTGCCTACCTGTATTGCCATTCTTTTTAAGGAGATACAGGCATTCAAAAGGGGTATGATTATATTTCTTTAAGAATTTTTCATAATCCTTTTTAGCATTCTCCTCCATAATCGCAGCAAATTCGTCAAATGATTTTCCCGTTTTATAGTACCCTGTAGGGACTTCATAAATATGTAATCCTACAATTTCTGTTTGTAGCTCTTTATGTAATTTATCTGCAAACTCGAAAGAAAGATGCGTGTGTTCGGAAAAGTCTAAAGGAATCATCACTTTTTGCGGGACAGCTATTGGGCCAGTCTCTGTCAGGAAAAGAACCGAACAAGGTGCTTTTTGTGCCATAGTCTTTGATAGCGTTCCGCTACCATCGAGCTCGAATTTCCGACCCATAATAATGAGATCTACATCCTTAATTTTGGCCGTTCTAAGGAAGGTTTCTAATGGACTGCCTTCGAGTACTAAAATTTCTATTTCTATAGCCGGATCTAGCTCTTTTTCATTTTTGAGCAAAGTCTTGATTTCCGCCTGTATTGTTTCATCCATCGGTGCAAGAAGATCGGGGTAGGCTTTTCTGATTTCTTCAGGTAGAGAAAGGTCTTTTGCTACGTGAATCAAGTATAGTTTTTTGAATTTCATGATTTGACTGATATAGGCCACCTTTTTTATCAGGATTTCGTCCATTTCAGTCATGTCAAGACCTATCATTGCTTTTTCAAAATTCTTCATATTTCTATTATCTGAATGCTGCCTAAATTTAATCTTTTGCTTTGAGAAAGTATACTATAAAATCTAAATATCCTTTTTATCTTCTTGAAATAACTGGTTAGAAGTACGAATTCAAATATATTTGTGTCAAATGGCAAAAAATTTCGGTAAATATTTTATTGCAATCGTTCCTTTCGGCGATGTTCAAAACGATTCGACAAAAGTAAAGGAAGAGTTGAAAGAGGTTTTTGGGCTCAAATACGCCTTAAAATCGCCAGCCCATGTTACCGTTAAAATGCCATTCAGCTGGAATGAAGCGAAAGAAGGTGATCTAATTGATAAAATAGGTAGTTTTTTGAAAGGGAAAGAAGCTTTTTCTTTAGGTTTTGATGGTTTTGGAAGATTTGGAAAGCGTGTAATATTTATCAAAACCAAGCCAAATAAGGAGCTGAACGCCCTTCAATCTGAACTTGCTGAATATTGTAAAAGGGAATTGAATTTGGTAAAAGAGTTGAGCGACTCAAATTACACCCCTCATATGACCGTAGCTTTCAAAGACATCAAAGAAAGACTGTTTGACGAATATTGGCAATTCATCAAGTCAAAGAAATTCAAAGGTAGACTCGACGTAAAAAGCTTATCTATTTTGAAACGAGTCGAAGGGAGATGGGTGGTTTTATCGAATATTACTTTAGGAGAAAGCGTAGATTAATATTTGCCTTTCATTAAAAATTCAAGTTTCCAAAAGTCTTGTCCTTGAAAAGAATCAGGCTCTTTGGTTTTTTTCCGATGTAGAAGTTCACAATATTTTGCTGCTCTTCAAATGGCTCTATCAATATCGTATTTGCGATTTCTACTGTTTTAGGAAATCCCACGTCTCTACCTTCAATATATATCCAAGTGGCATCATCTTCAATCTCATATCCTAAAAAATGTAGCGTGACTTTTTTTTCATTGACTGTAATTTGATTGTGCTTTAAGACATAAGCTTCAAGCATCTTTTTAAGCTTTTCTGGAGAACTCGGGTTAAGGAAATCAACCTTAGCATTATTCTCTTCTCCAAGTCCTCTCTCTAAGTCATCCCAAAATATCTTTTGTGCAATCTCAATCGTCTTTTCACCATCATTGTACCTGATATCGGTAAGGCTGATATAGAAGGGGTGAAACAATACCTTCCATCCTAGAATTAATGTGAAAATGTAATAATGTATCATTTGGAATCTTTATTTCTACTTTTTGTGCAAATTATGCATTATACTTACAATCCCGAAATATTGATATTAAATAAATTCTAAAAGCACCCAGCATAAATGAGTCAATTTCAACTGTATTTTGAATTAGGATACAAACATATACTTGATCTAAAGGGTTTTGATCATATTCTCTTTGTAATCGCACTTTGTGCGATATACTTGGCCCGAGATTGGAAAAAAATCCTAATACTCGTAACAGCATTTACAATAGGTCATTCCATTACTCTTGCCTTGGCTACATTAAATCTAATCAAGGTAAATTCAAACCTTATTGAATTCCTGATTCCTGTGACTATTGCAATTACTGCTTTGGCAAATGTATTCAAGCCTAAACCGAGCAATAGCAGAGGAATTCAAATCAATTACATCTTTGCTATTTTCTTTGGATTGATTCACGGACTTGGGTTTTCTAATTACCTAAGGTCTTTACTAGGAAGAGAAGCTTCGATATTTCAACCTCTACTCGCATTCAACATTGGATTAGAAGTTGGTCAATTGGCCATAGTTGCCATTTTCTTGATAGCATCATCGCTTATCGTTGGCCTCATTGGGGTCAATAGAAAAGAATGGACAATCACCATTTCAGCTATAGTTTTGGGTATGTCTATCATGATGATGTTAGATACCAAGTATTGGTAGATTCAAATAAAAATAATACGACCAAAATGGTCATTAAACTATAAATTAACTCTATGAAAAGAATACTTACACTCCTCGTATTAGGTTTGATGTGTTCCGTTTCTTCTTTTGCTCAGCGAAGTGAAAGAAATCATGCGGAAAGATTCGAACAAATGGGAACGATGCTTCGCTCTCCAAATGTCTACAGAACTGCTTCAGGGGCTCCAGGGCACATGTATTGGCAGCAAAAGGCGGATCATGAAATTGAAGTGGAGTTGAATGATGACAATCAATCTATCAAAGGTTGGCAGAAAGTCACTTATTTCAATAACTCTCCAGATCAACTGACTTATCTGTGGATTCAGCTAGATCAAAATGAAAGAGCGGCAGACTCAAGAACCCCAAAAATGGCACAAAGCAGCATCAACTCTAGAATGTCCATGAGACAATTAGAAGGGATCGTTTGGCATGATCAGGATTTAGGATACAAAATCAATTCTGTAAAAACCATGTCAGGGGATGATGTTTCGGTGACAATAAACAACACCATGATGCGCGTTGACCTTCCTCAGCCATTGAAGTCAGGCGAAAAGTTTGAATTTACTGTTGATTGGTCTTTCAATATTCACGATAGAATGAGTTTTATCGGCGGTCGTCCAGGATATGAGTTTTTCGAAAAAGACGGAAACTACCTTTACACCATGGCTGAATGGTTTCCAAGAATGGCTGTTTATTCTGACTTTGAAGGATGGCAGAACAAGGAATTCGTAGGAAGAGGTGAATTTGCATTGACTTTTGGTGATTATAAAGTGAAAATTACTGTACCGGCTGACCATATGGTGGGTTCAACAGGTGTTTTGCAAAACCCTGAAGAAGTACTTTCAGCAACTGAGTTACAACGTTGGGAACAAGCGCAGAAGTCGTATGATAAGCCTGTTGTGATCAGAACACAGGCAGAAGCAGAGCGATTAGAAAAAGGAAAATCAAAAGATAAGAAAACATGGATTTTTCATGCTGAAAATGTAAGAGATTTTGCGTGGACTTCTTCTAGAAAGTTCATCTGGGATGCTATGGCTGTGAAGCAAGGCGGAAAAGATGTGATGGCAATGTCTTATTATGGAAAAGAAGGAAATCCACTTTGGGAGCAATACTCTACTAGAGTAGTAGCACATACACTGAAGTCATATTCAGCTAAAACTTTTGACTACCCTTATCCTGTTGCAATTTCTGTAGAAGCAAGCAACGGGATGGAGTACCCAATGATTTGCTTTAACTATGGTCGTCCAGATGCTGACGGTACCTATACAGATGCTGTGAAATACGGGATGATCTCAGTAATCATCCACGAAGTAGGACACAATTACTTTCCAATGATTGTCAACTCTGACGAAAGACAGTGGTCTTGGATGGATGAAGGATTGAATACTTTCATGCAGTTTATGGCAGAGCAAGAGTGGGATAGAGATTACCCATCTCGTAGAGGTCCAGCACACAAAATTGCTTCATATATGAGAAGTGATCAAAGTCTACTTGAGCCGATCATGACCAATTCCGAAAATATCATCCAATTTGGACCAAACGCGTATGCCAAGCCGGCCACTGCTTTGAATATTTTGAGAGAGACAATTATGGGCAGAGAGCTATTTGACTATGCATTCAAAGAATACTCTCAAAGATGGATGTTTAAGCATCCTACTCCTGAGGATCTATTCAGAACACTAGAAGATGCTTCGGGTGTGGACTTAGATTGGTTTTGGAGAGGTTGGTTCTTTGGTACTGACCCTGTTGACATCTCTTTAGAGGCAGTAAACTGGTACAAGCTAGACAATAGAACTCCAGCTGAGAAAAAAGCAGACGCAAAGAAGGCGTTTGATAGAGAAGAAAGTTATGTTTCTAAGACCTACAATGCAAAAGACATTGAGCAAACTGTCTTAGAAGCTGATCCTGCTACACGAGATTTTTACAATAGTTATAATCCATTCTCAGTAACTCCTGATGATGAAAAAGCTTATAAAGATTTTATGGCTAGATTAAGTCAGCAAGAGAAAGATCTATTGAACAGTGGTTTGAATTTCTATGAAATGAAGTTTAAAAATGTAGGTGGCCTAGTGATGCCTTTGATTATTCAGTTTAACTATACAGACGGAACTTCTGAAGTAGATCGTATTCCTGCTGAGATTTGGAGATTGAATGAAACCGAAGTTTCTAAGGTATTTGCCAAGAAGAAAGAAGTCAAAAGTATTGTGCTAGATCCATTCAGAGAAACAGCTGATATTGACGAGTCGAATAACTACTGGCCGAGAACATTCACACCGAGTAGATTTGAATTATTCAAAAGTGCTGGTGGCGCTAGAGGTGTTTCTTCTGGTGACAATCCAATGAAAAGAGCACAGAGAAAATAATTTTAAAATCTACCTTATTAAAAACCTCAAGATTTAAATCTTGAGGTTTTTTTTAATCATTTTTATTGAGTTGGTGTTATCCCTTTTGTAAATGACCGAAAGTAAAGTCAATCTGCTTAAAAAGGATACTTACAGTCAAGAATTAAAAATTATCTAACATGAAAAAATTCTACTTCTTCCTAATCCTATTTTTACCAATCTCACTTTTTGCCCAAACGACGGTCAAGGTTGTGGATCGCGATTCTCAAGAACCAATCCCCGGCGTAGCGATCAAAGGAATAGGATTTAAAGGCCAAATCACCGATGATAAAGGAATTGCGCAAATAGATTTTGCACAATCTATAAAATTAGATTTTTCACATGTTGCCTATCAAAAGAAGAGTGAGGATATTATTCCAAATCAGGAGAATATTGTCCTACTGTCTCCCTTGACAAATGACCTATCCACAGTCACGGTCACCGCTTTTGAGTCCGACAGACCATTATTGCAACAAGCAGGATCTGTGAGTAGAGTTTTGGAAAGCGAGCTTTACCGATTCAGTGAAACTTCTATTGTCAATGCCTTCAACACCAAAGCAGGTATCAGGGTAGAGGAAAGAGCACCTGCCAGTTATAGAATATCTATTCGAGGGAGTTCTTTAAGATCTCCTTTTGGGGTGAGAAATGTAAAAGTCTACTGGAATGGAATTCCTTTCACTTCTCCTGATGGTACTACTCCTTTGAATTTATTAGATCTAAGCAATATCCAACAGACCGAAATTGTGAAAGGACCCGCGAGTAGTATTTACGGAGCGGGAAATGGAGGAGTGATTAGCTTTCAAAGCAAAACTCAGATTGATGAGAACAGGATTTCTACAGATTTGAATGTGGGAGATTTTGGTTTGGTGAGATATCGCTTCGGCATTGATCAGCAGATTGGGGAAGGTGGAATCAGTGCATCCTATGTCCATCAAAAATCTGATGGATACCGTGAACACAGTGCTGTTGACAGAAAGGTTTTCCAATTGGCCGCACATATGAAACCTTCAAAGAAGCAAAAGTTATCCACACAGATCCTTTACAGTGATCTAAAGTATGAAATCCCTGGAGCTTTAAATGCTACCCAATTGGAAGAAGATCCACGACAAGCTAGACCCGGTTCGGTCAATCAAAATAGTTCTATCGCTCAAAAATCTCTCTACGGAACACTTTCCCATACCTACACTTTTTCTGATAAATTGGAGAATCAAACCGCGTTGTATGTTAACACCACGGAATTTGAAAATCCTTTTATCTTAGATTATAAAAAAGAGACTGCTTTCAGTTATGGTGGGAGAACCAAATTCACCAGAAATGATAAAATCGGTCGATTTCCTATCAGAATCATCGCTGGTGGGGAATATCAGTATGGCAAAACTTTAGCACAAAATTTTGGAAATAGAAATGGACAAGCCGATACGGTTAGGTTTAGCGATGATTTGGTGACAACTCAGGCTTTTCTATTTCAGCAGTTTGAATTGGAATGGTCGAATAAATTTTTGATGACTTTGGCATTTAGCGAAAACTTTTCCCGATATGACATCAACCGAACTATTGATGCTAGTGCTAACGAACCTGCTTCGAATCAACGCAAATTTGATCCGATTATCGTTCCTAGAATCGCTTTGGCCTATCAGATCAATGACAAATCAGGAATTCATGGGAGTATCAGTTCTGGATTTTCGCCTCCTTCCATCGCTGAGGTAAGAACAAACGAGGGAAGTATCAATTTAGACCTAGAGGCAGAAAAAGGCGTAAATTATGAATTGGGCTACAGAGGAACACATGGGATCTTCAATGTGGATATCGTAGGTTTTTATTTCAAATTGGATCAGACGATCACCACATTTGCCAATGAACAAGGGGTGGTGTTATTCAGAAATGCAGGAAATACCAATCAGCGTGGTATAGAAGCGCAAGTGGATTATGCACTGTGGAGAAATCCACAAACACTGATTCATGATTTGAAATTTAGTCATGCATTTACAGGGCACTATTTTGAGTTTGCTGATTTTAGCAGCAGAGGAAATGATTTCTCAGGCAATCAATTGACGGGCGTTGCTCCAAATACTTTGGTCAATCAAATCGATTTAAGAGCAAAGCTTGGCTTTTATCTAAACTTCACCCATCAATATGTGGATAAGTTACCCTTGAATGATGCGAATACAGTTTATCAAGATGCTTACAATTTGGTGAGTAGTAGAGTTGGTTGGAGAAGTACTTTTGCCGGAAATTGGGATGCTGAGGTGTATTTTGGTGTGGATAACTTATTGAATGAATCCTACAGTTTGGGTAATGACCTCAATGCGTTTGCAAATAGATTCTATCAGCCTGCTCCTTTGAGGAATTATTACGGGGGTGTGAAGTTGGGATACAGTTTTTAAATTATAAGATATAGTTTCTTAACACCCCATATTTTTATTTGTAGTTATAGGAAAAAAGATTAAGTTTATTGGGTTTAAAAATCTGCCTTTTAATACTTATAGACCTAGCACCTCAAATTATGGAAAAACTTCGACCCAATGAAAGCCGATCACGCCATGTTTTAGCTCTTTTGTGGATAATTTTAATGTTAGAAATGATTCTTCTAGTTTCAAATTATCTACAGTATGATCTCTTAAATACGGTTATAAATGATGGTGATTATACTTTTGAGGAACTTGAAGCAAACGATTTGAGAGTTGGTTTACTTGGAATTATATATTTGATTGCTTTTCTAACTTCTGGTTTTCTCTTTATCAGATGGTTTAGAAGAGCATATTTTAATCTGCATGTGAAGGTAAAGTTTTTAAATCAAAGTGAGGGTTGGGCAGCTGGAGCTTGGTTTGTTCCTTTTATTAATTTATTCAGGCCTTATCAAATCATGAAAGAGCTTTTCATAGAGACTAGACTTTATGTTAAAAGGTTTTTTGGTAAAGAGTTGGATTTGTCTTCTTCTTGGGTACTATCGTGGTGGGTGCTTTGGTTAATTTCGGGGGTGCTTGGTCGGATTTCTTTAGGCTTTCTTAAAAAGGAAAATACGGTTGAGAACCTTCTCGATAGTACAATGATTGATATGACAATCAATCTACTAGGGATTCCACTGGCTTTAATCACTATTTATGTTGTAAGAAAATATGCAATAGCCGAGCAAATCATGTATGATTTGTGTGTGGAGGAAGAGAAAATCCAATCTAGTTTGAAATCTGATTTACTATAGAACCAATTTTATATATTTAGCATTGTGTAGAGGAGATAAAAAAACCTTTTGAAATATATGGAAAGACCTGAATTTAACATCGAAGAAGTCAATAAAATCATCCGTGGCCGTAGGTCCATGTTTGTTGCGCAGTTTAAGGAAAACGACCCTGTCGAAGACTCAGTCATCCAAGAAATGCTTGAAAATGCCAATTGGGCCCCTACACATAAGCTTACTGAACCTTGGAGTTTTACTGTTTTTTCTGGTGAGGGATTGAAGAAGTTTGCTGACTTTCAAGCCAATCTTTACAAGCAACGCGCTGAGAAAAACGGAAACTTTATAGAAGCGACATTTCAGAAATTTTTAGAAAATCCACTGAAAGCATCCCATATCATTGCAATCAAAATGAATCGAGATCTTCGTGCAAATCTTCCTGTGATGGAAGAAATAGCAGCTGTAGCCATGGCGGTTCAAAATATGTATCTGACAGCATCTGCACATGGATTAGCAGCCTATTGGGGAACAGGTGGGCCTACCTTTTGGCCGGAAGCTAAAGAATGGTTTGAGCTGGGAGAAGAAGATATGCTGATGGGATTTTTCTATGTAGCCAAACCTGCCACAGACAGGTGGCCAGAAGGTCGTAGAAAGCCAATAGCTGAAAAAGTACAATGGGTAAGAGGATAACATACTTATCAAATGTAAAAGACAGAAGCCAAGCATTTTTTGCTTGGCTTCTGTCTTTTACATCCCATTGAATCTTGGGGGTTCGATGCCATTGGCGCGAATGTAAGAGATCGCAGCTCCCCTATGATGCGTGCAGTGGTCATCTAGCAGTCTTAAGATTTGCCTTCTGCTAGCATCGTTTCCAAAAATCTCAACTTTTTCAGCCAATTGCGCTTCGCTCAAATTGGAAAATGTCGCTGCTCCATAGTCATAGCAAGCAGTAACATATGCTTTTAACGCTTCTTTGTTTGCAGGTTTTGCAGCAAGATCAAAACTTGGATCTTCACCTGCCAAAAATCTTTTGCCAATGCCCGCTATTGTCGAAGATAAGTGAGACACTTGTTCAGAAAAACTCATCGCCGTCTCATGCGGTTTGTAATTTTGTAATTCATCTGGCATTTTATCTACTACAGCCAAAGTAAACTGTTTGCTGTTTTCCCACTTCATCATAAATTCTTCCATGGTGGTCTGTGCTGTAGCACTGAACTGTGCAATGCATAAAAAGAGAATGCTTAAAGCACTCAAAAGGACGGGTTTTCTTGTTTTCATAAGTTTAGACTTTTAAGTTTTGATTCATATCCACATTTCTATCAGTAGCCAATAAAATTACGCTTACATTTTGATTATGGCCGCTGTGGACTGTTGACTCAGGACTTTGGACAATTTTCTTATAAATATCGACATTACAAAGTTGAAATCAATCCAAATTGATAACTTTGAGGCATGTCAAATAAGAATTTCATCTGGCTTTTTATTTTAGCGTTTTTGAGTAGCTGCGGAGGAGATTATCTGCCAAGACCTTTGGGCTATAATCGTATTGATCTTCCTGAAAGAGCTTTTGAGACATTAAGTGGGAGTTATCCTTATCTTTTTGAAGTGTCGCAAGCTGCGTCGGTAGAGCAAGATTCTTTTAATATCGATCAAGCAGCCTGGATCAACCTCAATTATAGAGAATTGGGAGCCAAGGTCCATTTGACCTATTTGCCATTGGGCACAAAAGGGGGTGATGTAAAAATGGTACTCAATGACGCCATCAACCTCACTGCTAAGCACCAAATCAAAGCTTACGGAATCGAAGAATCCATTCTCCTCACCCCAAAAGGCTATACCGCTGTAGTGGCAGAGTTGAGTGGTGAAGTGCCAACACAATTTCAATTTTTCATAACGGACTCCACAAATCATTTTCTTAGAGGGGCTTTATATTTCAATACAGCCATGAAAAACGATTCACTCGCACCTGTAATTGAACATATCAAAATTGACATGACCCATTTGATTAATACTTTGCAGTTTAAGAAGTAGGGTTTTCGTAAGATATAAGATTCAAGACGCAAGATGTAAGACTTGAGCAACGCTTGTCCCGTTATCAGTAAAATCAGGTATTTGCACACTTAGAAAAAGAATTACTGTCCCTGATCTGATCCCGAAGGGATCACATGTTTATAGAAAATGAAGAAATTCCCATCTTACCGACGCAGAATGGGTCGTGTTTTTTAGCAGAATCACAGCAGTACCCTTTATTCTAAACCCATCAATTCATAAAAATTATTTTTCTTAGGTGCCTTTATCAAATTCAACTCCTTAGGAGTTGTTGGTGGTTAGGTTGTTTGTTTTTTCATACCTCCGGATTTCATCACGGGGTTAATCAAATTTGTTCCCGTTCGGGAACGCCAGGTAGGTATAGAGGTATTTTGAGTTAGTAATAAATGTTCTAATGTATTTTAGGGATGAGAGAATCATCTTAGGAAATGATTTGCTGTCCGTGATCGCTAAGTGATTATATATTTTCAGGAAGAGGAACTGTTTTTCCTCGATCCCGAAGGGATCACATGGTTATAGGAAAATGAAGAAAATTCCATCTTCCCGACCCAGAATGGGTCGGATATGGGAGTAGTATCAAAGTGTTATCTTTTAATTTGAACCTATCAATTGGTATAAGTCTCTAAAAAAAATAAACACAACTTCACAAATTTAGCTAAAATACTGAAGTAGCCCTTGCTCGCCAAGAGCTTTTAACCTTCCTAAATCATAAATAAAAATGTGTTCACCTGTGTTCACCAGTGGTAAAATTCCTTACCTCATCCCTTTCCAACTCTTGAAAATAATTAAAGCCCCGATGATCGCGGTGATTGTGGATAAGGTAGCTGCCATGATATTTCCATATATCCAGAAACCTACCGCGAAAAGTACGGCATATACCATCACTGACCCAACCAACATCAGTCCAATTTCTTTCGGAAGCTGTCCTTGCTCTTGTTCTTCTTGTGGATAGCGATCCAAGACCTTTTTCCAGCCAAAAGCAGCAGGTTTTACTTTACGATAAAAAGAAAGCAAGACCTGATCTTTTTCAGGTTTCGTAAAAAATGTTACTGTTAACCAACCTATGGTAGTGATGCCAACACCATACAGCAATTTCAAATATTCCTGACCCTCTGGGATAGAAATTAAATCAATCTTTGGATTAATGACTTCAAAGAAAATGGCCACGACAAAAGAAATAATCATAGCAGCAATTTCTGTCATGGCATTGATGCGCCACCAAAACCAGCGTAGAATAAATATGGCACCTGTTCCAGCCCCAATTTGCAATAAGATATTAAAAGCCTCTAAGGCATTGGACAAGGCCAAAGCTAAAATCGCAGCAAGCAGCATCAGCACCACTGTGGATAACCTTCCTACCAACACCAATTCTTTGTCAGATGCTTCTGGCTTAAGAAAGCGCAGGTAAAAGTCATTCACTACGTAGGAAGACCCCCAGTTGAGGTGTGTGGATAAAGTGGACATCACCGCCGCTATAAGCGAAGCGAGCACCAATCCAATCAATCCTGCGGGTAGGAAAGTAAGCATAGCAGAGTAGGCAAGGTCATGCCCCATCTTGTCAACAGGAATATGTGGGAAAGCCTCCTGCATGTCCGATACATTTGGGAAAATAATCAAGGAAGCCAAAGCAATTATGATCCAAGGCCAAGGGCGCATGCCATAATGTGCAATATTGAAAAACAAGGTGGCGCCAATGGCATTTTTTTCATCTTTTGCCGAAAGCATTCTTTGGGCAATATAGCCACCACCTCCAGGCTCAGCACCAGGATACCAAGTGGCCCACCACTGTATCGCTAAGGGCATAATTAGTAGCGGGATCACCATATTCCAATCATTGAAGTCAGGAAGAAAATCTAACTTATCCACAACATTCGGATGCGTGAGGAGACCGTCTAGCGAACCGATTTCTGGCATATCCAAAACATAAACTGCCGCCCCAATAGCACCTGCCATCGCAATGAAAAACTGGAAAAAATCTGTTAACAACACTCCTCTCAATCCACCAAGGGAACTATAAATCACTGTTACAATCGATGCTATTAGCAAAGTTTCAATTGGGCTTAATCCCAACATGACCCCTCCGATTTTGATTGCTGCTAGGGAGACTGTCGCCATGATGACGACATTGAAGAAGACGCCGAGGTAAATCGCTCGAAATGCTCTGAGGAATGCTGCCGACTTTCCTCCATATCTCAACTCATAGAACTCCAAATCTGTGGTCACTTCAGACCTTCTCCACAATTTCGCATAGACAAAGACAGTCAGCATGCCTGTCAACAAGAAAGCCCACCAAACCCAGTTTCCCGATACGCCATTGGTTCTTACGATGTCTGTAACAAGGTTTGGCGTATCTGCCGAAAAAGTCGTCGCCACCATCGAAACGCCCAACAACCACCAAGGCATATTTCTGCCTGACAGGAAAAACTCCTTTGCGGAAGCTCCGGCTTTTTTCGAAGTATAAACTCCAATCAGCATAGAAATCACAAAAAATGCTGCGATAATGCTCCAATCGAGGATAGAAATGGTCATTAGGAAGAATTTGGATGGTGGATGAAAGTTTTATGTTTGATTATCCGCAATTTCGTTAGCATGTATATTTATCAATTATAATCATGCGGATAATTGTCAATTGTCGACAGTCAACAGCAGCTCCAAATATAGTATTTACACTATTTAAGTGGCTATTGTAAAGGAGCTGTACATACAATTTTCATGAAAGTAAGGATTTATTTTGGAAGCATGCAATACCTTTTGGAGGAATGACATAAGTAAGTGAATTCGTGAAAAAGCATCTTATTATGGAGATTATTTTTTACCAAGTAGCTACTTAAAATAATCTCAATATGATATTTGAGGTGCTGAGGACCGTTGATGGTTGTCTGTTGGCGATTTATCCGCATAATTTTAAGTATAATAACAGGATTTATGTCTCATTACTGATAATCATCCATATTTTTGATCCAAACTTAAGCCCCATGCCTCACTACTCTTTTTTATCCACAATCAACCAAGCTTATGGAAAGCATTGGACTGAAGATCAAATTCATGTTTTTGGAAATGGTCATATCCATCAGACTTTTTTGATAACAGAGGATCAAGAAAAATACGTCTTGCAAGCATTCAACAAAAATGTCTTCAAGAATCCAGAAACGATTGTGGATAACCATCAAATTCTCCTAGATCATTTCCCTTTCGAGTCACTCCGCTATCAATTGCCTTTGCCTTTGAAGAACCTTTCAGGGGGCTTGATGACCGTATTCGGTGAACAAGTTTTTAGAATTCAGCCATACGTCAATGGGATTTGCTTGGAAGATATAAATAACCCCGAACAAGCATTTCTTGCTGCTGAAGCTTTCGCACAATTCTCCCTTGCGGCCAAAAATCTAGAATTATCCGATTTCAAAGTTGTTATTCCAAGATTTCTAGATTTGGAATGGAGATATCAACAATTTACAGAAGCCCTCGACCAAAAAGAGGGAAAGCTCGGCGACGATTTAAAAGAGCTCGTTGATTTTTATATCAAGCGCAAGGATCTCGTGGAGGAATATCGCTTTTGGGTAGAAAAACTCCCCATCCGGGTAACTCACAATGACTGTAAGATCAACAACCTGATTTTTTCAGAAGATCAAAAAAAGGTAGTAGCTGTGATCGACTTGGATACCATTATGCCGGGATATGTATTTTATGATTTTGGTGATTTGGTGCGAACAGTAGCTTGCACGGAGGGAGAAAATTCAACCCAGTGGAGCCAAATTAATGTGGATAAGTCAAAATACGAGGCGCTTTACCAAGGGTACACTTCAGCAGGAGAAGGTTTCCTCAAACAGGAAGAGCTCAATTCCCTACACTACGGAGGAAAGATGATGACCTATATCTCAGGACTGAGATTTTTAACTGACTACCTTAAAGGCAATGTGTACTTCCATGTGCAATACCCAGAGCAAAACCTTGACAGAGCAAGAAATCAGATGATGCTTTTGAAAGCTTTGAATACAATTTATGCGCAATAAAAAAAGCAACCTGAATTTCAGATTGCTTTTTGATAATTTTTACCTTTAAACTTATCCACACCCTATTGATTAAACAGTGGAGGTCTTTTCTTTTGCCAATCGGTATTATCTTGATAGGCTCTGCCGAGCATGATTAACTTTTCTTCATCAAATAAATTGGCTAAGAAAGTGATGGAAACAGGACTTCCGTTTTGTAAAAATCCGTTTGGCATACAGAGGGCTGGATGACCGGTGAGGTTGGTGATTTGGAGTTGACTTCCTCCATAAGATGGAGTCACGATCACATCATATTCTTGAAATAAGGCATGCATTTCTTCGATTAAAATGGCACGTAATCTACTTGCTTGAATGTATTCCACCGCAGGGATAAATCTCGCAGAACGGAATAGATTTGGCCAAGCATTTCTTCTTTGCCCGACTAGCAAATCATCTTGATCTAATCTTGTCATATCATCGAATGCCGCAGCGCCCTCAGCGTAGAGCATGATCAGGATACTGCTTACATCCACACTTGTTTCTAGCTTGACAGGATGAAGGGTAAGGCCTAGTCCTCTCAGGTTCTCTAAAACCTGTCTGTCCATTTCATTAGTTGCACGAGTGCCCTCAAAGAAATCTTCGAAATAACCGATCTTGAGATCCTTGATGGATTTGGTGGCATTGTAGTTTAAGGCTGCAGGAATCGTGCTTTTGTCTAACTTATCCACACCATTGATGACAGATAACACAATACCATTGTCCAGTGCAGATCTTGAGATCGGGCCGATTTTATCCATACTCCAGCTCAAAGCCATGGCGCGGTGCTTACTGACTCTGCCGTAAGTGGGACGCAATCCAGTCACGCCATTTCTAGTAGAAGGAGAGACAATGCTTCCCAAAGTCTCTGTTCCCAGAGCGTAAGGAACCAAACCTGCACTGACAGAAGATGCCGAACCTGCGGAAGAACCACTTGCACCTTGATTCAGATTCCAAGGGTTTTTGGTCACGCCACCATACCATACATCTCCCATCGCCAATGCACCGAGGGTGAATTTGGCCAGAAGAACTCCGCCAGCATCATTCAGTTTGTGGACAACTGTTGCAGTTTCATCGATGACTTGATCTTTGTAAGGCATCGCACCCCAAGTGGTTTTGGTGCCTTTCACTGCAAAAAGATCTTTGATGCCATAAGGAATCCCATGAAGAGGACCTCTGTATTTTCCAGCTTGGATTTCTGCATCCATTGCTTTCGCTTGGGCTAAAGCTTCAGTTTCCAGCACTGTAATTACTGATTCTAGCGTATCTCCATAGGTTTTGATTCTGTTGAGGTAGATGTTTGTCAATCTTTCTGAGGTGATCTTCCTTGTTCTGATCAGTGTGGATAACTCCGCTACTGATAAAAAGGCGATATCGTGATCATTGTCAGGCAATGCAACATTGCTCGGAAGTCCCCAGTTATTTTCTTGTTGATTTTGATTTGGGAAAAAACCATGTGGCAAGGGATTGAAGGGCAGTGATGGGCTGACGGAATTGTCAATTTTCGTTTTCCGCATGTTTTCATAGCCATTGCGGTAATTGACGAGATTGCCCACCATGCTGTCTTTTTCAGCAGGAGTAAAGTTTATTCCGATCAGGCTTTCGGCTCCTTCGATGGCTTGTGGATTGATTTCTCCGATTTTCTTGCCAGCAATAAAGCCGACTAACAATAATGCAGGAACGAGAATAATAATCCCCAATCTTCGCGTGTTTGTAAAATCCTTCATGTAGTTTTGTATAGGGTGATCAGCTCCAAAGAGTTGTGACGTTAAATTTTCGGAATATAATTAAATAAACCTATGGATAAAAATAGTCTTACACCGATGTTTCCTATGCCAATGCGAGGATTGCTTTTGCTTACAGGAATGTACACTTTCGCTTGGTCGGCATTTTTCAGATACTTCGGAGCAGATTTGTTGAGGTGGTTGGCGATGAATCCTGCAGAGCCCACTACATTGAGTGCCACAGCCTTAGGGAGTTTTGGGATGCTTGTAGGATTTCTCGTGTTTTTGAGTGCTTTTTATCCGATTTCATGGCATTATTTGATTGTTGTTGGAATTGTAGGAAAAATTGTCCTTGCCACTTGGTTTACCTTAGGCTTCATACCCGAGTTGGGGTGGAATAAAAGATCCATATTTCACTTGGTATTTACTGAATTGTTTTGGTTGGTTCCATTGATCACTATTTATTTGCGTGCAATCAAAGTAAAGGCTTATATTAAGACCTTGCCAGAAGAATAAATAAATTCTCCCAAAAAATTTTCTATGAAGCATTTGATATTCCTTTTCCTTTTTGCATTCGTTCTTTGTTGTACCACGAAGCCTAAAGAGCAAATTGAAGCATTTAGCATTGAAGAGATTTATACATTTGCAGAGCCGGGTGTCAAATTTGGTGAGCCCTATCTCTTTACTTCTCCACAGGGGGAAGTGTATCTTTCATGGATTGAGCAGCAGGAGGGCATTAATAATTTCAAATATTCCCAACTCCTAGATGGACAGTGGTCCCCGCCTATTTTGATTGCATCCGGTTCAGATTGGTTTGTCAATTGGGCAGATTATCCACAGTTGGCAGCTTTCGAAGATGGGTCATTGATGGCCTTTTTTCTGCAAAAGAGCGGAGCGGGTACTTTTTCTTATGACATCAAAACTACCTTTTCAAAAAATGGTATTGACTGGTCAGCTCCAAAGACGCTTCATGATGATGGAACACAAACGGAACACGGCTTTGGTTCGATGATTCCATGTGAAAACAATATGTTGATAACTTGGCTAGATGGAAGAAATACCCAAGGAGGCAGCCACGATCATGCAAACCACGATGGACATGGAGGTCAGATGAATCTTCGTGGGGCAGTGTTGACAAGTGATGGAGAGAAGTTGGAGGATTGGTTGCTCGATGATCGCGTATGTGATTGTTGTCAAACTTCGGCAACACTTTTTGAAAATGCTCCGATGGTTTTCTTTAGAGATCGCTCCCAGGAGGAATTTAGAGATATGGGAATGGTTCGATTTGTGGATAACTCGTGGCAAGAGACCCAGCCCGTTTACAATGATTTTTGGCAAGTTCAAGGCTGTCCGGTCAATGGGCCAAGGGCAGCGAGTTTTGGAAATACATCAGCAATTGCTTGGTACACGGGAGCGAATGCTAGACCAGAGGTGAAAGTTTCGTTTATTCAGACTGGCGCTTCTACTTTTGAGCAACCGATCAAAATTGATTTGGGAAGCACCATTGGTAGAGTTGACTTGGCTCTTTTGGATGAGGAGACGGCGGTGGTGTCTTGGATGGAAGATGCCAATATCTATGTAAGGGCAATCAACAAAGATGGACAATTAGAAAATCCTATTCTTGTGGCTTCCTCTTCTGCAAAAAGATCAAGTGGTTTTCCACAGTTGACTACCCAAGGGGAAAATATCATTTTGGCTTGGTCTGATGATAGTGTTGATGATCCCGTTATCAAAACAGTTCAGATAAAGTTGAGGTAGTCGAATTTTAATATTTCAAATGAAAAACCCTTAAAGAAGTATATCCTTAAGGGTTCAATATTTTTTGTAAATGATAAAAGAACTTAGCTTCCGCAACCTATACAATCGATATGACTGTCCATAGGTTTGACTCCTTTGATTTGCATTTCTAAGTTGTGAATCTGATCTCTGATGTCCATATCTTGGAACATGTCACCAGTCAGGCTAGACTTTAAGTCTTCAATTCTTTGTTCGAGTGATGCTGTCTGTTCTGTAGTCATGATTTATTTGGTTTAAGTGGTTAGCAACTTCTAATATAAAAAAGTTCTCCAAAATTTTTAGCCTTCTAAGGCTGAGAGTTTTATTTTTTATTTACATCTGCTTTCATTCCCGTTGGGAATGTGACAGGTCTAGAAGATCAATAGCTGATTATCAAAATATATTAGTTATAAAATGAAACGTTCCCGAAGGGTAACAAATTTGAGTAACCCCGGATGAAATCCGGTGGGATGGATGAAACAAATAAACCAAATACTACCAACTCCAAAGGAGTTGAATTTGCGAAAGCACTTTTAAGAGATGGTTTAACTCATTCTGTGGGGATATATTATCCACATATTGATCAAATCCACTAATTGAGGAACAATCCCAGCATTAATTTTGTCAGTCTAAGAGGAATCTTATTTGATTTAAAAACTAGAATACCCTATACATGAATAAAGCGACTTTTGACAAGCTGAAAGATTTTCGAAGAATACTCCATCAATATCCAGAATTGTCAGGCGAAGAAAATGAAACCGCAGCCCGCGTACTTGAATTTTTTGAAGAAACCCATGCGGATCAAGTTTTAGAGAATCTTGGAGGAAATGGATTGGCATTTGTCTTTGAGGGTCAAGAAAAGGGACCTACTTCATTGTACCGATGTGAACTCGATGGATTGCCGATAAGGGAAGACAATACCATCAAATATAAAAGCAAGATTGCTGGAAAAGCACATTTGTGTGGGCATGATGGTCACATGGCCATCATTGCAGGGTTGGGGCTCTATCTGAAAGACAATCGACCAAAAAAAGGGCGTGTGATTTTACTTTTTCAACCTGCAGAAGAAACGGGTCAGGGAGCAGCGCTTGTAGTGAAGGATAAAAACTTCCAAAAAATGATCCCTGATTTTGCTTTTGCGCTTCACAACCTGCCGGGATATCAAAAAAATCAAATTATCATCAAAAAAGGGGCTTTTGCGGCTGCCTCAACCGGAATGATTATCAAGATCAAGGGCAAGAACTCGCATGCATCACATCCTGAAGATGGAAATAGTCCCGCGGAGGCCATGTCTAAGATGATCGTGGCACTTCAAAAACTTCCGGAGGCTATGAAGAAATTCACCTTGATCACAGTGATTCATGCCAAGCTCGGCGAGGTAGCCTTTGGAACGACTCCAGGAGATGCGACTGTGATGGCCACGGTCAGGGCTTATGAAAATGAAACAAGAGAGCTTCTTCTCCATTATTCTGAAAAACTTTGTGAGCGGATCGCTAAAGACTATGGATTGGAAGTTTCCTTTGAATATGTCGAAGCATTTGCAGCAACGCACAATGACGAGGCCGCTTGGGAGTATGGCAATCAAGCGGCAAAAAACCTTGATTTGAAGGTCAAGCATATCCGAATTCCCTTTCGATGGTCTGAGGATTTCGGACATTTTTCTATCCACACCAAAACTCTCCTCTTTGGATTAGGGGCAGGGAAATCTCAACCTCAACTGCATGAAAACAACTATGATTTCCCCGATGAGATTATCCCAACAGGTGTTGGTATGTTTCAGCAAATTATAGAACAACTTCATCATTAAAATTCCCTAAACTTTTCTTGAAGACATTCAGGAAATTCAAACAAGTTCAATTCATTCTCCTTTTATTAAGTACTACCGACCGAAAATTCCATGAATCATACTTCCTATATTGAAATCAGTAAATCTGCCTATAAGAAAAATATCCAATTTATAAGGTCAGAAGTGGGGGAGAAAACGACGATCTCGGCAGTTATCAAAGGCAATGCCTATGGTCATGGAATTGAAAATATCGTCTCGATAGCCGAAGGGGCAGGCATTCGTCATTTTAGTGCTTTCAGTGCAGACGAAGCGATCAGGGTGTATCGTGCAAGTAAGAGAAATTCCCAAATCATGATTATGGGAATGCTTGAAAATGAAGACTTAGAAGAGTTGATCAAAAAAGGGATTAGTTTTTTTGTTTTTGAATTTGACCGATTGGAAGAGACGATTAAAGCTGCTCAAAAGCTTCAAATTAAAGCCAAAATTCATGTTGAAGTAGAAACTGGATTTCACCGTACAGGATTTGAATGGGAAGACCGGGAAGCACTACTGAAAATGTTAGAGGATCATCAAGATGTGTTGGTTTTGGCAGGTCTTTGTACACATTATGCTGGAGCAGAGAGTATTACCAATTATGTAAGGGTAAGGGGGCAGATCGAGAAATATCACGCATACAAAGATTGGCTGATAGAAAAAGGGTTGAGTTTCGAAAGATTTCACACCGCTTGTTCCGCTGCGACTTTCAGCTATCCAGAGACGATCATGGACATGGTTAGGATTGGCATTGCCTCTTATGGTTTTTGGCCGACGCAGGAAACTTATATGTACAAATTCAAGTCCTTACCTGAAAACAATAAAAATCCACTTAAGCGTTTGATCAGTTGGAAGAGTAGCATCATGAGTTTGAAAAAGGTGAAAATGGGAGATTTTATAGGCTATGGTTCAAGCTATATGGCTCCAAGGGATATGCTTATTGCATTGGTTCCTATTGGCTATTCCCATGGATTTAGCAGACTTCTTAGCAATCAGGGAAAAGTGTTGATCTCAGGAAAAATTGTATCTGTAGTCGGAACGGTTACGATGAACAGCATCGCTGTGGACATCACGGATCTAAAAGGAGTGGAAAAAGGAGATGAAGTAGTCTTAATCGGCAAGCAGAAGAAAAATGAGATTACTGTGGCTTCCTTTGGAGAGTCCATTCAGCAGGTGAATTACGAATTACTCACCCGCTTACCTTTGGACATCCCAAGAAAGATTATTGTTTAAGCAGCTTGAGCCGCTTTTTTCAAGAATTGATAATGAGACTTCAATGCTGAATAGAAGGTTTCATTGTCATGATAAGGTAAATCAAACTCGTGTGCAGTTTCTTTCACAATCTCAGAAATAGCTGGATAATGAATGTGACAGATTCTTGGGAAAAGATGATGCTCCACTTGGAAATTCAATCCACCACAAACGAAAGCTGCCAACTTACTTTTCCTCGCAAAATTTGCAGTAGTTCTCATTTGATGTGCAGCCCAAGACTCTTCGATGTTTTCATCTTCTTTTGGATGCGGAATGTGTGTTTCTTCCACCAAATGCGCCAATTGGAATACCAAACCAAGTACTAGACCCATAGTAAAGTTCATCGACAAATACCCAATTAGGAACTGCCACCAAGTTATGTCCATCACCACCAAAGGGATGATAATATACATGCTATAATATACTAGTTTGTAGAAAAAGAGATTGAAATATTCAATTTTTGGGTGATTATTGACATGAGCACCAATTCTTTTTTGGAAGAACTTGACATAATCTTTTCTAAAAAACCAAGATATAGAGGCTAGAGAATACAGGAAGAAAGCATAAATATGTTGAAATTTGTGAATGGACTTTTTCTCTTCGTCTTTTGAAACTCTGATCAAACCAGGCGCTACGTCCAAGTCACCATCATGACCCATGATATTGGTGTAAGTGTGATGAACTTTGTTGTGGGTGATTTTCCAGATATAGACATTTGCCCCGATCAAATTAAAAATATAACCCAAGGAATCATTTACCCATTGTTTTTTGGAATATGATCCATGCAGCGCATCGTGGCAGATGTTGAAACCAATAAAAGACATCGTTGCTCCTAACCCAATAGCGAGCAAGAGACTTCCCCAAGGAGAAAAGACCTCAAATAGAATAAGGAAATAGAATGACACAAAAAGTGTCATATACAGAACGGTTTTAAAAACCATCAGCCCATTGGCCGTTTTGGAAATGTTGTTGCTTTGGAAATAATGATCAACTCGCGATTTGATGGTTGCAAAAAACTGAGAATTGTTCGTATCCACGAACTTAATAGATTGATTCATACTTGTAATTTGAATAATTTAATTTATGATGGCTGGGTGTAGGCCTTTTCGTAAGTCTTGCTTCTTTATATTCATTCATCTGCAGGATTACTTCACAGAATTAAGATATTCTTGGCCTGAACTAGGCTTTTGTTTAAATAGTAATGTGAACTGATTGAAAGTTAAGGATAAATTTTTCTTAACCCAAAATTCTTTTTAAATCTGCTGGCTGATAATTGATTGACTTTAGAGTTTTTCTATCTCCCTCTCTGTAAACTAAATATAATTCCCCTTTTTGCTCATAAAAACAAGAGACACCTTGCTGCTGATAGTGTGCAACAGTGGCTTCAGCTTCTTGCATGTCTTTACAAGCCTTACTCATGTTTGAACGCTGTACTTCTTCGAATAATTCCTTGAATTTGTCCGCCATCCCAAACTCGAGGATTGCCCCTGACAAAACGTATTGAATATCACAAAGCGCATCGGCTATTTCTACCAGGTTATTATCGGCAATTGCTTCTTCAAGTTCCTTGACTTCCTCGGTCAATAAAGAGACACGCAGCGCACAACGCTTAGCATCAGGAATTTGAGGTTCGGGAAGTATAGGGTGTTTGAAAGTGCTATGAAACTCAGCTACTGAGGTGAGGGATTTAGGATCTTGCATGCTACTTGGTTTTATGAAATTTCTTAACCTCAAATAAACAAAAAAAGACCGGAATTTTCCGGCCTCTTTTTAAGAAATCGATATTATATCAATATTATTTTTTCTTTAAAACAACTGCTGATTCTAAGTTGCTTTCTATTTGGGCTAAGATTGCAGCATTTCCATCAGCACTATTAGGGCCGATATCAATTTTGCCATCCGCATTTGCATCAACAGCAGTGCTGAAATTTACATTTGCAAATAGTTTATCCATGTCAAAAGCCAAAACCATATCCGTTTGACCATCTACTTCAATTCCGGCGGCATTTTGAGATCTAGCTTTCAAGACTTTTTCAGTCGTCAACCAAATCGTAGAGATTTTTCCATCAATTTCACCTGCTATCCACAATGATTTTTCGAACATTGGGTCATTGCTGTTTCCATCCGTTTTCCTGAATAATTTGAAATCAACTTCAGTATAATTTCCATCCGGGCTTCTTCCTTCAGCTAAAGCAGCAACTTGAACAGTGCCATTGTTAACAAGAATTACGTTTTTAGACTTTGAAGATTCAGTATGTAAAGCAGTGTTCACATTTGATTTCAATGTGATGTTTCCAATACTTATTCCAGCCAAAAGGTCTGCTTTGGCAGCATATTTCATTTCAATGTCTTTCGTACCAACAGCAAATTGACTTGTGGCAAACCCATTGACAATAACCCTGTCATTGATTCGTCCATTGGCTGAAGTACTCTCCGCTGTAGCGCTTAATGCTACATTACTTTAAGGCTCGTTCATGTTGGCATCGCCATCATCTGTACAAGAGAATGTCAATGCGCCAATAGCTAATACAAAAGCTAATTTCCCGAAATTCTTAATTGTTTTTTTCATCTTCATAAATAGTTGGTTTTGGAGACTACTTAGGCAATCGCTATGCCAACAGTCCTAGTAAAAAATGACAAAAAATTGAGGTTTTTAACCATTTTCTATGTTCTTTTCCCCTTTAGGTAAGTTTCATTTGTTATACTTATAAGGCAGTTTGTTTACAATATTGAGTTTTACATTTAATTAATCGTTTTTGGATCACTTGATGATTCAGGATTTTCAAAACCAAAAAAATGGGGTTGAGCAAATGAATGCTCAACCCCAATATTGAAGATTATTATTTTTCGAAATTAGGTCAATGCAGCAAATCTTTCTGATACCGCATTCCAGTTGATGACATTCCACCAATTGCCAATATATCCACCACGATCATTCATGTACTTGAGATAGTAAGCGTGTTCCCATACATCAATTCCCATCAAAGGAACACCTTGGAAATCGGAAACATCCATCAAAGGGTTGTCTTGATTTGGTGTGGATCCTACTGCTAGCTTTTGATTTTTATCTAATACTAACCAAGCCCAACCTGAGCCAAATCTTGTTTTTCCAGCGTTTTCAAATTCTGTAACAAAGTCCTCAAAACTTCCGAAGGAAGCATTGATGGCTTCTGCTAATTCACCTTCAGGTTTTCCGCCACCGTCAGGAGACATGGTTTTCCAAAACAACTCGTGATTGTAATGTCCACCAGCATTGTTTCTCATTTTGGTAGAATACTTGGAGATATTCATCAATACATCTTCTAATGGCTTGCTGACATCCACTCCTTCTTCGCCAGCAGCTTCTGCAAGATTCTTAGCGTATCCCGCAGCGTGCTTGGTATGGTGAATTTCCATTGTCATCGCATCGATATGCGGCTCCAAAGCTGTATAATCATAGCCCAATGGATTTTGATTAAATCCTGTACTGAGCATCACTTTCTCTTCTTCTCCACTTCCGCCACCACAAGCAGCAAGGAATGCAGACCCAAATACACTTGATCCTATTCCTAATGCTAAAGTAGCTTTTGAACTTTGACTGAGAAATGTCCTTCTCGAAAGATTTAAGGTTGGTTTTTTCATTTTATATTGGTTTTTCAATGAAATGATTGCAATGTTTTAAAGAATATAGTTTTATCAATTTTGCCTAAGTTAAATATTTCAACCTTAATATAAAACCATATTTCGGACAATAAGTCTGATTTTATGACAAGATGCTTATGTTTGCAGAACCAAAAACCCTTGGTTTGGTTTTTGAAATAGCTGTATATCTGAATAGAAAATTTAAGCATGAATTTATCTTTTTATAAATACCAAGGTACAGGGAATGATTTTGTCATGATCGATGATAGAAGTGAGGTTTTCCCTGATACAAATTTAAATCTCGTTCAGCAGCTATGCGACCGCAAGTTTGGAATCGGTGCTGATGGATTAATCTTAATTAGAAACAAGGAAGATTTTGACTTTGAGATGATCTATTTCAATGCAGATGGTTCACAAAGCATGTGTGGAAATGGTGCAAGATGTGCTGTAGCTTTCTCAAAATTTCTAGGGATAATCGAAGAAAAGACTTCTTTTTTGGCTATTGATGGCCCGCACACTGCTGAAATTTCCGACGGCTTGGTTTCATTAGGAATGGGCAATGTCAGTAGTATTGACAATGCTGGTCAAGATTTCTTTGTAAATACAGGCTCTCCGCATCATGTGAGATTTGTGGAAAATGTCGATGAATATCCTGTGGTGACCACGGGTGCAGATATCAGGTACAGCAAAACTTACGAGCCAAAAGGTACAAATGTGAATTTTGTGACTCCAATCGCTGCAGATCAAATTCATGTAAGAACGTATGAGAGAGGTGTGGAAAACGAAACGCTCTCTTGTGGCACAGGAGTCACAGCCTGCGCTTTGGTCTATGGCGATCAAAACAACCAAAATGAAGTAAAAATCAAGACCCCTGGAGGAAATCTGAAGGTTCAATTTGAGTCAGAAGTAGATGGATCTTTCAAAAACATTATCCTAATTGGACCTGCGGAACAGGTTTTTCAGGGAATCTGGAAAAATTAAATAGTGTTTTCCCTGTTTAAGAAGATATAAACTAGAATTAAAAAGGAAATACCAAGAATAGCGTTTTTATCTACACGCAAAGCCCTTTCTTATTTCCGATTGTAATAAAAACGAAGTAATTTTAAGCCCCAATTATATAAAGTATCATATGTTAGAATTTATAGCAAAAGGTCTGGCGAAAGTTTTTGGAACTAAGTCAGATAGAGATATAAAAGAGTTAAGTCCTAAAGTAGCATTAATCAATCAAGAGTTTGAAAAGCTTAAAAACTTGTCTGATGATCAGCTGAGAGGTAAAACTGCGGAGATCAAATCAACTATCAATGAAGATTTGAAGTCATTTGATGAGAAGATCAAAGGGTTCAGAGATCAGATCGAGGCTATGGCACCTGATAAGGTTCATGAAAAAGACGCGCTCTATAACGAGATTGACAAGACTGAGAAAGAAAGAGATGAAGCCTTAGAGGTAATTTTGGAAAAAGTTATGCCATTGGCTTTTGCCGTGGTCAAAGAAACTGCCAGAAGGTTCAAGGAAGTTGGAAGCTTGAAAGTTACTGCGAATGCTTATGATAAAGAATTAGCAACAAAGAAATCCAACGTAGAGATCGTAGGTGAAGAAGCCATTTGGCACAACAAATGGATGGCCGCAGGTACTGAAGTTGTGTGGGACATGGTTCACTACGATGTTCAGCTGATTGGTGGTATGGTTTTGCACAAGGGGAATATCGCCGAAATGGCAACAGGGGAAGGTAAAACGTTGGTTTCTACGCTTCCATCCTATCTCAATGCTTTGGCAGGTAGAGGTGTTCACTTGGTGACAGTCAACGATTATTTGGCCAAACGAGATTCCGAATGGAATGCGCCACTTTTTGAATTCCATGGACTTTCTGTGGATTGTATTGATAAATATCAACCAAATTCTGAAGGCAGAAAGAAAGCTTATAAAGCAGACATCGTCTATGGTACAAACAATGAATTTGGTTTTGATTACCTAAGAGATAACATGGCTCGTGATGCAGGGGATTTGGTGCAAGGAAAGCATCATTTTGCTATGATTGATGAGGTCGATTCCGTATTGATTGATGATGCAAGGACGCCTTTGATCATTTCTGGACCAGTGCCGAGAGGTGATGAACATGAGTTTATGGATATGAAGCCGAGGGTTTCTACCTTGGTAGATGAGCAGCGTAAACTGGTTCAAGGATACTTAACTGATGCAAAAAAGCTTATCGCTGAGAAAAATGAAAAAGATGGTGGATTAGCTTTATTCAGAGCATACAGAGGAATGCCAAAGTATAAGCCATTGATCAAGTACCTTTCTGAACCAGGTATCAGGGTTATTCTTCAAAAAACGGAGAACTACTATCTTCAAGACAACAAGCGTAATATGCCTGAGGCAGATGAGCCGCTTTTGTTTACGATAGAAGAAAAAACCAATGGTGTCGAGTTGACTGATAATGGGATTGAGGTCATCACCAAGAAGAACGAAAATCCAGAATTTTTCATTCTTCCAGATATCGGTGTAGAAATAGCCGAAATGGAGAAGAATCCTGATTTGGACGATAAAGAGAAATTAATCCGAAAAGAAGAAATCATCAAAGACTATGGTGTCAAAGCTCAGCGTATCCACACGGTGAACCAGCTTTTGAAGGCATATTGTATGTTTGAAAAAGATACGGAATATATCTTGGTGGATGGCAAAGTGAAAATTGTCGATGAGCAGACAGGTCGTGTGATGGAGGGAAGAAGATATTCTGATGGCCTTCACCAAGCGATAGAGGCGAAGGAAAATGTGAAAGTGGAGGATGCAACACAAACTTACGCAACCATTACTTTGCAGAATTATTTCAGAATGTACCACAAGCTTTCTGGTATGACCGGTACTGCAGAGACAGAAGCAGGTGAATTCTGGGAAATCTACAAATTGGATGTCGTGGTAATTCCTACCAATCGACCAATCGTAAGACAAGATAGAGACGATAAAGTATATAAGACTGTCCGTGAGAAGTTTAATGCTGTAGCAGATGAAATCGTAGAGTTAACGAATGCGGGCAGACCAGTTTTGGTGGGTACGACTTCGGTGGAGATTTCTGAATTACTCAGCAGGATGTTGACGATCAAAAAGATTCAACATCAGGTATTGAATGCCAAGCAGCACGCTAGAGAAGCAGATGTGGTAGCTGAAGCTGGAAAACCAGGAACAGTCACCATCGCAACCAACATGGCGGGTAGAGGTACAGATATCAAATTGACTGCAGAATCTAGAGCTGCGGGAGGTTTGGCGATTATTGGTACAGAAAGACACGAATCTAGAAGAGTCGATAGACAGCTTAGAGGTCGTTCCGGCCGTCAAGGAGATGTGGGTTCATCCCAATTCTTCGTGTCACTGGAAGATAACCTAATGCGACTTTTTGGTTCTGAAAGAATCGCCAAATTGATGGATAGAATGGGTCTAGAAGAAGGAGAAGTGATCCAACATTCTATGATTTCAAAATCCATCGAAAGAGCTCAGAAAAAAGTCGAGGAAAATAACTTCGGTACGAGAAAGAGACTTCTTGAGTATGATGATGTCATGAATTCTCAAAGGGAGGTAGTCTATAAAAGAAGACGCAATGCCTTGATGGGTGAGCGATTGGAGCTCGATATTTTGAATATCATGTTTGATGTATGTTCAGATATCATTCAGATGGCGAAGTCTACTGAAGATTTGGATAATTTGAGAATGAATATTTATAGTTCGCTGGGAATTGATCATCAATTTACCGCGGAGGATATTCAAAACAAAGATGCTTACAGATTGACGAAGGAGCTCTTCGATGCATCATATAAAGCTTATATTTCCAAGAATGACAGAATTCTTGAAAAGGCATTGCCAATTTTGAAAGATGTCTATGCACAGCGTGGAGCTACAGTAAAGGAAATTATGGTTCCTATCACTGATGGCTTGAAGCAAATTGGCGTAGTTGTTGGTTTGGAATCAACGGTGAATCATGAAGGTAGAGATCTGATCAGAGCCATTGAAAAAAATGTGACTTTGGCCATCATCGATCAAAACTGGAAAGAGCATCTGAGAGATATGGATGACCTGAAACAGTCAGTTCAAAATGCAGTTTATGAACAAAAAGATCCGCTATTGATTTATAAGTTTGAGGCATTTGAGATGTTCAAGCGTTTTGTGGGTAGGTTGAATGAAGATGTGATTTCTTTCTTGGCCAAAGCAGAACTGCCTACGCAAGATCCAAGTCAAGTGAAAGCTGCTCAAGCTCCAAGTAGACAAGAAAATGTGCAAGCGTCCAAAGCGGAAGTAGGCAGTAGTTTGAATCCAGGATCTAATAGGCAAGCTGCCGCAGCAGTAGCTAATAGAAGTGCAGAACAGCAAGTGGTAGCACCGAGAAAATCGGAAAAAGTCTATGGTAGAAATGATAGAGTAACTGCTCAATATGCAGATGGTTCTGTCAAGAAAGATGTCAAATATAAGAGTGTAGAACTCGATGTGGCAGCTGGAAAGTGTGTGATTATTGAAGGTTAAAAAAGCATCATGTTGAAGTCATTATTGAGTGGATTAGTCTTATTGATTCTGTTGGGTTCTTGTAAAACCATCAAGAAATCAGGCAGTGATGCTGATAGCTATGCATCTTACCAAGAAGACTTATCAGAATCCAGAATTAGTTTTCCTGCATTGGACGACCAAGTTGAGGAAGAAAGTTCTCAGGCTATTTTCACGGGTAGCTTGGCTATAAATGACGACTTGGATTTTGCGATGAAGAGATTTGTTGAAAAAAATCGTTCAGAGCGATACTATTCAGGTTACACAGTCTTAGTATATAGTGGAGTTGATAGAGATGCGGCATTCAAAACCAGAAATGATCTTTACAGAGATTTTCCAGATATCAAATCAGAAATGCAGTATCAAGAGCCAAGGTATTTGGTCAAGGTAGGAAAATATATTAATAGGATAGAAGCTCAAGCTAATTATAATAAATTGAAGGATTCTTTTCCGATGACTCGTATCATTCAAGATAGATTTGTGAGAGAAGGATATGAGAATCCAAATGAAAAAGTAGACAATGATCAAAGACAGAATTAAATCATTAGCAAGTAATTATAAATCTGAAATCATTGCAAATAGGAGACATCTGCATGCAAATCCAGAGCTTTCTTTTCACGAATATGAAACCCTCTCTTTTGTCAAAGCTCAGCTAACCCAGATGGGTGTTACAGATTTTGAAGTCAAAGCAAATACAGGACTTGTTGCATTGATCAAAGGGAAAAATCCAGATTCAAAAATAATCGCACTTCGAGGTGATATGGATGCTTTGCCTATCATTGAACAAAATGAAGTTTCCTATAAATCCACCAAACCTGGAGTGATGCATGCTTGTGGACATGATGTGCATACAGCTTCCTTGCTTGGTGCTGCAAAAATTTTGAACGAAGTCAAAGATGATTTTGATGGAACAATCAAGTTGGTCTTTCAACCAGGAGAGGAGTTGATTCCCGGTGGTGCCTCTTTGATGATCAAGGATAAAGCACTCGAAAACCCAAGACCTTCTGGGATTATTGGTCAACATGTGATGCCTTTGATCCCTGTGGGAAAAGTAGGTTTCAGAAAGGGAATGTATATGGCAAGTGCGGATGAGCTTTATATCACCGTCAAGGGGAAAGGTGGTCATGGGGCTATGCCTGAGACCTTGGTAGATCCAGTGTTGATTGCTTCACACATGATTGTTGCCCTGCAACAGGTTATTAGTAGAAATGCTTCTCCAAAAATTCCTTCCGTTCTTTCTTTTGGAAGAGTAGAGGCACTTGGTGCGACGAATATCATCCCAAATGAAGTAAAGATCCAAGGAACATTCCGAACATTGAATGAAGAATGGAGATCGAAGGCACATGGCCATATGATCAGCATTGCGAAAGGAATCGTAGAAGGAATGGGTGGAGAAGTGGATTTCGAAGTGCGAAGAGGCTATCCATTCTTGAAAAATGCCGAAGAGCTTACTGATCGCGCTCAAAATGCCGCAGTAGAGTATTTAGGTCAAGAAAATGTAATTGATTTGGACATTTGGATGGCAGCAGAAGACTTTTCTTACTACACCCAAGAAATTGATGGCTGTTTTTATCGTCTTGGAACAAGAAACGAAGCCAAGGGTATCACCTCAGGTGTTCATACTCCAACATTTGACATAGACGAAGATGCGCTAGAGATTGGCGCAGGGTTGATGGCTTATTTGGCAGTGAAAGAATTGGAAGCTTAAATTTACCCATAGAAATAACATTGAAATTAGCCTTGTGAAATAGGTAGAAATATTGAGTTTCTGATCACCATTTGAACCGGTTCTAATTATTTTACCAAAGGCGTATTTCCATTTCTTTCTACCTTATTTCAAATAAATTAGGGCCAAATTATAATTTCCAAAGGCTCTATTTCTAACTAATTTCTACTTTATTTCAATTTGAATTATGAAACAAATTAAATCAATTGCACTAGCACTCGTTTTAGTGTTGGGCATGCAAACTCAGTCTTTCGCTTGGGGCGGAATTGGTCATTATGTGATCGGAAAGCTTGCAGAATGGCAGATGAAATCAGCTACAGTCGAGCGGGTTGAAACTATATTAAAGCAAGAGTCTATCTCTGGCGTGGGCGTTTGGATGGACAATATCCGTTCGGACAAAAATTATAACTACACGAATACTTGGCATTGGGTCACCACGGTAGACGGAGAATACGATCCGACAATTCAAGAAGAAGCGGGAGATGCTTATGAAGCATTTTTGAGGCTGAAAGAAAACTTGAAAAGTGGAAAATTAACTCCAGAAGAGGAAAGAGATCAATTAAGAATGTTGATCCACATTGTTGGAGATTTGCATCAACCCTTTCACGTGGGCAAGCCAGGTGATCGTGGAGGAAACGATGTGAAAGTGAGTTTTTTCAACAAAGAAACAAACATCCATGCCATCTGGGATACTGATTTGATTGCTGGTAAAAATATGAGCTATACTGAAATCGCCACTGAATTACAGAAAAGAATCAATCCGAGTTTGATTGATCGCTACACGCAAACCACTCCTGCTGATTGGTTGAGAGAGGCTGCTGCCATCAGACCGGATATGTATGATATTCCAGAAAATGGCAGAATCGGTTACGAATATATCTACAAGCATTACCACCATACAGAAGAACGACTCATTGCTGCGGGCATCCGACTAGCCCAAGCATTGGAAGAGATTTATGGGTAAAAACAAAAAGGCAGATTTATCAAAGTCTGCCTTTTTGTTTTTAATGATTATTAGGTGGTTTTTAATTTACAACTTCAACTTTATCTACTTGAGTTTTCCAATTTTTCCCATCATAGAAGCTATGCTTGATAATATAGGTTCCTGAAAGCTCAGAAGGAAAAATCACATCTTTGCCACTTTCTGCTTGATCATTCCAATATAGGAGGTTACGGAAGTCAGGGAATCTCTCCTCTTCTCTATTTGGATTGATATGAAAGTCTTTCAAAATTTGATTTGGAGCAAATTTGTAGTAGTCTAGATAAAGGGCATCTTTGGGAAGTTCGAACCCGCCAAAATCCCCTAGTTTCGAGGTAAGACTGATTACTCCTTCAAAAATCTGATTGTTGTAATAAAAAGTTCTTGAAATCAGATCAATTTTTTCTATCCCCTTTGGATCAAAAGCTGCAAATGCATCTGCATCTAAAATCGGCATATTGTCAATAAGTAAAAGTGGATTCTGCTGGAAGACGACTCCTGTTTGGGAATTCATTACTTTGAAAAGCGTACTTTTATTGTTTTTTCTGACATATACTTCAGGAACATATTCTTTGAGCGTTGTTTCTATACTTTCAAAACGATTGTAGTCATCAAGTGAATAAGTTTTATCCGGACTTATTTCTGTATTGACCAATTCTCTTTCCAGAAGTTCAGCTTTGTAATAGTATTCCTCTACTTGTCCTGCTAGAATCAAATTCGTCAAAAATGTTTTATCCTCTTCTCGGAGTTTGAGTTCGGGGATTTGAAAACCTTCTATAAATTCTAAGGGATGAAATGGTGATATCAATTCAAAATCCATTGCTGATCCCTCGTTTTCTTTTTGTGCCAATAGGTAATTGAATTCCTGAAAAGCAGCTAACTCAAAATATATATCTCCGTCTGAATTGGGAGCTGCGATGTTGAAATAATTTTGTCTCCCATGGGCAGAGAGATAGTAGGACTGGTTGCTGTTTACATTTTTTACTTTTGCGTGTACAACATGACCATAAGGTTCAGGAATAATATTATTCACCTTCAATGCTTGATAGATATTATTTTTTAGTTTTCCTTGGTAGCTTTGTTCTAAGAAAGGATTGTCAAGAGAAACGGAAATAATTCCATCTTGAGGAATATTTAGAGTGAGTTGATCCTTTTTCGAGATGTTCTTTTTATCTGTCAAAGAGGCTGTCATATTCTCTTGATAGGTAAATGTCTTTAAATCAACCAAAGATGTTGTTTTGGGGGCGGGTTTTTCAGGGTTGATGATTGTTATGAACTGACTGTATATCCCATCTTTTCCAGTGTATGCACTGCTTCTAGTATAGCTTCTTAGAAGATAATTATCCGAATTAATATTGGTAGGGAGTTTTAAGTTGGCGCTTCCCTGACCGTCTTTCAGTGGTACTAGAAGTTGCGAAACTGATTGCCCATATCTATTGATCACTTCCACATATGCAATACTGGGCAAAAATGTTTTTTCAGAAGATTTTACATGAATGGATATCCAAACTGGCTCACCAGCTAAAGCAATGTTTTTAGAAAGATGCACATGTATAGATTCTTCCCAAGCAGTCTGCTGTCCGAAAAGAAGCAGTGGAAGTATTAGAGAAAAGGCAAGGCTCAAAATAATCTTATTCATAATTTGGCTGATTTAATTTTCCCAAAAACTAGGCTCCGCTTTCGTTCCTCTCAATGTGCAATCCACACAAAACGCAGGAGCTGATCTGAAAGCTACAGGAAGTATGTTGACATCATTGAAGATTGGGTTCACTGGCATCAAGTTACCTTGGCCAAATACTTCCGCATATCTGTTAGGTCTAATAGTATCAAGTCTAGCAGTACATCCCTCATATTCAGGAATGAAAACTTGCCACGGAGAAACATCTTGATTATTGATGTACATTCTGCTTTCAGAGATTACTCCCATGCTCACGTAACCAATGGCTTTTTCATTTTCAGAGCCTACTTTTGAGATGTTTCCTCCGATCAAAGAAGGTAAGGGACTGAATATACCGCCAATATCTTCAGAATTTTTTCTCATTATTTCCCAAAAGTCAAAGGCTTCTCTACCAATAGCCACTTGTTTTACAAGAATGCTATATCGAACAGCGAGCTTTTCTGAGAGGTTTGGAATGAGGGTAATCTCTTTATCGGAAATATTGAAATTATTGAATCTACCAGAGTTTTCAATAGAAATTCGCTGAACTTTATTGTTAGCAAAACATCTTGATATGGTTGTTTCAGGAGTTGTTTCTTCAATTTCTCCAGTCGCTCGGTTGTAAATATAATTTGTTCCAATCGCGGATCGAAATATCCAATCCTCTTCATACTGCCATAAAAAAAAGGTTGCCTCCTCGTTCCCTTGAAGATCCACCTGGACACTGACTCCCGAATCATTCTTAACATATTTGAGTTTACTGATTTCTGGACTAACAATTGGCTGCATCAAATCAGAAATATAGCCCTCGTTATTTCTGAGTTGTATAGAGAGTCTGTAAGCCTGATTCATGGGTAAATCGGCTGTTAAGGTATACTGCCCAGGGATTTCCTCTATAAAATTCCATGTACCTGAATTTTCTCCATTCAAAATAACAATTGCACCTGTTTCCACTGGGAGAAAAGACTCAACAAGAGAACTTGTTCTACTCAAATTGATGGTTGATTTTTGGCTATTTGTAGAAATGTAGCCTTCGACCACCAAAAGGTTTGTGTCTGTGGGGGCGATATTTGGATTGAACTCTTCGCGACAGCCTACTAGAAGTGTTAGCGCAACTATCAGACTAAAGAATTTATATTTTTCTAATTTTCGTATCATCAGATTTTGAAATTATAGGTAATAAATGGAATCGGTCTAGCAAATATTGAAAGCTGATATCCCTGTAATGTCCCATTTACTGGGGTGAAGAAAACAGAGTATGGGTTTTGCCTACCTAATAAATTGTATACGCCAAGTGACCAAGATGAATGAGCTAGTTTTTTCACTTTATGATTTCCTTCTATATTGAAGGAAATATCCATTCTGAAATAATCAGGGATTCTGTAAGCATTCCTATCAGAGAAGAAAATCCTTTCTGAACCACTGTATTCAAATTTTGCGACTGGAAGTGTTATTGGTCTTCCTGTGCTATAGTTGAAGTTCACCGAGGTGCTTAGTCTCTTTGTGATTTCGTAATTCCCGATAAGGGTAGCATTGTGAGGTTGATCAAAATTGTTTCTGTACCAATTTCCACCATTTATTTTCTCTGCAGTTTCATTTTCTGAAGTTCTTAGTAAGGATCTAGCATAGAAATAACTAATCCACCCATTGAGTCTACCTGTATTTTTTTTCATCATCAACTCTATCCCATAAGACCTTCCATCGGAATTAAGAATGTCCTGTTCTACCTCTGAGTTGAGAATAAGTGTAGCACCCGATCTGTAATCCAATAGATTTCTCATAGTTCTATGATAGACTTCGGCAGAGAACTCGTAAGTATCAGCTTTCAGATTCTTGTAGAAGCCTAATGAAAGCTGATCTCCCCACTGTGGTTTGATGTTATTATCACTGAGTTTCCAAGTATCTGTAGGAGCTATAGCAGCATTGTTTGTTAGCAAATGGATAAACTGTCTATTTGTGTTATAACCTACTTTGATGGAAGATGTATTGTTGAGTAGATATCTTGCGCCAACTCTGAATTCTGCTCCATGATGCGTTTGGATCACTTCTCCTTCAGAGAAAGTTTCTTCTCTTAGCAGGGTGTTTTCTGATGGTGAAACTCCTTCCTGGTAATATCGAGCTGTATTTGAACCAAGATAATTGTAAAGCACATACCGTCCACCTAAGTTAAAAGTGAATTTATCATTCAATTCGATCTCGTCCGAAAAGTAAATTGCAGACTCCAAAGCCGTTTCTGGATTAACTGATTCTGGAATTACCATTGATTCATTCCCACTCGGATCCAATTTGCCTGCTTGAAGATTATATTTCATACTACTTAGTCCAAATGACAAGCTTTGCTTTTCATCTAAAGCATATTTGAAGTCAAGTTTTACAAATTGCTGCTTAATACGATACCCTAAATCATAAGCATTTGATGGATTGTCTCGTCCTTCGATCCCGAAAGTATATTGATCTTGACCTACAATCAGATCTGCTTCGAATTTGTCTGAAAAATAACGTGTCCATGAAGCATTGTAATTGAGGTTTTCATAGTTGAATAAGGTGTCTTGGTCAAACCTGAAACTGTCATTACTTAAATAGGTATTGAATTTAAAAGTGTTTTTCTCGTTGAGTTTGTGAGCGATGTTGAAATTGAAGTCATAGAAGTTTGCACGTCCATCGCTGAATTCTGTATTATCCTCCAAAAAATTTAATAGCCAATCCGAATAAGTTGATCTTAGGCCCGTAGCAAAAGTGGTTTTTTCGCCAATCGGTCCATCGACACTGATTCTTCCCGTAAGCAAGCCTATTCCTCCGTTGACTTTTATTTTGTCTGTATTGCCATAAGATCCGTTTACATTTAAAACTGAAGAGAGTCTGCCTCCATATTGGGCAGGAACACCAGCTTTATATAAATCTACAGAACTAATCAAATCTGGATTGAATGCTGAAAATAATCCGAATAAATGTGATGGATTGTAAATAGTGGAGTTATTGTATAAAATTAAATTTTGATCTGCAGCACCACCTCTTACATTGAATCCAACACTCGCTTCCCCTACAGTCTGAACCCCCGGTAATGAAAGCACGCCACGAATTACATCTACTTCACCCAGAATGGCAGGGATCTTTTTGATGGTAGAAATATCTAGCTTTTGAAGTCCCATTTCTGGTCTGGAAATGTTCAGATTTCGTTCAGAATTCAACACGAATTCATCCAAGCTGATGATATTTTCTTCGATAAATAAATCTAAACTTCCCGAGCCATTCAATTGAATTTGTCTTTGTTCGACAAAACCACCCAAATTTTGAATAAAAATAGTATATCGGCCTTTAGGAAGTGTAATATTATATTCTCCCGACACATTGGTCACCGCACTGACTATCTTATTTTGTTCGTAGATCACAGCTCCAGGAACTGGATTTCCTGTATCATATCCCACTACCTTGCCCGATAGCGTCGCTGTATTTCCTTGTTCCTCAGGATTGCCGATGACGTAGAGTTTATTCCTAGAGAAAGTTCTATCTCCATCGGAAAGGGAAAGTCCCTGCTCCTCCGAATTCTGACTTGACTCAAGGAAGTATGTAGGACTAAGTCTTAAATTTAGTGCTTTACCAACTGTAATGAAGACCCTATTTTGATCATCAATGGTAAACTTTAATTCAGTCCCTTCAAATAGAGTGTAGAGGACCTCCCGTAAAGCACTTTTATCTAATGAAAGATTGACTTTAATTTGATTGAGTTCATCAGTAGAAAAATAAAATTTATAGGGAGTATCACGTTCCACAATTTCCGCAAATTCATCAAAGCTTTTCCCAATGAAGTTACCAGAAATTAGATTTTCTTGACTAGTACCCTGAGCGAAACTGAGCTGGATAAGAAAAAAACTGTAAATTATGAGTAGCGTTTTTTTCATAGTTGAGTATTGTTAAAAGTTAGCACCACATCCGAAAAATAAATTTTAGGATCAACTTTATATTTAACCCCTTTTAGTTTCAAACTTTCTTTAGCCCGCTTTTTATCAATTGGCAAAATTTTAAAAATACTGTTTTTCCCTTTTAAAGGGAAAAGTTCATTGTTGTGCTTAATCAGGTAGTTTTCTGATTTTTCGAAAGTCATTGTTCTATCGAGGTCTTCCACCCGTTTTTTTATTCTTTTTTCATGTAGACAGTACAGACTCACATCTCCATCGATTATCTCTTCTAAAAATTTTTCGCTGTATGCAGCATCTTTCGAGATCAAATCACCTCTTACGAAACTGAAATTTCCTAAATCTGAATAAAAAGTAAATTGGCTGACACGATTCGTTTGTATAGAAACTTTGGCCGCATGAATAGGGTTAAAAGTAACCAATTTATGACTTACAAGGTCATAGAGCAGTGGGATTTCTGAGTAAATAAGCCCATTATAAACTATATCAGCATACAGGAAAGCCTTAGTCTGAAAGAAAGAATGCCCTTCAAAGTAACTTGGGAATTCTATGTATTCCCCTCCATTGAATACTTCAAGGGAATTTTGGATGTTTTCGGCGTAGAGTTCTTTTGGTTTTTTACCTTCCGTTTGAGAATTGCTCACTAAAGGGGTCATTCCAAGCCAAATGATAAGGCTCAAAATAAAAATAATTTTCTTCATCTTAATGGACATTAATAATTCCTTAAAAACTGTCTTAAGGTAATTTCGAGGCAAGCTACAAAAGAATTTTTTTTCTTTTTTATGAATAATCAATAATAAACTTGGAATTTTACTATTGGTTGAAATTGATTATAATATCATATTTTTAGTCAATTAATCGGTTGTATTTGATGGCGATTTAGCTTTTTAAAATCATATGATTTAATTTGTAACTTTTAACCAAAAGCTATTTACCATTGTCTGGATTCTTTGATACCAAAATTGAATTTCTGAAGGGAATGGGGCCGCAGAAAGCTGCCCTTTTCAATAAGGAATTGAATATTTTCACTTTTGGTGAGCTGATACAGCATTACCCTTTTCGCTATGAAGACCGGACTAAATTTTTCAAAATCAAAGACCTCCATGAAGATCTTGATCATGTCCAAGTTATCGCGAGAATTCGTAGCGTAGAGACTATTGGTGATGGTAGGAAAAAAAGACTGGTAGCCCATATTTTTGATGAGACGGGTGAGATGGAACTCACTTGGTTCAAAGGGATTCAGTGGGTAGTCAAAAAGCTAGTTATTGGTGCTGTCTTTGTGTTTTTCGGCAAACCAGCAAAATATGGCCGAAAATTCAGCATTGCTCATCCCGAAATGGATGTGCTCACCACGGCTCAGGAAGAGCGCAATTTCTTTCAGCCTGTCTATCCAACTACCGAAAAGCTCCGTGCTAGATTTCTTGATTCCAAAGGTATCTCTAGAATCATGGAAGGACTTGTTGCCACTGCCTATCCACAGATTCAGGAAACGATGCCCGAGAATGTTTTGCAGCGTTTCAATCTGATTCCTAAAAAGGAAGCGCTTAAGCAAATCCATTTTCCGGAAAACCCTGAAATTCTCAAAAGAGCCAGATATAGATTGAAATTCGAAGAGTTTTTCTTTGTGCAGTTGAGGTTGCTCAAATTGAAGCTCACTCGTACCGAAAAATCTCAAGGACAAATCCTCAATCAAACAGAGTTGCTCACCAAATTTTACAAAGAGCACCTGCCTTTTGAGCTCACTGAGGCGCAAAAGCGGGTAGTGAGGGAATCCTTTGCAGATATGAAATCTGGTAAGCAAATGAACCGACTTATTCAAGGAGATGTAGGAAGTGGCAAGACCATGGTGGCTTTTATCTGTATATTAATTGCAATCAGTTCGGGCGCGCAAGCTTGCTTGATGGCACCGACGGAGATTTTGGCCAATCAGCATTATGAAGGGCTGAAAGAATATGCCGATTTGATGGGCTTGAATATTGCCTTGCTGACGGGATCTGTTAAGAAATCTGCCCGAAAAGTAATCCACGAAACGTTGCTTTCAGGAGACCTACATATCCTCATCGGAACCCATGCCTTATTAGAAGATATCGTCCAATTCAAAAACCTAGGATTGGCCATAGTTGATGAGCAGCATCGCTTTGGAGTTGCGCAGCGGGCGAAACTTTGGGCTAAGAATGAAAGGTTTCTGCCCCATGTTTTGGTAATGACAGCTACGCCGATTCCGCGGACTTTAGCGATGACTTTATATGGAGACTTGGATATCTCAGTGATCGATGAAATGCCCTTGGGGAGAAAGCCAATCCAAACAGTGCACAGGTATGACAAGGATAGGCTGAAAGTTTTTGGTTTTATGCGAAAGCAGATCGAATTGGGAAGACAGGTTTATCTGGTCTATCCTTTGATTGAGGAATCTGAAACATTGGATCTAAAGAATCTGATGGATGGCTATGAAAGTATCTGTCGGGCATTTCCTGAGTATCCGATCAGCATCGTGCATGGTAATATGAAAGCCGCTGACAAAGACTTCGAAATGCAGCGCTTTGTCAAAGGAGAAACCAAAATCATGGTTGCCACCACTGTGATCGAAGTAGGTGTGAATGTGCCCAATGCTTCCGTGATGGTCGTAGAAAATGCGGAACGATTCGGGCTTTCGCAGCTGCATCAGTTGAGAGGTAGAGTTGGTAGAGGTGCAGATCAGTCTTATTGTATTCTGATGAGTAAATACGAACTCTCCAAAGATAGCCGAGTTCGCCTTGATACAATGGTCAGGACAAACAATGGCTTCGAGATCGCCGATGTGGACTTAAAGCTTAGAGGCCCGGGTGATTTGATGGGCACACAGCAAAGTGGTGTCGCTGATTTATTGATCGCTGACTTGAGTAAGGATGCACCGATATTGACCTTGGCCAGAGATGCCGCCCAAGAACTCCTCCAATCCGACCCTGATCTTTCCCAACCTGAAAATGCGTTAGTCCTAAGACAAATCCGTGCTCAAAAGAAGCACGAGATCAATTGGAGTAGGATCAGTTAGGGTTGGATTTTACCACAGATGGACGCAGATGGACACAGATTTAGACCACTCTCGATTCAATAAATTTTGAGATTGGTAAAAAAAGATAAACTTTTTTTATTCCAATTTCAGCTTGTAGATCGGGTTATCTTCATTCATAGGATTAAGCCCATAAAGAATCTTATTTTTCTGATCCACAGTGATGAAATTCAAGGGATGATCTAATGCTATGTTTTCTTTTAACTTTCCCTTCCAATCAAAAACCAACAAGTTACATTGACTAGGATTTTCTAATTCCGTGACATTTTTCCCATAATAAATGGCATAGATGTTTTGATTAGTACTGGCAATTGCCGTAAAAGCTATATTAGTCTGGTTGGAATCATATAACAAATTGCCAAAAAGCGTTTCATGATATTTGATTTCTTTTCCATCTGTTATGAGCAATTCATCATAATAGTTAAAGGCCGAGGCATACAACTCTTCATTTGGCTTCTTTGTCAAATAATTTGAGGAGAAAGTTAGTTTTTTAGTATTGTCTTGACTTTGGAAGTGTGAATTTTTGATCGATAGGGGAAAAGATACTTTTGAACCACTAGTTTCTCTTGATATTTTAGTAAATAGGTTTTGAGGATCTCCAAGCTGGAATACATAATCTGTATTTGATATGGAAATTATCTCTTCGACAATATCTCTTTCAGGGACTAGAAATTTCTCTTGAATTAAGGCTCCAGAATTTATATCTAAACTGTATAGTTTGTTTTTGAAGCCGTCAAATACATAGACTTGCCCATCATCGCTGGTTGACAAAGAGGGATAGTTTGAGAATTCATCAGGACCTTCCCCAAGTTTACCCACGCTATGAAGCACTTTCCAGTCCTGATCCAAGACTTTGATAAACCCATTGATCCCAAATTCATCTATAATTATAATTTTGCCATCACTTGAAGCTTTCATTTGGCTCGGGTTTCTAAGGAAGTCCTCAGTAAAAATATTTTCTAAGCTTAGTTCAACGTTATTGATTTCTTTCTTAGACTCACCACATCCCAGGATTATTAATATTAAAGCAATTATAAATAAATTAATTTGACGCATAGGATGATAGTTTAAAGTGGAACGTCGAGTAACCATCTTATTTTTAAGATAACTATGGATTCAACAAAGTCTGTTTAAACATTAATATACCTCTTTTGGAATGTCAAAAATTGCAATTCCAGGGTTTAAGTCTGTTGTAATTCCATAGATTTTTTTCTGAATATTATCAATTGCTATACCTTTAATAGAACGATCTAGTTTTAAGATAAACTCAGGATTTCCTTGTAAATCAAACACATAAATTTTTCTTGCAAGTTCTCCAGATTCGCGATACTGTGATTCAGAAATACCTCCATATAGGGCAAATATTTTTTTGTCGATAATGGCAACGTCTCTGTACCGATATGGGTTAGAAATTGGAACATCTAAACTTCGGTTTCCAACAGGACCTCTAACTTGAAAAGGTGGTAATTCTAAATCTGGACCTAAAACACTAATAAAGCTTTGATCATTGTAATTAAATATTTCAAGCTTATCTCTTTTGATTGAAGCTTTGACAAAAACATCCTTTGAATCATTAGTTTTAAACCATCCTGAATTTAATTCAAAGAGATTAAAATTACTTAACTCTGAGTGTCCTGTAACAGGCTCCCAATTTCCGTATCCTGATATACGTTCTCCGGATGTATTGAATTCTATTAATTTATTTTCATCATTTACAGATATTCCAATAAACCTATCCTCTGCTAATAGATAAAGATTTACAACTGAGAAAAAATTATCTGGTTGTTTGATTTGACGAATAGCTAGAAGACTTGTATCATTTAACGAGAATTCTGACAAAGCTTTATCCCTGCTGCTATATGTAAAAAAAGTAGAATCACTAAATCCTGGTTCAAAAAAAGATGCTGAACTAATTTCCATCGGCCCAAATCCAACCTTTCCTTTACTTTTGAAATAGGACCAATTTCTTGTTTCAATGATATGTATAAAAGGTGCCTCAACATTAGTTCTTATATTTTCTAAAATAAAAAGCTTAGAACCTTTTAAAGCTATTTTTTCAGGATTTATAATTTTTTCAAATTCAATTTTTTTTGAATTCAAATTTATACTTTGAACTTGATTTTCTTTAAATATTATTTGTGTTTTAAGGCTTTTCTCCTGATTATTGGAATAAGATGAACAGCCCATTATGAACAAAATAAGAACAATATATATTCGCATAACTTTTATTTTTTTAAAAATATAAAAGCTAGATTCAATATTGAATCTAGCTTTTTTTACTTTATTTATCCTACTGAAACTTCATCACCGTCACAATTACAAATTGTGCATGTTTTAGTATAAGATCTGTAATCAGATTCCCAATGATTTCCCATTATATCATAACAACCATCACTTTGAGCTTGACAACAAACCCACTCTCCGTCTCCATTTTGTGCAACAGAAAACTGAGGATTAAACATTCCAATGGAGCCGATAATAAAAAGACCACATATCGCAACTTTCTTTAATCTTAACATAACTTAATAATTTTGTTTTTGAAATAATTTAACTTTTGGCTAAAGGGCAGTGACAAAATCTTAAAAATTCCTGCGCAATTATTTTTAGTTTTTGACTCCTTAATTTTAAGCATAAAACATAAAACATAAAACATAAATTATTTTTATAGTGAATTTTTAATTAATTGATTATCAAGGAGAAAAAATATTATAGATACCGTTTTGGTAACAGTATATTTAGTTTAACCTATCGATTTCTTATAAGACTAATATCAAAATTCTTTAAAGTTCCGTTTGTGAGCAATTGCCTTTTGTGTTTTGCTTTTCACAAATGGGAATTCAATTAGGGTCTTACTAATTTTTCTAAAAATTTAAACCCATGCAACGATTAACCTATCTAATCACCGCATTTTTTGCGTCGATTATCAACAGCATTTGAATAAAATTTTGAAAGTATTTCTTGAGCAAATGATATAGGGTTCGAAAAGAGTGATTTATGACAGTGACAATTAGTTATGAAAGATATATTGTTTATTTTTAAGTGTAAATGATATTAAAAATATGAAACACCTACTTTTAATTGCTTTTGTCTTTTTCTCTTACGGAGTTTTTGGCTGTGACTGTAACTTTCCAAATCTAACAGAAAAGTATACTTCATCAGAATTTGTTGCAGCAATTACAATAACCAATATATATTTAAATGAAAAGGATGAACATTGGTATAAGGCTGACATTGAAGTCAATGAATTATTCAAAGGTGAAAAACTTGAATCTATATTAGTTTATGGCAGAAGTGACGGAGGCTTTGGATCATCTTGTGATATATTCATCCCTTCTGGAGCGAAATTAATAGCCTACTCCAAGAAAAATCAAAACGGTGAAGTCTATATTGATATGTGTTCAGGATTTCTGTACCTCGATTATAATTTCCATTTGCGAAACCCTACAAAAAAATCTAAAAAGCAAATTGAGAAACAAGAAATTGAAGTTGAAATTCTTCAATTATTGAGGAAAAAAAATATCTCTTATACATCTGATATACTTTATCAACCAGATATTCATTTTAGTAAAAGGCTAGAGCAGTTTAAAGGTGTTCCACTCGATAAAAGATATGCATTATTCGAAATTATTTTTGCACAAGACTTAAGCGTAAAAGAAATTATTGAGATTAGTGGGTTCGATCATCCAATTGACGAAGAGCTTAAGGAAATATTTAAGAATACAATGTGGACAAAAAGAAGGATTGATGAAGATAAAACCTTACAAAATGGGAGTAGGTTTTTGATAGGCATATATTACTATAAGCAGGAAAAAGATGAATCTAGTTTTTTAAGCCATTTTTATTTTTGATGTAATCATTATCTATGAAGAAATTCAATTCAGATAATTTATCATAGTGATTCATTTACAAAAATGAGATAAAGAAATTTATCCTAACTTTACTTTGTAAGCTAATCATCAATCCATGCCACAAAACAGATACTTTATCATCTACAAACCCTTTGGGATTTTGAGCCAATTCAGTGGGGAAGCGAATACTTTGAAGGAAGTAGGAGATTTTCCATCGGATGTTTATCCGGTCGGGCGCTTAGACAAGGATAGTGAGGGTTTGCTATTGATTACCAATGACAAAGCACTGAATCATCAACTGCTTAATCCAAGTTTTGCACATCAGCGCACTTACTTGGCACAGGTGGAAGGGATACCCACTGTAGAGGCGATTGGCCAACTTGAAAAAGGTGTAGATATCAATGTGGATGGCAAAATGTACCATACCAAAAAAGCAAAAGCACAACTATTAGCAATAGAGCCAACACTCCCAGAAAGAAATCCGCCGATACGCTACCGCAAAAGTGTTCCAGATTCTTGGATTGAATTAAACTTAATCGAAGGTAAAAATCGTCAAGTAAGGAAAATGACAGCTGCAGTAGGATTTCCTACATTGAGGTTAGTCCGGTATGCGATGGAAAATCTAAGTATCGAAGGTTTTGAAGTTGGGGAGGTCAGAGAAATGGATAGAACAACCCTCCTCAGTTTGTTAAAAATTGTTTAAAATCGCCAACCAACAAATTCATTTTGGCTTAAAACATAATTTGTTCTAATTTAGCCTACGTTTGATAAAAGGATCAAGAAAAAACCTCACCAAGATAAGATTGAAGAAGCTTTCTCGTTTTGGTAGGTGAAGTGAGTTTTGGAAATCTGTCTTTTTAATGCCTGTTCTTATTTGCCAGAGGCTTTGCTGTTGACCGTCGAAGGTTGACAGCTGACTAATTACAGGGATTGGAATCTGCCAACAAAAACAATTTATAATAAGCACATCAAGTATATATAATTTAACATCTCATGCATCAGGAGAAGATTCAGCAAGTCATAGAAGAAGTAAAGAAAATTGTAGTAGGTCAAGACCGCATGGTCAATAGACTATTGATTGGCTTGTTTACCAATGGACATATTTTACTGGAAGGTGTTCCAGGATTGGCCAAAACACTAACCGTAAATACCCTCGCGAGAGTACTTCATTTAGATTTTAAGAGAATTCAGTTTACCCCAGATTTGTTGCCTTCTGATTTGGTAGGTACTATGATATACAATCAGCAGGAGTCCAATTTTGAAGTAAAGAAAGGGCCGATTTTTTCTAATATCGTCCTTGCTGATGAAGTGAACCGATCTCCAGCCAAGGTGCAGTCCGCACTTTTGGAAGCCATGCAGGAAAAGCAGGTGACGATTGGTGAGACGACTTATCAGTTGGATAGACCATTCCTAGTATTGGCTACACAAAACCCCGTTGATCAGGAAGGAACTTATCCGCTTCCAGAAGCGCAGGTGGATAGATTTATGATGAAAGTGCATATCGACTATCCATCCAAAAGCGATGAACTTGAAGTTATGCGTAGAATGGCCAATATGTCTTTCAACTCAGAGGTAAATGCGATTCTTTCCAAAGAAGATATTTTTGAGATAAGGAATAAAATCAATGAAGTGAAAATCGCAGAGCCTTTAGAGCATTATATCATTGAGTTGGTGTTCGCGACTAGGTTCCCAGAAAAGTATGGCTTGAAAGAGGAGGCGAAATACATTCAGTTTGGTGTATCTCCTCGTGCGAGTATCAATTTGAACTTGGCGGCGAGGGCTGTGGCATTTATGGATGGCAGAGATTATGTTTTGCCCGAGGATATCAAAGAGATCGCCGAAGATGTCTTAAATCATAGGATCATTGTAAATTATGAGGCGGAAGCAGACAATATTAACACGCGTGATTTGATCAGAATTATCCTTGATAAAATTCCCATTAACAAAAGCGTAACATTGAAATAAGGCCTATTTGCTGAAAAACAGAATCCTCCGCCAAAACGGAGGATTTTTTTGCTGCCGAGTTTAATAGAATATTAAATTCTGTCTGGTTTTTTAAAAAAAGCATAATTCCAATTTTTCTTTCCTCTCACATTTTTGAGTCAGTTTTGTAGCGGTTAAAATAAAAACACCAATACTAAACTTTCAAAAAATGAAAAAAATTACTTCAACTCTCTTTTTGTTCGTCGCTGCCTTCTTGGTATTGACAAGCTGTAAAGAAGAAGAAACTCCAGATTCTCCAGTGAGTATTTCTGGAATCCCTGCTACTGCAACAATTGATGCTGGAGCGACTTTAGGTCCAGTAACTGCTCAAATTACTGCTCCAGATGGTTTAAGAACTTTGACAGTTAGAAAAGATGGTGCTACACTCGCAACTGAGACATTCACAGGTGCAACTACAGCCTCATATGATTTCTCTTACACAGCAGTTCCAGCAGATGCAGGAAATAACATTGTGTTCGAATTTGAAGCTGTAGATACAGATGGTTCTAGAGCTACTGCAACTCACGTGTTGACTGTAAGAGAAGCAGTTACTACTGTAAGAGTTACTTCTAACATTTCTGGTGAAGTAACTTGGACTGCTGATAAGACATATATCCTAGGCGGAAGAATTTTTGTTGTTGATGGTGGTAAATTAACCATAGAAGCAGGTACGATCATCAAAGGTGAGGCTGGTTCTGGACCGAATGCAACTGCTTTGGTAGTAGCTAGAGGAGGTCAAATCTTCGCAAATGGTACAGCACAAGCACCTATTATCTTTACTTCAGTAGCAGACGAAATCAAAGCTGGTGAGATTGCTAGTCCAAATCTTGATCCAGATATCGATGGGTTATGGGGTGGTTTGATTGTTTTAGGAAGAGCTACTAGTTCTTTTGCAGGTGATGTTTCAGAAATTCAAATAGAAGGTATACCAGCTTCTGATACCAATGGTTTATATGGTGGAAGTATCGCCAATGACAACTCAGGTGTCATTAGATACATCTCTATCAGACATGGTGGTGCTAATATTGGTGAAGGAAACGAAATCAATGGTTTGACACTTGGTGGCGTAGGTTCTGGAACAATAATCGAAAATGTAGAAGTTGTTGCAAACCAAGATGATGGAATTGAATGGTTCGGTGGTACTGTCAATGTAACAAATGCGGTTGTTTGGAATTCAGGTGATGATGCCTTAGACACTGACCAAGCATGGTCTGGAACAATGGACAACTTCATCATTGTATGTGGAGCAACTACTGACCACGCTTTAGAAATTGATGGCCCTGAGGGTTCTTTCAATGCAGCTCATACTTTAAGAAATGGTTCGATCATTGGCCATCCTGCTGCTGAGATGGGTGATTTCAGAGATGGAGCAAGAGGTACTTTTGAAAATCTATATTTCATTGGTTTCCCAGATCCAGCAACAACTAGTGGAAGAGGTGATCTATCTATCAGTGGTGATAAGAGTTTAGCTAACCTAGCTAGTGGTGTTCTTGTTTTCAATAACATTGAAGCTACACTTGCCACAGGCGTTCCTTTGAATGTAGCATTCAGAAATGGTGTTGATTCAAAAGCAAGTATTGTAGCAGCTAATCAAAACACTGTAGGTGCAAACAAAGCAGTATTTGCTGGTTGGTCTTGGACTGCTGAAGCAGGAAAGCTTAGTGATTTGAAATAATATCCTATTAAATACCAAAAGAAGAGATTGTATGCACAATCTCTTCTTTTCACTTTTTTATTCTCAATACTTATTCGTTTAAAAAGCTGTAAAAAAATCAAAATTGAAATATGAAAAAGTCATTATTTCTATCCTTAATTGCCATAATATTTACAATCTCTCCGATCTATTCATTTGCTCAAAAAGGCACGATTAGGGGGACTATTTATGATGAATCTACTGGAGAGCCTCTATATGGCGTATCAGTACTCGTAGTCGGAACTCAAATTGGTGCAGTAACTGACTTTGATGGAGATTTCGAAATCCAAATTGAAGCAGGAGTTCACACTTTAAAGCTTTCTTACATTTCTTACAATACCATAGATATCCCAGGTGTTGCGGTAGAAGCAGGGAAAGTATTCCTTCTTGATAATTTGAAAATGTCAGAATTTACCTCAGACCTTGAAACGGTGACGATTTCTGCTGAGGCGATCAGAACTACAGAAGCAGCACTAATGTCTGTCAAAAGAAATGCATCTAATCTTATGGATGGGATCTCGAGCTCTACTTTTAGACAAGTTGGTGATGGAGATGCTGCATCAGCAATCAAAAGAGTAACGGGTGTGTCTGTAGAAGGGGGTAAATATGTTTACATTCGTGGATTGGGAGATAGATATACCAAAACTGTTTTGAATGGCGTTGACGTTCCTGGCCTAGATCCAGATAGAAATACAATCCAAATGGATATTTTTCCAACCAATGTTATTGATAATATTGTAGTTTCCAAATCCTTTACTGCGGAGCTTCCTGCAGATTTTACTGGTGGAGTTGTAAACATTGAAACCAAAGATTTTCCTGAAGAAAAAACTATGGCTTTGAATATCTCAGGAGGATACAATCCAAATATGCACTTTAATCCTAATGCTCTAGGAGTACAAGGGGGAAAAACTGATTGGTTGGGTTATGATGATGGGAGTAGAGCTATTCCAACTGCGGGAGTGTCCGAGGTTCCACAGTTTGCGGAAGTGATAGGAAGTCCAAATTCTGAAAAAGGGCAGCTCTTTCAGTCTATTTTAGGAAAATTTAATCCAACCTTAGGTGGTTCAAGACAAACTAGCCCAATGGATTTTGGTATCGGCTATTCTATTGGGGATCAGTTGAACGTAAAAAACAAAAAAATAGGTTACAACTTCGCCTTAACTTACAGAAACGAGTCAGAGTACTACAATGATGCTGAGTTTAACCTTTTTGGAAAGCCAAGAAATTCCAACGAATTTACTTTGGAGCCTTTAGAAAGATCAAGGGGTGACTATTCTACAAACAACGTATTGCTTGGAGGAATCGCTGGATTGGCTTATAAATCTGATTTCACAAAGATCAAATTGAATTTGCTGAGACTTCAGAGCGGTGAGTCTAAGGTTGCTCAATTTAATTTTATTAACACCAACCTAGGTGCAGAATTTGAAGCTGATCAATACAATGTTGAATACAGCGAGCGTACATTAACTAACCTTTTACTTAGTGCAAGTCATTACTTGAACAATGGGAAATGGCAATTGAATTGGAAAGTCTCTCCAACTTTGAGTACAATCAATGATCCTGATGTTAGAATTACTAGGTTTAGAGTTCCAACAAATACAATAGGTACAGAAGTAGGATTGCCTACTAGGATTTGGAGAAGTTTGGATGAACAAAGTTTATTTGGAAATGTAGACTTGACAGATAACTACATGTTCAAAGGAAATGCGGCGAAGTTGAAGTTTGGGGGTGCTTATGTATATAAAAACAGAGATTTCTTAATCGAGAGTTTCCAGTTCAACACAGGCAACACACAATTTGATGGAGATCCGAATCGTGTTTTGTTACCAGAAAATCTTTTCTCAGCTGACAATAGAAATGGAATCAGATACGATCCTACATTTATTCCAATCAACCCAAATCAATACAATTCAAACTTGGCCAATGTGGGTGCCTATGTATCCAATGAGTTCAACCCTTTACCAAATTTGAAAGCTATAGTTGGCTTGAGAGTAGAGCAGTATACACAATTTTATACAGGTACGAATCAGACTAATACCATTATTTTTGATAATGAAAAAGTTCTTGATGACTTGGATTTCTTCCCTACTTTAAATTTGGTTCAGTCGATTGGAAAAGATCAAAATATCAGATTAGCAGCAACGAGAACAATAGCAAGACCATCATTCAAAGAATTGTCTTTTGCAGAAATTCTAGACCCGATAACAGGTAGATCATTTATTGGAGCCTTATTCCCAGAAACTTCTGAAGGCGGAACAGAAGTACTTTGGGATGGAAATCTTCAAGCTACGAGAATCAACAACTTTGACGTGCGTTGGGAAAAATTCACAGGAAGAAATGAAATCATTTCTGCTAGTGTTTTCTACAAAATGTTTGATAGACCTATAGAAATGGTTCAATTCCTTTCAGATCCTGGAGCATTTCAACCAAGAAACGTTGGTAATGGTACTGTTTTAGGTTTGGAAGTGGAATTGAGAAAATCTCTTGGTTTCATCACTCCAAAAATGGAAAACTTCTTCTTCAATGCGAATTTGACTTTTGTAGAATCTCAAATTGATATGTCTGAATCAGAATTTAGATCAAGACAGTTGACATCAAGAGAAGGTGAAACTGTAGCAAGAACGAGACAAATGGCTGGTCAAGCTCCCTATATTATCAATACGGGTATTTCATACAACAACATGATCTCTGGAATTGAAGCAGGATTGTTTTACAATGTGCAGGGATCAACATTGAATTTTGTAGGTTTTGGAAACAGAACAGATACTTATACGGTACCTTTCCATGCACTCAACTTTAACATCAATAAAACTTGGGGCAAAGAAGATAGATTACAAACTTCAATGAACGTTGTCAATCTTTTGGATGATAGAAAAGAAGAAGTATTCAGAATGTTTAATGCAAATGATCAAATTTTCTCAAGCCTAAGACCGGGCAGAAGAGTTTCACTTAGTGTGAGATACGCTATTTGGTAATATTTTAAACTTATTTTATAAGCCCTTGCCAAACATGGCGAGGGCTTTTTTGTTTTAATGTTAATATATTGTTAAATTCACTTAACAATTCCATAACATTAGAACATGAAACGCTTATTATTCTTCATTTTGGCTATTTTTATTTCCTTTCAGGGAATTGCTATGCCTCCAAATGAAGGAAAAGAAGCAGATTTTTCTCTAGAAAACTTCATCAAGCACTGGGAGTCACAAAATTCAAATTTCCAAAAGCTCAATAGCAAATTGAAAACTGATTTTTCAAAATATGGGAAAAGTCAAAAATTCCTCAAAATGCTATTTTATAGAAGCCAAAAATATCTTTTAGGTACTTATAGTCAGTTTTCTGGAATTGATGATTTGATGCAAGAAGGAAGGTTTGATTGTGTCAGTGGATCATTGCTGCTTTCAGTATTCTTAGAAAGTTATGGGTTTGAATTTGATGTCATTGAGACTTCCTATCATGTTTTTGTCAGGGTTGTTTTAGATGGTGACTATGTGATCTTAGAATCAACGGATAATTATGAAGGATTTATCTACAAACCGGCAGATGTGGCAGCTTATCTTGCTGAATTTGAAGAGGTAAAGCCTTCGAGAGATACTTTTTACCTTGAGCCTACTCATCAGTTGGTTTCAGAAATATTAAACCCTGTTGTATTTAAAGTCATTGAAGTTCGTGAGCTAAAAGGGCTCGAGTATTTTAATAAGGCTATTTTTCACAACAATAAAGGAGAAATAGACTTGGCTTATAATTATATCAATCAAGCGGAATCTTATTATGGGTCAAAAAGAATCAAAACCATGAAAAATCTGATTCAATCTCAGCTTGTTCTTGCTCAAGCTGGGCAATAGAATATTTTTGATTTTTTTTCCTATTTTTATATTATGAAAAAAGCGTTTTCATTTGCTTTGCTCTTTTATCTGATCATGATGATGCTGTCTCCTCTTCATGCTCAAGATCAATGCGATCATGGGCCTGATCACACTGAGCAACATGAATCTGATCATGCTAATAATCAATGCTGTCCTCCTTTTTCAATTTGTAAGTTGTGTTCTCTTTTTGTCTATGAAATGGTATGGCAATTTGAAGGCCTCGAATTTGAGCCTTTGCAAATCACAAATGCTATTTTGATCCAATCAGAATATCCTACATCAAGTATACAAATATGGCAGCCCCCAAGGCTATCTTAAATTTTTATGAGTAGCCATTATTTTGGCATTTCCTTTTTAGTCTTTATAGACTACAAAGGGTTTATATTTTAATTTTTCCCAACATCACATTATAATTTTATGAAAAATTTATATGTATTTGGCCTTCTATGGCTAAGTATAGCGTCTTCTTTATGGGCACAGGATCTTCAGGTAATTGTCAAGGATGAACATGAAAACACTCCTTTGATGGGAGTTGCCATGCTTATTTTAGAAAATAAACAAGGGGCTGTCTCTGATGAAAATGGCTTGATTATTTTCTCAAATCCTCCAATAGGAAAAATCACCTTGCGATTTCAATTGGTTGGATTTGAAAGCAAACAAATGACCATCAATTGGCCTGATGATGCTCAAAATATGCCTTTGGAAATTCTCTTGCATGAGTCACATGATGAGATGGAAACGGTGACCATTTCATCAACAAGGAGTTCCCGCTCTATTGAAGATATTCCTACTCGGGTGGAGTTCATTGCCGGAGAGGAATTGGACGAAAAAGTCAACATGAAGCCAGGAGATATCCGAGTGCTCTTGAGTGAAAGTACAGGGATCCAAGTGCAGGTTACTTCTCCGACATCAGCCAATGCAGGTATCAGAATCCAAGGTTTGGATGGGCGCTACACGCAGATTTTGAAAGATGGCCTTCCACTTTATTCTGGCGCAGCAAGTGGTCTTGGTTTATTACAGATTCCGCCTTTGGACCTGCAGCAAGTGGAGCTAATCAAAGGTTCTGCTTCTACGCTCTATGGTGGAGGAGCTATCGCAGGTTTGGTCAATTTGATTTCAAAAAGACCTACTGAGGAAGGCGAGTTGAGTTTTGTTCTGAATGGTACAAATGCTGGAGGTTTGGATGCGTCAGGGTTTTATGGAAAGCGAAATGATAAGATCGGTACCACAATCTTTGCTGCTTACAACACAAATGCTCCATTTGATCCTGCCGACATCGGCTTGAGTGCTATCCCTAAGTTCGATCGCTTTACTTTCAACCCAAAAGTATTTCTCTACCCTACTTCAAGAACTGATGTCGAATTTGGTTTGAATTTATCGCTTGAAGATCGGGTAGGAGGAAATATGGAATATCTCAAAGGAGATCGAGAAAATCAACAAGCTTTTTTCGAGAGGAATTTAAGTGAGCGAATTAGCAGTCAGTTTGTTCTGAATCACGAAATGGGAGAAGGGCGCAAGCTTCAAGTCAAAAATAGTTACAATCACTTTGATCGTAAACTTGGGACTCGAAATTATGATTTCAATGCGGTGCAGCAATCTACATTTACTGAGGTCAATTATAGACTAGATCGCGAGAAAACAGATTGGGTGATTGGCGGAAACCTCTGGACAGAAGCATTCAAAGAAGAGCAGACCAACAGCTTTCCGGTAAGGGATTATAACCTCAATACTTTTGGTGCTTTTGTACAGAATAATACCAATTTGAGTCAAAAGTGGGTATTAGAATCTGGTTTGAGGACGGATTATGTGCTGGATTATGGGCTGGCAGTACTGCCGAGGATAGCCTTGATGTACAAGGCAAATCTGAATTTCAGTTCTAGGTTTGGTGGAGGCTTGGGATACAAGGCACCGACGATTTTCACCGAAGAAAGTGAAAGGTTGCAGTATCAGAATATTCAGCCAATCGATGCTGATTTCAATACTTTGGAGAAAAGTTATGGACTCAATTGGGATTTGAATTACAAGGCTTCCTTATTCAATGACCAACTGTTTTTCAGCGTCAACCATTTGTTTTTCTACACATATCTGAGCAATCCATTGTTCTTGGAGCAAATTGGTAGTTCTGAATTTAGATTCGTCAACATTGACGGGTACAGTGACACTAAGGGCACGGAGACCAATGTGAAATGGACATTTCGGGATTTCAAATGGTTTATGGGATATACCTATACCCACGCCAAGATCAATTCGAATGGAGTTGTTAGAGACAATCCTCTGACCCCGAAACACAGGATCAATTCCGTACTTTTCTATGAAGTCCATGACAAGTGGAAAATTGGCTGGGAGTCCTACTATTTCAGTCAGCAACGCTTGAGTGATGGTTCGGTCGGGCAGTCTTATTGGATCATGGGCTTTATGGCGGAGAAGATTTGGGAGAAATTTTCGGTATTTATCAATTTCGAAAATTTCCTAGATGCCCGTCAAACGCGTTTTGATACCATTTTCACAGGAAGTATAGATAATCCTAGTTTCCGAGAAATCTACGCACCACTCGACGGATTTGTCATCAACGGAGGAGTGAAGCTGAGGTTAAAATAATAGATTTCACCTAATATTTCGATTATAATCTAAAAAATACGCCTAATTTTTCGATTACGTTCGTAAAAATTAGGCGTGTTCACTGAGGATTTAACTTTTCAAAAGTTCACGGTGGCAATTCCCCTAAATGACACTTTTTTCCTTCCTAGTCCCCTTTGTAGAAATCTTAGTGTTCCTTGTGGTTAAAATTGAAGTCAAAGAAAGGTGTGGTTTTTACAAAAACCAAATATTGAAAGGATTAGAAACTTAGCCCTTAAACTTGTTTTTTATTTACCCATCTAACCAATCTTTAAACGCTCCCACTTTTTCGCGACTAACTAAAATATCATTGTCCAAACAGTCTTTTAGAATGATTTTTAAGCGGCTGTTTGAGTAAGTGTGAATCTCGGATATGGAAGAAAATGAGGTAATGTATTTTCTATTGAGTCGGAAGAATTGTTTGGGTTCAAGCATGTTTTCAAGTTGGTCTAAGGTATAGTCTAAAATGAATTTTTTGTTTTCGTAAGTTTTCAAAAAAGTAATCCGCTCTTCACTGTAAAAATATGCGGCATCTGAAGTTGTAATAGATTGAATTTTTTCACCGATTTTGACTAAGAATCTGCTTTTATAAGTCTTGTTTTCAGCTTGAATTATCTCTTTAATTTTATTGAAATCCAAAGTTGGAGTTTGAGTTTGCTGTTGAAATTTCTCTATGGCATGCTTCAATTCTTTGGGGTCGATTGGCTTGAGGAGGTAATCAATAGAATTGAGTTTAAACGCCTTGATGGCATATTGATCAAAGGCAGTGGTAAAAATAATAGGTGAATTGACTTCGATATTTTCAAAAATCGAAAAACTCAAACCGTCAGCTAATTGGATATCACAGAAAATCAAATCCGGTGCAGGATTCGAACTTAGCCAGTCAATTGATGACTCGATACTATCTAAATTTCCGTATAAAAATGCTTCAGGGAGGACTTCCTTGATTAGCTGCATCAGTCTTTTCGCGGCCGGATTTTCGTCTTCTATGATGAGTATATTCATTATTTAGAAACTTTCAGTAGAGGTAATTTGACGATAAATTCTTTTTCAGTTTGAGTTATTTCTGGTGAAGTTTCACTCAAAAGATTGTAGCGTTTTGTGATGTTATTAAGACCGATTCCGGAATTTGCTTCTTTATTCAATTTGGGTTGAATGTTATTTTTCACCACCAACTTTTGATCTTCTATGCCAATCCAAATTTTCAATGGCTTAGTTTCACTGGTTACATTATGCTTGATGGCATTTTCCAACAGCAGTTGAAGTGATAATGGCGGGATCGACCAGTTTTTTGATTCGAAGACATCGATGTGGAATTCCAAGCTTTGCTCAAACCGGATTTTTTGAAGACTCAAATAATTGAGCGCAAAATCAATTTCCATTTCCAAGCTTATCAATTCTTCATCCTGAACATCTAACACATAGCGATAGATGCGTGACAATTGCTGTATAAATTCAGCCGATTTATCAGCACTTTCATAAACCAAGTTACTGAGCACATTTAATGAATTAAATAAAAAATGTGGATTGAGTTGATCTTTTAAAGATTGATATTGACTAGCAAGATTTTCAGACTTGAGTTTTTCTGCTTCGATAGCAGCAATCTTCCATTCGAATAGCCAAGATCTGGCAATGAATATGGTAATGATTATCACTGCTATGCCAGTGGGCAAAATCGCATTTTTCATCACTCTCACCCAGCTTATGTTGCTCAATGTTACTTCAGGATTTGAATAAGTGATGTAAATGGTCAATAAAATAATACTGATAGTAAAGGAATAAACTAAGTAAGTGATTGCAGTAAGTAAAAGGCGCTTCACTGGAGCTTCTATCCAAGAGATTCTTTCATTATAATAACCCTCAATCCATGACCCACCAAAACTTAAAAAGCTCGATATGCAAAATGAAAAAATAAAGTCGGGAAGCAGAGATATTATTCCATCTAGAGAAAAAAAGCATGAGGGACAGAAGATGAACATTAGGCCAAATGCAAGCCCAGCATTCAGGAGGATGAAATGCTTGAAAGAAGATGTGACTGTTGAATATTTGAGATAATTCTTATTCATTCGATTTTGACTTCAAGTAAATTTCAATTTAAGTAGTGCTTCTTGACCAAATAAAGATAGTTAAAAATGCTTTTCTTACTTATCTCTTTTCAATCTGGCCAGAATTTCAATGCTAATTATTTCTTTCGAAAGATTTAAATGCCTGTCAGCTCCTTAGATTCAAGAAAGTATAAATTTCTTTTTTTGATTCAGATGACCTGACAGGCTTTATTTTTGGCGAGAGTTGATATAAATGGCTTAGTTACAATTAGTCTTTATTTGTTCTGCCATTTCTTTGCCCCAACTAGGTAAGATTTCATTTGGGTTTTTGGATTCAGCCTCTTTTTCGAATAATTCTAAGCTTGCAGTGATCAGACCACATCCTTTGGCAGGACCTGTTCCAAAAAACTCAGCCATACCTAATTCCATTTGTCCCAACATCATGATGGCTCTTGGATTTTTTCTATTTAAATCTACAGCTTTTCCGAATTTTTGCATGGCTAAAGGAGAGAGATACTGTCCTCGAGAGGCTGGGTCAATAGCTAATTCGGCCATAGTGATATAGCCATCTAAAGCGACTATTTCAGAATTGTTTGAGGAAATTGCGGCTGCTTTCGCAACATGCTTCTTTGCTTCTTCCAATAAAACATCTTTTTCAGCAGCTCCTTCCTGGCTTCTAAATGATGCGTTTGCTAAGGCCAGTCCAGCATAATAATGCGGTAGCCATTCTTCAGGATTCATTTGGGCTATTCGAGCGAATGAATTTGCCGATTTCTGTAAATCCGAAGCTGGTCCAGCTTGATTCATAACTTGAATTTCCTTGAGCATAGCTGCTTGGTATTCTTCATTTGCAAAAGAAATGCTGATGCTTAGGAATAGAATTGCGATAATTGAATTGATCTTTTTCATAATTTTTGTTTTTATAAGTTGTTTAATTGATTTGCTGTTTTGTCTTTTGAAAGAGTGATAAATATTCCAAGAAATAGGAATCTAGGAGCTTGCATACCGATTGGCCTGCCTTCATAAATTCCATTATCATTTGCCTGCTCACTGAATTGATATCCAAATACATTTTCTCTTCCCAGTATATTTGAGCAAGCTAAATGAATGATCAAATTTGGTTTGGGTAAATAGCTCCAACTCACACTCATGTCTTGGAATGACCTAGTTTTGGAATTCATCTGTCCTGGCAAATTTGGATTATGGTAGGTGTAGCCATCATTGATGCTGAATGAGGTTCCAAACTGAGATTTGAGTTTGCCCACAAAATGTTTGACTACAACTGAAGCATTTTGGCGAGGAGCAAAGGAAGGTTGCACCATTTCAGTAAATCTGGCAAACTGTCTTTTGCTATCTACAAAGCTGTATGTGATCCAAAAATCAGTGTTTTTGATTGATTTTTGGTCTCTGTAAAAGATATCAAAGCCTTGGGCAAATCCTTCTCCAGTTTGTTCTATTTTTTGATAATTGAATCGCTGCCCTTCAAAGGTTATCAGGTTATTGTACCCTTTGTAGAATGCTTCTGCACGAATAGTTCTTCCATTTTTGTTGATGAAATAATTCAAAATCAGGTGTTCTGCTTTTGTGTTCTGAAGTGTTGGATTGATGATTCTGAGTTCTTCAAGTGGCATTTGGTTGAATGTACCCGCAGCCAAGGAAACCTGTCCTTCGTTTTCGAATTTGTATGCCAATGAAAACCTGGGATCAAGCCAAGTTTGGTTTGCCAAGGAGCTATGTCCTGAACGCAAACCTCCTCGAAATACTAGCTTGTTGCTCAAATAATAGTCGGCTTCTGTAAAAAGGTTATATTGATTATCTACAATCTCTCTTTTCAAATCCTGCGAAATTAATTGTTCAGAATATCGGATGAAGTAGGATTCCAATCCTGTTTTTATAGAGAATTTATCAGAAAAGCTTTTTACTGCTGCCATTTTCCCATGAAATAGTTTGTTTTGGTTTCTGATTTCATCTGCTGCGATTTTGAAATCATCAATGTTGTTGGAGTAAGAAAAACCCCCATAATAGCTCCAATCATTTTTTCCTATTTGCTTAAATGAGCTTTGAGCAAAAGTGTATTTGTTGTTAATATCTACTAGCTGACCTCTGCCTTCTGAATCAGGTTGTTTAGTCCAAATTTTCATACCACTAGACTCTGTATGAACGTAGGCTTTGATCATGCCACTTTTTCCCCATTTTTGTTTGGCTGCTATTTCAGCATCCCATCCGAAAGGTGCTCTTTCCCAATCGAAGTTTTGACGGATTAGACCTTGATATGGTGATAGATCGAAATAATTGGCCGAAGCAGTAATGCTATTTTTTTCACTTGTGAGAGTTTGCGCAAAACCTCCTCCCACAGACATGATACTTAAATCACCTTGATTTCTCAAAGGAATATCCACAGTATTGAGAGCCAATGCTGATGACAAAGTCTGTCCATATTCTGCAGAATACCCTCCCGTGCTGAAAAATGATCCTTTGAAGAGGTTAGGGTTAAACCTTGTACGTGTGGGGACATTCGATGCCGTTGTGCCAAAAGCATTGGCCACCTTCATACCATCAATGAAAATAGCTGTCTCAGAAGCATCTCCACCGCGGACAAATAGTCGCCCATCATTGCCAACATTTGCAGTGCCCGGCAAAGTCTGAAATGCGCCAATGATATCGCCCATAGCTGAAGGGACTGTTACAATATCAATAGGCTTGAGTACAACAGCCTTTTTTTCATCTGATGCCTCCATTGCTCCAGCGCTGATGGTGACAGCGGTCATTTCATTGATTGCTTCTCGAAGTGTCACTTCTAAAACGAGAGATTCTCCTTGTAGTGAAATTTCCTTTTCCAAGGAATTATAACCCATCGCTTGGAAGACAAGGATATACTCTCCTGTTAAAGTGGTTTCAAGCTTGTAGCTTCCGTCGATTTCCGAAGAAACTCCCTCATAAGTTCCTTTGAGAAAAATGTTTACGCCAGGGATCGTTTCTCCACTTTGACCCTTTACAACACCTTGGATATTGGTTTGGGCTAAAAGCAGCTGAGATTGAATGAATAAAAAGAAGATGGCGAGTATTTTCATGGCTTTGAACTTTGATTCAAAACTCAGTGAAAACGTGTTCAGAAAAAATTAAAGGTTACTGAAGTGTAGAATTTGGTGATTGAAGTGTAAAAATATAAGATGTATGTACCATTAAATAAAGGTGACCTAAAAACAATTGCCCAATACACCTAGAATAACGAAGGATTGTTAAATGTTGATAACAATGGAGTGGCCTTCGAAGGAGGACTAAATTCAGGGATTATGTATAATCCCAACGTCTTTGGATCAAAAAGCAACAAGCGAATCATCGTGTTGGAATATTTATCGGTTATTTTCTTCCCCGAGATTCAATATGAATTAAGTGCAGAAATGCGGACCATCAGCAAAAGCTACTATGACTATTATGTGGCTGTAATCCAGCAAAGATATTATGGTGACTACCCGTTTGTTACCTCAATTAGGATTCCTAACAATGTGCAAGGTGGCTTGGGTAACTTTTCTGCCTTCACATCCCGAAAATCAGGATGGGTGGAATTGAAATAGGTAAGATCATTGATCAAAACACACTATTCACACAAACCTAGAACCTGAAATTCCCCAATTTTGGTTATGGTGTAGACGTTAATCAGAATCATAACAGTGGTTGGTTAAAGGTTCGGTGAATAGTGTATATTTAAGGAAGAATATATTCCTTTGAGTTATCTCCTGTTAGGTAGTGTACCCGAAAAAGAAATACCGATTGAATTTCCAGAGAACACTTCTCCATCCTGATCCGTGTATTTCATGGGTGTATAAGTCAAGGCAGCCCATTTGTATCCAAATTCAAAGCGTGGATTTGTATTACTTGTATAAGACACATCAGGAAAAAAACCATCACCTCTCAATTTAGGATTCAAATGGGTAGTAATACCAACTCCAAACCTAAAGTCATCATTTATTTTCCAAAACGGAGTCAAGTGGACAGGGAACCTCAAAAACATAATGTTTGCATCATCTGCTGCTGTGGGAGTCCACTTTAAACTTACTGCAGAGCGAATCATAAACTGTTTTAAGTTGGCAAATTGAAGTTCCCCCCCTAGGCCAAGGTTGATACCCTGCCCAGCCCGCATCGTTTGATCACCACCATTGGAAAAGAATACTTGTAATATTTCATCACCACCAAACTCGAAGCCCGCTTCGAAAAGCAATTTGGCGCTAACCGCTTTCTCAGCCTCTTGGGAGAAAACAAGCGTATTAGTAAAAAAAAGACAGAAGCTCAAAGCAAGAATTATTTTTTTCATATGGTTTTTTTAAGGTTATCAAAATTTGAAGAGTTCACTTGATTTTAGGAAATAGGGTGTGTTGATTTTTTATGGCAGGAAGTTTTTTTGGTGAATAAGCAAAAAGTGCTGTTGCTTTGCTATTTGTGGCAATAAATTAAGAGGTTCTATTTGAGGACTATAATGTTTTAGTGATCAGGCAAAAGGATTTATTTGATCTATTTAGGTAGACCTTTTTTATAGATATTCTTTATTTTCCAGAAGACCCTATCAATTCTTTCGCTTCTTTTTCGGATACTTGAATACAATAAAACTTCCCTTTTCCAAAGGCTTTTGTTTTTGTCGTGAGGGTAATGTAATAAGTTTGGCCAGCTTCAAGGTTTAATGAAAGAACTGTTTCAGGGTCTGACTTAATTTTTCCTCTGTATTGGGTATGGATTTCGTAGAATCCTGGATCGATTTGATGAGTAGAATACTTTCCTTCGCCCAACTTGCTTATTAATTTTTGATTGAAATAGGTGTAATAAGGAACAAAATCATCAAGTCCATCAGGTCTTAACAAATAAACCGTGGCTTTTTCACTTTGAGCCTGAATTTGAAATTGGATTGCAAAAAGAAGTGCAAATAGGCAAAGGGTTTTTTTCATATAGGAAGAATAATCTCTCGAAAATTAGATAGAAATCAAATCATTGTCAATAGCCATTTTGTAAATTTATTTCTAAAGAAAAAATATTTTAATCAATTCTAAATCAACAGCTTTGATCTTGATTTTTTGAGAGAAATAGAAAAGTAAAAGTTTTAATATTTAAGAATATGATTATCCGCAATGACGCCAGTATGTGATTTTGTCACAAATAATCTTGCGGATAATTGTCAACTGTCAACAGCTAACACTCCACAGCGCTTTAAATTTAGGATTTAGACTATATTAAGAGCCTACTGGTGTAAAAGCGGATATAGTTATTTAAGAATAAACCGAGCCAGAATTGAAGGAAAAAGTAAAAAATTAAAAAGTGAAATTTCTTTAATTTTAAACCTTATGATTTCAGTTAAAGCTTAGATCATATTGTACCTATTACCATCAATCTAGTTCTATTATTTTAAAAAATTCTCTCTTAATACCTCCACCTATTCGCCAAAGCCACTAAGCTAAGCATAATCGGGACCTCCACCAATACACCCACTACAGTTACCAAAGCAGCTGGACTTTGCAATCCGAATAAGGCAATCGCCACGGCTACGGCCAACTCAAAGAAATTGCTTGCTCCAATCATCGCAGCTGGAGAACAAATCGCATGGGGAAGTTTGAGCTTGCGACCACCAAACCAAGCGAGAAAGAAAATAAAGTAAGTTTGGATAATTAGCGGAATGGCAATCAAGACAATGATCAAGGGATTGTTCAAGATATTTGGTCCCTGAAAAGCAAATAATAGCACCAAAGTAAGTAATAAGGCGAAGATGCTTACAGGTTTGAACTTGGGTAGAAATTCAGTTTTAAACCAGGCTTCACCCTTGCTTCGGATCATGATTTTGCTTGTCAGTACGCCAGCAACCAAAGGAACTACAACAAAAATCAACACCGAAGCGACCAATGTTCCATACGGAATTGTGATATCAGTAATGCCTAATAAAAGACCCACTAAAGGGACAAAAGCCACTAAGATGATCAAGTCATTCACAGAAACCTGCACTAAAGTATAGTTAGGATCGCCATCCGTAAGGTAAGACCATACAAAAACCATCGCTGTACACGGTGCCACACCCAAAAGGATAGCTCCAGCGATATATTCTCCAGCAAGCTCAGGATCAATATAAGCTGAGTATAACTTGTCAAAGAATATCCAAGCAAAGAATGCCATGGTAAATGGTTTGATCAGCCAATTGATTACCAAAGTTAAGATCAGTCCTTTTGGTGCTTTTCCTACTCCCTTGATACTACTAAAATCAATCTGCAACATCATCGGATAGATCATCAACCAGATCAATATCGCTATTGGAATATTGACATTATAGATCTCCATATCCGACAAAAAGGTGATATCTTCTCCCGCTAAATGACCGATCAGGATTCCTACACCTATACACAAGGCGACCCAGACTGTTAGGTATTTTTCGAAAAAGGCGATTTTTTTGGTTTCAGACATTTTTAGTTCAATTGATATTTGTGAAATACAATAGAAATACGGTAGATATAAAGTTGAAATATTATAGAAGTAATGTAGAAATAAGGTTGAAATAAATTGGAAATAGGGTTTTCACTATAATTCAATTTTATTTCGCCGAAGGCATATTTCTATTTTATTTCATAAGATTTATTTCATTTTTTAATTTTTGAAAACACAAATAACATCTCCGAAGCAATCTGAAGTGATCTTTCATCGTATTTTTCAGCTTCTTGATCTGTGTCGTCAAATGCTTTTGGGTCTTTGTACCTGACTGGGATCCGGGCTTCTGCACCTGGGATAAATGGACAGTTTTCATCTGCGTGAGAACAGGTCATTATTGCAGCAAAACCAGTAGGAGTATTGGCAGCATCATCATAGACTTTGCTGAATGCCACAATTGGGTCTTCATCATCTGAGTATAAGACAAAATATTTCGGATTGCCTTCTCCTTCCTTGCTGACTTTGAAACCAAATCTTTTGATAGATTCTACTGCGCGTTCATTGAATGCAGTGACTTCTACTCCTCCTGAAAAAGAGTTCATATCAATTCCATGATATGCAGCTGCGACTTTTCCCCAAATTTGAGAAAATTGGCTTCTTCGAGAGTTGTGGGTACAGATGTAGTTCAAGTTGATATCTTGATCTTGATCAAATTTCTTTTGGATGTAATCGATCAATACTTGAATAATAGCGCCCCGTTCTTCGGAAATTGGAAGCGCTTGAGCCTTTTCAATGTGCGCTTGGAGTGTTGGGTAGAGGTTCATATGAAGTTTTTGATGTACAATGTACGAAGTACAAAGTACCAAGACTGCACCTTACTTGGTACATGGTACTTTGTACTTTGTACAATGAATTAACAGCATCCCGAGCCGGGTTCACAGCTATTGGCAGATTGAAGGGAAGCTAGGGAAACTCTTACTTTAGGTTTTTCGGATACTGGACCGCAGCAAGCATCAGCTTTTTCCTCAGGAGTAGTCGCTCGGTCTTTGGCTTTGCAAGTTGTTTGATCTGGTGTGAGTTGCACGATCAAAGCAATGCCAGTGTCCTTGATATTGTGAACTGGAAGTACCGCTGTTGGGAAAAGGGAGTTACCATACTCGAATTTGATTTCAGTGTCTGGATAGGTTTCACGCACTTTATTGACCACATCAAAGATTTTTAGAGCTTTGTCACTATCTACTGCATGATTTGGTTCAGGGATTTCATTTTCCCAAAGCTGAATATGTACTTCAGACCATTGATTGCGGATACCACCGCAGTCTACGGTATCATAATTGACGTTTTTGATCTCGGTGATGTGGTAATCAGTTCTCACATATTGACCACTTTGATATTCGAAGAAAAGTGCCTTTTCAGGGTTTTCTTGTAGGATTTTGGTAAATTCTTTAGTTTTCATAGTTTATATTTTTTGTACCAGGTATTAAGCACCAAGTACCAAGACTGCACCATACTTGGTACTTGGTACATTGTACTTCGTACAATTCCTAGCAGCATCCAGATATTTTCGGAAAGCCATCAAATAGTCCTTGAAATAAATTTTGAACTTCGGCCCAGCGCATAGCATCGATACAATAATTCACAGATACTCCTTCAATACTTCCCTTGATCAATCCGATTTCTTTGAGTTCGCGCAAGTGTTGAGAAATTGTCGCCTGCGCCAAACCCAGTTCCTGAACCAAGTCTCCATTGATGCAAGTGTTAGACTGAATCAAATATTCTAGGATAGCAATTCGAGCCGGGTGAGCAAATACCTTGGCTACTTTGGCCAATTCGTTTTGCTTTTCTGTGAAGAGATCTGTTTTGGTGATACCCATTTTATAAAGGAGGAATTATGAAGGTTGAAGGATGAATTTTAGAAATAAGATAGATGATTGAAATACAATAGCAATAAAGTTGAAATAGAAATGGTTACGCATTGCTTTTTTAGAATTTAGTCAAGGTTTAATTCTAGCATTTTTCAATTGTATAACAACTATATTTTGCTGAAAGCTATTTCAAATTTATTTCACTTTTTATAACATTGCAATATTACGATAGATAGTTGAATGATCAAAAATTGTTCGATTTAATTTTAGATTAGAAAATTCAGTTCAGGACAAATTTTATGGGAATAGATATTTTTGCATGATGCCCTGATCAAGCTTTGCTTCTGATTTAGAGAAAGGAATGATTGATTTTCATATTTTTCTAATGCCTAAATAGCACCTCTAAAAATTAAAGTTATATAAAACCATGATGTTATTGGATTGCCATCAAAATCTAAGGCCGGCATGAATTTCCCATTGTATTTTGTTATAATTCTCTCCACCTCTTTTGAGATTGAGGGATGTATCAAATTTTTATTCATAACTGCATTTTCGATCATTTCTCCTGATTCATCAATTTTGAAACCTATCCAAATTTTAAACATAGACCCTGGTTGTTTGGCCACTTCAGGAAATCTTAAATGTTTGTTTAGCAGTTTAGACCATGTCTTTACAGTAGGAAAACCAGATTCAAAAACATCTCTATCACATTCTACCATTTGTTGATCATCAGTAATATAAAACCCTTTGCAGTCGAAAGATTTACATTTTAGGTCAAGAATCAAGTTTCCATTTCGGATAATTTTTGTATAGTTTCCATCTTCATTTTTATATTTGATGCGTGTGAATTCTAAATCTCCATCTAAATTGAAGTGCTGTTCTTGTTCCCATAAAGGCATTTTCTCTGGAGTATCCTCTAAAACAGATTTTTTAATTGAGATCAATTTGTTTTCCAAGCTGTAGGTCTTCTCTATCATTTCTCCCTCTTCGGAAAAGCTCACTACATTATTGAAGACGTATTCTCCACCTCCAGCTTCAATAGCAAAAAAGTGCTCGTTCAATGGAATAATTCTCCTTTCCTGCGCATGGGAAGTAAAGTGTAACCCAAAGACTAAAATAAAAAGAAGCAGTTGTGTTTTTGTAAAAACTTTTATCATGAAACTAACATATTAGATTTTTTATAAATTTCCAAAATCTTGGTGATCATGATTTTTGTTTTATAATGATAGTAATCATATTTCAAGTGAATTTGATTTTTTACCTTGTTGAAAAAAATATGAAAACTCAAATCGAACTCTGGAAAGAAGGCCGTACAAGGCTGACCAATCAATTGATAAATATTAAATCAGAAGACCTTCCCAAGAAGCTTGGTGAAAGTCCAAACTCTGCTGGATTTCTTATTAGACATATCGCAGAGGTGGAATTACTCTTTGCAAAAAATGTTTTTGGAAATATGGAAGCTAAAGTAGATGCCCAAACGGTAAAGGCAGGTAAGGATACTGGGCAATGGACAGATCTGGAGTCATTAAAAACCATCATTGAGGAAGCGGGAATTCAACTGGAAAAAGCTATCGAAAGTCAGCAAAACTGGGAAGGCGTCGTTGAAACCAAGGAATTTGGGAAGAAAACCAAAGCAGAGGCTTTGGGAAGAATTACTACACACACCGCTTATCATGCGGGTCAATTGGCAATAGTGCTGAAGTATGGAAAATAGTACTAGGCTATTTTAGAAAAGATTACTGAGTGATTAATATCACCTTATTAACCATTTGCCTTAGTGAAATTTGTATTTCTTAAGCAATGGTTATGCGTCGATATTTATACATCACTCTATTTTCTTTATTATCAGTAGCTTGTAGGCCTACGCCTGTAGAGCAACATCTTGAAGAGATTCCCAAAGAGAATCTTTTAGAAGTGTTGCTTCAAGGAAATGAAAGGTTTTCCGAGGATCATCCACTGCATCCAGATCAGACTCTTGACAGGTTGAGAGACCTTTCGCAGGGGCAGCATCCTGTAGCAGCCATAGTCAGCTGCTCGGATTCAAGGGTGCCACCGGAATTGATTTTTGATCAGGGCTTAGGAGATTTGTTCGTGATCCGAAATGCAGGAAATATTGTAGCGGATTATGAAATTGGTAGTGTCGAGTATGCCATTGAGCATTTAGAAGTTCCGCTAGTGATTATTCTTGGACATACCAAATGCGGGGCTATTGGTGCTTTTGTAGAACATGAACACGAGCATTCACATCATTACTCAGAATATATCCAAAAGATTATCGACTTCATCGATGCTGAGGAGGAAGAACAAGTTCTTCAAAGAGGTACCATTGATTTTTATGAAAAAGCCATAGAAGCGAATGTCTTGCATGGTATTCATGAATTGAAAAACAAAGTCCCTTTAGTTAGCGAGCTGATTGCTGCAAAAAAACTTCGTGTCGTAGGGGCAATTTACGACGTAGAGACCGGTAGGGTTAGGGTGCTGGAAAATTTAGATTGATGAGTGAGTTTTTTTTCTTAAAAACAAAAAACCCCGTAATTCTACGAGGTTTATGTACCAGGAGCGGGAATCGAATCTACCTGGCGGTAGACAGGCCCGCACGGCCGTGAAGCCACAAGATTACAATAAGCTGCGCAAAAATC